>NZ_JACJTR010000001.1 GCF_014698795.1 Nostoc sp. FACHB-892
ATCCTGCACCGTTAACGTATGCTTTTAAACATTCGTTTTTGATCTCATTTGAGTATCCTTTTGGGGGACTATAGATATCTATAAATTGGCGATCGCAGGTGACGCAAAAGTGATTTTGTTTACCTCGGCGTTTACCATTTTTTCTAATCCTCGTAGACTTGCAGTATGGACAATGCACAGTAGAAGACCTCAATTCATCCCTCCATTATGCAACGCCCGAATTTTTAGCTTTCTAAGATTAGAATATCTGCAATTGTTTGAGGTGGGCAGCCAAAGCGAATACGTGTAAATACTTAATTTGTTTGCAATTAATCAGGAATGCCGTACCATGCTATTCAAAGACCGGAGGTTTGCGGGTCAAATTTTGGCTAAGGAGTTAGGCGTTTATGCTAACCGCCCAGATGTTCTGGTATTAGGGCTACCGAGGGGTGGCGTACCCGTTGCCTTTGAGGTTGCCAAAGCATTAAATGCTCCCTTAGATGTTTTGGTAGTACGTAAATTGGGTGTGCCTGAGCAAGAGGAATTAGCTATGGGAGCGATCGCTTCTGGTGGTGTGCGAATAGTTAATAAATATATTATCAGTCTGGTGAAGATATCCGACGAAGTAATTGCCAAGGTGGCGGTGCAAGAAGAACGAGAGTTAGAGCGACGGGAACGGCTTTATCGCAAAAATCGCCCATTAAAAGATTTACAAGGACGCACGGTAATTTTAGTAGATGATGGTTTAGCGACGGGTGCAACTATGTGGGCTGCTGTTGTGGCTGTGCGAAAACAGCAACCTGCTCAAATTGTGATTGCTGTGCCTGTGGCCGCACCCGAAACTTGCCATGAGTTAGAAGCTGAGGTAGACAAAATAGTTTCTGTATCCGCACCTAGCCCTTTCCAAAGTGTTGGTCTTTGGTACGAAAACTTTCCCCAAACTACTGATGAAGAAGTCAGTTACTTACTCGCAAAAGCGGCAAAGAACGATGAACCAATATCTATCGGTATGTAGATATTTGGTTTTTGAGAATGGCAAGATTAGCTAGATTTTAAACAAAAAATGAAGGTTTCGCTATAGATTAGCGATCGCAACCCATATTCAATGTCTAAAAACTATAGCAAACAGGTATTACAAATTTAATAAATTACTCTAAGAAAATATGAGTGACCCAGAACTAAACTGCTTAGAATTTACACCTGATAGCAATAATGTTTGTTGAATTTCTCCAGCATTAAAATTTAAAATGAGTCCATCATTAGTATCACTTATATTTCCTTGAGAAAACATCTCATTTAACCAACTGTCAGCTTTAATATCATCCCAACCTTTAAATTCAAGCTTATCGATACCAACTTGAAAATCTTGAATGACATCAAACTCTTCTTCGAACGAGCTATTGATACTAACCTTACCTTTCAACAAGCTATCGCTAACGTTGACAATATTATCAACACCGAGACTAACTAATAAATCTTGTACGCCAGCAAGCTGATCTGTCAACAAGCTATCGCCACCATCGCCACCATTGAAAACAAATTTGTCATAGCCGTCGCCACCAACTAAAACATCATTTCCCTCACCACCAATCAGAACATCATCACCCGAACCGCCATTTAAACTATCATTGCCTTCGCCTCCATTTAGAGTATCATTCCCTTGGCCGCCTTCGAGGATGTCATTGCCTTTCCCTCCATCTACCTTGTCATTCCCTAAACTGGCATAAATTTTGTTTCCACTGCTACTTCCTTTAAGATTATCTTTTCCAACCGTGCCATAAATAACATTTTCACCTAAATTGTTGATTAAAGTATCTCCTAAAAAAGTAATATTACTAACATTCATCTCTACTAGCGTTATGTTGGTGTTACGATTAAAGGTTTTTTGATAACTACCAACCGCCTTTCCTATGAGGGAGTCCTTTCCATTATCGCCGTCAATATCAGTAGTTTGCGGACGACTCTTAATAGTAATATTACTACTCTTGCTATATTCCAAATCAGCAATATGCTCAGAGGAAATTAACGTACCTTGGATACCGAAATAATCTAATACCTTAGGTTTATCAGGATTTGTGGTATCTAGTGCCAAGAACCCAATTTTACCCTTAGCCTGGTTATATTCAACAGCAGAATTTTCAATTTCTTTAGCTGTTAGTGTTAAATCTGCAAAGAAATCGAAAGAGAAGGTTTTTTTAGCAGCAACTTCAAAACTACCAATCACTTCCATTTTACTACTGGCACTTCCTGTGAAAGAACCATCTAATCCAATGCCAGTAACGTCACTAAAGAGTGAAGAAAAAGTCGGGTCGGTATTAAAAACAGATCCGGCTTGAACCGTAGCAGTAGCAACGCCACTTTCAACCAACGTCTTTACTTGAGTGGTAGTCAAAGTTCCTGAAGGCTTTTGACTATATTTTGAGAAAGAAGCAACCCCTGTAGCCTTAACAAAGTTAGGGTTGGGATTAGGAATTTTATCTACAATTGGCTGTAGAAATTGTGTTTGTGGCCGCATAATATTTTCTGTTTATCCTGTTAAGTACTTTGTCTACAAAGATGTATGAGTGTAGCAATCCTATTTTGTGGAATTAGGCGTAGCAATCGTACGATCTCATAATTTAAGCAGTAATGTCGATTATCCAGGGCGATCGCATCTAAAATTATTCTTGGACACAAACAAGGTATTGTTAATTTCATCTTCTATTGATGATGAGGTATACCTATCTTGTCAGGTCAACGTTTGCTACAATCGCAATTAGGTCATTGCCGTTAGGAAGTTGGGCGAAAATCAAAGTATCAAGCTCAGTTATCTGAGATTTACTTTCAAGTTTATAAGTCACTGCTGGACTAAGTGCCAACTGATCAATACCCTTCTCAAAACCCAAAATAGTAGCATAGTCATTATCGTCAGCAGCTGTATAATAAGAGCCATTCGCATCCCCAAGCACAAATACATCTTTGACGCCATCGCCAGAAATATTTGTAACGTCGCCCTTATTGTCAACTGCACCGCCACCTATTAACTGATCTCTCTCAAATGATGTTCCTCTGTTAGGGCTAAATCCATTGAGAGTGTCACTACCAGCCCCTCCTACGAGAAAGTCTTCAAAGAATCCTTCAGGAGCATTTGGAGATCCGCTACGGCCTCCAATCAGATTATCATTACCATTGCCACCAAAGATTACGTCACTACCCTGATCTCCGTTGATGGTGTCATTGCCAGCATTCCCAAAAAGCAAGTCATCACCAAGAACTCCATTAAGGCTATCGTTACCGCTACCTCCATTGAGAGTATCATTGGCGTTAGTTCCTTGGAAAGTTGCCATATTTTTTGTCTCGCAAAGTTGTAAATTTTCCTATTATCTGCACTGCTTAAATATTATTTATATTCTTGGTTTAAGCAGGGCGGTATTGTTAATTTTCTTCCCTATTGGTTATGAGCTATATCTAGTTAATCAAGTTAACGTTTGCTACAATCGCAATTAGCTCATTACCGCCAGGAAGTTTGGCGAAAACCAAAGTATCAAGCTGAGTTATCTGAGAGACTGTTTGAAGTTGATAAGTTACAGATGGACTAAGTTGCAACTCATCAATACCCTTCTCAAAGCCCAAAATAAGAGCATAGTCGTTGTTGCCAGCAGCTGTATAAAAAGCGCCATTGGTATCCCCAAGTACAAATACATCTTTCACGCCGTCGCCAGAAAAATCTGTGACGGTGCCGCTTCTATCAGCTGCACCGCCACCTATTAACTGATCTCTCTCAAATGATGTTCCTGTACCACCGCCAAATCCATTCAGAGTGTCACTACCAGCACCGCCTACGAGAAAGTCTTCAAAGAATCCTTCAGGAGCATCTGGAGATCCGTTAGTACCTCCAAGCAAAAAATCATTACCATCGCCCCCAAATATTACGTCACTACCATTATTTCCTGTGAGGGTGTCATTGTCAGCATCCCCAAAAACCAAGTCATCCCCTTCACTTCCGGTGAGAGTATCATTGCCGAGTCCTCCATTAAGGGCGTCATTGCCGATACTTCCACTTAGCTGATCATTACCGCTACCCCCATTAAGGATGTCATCACCAAGACTTCCACTCAGGACATCATTACCGCTATTCCCATTCAGGGTATCGTCACCAAGGTTGCCAGACAAGATGTCATTCCCATCTCCCCCATTCACTAGGGAATTACCACTGATACCTGTAGATATCTTGTCTTTACCGCCTCCCCCAGTCAAAGTATCATTACCACCAAGACCAAAAATTGTGTAACCCTTAGTATTAGTGTTTCCTCCTGGGACATTTAATAGATCGTTGCCGTTAGTTCCTCGTAATAAACTACTCCCACTTCCAGATGTATTGTTATTACGATCTCTCCCGGTCAAGATATCGTTACTACGACTAAAAAGATTCGCGATCTTATCAGCATTATTGTTTTCTATATTGTTCCCGTCATTTCTTTCTATGATTGCCATGTTTTTTCCTCACAAATTCTTGATTGAAGTTGCCAATGTGCAGTGGGTAATCCTCCTAAGAGGATGTTTTAAAAGTATTTTGCTGTGATTTTAGACACCTTCTTGATCCCCCTAACCCATGCCAGTCAGTCATGGGAAGCCACTCCGTTGTGTTGAAGGAAGTGGCGTAGAAACCCACTTTTTAAGGGATAAATCGAAATTAAAGTTGGCTTTAAAAAGGGAAACTTAAGAGGAACTAAAACCTTTTGATATCAACAATAGGACTTTTAAAACATCCTCAGATTAGCTATTTTTGAGCGTTAGGTTCATTACTAAATTATTGTTTCCCCCAAAAACGATTCGTAAAAATTTTCCTAGAAATAGGCTAAATTAGCCCTTCACAGGAAACTATCACCTATCAAATTGAAGCCTGTAAATCCGAAGTTGCTTGACAAGTTATTATTATTTGCTACTATCTCAATCCCATCACCTAAATCAGTGATGACATTAACACGCCCAGAAGCAGAATTTGTTGCTGTACCTAGAAATAAACTGCGATTAGTACCTCTAGTAGGTGTATCAGTGTCTAAGTTGCTAACGAAAGTACCGTTATCTTGACCTCCTAATAGCAAATCGTTCGTGTTATCTCCAGTGTAGGAATTCATGGTTAACACGGTACTTCTATTGGAGCTTGCTCCGGGTACGAAAATTTCTTCACTCGTGCTAATTGTGAAACCTGTAGGAGAACCAATCGTGAGGTTCATGCTACCGCCAGCACCACTTGTATTGACGTAGGACAGAGCTGTGACAAAAATACTGCTCATTAGATTTCCTCTTGATACTGCTAGATATGCAATACCGACTTGCTCTGAGAGGCAGGGGAGCAGGAAGCAGGGGAGAAGATGCTGTAATTTCCCAGCAATAGAGGGTTGCAGAGCAAATAAATTTATTTATGCTTAATGTTAAATATTTATTTCAAGATGCATAGGACAAGAAATAATGCGTCCAAGCTTTCAAAGCCAATAAATTTATTTATGGGGTTCTCCCCCAAGCTTTGTACACCCTGTCCTCTTTCCTCTCCTTTGACTGATAGTTATGATATTAAAGCTCAAGTATGGCACTTGTTAGATGCTGAACTTTACAAGCGCTACGCTAAACATTACTTGGCTTGACAAAAGGCTTCCTAACATTAACAAACAGATATTACGTTGCATGAAAGAGGTAAGTCTTGCAACTGTCTAATTAACTGTGTTAAGATTGAGTTATATTTAGAAAACTGCTGAAAACTATCTTAGCTTATAGTTTTCAGCAATTTTTGAACATCTAACAGTAGGTTGAATAGAGTACAAGAGAACCCAACAAAACAATTGCTATGGAGTGTTGGTTTTCATACTCCCTTTAACCTGCTTTTCTTTTTAGGCTTCAGCTTAATTAATCCAGTTGGATTAAGTTCCAGGAGTACGAACGGTAGCAGAAATAGCGTTAACGAAAGTCTCAGAGCGATTGTCTTCGGTTTGAACACCACCAATGACGCTGGTGAAGGTTCTGTTGCCAGTAGCATCAGCACTAACAACTAATTCAGCAACGTTTCCTTCGATACCACCCAAGTTAGTGTCAATTGTCTTGACGAATTTCTCATTAACATCAGCTCTAACTACCTTATCTGTAAAGAAGAAGTTTTTGATGTTAGTACCACGACCACCAAGAATTTCTTCAGAGGTGTTTTCCAAGTAGTTTAGATCAGAAATAATCATTTGAGTTTCTCCTGCAAATGTGTAAGTTGCTTTTAGGAATCTTTGTTTAGCCAATCTTTTATTGGCTATAAAAATAATATAGTTTATTTATTTAAAAGTCAATCTTCTCGGACAAAACTTTGATTTAAAAAACTAATGTATTTAGATTTAAAAATGAGCATATATAGCATTAGCTAGAATTAAAAAAAGCAAGATAATTGTAGACAGTAATAATTGTTAGCTACTGTCTAGCAAGGCTTATAGCGATTAAATTTAATCTTTTAAAGCACCAAATTAGCAAAATGTGGATATATTCACAAAATACTAAAGATAAAAGTTTATTAAATTTTAAACCAACAATGCTAGCATCTATAACATTTATGAAAACTAGATGCAACTACCTTTAGTCAGGAAAATCCAAGAGCCTATTTAGTTTTGTTGAATGACATATTTAGCAATTCCTCCTGCGATCGCACATTTGAATCTGAGTCTATCTGAATAACAATTTTCATTGCGTTGATTTGTTGTTTTAACCAATCAGAAAATGATTCTGCAATGATTTTTTGGCGCAACTGTTCATCTAGTTGGGGTTGAATGACTTCTTCTACCCAAATTAAATGCACCCCCTTGGGAGTCGTAATCGGTTTGAGAGATTGTGGCGGTACAGCAGCAAATACAGCTGCTGCAATCTCTGGACGAAAATCTTTGCGGTATCGGAGTCCTTGATATCCATAAGCACGGCGGAGTTCTGGTTCTGGAATATATAAGCGAGCAATTTCAGGGAAATTGATTTCTTCTTCTTCGAGCGCATAAAAAAGTTCTAAAGCCAAGTCTCGATCCTCGAAGACAACTTCGTAGGTAACAGCGGCGACATAATCTAGTTGGTGTTCATAAAAGTGCTTTTCGAGTTGAGTAGAAAATAGATGATTTGCTAACTTCTGCCAAAGAATGTTGTTGTAGGCTAATTCTTCAAACTCATTCACAGACAGATGGTGTTTTTCTAGCCATATCCAGGTTTCTTTAGCTTTGACAAGCTTCTTGGCAAACCTTAAACGATCTCCTTCTTGCTGTAGTTCTTCTGGTGTGACTGTAATTCCTAGCTCAAGAGCTGCTTCGGTAATGATGCTTTGCGCTGCTATTGCCTCTACTACATTAGGTATCTGACAGGAAAGTTTGAGGCTGTGAATGATATCTGAACTGGAAATTGTCAGACTGTGGGGCATAATACGATATCTCCAATAACTAAGAGAATTCGGCATGGGGCATTGATGGTTCCTTTTGCCCTATTTCCTAATTCCAAATCGCTTTGACTAAATCTCCAAACCGCCTTTTTGCAGTTTTTTGAACGGATCTAAAACAAAATCAATCACGCGCCGTTGGCGAATGATGACTTCAGCATTTGCTGTCTGACCGGCTCCTAATGGAATACGTTTGTTGCCATTTTCGACATACTGCTGCTCTAAAATGATTTCTAATTCATAGTTTTCGATGTTTCCTTGGGGTGTTTCGGTAATTTTCGAGTCAGGAGAGATCCAAGTAACTTTCCCTGGCACGATGCCATACTCCTGGAAGGGATATGCATCAAACTTGACTTTAACTGGCATTCCTAGCTTCAAAAAACCACTATCTTGATTAGGCATACTAGCTCTGAGTACGAAGTCTGCATTCTTGGGTGCGATTTGGGCAATCCTTTGACCGAGTTGTACAACTGCTCCTGGTTTAGTGGTGGGTAATTCAAAAATCACGCCATTAATAGGTGATCGCACCAATCGTTGCTGTATTTGAACTCTTATAGATATAATCTGGCTTCTTGTCTGAGCCATTTCTGATTGCACTGCTGTTATTTGTGTCTGTAGGTCTTTTAGCTGTTCCTGATTTTTCATTACGGCCAGTTGTCCAGCTTGCAGCACACTTTTATAGCTACTTTGTTCTTCTTGCAGTCGGAGTCTTGCTTGTTTGATATCAGACTCCAACATCTTGATAGTTACTTGATAACGATTTAGCTCTTCTGCCAAACGCAATTTTGCTTGTTTAATATCTGATATAGCCCTGCTATAAAGTCGTTTACTTTCTTGTTCTTCTTTTTTGAGTTGATCAATTTGGGTTGCAGAAACTGCACCATCCTGAACGAGTTTGCTAAAGCGGGCAATTTGCCTGGAATCTATACTCAGACGAGTTTTAGCCGATCGCTGATCATCGCGGGTGGTATCAATCTGTTGCTCTGCTTGCTTAACTAATGCTTGTTTTTCTAACTTTTGCAGGTTATAGCTACTCAGTTTGGCATCAAGGTTTTGCTCTGCCTGATTAACTTGAGCCATTTTTTCCAATTCTTGGGATTTATTTTGTTGCTCTAAGAGACTAGTTGACATGAGGAGTTGATTTTTGAGTAATTCCAGTTGGGATTGCCGATTTTGTAGCCCTTCCAATTTGCTCTGGAATTGTTGCAGTTCTGTTTGTAGGACATCAGACTCTAGTTCTACTAAAACCTGGCCAGCTCTGACTGTATCTCCTTCTTTGACCATAACTGCTTTAACACTTCCAGCAGCTTGAGCATCTAATTTTTGAGTTGCGCCTTTTGGTTCTATACGCCCTCTAGCACTGCCAGTTTCATCTACTTTCGAGAGAGTTGCCCAAGGTAAGAACAGACCAGCAAAGGCTATGAGTACATACAACAAACTACGAGTCCAAATCCGAGGTAAGGCATTGAGCAATGCTTCAGTACCGTAGTACAAGTCTTGATTGTTATTTTCTGCCTCAATAACTTCTACAGATTCTTCTTGCTGTGTGTAACTTTGATGTTCATCTGGCTTTTCTTGGGGAAGTGGGGATGATCTATTGGGAGATGGCATAATTTTAGTTCCGATAACAGTAGATAGGGAGTGGGGAGTGGGGAATAGGGAGCAGGGGGAGTACAGGAGAATAGTAAATAACCAATGCCCAATCTCAACTAACTTGAGCCAGTTGTTGTTGATTCAGGTAGTAATAATGACCTTTTTTAGCGATTAATTCGTCGTGAGTACCGCTTTCTACCAAAACGCCTTGATCTAGAACCAGGATCAAGTCAGCGTTGCGGACTGTAGAGAGGCGATGGGCAATGATTACACTTGTGCGTCCTTGAAGAATTGTTTTAAGGTTGTTTTGAATAATTCGTTCTGATTCAGAATCTAGGTGGCTGGTGGCTTCATCAAACAGTAATAATCGAGGATTTCCGAGCAAAGCACGAGCGATCGCTAGGCGTTGGCGCTGTCCACCAGAAAGCATCCCGCCGCCTTCACCAATTTCAGATTCGTAACCCATCGGTAGTTTTTGAATAAAATCATCGGCTCCAGCATATTTTGCTGCTTGAATAATTTCTTCTAAAGAGGCATTTGGATGAGCGATCGCAATGTTTTCCCGAATCGTCCCACCAAAGAGAAAAGTATCTTGATCTACAACACCGATTTGAGAACGGAGCGATCGCAACGAAACACTGGTGATATCACGACCATCAATCAGTAGTTTGCCATCTGTCGGTGGATATAAACCTAAAATCAATTTACTCAGGGTTGTTTTTCCAGAACCACTGCGCCCCACAACTGCAACCATCTGTTCTGGTTGAATTTCAAAGTTAAGATTTTCTAAGACGTTAGTCTCACTTTCTGAGTGATAGCGAAAGGTGACATTATGAAAGCTAATGTGACCACGCAGCTTACCCAACGCCTTCCGGGGTTTAGTTTCTAAGTCTTCTTCTGGTTCCGCCTCCAACACATCATTTATGCGTTCGGTGGAAATTACGATTTCTTGCAATTGATTCCACAGCATAGATAGCCGTTGGAAAGGACTCAAGACGTTACCCACCAACATATTGAAAGCAACTAATTGTCCAATAGTCAGTTCACCACTAATTACCTGGGTCGCTCCATACCACAGCAATGCAGTGTTTACAAAAGTTTGGATGACACCACTGATAATTTGCAGGTGATTACCAATTATTTGAGCATTAAAGGATTTTTTAACCAAATCATTCAGCAGTTCTTCCCAACGCCAGCGCACAGTCTGTTCAATTGACAATGAGCGGACGGTACGAATTCCATTGAGGGATTCTATGAGATAGCTTTGTTCTTTAGTGCCTGCATTAAAAATTTCTCTGGAGATGCGGCGCAAAATACTTGTGCTAGCCAGCGCCAAGATAAAAAATGGCGGTACAGTACACAGCACGAATAATGACATCCGCCAACTATAGGAGAACATCAAGGCCAGATAAACCACCAATGTCAGCATATCCAGCAAAATGGAGAGTGTCTGACCAGTAAGAAATTGCTGAATTTTCTGGTTTTCTTGAATGCGCGAGACTATATCCCCAACAAAACGCGACTCGAAATAAGAAAGGGGCAAACGGAAGGTATGTTTAATAAAACCTACCAATAGGGAGATGCTAATTCGGTTAGCAGTATGAAATAAAAGATATTGTCGTACAGCGTTGACAGCGACACCAAATAACCCAAAAATAATCATCCCTAAACCAATAGCGTTTAAGGTTGTCACACTGCGTTGCACAAGTACTCTATCGAGCAATAACTGAGTGAATACTGGCGTTACTAGTCCAAATAATTGGATTAATACCGAAGCTACAAAGACTTCTAATAGTGTCCGATAGTGAGGTTTGATTAACTCAAAAAATTTCCAAAAGCTTGTACTTTCGTTTTTAGTATTTTTTAATAAAGCTGTAGGTTGTAGTAACAATGCATAACCACTCCAACCTGCTTGAAATTCAGCTTTTGTCAGGCTGCGTTGACCAAGAGCAGGATCACATACAATCACCCGCTTTTTGGTGATTTCATAGACAACGATGAAGTGGTTGCCTTCCCAGTGGACAATTGCAGGTAAAGGTTGTTCTACCAATTTATCAAAAGTGGCTTTCACCGGACGGGTGGCAAAACCCAGGTTTTCTGCTGTAGCTGCCATAGCCTTTAGAGATGCGCCACTGCGGTTGACGTTGGTCATATCTCGCAGGCGATTGATACTAAAATGCTTACCCCAATAGTTACCAATCATGACCAAGCAAGCAGAGCCACAATCGGCAGCACTTTGTTGCGCATAGAAGGGATAACTTTTAGTGAGCCGTTTCCACCAATGCCCTACTTGCACCTGTGGACTGGGAAAGTAAAAACGTGCTTTTTTTGGTTGTTGTTGTGACTGCTGATCTCGTTGGGGAAAAGGAATGATTTTGGATTTTGGAGATTGGGAAGTTTTTTCCCTACTCTTTAATACAGACGGGATTAATTGCCTCTCTCCCGACTCCCCACTCCCCAGTCCCCAATTCCCCAACTCCGGCAAGTATTCTAATGCTATTTGCCTATGGTCGTTTTTCAGAATGTAAGCAATTGTTGGTTGAGTTACCTGCCAATCACCTTGTTTTGGTTGGGCCAAGATTGTGCCTGGTGTCAAAAAATGGCCTTCAAAATGCCGCAGTTGACCTCTGTACAATAGCCATAACTGGGAATCTTGGGATACTTGCGTAGTTATAGAGCCAGTTTCTAAATACTGTCGTTCAAAGAGAGATAAAGCTTGGAGCATCCCTGCTACTTGTGAAGTATGGCACGGTAATTGTGAGGTTTGGCGACATAACAACAGCAAATCCCAAAGTTCTGCACGGGCAAACAAGCGATCGCGAATATTAGGATACTTGTCTATCAATGTTTGCAATACGTCTTGTCTGAAATAGCCAAGTTTTAAGCTTGTCGAAGCTTTGACTACATAAGGGCTAAAGTCAGCTTCAGGAAACAGAGTCAATTCGCCGAAAATAGACCATGCACCAAAGGTAGTAATTAAATTCTCAGAACTATCCAACAGTCGGACTTTACCTGTAAGGATAATGTAGATACCAGGGTTAGTCTGTGCAGATTGCCAAAACTGCTTTGCTAGTGGTGGCTCCACAATTTCCATTGCTGCCAGTAAGTTTTGTAATTCTTTTTCTGAAAGCTTTGCACCCAAGGTGTACAAGAGCTTTTCGCCTACATGTTCCCCAGAAAGCACGGCTGGCATTTTCTAACCTCCAAAACAGAATTTAGTTATTGCTCTAAATTGAAGAAATAAGTATTGTTTGATACTTTTATATTTTGCGATAAACCCTAAGCTTCCTGAAAGAAAAGAGTATTGTTCTATAAAAAGTATTTTTATTTGAAAAGTAGCGCTACTCGTTGTAACAGACCCTTGATATGACAATAACTAATGTGATGTGAATGCTAAAATATTGAGCTATACCCTTGCCTGGCCAAGCTTCTTTGCTTATAAAGCATCAATCCTTGCAGTGCTTTCGGTCACCACAAGACTCGTGCTTTCAGTAAGAGGTTGAAGAAGAATTTAAAAGCAAAGCATCTACAGCTTTGTCAAGGTATTAGAATCAATTTAGTAGGGTATGATTCAGCCTACAGCGCGTGACCTCCAGCATTAAAAAGCTGGCTTTGGGCAGGCTACATAAAGAGTAAAGAGACGATAAAAACTATAAAGCACATCATCACTTTTTGAGATTTTACTACTTCATGAAAATCTCACTTAAACAATATTGCTTGGTTTGCTTAGAAGCTACTAAACTCAATCTTTTTCAAGTCATGTTTAGTCTCTTTAAACATATACCCTTATAACTATGTATGTTTTATTACACCTCCTCTAATAGAATTAGTGCAACTGGTTAAAATGGGGTTACAAGAAACATATTTTCATAATTAAGTAGGTAGGCGGGAAAATTTATAACTATGTTATTGCGATCGCCGCAAAGTCAAGCGAGCAATAGAGCTTCAAGCTTTTTAGATTTCGTTACATAGTTAGGTTTATTTATGCCTACCTACTTAGCTTACACTGATTAACTTAAAGTTTGAATGGTCTATGCTTATTTTCCTGTAAATTTTATAAAATCTTACATAAGGGATAACTCTTAACGAAAAAAATACAATTCCAAGCCATTAAGACATTAAATCTTTAAAGAGATAGACCACATAGTATGGTGCAAGTTATAACAGCACATAATACTTCCAGTTCGCCCATTTTGTCGGGAGTTACAAACAAAGTCTACTTTTAACAATTTCTCTAGGTCTACAGATTTAAATATGTGCTGTTGTAACCCAACGGCAAGTAGCTGGGGCTGATTAATTTCTTCAGCATAGGCTGAGAGGGCTTTTTTCAATGGTAAGCCATAAAAGGTTCCTTTCTAATTGACAGGGCTTTTGCAAAGAATTAAACAATGATCAATGATCAAGTTATTAGCACTAAAATATAATGCAATAACACTGTTACAACTTAATTTCTCTCAGTTTCTGGAAAGTGTAAACTTCATAGAAAACTGCTTTTTCAAGTTGTTTCTAAGTAATCTGGACAGCAATTAGTTTTATTGGTGATATCTCTGCAAACCTACAAAGCCTACAACGTAATATCAACTTGATATTAACATCATTAATGATTTTATGTATAGTAGCTAAAATGATATTAGGGACTTCCAAATAAAACAGGGCTTACGCAAACAACAGTCGAAAGCCTTATTCTCTGGTAGGGGCAATTCATGTAGCCGAAGGCTTCCCGCAGGGTATTGCCCCTACAACGTATAGTTTTGCGTAAGTCCTATAAAAAAAACATCCGACCAGCGCAAAAACTTTGCTGTAAGATGTGCAAGGTGTGGAACATGGAGAGCCAGCACATTGGGCGGGTTCTCCAACTTGAAGCGACTGGCGAACCCGTAAGGATCAAGAATTATTCGGTGTTTTAGTAGGGAATGTTATGTTCCTGGACGAGAGCGAATATGATCGGGTATATGATGGCGATCGCCTAGTATTTCTAACAAAGGGCCATTAACGTCAAACTTAACCATACTTACCGACGCAACCAAAATATTCACCCGATAGCGATAGCGTCCCAAATCAATCCCCAGTAAACTGCAAAGCATAATCCGAATCGTGGCTTTATGGGAAACTACTAAAACATTACCTTGGGGATGTTTTTCTTGAATTTCAGCAATTACAGGCATAGAACGGTTAGCAATATCTACCGCAGTTTCTCCACCTAATGGTGCATTCCAAGCGGGTTCTGTTAACCAATTTACATAGTTTTCTGCATAATTCTCTTGGGCAAACGATTTACTCTTCCCTTCCCATTCGCCGTAACTACCTTCTCTAAGTCCGTTACGCAACTGCATATCCATACCGATAGCCTCACAAAATGGCTTGGCAGTTGCAATTGTGCGCTTCATCGGGCTAACATAAACAGCCTCCCACTTCAATTTTTGATAAACATCGGCAAAACCGGATGCCATCTGCATCCCTTCAGAAGTTAACTCCGCATCAGTTTCACCGCAGAAATTACCACTTTGACTAAAAGTAGTTTCTCCATGTCGCAGTAAATATAAATTGAGTGTCATAGCTCGTATCACGATTGGGATAAAGGAGTGCAAAAATAAAATACCATCAATCTCGCAATCAAGTATGTGACACCAGGACAAAGTCATCAACCAAAAAAGTCAATCAACCACAAACTTTTGAAATCAAAGACAAAAGTAGCGGTTTCAGCTAGTACCGCAAGGCGGAAGTCAAAAGTCAAAAGTCAAAACTTTTATGGAATAACCTCTTTAGGGCTTTTCAATGGTCTGCTTATTTACGCCGTGCTGCACTAGCATTTTACGTTATACTCACTGACATAATTATACTATAAAGTCGCCCTAGAAGAGCGTTCGCGCAGTGTCTCGCAGAGAGGCTTTAAACCCAGTTTTTCGGTAAATCCACGACTTTAAAGGGTAATGCTCTTCGGTTTGCCCATTTTGTAGCACTGTGGTTTGGGTCGCCATCAACTAGTAGTCCGTTGTTCGCGTAAATTATCAGCGAACCCTTATCTTTTGTCTAAAGTCTAAATCTGAATAATTTCAGTAATTTTACCATTCTTTTGAAGTTTTAACTAAATTAATATCATTATAAATTTATTAATGATACAAGCTAAGTCATAATTAACTTTATTATATTTTTATCATAAACACTTAAAGATATAGTTTTCTCGATAATTTTCGCTAATAAAAAAATAAAATAATCATAAATACGTTATTTGAATCAACTATACCTTAATATTTTGAAAACTTCCTAAGATTTTTATATTAATGTTTTAGCATAAAAGAGCTTTAAAATTACAATTATTTGATGAAAAATGAATATTATTTAGATAAGTATGAGTGCTTCAAAAACGCGATATCTTATTAAATAAATGGACAAAGCTATAAAAAACGAGCAGGCAATTGATGCATTGATGGATAACTCAGATAAATGTCAAAAAGTTGAAGCAGATTTTCGCCAAGAAGTCTCAAAAAATCAAACAACTTCCCAATCTACTAATGAGCTATATTTTCGGATTGATGCTGATGCCAATATCCTAGATTATCAACTGCAAAATCCACAGATAACAAATAAACTAACAGAAGTAGTTATAGGTGAAAATTTCCTAGACTATTTACCATTTGGCATAAAAAATCGTTATCAACAAGCCATTACCCAAGTACTAACAAGTAAGTCTTTAGTAAAATTTGAATATTTTGTAATTGAAGAAAATAGCAATTTTGAAGCTAGGCTATTACCATTATCAGAGCAACAAATAATAATTTTTTTATCCCAAAAGAAGCAAGCAGCATTAGCAAATGATAGTATTGACTTTCAAAGGATTGTAGAAAATAGTAATAACATTATTTTTGCGCTGACAATTGAAGGAATATTTTCTTATGTTTCTCCTAATTGGACTGAAATATTAGGGCATGAGCTTGAAGAGCTTATAGGAAAATCATTTGCTCCTTTCATGCATCCCGATGATTTACCAATCTGTGCAGATTATTTTCAAAGAGTTTTGACAACAGGCGAAAAGCAAGATGCAATTGAATATCGGATAAAACATAAAAATGGAAGTTGGCAATGGCATACAAGCAACTCATCAGCCATAAAAGATGCTAATGGAAATTTTTTATATTTCGTTGGGATTTGCCATGACACTAGCGATCGCAAACACGCACAAGACGAACTAGCGCAGCGATCGCAATTAGCGAATTTTCGTGCCGATGTAGACGCTGCTCTTGCCCAAAGTCAAACGTTAGAGTATATGATGCGTCGCTGCACCGAAGCGTTAGTCGAACATATAAATGCAGCCTTTGCTCGCATCTGGATACTGAACAAACAGGAAAATGTCCTAGAGTTGCAAGCCAGTTCTGGAATGTACACCCATATTGACGGGCCTCATAGACGGGTGCCAGTTGGTCAATTCAAAATTGGTTTGATTGCCCAAGAAGGCAAACCCCATTTGACTAATTCTGTACTAACAGATCCCCGCGTTAGCAATCAAGAGTGGGCGAAGCGTGAGGGTATGGTTGCTTTTGCTGGCTATCCTCTAATTATTGAAGGTGAGACTGTAGGCGTAATTGCCATGTTTTCTCGGCAAATGATGACGGAATCTGTTTTTAATGCGCTAGAATTTGCCGCCCAAGAAATTGCTATCGGCATCAAGCGCAAACAAGCAGAAATTGCACTCAGAGAAAGTGAGTCCCGTTTTCGTCATCTTGTAGAAACTACCAATGATGGAGTGTGGGAGTTAAACCAAAAGGGCGTTTACACTTACGTAAGCCAAAAAATTGCTGACATTTTGGGGTATGAGCCAGAGGAAGTTTTAGGCAAAACTCCTTTTGAGTTGATGCCACCAGTAGAAGTAAACAGAGTACAAAAGATTTTTCAAGTTCTAACCAATTCCAAACAGCCTCTAATTAATTTTGAAAATAAGACTCTTCATAAAAACGGACAACTGCTTGTTCTAGAAACTAATGGAGTTCCTTTCTTTGATACATCCGGAAATTACCTGGGTTATCGTGGCGTTTATCAAGATATCACTGAGCGCAAACAAGCAGAGGAAGCAATGCAAGCTCTAGTAGCTGGAACGGCAGCAGTCACAGGCGAAGAATTTTTTCCTGTCTTGGTACGTCACTTGGCAAATGCTTTGGGAGTCTGCTACGTCATACTAGCAGAGCGAATCACTGGAGACTCCGATACAGCTAGAGTTTTATCATTTTGGGCAGGTGACAAGCTTTCAGAAACATTCGTCGAGTATGCCTTAGCTAATACTCCTTGCGAAGTCGTGTTACAGGAGGGAATGCGTTCTTACCCCTGTAATGTACAGCAATTTTTCCCTCAAGCCAAGGATTTAGTCGTATTAGAAGCAGAAAGTTATCTGGGAACGCCTCTTGTCGATACATTCGGTATACCCATAGGCCATCTTTGCGTATTAGATACCAAACCGATATTACAGGAGGAACGTGCCAAAGCTATTCTCAGCATCTTTGCAGCACGAGCTACGGCAGAACTACAGCGCCAGTGTACAGAAACCGCCCTCCGGAAATCGGAAGCTAAATTTAGAGCGATCGCTCAACGGGAAGCACTACTCAATCGTCTTGCCAGCCAAATTCGAGCTTCTTTAGAACTCAATTACATTTTAGAAACCGCAGTACAGGAAATTCGCAACTTATTTCAGATTGATTACTGCGCTTTCTTTTGGTATCGGCAAAACGCTGATGTACCTTACTGGGAATGTGTATATGAAGTAGAACATTCTATTTTACCCAGTCTGCTAACAGCCCAAGCAACTCATCCAGGATTTGAAATAATTGCAGCAAAAACCTTAAACAGAGAAATCATCCGCATCGATGATCTTAAAACTGATGGTGAGCGCACGATGCAGCAATTTTTAAATGATTTCGGTTTCACCGCTTTTATGTCTTTGCCTGTACACACTCAATCTGGTGAGATTGGCGCTTTAATCTGTGGTTACTGTAGTGGCTTCCGACCTTGGCAAGAAACTGAAGTAGAATTGCTACAAGCAGTGACAGTTCAATTAGCGATCGCTATTGACCAAGCAAAACTTTACACACATAGTCGCCTAGTTGCCCAAACTGCCCAAGAAAAAGCACAGCAGTTAGAAAAAGTTTTGCTAGAACTTCAACAAACCCAGGCTCAACTCATTCAAACTGAAAAAATGTCTAGCTTAGGGCAATTAGTAGCAGGTATTGCTCACGAAATTAATAATCCCACCAATTTTATCTATGGAAATATCAAGCACACCAGTGAATATGTCACAGATTTGCTGCACTTGGTAGAAATGTTTCAAGAACATTACTCTCCACTATCACCAGAGATTGAAACGCAAATCCAAGAAATTGATTTAGATTTTCTCTACCAAGATTTACCCAAAGTTCTAGATTCAATGAAAGCCGGCGCTGAACGCATTCGGCAAATTGTCCTATCTTTACGCAATTTCTCCCGTTTAGATGAAGACACTACAAAGCGAGTGGATATTCATGAAGGCATTAATAGCACTTTACTGCTACTGCGAAGTCGCCTGAAAAGTAAACCACAACGTCCCGAAATCAAAATTATTCAGGAATATGGCAACCTGCCACAGGTCTTATGTAATGCTGGACAGATGAATCAGGTGTTTATGAATCTGTTGACTAATGCCATTGATGCTCTGGAAGAGGGATTTGAGACTAAGGATTGGGAACTGGAAAAAGAGGATTCCAAATCCTCAATCCTGAAAATTTGCATTCGTACCCAAGTTCAAGAGGATCAGTGCATAATTAGCATTGCTGACAATGGTTTAGGAATGACCGATAAAGTACGTAATCATATATTTGACCCCTTTTTTACTACCAAACCTGTGGGTAAAGGCATTGGTATGGGGTTATCAATTAGCTACCAGATAGTCGTCAAAAATCATCGAGGGCAACTTCAGTGTATCTCAGCACCAGGAGCAGGAGCTGAGTTTATAATTACGATTCCAATATAATAACAAAATTGGAAACAGGATTACGGAATTGGGGTTAAACCTATGTCGGCTCAAAGGAGCCTCAAGAGTTTATCCGAACCGTATTAATATCGGCATAGGCAGCGCGAGGAGAGGGATTATTATAAAAGAGCTTGGTCAATCTCATAACCAAGCTCTTAGCTATCTCAATCAATTATTGGAGGTAGATTAGTTTCATCACAACCAATTAGCCAGCAGGCTGTTCTAAATTAACCTTGACAACTTTGTTTTTTTCTTGCTCAATTTTGGGCAGCGTCAAATTCAAAATGCCGTCTTTATAATCTGCGGTAACATTAGTATTTTGAATTCGAGCCGATAGAGGAATTACACGTTGAAATTTACCATACTGAAACTCACTCCTGGTAACACGTTTTTCCTCAGTTTGAGTTTGGACCTTGCGCTCTCCACTAATGTGAACAGCGTCTTGGGTGACTTGAATATCTAGGTCTTTAGCTTCCATTCCTGGCAGTTCTAGCTTGAGATAAATTGCATCATCAGTTTCGTGCAACTCAGCAGCAGGAACTCTGATAAAGCCTTTTTCAAACCGTGCAGATGGTACTCTGGTATCTCCAAGTAAGCCGTTGATGTGACGTTCTAAAGCGTTCAATTCTTGCCAGGGGTTGTAACGAACTAGTACCATAACTCTGTCTCGCATTAATTAGCTTTTGTTTAGTCGTTTTTGCACTTGCATTTGTGCTTATGTATTTATAATAAATATGCTTATAAATCCTGTAAATTCGGTTATTATCACCAAATAATTGATGATTACCGCACCAAATTAGGTAGAAAAAATTACGGTTTACTCTAATTTATTGGTTCGGAAACCCGAATAATAACTATTAATATTAATAATAATCAACTACTAATCTGCCGTTGAAAAGAGCTATGAGTAGCTCATCTGACACCTCCCAGGAAACCCCTGCCAGAACCCAAGCGGTTAGCGCTCAGAGGATGTTAATTGATATTCAATCCGCACTTGCTTAACGTCAATTTGCTCAGATTCTAAAAACACGAATTTTTCTACTTGCTGTAATCCCAAGCCTTCAAACTGTTTGAGTTCCGATTCTGATAATGGCCAAGGTGGGCCAGAGGGTTCAACTTCTGTATCTCGAACACGAGTAATCAGCAAAAGTGTGCCACCGGGAGCAACAATGGAAGCAATACAGGAGATAACCCAAGAACGCACATTCAACGGCAAAGCTTGAATATTACGACATTCAAAAACAAAGTCAAAAGCTTGATGCCATTGTGAGGGAATTGCTAACAAATCTGCAACTATATAGTTGACAGCCGAATTGGGAAATCGCTCTTGACACCAAGCGATCGCTGTGGGAGAAATATCAAAAGCAGTTACCTCAAATCCTAGATGAGCTAAAGCTTCGGCATCATCTCCTAAGCCACAACCAATAACTAGCGCCTTTTGTCCAGAAGTGAACGGTTGATGATTTGTCAACCAATCTTGTAGATAAGGGTGAGAAGTTAACTTTGCCCAAGGAATTTTTGCTGTATCACCTTTAGCTTCGGCATATAAAACTTCAAACCATGCCGATGGCTCTGAACTTTGTAAAGCTTTGGTAGCTAACTGTTTAACATAAAATCGTAAATCTTCAGGTTGTTGTTCAAACATAAAAACTGACCTTTGGCTAAAAACTGGCGTAAACGTTGTGTGGCAATGCTATGTTTGCTACGCACCGCCGTAGGCATCGCTCCCATTCCTTAAATTCAAGCGTTCACGTAGTGGCTTGCAGAGAAGAAAGTTGAGTTTTTAAGTTTTCCTCTAATAATTTTTGCAGTATGAATTAATACAAACATTTTATCTTTAATTATATTTTTCAAACCCACATTATCCTACTCCAGAAGATAGATACATTTTTGAAAAGTTGAAGCACACTTGTAAAAGCAACTTTAACTATTCAATAATGGTATGACAATGTGGCTGAAATATGGTGTAAATGAAGAAGGTATCTTGATATGTATTGAAGATGTCAACAGGGGTAAGACTTCACTTAAGTGCCCTTACTGTAATAGTAATCTAACTGCTAAAAAAGGCAAGGTGAAAGAGCATCATTTTGCTCATAATGACCAAACCTGCCGCCCCATAGCTAACCGACAATTTCCAACTCTGCCACTCTACGACAATTTTAACGTTCAATTATCTGGCAAGGATTTGGCACAGTTGAAGTTGCTTTGGCAAGAGTACGGAGCCAAAAATTACCCTATTAGTTCCTACTTAGTTACTTCTGGTTTACTCAAAGCAGGAGTGTTAAGAAAAAACGTATACTTAACCCCACCTGAGTATGAATTTAGTGATTTGGGTAAAGTTCCTGTTGGAGCGCTAGAATTCAGACAATTCAACGATGTGCAGTCGCCCCTATTACTTAAAAAACTACTGAAGCTGGAGCTAGCTTTTAAACACGCCAAGCACAAAAACGCCCCAGATTTAGCATACAGACTTACTGATTTAAAACTGTATCGCGCTCAACTTCAACGTATTTTATCTTGTACACTATATTTTTTAGAGATTGAAACTAATATTGGTACTCTGCATAAAATAGGAGTAACCCAAAGACCTGTTATCAAGCGAGTAGCAGAAGTAGAAATAGATTTACTTGCACATTACCAAACTGTTGCAATTAGGGTACTGGGAAGCTGGGAACATCGAGGTAATGTTGAATTATATTTCAAACATCGCTATCGAGATTTTAATCATCCTATCGGTAGTTTAACTGAATACTATAAATTTAATGCTGAGGATCTCAAAATTGTGCTGTGCGACTTGCAACAAATGCAACCTAAAATACTATCTCAAGATGAAATAGATATTCTTGAGGAGAATTCTAGCTTGATCGAAGTTGCTGTGTAGCCTTTATATCACATCGCAGCAAAATGCTGAATAATTGGTAAGCGAAAGTACCTTTTGTATTGCTATCCCTCCAAATACTCTGCCACTGCTGCCAAATCTTCTATTGCTCGACTCAGGCGATTTGACAAAGCTTCGGCTACTTCTGGTTGAGTGCTGACGTTTAACGATGGACTGAAATTCGCTTACCTGGATCTTGCTTTCTTACCCAAACTAAAAATTTTTGCATTTGCGGCTCATTTTTGAGCTTGTCTAGAGTCTTAAGTTCAAGAACCAGCAGCTTATTATCGAATAATGCATGAAGGACTCCATATTTGCTTTTCATCCAATCAGTAATCTCTAATTCTCAAATACCTACTTAACAAAAGTATTTAATTCTTATTAAAAATAATAATATTTTTAAAAAAACAATTTTTGTTTCATTTGTTTACATAAATTGCATCACTCTATTGAGGTTTGTAAATAATTTGTATTTCTGGAAGGAATATTCCTTTAGACTGATCTTCAAGTGAAAAATGTGGGGATAAACACAATGCATTCGTTAAATATATTTTGTCACGAATTTGTAGTTGCTGTTTCCTGTGTAGCTTGCATTATTGGACTAGCGTTACTGTGGGACGGTAAGCAGCAAAAAAATGATGTGGAAGAAACAGAGCAGATTTTATTTAGGATGAGCTTTACTTACTGGCTAGTTTACTGTGTAGCCTTTGGTATAGAAAAACTAGTTTTACCCGACTGGGAATCTTTGCTCATGACTTTGAGAATAACTACGGCTCTGTCATATTTCCTAACTTTTTCTTGCATTGTTAGTTTGCCATTACACAAATTTGCAGTCCACCGTGTTGAGGAATAGTCATGAAGCATGGGGAATTGGGAATTGGGCGTGATTAAGATTTCATAGCGATCGCTAATGCCGTTTCCAATTCTGGCTGGGTCAAAGGGGTTAAAATAAACACCTCTTGTACTGTTTTCCCCTGCCGTGCAATTACTTTATAGCCGCCACGAATCGGTACTGAGACACGCAGTTGCATTTTCGGGCAATGACCTCTTGCCCGCCCAATCACTCCCGGCGTTACGGTTTGGATATGATCTTGCTGACAAAGACGTTCTAAAATTGGAATAAGGCCAGAAAGGTGTGTCGAGTGATTCCAAACCAGTCTGGCAGCTTTTTGTGTTCGCGTAGCGTCTCGTAGAGAAGCCGCTCCGAGAGAATCTGCGGTGGGTTTGCCCATAATAATTAAGCTGCTTCTAGAGGTGCCATTGTCAAACCTGCTCGGCGCAGCTGCTGATGATAAAGTTCCGCAGGTTCTTGGGGGCCAACCCAGACGATCGCTTGACCTTCATAGTGTACCTGATTAGTCAGATCCCACGCGCGATCGCCACTCATCCCTGGAATATATTTCATCAAACATTCAGCCACATGTTGGAATGTATTAAAATCATCGTTTAATACAATCACTTTATAATTTGGATAAGTCTTACGGGTAACTTGATCAGACTGTTTAGGAGCTACAGTTGGTGCTGTAGCCATCCCGTAAACATCTGCTGAAAGTGTCGTAACCATATAACAATTGGTCAAGAGGATTTGACAAAACTACACTATAAGTAACTAGTTTAGTCCATTGTCAGTTGTCCGTTGTCATTTGTCCTTTGTCATTTGTTAAGGACAAATGACCAATGACTATTTACCGCCAATTATCCCAGTTTTCGTTAAAAATGGATGTGTCGGGGAAGGCTGTGGGGTTGCCATTTTGTTGCAAAAGCCGTTTGAGTGCTTCTAGCTGTGGCTCTTGTTTGGGTAAGTCATCGACTAGTTGGTAAGGTGCGATCGCATTTTTGATAGCAAAACTAGCAACAGTTCCCGCAGCCGCGCCAGCCGACCATTCAAAGGAATGGACTCGATAGGCAGCAGCAGCAATATGGCTAGTACCAATGCTTTTGCCTCCTACTAGCAAATTATCAATTTTCTGGGGAATCATTGCCCTCAGAGCAATTTGGAAGGGATAAGCAAGGCCCGCACCACGCCTTTCACCTGGACGTTCTATATTACCAGGGGCTTCTGCGGGACTATTCAACATACAAGGATGGAAATCTATTGCATAGTGACCAATACCCACAGAATCGGGAAAGACGGTAGAACGAGTCCGCCGCATTGCTTTGTCTGGTGAAATCTGACCGCTAATTACAGATGTGGCTTCCAATCCAGCTAGCGCGGCTTTTAACTGCCGATACATATCTGCTGGCAGAGTCTTAGAGTAATACTCATCATTGTAATCTCGGCGAGAAATATCAATTTCCCAAATAGTAAAACCTCCAGGTTGTCCCCAACTGGGGCGTCCAATAATGCGGCGTCCTTCTCGCATATAAGGGTATTTTGATAAGCCATGTACTGTCCCCATTGGCGAATCTAACCCGGAAACAAAACGGTTATTAGGTTGCTGCTGCTTTACACCTTCCCCCAATTGAGAATCTGTAGTTCCAGCTACCAACCAATGATAGAAAGAGATGGCATTTTCCTCACCTTTGCGGAGGGTTTCTGTTCGCAGTCCTCCCATCCAGCCTCCTGGTTTTAACTGCCCAGTCCCTTGTAACTGTTGGCGACTGTAAACTAAGTTATCCTTGGCTGTTCCGGGTCGGTAGTCGTTACCCCAAGTCCAGTTTTGCATAGAGATATCCCCTGGTGTAGCAGCAGTAAAACTTACACCGCCAAATTTTGTGGGTTTCCCTTTGTTTGGACTCCAAATGCGACGATAAGTAAAAACTAAGTCAAAGTTAGCCAGTCGCTTTAATTCATAGCTGAAATATGGTGCGTATTGTGAATAGAATGGGGGCATCGTCTGCGGTTGCGGTTCCTTAGTTGCCTCCATTGCAAAGGTGTAGGTAAAGCCTTGAGGGCAATAAGGGTCATTGTTGGCGCTGGAAGAAGAAGGTTCCAGGTAGGAAAGAGCATCAATGCCTAATCGGTAAGGAACATCAGCTAATGCAATAATTTCTCCAGTTTCGCTAGCATCTACGACATACCACTTAGGAGCATCCCCCTTATCTGCCTTAGGGAGGAAACGGAGAATAGTTTTGGTAAATCGAGATGAGTTTTCGTAGCGATAAGCATCTTCAATAACTTGAGATAAAGTAAAAGTATTGAGGGGTGGTGCGCCTTTTGGTGGTTGATGTTGAATAGCGATCGCACCATTAATTATTTTGCCATCAGCAGCAATTTCCAAATCCTTAATTACCGTATTGGGGAACCATTGCAACTTCCCTTTGCCTTGCTTCTCGGCATCTTTGAGCATCTGAACCAAAATGTTGTGAGCATCGCGGGGAAGAAAGCAAGAGTCACTTACCCAACAGTCACCGGGGTTAAGTTCACCGTATTTGCGCCTAATGCGGTTTCGCAATTCTAGGTAGCCGCGAGAATAGAATTTGAGGGCACGCTGAGTTGGACGTTCGTCTAACGCAGATGTCCCTTGAGAAGAAATTTGTCCTCCTAGCCAGTCGGTAATTTCCGTGAGGCAAACCGTTCGTCCGGCTAGTAACCCCTCGTAAGCTGTGGCGGCACCGGATAGTCCACCACCCACAACTAAAATCTCGCAGTTGACGCTTTTATCTGGGGTTCTGGGTACTGTGGCGATCGCGGAATCAAATGCAAATAAGGTAGATATGAAATTGAGACTGATCAGCGATGCCAAGCTATAAGCTACTTTGTGTCTGCGCTTCATCGTAAAAAAAAACACTCCAAATCCTGTGTCACCTTGTAGAAGGTAGCATCCAAGAAATGATTATCACAAGCGATTCTTCACAATGTAATCTACACGATATAGCGCGGTATTAAAGGTTTTGAAGGAAATAGCATACTCAAACAGCTGAAAATCTTAATAAAATTAAGTATGAGCGCCTGGTTCAATTCTCACTTCAGCTAATTTTTGAATATGAGTGGCATTCAGCTATTCACTTAATCAGAGTCTCATTTAGTTTAAGCAGCCATTGATAACATGGCTCATCAATTGGAGCAATCTCCCTGCGTTGCTGCGCTAAAGATTCTGTGTAAGCTATGAGCCAAGCAGAAGCAAGTTCTTGTTCAGTTGCAACCTCTTCTGTTAATGTACGAGAAAACTGTAGTTCTACCCATTCCTCAAAAGTAAGTATTTCAAGGGATATTCCAAATATTTCTTCAATTTCATGACATCTAGGCACAAGTTCATCAATACGTTCAGCTTCAAGACTTGTAACGAAACCAGCCTTTTTAACAGCGGGATGTATTTCCATTTCTTGCCAAGCTTCTCCTCCATTAGCACCAGTAATCCCATATACATTTTCAAATAGAAATCCTTTAGGCTTAAGTAGATTCAGAATACGAACATATTCTTGAAAGAGTGTACCTCTAACATCAGTTGTTCCAGACACTCCAGCCGCCCTACGTCCGGCAGCAGAGAAAGTTTGACAAGGAGGGCCTCCAATAATAAAATCTACTGTCAGATGAGGTTCAGGTAAATACTTTCTAATATCAATACATATAGGTTCAGAGCCTTCTAGCCATTTATCTGGTAAGGAATTTATTTTTAAAGTCTGAACATACTTGGCTTCAAGTTCTACCATTTGAATGATTTCAAAGCCAGCATCATGAAATCCAATGTCTAACCCACCACCACCAGAAAATAAACTAAGTGTTTTAATGGGAGTATGTCCTTGTTGGATCAGCCATTGGCGGAGAGATTTACCAAAATTATCAGTCCATGCTGGTTCTTGCCTCACTGCAAGAATGGTTAAAATATTCTGGAACCAATTTGTATTTGTTGGCTCGGAGCTAGACACATCAGAGAAAAGAGACAACTGTTGCATTACGTAATCTAAAATATAGCCTTTGGAGATTGTGTACAATATTCTTTAGTGAAACAAAGGGGTTAAAGGCTAGAGACTAAAGTAGTGTATTCTATCCATCAAAAAACCGCTATAGATGCTAGAGATACAAGGGCTGAGGGGCTAAAGCATAGGTTGGGCTTATTGAGAGATTGATGTGTTGCAAAGATTCTTGGAAATGGTAAATTGTCTGTTTCTCGTGCGAAAATCCCCTAAGTTGTCTCAAGGTCGGGAACTTCTGCACGGTACTAGCTTCTTTCCAAGCGGCTGCGATCGCGCGTCA
Source organism: Nostoc sp. FACHB-892 (assembly GCF_014698795.1). Lineage (GTDB taxonomy): Bacteria > Cyanobacteriota > Cyanobacteriia > Cyanobacteriales > Nostocaceae > Nostoc. The sequence continues at coordinate 27,002 of NZ_JACJTR010000001.1, forward strand.
GGAAAGCGTCACTCAAAAAAATGATTTTAGGCTTTTTTCTGTTTTCTTCACCACACTCTTACGCTATCGCTCCGCTTCGATTAATACAGATGTGGGCCGTTCGCCCACTTCCGTTAGTACATCCGCTGCAAATTTTGTAAGTTGTATCCATTTCACTGAAATGTTTTAAGATAATTGCGATTGCAACGTAACTGTAAAAAATCTGCCCAAGTCTAAATCCTACCCAAAAGGTTAACTATGTACTAAAACGTTTTGCTCAATCGATATATGGTGATTTCGTCTCTTTTCCTGAAATTAAAAACTGCTCTTGCTAAAAGTAGACAAGAGCAGTTTTTAATAGCAAAGCCCAAAATAAAAATTTAAGCATCTTCAAGCTCAAATTGAGCAACCGTAACCGCGTTAAAAGCGAAAGCCAAAACTAATGGCATCGGTGACTGAAACCAAAAGGTAAAAAGAACAGCTACGATTGTGCCAATTACTGCGGACATCGACCACAACCGTTCTTCAAAAGTCAATCCCTTTTCGGCTTTAATCACTCTGAGAACGTGAACTGGAATTGGTTCCGGCATTACCCCACCCGGAGGGAAAGCCCAGAAGTTGTTACGTCGCTCGACAAATAAATCTGTCCAGCCATTTTCTTGGCACCATGCCTCAATCCATTGAAGTGAGTAATGATTCATCATCGGGTTTCTGAGTTCGGTTTGTAGAAGTTGTGTACTTGGTGAATGTAAACTCTTAGAGATTCCTGAAGAACTAACTAATCGCTATAAAATTAACGCTAATTATCCAACTTTTAAGCTTTGTCAAGCAGTTAAGACGCATATAATTACGCCCAAACCTTGCTTTCATTAATTAAAAGACTAACAGTTCATAGAGACTGTTTACTTGAAAAGACAATAAACTTTACTTTCAATATTTCAAGTAAAGAATTGTAAATAAGGTAATGGGTATTACTGCTTAATAAAATTTTTAATATCTGAAAATTTAAATTTCAAAATAAATAATTATGAACAAATTAACAAGCGTAGGCATTGCTTTATCCGGCTAAACTATTTCTTTATAATTAGAAATTTGACTTCATCATAGAGAGATAAATCCTATCATATACTGTATTGATTTGAGGTTACTTAGTATTATAATCGACTTAGTTCAGTCATTCGCATCAGCATTTGGTAATAAGTTTCTTGATAGATTTTAAGTGCGATCGCTCGACTATCATCCTTCTCTATCCAAAGTTGCAGGCATAATTTTGCTCAAAGTGAGAAGCATTTGTCCTTTTTGCGTTACAAAATATTAAGCAAGGGAAATACACATCCCCTCAGTCCAGTAGCAAGGCTGCGAGTCTCAATTAGAATCAGCCAATCTTGCTAATATTCAAATGTGATAAGTAAATGCAGCAATTAGACACCAAATTGACTCTCGATATGTTTTGGCGGCAAGGGTTGGCATTCCTTCTTGGAATTATTATATGGTGCGTGGCTGATCCCGCACTGGCTGTAGACTGGACTCATCCGCTTTCATTTAGCAATGCTGAGTTGTCAAGACGTGATTTTTCTAATGACAGTTTGCAAGCTGCGGAATTTTCTAACGCCAATATGGAACTAGCTAACTTTACAAACGCTGACTTGCGGGGAGCAGTCATGAGTGCTTCGGTGATGACACAAGCAAATCTCCACGGAGCAGATTTAACTAATGCAATGGTTGATCAGGTAAACTTGACTAAGGCAGATTTGAGCGATGCAGTTTTCAAAGAAGCTCTTTTGCTCCGCGCCATCTTTAATGATGTGAATATAGACGGTGCAGATTTTACAGATGCAATTTTGGATAGAGTGCAAATCAAAGAACTGTGTACGAAAGCCAGTGGTGTGAATTCCAAAACAGGCGTGCAAACTCGTGATTCTCTAGGATGTCAATGAAACGTGTTGGTGTAATTGGTGGCGGACAACTTGCATGGATGATGGCGGATGCAGCACAGAAGCTAGGAGTAGAATTGGTAGTACAAACTCCAAGTGTTCACGATCCGGCCGTGTCAATCGCTCAGGAGACTGTTTTTGCGCCAGTTGATGATGCAACTGCTACGGAAATATTAGCTCAAAAATGCGATGTTATCACTTTTGAAAACGAATTTGTTAACTTAGATGCTTTATCTGTTTTAGCACAAAAAGGGGTTTATTTCCGCCCCAGATTAAAAGCTTTAGCTCCTCTTTTAGATAAATATCATCAGCGTTGCTATTTACGTGACTTGGGCTTACCAGTTCCTCAATTTTTCGCCCTTGATGAGGTGGAAAATCTTAAATCAAAAATAGAAGATCTAGGTTTTCCAGTAGTCCTTAAATCTCGCCGCCACGGTTATGATGGTCAAGGTACTTTCATAATTCAGGATTTTGCTACTTTAGAGCAAAAATTAAGTTATGAAACCACAACAAATTTAAATCAATCACTTTTCTTGTTGGAAGAATTTGTCCCTTTTGAAAGAGAACTAGCAATAATTGCAGCTCGTTCTGTGGGGGGGGAAGTTGTAACTTACCCTGTGGTAGAAACTCAACAAGAACAACAAGTGTGTCGGCGGGTGATTGCGCCTGCTGAGATTACGCCCAATCAAGTAGCAGAAATCCAAGCGATCGCACATACTTTATTAAATAGCCTAGAAGTCGTAGGAATTTTTGGAATTGAGCTATTTCTCAGTGCTGATGGCAAAATCCTAGTAAATGAAATTGCGCCCCGTACTCACAATTCTGGGCATTTTTCTCTTGACGCGTGTGAAACTTCTCAATTTGAGCAGCACCTGAGAGCCGTTTGTGGTTTACCTTTAGGAAATCCGGCTTTGCAGTGCGCTGGTGCTGTAATGGTCAACTTGCTGGGGTATGAAAATTCTCATAGTGATTACCAAAGCCAGCGTCAAAAAATAGCAGAAATCCCCCAAGCGCACGTTCACTGGTATGGAAAGACAGAATCACGTCCTGGGCGGAAGTTAGGACATGTCACTGTTTTATTGGATAATCAAACTAGAGAGTCGAGAAGTACGTACGCTAATAGCGTCGGCGCAGCCATCGCTCACGACATAGAATCTATCTGGTATCCCAGGTAAATTGAGCAGAAACTTTCTATATTGAACACACAACATCTTTTGAAAAGCTATAATGGGTGAGTTGCACTACGACGTTGGTGACTGCCATCAAGTTTTTTGATCTATGCCTTTAATGACAAGGGAGTCAACTGTTCTCGTGGCAGTATACCGGGCATGTACCCGGAAACTTTAAACGAGGAATTTAGGTTCCCACCTGGATAAACCCAGGTCATAAACTTAGGTAAAACGGCGTCGCGGTGAACTTAAAATTATTAGCTCCCAAAGTCAGTTAGGATTTGGGAGCTTTAATTATTTAGAGCAGTATTACTTCACGCCGTGTGCAACTTTACTCTCGGTAGTTCTATGTACTCGTCGCGCTATAGCACAGGTTTGCCCTGCAAACCTCAAATTAAAATGGTATCCTCTGTTCTCTAGCTGCTCAAAAAATCGCACTATCCCTTGACAGCTTGTAGTATATATATTACAAAAATATTATTAATAAGGTGTTAAACATTTAACTTGAACATTTATATGAAGGCTGATGACTGATGACTGATAACCGTTAACCGTCAACAGTTAACGAGCGTAAAGAGTGTTTATACAATTTAGGCGCGCATCAGCTTACAAAACCTTTTTGAAAAAGCAAAATCAAAAGCTGTCATCATAAAAAACTGTTTTATCCATTTGTGCAAAATACCAATGATTTAAATTATCTGCGTATATAAACTTAAAAAATTAGGTATATGGAGGTGAGTTTGATAATGTTTGCTAACTAATTTGTAATGTTCAAGCAATCAATAAAAGTATATTTAAATAACGTCACGGATGAACGAAGAGCATTTGAGTATAAGAAAGAAATTTTATATATCATCGCTTATCCTTGAGCAGTATTCATAAATTATTCCCTTACCTTAAACCTTTGTACAAATAAATGCTGCTGACAATCACAACGACACATTCCCCAGCAACGGAGCTAGGCTACCTGTTGCATAAACACCCAGACCGTTGTCAATCCTTTGCCCTAAGTTTTGGAAAGGCACACATCTTCTACCCAGAAGCTAGTAGAGAGAAATGTACGGCGGCGTTGTTGTTGGATGTTGATCCTGTGAAGTTGGTGCGGGGAGGCGGTACAAGGCTAAAACAATATGTAAGCGATCGCCCTTATGTTGCTTCTTCATTTTTAAGTGTAGCGATCGCTCAGGTGCTTAGTACGGCTTTAGGAGGTCGCTGCAAAGACTTACCAGAATTAGCGCAAACCCCCATTCCTTTGGTAGCAAAACTATCAGCCTTACCTTGTCGCGGTGGTGAAGAGTTTCTGCGGCAATTGTTTGAACCATTGGGCTATAGTGTCAGTGCCGAAGGTCATAGTTTAGATGAGAAATTCCCTGATTGGGGGCAGAGTCAATACTTTAGCGTCGAACTTCAGCACACCTTGCCGCTTAGTCATTTGTTAAGTCATCTTTACGTCCTAATTCCGGTGTTGGATGACGATAAGCATTACTGGGTAGGCGATGAAGAAATCGAAAAATTACTGCGTCATGGTGAAGGCTGGTTAACTACCCATCCAGCGCGAGAGCAAATTACAAGGCGTTATCTGAAACGACAGCAACGCTTAACTCGTCTAGCATTAGCTCAACTAATAGAGTCAGACGATCCCGATGTAGATAGCGCTGAAGAAAGCCATGCTAAAGAAGAGGCGGCGGTAGAAAAGCCGATGAGCCTAAATCAGCAACGCATGGATGCTGTGATTGCTGCTCTAAAACAAAGCAATGCAAAGCGGGTGATTGATTTAGGTTGCGGTCAAGGCAATCTGCTGAAAATACTCCTTAAAGACGGTTTTTTTGAACAGATTACAGGTGTTGATGTTTCCTACAGGGCGCTAGAAGTTGCCCAAGAACGATTAGACCGTCTGCGTCTGACGCGTAACCAGTGGGAACGCGTACAACTGATCCAAGGCGCACTCACTTACCAGGATAAACGCTTTAGTGGCTATGATGCGGCTACAGTAATTGAGGTGATTGAGCATCTTGATTTGCCTCGGTTGGGAGCATTTGAGCGAGTTTTGTTCGAGTTTGCCCAACCCAAAACGGTGCTGGTGACAACGCCGAATATTGAATACAACATCAAATTTGAGAACCTCCCGGCTGGAAAACTGCGACATCAAGACCACCGCTTTGAATGGACGCGATCGCAGTTTCAAAATTGGGCAAACCAAGTAGCAGAAAGTTTTGGTTACACTGTGGAATTTCAACCTATCGGGACGGAAGATCCAGAAGTCGGTTCACCCACACAAATGGGGGTGTTTAAAAGGTAAGCTTACCTCGACCTAAAAGTACGAGGTTTTAGCCTCAGATTTAAATCATCCCAAAGAGAGACAATTGCCCCTCTAGTTAATTTCTAGAAAGAGCTATAAATAATTGCTAGGAGCAAATTGAATTGAAACTAACTATTCCTGAACTATCCCTAATTGTTCTCATTGGTGCTTCTGGTTCCGGTAAATCCACTTTTGCTCGTCAGCACTTTCAGCCTTTTGAGGTGCTGTCTTCCGACTTTTGCCGGGGGTTGGTGTCGAATGAAGAAAATAACCAGTCTGCTACCAAAGATGCTTTTGAGGTGTTGCGCTTCATTGCTGACAAACGGCTGGCAGCAGGTAAACTGACAGTAATTGATGCTACCAACGTGCAGATGGAAGACCGCAAGCCATTACTGCAAATGGCGCGGCAGTATCATTCTTTTGCGATCGCTATAGTTCTTGACCTACCAGAGGAATTATGCCACGAACGTAACCAACTCCGTAGCGATCGCCAGTTTGGTTCTCATGTAGTGCGTCGTCATACTCAGATGTTACGGCGTTCTCTGCGGGGTTTAGAAAAGGAAGGCTTTCGCTATGTCTACGTTCTCAACTCTTTAGAAGAAATTGCATCCGTTGAAATTGAACGCCAACCTTTGTGGAACAACCTCAAACACGAACATGGCCCCTTTGACATTATTGGGGATATTCATGGCTGTTGTGATGAACTCGAAATATTACTTCAACAGCTAGGCTATCAAAAAGGTGAAGGGGCAAAGGAGCAAAAAATTAAAGAAGAAGAATTGTCTACTTTTTCCTCTTTTTCACTCTGGAATGCCCCTACTTACTACCACCCAGAGGGACGCAAAGCCTTATTTTTAGGTGATTTGGTAGACCGGGGGACGCGGATCTTAGATACAGTTAAACTAGTGCGAAACATGGTTGAAGCAGGTACAGCTTTCTGCGTTCCTGGTAATCATGAAAATAAACTATTGCGGAAACTACGCGGTAAGAATGTCCGGGTTAATCATGGGTTAGAGCAAACCTTGGCTGAGATTGAGGCTTTACCCGATGAGGTGCGCGAACCTTTCACCAAAGAACTGCAAAAGTTTCTAGATTCCTTAATAAGTCACTACGTTTTAGATGATGGGCGGTTAGTAGTAGCTCACGCGGGGATGAAACAGGAAATGCAGGGACGGGGGTCTGGTGCTGTGCGCGAGTTTGCTCTTTATGGTGAAAGCACTGGTGAGATTGATGAATTTGGCTTACCCGTCCGCTACAACTGGGCAGGAGAGTATCGCGGTGAAGCAATGGTGGTTTACGGACATACCCCTGTACCAGAAGCAGAATGGCTGAATAACACTATTGATATAGATACAGGCTGCGTCTTTGGCGGCAAACTCACTGCCCTCCGCTATCCAGAAAAAGAACTGGTGAGCATTCCTGCTGCTTGCGTATACTGTGAACCTGTAAAACCTTTGGTACAGAACACAGCAACACGCACATCCCAACAGGAATTGGATGATGTATTGTACATTGAGGATGTTGTGGGTAAGCGGATTATTAACACCCGACTTCAGTCCAAAATTACCATTCGGGAAGAAAATGCGATCGCTGCTTTGGAAGTGATGAGCCGTTTTGCTACCAATCCTAAATGGCTGATTTATTTACCCCCCACTATGTCCCCAGTAGAAACATCTCTATTGCCAGGATTTTTGGAACATCCAGCCCAAGCCTTTAGTTACTACCAAAACCAGAGAATTACACAAGTAGTCTGCGAGGAAAAACACATGGGTTCGCGGGCGGTTGTGATTATTTGCCGAGATTCGGCAGCTGCCGAGAAACGATTTGGTGTAGTAAATGAGGGAATCGGCATCTGCTATACGCGCACGGGGCGGAGGTTTTTTGATGATTCAGCATTAGAGACAGAATTTTTGGCGCGGGTAAATCTTGCCCTCTCCCAAAGTGGTTTTTGGTCAGAATTTCAAACCGACTGGGTGTGCCTAGACTGTGAACTAATGCCGTGGTCAGCCAAAGCACAGGGGCTGTTACGAGAACAGTATGCACCCGTTGGAGTGGCATCACGCCTCGCCCTCAATGATGCTGTTACCTGTTTGCAACAAGCAAGCGATCGCGGTGTAGATATTAGCACCCAACTCAGTCATTATCAAGAGCGTGCAGATATGGCAGATCAGTATGTCACCGCCTACCGTCAATATTGCTGGTCTGTCACTGATATTTCTGGATTAAAGTTAGCTCCTTTCCACATCCTAGCAACAGAAGGAGCCGTCCACATCGATAAAGACCATCGCTGGCACATGGAGCAAATTGCCAAAATCTGCCAAAAAGACCCTGCCTTGCTTCTAGCTACTGCCTACAAAGTAATAGATTTGGCTGACCCCAGCAGTCAGGCAGAGGGGATTTATTGGTGGGAAAAATCTACCAAAGTAGGGGGTGAAGGTATAGTTGTCAAACCTATGGACTTTATCGTTCGAGGTATTCGCGGCATTATCCAGCCCGCAGTTAAATGTCGCGGACAAGAATATCTGCGGATTATTTATGGGCCTGAATATTCAACCCCAGAGAATCTGCAACGTCTGCGCCAACGTGGATTATCTCACAAGCGTTCTCTGGCTATGCGCGAGTTTACTTTGGGTGTTGAGGCATTGGAGCGATTTGTCGCCCATACCCCTCTGCGCCGCGTGCATGAATGTGTTTTCGGTATTCTGGCATTGGAAAGCGAACCCGTCGATCCACGACTGTGAACTACCCCGCCGTAAGACAAACGAGGCTTCCCAATTCATCGGGAACAGCCTCTCTTGTCTTCGTAGTTCTATTGTTCTAATATCATGTTCGCTTGATTACTTATTAAACCCGAAGAACCCCACCCCGCCAAAGCTACGCTTCGTCTCCCCTCCCCGCTTGCGGGGAGGGGATTAAGGGGTGGGGTGCAATGACTGTGGAAATCATAACTAATTATGCGAACATGATATAACACCTAAGCAATAGCCGGATTGTCTTGGAAGCCTATACTGTATGCGTTGGCGAAAGCTTCTCGCAGAGAAGCATCAGTGTAAGAGTATGTCACCTAGGGAATATGCTTGACAATATCAGCACATTCCCCACTTTCTAACACTAAAGCTCAGGTTAAGCTCTAACCTTTTTGCCTGATGTTAACTTTTTCTTCATGAGCCAGCCAATGCTGCAAGCAATGAAACTACCACCTAAAGTTGTAGGCTCAGGGATTTGCCTATAGGTAACTTTACCTGAGCCAATTTGGATATTATCGGCAGAAGTAACTGCAAAATCATATCCATTAATGTCGTATGTGATAGAGCTTGAAGGATTAGCTTTATCGGGGAAGACATATTGTAATCCAACAGACTCTGTACCTGTTAAGAATGTGGTTGGAAATACAACAGGATATCCAGGATATTCAGTATCATCCTTTTCAGTGTAAATATTAGAGTTGTTGTCAAATTGAAAATTTAGCGACTCAACTAGTGCTACCGGAATATTATCGTTGCTGAAACTTGAATCATCAAAGCTAAAAAATCCTTCTCCCTTAGTTATCGGACTATCGACAGTGAAACCGTAATTAATAATTGCAGCAGATGCAGAATTAGCTCCTACAGCAGCAAACATTAAGGCACAACTAGTAGCAAGCGTTAATCGCGAAACTAATTTCATCTAAACTTTCCCCAAGATAAATTTCTGCAAGCAATGTTCACGTAAACTATGTAAGTAGGCTTGATATAATTGCTAACTATTTATGCTTTCCCTAGCCTCCTTTAAAAGGAGGCCAGGGAGAATCAAGCCTAAGCTGATTAGTTTGCTTGAGCAGAGAGGTTATCTGTACTCAAACTCGAATTTCCGAGTAGTTGGGCGCGATTTTGGCGAAGATCGGCATGGCTGCGCTCTGTTGGATAAGGCACTTTGTCGCCTTGAATGCCAGCCCAAAGTACGCGGTTGAATTTCTCAGGATCTAACTTATCTTCAACTTCAAAATAGAAGTCTTTGGTTGCTTGCACCCACCACTGTTTGTTATGCAGAGATGGAATAGCTGTTGTCTTTTCTACATTCTTGGCTTGGCAAGCTGGTACTAATTTGGGGTCTACAGGTTCACCACACAAATTACCTGGAACGACAGCTTTATAGGGAGTAAAGTTTGGTTCTCTAGTGAATGCGTCCGACATCGGTTTGGCATTGGCGTCAGTGATTCCTAAATAACCAATGTTCAGTAAATCTTCCATTGTCCGCACCAGGCTAACAGTGTTGTAGTTAGTGCTGACAAGGGCCTTTCGCTTAGTGTAAGGCGAGATGATATAGACTACTGAGCGATGACTGTCAACATGGTCAGGTCCGTCTTGGGAATCATCTTCTACAATAACGATCGCAGTGTCTTTCCACAGAGGAGACTTGGAGATTTTTTCCACTAGCAAGCCGACGGCATAATCATTATCAGCCATTTGCAGTGGGACAGTATTTAAACCAGCTACGGCGTTACCGAAATCACCAAAGTGGTCGTGAGGTAAACGTACTAGTGACAAGTTGGGCAATTCATTCCTTGCCAGATAGCTATCAATGTCCCGCGCCCATTCATTGTATAGATAGATGTCAGCATTCTTCTGGTCGTATCCCCGGAAATAGTTGTCAGTTTTATCCAACAATACAGGTTTAGCGGCTACAGCTTGGGGAATATTATCAGCAGCAGGATTTGGAGAGATGGGGATGTAAAGCGGGTTGGTAGGATCTGGTTGTGTGGGATCTGCTTGGGTAGTACTGTAGCTGCCATCAAGGACGAAGAAACCGTAATTGCGTACAGTCTTACCAGCACGCAATGCTGCATCCCAAAGATAGCCGCCGATAGCGTTTGAATTCAGTTCCCCATCGCCTATGGGAGCATTTACATCTCGAGTTCCAGGCAAAATAGAAGATTTACCAGAGGGATCTAACACTCCCGTTACTCGTGTATTGAATTGGGAGGTATTAGAAGAAGTTTGCGGTAGGGCAAGGTTGATTCTACGGTTAGTACCTTCGTAGTCGTAGGTCAAACCGTTAAACTCAGCGTTGCCATAAAGTACTGATTGAGTTTTTTCAGTGTAATCAGTTGTCCTTGCATAAGTAGACCAGTTCCAGCCCACACCGCTTGACTCACCAGAATCATAGAAGTTATCAAAAGTCACAAAGTCAAGGGCTAACTTGTGATGGTTGGGTGAAATTGGTTGTGGGAATAAAGTTAATGCTGGGTCGCCGTTGCCAACAGGTAAATCGCCGAGTACCTGGTCGTAGGTACGATTTTCTTTAACTACATAGATAACGTGCTTAATTTTATCCTGTAAAAATCTCATCGTCCGGTCAGGACGGCGATTGTAGAAACCGTTGTTTCTGTCTACCTGTTCGGAAAGCGTAGCTAAAGTGCCACCTTTGGGAATTGGAATAACTGAGATTCCAGCTTTTTCTAAAGCCCAGGTATACTCATTTCTAAAAGTTGTGTTGCGTGCTAGTCCGGCTGGTGTTGTTTCGCCATTTGAAGGGTTGGGGCCAGAATTGCTCTTGGCATTGACAACGTATAGGTTTTGACCATCCTTACTAACGCTTACAGAATTGGGATACCAGCCAGTGGGGATACGTCCAATTACCCGACCAGATTGCAAGTCCACAACAGCAACAGCGTTCTCACCGCCGAGAGTCACGTAAAGCTGACGTTCATCTGAACTCAGCGCCACAGAGTTGGGATTTGCTCCTTTGTACCGATCGCTAGGTCGAGATAGATTGATAGTTTGGACAACGTTATTGGTATTTGTGTCAATGAGTGAAACCGAATCACTATTACCGTTAGCTACATATAGTCGCTTTTGGTCTGTCGATAGTTGCACCTTGTTTGGTTGGCTACCTACAGGGATACGGGTAATGCTTCCGGCAGTAATATTGACAGCAACCACCTCGTTATCGCGCTGGCTGGTAACGAAGACTTTCGCTGCCGCACCGTTCTCTGCACTTTGGATGGCTACATCAAAAGGAAATTCTCCTGTTGCTATGCGATCGCCTGGTCTAAAGAACTTAATTTCTCTGAGTACTTTACGGTTAGTAGTATCAACAATTGATATTGAGTCGTTCTCAAAATTAGCAGCTACTAAAGTTTTGCCATCTTTGCTGACATCAAGACCTGCTACAACTGCTCCTGTTGACACAGTTTCAGCTGGTGTATTCTTCAACAAACCACCATCGTAGTCTGGAAAGGGCGCAGTTGAGTTGGAATTGTGATTTAGTAAAATGAAAGGAGCATCTGGCAAGTATTGGCTGCCATTGGAGGCATAAGCATAAACGCGATCGTCAATGCCACCTGATACATAAAAGCGTGTGCCGTCTTTTGCCCAAGCTAGGCCGTTATATGTATTGGGAATGTTAATCTGTTGCTGCTTAACCAACTTACCGTTGCTGACATCAAAGACAAAAACCCATTCAGCTTTTGTAGTTCTTGTAGCACTTGGTTTACCAGTTAATGGGTCTAAGACCGGATAAGTGAAATCAGCACCAGTATTTTCATCCCTGAAGTCCTTGTTATAGCCACTGGTAAGCACCAGTAGAGTTTTACCATCGGGGCTGAGAGCTGTGGTTACAGCTTCGGCAGCATCAGCATTAGTGTCTGTACGCAAACCAGTCCTCAAACGTGCAAATGTCGAACCTGGTGCTGCCGCAGGTGTAATTATCTGACCTGTGGGTAGTAATGCTCCACCTTCAGGTATGTTACCAACCGGGCTAGTAGGAAGCACGGCGTTAACTAACTGGATACCACTTACTACTATTGCCACCGCTACCAGCAGGCTGAGTACGAGATATCGCTTACGCTTGAAATTTTGCATTTTTTGTATTTGAACATCAAACTTGTTCTTTACACAGCAAATACTGCTCTTTTTTAGTTAAGAAAAAGGTAAGGTGAGGGAAAGATTCAGATAGAAAGTTGTTTTACTAGTGGCTCAAAATCGCTACTCAACAGCCCGACAGTAGGAGTATTCTCTGTAAGTATAATAAGGATGCGTAGACGCATCCTCCTACGGAGAAGCAAGCTACGCAAAGCGTCTTTCTGTGACACGCTGTTCGCGTTCGTAGAGAAGCGGCTAGTTAATCTTGATAAGTGACAGATGAAAAAATGCAGCATAACATCTATGACTACATAGTAAAAACTGCCCTTGCTCAATATGGTATGGCTCAAGAACAGCGTTGTTTTTTAGGTCATAGTGGAAGCGTAACCTTCTGTATAAAAACACAAGCAAAAAAATTTCTTCTTCGTATTCATAGAGCAATATATACGCTTCAAGACGATGTATGGCAAAGACCAGAGGTGATTGAGTCAGAAATTCTGTGGCTTGCTGCCTTATGTAATGAAACAGAGGTTGTTGTGCAAGAGCCAGTAAAAAATCTACAGGATAGATGGCTCACTGAAGTTTTGGCAGATGAGACTGGAGAAGTGTTTTATTGCTCACTACTGCATTGGATTGATGGCAACAACCTCAACGGACAAGCAACTCCACAACAGGCTTACCAGCTCGGTTTGTTGCTAGCTCGATTGCACCAGCATAGTAGTCACTGGCAACTGCCACAAAACTTTGTTCGCCCAGCTTATGATCAGAATCGGTTGCAAGCAGCACTCTCGGCGCTTTATCCAGGAGTATTACAAGAATTGATTTCAGCAGAAGATTATAAGACCCTCGAAGTAGCGGCTTGCCAAGTTCAAGGGATGATAAAAACACTCCCTCAGAAACAAAATGTCTGGGGGCTGATTCACGCTGACCTTCATGAAGGCAACTATCTATTGCACAACGAGGAATTCCGGCCAATCGATTTCGCTCGCTGTGGCTTTGGATACTATCTTTACGATATTGCAAGTTCGCTTCAATATTTACTTCCCACTGTCAGACCTTCCTTTTTTGAAGGCTATCAAGCTATCCGTAAGCTACCTGAACATTACTTACAGCTTACAGAAGGTTTCTTTATCATGGCGGTGATTGAAGTACTTTCTTTTCATGTAAATAATCCACAAGAGCATAAGTGGATTTCAGAAACCGTGCCGTATATCGTTAAAGAACACGTTCATCCGTATCTTGAGGGCGAGTCATTTTTGTTTAGTAAATACTAAGGCGACTTTTTCTTCTTACTTGCGCTCAATCCCATAAATAATTTCATGATTATTACTTAATGAGCATTGGTTAAAATCTATGTTAAGCGATCGCCTACTTGCCCCAGTAGAAAAAAACACAGGGTTGCGATGCCTGCGGCGGGCGTAGCCATCGCGATCGGTTCATTCAGCAAAAATTTCTCAACGGCTTACTGCTGACTTGTTGGCTAAATTTATGTCTATTCAATATTAGACATACACAGCGAATTATCCAATTTCTTATCGCACGGAGTCGAACATGAACCACACACTCAAGAATAAACGCGCACTTATTACTGGAGGCAGTCGCGGCATCGGGGCCGCCATCGTTATGCGTTTAGCCAATGAAGGCGCTGATGTCGCCTTCACCTATACCAGTTCGCCCGATCGGGCTAACGAGATCGTGCAGGCATCGCAGGCACTAGGTGTCCAAGCTCTTGCCATCCAAGCTGACAGCGCGGAAGCCAGTGCAGTAGTCGGCGCTGTTGAGCGTACAGTGGCCGAATTGGGCGGCATTGATATCCTTGTCAATAATGCAGGAGTGTTCACTCTCGCCCCTATCGATGATTTCACCCTCGCGGACTTTGATCGAACCTTCGCCATTAACGTGCGTGCCGTGTTTGTTGCGACGCAGGCCGCAGTCAAGCACATGAAAGAGGGCGGACGCATCATCAACATAGGAAGCACCAACGCCGAACGTATGCCATTTGCTGGCGGCGGTGTTTATGCCATGAGTAAATCTGCTCTGCAAGGCCTTATACGAGGATTGGCGCATGACCTCGGCCCACGCGGGATTACAATCAACAATGTGCAGCCCGGACCAATCCATACGGATATGAATCCCTCAGACAGTGAGTTTGCACAAATGCTCAAAAAGCAGTTTCTGGCGCTGCCCCGCTACGGTACTGTCGAAGAGGTTGCGGGAATGGTAGCTTATCTGGCTGGTTCTGAGGCCGGTTACATCACCGGCGCAAACCTGATGATTGATGGGGGGTTCAGCGCATAACTGCCGTAGGCTTTGCTGAAATCTGCCAGCAAATCAAGTAATTTTGTTTAAGACAGCCTGCTACGAACTCCGCAAAGCCTCCGCTTCCGGTCTTGTTGATAGGCGGTATCAAGCTAACTAACAATCTCTTCTGGCTTCTGTAATCCAATCCGCCAGCGCAGGAATGCAGCAGTAATAGCCATGAAAGAACCCCAAACTAGCGGTAACCAAACGATCGCCCAATCGCCGCCTGGCAATTCTACATTCAGCCCTTCACTCAGCCAGTAAGTACCAAATCCCATCAGTAGCATAGCTGCTACAAATTTCATCGGCTTGACAGGCACTTGCTTAAGTGGAGTTCTGAACAGAAATGCAAATACAACTAAGCCAATTGCAGCAGCTAAAGCACCACTGATGGCATCTATCCATTTACCTCCAGCAGCCCCTAAGGTGACCACTGCGATCGCAACCTCTACACTATCTAAAAGCGCACCCTTAAATGTGGTCACTACAGCAAACCAGTTCCAGCCAGATTGATTGTCTTCTTTTGCTAGTTCTGCTTCTAGCCTGTCTTCTTTGCCACCTCCACGCTTGGGAATGCCGCCGTAGTACTTAATAATTGAACGTGTCCATTTTTGCCCAAACAATAGCAGTAAACTGCCTGCAACAATCCTCAGAATGTCTACAGGGATAAGCATCAAACTTTTCCCTAAAATCAGCGAGGCAAGTATTGTTAAAGCAATGCCACTACCTGAACCAACTAGGGCGTTACGCCAACCGGCTAGCCTACCAACAACAATGACTATGCCCAGAATCTCGACTAATTCAATTAGAGAACCAGCAAAACTAGCAAGAAAAATTTCCCAATTCATAAAATTTTATACCTCTTTATTAACTAAGTACAGCTTTGCGTAAAATCGTAGCGTTTTTAATGCAAAGGGATGCATTGGCATTGTCAGTCGATGCATTGGCATTGTCAGTCGATGCATTGGCATTGTCAGTCGATGCATTGGCATTGTCAGCCCATACATTGGTATTGTTAGTCGATACATTGGCATTGTCAGCCCATACATTGGCATTGTTAGTCGATACATTGGCATTGTCAGTCGATACATTGGCATTGTCAGCCCATACATTGGCATTGTCAGTCGATACATTGGCATTGTCAGCCGATACATTGGCATTGCAGGATATTGCCAAATTTAATTCGCTACGAATTAATAAAATGCTGTACTAAAGATTGCACTTCGGCTTCTCTACGAACGCGAACTGCGTGTCGCAACCATACGCTACGTGTAACTTGCTTCTTTGTAGGAGTGCGCTCAGTAACCAGGAACTCAAATAATTAATCTGCCTCCTCTTAATCAACCTCCCTTTGCAAGCTACGGCTTACTTCTATGGAAAGCCCTGTATTGCGATTTTGAGACAGCACTAATAACATGGAACTAACTGAAATCACCAGCATCACTAGTGCGCCAGCCGCAGCATTACTGTAAGAAACACTCTCAGTTGCTTTCCAAATGTGGGTAGCTAAAGTATCAAAGCCAATTGGAGCCAATAGCAATGTTACTGGTAACTCTTTAATTGCTGTCAGAAATACTAACGCTGCCCCACCCAGCACACCCGGACTGACTAGGGGCAACGTAATTTCTCTGAAAGTTTGCCAAGAGTTTCTGCCTAAACTCCGGGCACATTCTTCTAATTGAGGATTAACTTGCAGCAGTGAACTCCGCAAAGTGCCAACAGACTGCGAAACAAATAACACTAAATAAGCAAATATCAGCATTGGCAAAGTTTGATACAACCAGGGCAGGTAATTTGCTCCCCAAAATATGAGGGAAAAGGCAACTACAATTCCAGGTAAACCAAAGGCAATATAGCTACAGCGCTCAATTGCAGTAGTGATGCGACTGGGAAACCGTACCGCGAGGATTGCCACGGGTAGGGCGCAGAGTGTAGCTACTATTGCTGCCGATCCTGCCGCTATTAGTGAATCTCTAGCTAATTGCATCAGTTCTGGTACGGAAATAATTGTATCCATACTGTTACCTGTCAAGCCTTGCATCAGCCAGAACGAAGTTACACCTATTGGTAAGACTAGACCAAGGGTAGTCACGGCGAAGCAAAACAAAATTGCAGGTATTTTCCAAACACCGAGATGAAGTAATGGTGGCAGACGGTAGGACTTAGTAGCACGACTGTAGTATGCTGCCCGCGATCGCGCTTTATATTCCAACCACAACAACAGCAATACTAAACTTACTAGCATTAAAGCTAATACTGCGGCTTGATTTCGATCGAATGTATATCTGTATTGCAGAAAAATCGCCCGCGTAAATGTATCAAATCGCATCACTGAAATTGTGCCAAAATCTTGTAAGGCATTCAGCGCCACCAACAATCCCCCTGCCACAATTGATGGACGCAGTGCAGGTAGCGTGATGCGAAACAAGATTTCCCGTTGGTTAGAACCTAAACTTCTAGCAGCTTCCTCCATCGCTGGATCAATGCCTTGCCATCCAGCCTGGAGACTCAGCAGTAAATACGGATAGGAAAACAGAGTTAGTCCTAAAATTGCTCCAGTCCAGCCGTAGATTTCTGGTAACTCCTGCACTCCGAGAGGTTCTAGCCAGAGTTGCAACAAACTACCCTTGGGGCCAAAAGCAGCAATCAAGGCAAAACCACCTACATAGTCAGGCACTGCCAGGGGTAATGTGGTAATAATCAGCCAAAATCGTCGCCAGGGTAAATCTGTCCGCATTGTCAGAAACGCTAGTGGCACAGCGATCGCAGCTGAAAGTAAAGTGCTGGCCACAGCTAGTCCAACACTATTTAACAACACTGTGATCGTCCGGGGGCGCGATACCAAAGTCAATAACTCTTCTGCGTCTACACTAGCCATCCGTATAACTAAGTAAGTTAAAGGTAATGCGATCGCCACAGCCGTTAATCCAGCTGGGACTAGAAGAAACAAAGGTGGACGATCGGTTTTTTTGCCTCTTTTAGAAAAATAGGCGCGGTGGCGGGGTGACTCAGTGACGCTGGGAGGGATTTTCATCCTTTAGTTAATTGCTTGCATGGCTTCTGATAGCGATCGAACAGGTAGGCGAAGATGTGTGTCCTCTTCTCGCTTGGGTGCAGTAGATTTTTGACTTCACTTCCATTCCTCTCTTCTTTTAAAAGAGAGGCTTTAAATCTTACCCCCCTTACCTTGTAGGGAAGGGGTTGGGGGTTAGGTCTGTACCGCACATCAATTTAGAACCGCTATAGTTACAACAAACCTGCATCTTGGATTAACGAAAGCGTTCCTTTCATATCTGATAATTTGCTCAGATCAAGCTGAGGAGACTGCAACTGATTGAGTGGAATTTGCTTTTGCGATACTGGAATACCTTTCACCAAGGGATATTCATAAAACTTTTGGGTAAGGAACTTTTGCACATCTGGACTGAGCATATAAGCAACAAACTTTTCTGCATCGCTTTCTTGGTCAGTTGTATTTAGTACTGCTAAACCTGCGACATTAATCAACGCTCCCGCATCATTGCGTGTATGGTGGATAGCTACAGGAAAATTTGGGTCTTTTGTGGTAAATCGATATAAATAATAGTTATTCACTAACCCCAAGGCAATTTCTCCGCGTCCCAAAGCTTCAACAATGGCACTATTGCCGCTATAAGCTTTGGCATTATTAGCTTTCATTGCTTTTAACCACTCCAGGGTTTTTTGATTGCCCTCTAGGAGTCGCATTGCAGTCACGAAGGATAGAAAAGAACCGTTAGTAGGTGCCCAACCAACTTTACCTCGCCATTTTGGATTGCCCAGTTCCATTACACTTGTGGGGAGTTCGCTGGTTTTGACAAGCTTGGTATTGTAGTCAATCACCCGTGCGCGTCCAGAAATGCCAATCCATTGGCCTGCGGGAGAGCGAAATTGCGGTTCAACTTTGTTTAGTAATTGAGTAGGGAGAGTTAAGGTTCGTTTTTCCCTAGCGATCGCTCCTAAAGACCCAGCGTCTTGAGCGTAAAATATATCAGCGCGGCTATTTTTACCTTCTTCGATGAGAGCGATCGCTAGTTCTGTGGAATCACCATAGCGTACCTCAATATTGATCCCCAAATCTTTTTTAGCTTTCTCAATCAAAGGACTCATGATGTCCTTTTCTCGCCCTGAATAAACTGTTAGTGTTTTTGGGGTATCTGCTACCGCCATTCCAACTCCCCAGCCCAAAAACACAGCAGTAATTACACCACAGATTTGCCGCACTTGATGTGAAATCATTGATTAGCCTCAGATTCCAGATTCAGGATTACAGGTCAATTCATCTGACCAAATTTTGTCAATATTAATCACCTGTAAAGGATTAACTATTGATTTTGGTAAGGATAGGTTACATGAAGCACTGTGCAAGTTAAATTTAGAACATCAAAAGGTTAAGAAAACTTGCTCATACCTTTTATTCAGAACCGAATGGCACGCTTGTAAAGCTCTAAGCTATGCGACCTAAACTAAGATATAACGGCGAAGATCAGCTACTATGGCTGCATCGCCTTGTTAGGCATTTTCTTCGAGAACGCGGATCATAAGATAGCACCGACCGTATCCAGGAGGACTGTATTCACGCAAGGTGTAAAAGCCGACCTTGGAGTAAGCACGTTGAGCGGACAGGTTCTGAATGTTCGTTGTTAGTCCGACCAACGGGACATCTCCGCGCTGACGAAGCTGTGACACCAAGAGCAGGAGAGCCTTCGGGCCAATCCCACGACCGACGAAATCCGAATCACCTATGAGTATATCTACGTCAACCGATCCTGCCGGTATCTCGTGCAGACCGACTGAATCCAATACCTCACGAGAAACTGTCTGCCATCGAATGTAGCCAACGTGCCGATCTCCTACTGTGATTAGTGCCCGTTCTCCGCCGGGTGGTGGATTTACGCTCCATCCAATATGATCTTCCGGGTCAGGATACCACCGAGCCACGTGTGGGGCCACCAGCCAACGGTTAAGCAGCGTGACATCAGTGGTGGAAAATGGAGTTAATGTGACATTGATATCCATCCAAATGCGCGATCTATTTCTGCCTAACAATTTATTGTACGAATATGTCGCGGCGACAACCTAGAACCATTGACCGTTGATGGGCAAGAAACGAGGTCTTTGAGTAATTTAAGGTGAGTTCGATAAACCTCTGCCTTGAACTAAAGTTCAAAGCTGTCCCTCTCCGGCTCGGAGAGGGACGATTTTGCGTAGTAAAATCAGGGAGAGGTCTTTTTGATTGAGCTTAAGCAAAGACTTTGGGTTAGAAAGTAAAAGTAGTACGTACTACTCCCACATAGATATTAGAGTTGTTGCTGTTACCTTCAGGATTCAAGATGGTGATTAATCCTGGAGTTATAGCAATATTGTCATTCAGCTTATATCTATAGAAAGCCTCTAAATGATAGGAGATATCATCGTCTTGGCGACGATTATTACCATTTACGAATTGATTGTCAGCAACGTAAGGCGGTACACCAAACACAATACCGCCAAAATTTCCTTTCCTACCCAAATCAGGAAAGCCTAGCTGAACGGCCCAGTTCCAAATCTCTGCATTACTCCTAGCAACGTCTGTATTCTCAGCTTGGGCGTTGGCGTAGCTGCCCCAAGCAGTGATGGTAAACTTAGGACTAAGTTTGTAATTGCCAGTTACACTATAGTTATTTACAGAAGTTCGCGCCCCGTTGAATGGGTTGTTGGCAAAACCAGTACCAGTGCTACCAGTAACTCCGCTACCATCAGTGTAATAGGCATTGACATAAGTAAAAGCCAAACTTAATTCTGAGGTTGGTTGGAAGGTCAGTTGACCTAATGCAGAGTAACTACCATTAAAAAGTCCTCTACCGTTACTGGGATCATTACCAACACCTGATGGCACAACGTAACCAGCAGTTAGGGTGAGAGCATCATTCAATTTTTGATTGATGATGATACCTGGCCCCTCGGCTGCTCGATAAATTGGGTTATAACGCCCAAAACGAGATAGCGCACCGGAACCACTAGAATCGAAGTTGCGACTGAGAGCAGGTACTTCATCAATGTATTCCAACCCTTCGGTTGCAATGTTGAAGGTTGTGGAGTCGCTTAAAGGAAAACGGTAAAACAGAGCTGATACGCTGACATTGTTGGATTCATTACCATCAAACCCTAAACGAGTTTGGTTAGTGCCAGTCACGCCTGTATTGAATGAAGTGATATTTCTCGCTTGTAACCTAACTCTGAGGCGGTCTTTACCAGTGAAGCTACTATCAAAGTTTAACCGGACGCGATCGGCAAAAATCACATTTTCATCGAGTTCTGGTCTAGTATCACCACGATTTTGAGCATCGGTGTTGATTGCTCTATCGGAGCCAAATGCACCAGCCAGCGCAAAAACTGCTTCTCCCCGCAGTTGAGTAGTTATGGAGAATTGTTGCGACTCTAAAGTGGCGCTACGAGCTTCTAGAGCATCTACTCGACCTCGCACAGTTTGCAACTCAGCAGTATACTCTTCTTGCAGCTTTTGCAATGTTGCTAGGTCTTGTTTGTTTACCAGATCAGCTGTACTAGTAGCTATAAGTTGATTTATCTGATCTAAACAAGCATTCAAACCAGCAGCAAACTCATAGCGAGTCAAAGCACGATTACCCCGATAAGTTTGGTTAGGATAACCTGCAATGCAGCCGTATCGCTCAACTAGGGATTGCAAAGCTTGAAAAGCCCAGTCTGTAGGTTTGACATCAGAAAGCTGTGAAACTGAAGTTACTTGTTCGATACTCTCAGCACTACTAAAACTGGAAGGTTGATTAGTTGTAGGTGCTTGATTTAGAGGTACTTCAGAACCCATCGCTGGTAGTGCAACTATAAATAAGCCCAAAATTGCTGGACTAAATAACAAAGGATTCAACCAAAATTTCTGCACGAACGTACCCTCACACCTGGTAGAAATTAGTAAAAAATCGATTTTTATAACATTAAAATTTCTGCTAAGTGGTAAATCACAAATATTATCAAAGTTCATTTAATTAAATCGTGAACTCAGCCTTTATTACGGAAATAGTAATGTTATACAGGTAAAATCAATCTTCTATAAGAAAAATTGACCAAATCGACTTTAACAATATCAAAGCATAACTGTGTACCACAATTTAGAGATTGTTTTGAAATAAAAACAATTGTTTTTTGTTTACCTATTCTTAACCAAACAAATATTGATGCATTAAAGATTATCTGTATTTGTTAATTTAATCAATAATCAGTAGTTAAGATCCAGTTAATAGCATATTGTTAAACTTTTTTAGAGTAATAAAGCTTATTTACTAGAACTTAAGTATTGACAGCAAATGCTAAATATGGATGATTTAAAAAACTACATCTGTCGGAGGAACAATCCATGAATTACCCTTATTAAAATTCAAACAGGTATACAGTATAAGCATTTTATTGATTTCAAATGGGTGGTTTCTTTACGCCGTGCTGTACTAAATTTCTAGCAAAGTTAATTACATTTTTACCAAAAATTGGTCTTTTGTTAATTAAAGCTTAATCTAAAAATGCAGCTTAGTTTATGTATTATAAGCATTACATTATATTGATGTATATCCAAAAATGGCTCACTCATTAGGCTGATAATTCAGAAATTAAATTAAAAATTATACTTTTCTTAATTATTTCTTAACTCAAAAACATTATTAATGTTGATCATAGACATCTAAATGTCAAAAAATGGCAAATACAGTGGCTATCAAAGTTAGTAATCTATCGAAGGATTTCAAAGGTAAGACAGCACTAAAAAACGCATCTTGCACAATTCATGAGGGAGAACTGGTTGCGTTAATAGGCGCATCTGGCTCAGGCAAATCTACCCTTTTACGTCATATTAATGGCTTGCATATTGGAGATGCAGGAACTGTTTATATTTTCGGCTCAATACTACAGAGCGAAGGCAAAATACACTCTAAAATTAGGTCTTTACGAAGCCAGATAGGTTGTATTTTTCAACAGTTTAATTTAGTCAATCGGCTAACAGTTATCGAAAATGTACTCGTTGGTAACTTATCAAGATTGTCTATCTTACGTTCAACATTCCATTTATTCACCAAAGAAGAAAAAATCCAAGCTCTTGCTGCATTAGAGCGAGTAGGCATTCTTGAACACGCTTATAAACGGGCATCTATGCTTTCTGGAGGGCAACAACAACGAGTGGCGATCGCTCGTTGTTTAGTGCAAGGAGCAAAAATCATCCTCGCAGACGAACCAATCGCCTCTCTCGACCCGGAATCAGCGCGTAAAGTCATGGAATTGCTTGTGCAGCTAAATCGTCAAAGCGGTATTACTGTAGTCGCTTCTTTACATCAGGTTCAAATGGTGCGTAGTTACTTTGATCGAGCGATCGCTCTCAAAGATGGAGAAGTGATGTTTGATGGTGCAACCACAGAGATGAATGATCACAAGCTCAATGAACTTTATGGTACAGCTGCCGAAGAACTCATTATGAGAGGGCACGGAGAATTGGTAGTGTAACGCAATACAGAATTTTTACTTGGATATCACAACTAAAATTATGGACAGAAGGTTATTTATTCAACAGGCTTCTTTATTTACTATAACTTTGGCAAGTGCCAAGATACTTTCAGCTTGTACTTCTAATGCTGATAATAGTACAGCAGCGATTAAAGAAATTAATTTTGGTGTTCTGTCTACAGAATCTCAAGCTAATCAAAAACCAATTTGGGAACCTTTTGCTGCTGCTATGTCTGAGGAAGTTGGAATTCCTATAAAACCCTTCTATGTTACACAGTATGCAGCAGTCATAGAAGCTATGCGTTTTGGTAAAGTTCAAGCAGCTTGGTTAGGTGGTAAATCTTATATTGAAGCAGCAAAAATTGCTGATGCAGAAGCTTTTGCTCAAGTTGTAAGTGCAGATGGCACTAGAGGCTACTATTCTCATTTAATTACTAATAAAGAAAATCCGATTGTAGCAGAAGCTATAGCAGCAGGTGGCGATAAATATGTGATTAAAAATGCATCCAATCTCACCTTTGCCTTTAATGAGCCTAATTCTACCTCTGGGTTTTTAGTTCCCAGTTACTATATTTTTACTAAAAACAATGTTGACCCTAAAAAAGCTTTTAAACGCTTGATTTTTGCTGGTAATCATGAAGCTTGCGCTCTAGCTGTAGCTAATAAACAGGTAGATGTAGCTACCGTTAGTAGTGAAGCATTAAGTCGTCTAGAAAGTACTAATCCTACAGCCAGGCAGAAGATTGAAATTATTTGGAAATCGCCTATAATTCCCAGCGATCCGATTGTTTATCGTCGGGATTTAGCAGATGATATCAAAAAGAAGTTGCAAAACTTTTTCTATAACTACAAAGATGCAAAAGTTTTAACACCATTTAAAATTTCTGGCTTTGTACAGGCTGAAGATAAAAATTGGCATACAATTCGAGAACTAGAAATTGCTAAAAAAATCCAAGAAACTCAAGATAAAGAAAATCTTAGCGAACAAGAAAAGCAGCAAACAATAGCAGAACTAAATCAGCAACTCAAAGGAATTAAATAAAATTAGATTTATAGGTAGTAAAAAGTGCGCCCACGAAATCAGGTAATTACTTACGCATCTCCTAATGTAGCAGCAATGTTAGAGAAAGAAGCAAAGCTTGTGAATACCCAAAAAGTTTTGTTTCTTTTAGTAATTGCTGCTGTATTGATTTTTGCCTATACTCAAAGTGAGTTAAATTTCCCTGTACTTCTGCAACGGGGAGACAACATGGTGGAATATATACGTTCATATTTTCCGCCAGATTTTAGCGATTGGAATTATTATTTCTCAGAAACACTGGTTACTATATCGATGGGAATCTGGGGAACTTTAATGGCTGCGATCGCAGCTGTTCCTTTATCTATTTTAGCATCTAACAATATTTGTCCAGTATGGATAGTACAACCGACACGTCGCCTTTTAGATGCTATGCGTGCGATTAACGAAATCGTCTTTGCACTAATCTTTGTAGTTGCTGTTGGGTTAGGGCCATTTGCCGGAGTTTTGGCATTATTTATTCATACTGCTGGTATTCTAGGTAAGCTTTTCTCAGAAGCAGTAGAATCAATTGAGTCAGGGCCTGTAGAAGGAATTAGAGCTACTGGTGCAAGTCAGATTCAAGAAGTTATTTATGGAGTAATTCCCCAAGTGATGCCTTTGTGGACTTCTTTCACTCTCTACAGATTTGAGTCAAATGTGCGTTCTGCTTCTGTGTTAGGAATTGTTGGGGCTGGTGGTATTGGCGTTTCACTATATCAAAGTTTTGGGGCATTTGAATACCAGAAAGTATGTACAATTCTGATTATTTTGATTGTTACTACTGGTGTTATTGATTTACTCTCTGCAAAGGTGAGAGAGTGGCTAATTTAGTCATTAGTCATTAATTTTGCACCTACACCCTCTTTTAAGTCATTTTCAAAAAATAACTCCATGCGATCGCCCCGCAGTCGAGTTACCCCATATTCAATAATATTACCTGTTTCATCTAAGTTCACCGACTCCGCTAAGAGAATGGGTTGATTAAGAGATAGTTGTAGCCACTTTGCATCTTGAGGCTGAACTAGACGAGCAGAAACGCAGGTACTACGGCGGATGTGATCACATCCATATACTTGCTGTAAAAACTGAGATATTGATTGCTGTTCTTGCAAAATCTTGATATTTTTCGGCTCTAAAAAATCAGGGAATCGCTTGAGTGGAAAATATCCCGTACCCACACTAATGGGTTCTTCATTTGCTAAACCTAAACGTTCAATTAACGCTATCGGCTCACCATAAGGAATTTCTAATCCTTTAGCGATCGCATCATCGGCAGGTACTTCTAAAACACGTAGCAGTTGAAACCTTACTTGCCAACCCTGTGCTTTCAGCGTTTGGTTGTAACGCACTCGCTTACCAATCGCATAGCGGATGGTTTTAGCCGCTACAAAAGTTCCGCGTCCTCGCTCAACTCGTAACAATCCCTCGTCTTTTAGTAGAGCGATCGCTTGTCTAATGGTATGGCGATTAACGGCAAACTGTTCAGCTAACTTGGTTTCCGTCGGTAGTTGTTCCCCAACCTGATAAACTCCCTGATGAATATTTTGTCGCAGTTGGTCAGCAATCTGGACATAAATTGGCATTATTTCCTTCATGTATCAATTTTAGATTGTCAATTTGTCAGAATTGCGTTAATCTACTTTCATCTAGATGTCTAGACAAATTAAGAATAGTTTAAAACAAAATACCACAAACCAACTTATGCCTACTGTGACGCAGCGACAAGCATGGATGGCAACATTAGCTAAAGCCGAGTTAGAGCTATTAGAAAAACTGGTAAACACATTAGATAATTTGCCCAACTATAGCTTTTTACGCTCCCCAGAGATTGGTCTAACAATGGTGCGGGGACGCGCTGGGGGTACAGGAGAGCCATTTAACTTAGGAGAAATTACCATGACTCGCTGTGTTGTGCAGTTAGAGAGCCAAGGAGATGAATCAATCACTGGATTTGGTTATGTCGCAGGGCGATCGCACCGTCATGCAGAATTAGCTGCTGTTTGTGATGCGTTACTACAAACCCCAAATTGGCACGATCAGATTCAGGCTGAGGTAATTCAACCATTGCAAATAGAACGCCAAAAGCAGCAAGAACTTAAGCAGCGTCAAGCAGCCGCCACTAAGGTTAATTTTTTCACGATGGTGAGAGGGGAAGGATGAAGAGATGGAGGAGCAGAGGGAGCAGGGGAAGCAGGGGAAGCAGGGGGAGATAAGGGAAAACTAATGAATAAAGTTACGTACTTACCTGGCTTTCGAGACTCAATTCATGATGCTCAGAGGACATTTCGGGCGTTGCTTGATGCTAATGCTCGACCGGGGACACCTTATTGGATAGCTGCTGATATGAGTGTGCCTTTGGGTTTAACGCCTGCTTGTGGGGCTGCTTGTTTGACACTGCTGGATTTGGATGTTGTGGTATGGCTACAGCCGAGTTTTGCAGATCAAGTGAGAGCTTGGTTGTTGTTTCATACTGGCTGTCGTTTCACGCAGTATCCAGAAGAAGCTGACTTTGCCTTAATTCAAGATTTGGCGGCGTTACCGGAATTATCTATTTTTAGCTGGGGGACAGCAGAAAAGCCGGAAGCCTCAACAACATTATTAGTACAGGTGGAAAGTTTTGAGATGGGACAACCTGTGATGTTGACAGGGCCAGGAATTTTAGACCAGCAAGCTATCACTCCTACACTTCCCGTCCATTTTTGGGATTTCTGGATGCAGAATCACCAAGCCTATCCACAAGGCGTAGATGTATTTTTATTTACAGAAAACGCAGTAATCGGACTACCACGCACCGCCAAACCAGAGGTGTACTATGACTCTTGAGATTCGCATTGCTACCCGTGAGGATTGGCCTCTATTAAATCAGCTTTATGCTGATATGGATGGTGAGCCACCCTTACCAAGCGATGATGTAGAAAGAATCTTGACAGAAATCACACAATTTCCTAACTACTACATCTACATTGCTTTTTTAAATCAGCAACTTGTAGGTACTTTCAGCCTCCTTTATGCGCCAACAATGATGCACCGGGGCTATCACAAATTTGCAGTTCTAGATGCAGTAACAGTTATTTCTCAAATGCGAGGAGAGGGAATTGGTAGCCAAATGGTAAAAGCCGCGCTCCAATTTAGTGCTGAGGCTGGGTGTTATAAAGTCACGCTGTCTTCTAATTTGAAACGAACTCGCGCCCATCAATTCTATCAATCACTGGGATTCGAGCAGCATGGGTGGAGTTTTAAATGCTTAGTCCAACCAAGCCAGTAAAGCAAAAATTGCGGAGGATAAAAATATAAATATGGAAACCTGAAAACCCGATTAAAGCCTAACTTCCTTAATCAAAAATTACGAATTACGAATTAAAAATTATGCCATACGTTGCAGTCAAAGGCGGTGAACAGGCAATTCAAAATGCAGAAGCACTCCTGCAAAGCAGACGCAGAGGTGATCCTGCAATTCCTGAATTAAGCTTAGACCAGATTGAACAACAGCTTACCCTAGCAGTAGAACGGGTGATGTGTGAAGGTAGTTTATATGATCAGGAGTTAGCAGCCCTTGCTATTAAACAATCTTGGGGCGATTTAGTAGAAGCAATTTTCTTGTTACGAGCCTATCGGACAACACTACCCCGCTTTTACTATAGCCAGCCATTAGATACCAGCAAAATGCAGATTCAGCGCCGCATTTCTGCCATTTTTAAAGATGTACCAGGAGGACAAAGGTTAGGGACTACCTTCGACTACATTCACCGCCTACTAGACTTTAAGTTGATAGCAGAAGGACAAGTCCCGACAGCACCAGAAACAGAAGCAATTACAGAATCAGTTTTGCGTGTAATTGACACTTTAGATCGTGAAGGGTTGATGCAAGCGGAAGAAGGGCAGGGGAGCAGGGGAGCAGGGGAGCAGGGGGAACAAGTAAATAATGATTCTCCGTTATCTCCCTCATCTCAACCATTTGATTTAACTCGTCAACCACTAACTTTTCCTGCTGAACGGGATGCAAGACTGCAAAATCTAGCGCGTGCAGATGAGGGTTTTTTGCTATCTCTAGCATATTCTACACAGCGAGGCTATGGAAGAAACCATCCTTTTGCCGGAGAGATTCGCATGGGGGAAGTAGAAGTGATAATTTGCCCAGAAGAATTGGGATTTGAAATAGCGATCGCAGATATTACTGTCACCGAAGTGCAAATGGTAAATCAGTTTAAAGGTAATAAAGAATTACCTGCTCAGTTTACCCGTGGCTATGGACTCACCTTTGGTTACAACGAACGTAAAGCGATGTCAATGGCACTAGTAGATAGGGCAATGCGAGCAGAGGAATTAGGGGAAACAATTCAAGGCCCAGCCCAAAATGTCGAGTTTGTACTTTCCCACTCTGATAACGTGGAAGCACAAGGTTTTGTCCAACACCTTAAACTTCCACACTACATCGACTTTCAAGCAGAGTTAAATCTGGTGCGGAAAATCCGACAGCAGCAACTAAATAATCAATCCTCAGAGCTAACTGTTGCTGCCCAAGAATCTCAGCCTTTAGAAAATAGTGATTTGGTTTTGGAACAAGTGAAATGATTACAGGAATTAACCATATTACTTTGTCTGTCTGCGACTTGGAGAAATCCTTTAATTTTTATACCGAAATTTTAGGTTGTCAAGCGATCGCTAAGTGGCAAACAGGTGCTTATTTATTAGCGGGTGACTTGTGGTTGTGCCTATCTTTGGATTCAAACACACGCACAAATCCTATGGACGAGTACACTCATATTGCTTTTAGTATCCCTGAAGATAAGTTTCCAGAATATAGCGATCGCCTCAAAGTTTTAGGAGTCAAACAGTGGAAACAAAATACAAGTGAAGGCGAATCTATATATATTCTTGACCCCGATTACCACAAGCTGGAATTGCATATAGGTGATTTATCTTCCAGAATTGCCGCCACTCAAAAAGCTCCCTATAAAGGCATGAAATTTTTTACTGAGGTAAGTCAGTGACAACAACTAAAAATATTCAAATATTATCAAAACCAACCAACACAAAAATTGCTATTCAAGGAGTAAATGTACTAACTCCCGATGGTTGGCTGGATGATGCCACAGTTTTAATTGAAGATGGACAATTTACTAACATTGATCAGGCTAGTAGTCCTAATGGATTTCATCTGGTAAATGCTCAAGGACTCCAGATGTTGCCAGGAATTATTGACTTACACGGCGATGCTTTTGAAAGGATGATTTGCCCTCGGCCTGGAGTCAACTTTCCTCTACCAATAGCGATCGCAGATAATGACCGCAACCTCTTAGCATCCGGTATCACAACTTTTTACTGCTCAATTACCGACTCTTACGAACCAGGTTTACGCAGCCGAGATTCTGCCCGTGCTTTAATTGACTTCATCTTAGGAACAGGAAAACAAGTTTTAAATTGTAATCATCGCATTCATATCAGACATGAAGAGGCAAATATCGCCGGACATGAAGAATTGTGTGATTGGATGGTATCCGGTCGTGTGCATATCTTGTCTATCAACGATCACCTACCACCCCCAGGAAATCAAAAGAGATTGAGTCGATATCTCAATAGTGTGAGGCAAAGATCATCCATGTCTATTGAAGAAATCGAAGAATTAGTTAACCAAGTAACAGAACGGCGACATGAAGGAGACGTGCAAATAGAAGAACTGGTGGATTTAGCTCATACTTACGGTATTCCCCTCGCTTCTCATGATGATGATACCCCAGAGAAAGTAATACTAAGTCAACAACGCCGAGTAGCGATCGCAGAATTCCCCGCTACTGTAGACTTAGCTGCTAAGTCTCGTGAATATGGTGCAGCAGTTCTCATGGGTGCGCCTAACTTAGTGCGAGGTGGTTCTCACTTAGGTTTGATGAGTGTCGCTGAGGCGGTAAAAAATAATGTTATTGATTGTCTTTGCTCAGACTATCATTATCCTTCCTTGTTTTATGCACCCTTCAAACTCCAAGAATTAGGCTTAATGTCCTTTGAACAAGCATGGTCATTAGTTTCCAGCCAACCAGCAGAAGCGGCGGGGATAAGCGATCAAAAAGGTAAAATCGCTCCTGGTTTAGATGCTGATTTCCTGTTGATATCTCCTGATAATTCTTTACCATCAGCGATTACTGCGATTGGCTCTGTATATGTAGCAGGAAAAGAAGTTGCTCGATATCAAATTCAATAAATATCCAGTCAACAGTCATCAGTTACCTATTATGAAACCTACCATTGAAAGCATTATTGAACTCTTCA
Source organism: Nostoc sp. FACHB-892 (assembly GCF_014698795.1). Taxonomy (GTDB): domain Bacteria; phylum Cyanobacteriota; class Cyanobacteriia; order Cyanobacteriales; family Nostocaceae; genus Nostoc. Next base: position 57,370 of record NZ_JACJTR010000001.1, read on the forward strand.
CCGAAAAGGGTTCCCAATCCTATGGTGCAGAAGCCGTCAGTCAGCTAGAACACGCCTTGCAATGTGCTAACCTCGCTGAAATATCAGGACAAAACCATGAATTGATTACCGCTTGTCTACTTCATGATTTAGGACATTTAATTCATAACTTAGGTGATAATCCAGCCATCAAAGGCATAGACGACGAACATGAACATCGAGCCATTCCCTTGCTACATCAGATGTTTGGGTCAGCAGTTACACAACCAATTAGGCTTCATGTCGTCGCCAAACGCTATCTTTGCTCAGTTGTTCCTGAATATTGGGAAAGTCTCTCAGCCGCATCCAAACGCAGCTTAGAACTGCAAGGAGGCATATTTTCCCCTGAACAGGCAGAGAAATTTATTCAGCAACCTTATGCCCAAGATGCTGTGCAGTTAAGGATTTATGACGACAAAGGCAAAATTACAAATCTGCCAACACCCAATTTAAACCACTTCACCCAATTTATGACCGCCTCTTTGATCTCGCCAATAAAATGAATATTTCTTCCAATCCCCATTACCCCTTATCCCCAGAGAGGGCCCCGAGTTCCCCAGAAACAGGCTTTAACTTTGCTTATTTAGACGAACAAACAAAGCGTTCTATTCGCCGTGCTTTGCTAAAAGCCGTAGCGATTCCAGGACATCAAATCCCCTTTTCTTCCAGAGAAATGCCCATGTCTTACGGCTGGGGTACTGGTGGAATTCAGGTAACAGCTGCTGTGATTGGTCAAACCGATGTCTTGAAAGTAATTGACCAAGGCGCAGACGACACTACTAACGCCGTTAATATTCGTCGCTTTTTTCAAAAAGTTTGTGGTGTAAAGACAACAGAACGCACACAAGAAGCAACTTTAATTCAAACTCGCCATCGCATACCCGAAACGCCACTACAGGAAGGACAGATTTTAGTTTACCAAGTACCGATTCCTGAACCTTTGCGCTGGCTAGAACCCTCATCGGTAGAGACAGGCAAAATGCACGCTCTAGAAGAATACGGAGCTATGTACGTCAAGCTTTACGAAGACATTACCACACATGGACATATTGCTACATCCTACGACTATCCGGTAATGGTGCATAACCGCTATTTGATGAGTCCTAGCCCGATCCCACGTTTTGATAATCCCAAAATGCAGATGAGTCCGGCATTGCAATTATTTGGTGCAGGGAGAGAAAAGCGCATATATGCAATTCCACCTTACACCAAAGTCAAAAGCCTCGACTTTGAAGACCATCCCTTTACTGTAGAAAAATGGGATAAAGCCTGTGAGTTATGCGGTTCTACAGAAAGCTACTTAGATGAGGTAGTGATTGACGACCAAGGTGGGCGAATGTGGATTTGTTCAGATACAGACTACTGTAACAATTCAAAAATAAAAATTTAAAACCGATGAAACCTCTTTTACAGGTTCACCAACTGAGTAAATCTTACGGCGCAATTAAAGCGTGCGATCGCATTTCTTTTAATCTCTTTCCTGGGCAAGTTCTCGGTATTGTTGGAGAATCAGGTTCAGGTAAGTCTACTTTGTTGAGTGCAATTGCTAATCATACTGCTGTTGATAAAGGTAATGTTACTTATACTAGCCGTAGCGGTGAAGACTTAGAAATTTTTCAACTTGCGGAAGCTAAACGGCGGTTGTTGATGCGAACTGAGTGGGGCTTTGTGCAGCAAAATCCCCGTGATGGTCTGCGAATGAAGGTCAGTGCGGGAGCAAATATCGGTGAACGCTTACTAGATATTGGGGCGCGACACTACGGCAATATTCGGGATGAGGCTGCTCATTGGCTACAACAAGTAGAAATTGACCCAACACGGATAGATGATCTGCCAGTTCACTTTTCTGGGGGGATGCAACAAAGATTACAACTTGCCCGTGTGTTGGTGACGCGTCCTCGATTGATATTAATGGATGAACCGACAGGGGGGTTGGATGTCTCGGTACAAGCGCGGTTATTAGATTTATTGCGATCGCTTGTCCGCAATTTTAACCTCAGCGTGATTATAGTTACCCACGATATCGGCGTAGTCAGACTGTTGGCACATCGATTATTAGTTATGCAACAAGGACAGGTAGTGGAATCAGGTTTAACTGACCAAGTACTTGATGATCCACAACATCCATACACTCAATTATTAGTCAGCGCCGCTTTAACACCCTGATGTGTTGACTATTAACGGTCATATATTTTCTTAACAATGCAATCATTAACTCTTAATCATCATCCAGTAAACTTTGCTAGCCAAGCACTTTTGCAAGTTGAGAATTTGCGAAAAAGTTTTACTCTGCATCAGCAAGGAGGCATTAATCTATCGGTATTAGAAGGAGTGTCTTTGAGCGTTAATGCTGGGGAATGTGTCGCCCTTTCTGGAGCATCCGGCAGTGGGAAATCTACATTTATGCGCTGTTTATATGCTAACTATCGCGTTGATAGTGGTTCAGTCTGGATAAAGCATCAGGAAGATTGGGTTGATTTGTGTCAACTCGCTCCCCACGAAATTTTAGCAGTCCGGCAGAAAACCATTGGATATGTCAGCCAGTTTTTAAGAGTAATTCCCAGAGTGCCAGCGTTAGAAGTTGCCGCAGAACCACTTTTGGAATTAGGGGTAAATATAGATGTTGCCTATAACAAAGTTAAAGACCTATTTCATCGCCTCAACCTTTCAGAACGACTGTGGTATCTTTCCCCCACGACCTTTTCTGGAGGCGAAAAGCAACGGGTAAATATTACTCGTGCTTTGGCAGTTGATTATCCAATTTTGCTACTAGATGAACCGACTTCAGCCCTAGACGCTACCAATCGTCAAGTAGTTATTGAACTGTTGCAAGAGAAAAAAGCTAAAGGCTGTGGCTTAATTGGCATTTTTCACGACGAAGAAGTGCGATCGCAACTTTGTAACCGCGAATTAATTTTTAATAGTTGACGGTTGACAGTTAACAGTCACCAGTCATCAGTCATCAGTCAACCGCCATCAATATTATGAATGAGCAGATTTACACTAACTATCGCCTACAACTGCCAGATCAAGAACTGTTAGGTACTTTGGTAGTGCGAGATGGATTAATTGCTGATATTCAGCCAGGGGTTGTAAGTCATGGCCAAAATGGTCAAGGAGATTATCTATTACCAGGGTTGATTGAGTTACACACTGATAATCTCGAACGCTGTATGTCTCCCCGTCCTGGTATTCGCTGGCCTTTAGAAGCCGCAGCAGTTTATCATGACCGAGATTTAGCCAGCGCCGGAGTCACAACAGTGTGTGATGCGATCGCAATTGGTGATTTGGCAACTGTTTCTCCTCGCTTAACTAACTATGGGCCGATGATTGATGCCATCTCCCAAAGACAAGCCACCGGACGCTTTTGTGTGGAACATCGCATTCATCTGCGCTGTGAACTGGCTTATGACAAGGCTTATGACATTACAGCACAATACGCAGATCATCCTCTTTTATCAATGATCTCGCTGATGGATCATACTCCCGGTCAACGGCAGTTTATCCACTTAGACAAGTTTAAAGAGTATTACATGGGCAAACACGGTGTCACTGTTGACCAAATGGAAGAGTTCATCTTGATTCGTCAGCAACAACAACAAATATATGCACAGAAAAACCGTATAGCTTTAGTAGAACTCACCAAAGCCAAAGGTATTTCCCTAGCCAGTCATGATGATGCTACCGTCGAACACGTCCAAGAAGCGGTGCAAAATGGAGTAGTGCTAGCTGAGTTCCCCACCACCTTAGAAGCTGCCAAAGCAGCACACAGTTCGGGATTACAAGTTTTGATGGGTGCGCCTAATTTAGTGCTTGGTGGTTCTCACTCTGGTAATATTTCCGCAATGGAACTTGTCTTGCACAATTTAGTCGATGTGATTTCTTCTGATTACGTTCCTCAAAGCTTATTGCAATCCATTTTTATGATTGCCGAGAAGACGGACAAGCCTATTTACCAAGCTATGCAATTATTTACCTGCAACCCAGCTAAAGCCATTAATCTATTTTGCGATCGCGGTAGTCTAGAAGTAGGAAAAAGAGCCGATTTTATCACTGTTCATGATGATGGTATTGTACCGCGCTTGAATGCAACTATCTGCCGAGGCGATCGTGTTGCTTAGGGACTTCCAAGAAATAAATTATCCAAATAAACGTATACGCAAAGCGGCTTGCCGGAGGCTACCACAGAGACACAGAGAACACAGAGAGAGTTTTTGCGTATTTCCAGTTTGATAGTTCAACACAATCGCTATCAATTAACGTTATTTGCTAAGATTTAATTAGGCTTTTGCTCTCACCCATCTTTGATGACTTTCGACCTTCCCGACTCTCTCGTTCTCGATACTGCACTTTCAGTATCTGGATTAACTGACTATATCCGTTTGCTGTTAGAGCAAGATGAACAATTGCGGCAAGTCTGGGTAACTGGCGAAGTTTCTAGTGCTAACCAGCATCGTAGTGGGTTGTTTTTTACGCTGCAAGATACCGATCGCACCGCCGGAATTAAGTGTGTGGTATGGAATAGCCAATTGCCAAAACTCGCCCAAATCCCAGTTCCTGGTGAGCAAATAATCATTTTGGGTAGTATTCGCCTGTATCCGCAACGGGGAGAGTATCAGTTGTCAGTTTGGCAAACTCTACCTGCTGGTGTTGGTTTACAGGCGCTGCGCTATCAACAACTAAAAAATCGCTTGCTGGCTGAGGGGTTGTTCGATGCTCAAAGAAAGCGATCGCTCCCTACTCACCCCCAAACGATCGCTGTCGTCACTTCACCAACTGCTGCTGCTTGGGGCGATATTCAAAAGACCCTCAGACAAAGGTATCCAGGTTTACAGGTTTTGTTTTCTCCCGCTACAGTACAAGGTGAACAAGCACCTGAATCCATCGTTAAAGCAATTGATCGGGTGGAAAGAGATGGACGCGCCGAAGTGCTAATTTTGTCGCGGGGTGGTGGCGCGGTGGAGGAGTTGGCTTGTTTTAATGATGAACGAGTGGTGCGATCGCTTGCTAGTTGTTCCATTCCTGTAATTACTGGTATTGGGCATCAACGGGATGAATCATTGGCAGATTTAGTTGCAGATGTCTGTGTACATACACCAACTGCGGCGGCAGAAAGAGTTGTGCCTGCACTTGCAGAATTGTATACTGAACATCGGGGGCGAGTTATCGCTTTGCATGAGGCAGTGCATGACTTTGGGGAAAATGCTGAGAATAAACTGCAAGTATTGCGAAACCGTTTGCGACGTTTGCGGTTAGATCGGCAAGTGCAACAAGAGGTAGAAAAGCTAGCTTGGAAGCGTCAGCAATTGGTGCAAATGACAACGAGGCGATCGCAGCAAGCAACGCAGCATTTAGAATTGTTGCGGCAAAAGTTGGCAACTCTTGACCCGAAAGCGGTGTTACAGCGTGGTTATGCGGTGGTGAGGCGGGAAGATGGGGCGATCGCTCGTTCTGCGGCAAAGTTAGCTGTGGGAGAAGATTTGTTGATTCAGTTGGGGCAGGGTGAGGTTAAAGTGAAGGTTATGGAAGTGAACGAACTACCAAGACGCCAAGGATGCCAAGAGTTGAATGGTTAAACGTAAGAGTGCTTCTAATTCTGATTCGATAGAAGGTTGGAATTATGAGGCAAAGGTTGCTGAAATAGAGGGAATTATCACTCGCATTGAGGCGGGTGAGTTAGATTTGGAAGCTGTGTTTGAGCAATTTGCAAGTGCTGTGGAGTATTTGCGTCAGTGCGAAAGTTTTTTGCAGCAACGACAGCAGCAGGTAGATTTGTTGATTGAAACGTTAAGCGATGAGTAGCAGCGAGAGTCTGCTGCTGGGGTTCTTCGGGTTGAATAAGTAATCAAGCAGACATGGTATTAAAAGATGCGTAGATTCTTTAGGGGCTTGCGGTAGGCCTAAATTTTCACGGTATCTGAAACACCTCTCTTCCTTTAAGGCTACGGTGTACACACAAGTTTGAAGTTGTTCAAAAATCTGGGTTTTACCCCACCCTAATACCAATTCGCAATTCGCAATGACGCTCGCGGACTCGCTACCGCTACGCTAACGCAATTAAAAAACTTAGATGCAGCAAAGCTTCTAGGGGTTACATCTGTATCAGATTTTTCGTGAAATGGTATAACCACTGCTTGAATTCAATAAACGACTACCCGAATTCAATAAACGACTACCCGAATTCAATAAACGACTACCCGAATTCAATAAACGACTACTCAAATTCAATATATTTATTGCATAAATTCTCAAAACCTCACCTGAAACCTGATTTACTAAGGTTTTAGCTTTAGTAGCACAGCAATCACTCGCTGCCCATAAGTTCAGGTTCGCGCTGCGGTGCCCATTATCCTTACAAAAATCCGAAATACTCTAAACCTTCTTCAATTCCAGTGGCAAAATTAGCTTTTGCTAAGTAACGATTCTCATTTGGGTGAGTTTTGTGCCACTCTAGTAATTCCTGTTTTGCATTACCGACAATAATACCTTTTTCTTTCCTGTCTGCAAACAGGGAAATATCATTACCAGAGTCGCCACAAGCAACAGTTTGTGCTACATCTATTTCTAGATTTTCGCGTACAAAGGTCATTGCCATACCTTTATTAGCCTTACGTGGCAAAATATCTAGTACTGGAATCTCTAAATCTTTACCCTGTTCGTAGACACCACTAAGGCTGTTGATATGAGCAGAGCTACCAAGGCTATAGATAACTTGAATATCTAATCCTTGCTCTAGCAAACGAGACTCTAGTTCTGACAAAAAATCTCCAGAGGTTTTTTCCTCAAGGAAATAGCTAACTTTAAAAGGTCTTTGCTCACTTTCTGGCTGGAGCTTTAATTTAGGAAAAACCTCAGATATCTGTACAACTAAGCCTTTATCCCAACCTTCAGAGAGTTTATCTGACCACTTAGAATCTGGAGTGTTACTGCCACCATAGTAAATTTCTGTACCTACAGCACATATAAGTACATCTGGCTCTAAAAGTGTTTTTTCATCTGTAAGCTTTTGGTAAAGATAAAGCGATCGTCCTGTTGAATAAACAATTTTTGTGTGGTGAGTCTGACGATGTACTTTTAATCGTTCATTTAGTTTTGCCATCGCCTGGTCGTCACCTACCAGGGTATAGTCCAGGTCTGTGATGAAAAGAAACTGTTTCACACTATTTAGGACTCCCATTTGTTTGTTTAAAACATACTCATCTAATCAGCACGAAATATTTTACCACTATAAGGGCAGAAATATAAATTAAATATAAAGTTAATCTATAGTAGTCGGTATTGACCTTGACATTGTACCCCATAGCAGCGATAAAGGTCAGGCAATGCAGTTTTTGCGCCAAAAGTGGAAATTTGCAGCAGAACAAACAGTTGTCTGTGGTGATTCAGGTAATGATATTGCTTTATTTGCTGTAGGCAACGAACGGGGAATCATTGTGGGGAATGGCTGAAAAGAGTTACTCCTATGGCACGATGAGTATCCGGCTAACCACTGCTACCTGGCAAAAGGTTTTTGTGCAGGTGGAATTATTGAACGATTAAATTATTTTGGTTTTTTGTAATGATTAGTTATCTAAAAGGTATAGTCGCTGGTATCCAAACAATTGGCGCTAATCGCGTGATTCTGACTCTGGAAGTAAATGGCTTGGGGTATGATTTGCAAGTTCCCCAACGGCTAGCAAACCAGTTACCAGAGTCGGGTGGAGTGGCGCAAATTTTTACCCATCTCCAAATTCGTGAAGAAGTGCCCTTTCTATATGGCTTTGCTTCGCCAGCCGAACGCGATTTATTTCGCCACTTGCTGACTGTCACAGGTATTGGTGCAGCCTTAGCGATCGCACTCCTGGATACTTTGGAACTACCAGATTTAGTCCAGGCAATTATCGCTGGCAATACACAAATCTTAATTCAGGCTCCAGGTGTCGGCAAAAAAATCGCAGAACGCATCTGTTTGGAACTGAAAAGCAAATTAGTCGAGTGGCGCAAATCAGCCGGCTTCTTCGTCGCCACAGGTGGGCCTGCACCAGGAATTCTCGAAGAGGTGCAAATGACCCTCTTCGCCTTGGGATATACTGCCCATGAGGTCAGTCATGCCCTGCATGTAGTAAGTGAAGATATTGGACTACCCAAAGATGCCTACGTCGAAGATTGGATTAAACAAGCGATCGCTCATCTCAGCAGCGAACAAGTTTAATTGTCATTAGTCATTTGTCATTGGTCATTTGTTATTCTCCCCCCATCCCCTCATCCCCATATGCCCACCGATCCTTATGCCTGGCTAGAACAGTCTTTAGCAACAATTCATCGGGCAGACTGGTATCGTTCGGTACAACCAATCAACGGTCGTCCTGGTGCAACGGTGGTTTTAGCTGGGCAAGAGGTAATTAATTTTGCCAGTAATGACTATTTGGGATTGGCTGGGGATGAGCGGTTGATATCAGTCGCAACTGCCGCGATCGCAGAATTTGGCACTGGTAGTACTGGTTCTAGATTACTCAGTGGACATCGGGAATTACACAGGGAGTTAGAGGAGGCGATCGCATCTACCAAACAAACTGAAGATGCTTTGGTATTTAGTTCAGGGTATCTAGCTAATTTGGGTGCAATTACCGCCCTTGTGGGCAAGCGTGATTTAATTTTATCTGACCAGTACAATCATTCCAGCCTGAAAAATGGAGCGATTCTCAGTGGTGCAGCAGTTGTGGAATACCCGCACTGTGATATGGCAGTACTAAAAACTCTGTTGAAGCAGCGACAAAATTACCGACGCTGTTTGATTCTTACTGATACTGTCTTCAGCATGGACGGCGATTTATGTCCATTGCCCGCACTGTTGGATCTGGCTGATGAATTTAGCTGTATGCTGCTAGTCGATGAAGCTCATGCCACCGGGGTACTAGGAAAAAGCGGTGCTGGATGTGTTGAGCATTTTGGGTGTACAGGAAAGCAATTAATTCAAATTGGTACTTTGAGTAAAGCTTTGGGTAGTTTAGGCGGGTATGTAGCGGGAAGTAGCGCCCTAATTGACTTTTTGCGGAACCGCGCACCCAGTTGGATTTATACCACTGGGCTTTCACCTGCTGATACGGCGGCGGCCTTAGCAGCAATCAAGATAGTGCAACAAGAACCGCAACACCGTACCCAATTGTGGAGAAATATACATTACTTAAAAACTTTGTTGCAACAGTTACCTAATTTAAAATTGCTGCCTTCTGAATCACCTATATTATGTTTTCAATTGCCTAATGCCACAGATGCTCTCAAAGCTGGAAAACAGCTAAGAGATGCTGGCATTTTTGCCCCAGCAATTCGTCCCCCCACAGTGCCTACCAGTCGAATCAGAATATCTGTAATGGCAACTCATGAAATAACACATATTGAAAAATTGGTAGCAGTGTTAAAGGATATTATCTGAATAAGATAGGGGATTGGGGACTCTTCATCTACACTCAGAACTCCGTTCATCCGCCTCAGAATCTAAAATTTCCCCATGCCCCATGCCTCACATTGGTGTCATAAAACTGGCAATTGGTTAAACAAAATCCAATAAAAACCAAGCTGTTGGACTGCTTGGTTGAATTGTTCAAAATCGACAGGTTTGACAATGTAGCTATTCACCCCAAGTTGGTAACTCTCGATTATATCCTGGTCTTCAGCAGAAGAGGTCAGCACCACAACTGGAATCCTTTGTGTTCGTGGATCAGCCTTGAGTTGCCGTAAAACTTCTAATCCACTTATCCTTGGCAGTTTTAAATCCAACAAAATGACTTTGGGTTGATTCGTCATGCTACGGTGGGCGTAGTTTCCACGACAAAAAAGAAAATCTAAGGCTTCGGCTCCATCTTCAAGTAGTTGAATCTGATTGCCAATTCTATTGCGACGCAGTGCTCGGATAGTTAGCTCGGCATCGGTGGGATTATCTTCAACTAATACAATTGAAATTGGTTGTTCTGAAGATGGGTCAGTGGGCTGATCTATGGGTTGGTCACTCATGGGTTAATTTACCCTTGAAGGGTGAAATAAAAGGTCGCGCCTTGATCGATCGCTGCTTCGGCCCAGATACGCCCACCGTGGCGTTGAATAATGCGTTGCACGATCGCTAGTCCGATCCCCGTACCTGCAAACTCTTGTTCGCGGTGCAGACGTTGAAATACCCCAAAGAGATTATCGGCATACCGCATATCAAATCCTGCCCCATTATCTCTGATGAAGTAAACTCCTTCACCATCCATCATCTCATAGCCCACTTCAATGCAGGCAGGAGATTTGTAACGAGTATATTTAATGGCATTTGATAACAGGTTTATCCAGACTTGTTTGAGCAAGGAAAGGTCAGCTTGACAAATGGGTAAGTCAGCGATCGCAAACTCAATCTGACGACCCTTCATATCTAGAGCTAAATCACTCAGCACCTTTTGAATCATTTCATTTAACAAAATGGGCTGCCGAGATATTTCTTTACGATCTAGACGGGATAGGTTCAACAGATCATCGATCAACTCACCCATGCGTTTGGCATTCTCCCGCACAATTTTTAGATAACGATTGCCTTCAGAGTCAAGTTGCTCACCATAGTCTTCTTGGAGCATTCTCGAAAAACCAACGATCGCCCGCAGTGGTGCCCGTAGATCATGGGAAATAGAGTAAGAAAATGCCTCCAACGCTTTATTCGCAGCCTGCAATTGGGCAGTCCGTTGGATTACCCGTTCTTCCAATTCGGCATTAAGTTGGCGAACTTCTGCCTCTATCGTTTTGAGGGTGCTGATATCGCGGATGATTGTAGAAATATATTCTAGACTGCCATCTGTTGCTTTATGAGCAACAATCATTTGAGAAACCGGAATCTCTCTGCCATCAGTTCCTAACAAAGCAGTTTCACCAACCCAAGTGCCATCTCGAATCGCCGCCGGAATGCCCTGGTTTTGAATAATTTCTAGTGCCCACTGGGGATGGTAGTTTGAGATGCTAAAGTTGGAGAGTTCAGCATCTAGAGAAACGCCGATGAGTTTCCGAAACTGAGCATTACTCCAGAAAACATTGCCTTGGGAGTCTGCCATCCCAACATGGTCGGTGGTGGCTTCTAGCATGGCAATTAAGCGATCGCGGTCTTTTTCTGCCCTTTGGCGTTCGGCAATTTCAGCCCGTAAGGATTGATTCAGTTCTGCCTCTTGCTTCAATAGACGAGCATTATCAATGGAAATAGCCGCCTGAGTAGAAAGTAAATGGAGAATTTCAATTCGCTCTGGGGTAAATGCCCTAGTGGTTAGATTATTTTCTAAAAGTACAATTCCCGCCAGTTTTCCCTGGTTCAATAGAGGCGCACAAAGAATCGATTTCGATTGGCGTTGCACAATCCAGGGTTCAGATTGAAAGTTGCCTTCTTGAATCGCATTGTTGAGGACGATGCTTTCTTGGGTGCGAACTACATAATTGATTAGGGCAGATGGCAAGTAAGGAGTGCTGTCTGCTGATATCGATTCCAAAGGAATTGATTGCAAAACAGCTATTTTCTCATCGCCAATCGACCCCATGGCCTCAATCTGCCATTTTTCTTGTGTTGGCAAAATCAGATAACCAGTTTGCGCCCCGGCATTTTCAATCAAAATCATCATTAGTTTTGCCAGGAGTTTATCTAACAAAATTTCACTGGCGATTGCCTGAGAGGCTTTCAATACTGTTTCTAAATCAAGTACTTCTAACTTGCTAGAAGCCGATTCTGTAGTGTGAAGTTTATGTGTTTTGCTTATTTGCGATCGCGGTTCTAGCAGTTGGGGATAGCGTCTTTCCAAATCCTGAACTTTAGCGGTTGCTCCCCAGCGCAGATAGCCGTACCTCGCCTCTTGTATATAGGCTTTGGCAATTGTTATCCGGTTGTTTGCCAAATGAAACTTTGCTGCTAGTTCGTTGGCCAGGCTTTCTTCTTGGAGGTATTGGTTTTCTCTGGCCAGGGCGATCGCGTGATCGTACGCATCCATTGCTTCCATCACTTCACCCAATACCCGATGCCGTTCTGCTTCTACCAAATGCCACTTGTGCAGATAGTTCATCGGGGCATGGTGCGCCCAAAGTTGCATCTTCTCTTGACTGTTCGCTACCCGTTCGAGGATAGCCGCCTGCTCTTCCTGATTCACTTGCGGATAGACCATCAGTCGCGCCAGGGAATCATAAAAATAGAAGATGGGGAAAACAGCATTCGATCTGCCTCCACTGGGATAATTTTCTGCCTGATTGGCGTTGTCAACGGCTTCAGGGAAATTCTCAAAGTAATAGCAAAGAAACAGTTTATTGAAGTAAAGATAGAACAGTCCTTTATGATGATTAGCTTGTTGCAGCAAAGGTAATTCTTTCGATTCATCATAAGCCTCACCGATCAAAACGTTGGGAGCAGGAGATGTTGCCATCAAGTTCAAGACTGTTTGTTGATAAACCTTGAGTGCATTGGCGTTAGTAGATTCTTTCAGTTGGGTGAGTACTTGGATGTAGCTTTCCAGCTTCTGTTCCAATTCAGACAGGGGCATATCTGTAAAAAAACAGTGGTCGCAGTGATGCAAAATGCTATATCCAGCAAATTCCAAATCTCCTGTCTCAATGCCGATTTGGTAAGCATCCTGTAATGGTTTAATTGTTTCTTTGAGGTGAACGTTACGAAACCTTACAGAGGTGTTGGCCATGAACAGGGTTTTACAACGGATCAGTAAGTTGCTGGATTGATTTAGTAGCTTGAGAGCCAACTGCACAAACTCATAGCCCCTTTCAATTTCCAGCAGCACACTGCCCAAAATGTTACTGTATGCGGCGAAGGCGAAGGCAGAAAGGTCATGATTACCGTATTTAATTGATAAATTCACCATCTCCAGAATAATCAGTGGAAATAGCGTCGGGGCTGCTTGGTAGGCTGGGGCCATTAAATTTGCCAATAACCGGATGCTGAGGGAAGCGATCGCATCAGTCATAGGCGGCAGATAAAGCAAATCTTCAACCCGCTTTCCCTGTAAATTATGGGCAGTGTTTGAGAATGATTGCTCGATCTCTTCTGAAGTAGGTGCGACTGGCAAATTTACGCCTAATTCTGCTAGAGATTGAAGACCAATCTCTAGTGCTTCCAGAAATTGCATCTGTCCGGCATAGGCTTGAATTTTCACTTCATAGACTTTGATTTTAGCTTCTAGGGTTCTGACATTTTCTAGCACTCGGCTTACTAGTTGCTCCATTTGCTCTAGCCTGCCATTAAGATAAGCGGTTTCTGCTGCTAGACTATATAGCGTTAGAGTCAAATCATACTGAGTCTGCCAGCAATTATCTGCCAACAGGTCTAAACCTGTTTGGAAGTATCTTAAAGCAGAGTTGTATGCTGTAGAAGCTTTCGCTTTTTCTCCTGCGATCAAATTTAGTTGAGCCAGTTCATCCCGATCTGACTGGGTTTGAATTAGTTCTCTACCCAAATTGAGTTGATTGGTGATGTCAAAGATATTTTGCTCTCGTTGTTGAGCAGAACTTTGCTGGAGTAGTTGTTTGCCAATTTGCAGATGAAAATTTCTCTGTTCTGATTCGGGGATTAAAGAATAAGCTGCTTGCTGAATGCGATCGTGAACAAATTTATATTCAATGACAGGGCAATCGCTAGGGAGTGGTACATCCAACTCAACCGATTTATGGGTATTGCTCAGAGGCAGAATTAATCCTTGAGCGATCGCCACTTTTAAAGTTTGTGCGGTTTCTCGCTGAGATAGTTCCCTAGCATTTGCTAGGGTTTGCAGATCAAAAGAGTTGCCAATGCAAGCGGCTAGCTGCAAGACTTCCTGGGCCCTTTTATTGAGCTTTTGAATCTTAAGAGCCATCAAATCGACAATATTATCTGTGATTCCCTGCTCCTGAATTTGCTCTATCGACCATTGCCATTTTTTGGTTTGGTGATTAAATTCCAGTAGCCCTTCAGTGTAAAGAGATTTCAAAAATTCATTCATGAAAAAGGGATTACCACCAGTTTTTCGTTGTACCAGTTCAGCTAAAGACAGGGAATCCTCTGATTGACAGTGCAATGTATCGGCAATGAACTGATTAATATCAGGTAGGCTCAATGGTAAAAGAGAAAGTTGGTTTACCACTCCTCCACCGTGGCGAATTTCCTCTACCATTTGCATGAGGGGATGGGCTGCATTAACCTCATTATCCCGGTATGCCCCCATTAACAACAAAGATTGCCTCTTGGTAGCAGTAGCTAGTAATTGGATCAACTTCAACGAGGCATTATCTACCCATTGAAGATCGTCCAAAAAGATTACCAGTGGATGTTCTGACTGGGTAAAAACGCTAATAAAATTTTGGAAAACTTGGTGAAAGCGATTTTGGGCTTCCGGTGGTGGTAATACAGGTACTTCTGGTTGATTGCCTACAATCAATTCTAATGCTGGAATTACCTGGGTAATAACTCGACTATTTGAGCCAAGGGCAGCTAAAAGGTTCTTTCGCCACTGACACAGTTGCGCTTCATCTTCAGTCAGTAATTGTTTGATTAGTGACTCTAAGGCTTGTGCGATCGCAAAGTAAGGGATATTTCGCTGATACTGATCAAATTTACCTGAAACAAAGTAACCTCGTTGTTGTGTAATCGGCTTATAAATTTCCTGCACCAAAACTGACTTGCCAATACCGGAGTATCCTGCTATCAACATCAGCTCTACTTGAGAAGCAGATGCGGGTAAATTAGGGTCATTTTTACCTGCTATTCTTTCAAATACCGTTAATAACATCTCCACCTCCCTTTCTCTGCCATAGAGCTTTTCAGGGATATGAAACTTATCAGAAATATCTTGTTTCCCTAACAAAAAAGGCTCAATTCGTTCCTTGTGTTTTAGTCGATTCAGACACTCTTCTAAATCAGCTTTAATTCCCCAGGCACTTTGATAACGATTTTCTGCTGTTTTTGCTAACAGTTTCAGAACAATTTCAGAAACTACCAGAGGAATTTGTGGATCGATAAAATGGGGTGGAATAGGCTCCATAGCTAAGTGGTGATGAATTAGCTCCAGCGCATCACTAGATTCAAACGGCAATAGATGAGTCAACAGGTGATAAAAGGTGACGCCTAGAGAGTAAAAATCAGTTCGATAGTCCAGAGAACGATTCATTCTGCCTGTTTGCTCTGGAGATATATAAGCTAATGTTCCCTCTAATACTGTTGGATTTTTGAGAGTTAATGTTTCTCGCAATAAGGCAGTTGAAATACCAAAGTCAATAATTTTAAGTTGTTTTGTTTCTAGATTAAAAACAATATTGGATGGATTGATATCCTTATGAACAATATTAGCTGCATGAACTGCACCCAAGGCCTCAGTAATCTGAATGGCTAACTTCAAAAATTCTATTAGTGTAAATTTTTTGGTTGCTATAATTTTTGTTAAAGATTCTCCTCCAAAATCCTCCAAAATGATTACAAATCTATTTTGATATTGCTGCAAACTATAAGCGTGGACAACACCATCCAATGATAAGCTACGCGTAATTTCGTATTCAAGCTTATAGCGCGTAATTTCTTCTGGTGTGGGGTAGTCTTTCTTTAAAACCTTGAAAATTACAGGCAAATTATTCTGTTGATTAATTCCCCGATAAACCCGTGAATTAGCACTTTCATTAACTTTTGTGTAAATTTGATATTCAGGAATTTCCAGCATGGTTAAACTGCCTGCAAATGTTACACACAATGATAAATATTATTTGACAAAACTTTAGATTTTTAAGTTTAAATTTAAAAAAAATAGTTCAAAATTCAAAGTACCAGGAAGGTTTCAGAACAAGTAAATTAAAATATGATAAAAAAACTAAAATTTAAAATACAAAATTATTTACTCAGAACCAGAGCTTTGAAGCATAGAGACAATCTAGAATCGCTTGACTCACCAGCCTAATTATACAAGTTTACTCAATAGTTACCAAGGAGATTGTGGGGTATGAATGAACCTTTGAACGTCCTGATTATTGAAGATTCAGAGGAGGATACCATGTTATTGCTCCATGAATTACGTTGCAGTGGTTTCAATCCAATCTGGGAGCGTGTGCAAACGGACAAAGAGCTACGAATAGCGCTCAACAGCCGGACTTGGGATGTGATAATTTCAGATTACCGACTGCCGGGATTTAACGCTTCTGCGGCTCTGGAAATAGCAAAGCAGAGCCAGAAAGATATCCCTTTCATTCTGGTTTCCGGCACAATAGGCGAAGTACTTGCTGTGGAAATGATGAAAGCGGGTGCGAATGATTATGTCATGAAGGATAACTTAAATCGATTGCCAGAAGCAGTGCGTCGAGAACTTCGAGATGCACAGGTGCGGGCGGAACGCAAACAAGCTCAAAAGCTGCTACGAACATTAGCTTCTAATATACCCGGCATGATTTACACCTTTGTTCAGTATTCTGATGGTTCTACTGCCTTTGATTACGTCAGTTTTGGTTGTCTGGATCTTTTAGAGTTAACGCCAGATCAAATTTTAGAAAATGCCTCTCTTTGCTTTGAACAAATTCATCTTGATGATCGTCCAGGAT
Organism: Nostoc sp. FACHB-892; assembly: GCF_014698795.1. Lineage (GTDB taxonomy): Bacteria > Cyanobacteriota > Cyanobacteriia > Cyanobacteriales > Nostocaceae > Nostoc. The sequence goes on from NZ_JACJTR010000001.1 coordinate 73,924, forward strand.
ATTATGCAGCAGGCAAGGAGAGCGCTCAAACTTTAAAACCATTCTCTCACGAGTGGCGATTAGTTACACCCTCCGGCAAACTCAAGTGGGTACAGGCAAGCGCTCGTCCAGAATGTCGAGAAAATGAAGAGATTGTCTGGTATGGTGTTTTATTAGATGTCAGCGAACGACAAGCTGCGCTGCGCGATCGCAAACAAGCACAAGAGTTAATTATCCACAATGCTTTACACGATCCTTTGACGGATTTACCAAATCGCACACTTTTGGTAGAACGGCTAGAACTATCTATTAACCGAGCTAAACGACTAGAAACCTATCGTTACGCCGTCTTGTTTCTAGACTTAGACAGATTTAAACTGATCAATGACAGTTTAGGACACCTAGCTGGAGATGAACTGTTAAGGAACACTGCTCACAAGCTAAAAACTCATTTGCGGGACGTTGATTTAGTCGCTCGAATCGGTGGCGACGAATTCGTAATTTTGCTGGAAGACATTCCTGATATTAAAAAAGCTATTCAAGTTACTGAGCGCATCCTTGCAGATTTTCAGACACCGTTGATACTTAATGATGCCGAGATAGTTATCAGTATAAGCATCGGAATCGTTTTAGGAACAAACAGCTATTCTCAAGCCTCCGATTTACTCCGAGATGCCGATATTGCTATGTATCGAGCCAAAGCTCAAAAGGCAAATTCGTACAAAATTTTTGATGTCAGAATGCACACTCAAGCCGTAAACAGGCTAACTCTAGAAACCGATATTCGCAAAGCTATCGAACGAGAAGAGTTTATTATATATTATCAGCCAATTGTTGACATCCTTGACTATGCTTACGGCAAACAAAGCGCAGGTCGGCTGATTGGATTTGAAGCATTGCTACGCTGGCAACACCCGACTCGTGGGTTAGTTTTACCGGATGAATTTGTCTCTATCGCGGAAGAAACTGGGCTAATTGTGCAGATTGATCGTTGGATGCTCTACAAAGCTTGTCAACAACTAGCAAACTGGAAAACAAAGTTTGCTACTCGCTTTCCGATCAAGATTAGCATTAACCTTTCTGCTCAAGATATTCGCCAAGGTAGCTTAATTGAAGACATCGATCAAATACTAGCTCAAACAAATTTAGAAGGCGACTGCATAACCCTAGAAATTACTGAAAGTATGCTAATTGAGAATATTAGTAATACAATTGATTTATTAAGCCAATTAAAATCTAAAAAAATTCAGATTAGTATTGATGACTTTGGTACTGGTTATTCATCGCTCAATTATCTCCATCTTTTACCTGCTGATAATTTGAAGATTGATCGCTCTTTTGTGAGTCAGATGCAACAAGGAAACCGCAATTATCAGGTGGTTAATACTATCATTGCTTTAAGCAATCAACTTGGATTAGCCGTTGTTGCAGAAGGTATAGAAACGCCTCAACAACTTCAATGGTTACAGCAACTTGGATGCGAATTGGGCCAAGGCTACCTATTTTCTAAACCCCTAAGCCACCAGGCAGCAGAAGCACTTCTGACAAGTAAAACTTTGTATTTATGCTCTGATTATTGCAGCTAAATAATAAACACATAGCATATTAGTAGTTTTTATGCCATAAGTTTTTTGACCAACTTGGGTTACTGCATTTCTGGCAATTGAGTATTTATGATCAGCAAATCAATGTTATAGATATAAAATATTCATGATAAATTATAGCTTTGTTTACTATATAAATTAATAATTAGCCTCTAGCAAAAGAGGCTTTTAAAAATAAAATAAATCTATCTAGAGATAAATTACCAAAATTTGCAAACTAGCTTAGGGTATGTACAGCCTCTGCAATAAGTATTGGTTGTTCTCAGACATTTTCATGCCCCATATTCATTATTCCCAGTTACTGCATTATGGCAATGTTGTATTAATTGTCGCACTTACATTAGTGCTAATGCTGATGCTAGACCCCTGGTTAAGCATGAGTAGAACTCCTTTTTTGCTGTTCTTTAGCGCTGTAATGGTGAGTGGTTGGTATGGTGGTTTGAAGTCAGGGCTGTTAGCAACTTTCTTGTCTGCGTTACTGAGCAATTATTTTTTTCTCCCCCCAGCTTATGAGTTGAGTTTTGACCTACCCAATTTTATACGAATTGGGTTGTTTGCATTACAAGGGTTACTCTTTAGTATCTTATGTGAGGCATTAAAGACTGTCAAAAGCCGGGCTGATGGAAATCTACAAAAGCTGAGAGTTAGTGAAGAGCGATTTAGATTAGGGTTAAGTAGTTCAGATATCGTGATCTTTCAGCAGGATCGCAATTTGCGATATCAGTGGATTCATAATCCTCAAGGTTTAAATACTGCTGAGGAAATGTTAGGTAAGTCTGATGATGACTTATTTCCGGCTTTAGTAGCAGAGCAATTGAGAGCAATTAAGCTAAAGGTAATAGAAACTGGTGTTTCAACCCGTGAAGAGGTTTATCTAACAATTTGTGGAGAAAACCGCTATTATGATTTGCTGGTTGAACCGCTAAGGAATGTAGACAATAGCATTCAGGGTATTACCTGTGCAGGTGTAAATATTACAGAGCGCAAGCAGGCTGAAGAAAGACTTCGCTATATCGCCCAAATTAGTAGTCTTCTTTCCACTTCGCTAGATTACGAAGAAACCTTAGAACAAATCGCTAAAATCTCAGTTCCCCAGCTAGCTGATTGGTGTAGCGTTGATATTTTAAATGAAGATAATTCCATTCGCCGCTTACCCATTGCCTATGCAGACCCATCCAAAGCAGAGTTGGCGCGTAAACTTCAGCAGTATGCGCCAGATTATAAAGGTGCAAGTGCAATTACTAGAGTACTGCAAACCGGGCAAAGCGAATTAATCTCAGAGGTATCTGACTCGCTATTAGTGGCAAGTACTCAGAATCAGGAACACTTAGAACTTGTTCGGCAATTGGGGATAAAGTCTGTAATGATTGTGCCGTTAATCGCACAAGGGCGAGTCCTCGGCACTATTAGCTTTGTCACCGCAGAATCAGACCGTCGCTACGATCGCACTGACCTAACTTTAGCAACAGATATTAGCCATCGTGCTGCCTTAGCAGTGGAAAATGCCCGACTTTATCGAGATATCCACCAAACTTTAGTTCATTATGCCGAATCTCTATCTCTTCTAGATGCCCTCTTAGAAGCTGCTCCCGTTGCCGTATGCTTTTTGGATAGGGAACTGCGATATATCCGAATTAATCAAGTTTTTGCTGACATTAACGGTTTGACCATAGAAGAACATCTAGGGCGCAAATTTGGCGAAGTGTTGCCAGCGATGGCGGTTGAGTTTGAGCTATACTTACAGCGCGTGTTGGATACTGGAGAACCCCTGCTGAATGTAGAAATCAGTGGTAAGACAAGGGAACAACCAGAACGTTACGGTCACTGGCTGGGCAACTATTACCCGGTCAACAACGCAATGGGCGAAACGGTAGGAATTGGGATTATTTTGGCAGATGTAACAATAGCAAAGCAAACAGAAGTTGCCTTGCGAGAAAGCGAAGAAAGATTCCGGGCAATGTTCAACCAGGCAGCTGTGGGCATTACTCTGGTAGCGTTGGATGGACGATTTATTCAGGTTAATCCTGCCCTCTGTGAGATTACAGGATACAGCCATGAAGAGTTAATTCAACTGAACTTTCAGGATATTACCCACCCTGATGACGTAGAAATTGATTGGGAAAATGCACGGCGAGTTTTAACAAAAGAGATTAGTGGTTATTCCCTAGAGAAGCGCTACATCCGCAAAGATGGTTCCATTCTTTGGGTAAACCTAACTTCATCAGTAGTTTGGGATGCTAAAGGACTTCCAAAGTATGCATTAGGCATTGTTGAAGATATTAGCGAACGCAAACGAGTTGAAACCACACAACAGTTTTTAGTCGAAGCTAGCACCTTACTCGCTGCCTCATTAGATTATGAAATCACCTTAGAAAGTGTGGCTAATTTAGCAGTTCCTACCCTAGCTGACTGGTGTATTGTAGATGTTTTCCAGGAAGATTGGTCAAGTAAACAAATTGCGATCGCAATTGCCGATCCCACAAAACTAAATATTTTAGACGAAATCCGACGGCGTTATCGACCCAAAACCAGAGCCAAACAGCTTTTACAGCAGCTAAAACTAGGAATATCTGCCTTTTACTCCGAATTATCTGACTCTAATCTTATACAGATGGCTCAAGATGAGGAACACCTGCAATTACTGCGAAGCCTGGGTATTCGTTCTTTAATGGTGATTCCAGTCCGTTCCCGTGGACAATTATTTGGCGCAATATCTTTTTTCACAGCCGAGTCAGGCCGGCATTACAAACAAACAGACCTGGCCTTAGCAGAGGATATTGCTCGTCGGGCTGCGACAGCCATCGACAACGCCAGACTATATCAAGAAACTCAACAGGCAAAACAGGCAGCTGAAAGGTCAGTCAATCGCACAGTACTTTTACAAAGAATAACTGCTGCCCTTTCGGAAGCACTAACTCCCCAACAGGTGGCTGATGTAGTTGTGAACCAAGGGATTGCCGCCTTGCAAGCTACTGCTGGTTCCGTTGTCTTACTTACTGAGGGAGGTACTACCCTAAAAGTTGTGCAAGCAATTGGCTATCCACAATCACTCATAGATGCTTGGGCAAGTTTTCCGATCATTGCACCTAACCAGATAGCGGAAACAGTCAGAACTAGTGAGCCGATTTTTTTAGAAAATTTAGCAGCCATGATCGCTAAATATCCGAACCTAGCAGATGTTGTGGCTCTCACGGGGAATAATGCCTGGGCTTGCATTCCATTGATCGCAGAAGGCAAAGTAATCGGGGCATTAGGATTAAGCTTTGCCACTGAACAAATATTTAATGAAGAAGACCGGGGATTTATGTTGACACTGGGACAGCAGTGTGCACAAGCGATCGCCCGCGCTCAACTTTACGAAGCTGAAAAGACTGCCAGGGCGCAAGCCGAGACAGCCAACCGGATTAAAGATGAATTTCTCGCTGTCCTTTCCCACGAACTTAGAACCCCCCTAAATCCGATTTTAGGATGGGCAAAGTTACTCAGAACCCGCAAGTTTGACGAAGCCACAAGAATCCGGGCATTGGAAACAATCGAGCGCAATGCCAAGTTACAAACTCAACTGATTGGAGATTTACTTGATGTTTCGCGGATTTTACAAGGTAAAGTCAGGTTAAATCTTTATGCAGTGGATTTGAAAGTAGCGATCGCTGCTGCACTAGAAACGGTGCGTTTAGCAGCAGAAGCCAAATCAATTCAAATCACAACGGTGCTAAGTCCTGATATCGGCAAAGTTCTGGGCGATGGCGATCGCTTGCAACAAGTAATGTGGAATCTCCTCTCCAATGCCGTTAAATTCACACCCACAGAAGGACGAGTAGAAGTGCGTCTAGAGCAAGTTGGGTCAGAAGCCCAAATTCAGGTGATTGATACAGGTAAGGGAATCATGCTGGAATTTTTGCCTTACGTATTTGATTACTTCCGGCAAGCAGATGCCAAGACAACCAGAATATTTGGTGGGTTGGGATTAGGACTAGCAATTGTGCGTCATCTAGTAGAACTTCACGGTGGTACAGTTCAGGCAGAGAGTTTGGGAGAAGGACAAGGTGCTACTTTTACAGTCAGACTACCTTTGCTCAAAAATTCTGAGTTACGAGTTGAGAGTGTTGAGGCTTCTCAACCAGAACTCAGCACTGAAGACACATTACTTTCTGGAGTGCAAATCTTGCTTGTGGACGATCAAGCTGATGTGCGAGAGTTTTTTAGCTTTGCGCTAGAACAATATGGCGCAACTGTAACAGTAGCTGAATCAGCAAGTGAAGCGCTGGAAATACTAGTCCAATCAAAGCCAGATATCCTGTTAAGCGATATTGGAATGCCCTTAATGGATGGCTATATGCTGCTGCGCGAGGTAAGAAAATTACCACCAGATCAAAACGGGCAAATTCCGGCGATCGCACTGACTGCTTATGCTGGAGAAATCAACTACAACCAAGCAATGGCAGCAGGATTTCAAAAACACCTACCTAAACCTGTCGATCCAGCAGATTTAGCTTCAGCGATCGTTAATCTCATCGGGCAGAATCAATCTTGAGAGGATGTTTATATCCCCTGAATATAGAGACAGAAAGGAAAGCTTGGTAATTACGAATTACGAATTACGAATTACGAATTATTCGCTCAACCAATGGGGCGATTACCAGGATTGACTGCATGAATATATTCACTACCCGATTGCGGTCTTCCTCGTTTATAAGAAGCTTCTTCTGGTTTACCCCATCCTAGCTGCAAAATCATTTCCAAAAAACTAGAATTTTCCCATTTGCACAAACCTGCCCATTCTGTTCTTTGAACAATTCTTTCTACATCAGATGTGACAATTCGTTGGTATTGTTTACTATTATTGAAACTCAAGTATAAATCCATTCCCATAGAGACTTCATACCAAAATTCTACGATAGAATTTTTAGCAGCTTTTAATATCTCTAAGTCACTTTTGAGGGCTATTAACTCGCTATCTACTTCGGGATAATTCAGGTTTTTACCTTTGACTGTTACCTCCCGCCAGATAATACCTGAGACTTGATTTTCCCTCTGATAATTATGAATTGCAGTTTTGAAATCTTGATAGGCAGTGAACTGTTGCAGCCCATCAGTTATGAGAAACTGGTCAATTACAGGATTGCCAGAGACTGGTATTTCTAATTTGAGGCGTTTCCCCTTAAGGCAGGCTTGGCGTTCATCTGCCAAAATTTTAATTAGCTCCTGGGCAGTGTAAACCTTTGACATCAGAATACGCTCTAGTTAGTCATTGGTCATTAGTCATTAGTCATTAGTCATTAGTCATTTGTTACAGACTACAGACTGTTAAGACAGATATTTAAATATTATGCTTTGCTATCGGCAGAAATATAGTAGCAGATAGCACGAAAAATTAGGGCAGACCAATTTGGTCTAGCCCATAACTTACTTAGCTAACTCACTACTGAACTCATTAAAAGCTCGCCGCTTTAGCTGTGCTGTTTCCGTGCGTGGTGACAAATCAAAGATTTTACGAAATTGATCGTCTATGTCTTCAAAAGGTACTTGACCTTTTTTATTCAAAACTACCTCACCTGATTTATTAAACACCACGACTTGAGGAACACCCCCAGAATAGTAATATCCTGGTTCTGTAGGGTCGTAGGTCTGCTTGAGTGGGATAGCATCTACATTAATCGGCATAATTTCTGCTACCCGACCATAGAATTCCTGTACCCGTGAAATGGAAATGGCATATCTTTTAGAATCGCTGCTGTCATCCAAATAAAAGGCCAAAAATATGGGTTTATGTTCTGCTAAAGCCTGTGCCAGTGTCTGTCTGGGAGGAACCAATGAACCATTGCCAGCATAAACAACAAAAATGTTGCCATCATATAAATCATTATCGAGACCAGCATATGCAGGTTGCATACTTATAATGAAAAGACTTATAACCAACAACAGGCATTTGGACAACCACCTTTGCCAGCCAGTAATTTGTTTATGTAAAAAAAGAAACTTTGTGCTATTCATCAAAAGGAACCTTGCAAGCTACTACTTGTCGTGAGTTTGTGCTGAATTCAGCAAACTGGGCTGGATATCTAATTACACCCGCGCACTATTTTTTAAGATAACGCCTACTGAGATTATCTCTCGTAAGTGGAAAGTTGGGAGTGGGGAGTGGGGAGTGGGGAGTGGGGAAGCAGGGAAGGTTTTTGAGGAAAGAGGGTTGTTGTTATCACTGGAGGCAGAATCTCTAACTTGATGTCAAGGCTGGCTTTTTCAGTCAGGATTCGCTAAACTCACGCATATTAAATTTGCGATTAAATACTTTCAATTAGCAACTGCCAGAAGACTAGGATACCGATGTGGGAAACAAAATACAATTCATAGATAGGCTGCGATTGGGTTTCGCGGTGTCAGTGGCAAAGAGTGTAACGTTTATAGTGCGATCGCTCCGTCTGGGTGCTGCTAGTGTATTACCAGGCTCGATTGCTCGTCGCATTGAACCCCGACTCTTACAATTATTGAGTCAGCAAGTTAAAAATGGAGTGATTTTAATTGCTGGTACTAACGGCAAAACCACCACAGCGCTGCTTTTATGCACAATACTAGAACGCAAAGGCTATCGCGTTACTCATAATTCTACAGGTGCAAATCTGGAAAATGGCTTGATGACAGCGCTGTTAGAAAGCACCAACTTACTAGGTACGCTAAATGCTGATTACGCCATTTTGGAAGTTGATGAAAATATTGTCCCAAGAGTATTAACGCCACTCCAGCCGCAAATCATTCTCTGTTTAAACTTGTTCCGCGACCAACTCGATAGGTACGGCGAAGTAGATACAATTAGTAAGCGTTGGACAAAAGTTATTTCTACGCTACCAGCAGAAACGATAGTAATTCCCAATGCTGATGACCCAACTTTATCTAACCTTGGTCAGCAGTTACCCCAACGGGTGTTATTCTTCGGCTTGAATGAACCAGAACATTATTTAGAAGCAATTCCTCACGCCGTTGATTCTATTTATTGTCCTCAATGTGGACATTCTCTAGATTATAAGGGTGTTTATTTGTCTCATTTGGGAGATTTTACTTGTCCTCAGTGTGGTTTTAATAAAAGTAAACCGACTCTAGAAAGTAGTGAATGGTCGCAAATTCTAGTTGGTTTGTACAACAAATATAATACTTTAGCTGCTGCTACTGCCGCTATTGAGTTAGGAGTAGATGAAGCAACAATTAGAGATACTATTAATACTTTCCAAGCTGCTTTTGGTCGTGCAGAAGATTTAGTAATTAACGGTAAACGTGTACGGATATTGTTATCAAAAAATCCTGTAGGAACGAATGAAACCATTCGCGTAGTTACTCAAAGCACAGATAAAACCACACTGCTAGTATTAAACGATCGCACACCTGATGGCACTGATGTATCCTGGATTTGGGATGTGGATACCGAGAAATTAGTCGAACGCGGCGGGACTTTAGTAGTGAGTGGCGATCGCGTCTACGATATGGCACTACGTCTACGTTACAGTCAAAAGTCCCATCAGAGTAACTTAAATTTAATTGTAGAAGAAGATTTGCGACAAGCGATCGCAACTGCATTAGAGCATACACCAGAGAATGAAACTCTGCATATTCTGCCCACCTACTCAGCCATGCTAGAAGTGCGAGAAGTTCTAACTGGGCGGAAAATTCTTTAAATTGAGCAGTGGGGAGTAAGGATTTAGATAAATTTTTTCCCATTCCCCAGTTCCCAATACCCAATCAAATTACGAATTACGAATTACGAATTACGAATTATGAATATGAGTTCTCAAAATTTGGAATTAACAATTGGTTGGTTGTACCCGACGCTGATGAGTACCTATGGCGATCGCGGTAATGTAATTACTATAGAACGTCGCGCCGAGTGGCGGGGATACGATGTTAAAGTATTACCCCTAGATCAAAATGCCACAGCCGCAGATATTAAAACTGTAGATGTAATCGTTGGTGGTGGCGCACAAGATCGTCAGCAAGAAATTGTCATGCGTGATTTGCAAGGCGCGAAAGCTGATGCAATGCGCGAAAAAATCGAAAATGGAACACCGGGAGTATTTACTTGTGGTTCCCCACAATTACTGGGACATTATTATGAACCCGGATTAGGACAACGGATTGATGGTTTGGGAATACTCGATTTAGTTTCCGTACATCCTGGTGAAAATACTAAGCGCTGTATTGGAAACTTGGTAATTGAAGTGACAGCTTCACGCCTAGCGCGAGATTTAAAAGAAATGACGGGTAGCACACCATATTTGGTAGGCTTTGAAAATCACGGTGGACGCACCAAGTTGGGGAAAGTGGAAGCATTGGGGCGCGTGGTGTACGGTTTAGGAAATAATGGAGAGGATGGTACAGAAGGAGCATTTTATCAGAATGCGATCGCTACTTATTCCCATGGCCCTTTATTACCGAAAAATCCCTTTGTCGCCGATTGGTTAATTCAAACAGCGTTGCGGCTAAAGTATCAGCAGGAAATTACCTTAAAACCTTTTGACGATAGCCTCGCTGCACAAGCAAGAGAAGCGATGTTTAAGCGCTTGAAAGTGAGTTTACCAAGTGCTGCGGCGGCTAAAGTTTAAATTTTCGTGTTTTTCTCGTTCCCTGACTTTCACAGGGAACGCAATTCCCCGGTTTCCCATGAGAAGGTGTGACAAACGCCCCAAACTCAGCCTTGATTTCATGTTTCCTTGTCAACAACGACTAATCCCACACCGCAACGAGTCGCCGCCTCTGCTAACCGAGTATCAAGAGTTGCTAACCGCAATTGTAACCGCAACGCCAGTTCTAAATAAGCTGCGTCATAAGCTGCTAAACCTTCCTGTCGTGCTAGCTTCAAGGTTGCATCCAAAGCCTTTGCATCCGTAAATAAATCAACCTGAATTAATAGTGACTGTAACAAAGCAATAGCTTGCTCAGATTGTTCCTTAGTCATACGGTTACGTCGTTCAGCCACGACAAGGGTATTAGCAATCTCCAGTGACCAAATTCCTGGTACAAAAGCTTCAGAATCTGGCATTATTGCGAGTATGGCATTAGCATAATCATCATTTTCATCCACCAAACACCAGCTAATTGCTACAGAACAATCCAAAACAAACTGCATTAAAATCTTCGTCCCTCTTCAAGCATTTCGCGGATTGAGGTTTTATCTAAAGCTACTTCTTGCCGCAGTTGTTGCATTTTGGCAATTGCTTCTTGAATCGATTTTTTTGTCGTCGGCTTTCCCCAAGCGTTATATTGCATTACAGTGTCATCGCATGGTGCAAGGTCTGCTTTATCTAACGGCTGCACAACTACCACTACTTCTACAGATGTATCTTTATAATCAGTGGGTGTCTGAATGTGCAATATCCCATCTGTTCCTATATGCGATCGCAATTTTTTTGTTTCCATTTTTACCCCCAGGAAATTATATAATTTTTCGTTTCCTGGATTTGACAAGTAACGCAATTCAGGAGACTCTGTTTTTCATTTTAAATTAACAAAAGGTAAAGTATGATTCAAGCCTTAACCAAACAACTAACCTTTGATGAATTTATCGCCTGGTATCCCGAATCTTCAGACAGGCATTATGAACTACATGATGGGGTAATTGTTGAAATGCCTAAGCCAACAGGGAAGCACTCAGAGATAGCCGGGTTTATCAATGGTTCTTTGTTTATTGAAATCACTCGTTTGTCCATTCCTTGTTTTATCCCTAAAGAATGCGTCATCAAATCACTTAACACTGATTCAGGTTATGAACCAGATGTCATAGTTCTTGATAGACAAGCTGTTAGGGACGAACCTCGTTGGAAAAAAGAATCTATCATTACGCGGGGTAGTTCCGTCAAGTTAGTTGTAGAAGTTGTTTCAACCAACTGGAGTGATGATTATGCTTTAAAGCTAGAAGATTACGAGTCTTTGGGTATTCCTGAATATTGGATTGTAGACTATCTAGGTTGAGGTGGTAGGCGCTTTATTGGCAATCCTAAACAACCAACTATCTCGATTTACCAATTAATTGAAGGTGAGTATCAAGTTAGGCAATTTCGGGGAAGGAGTCTCAGGTCGTCACAAAAGAGATTTGATGACCATAGTTACACATGAACTCGATAAAATTCATGACTTATACAAGCGACTAAAATACGACAAGTTAATCCCCTGTAATTGCGACATATGCAAAGATAACCAAAAGCCACACTTTTATAAACTTGAAAATCTAAGAAATCGCCTTGCTAATTAAAAATATGATATTGAATGTGATATTAGCTTTAAAAAAGCGAATGTTTTGAGCTTAATTGATGATGTGATGGATAGAAGGGAGTTGGGGAAAGCAGAACAGCAGAAGAGTGGTGATTTTCTCCCTAATCCCTCGGTAACAATTGGGGGGAATGTCAGAACAGTTAATGTAATTCAACCATCAAAGCAAGAAAATAATTTTATGACAGAACCATCTAAACAAGAAGAGAATTCTAAACCAGCAGTGCAGGTTACGCTTCCATTTACGTTTAGAAATGGAATGTTCTATTTATTTGTATTTGTAGTTGTATTTTGTTTAATTGCATTCTTTGGTGGTTCCCTACCATTTCATTATCTAGCTTTAGCAATTATTGGTACAGCAATATTTATTGTCTTAATCGGCGTTCTGCAACTTCGTCAAGATGACCGCCTTTCTGAGAAATCTTTTGTAGATTTAACAAAAATAGTACTGGAACAGTTGCCTTTAATTAGCAATATTATTAAGCAGTTTCAAGGCAACAAATAAAAGCCCCGGCGAATGGAATTCGCTACTATACAAACGAATTCCGCCTGCGCGGACTAATGAAAAATTGAGGGTTTAAAACCCACGGAGGTGGGTTTTGTCTGTGTAGACGCGGTTTCTAACCGCCCTTTTTACTTGCAACGAATTACGAATTACTGTTCTTCACCTTTCTCCTGAAGGAGCGATCGCCAATCTGCGATCGCCTTCTCCGTCCACAGCCAATTTTTACCTAATTCATCTACCTGGAAACTGACTGGATCAGCCTTGAGAACCATTTGCCGCAGCTTGATCGCTTCATTCAGATATTGTGTCTGCTTACCGCTAGATTGAGTAAGTGCAGATTTATACAGTCCGAGAGCTAAACCAGCATAAGAAGTTAACGCATCTTTAGGGACTGCCATATTTGTAGATGTTGCGGCGCTAAAGTCTGAGTTTTGCGCTTTGAGAGCTAAATTCAAAGCCTTGAACCAAGAATCATTGGCTCGATTCAGATTGCCTTCAGTGTAGTAGGCAAATCCCAAAGCGTTATTATACAAAAGCGATTCTGGGTTAGCTTTTGCAGCAGTTTCCCAGTAGCGGCGAGCATCATCAACGCTATAGTTATTGTTTCTAGCTTGGATAGACTGCCACGCCAATCGTCCCTTGTAAAAGTTCACAGATGGATTGTCAGCTTGTTTACTTGGAATCAGTTTAAGAGCAGCTTCAGCCGCAGTCAGTGCGCCACGATTGAGTAGTTCGTCTACAGCTAATAACCCACCTTGCAAGTCGCCCTGACTCAACTTTTCCGTAGCTGTGGCGGTGACAATTCCAGTTGGTGTTATTTCTAAGTCGATATTTGGCTGCTTTTGAATGGGTACAGACTGGGTAGGAATTCCTGGTATATCGGGCAGAGTTACCTGCTGGGAGCGATTTTGCCACCACCAATTTAAAGCGATCGCAGCTGCTAATGCACTAACACCTACAATACTCACAATTGGCCACAGTTTGCGGCGACGGGTACGAGTTCCAGATGAGGCTGGTTGCGATGCCTGCGGCGGGCTACGCCTACGCAAAAAATCAGCAGAATTTTGCCGATTTCCTTCCAAGTTCCCAGCAGTTTGAGGTGGTGGTGCTGGGGGTTCTCCCCACAAATCTCCTCCCTCTTGCAAAGAAGTTATTTCCTCCGAAGCCTGTCTTTGCTCAAGACTATTTTCGGAAATTTCTTGATCCAGTTCAATTGGAGCTTTTTGGTTATCTAGTTGACGAAACAAATCCGAAACTATAGCAGAATCTTCTGCATAGCTTGGGTCATCATACTCAATTTCATCAACAAGATCGCCCCAAGTATCTTCACCTAGCCAATCCAACCCAGAATCACGTGCCAAACCAGAAGGGATCATTTCTTCCATCCCTAAAGGTATATCGGGATCATCTGCCATAGCAGAGTACATCACCGAAGCTGCCCCTAAAGGCGAATTATATTGCTTGGACGACTCCGCACTTTCGGATAACTCAGTTTCCTGGCTGAGAAAACCGTCAAATTCTGGCTGGAGATACAGAATTGGTAATGCCCAATACATCTGGTGAGAACCATAGGCAGAAATTAATCCTTGGCGCACCCGACTCACGCACAAATCTACTGGATATCCCTGACTCAAGTTGCGGTAAAACAATTGTGTGAGCGTCAATGCTACTTCATCAGGAATCCGTTCTGACATCGCCAAAACGCTTCTAATTCCGCGCTTCACCAGACTTTCTGCCAAGTTTCGCTCGCCAGTATCTCCAGAGGGATCGGATGCAGCTGTGTACGCCCCCAAGCAGGAGTTAAACACTGCCATTTGGATATTATTGTTGACGAGCAAACCAGCCAGATCATCCCCGGTCAAGATTTCTGTTAAGCCAGTTCTGCGACTAGCAAGATAAATTTCTCCGCCATTGGAACCTAAGTTACTATGACCAGAATAGTGGAGAACGTGGTATCTGCCTTGTTCTAGGGCTTGTGTCAGTTCTTCTCGCCCTGGTTGATCTAACACAGTAAGTTCTATTTGCGGGAAACGATTGCTACCTTCAGTAAGCCGTGGTATTCGGTGAAGTTCTGCTTGCAGTTTGATAGCTTCCTGTTTCTGTAAGTCAAGGCGGACTTGATCTGAGGGGGAAGCAATTACCATCAATACTTTCACACCACCTTGTTCTAGTAGTGTGGGCATATTTTGCCGCAAAGGGGAAGCCCCCAAAATTCCACTTTGGAAGCGAGAAAAAGCGACATAAGGCCCAGTGGCCAGAGGGCGATCGCCTGCGTGCATCACTTCCCAAGGCAGACGAGCTAACCTAGTGTCTTTTAGCCCCAAGCGCAAGCGTAGTACTTGTTGATGGTTCTGGGCAATACCTTGGGCAGTAATCCAACTATCTCTGAGAGTACCTTGAAATAGAGCGTTATAAAATTGTTGACCTAACGCCACCAAATTAACAGAGTTTCTGGCGATATCGCTTTCATGCCCACCAGAGGCGAATGGATCTCCTTGCAACACCGACTTCAACGGATCATTCATCAAATGCCCAGCAGCCATCAACCAATCAGCTACAGGCCAAGTCACTAATTCTTCTGCCAAAGGTACCCCAGGCGCGACTTGTTCCGTCCGCACCAAGTAGTCATTTTGCCCTACAGGAGTTACCGAAATGTGGAATTCCTGGGTCACAGTTTCTCCTGTTTGCCTCCTAAATCTGGTTTGAAACGCGAAAGTTTCAAGTCGATTTTTCGCTCCCTTTGATAGCTTAGATGCATCCCACCCCTGAATGTTTCTGATTCTAGTTCTTTTGCTTATTCTGCCTTTACAACTTTATCCGGATCGGATTACTTGGGACTAGAACACTTAATTGGTAGATGCACCTTGATCTTCAACTCCCCTAGCTGGCTAACACCCACTAGGGGTTTTTTTTATTTTGGCAAACAACAGCAACTTATGACGCAGATATTCTCTACCAGAAAATAGTGCTTAACCCTAGAATACTTGATTAGTAGATGATATGTCCCTTGATTTTTAACTCCCCTAATTCAGAGAATATCCACTCTTGTTTTTTTGACACAAGAAAATAATCAATTTTCTCAGGAATTTATCCGGAGCATGATGGTTAAATCTAGAACAATTAATTGGTAGATGCACCCTGATAACTAGCTCCCCTGGTTGGCTAACGCCCACTGGGGGGTTTTTTATGAAGGAAGTCAGCACAAAACCTACCCATTAAAAGCTTGAAACCTATATCTAAATAAGCCTACGCCAGTTGCTTCTCCTGTTCAAAGGCACTCTTGTTAGCAAGCTTTAAGAGTCGGGTAGCCTTTTCAGTAGTTCTATACCGTACGCATTGCTACAGCTACGCTAAGAGTTAGCTTTTTCAAGAGTTTGGGGGATCTCTTGTGTGTAAGCCCTAAAGCAACAATCATGCTTGACTTTTGACTTTTGACTTCCCCGTAGGGGCTGACACACCCATGATTTAAGGCAGCGCACCAGTAATTTAATTGGCAATCCTGTCCTGATAACTAACCCCTCTGAGGTTTTTCTGTGATAAACAAACACTAACAAATTCAATCTCTGTTAATTTATCCGGTAGCTACCCATTTATTTTAGAAGAGATTATTGGTAGATGCACCCTGATAACTCACTCCCCTAGTTGGCTAAAACCCACTGGGGGTTTTTTATATGCGATCGCCATCAACCCTGATTCTGATGATTTTCTCCGGAAGATACTGGCTGCCCCTAGAAAAAATAACTGGTAGATGCACCCTGATAACTCACTCCCCTAGTTAGGTTAACACCAACTGGGGTTTTTTTATTTTAAAAAATAACTAACCTTTGTTCAAATTTGTCCGGAGTATGGTGTTTAACCCAAGAACATTTAATTGGTAGATGCACCCTGATAACTAACTCCCCTGGTTGGCTAACACTCACTGGGGGTTTTTTTTGTCTACTAGACACATAGGGACTTGTCTTTATACATTGCCCACCCTAGAATTTGCTACCCACATAACTGGAGTGCAGCATTATTGCTGTTGCTACTGCTGGTAGACCTTGAGTATCTGTCTATCGCCAGGATACAGGATAACTTGATCACGCCATCCCTGAATCGCTTTCTTTTTATTATGAGCTAGAGATGCCACACCAAAATGATTGCTATGATATTTAATCATATTCTTAATTTTTTTTCTACATTTTAATTATCTTGCCAGCAATCATGCTCTCAAGTTCATATCAGAAGCTCACTCGCCAACTAGATAGTATTTCTCGTTAAGAGCCTCAGCCTCCCAAAAAATCGCCTTCCCTGTTTCTAGCAGGGAAGGAGAAAAACCTACTGGATCAGGTTTTCAAACTTCAGTTGACATGAATGACCAACTGTATGGTAATATTTCATGGCATTATGCTAAAAAACTTTGCCTAGAATCAAAGAGTCGTCAACCCATGAGTTTAGCTGTAATTAAGTTCTCTTCAGAAGAGTGCGGCATTTGCCACAAAATGTCTTTTTATGACAAAAAGGTGGCAGAAGAACTGGGTTTAGAATTTATCGATGTAAAAATGCAGGATACGGCTGCTTACCGCAAGTATCGCAAGATTTTATTAACTCAATATCCCGATAAATCAGAAATGGGATGGCCTACTTACATCATCTGCAATTCTCCAGAGGGGGAATTTCAGATTGTGGGTGAGGTAAAAGGAGGTCATCCCAAAGGGGAGTTCAGAAGCCGTCTTCAAGAGGTTCTGAATCCCACTGCTAATGAGAACTAATTACGTCAAAAGATTTAACCTCTAGGACAGGGCCAATCATGGCAGTAGTCATGATATCTTCACGCACCTGCCCTTTAACTTTTGCTTTTTGTCCGGCTTTGAGCAAGTCTTTGTCAGCCCCTCTGAGGATTTCGTAAGTAACGCCGTCTTCTGTAACTAACGCCCATGCGCCTGTACCAATATCGCGGTGTTCGATTTTACCTGTAAGTGTAATCATAGTGGGGGAGTAGGGAGTAGGGAGTAGGGAGTAGGGAGTTATAAAGAATTCTTCCCCATTTATGCTATTTTTTCTTCGTTCTTCAATGCTAAACGAGCAAGTCCATAACAAACTAGGGCATTGGCGATGAGGAAGAGGCGTGCTATGTTATCACTTCCCAAACCCCAAACTGCTGGGTCGTAAAACGCACTTACTGTCAAGCACGCTGCTACACCTAAGGTTGAACCAATGGCAAACCATTTCCAACTAGGATGTCCCAGGAGCAATGCCATTAACACAATGGGAATCAGTACGCTAGCAAACAGGGGATTCAACGCATCGGTTCCCTGGAGGGTATTGCCGAGTTCGGGAATTGAACTACCCAAAACCCGGAAAGGCCATTGGGGAAGATCAAAAATATAGATTCCTTTGAGGAAGAATAACCCAGAACTGCCAGCGATTAACCCACTAGATAAAGACCAACTCCAAGTGAAGGGGAAGTAAACTCTTAAAAACCAAGCCAGCAGATAGGAACCAACTACCATTAAAACTTTGGGTAACAATGCTACTGCACCACCATCGATCCAAAAGCCGGGGTTAAGATAGCCGTTATCCCGTAACCATCGAAAGAAATCTGGGAAACTGATTTGTCCGCCAAAGGCTAGTTTTACTGCTGCTTCTGCATTGAGTTGCCCAGCGCCATAATAGTTCAAACCATCATCCTGGATAACTCGCGCGGACTGCTTGAGGACTTTTAAAATTTCATCTGGTTCTTTAACACCAGCAGCCTTGATTAATGCCGCAACCCCAGCAACGTGGGGAGCAGCCATGCTTGTACCCTGGAAACCCAGAAATACACCTTCGCCTTTTTCGTCGATAGTTTCTTGGAGAATCTTACCAGCTTCACTACCACCAGGAGCAGAAATATCTACTCCAGCACCAAAGTTAGAATAGGGCGCTCTTTCACCATCTGGGCCAGTTGCCGAAACGCCGATGACGTAGGGATAGCGGGCTGGATAGCTTGCCCCATTGGCGTTTTCATTTCCTGCTGCGGCAATGATAACTACGCCTTTTCTATGGGCATACTCGATCGCTTCTTTCATCAACTTGCTTTCACCGCCACCGCCTAAGCTCATATTAATTACATCTGCGCCTTTATCAGCAGCAAATTTAATCGCTTCGGCAATATCAGCAACAGTACCGCCACCGTATGAACTCAGTACCTTCAGCGGCATCAGACTGGCTTCGTAAGCAATTCCAGCGACCCCATATTTATTATTTGTGGCTTGGGCAATAGTTCCGGCAACGTGGGTACCGTGCCCGTTATCGTCTGTGGCTTCTTCTCGGTCGTTAACAAAATCATAGCCTTTGACGAATTTTGTCTCATACAAGTCCCGCACCTTAGTAATACCAGTGTCAATTACTGCAACTGTGATGCCACTGCCTTTGGTTTGACTCCATGCGCCTTCAATACCGATTTTGTGCAAGTTCCACTGCTTGCTGTAATATTGGTCATTAGGGCCAATTAATGAGGGGCTTGCTTCTTCATCTTCTTGGGGTCGCAAAAATTCTCCTAACCAAGCGACTTCACCAGGTTGTGGAATCTTGCTGTAGATATAGTTTGGTTCAATAAATTCTGTAGCTTGGGCAAACTGAGATTTTTTCAGTTCTTGGAGCCGTTGACGATCGCCCTTGATAATATACACATTATCTTTTTTAGAAAACTTGTTGTCTAATTGGGGTGTAACGTTATATTGTTTGGCGATCGCTTGTAAATTCTGTTCCACCACTGATGATGGAATATCTTCCCGAAAATCAAGCAAAATCGTCTCAAACTCTCCTTTCGCTGCCAATCCCTGGAAATTCAGGAAACCAAATATGGCAGATCCCAGCCCAATGACAAACAAGCACAATAATATAAGCTTTCTCATATTAACTCATCACCGCTTCTTGCCAGTTTGCTCACTACCATAACTTATCTCCATCCTTTAGTGGTGGATTTGGCACTTTTAGTTACAAGTTTCACTCAGGACTTTTTTAAACGATGGAACGTGGTCTTTTGTGGTTGCCCCTATTAGTAATGTTTTTCTGGTTGGCTTGGCAAGGCTCGAAGGAGTATCAAAAAGTTGAAGCCTATCGCGCTTGGGCAGAGCAATTTGAACGGGCTAAGTACGATATTTATGCTGTATTAGGTCAAAAAGGCAACAATCTAACTTGGGGAAAACCAACGCCTAAAGGGCCTGTTAAACTAGAAACATTTTCTTTACTTGATGTCAGAGAAATATATCTTTTAGTAGATGACAAAAAAGTAGAGTTAGAAAATCTACCGGAGAAAGGCCGTTCTATAGAGTTGGAATTTTTATTTTCCGAATCTACTGGTTCAGTGCGAGTTCCGTTTACAGAAATACCTTTGGCAGCAGAATGGGGAAAGTTTTTGCAGGGAGCGTTAGAAAGTGTGCGATCGCAAGGGAATCAGTAGTTGTATCAAAAATTTAAGTAATCTTCATTTGAGAATACTGATAAGTCAAAGATGTAATCCGCACATTAGCTGTACTATGGTCGAACCAGTTAAAGGCAGTTAAAGTATTAATAACAGCATCGGATGGCGGAGTTAAGCAACAGTAACGGTAAAGTACATTTTTTGGTGTTGCAAAATATTCTCGTTTGTTGTGCCTTTACCAGACTAATGGCAGGTTTTGAACACAAGCCTTAACAAAAATAAGGTGTAGGAAACCGCACCAAAGAATTTAGTTGCTCAATACTAAATGTTCTTTGTTTAGTTATTTCCCTACACCTGCTCTGCAGAAACTTGATTTTCAAAAGACACAACTAAATAGTGATAAAAGAGGAAGGTTGAGCCGAAAGTGTACTTGCAGTGATATTATCCAACTTCGCCAATACCTGATTGTCAGAACTATCCATAATGAAGGCTTGAGTTCCTTGTTGCTGTATCAACAATTGACCAAACAGCAGACCACCTGACAAAGCAAGCTTGTCCGTACCCATTTGAAAATCAGTAATAGTGTCTGTGCCCTGACCAGAAGCCAATACAAAGGTGTCAGCGTTATAACCCCCTGTAAGTACATCTGTACCACTGCCCCCATAAAGCCAGTCATCGCCTGCGCCCCCTAGTAGTTGGTCATCGCCGATACCACCAAATAACGTATCGTTAGCGTTATCACCCGAAAGTCTGTCATTGCCGCTATCGCCATACAGCCGATCATTACCATCATTGCCCCAGAGAGTATCGTTTGCGTCGCCTCCGAAGAGTTGGTCATTTCCTACATTACCTACAATGTTGTCGTTACCGCCAAACCCATAAATCTTGTTGGCTGGGGCATGGCCTTTTAAGTACTCAGAATTGTCAGTACCATTGAGAAGATAAGTTTCAGTAGCAAGAGGGGCTTGAACTGTGCCTTTGATGGCAAAGTTAAAGGGGCTTTCGTCACTATCGTTGTTGGTCAAACTGAAACTGCCACCGTATGTTCCAGGTGTAGGTATATTTGTATTGAGTGCCACTGTTATATTCGTTGAACCCTTGGCAGCCAAGCTATACGGACGAGTTCCTACCAAACTAAAGCCGTTGGGAAGTGTAAGATTACCTAGGTTGAGCGTAGCTGTACCGATGTTTTTGATGGTGAAAGTTTTGGTAGCGGTGCTGCCGAAAGTGACGTTGCCAAAGTCAATGGGAGTAGTGCTGCCATCTGCAATATCAACTGTACCGTTGAGAACTTGAATTTCGGGGGCAGGAGCAGGCTGAACTGTGCCTTTGATGGCAAAGTCAAAGGGGCTTTCATCAGTATCGTTGTTGATCAAATTGAAACTGCCACCGTATGTCCCAGGTCTTTTCGTATCGAGTGCCACAATTAGAGACGCCCAAACGTTGACAGGCAAGGTATCTGGAAGAGTTCCTACTAAACTAAAGCCGTCGGGGAGTTCAAGATTACTCAGGTTGAGCGGAGCTGTACCTTTGTTCTTGACGATAAAAGTTCTCATCACGGTGCTGCCAAAAGCGGCATCGCCAAAGTCAAAGGGGGTAGTAGTGCCATCTACAATGTCGCCAACTGTAGCATTGAAAACTTCAATTTCGGGAGCATTAACTTTACCACTAATAACAAAGTCAAAGGGGCTTTCGTTACTATCGTTGTTGGTTAAACTGAAGTTGCCACTGTAGGTTGCGGCAGTGGTCGTATTTAGTGCCACCGTTATATTCGCCGAAGTCTTGGCAGCCAAAGTAGCTGGAAGAGTTCCTACCAAACTAAAGCCGTCGGGGAGTTTGAGATTAGTCAGGTTGAGTGCAGCTATACCTGTGTTCTTAATAGTAAAAGTTTTGGTCAGGGTGCTACCAGCAACAGCAACGCCAAAGTTAATGGGGGTAGTGCTGTTATCTGCAATGTCAACTGTGCCATCAAGAATTTGAATTTCGGGGCTAGGAGTTTTACTGGTTGGGGCTTCGTATGCGCCAATATCAATCAATACACTGCCGTCGCCATCGCCATCTAAAGGAATGTTCTTAGTGATGCTATTGAAAGCATTGGAACCACCATCGATTGCAGGACTTCCAGCTCTGAGCCTAAAGTCACCATTCGCTGGATTAACAAACAACGGGTCTTTGTTTAATACATTTCCGGATCCTGCACCTTTAAGATCTCCGTTGTAAGCAAGGTTGTTGTCAAATGAATAATTACTAGAATTAGCAATAGAACTGGCAGACTCTCCAGACTTTGCATACATAATATTGTTAACAACCCGAACATTTTTAGCGCTGTTAAGGAAAATTTCTCCGACTGGGAGTTCTTGTGAATTTTGGTAAGTTGTATTATTTACAATATCTACAGGGTTTTCTCCTTTGAAAATCTGAATCCCTGCACCACCATTGTTGTAAACTACGTTATTACTGATTAAGGCTTTGCCCTGGTATGCAACATTTGCAACAGAAGCAGTGTCAAGCATTATTCCATGACCCTCTGTTACTTTTCCTGCTTGAATCCAAGGAACTAATTGTTTATTATCAAAAGAGGTGTTACCTTCAATAACTACTTTGTAATCTGTTACGTTTGTATCGGAATTCCAAAGGTGAAGCATTGTAATCCCTTGGGTTCCATAAGGTGAGTACCAAGCATTTCCAGAAACGATATTGTTTTTTACTGTAATGTAGTCTACTTCTTCTGTTCCAATCCCATTTCCTGGAAACTTAGAAACGTTGTTATTTTTAATTGTGATGTGATGTGAACGTTGCTTTTGAGCGCCATTGATATATGTAACGTTAATACCATTTCCAGATGTTGCTGGGTTACTCAAATTATCTTTTTGCTCGAGCGCATATTCTAATGTAATTTCATCTCGCGCTCCCACCAGCGTCAGCCCTTCAATGACTACATAAGAAGAGCCTGTAATTGAGATGGCATTCCAATTGTTTGTGTGTGCTTCTAAAACAGGTTTGTGTCCAGGATAAGCAGTAAATGTGATCGGTGCATTAGCGCTACCATGCTTATTTGAAAGGCTCAGGATATTAGGGTAAATATTTGTGTAAGTACCATTCATGACATAAACGGTATCACCTGCTTGCACCAAGTCTGCGGCTTTTTGGAGGGTGCGAAATGCGGCTCCCTCGTTCAATCCATCACTTTTATCATTGCCTGTTCCAGAAACGTAGTATGTTTTGCCAGCCATTGTTTTACTCCGAATGTGTGTAAGGTGAATTAGTAGTATGCTCTCAGCAATAAACTAAGTTGCTAAGTAGTTATTTGAATGGGTCATTATCTGGACTTTTCAGGACAGTCGCAGTTGTGCAATCGCGATTTAAAATTGCGTCGTTTCTAGAAACTTTGTTGTAAAATTGAAAACTTTGTTTGTATCAACTGTTAATGGTTAAACCAGGAATGTCTATATCGTCAATCGTCAGGATTTTATTGAGGATGATCGGACGAGTTGCACATAGACAAGGCAGCGCAAAACCGGAGACACTTCCTGTTTTCTCTGCGTTTGTTGTTAGACATTATCTGATTACCAAAACTGGAGTTGAATACTTGGAAATTAATTTGTAGCAACCGTGATTGCTGCTCTTTGCAAACCCGTTTTACTATCTGTTATATTTCGATACGATGATCATAAATTGGCATAGTAATTGCTCTGAACTTTGTCCGTTGTCTTAGGTCAGGAGGTTGCCAAATCGGCGTGGTAAAATGCACCCCTCGCTGATAGCTGGGGACTTAAAGTTACAGTGGTTAAAGTTGGATTGGTTGAAACTTTAGTAGGTTTACCCTTTAAATTAAGGGAGCTAATGTAACAACTTAGTCGAACCTGTTGTAATCGGTGTAACTGGGCTTTGTGAACTGAATTAAAAGTAACCTTTACAATGAGCGCTTGATATCAGTAAATGCCCTGAAGTTAGTTATTTTTTTTACAAAAAAAATCGAAAAAGATATGGAAGTATGGTGCTGGAATCCTGTTAATTTCTAGAGTGATATGGCAACGAGAGCGCTTTGTGCAAGGATTTGATGAACTTTCTCTAAACATTTTTTGTCAGCAATGCCTTCTTTACCAGAGGCTATGCCTACGTCAAGCGTGCCTTCAGGAGACAGAAAGTAGAAGGGAAGGGGGTGTTAGCCTAGTTAATCAATACTTTGAGATAGTTTGGTTTGATTGCGTTAACTTACTTAATCTTTATAATTATGAACACTGAAATAAACTCCAGAATACCTGTTGCTTTAACCATTGCCGGTTCCGATAGCGGTGGCGGTGCAGGAATTCAAGCTGATTTACGTACCTTTGCTTTTCACTGTGTCCACGGTACTAGTGCTATAACCTGTATCACGGCACAAAACACTTTAGGAGTGATGAGGGTTGATGCCATGTCAACAGAGGCTGTTGTGGCGCAAATTCAGGCAGTAGTTGAGGATATTGGCATACAAGCTGCCAAAACGGGAATGTTACTTAATCAGGAAATTATCTTTGCTGTTGCCCAGCAGATAGAAGCTTTACAAATCGATAATCTAGTAGTTGATCCAGTAATGGTGTCACGTACAGGGGCACAATTGATTGATGATGATGCTGTGAAGACTCTATGCCATGCTCTTATTCCCAAGGCGGTTATAATCACGCCAAATCGCTACGAAGCCCAAATTTTGAGCGGTTTACAAATTAATTCCTTAGAGGATATGCAAGCCGCTGCTGAAATTATTCACAAGACTTTACGGACGAAGGCTGTTTTAGTCAAGGGCGGAGGTATGCAGGGAGATTTGCGTGGCGTTGATATCTGGTTTGATGGGGACAAGTTGGAAGTTTTGACTTGCCAGCAAGTAGAGACAAAAAATACCCACGGTACTGGTTGCACACTATCGGCTGCGATCGCTGCTAATCTGGCTAAGGGAAAAGACTTGTGGCAGTCAGTGCAACAGGCAAAAGAGTATGTGACTACTGCACTCACTTACGCCCTAGATATTGGCGAGGGGCAAGGCCCTGTAGGACACTTCTTCCCATTGTTACGAAATTAACCTTGTGGTCAGTTATCAAGAGGATTGGAGCAGGGGCACGGGAGCAGAGGAAAATATTTAATAATCAATGCTCAATGCCCAATTCCCAATGCCCCAATAAGAAATCTTTGCCCTTTCGGCATTTTTCTATTATTCTTGGGCATAGTTTCAGGGCTGGCTATCTCTGTTAGCATCTCTGTACGACTTACTTACCTTGATTTTTAATACCAAGCCCCCGATGCGAACAACCATAGGTTCTGTTCACAGGAATTCGCCAACACCGACTACTCAAGCCTACCCTCCCTCTGTACCACTGCCTGTATACAGGGAATTGTCAACAGAGTTGCAAGCAGCACAGGCGAAGCTACATGCACTTACCACTAAAAATCAACAATTAGCACAAGAAAATGAACTGCTACGCCAAGAAATTATTAAAGTCGTTGAGTCTTTTTCTCATTTGCAAAAGTTTGTGGATTCCCAGACTACGCCTAGTTATCACCAAATCCCCCAAGCTTCTAGTGACGTTAAAAATGCGCCTAAACAGCAAGTAACACAAGCACGTCCACGCCAACAGGTTTCTCGTTCGCATCCACCCGTTAACCCCAAAACGCCACCCGAAAAAAGCCGCCGCCAAGACTTCCCTACACCAGTAATGGAAATGAATTTCCCGATACCAGAACCAGTTTTTATAGAAGAGCAACAAGTAAGTTATTATTCCGCTACTGAGCCAGATGCTAAGGGACTCAATGGCTGGTGGTTAATTATCACCATATTGTTAATCATGCTTACTGCCTTTAGTGCTGGATATTTCGTTGTGCGTCCCTTGTTTGAACATCAGAAACGTTAGTTGATACTCCCACATTTAGCAACACCAAGCTTTTGGGCTATCAAGCAATTCTTCTGCAATCAGTCTCTAAAATATCTCAGCATATCTGCTACATGGCGGAATTTATTTATTTTTAGGTTATAAAAGCTACATAAAATGCTAAATTAACAGCAACTTCTTTATGTTAGAGCCTTAAAGATTATCCAATTAATAAATCCTTGCCGATTTTCATGTTCCAAATTCTCAGGTAGAGCATCTACACTTTAAAAAAGTGGTAATTATTACATATGTTTTAGGAAAAGCACTGCTAGTTACAGCTTCCGACAGCGAATCTGGTTAGATATATAAACGAAGCTAGTAGAAATCAGGAGTCAAAAAGATGAAAAAAGTAGAAGCTATTATCCGTCCATTTAAGCTAGATGAGGTAAAAATTGCCTTGGTTAACGCTGGTATTGTCGGCATGACTGTTTCTGAAGTTCGGGGATTCGGACGGCAGAAAGGTCAAACGGAACGGTATCGCGGTTCTGAGTATACCGTTGAGTTTCTGCAAAAACTCAAAGTGGAAATCGTCGTTGATGACAATCAGGTTGATATGGTAGTAGACAAAATTATTGCTGCTGCCCGCACTGGTGAAATCGGCGATGGTAAAATTTTCATCTCGCCTGTTGAGCAAGTGATTCGGATTCGCACTGGCGAAAAGAACACAGAAGCAGTTTAAAAAAGTTATGAGTTAAGAGTTATGAGTTAAGAGTTATGATTTGTGAGTCAAGACTAAATGAGTGAAGATTTAGCAAAATTCATAAATCCAAACTCCCAATTCCTAACTCTTAATTTTCTCTAGCTGCGGAAGTAAAGCTGTAAAAGCCTTGCCTCGATGGCTAATTGACCCTTTCAACTCTCGTGTCATCTCAGCAAAGGTCAATTGCAACTCTTGCACATAAAAAATTGGATCGTAGCCAAAACCACCGTCACCACGTGGTGCGTGGAGAATTTCGCCGAGACAAACACCTTCAGATTGTAATGCGATCGCACCATCAGGACGAGCGATCGCTACTGCACAAACAAATTGAGCTTGCCGATTTACCTCGTTGTCTAATTCTCTCAATAGCCTAGCAATGCGTTCTGAGTCGGTTTTGGCGTAACGTGCAGAATAAACTCCGGGTGCGCCATTTAGGGCATCTACTTGCAAGCCGGAATCATCAGCAATTGCCCAGTTTCCTGTAGCTTTAGCAATTTGTGACGCTTTTAGACAAGCATTGGCAGCAAAGGTTTCGCCTGTCTCTTCAATTTCTAATTCTTCAGGTTTGAGGGTTAATTCCCAACCTGAACTTTCCAGATAAGCTTGCATTTCCCGTAACTTACCTGGATTTCCTGTAGCTACTACAAGTAATGTCATGAATTACAAATTATTAGTTAGGAGTTAGGAGTGATAAGTTATGAGTTAATTAATTCCTAACTCCTAACTCTCAACTCCTCACTAATTTTACTCTGCCCAGTGTTTCGCCCAAGCAAGAGTTTGATGCACTTGCTCAATTGTCGGGGCTTCGCAGTAGAGGCGTAAAACTGGCTCAGTACCGCTAAACCGAATCATTAACCAGCTTTTATCAGCTAGGCGATACTTGTACCCGTCAATTGTTTGGCAATCGGTCACTGCTAAACCAGCAATTTCTGTTAAGGGTTGAGTTTGTAGCTGTTGCAAAAGACGCGATCGCACTTCCATACTTGCTAAGGGCAAATCAATGCGATCATATGCTGAGATAAACCCTGTTTGTTTCTGCAAATAGCGATAATACTCACCTAAATCCAAACCAGATTCTACAATCGCCTCTATAACGTACAATGCTGACAGCAGTGCATCGCGTTCGGGAATATGGCTGCCATAGCCAATTCCTCCCGATTCTTCGCCGCCCAGCAACACTTTTGCTGCTAACATTCTGTCAGCGATGTATTTATAACCAACTGCTGTCTCAAATACTGGCAGGTTATGTAATGCTGCCACAAGGGGCATTAAGTCGGAACCGCTAACAGTTTTGACTATTTCACCACTAAAGCCCCGGCGCAGGGTTAAGTGGTCGATTAATATCGGGATTAATACTTGGGAACTTAGGAAGTTTGCTTCTCCGTCCACTGCTGCAATGCGATCGCAGTCTCCATCAAATACCAACCCCACGGTTAAACCTGATTTATCGGTTTCTCGATGAGTTTTGATGACTTCAAATAACTTTGAAAGGTATTTAGGTAAGGGTTCCGGCGCACCACCACCAAACAGGGGGTCGCGTTCTGAGTTGATTTCTCTGACCTGATTGCCTAGTAGTTTCGCCAATCCGCCAGCCGCCGCGCCATGCATAACATCGGCAAATAATGTCAGTTGGCCAGAGGCGATCGCTTCTCGAAGTTTGGCAATATCAACTTTACCTTCTAGTGCTTCTGTATAACTGGGCCAAGGATCAAATTTTTCTTGCTTCCCTGGAGTAGCTGCTAATGGTACTCCAACCGACAATTGCGCTTCTATCTCTTTTGTGACTTCTGGCGGTACCGATCCACCAAAACAACCCTTGACTTTTAACCCCAAATATGTTCCAGGATTATGGCTAGCTGTAATTACCAGCGCCCCTAAAGCATTGAGTTGTTTTGCTGCCCAACTATAAGCTGGGGTTGGGGCATAGCTTTCGCTCAGTAGCACATCAAATCCGGCAGCAGAAACAGTATCAGCAACAGCACGAGCAAAGTCTTCGGCCATGAATCGGCGATCGTAACCGACAATTATTGTCCGGCTACCCACCGTAGTAAAATATGTATCATACAATACTTTTGCGGCAACTGGTGCGACCAGGGCTAGGCGTTCAAAGGTGAACTCATCACCAATAATGCCCCGCCAGCCGTCTGTACCAAACTTGATTGAGTTAGCTACAACTGGCATCTAAGTATCCTAACTGTCTACCTGAGGATTTTAGCATTTATACAGTGTATAAAGTAAAAAAAGAATCTAGTAATCGTATGCACTAATAATGTTCAACGCAAAAGTCAGCAAATTGTGTAATGACCATCCCTTTCTCTAATCCGAATGGTGCAATGTGCCGAAATTCTGCCATTGATGCAGACATTGTTCCAAGTCGTGGTTAAATCTTATTAAAACTCCGTTAGACCCCTTAATCTTTTCTTGACTACTTCGCTACGCAAGACCAGCATTTCCGGTAAAATCAAATTCTGAGGACTGTGGATTTGGGGGAAATTTGGGGTGCCTACACTTGGCGTTAACATTGACCACATCGCCACCATTCGGCAAGCACGGCGGACAGTGGAACCAGACCCCGTGGCGGCGGCGGTGCTGGCAGAATTAGGCGGCGCAGATGGAATTACGGTGCATCTGCGGGAAGATCGGCGGCATATTCAAGACAGGGATGTGCTACTGTTACGGGAAACAGTCCGATCGCATCTTAATTTAGAAATGGCCGCTACAGATGAAATGGTAGCGATCGCTCTCGATATCAAACCAGATTACGTGACTTTAGTACCCGAAAAACGCGAAGAAGTCACAACAGAAGGCGGATTAGATATTATCGGGCAAATTGCTAGAATAGGTGAGATAGTCGATAAATTGCAAAGTGCTAGCATTCCAGTTAGTTTATTTATCGATGCAGAACCATCACAAATTGAAGCATCTGTCAAGGTGCAGGCGCAGTTTATTGAATTGCACACTGGGCAATATGCAGAGGCTAAAGATGAAACAAATCGCCAGCGAGAATTAGCAGTGTTATCCAAAGGGTGTGAACAAGCGATTCAAGCTGGATTGCGAGTCAACGCTGGTCATGGACTCACCTACTGGAACGTCTATCCGGTGGCTGCGCTTCCGGGTATGGAAGAACTGAATATTGGTCATACCATCATCAGCCGGGCAGCATTAGTAGGTATAGAACGGGCAGTCCGCGAGATGAAACAAGCTATAAGAGGGAGTAGGGAGTAGGAAATGGGGAATGGGGCATTGGGAATTGGGAATTGGGAATTTAGTTATTTTTTCTTGCTCCCCCTGCCTCTCCTACTCCCTACTCCCCACTCCCCACTCCCATGTTTTAAAAGAGGGGTTGTCTACTGCGAAATCTAGAAATCGAGAGCAAACCTTCAGCAAAAACTTCTATGAGCGCAACACAGTCTAACAACCTGCCGCTTTGGGTACAGGATCGAGATAAGGTGATAGCAGAAAGTGCTGATGTCGAGTGGCGGTATCAGACACCACCTGATTATTCGCGTTCAAAAGAGAATCTGGCTCAAGAAAGTACTTATAATCACCTTGAAGGTACACTGGAAGCGATCGTGCAAAACTTGGTGCGAACCTTTGAGATGGAGGTATCCTTCAAAGCTAACCCGCAACAGTGGTTATCTATTGTTAATGACAAGTTTCGTGTAAGTACCAATGGCGGAGTAGAGTACACCGCAGCAGATTTATCAGCCCAAGGTACTTACAATTTATTTATGGCTGATTCAGAACATTACAAGGCTTCAGAAGAAAGCTTTGAATCATCCGCAAAAGTCTTCCACACAACATTTCCCCAAGGATTTCCTTGGGAAGTCCTGGAAGTTTTCTCAGGGCCACCAAATGTCACATTCAAATGGCGGCATTGGGGACATTTTAACGGAGAATACAAAGGCCATGCACCTACTGGAGAGACAATAGAAATTATCGGCATGAGCATTGCAAAAGTTACCGATGACTTGAAGGTTATTTCCTTGGAACACTACTTTGACAATAATCTGTTCTTGGAAAAACTAACATCTGGTGGCAAACAAACAAAAGCTGAAAAGCAGGGAAGTGCTTGTCCATTCAGTTCTTGGTTCAAGAAATCCCACAAAAGTTAGTTCGTAGGGGTACAGAGTGTAGTACTGTGCCCTTACATTATTCATATAGCAACCAAAGGATGAAAATGCAAACATATTATTACGTTTTGGCTAGTCAAAAGTTTCTTCTCGAAGAAGAACCGACACACGAAGTTCTCAAAGAGCGCACCCGTCACTACCACGAACAAGAAAAACAAATAGATTTTTGGTTGGTTCCGCAACCAGCTTTCTTAGAAACACCACAGTTTACAGAACTGAAGGCGAAGTGTCCCCAACCAGCAGTAGCAATTATTTCTACTAATCCCCAATTTATTACTTGGTTAAAACTGCGTTTAGAGTACGTTATCACTGGAGACTTCCAGGCTCCTTCTGAGACAATTCCAGATGCTTTAGCATCGCTTGCTAGCGTATCTTAGAAATTGGGCATTGAAAAGAAGCAGAGGGGCAGGGAGCAGGGAGCAGAGGGGAAAACTTCTTCTTTGCTCTGCTTTGCCTATGCTCAGTGACCACCTGCTCCCTTGCTTCCTCCTAACTCTCAAATTTTATTTGGTAAGAACAAAATATATTTTTTTACACTCCTTTCATCCCCATACTGAAGTAACTAGGTTTTCAGCTTTTTTCTTATAAAATCTTTTAAGACACCTTGATTTACATAATCTAACTTTTGTGCATAGATTTCAGACTTTACCAAGTGTTTTAGGATTAGCGATATCTACGATGAGCTTCGCTTACGCAGGGTTGATTAGTGGCACGAGTTCTGTCTTGGCCCAACAAACCATTCCTCCTTGTCAACCACCAAATGCGGGTGAGTATCTTTTATTAGTAGTCAGTCCCACAGCAGATAATCAAAAGCAGTTGCGTAGTGCCTTACCACCGGAACTTAAGACCATTACCTGCAAATATCTCAACGAAACTGTAACCCGGATAGGGGGCTTTAACAGAATTGATGATGCCAATCGATGGGCAAGGTATGTCAGCAATATTGTTGGCTTATCTGCTATCATCACTACTCGACCAACAACGGCAGATGTGCAGCCAAAGCCACAACCACAGCTACAAGCACGGCCACAGCTACAGCCACAGCTACAACCACAACCACAGCTACAGCCACCTCAGCAGACAGTTTATAATCCTCAAGCATTAGGAGAAGGTTATGCAGTGTTGGTAGATTATTACAACCGTCCGGAACTAGTAAATAGTGTGCAGCAAGTAGTGGGAGGTAATGTAGGTTTTGTTTCTTATGGACAACGCCCTTACTTGTTAGCAGTTTATACCACTAACCAAACTGAAGCATACAACACCTTACAGAAGCTGAACAATGGCGGTTTTGTTGCCAGCATAGTAGATAGTCGTAAGGTGATTCTGCTGCGCTCAACTGTGCGCTTATAGTCGTTAGTCATTAGTCATTAGTCATTAGTTAATAAACTGTGGACTGTAGACTATTGACTAATAAGCAGCCCTAGCTAACCAATAGATGGTTATACCCAAAGCTGACCCAGCTATTACCTGAACTGGTGTATGTCCGAGTAATTCCTTCAAACGGTCTTGGCTAAAGTCTGGTTTTTCATGAAATAATTCATCAATCATTTGATTGAGGATACGAGCTTGCTTTCCTGCCGCTTGGCGAACTCCGGCTGCATCATACATGACGATGATGGCAAAAACTATAGCAACGGCAAAATCAGGAGATGCCCAACCAAGTGTTTGCCCTACACCAGCAGCAAGAGCTGTAACTAAAGCTGAATGGGCACTGGGCATACCTCCAGTTGTCACCAAAACACGCACATTCAGTTTGCGATGTTTGATAATCTCGACTACGAGCTTTAGTGCTTGAGCAATTAAACAAGCTACCAGAGCAATTAGCAGCACCCGGTTGTCTAAAATGTTGCCTATGTCCTGCATGGTATTTTGGTTAGGTTAGTAAATATTAGCAGCAGTTGTTGGTTGAGGAAACATTTAGATTCAACCCAAAATCCAAAATTAACTTAGTACATTACGGCGGAAACAGACCAATTACTCAAAATAACCTAAAAGCTTACTTGATAAGCTTTTTGAATGAGTAAATTTTGAATCCCGCTGGGCGGTAGTAATACAGCATGGTGTAAATAAACCACCCATCCAAAATCAATAAAACGCTTGCGGTATAATAATTACAACTTCCGCAAGGCGGTACTAGTTATTGCGGCTGATAATAAAATGAGCGATCGCTTGGAGTGGCTTGGCTCTTTCTCCAAATGGTTCTAATTCCGCACAAGCTGCTTTAACTAGCTCTTGGGCTTTTGAGCGAGATTCTTCAAGTCCCCAAAGGCTAGGATAGGTCACTTTCTGCGCTTTTTGGTCTTTACCCGCAGTTTTGCCTAATTCCTCTTGAGTAGCAGTGATATCCAAAATATCATCTATGATTTGGAATGCTAGCCCAATATTTTGAGCATAACGGCTCAGTCGCTGCACATCTTCAGGTGATGCTCCAGCGATGATCCCGCCACAAACTACGCAAGCTTCCAAAAGAGCGGCTGTTTTGTGTTTATGAATGAAATTTAGCGTTTCTAAGGAAATATCTGATTTACCTTCTGACTCTAAATCGACAACTTGACCGCCGACTAAACCACCTGCCCCTAGCGCCCGACCAAGACGGACAACTACCTGCAAGACTAGCTCTCTCTTAACATTTTGGGGGGTTTGAAGGGCAACAAACTCAAAAGCCAGAGCTAACAAGCCATCTCCAGCCAAAATCGCTACATCTTCGCCATAGATTTTATGATTTGTCAGCTTCCCGCGACGGTAATCGTCATTATCCATCGCTGGCAGGTCATCATGAATCAATGACATTGTATGGATCATCTCCACAGCACAAGCTGTTGGCATGGCCATTTCGATAGTTCCACCCATCATTTCGCAGGTAGCAAGGCAAAGAATGGGACGTACACGCTTGCCTCCAGCTAATAACGAGTAGCGCATCGCCTCATAAATCTTTTCTGGATAAATGATGGGGATAGCCTGATCCAAAGCAGTATCACAAAGCTTTTGCCGTTCTTTTAGATAAGCTGCTAAGTTAAACGTGACTTCCTCTGGTGGTGTCTTTTGAACGTTATTAGTTGCTACCATTCTTTAATTCCTGACATTTTAGGATTTTTGTCTTATACGTCACAATTTTAAGGTGCTGTGGCGCTGAAAAAATGAAGAATTAGGAGTTTGGAATTAAGAGTTAGGAGTTAGCAATTAGGAGTTAGCAATTAGGATTAATAACTCTTAACTTTCAACTCATCACTCCTCACTCCTCACTTCTCACTCTTTTTCTTTTCTTGCTGCCCTGGAATAGCTGGCAAATGTATTTTGCAATAATATGGCGAC
Organism: Nostoc sp. FACHB-892; assembly: GCF_014698795.1. Taxonomy (GTDB): domain Bacteria; phylum Cyanobacteriota; class Cyanobacteriia; order Cyanobacteriales; family Nostocaceae; genus Nostoc. The sequence continues at coordinate 107,698 of NZ_JACJTR010000001.1, forward strand.
AGTCATAGGACCAACACCACCAGGAACGGGGGTGATAAATCCTGCTACAGCAGATGTTGATTCAAAGTCGACATCACCGATTAAGCGACTTTTGCCACTAGCATCGATGACGCGGTTCATTCCCACATCTACCACAACAGCGCCCGGTTTTACCATCTCAGCAGCGATCAGTCCGGGACGGCCTACTGCTGCAATTAAAATATCAGCATTTTGGGTAATGGTTTTGAGGTCATGCGATCGCGAGTGAGCGATCGTGACTGTGGCATCAGCTTCTAGTAGCATCAGTGCCATTGGCTTGCCCACCAAAATACTGCGTCCCACCACTACTGCCTGTTTCCCCTGCAAAGGAATTTCATATTCTTCTAAAAGCCGCATCACACCAGCAGGGGTGCAGCTGCGTAAACCCGCTTCTCCCCGTACTAGTCGTCCCAAGTTAACTGGGTGCAGTCCATCAGCATCTTTATCGGGATCAATTTGATGTAACAGAGCCACAGCATCCAAGTGGTTAGGTAAGGGCAGCTGCACAAGGATTCCATCTACCCGTTCATCGTGGTTTAGTGCAGCTATGATCTCTTCTAACTCCTCAAAGGTCGTTTGGGCAGGAAAATGCTTACCAAAAGAGGCAATGCCAACTTTAGCGCAAGCTTTTTCTTTATTACGGACATAAGCAGCTGAGGCTGGATTATCGCCAACCATCAGCACTGCTAAACCAGGAGGTCGTCCAATTTTTGGTTGTAATTGTGTAATAGCAACAGAAAGTTCTTGCTGAATTTTTGCAGCTAAAGCCTTACCATCAAGGAGTTTGGCAGTTTTTGTTTCCATGAAAATTACCAGCTATATTCGCCTTTTGTCAAAATACTTGCAACAAGTCTTTCTCCTTGTCCTTTTCCCCCTGCCTCTTCGTTGATGTCGTAGCGTTTTTTTACAGTAAATCCATAATCTTTATTTTCTCAGATCAATGGCGTTATCTGAAGAATAAAGAATTAAGGATAAAAAACTCCACCCACAAGGGGATGGAGTTCTTGGGCGTGGGAAAGAGTCACCAATGCCCTATGCCCCAAGTCGGCGGGCGGCTATCCCTCTCCACGCCACTTGCGGGATAGAGTTTCCCGCCGACTTCCATAAAATTCAGAACATTTTTTGCTCAGTGGAGAGTGTGTTTCTGAAACCGCAGAGAATAGTATAGATGGGAACAGACCTGATGAAACTGGCGACAAAGCAAGCAGTGAAGCAAAAATTTGCTCAATCGGTGGCTTTCATGCAACAAACAAGAAATTTATCCCTTTCGTTCTTGTACGGACACAGTATTATTCCTTACCGCCTGGGGTTAGTTTTTTTATTGGTGGTGGGACTTTGTAGTTGTGGAAGTTTAACCTCGTCTGGCTTGAATGGGACTAATTTTAGAATTGGTACTAATGTCACCCCAATTCGAGAAATTAAACCAGAACAAGACAATCAAGCTACAGTTTATATCCAAGGTAAGGTGGAAAAGAAAGCTCCTTTGATGAAACAGTGGGCTTATGAAATTAGTGACTCGACTGGCAAAATTTGGGTTGTCACCAATCAAAATAATCTGACCGAGGGGGCACAAGTGGTGATTAAAGGTAAAGTTCGTTACCGAAGTATCCCCTTAGCTGGTAAAGAATTGGGGGAAGTTTATCTAGAAGAAGAATGAACAATCAACCGATACATGTAGCGATCGCAATTCTCTATCAAAAAGACAAGTTTCTCATGCAACTGCGGGACAACATCCCCGGTATTCTCTACCCTGGCTACTGGGCGCTATTTGGCGGTCATGTCGAACCTGGTGAAACGCCGGATGTCGCAGTGAAGCGAGAAATTTTAGAAGAAATCGGCTACAATTTACCATCTTTTGTGGAATTTGGTTGTTATCCCGACGAAAGAGTAGTCCGTCATGTCTTTCATGCACCACTGTCGGTGGAATTAGATCAACTGGTTTTGAATGAAGGCTGGGATATGAGATTGTTGACCCCAGAAGAGATTCATCAAGGTAACTGTTATTCGCAAAACGCTGGCGAGGTGCGACCTTTGGGGAATATGCATCAAAAAATTATATTGGATTTTATCGAGACAAACCAACAAACCTAGTACCGCAGGGCGGAAGTCAGCCCCTTGAGGGAAGTCAAAAATCAAAAGTCAAAAGTCAAAAGTATTATGGAATAAGCTCTTTAGGGAGTTTAAATGTTACCCCATTTACGTCGTGGGCGTACTAATTTATCCTTGCTTGCGTATATTGCAATTGCAGCATGATCTCCTAGATAATAATATGCTTTTTCATAAATCAAAATCGAAGCCAAAATAAAGTAAGAACTCTTGTGGAGTCATCACTAATGCAATCAGCAAATAAATTACCGCGATGGTTAACTGTAGGATTAGCATTTCCTATTGCCATTCTCAACGGCTGGCTATTACTCCAGGTTATACAGTATTTTCAACCCTTGGTCAGCATTATCGCTGCCGCGATTTTACTAGCTTTTGTATTGAACTATCCAATCCAGTTTCTCCAAGAACAAGGGGTAAAACGCAACGTGGCGATTGGAGGAGTGTTGCTTTTGACTCTCGTAGTTTTAGTAGGTTTAGGTATTACCTTGGTTCCCTTGATTATTCAACAGCTTGTTGAGCTAGCTAATATATTGCCCAGTTGGATCGATTCTGGTACTCAACAGTTGCAAACTTTTCAAGATTGGGCATTAAGTCAACAAGAACTTCCGATTAATTTAAGTGGTTTATTTACCCAAGTTCTTGAGCGATTATCTAACCAGCTTCAGTCCTTCACTGGTAGAATTCTTGGTTTTGCTGTCGATACCATTGGTATTGTGCTGAACGTGCTACTGGCGGTAGTGTTAACTATCTACCTAATATTGAATGGCGAACGTCTTTGGGACGGAGTTTTTCAGTGGTTTCCCCCTAACATTGGGTCAAGAATGCGGGAATTACTGCGAGAGGATTTCCACAATTACTTCATCGGTCAAGCAACATTGGGAGCTGTGTTAGGGGTGACAATTACACTGGCGTTTTTGGCGTTGCAAGTTCCCTTAGCTCTACTCTTTGGTATCGGTATTGGCTTATTTTCTCTCTTCCCCTTTGGTACAGGAGTAGGTATCGCTATAGTAAGTTTGTTGGTGGCGTTGCAAAACTTTTGGTTAGGAGTTGAAGTTTTAGGTGTAGCTGTTGCGATCGACCAAGTTAATTCTAATTTTATAGCGCCTAGACTTCTTGGCAATTTGACTGGGTTAAATCCCGTTTGGGTGGTAATTTCTTTGCTGTTGGGGGCAAAGTTAGGAGGAGTTCTCGGTTTGTTAATTGCGATCCCTATTGCCAGTTTTATCAAGGATATAACAGATAGTTGGCGGGCTGGAGAATTTAACAAGATAGATGATATCGTGTCAGAACCTATAAAGATCATCAAAAGTGAGACAGCAGGAACTTATAGTTAAAAATCGTATAAGTGGAAAACTGAAAGGCTTCTACCATGAGTTCTCTACCGTCAGGGGCTTTGAAACAATAAGCGATCGCTAAATTTCTATTTTTCACTATTAAACTGTGCATATTCAGTAGTATCATGGTCGGGTAAAATTTTCTCCACATCCCGCAGTTGGGGAATATAAAATCCGGCACACCCAACCAATAACATACACGCAGCACAGATCACATACAGCAGTGCGATCCCTGCACCCGCGTTAGTACCAAATATTCTTCCAAAAAACTCAATATGACCACTACCTGCGGTTAATGCAGGGGTAAATATATTATCTGCTAAAGGCCCTGCGATTAAATAAGCTGCTGACCCAAATTGCACAACTAATGAATGGGCTGCAAATACCCGTCCCTGTACATGGGGAGCAACTTTGGCTAACCAAATGGCGTTATCGGAACTACCGTTGAAAGGGAAATTAAAAGAAGAACAAAACTGTGCGGGTATCCAAATCCAAGGCGTTCGACCCAAACCAAAGACGATTTTATTTAATCCTGCGCCAATCATCCCCAATAAAACACCGTTGATTTTCTTTTTGAAACCACCCCATGTACTCACAATAATGGCTCCAGTGACACCACCAAAACCAGCCGCTGCGGCTAAACTGCCTAACACCACAGTATCATTTCCGGTTCGAGATAAAATCATCGCTGAATACAGAGAATTCCCAACATCATGAGCAAACCAAAACAAAAAGGTGATGATTAAAAGCGCAAGTAAGCTTTTACGAACAAAGATGTAGCGCAGACCAAATCCTAAACCTTGCCAAATATGGAAGGAATTTTCATGTTCATTGGTTTGTAGTGGTTTAGGGATACGGGCAAATAATAAACTACTAATGGCGATCGCAAAGGTAGAAATATCAATCAGCCAAATTCCTAATAGACCAATAACTTGATAAAGATATCCTGCTAGGGCGGGAGCAATAATATTACTTCCATAACTTGACAAAAACTGGAAACTGCTAGCACGGATGTAGTTTTGCTTGGGGACTAATAACGATAGTGATGCAGAGTAAGCTAAAGATTGAAATTGATTGAATGTCCCGACTATGGCGCTAGTTAAATATAGATGCCAAATTTGCAAATGATTGGTGAGATGCAGCATCAGTATTATTGTCATCAAGACTGCTACTGTATCACCCACCATCATCAGTAATTTACGATTGAAACGGTCAACAATTGCACCACTGATGGAAGCGAGCGCTATGCTAGGTAGCAAACTAAAAAAGCCCACTAAAGTCAGAGTCGTTGCTTTACCTGTAATTTCCCATGCCCAAATTGCGATCGCAAAGCTACTCATACTACTACCAATGGTAGAAACCAATTGACCTGCCCAGATAATCAAAAAATTACGCATACTGCTGAGATTTGGCGATTGTGACATTTAAATTCCTATTACCAAATTTATGGCAGTATCGATGAGGGTCAATAGATGAGAAAAAACCTGTTTATCAAAGAAGGTTCATGTTCAAAACCTCGCCGGAAAGTGGCGCGTTCGCGGTAGCGTCTCGTAGAGAAAAAATCCTTGTATCTCAAGGTAGGTAAAAACCCCGCCCTTAGTATCTGGCTGAGTTTAATTGCGTTAGCGCAGCGTAAAGCCTTCTCTACGAGAGGCTGCGCCAACGGCATGGCTTGTCTGCGACACGCTACGCGAACGCTTAGAGCGACGTAGGAGCGTCATGCCGAAAAAGCGAATTGGATTTATAGCTTCTTTTTAAACGATTGTTGTAAGTTTTTTTGTAACTGCACCTGCCTTTAATTAATTTTTACACGAGCATATTGACAACGTAAAAGAAAAAACTCTGAGCGCTCAAAAAATAAAAAATGAAGTATAAATTACTCATACTTCATACTTTATATTGAATCAATTATTGTTTTTAATGGGTTACTACAAATTAAATTAGCTGTACCCAAAATCAAAGTTTAACTTTAACTTTTTCCATCGATGCTGTCTTTTTTTTTCAAGATATAACCCAGACCGCAAGCAAAAATAATACCACCTAAAGTTGTAGGCTCAGGTACTTTTGTGTAAGATACTTTACCAGAAATAAGTTCACTATTTGGAGAAGTTCTGGAAAAGGCTGTAAAATCCTCGCCAACGATTTCGTAACTTATAGAACTGGAAGGATTAGCTTTATTATCGAATGTATAATCTAAGCCTACAGAAGATGTATTTTCTGTTAAGTATGCGGTTGAAAATACAATGGGAAAGTCTGGATAGTTTAAATCATCTTGTTCGGTGTAAATGGTGGAATCTCCATCAAATTGGAAAGAGAGTGACTTAACTATTGCTTCTGAAAGATTGTCATTACTAAAAGTTGAGTCATCAAAACTAAAAAAGCCCTTTCCTGTATTTAGAGGACTATCAACCGTGAAATCATAATTTACAAGGGTAGCAGATACAGATTTTGCATCTATAGTAGTCAAACTTAGAGCAAAACTAGCAGCAGCAAATACTAATTTTGGAAACAATTTCATCTCAGTTTTCCTCACGACAAACTTCTGCAAGCAACGCAGATTTAAACTTACTTATCTCCTTGCTTATTTATAAAGGGTTCCTCACCGATTAAAACAGTGATTATTATTTATTAACCCCGTCAAAATCAAGGAAATAAGTTACCAAAGATTTGGGATAAATTATTTTGAGGTCATGAGTTTAAGGAAACTTTAATCGAAGGTAAAGATAATAGTTAATACCAATTTTCTAAGAGGCTGCACAAACTTAGGCTTTGTAAGTGAGACAATTGGCTCAAGTAAATTGTTATATTCAACCTCACATATAATCAGGATAAGTTAATTTATATTAATTATAATTATAAAAACTTTTTATTTTTTTATTAACCCTTGGATAACCCAATCTTTACTTCTTGGAATAACAGAATGTGCTAAACACTTATCCTGTAATACTTTTTAAGCTTGCCATTATTTATCATGGAATCTAATCGCCCATTGCAACTAAACCGCCGCCAGTTTTTGCTCCGTTCAACTATCACAGCAGGTGGAATTATTGCCACAAATCTTGTATCCAAATCACAAGTTTTTGCCCAAGCGCCTGCCATTATTACCTCCGATAAAATGCGTCCTGCTATACCTTATGGCGTAGCTAGCGGAGATATCTCTAACGATAGCATTGTCATTTGGAGTCGCAGCGATCGCGCCGCCAAAATGATCGTAGAATATTCTACCAGCGAGTCTTTTAAAAATGTGCAGCGAGTTGTGGGGCCCAATGCTTTACAAAATAGCGACTTTACAGCACGACTTTATCTGAGGAATTTACCAGCAGACCAACAATTATTTTATCGAGTAATTTTTCAAGATTTAGATTACAAAGGTACTTACAGCGCTCCTGTCAAAGGCACTTTCCGAACTCCTCCTAAATCTGGGCGAGACATATTCTTTGTGTGGGGTGGTGACACTGCCGGTCAGGGATGGGGTATTAATCCTGATTTCGGTGGGATGAAAATTTACGATACAATGCGTCAACTTAATCCCGATTTTTTCATCCACTCTGGCGATAATATTTATGCTGATAATCCCATTCAATCAGAAGTAACTCTAGACGACGGCACTGTTTGGAAAAATATTACTACACCAGAAAAGTCAAAAGTAGCAGAAACTCTCAAAGAATTTCGTGGTAACTATATTTACAATTTGCTGGATGAAAACATTAAGCGTTTCAACGCTGAAGTTCCCATATTGGCACAATGGGATGATCACGAAACCACAAATAACTGGTATCCTGGAGAATTTCTCTTGAACGATGACCGCTACACAGTTAAGGATGTTAACTTGTTAGCAAAAAGGGGAAGGCAAGCATTTTTAGAATATCTGCCTATTGGGTATGAAACAAATGATCCAGATAAAGCGAGAATTTATCGTTCTTTCAACTATGGGCCATTATTAGACATTTTCATGCTGGATGAGCGTACTTATCGGGGGCCAAACACTCCCAATCGTCAGCCAGTACCAAGTAAAGAAACAGAAATGCTGGGCAGAACACAAATACAATGGCTGAAAAGGCAATTGTTATCATCAAAAGCAACATGGAAAGTGATTGCTAGTGATATGCCATTGGGGCTGATAATTCGAGATGGTAGCACTGATTTTGAAGCTTGGGCTAATGGAGATGGCCCAGCTTTAGGAAGAGAACTAGAAATTGCCGATTTACTACGATTTATAAAAAATAAGAATATCCAGAATGTTGTTTGGTTAACTGCTGATGTACATTATGCAGCAGCCCATTATTACAACCCCGCTAAAGCACAGTTTACCGACTTTAAACCTTTTTGGGAGTTCGTCGCCGGGCCTCTGAACTCTGGCACATTTGGGCCAAACGAATTAGAAAATACCTTTGGCCCACAATTGGTATTTCAAAGCCTTCCTCCAGGTACGAAAGCAAATCGTCCCCCAAGTGAAGGTTTGCAATTCTTTGGAGGAGTTAAAATTAATGCTCATACAAAGGTGATGACAGTAACACTGCGTAACTTAGCAGGTGAAACTGTTTACAGTGTAGATTTACCACCAGAAAAATAAATTATCAAAAACTGAGGTAAATATAGCCAGTTAGATAGAGTAATTACGCAATTTTTTACTCTGTCTACTGGCTTTGCTGTTTTTACTGAAAGAATATATATTAATCTGATTTAATTTTTGAAAAAATCTTATGTAGGGCGTGTTAGCAAAGCGTAATACCAATTTTTTATAAAGCTGCATAGAATTCGATCCCCCCTAGCCCCCCTTGATAAGGGGGGAACTGGAAAAACATCTATCAAAGTCCCCCTTTTTAAGGAGGATTTAGGGGGATCAAGATATGTGCAACTTCACATTAAATTGGTATAAGATACAAAAGTCTTCGGACGGTGCCGTATTTTCGTCTAATACACCCTACATATATTTCAAAAATCAAATATCAGTCCTATAAGCTCAAACGAAGCTAGCTAGAGCTAGAGTTGATATTACAGAGTGATAAAAGAGAAGTCTTGGGGCGAAAACTTAGGTTGGTTAGACGTGCTTGTGAGATTGGTCAGATTAGCCAAAACACTAATCGAGCCGCCGTCATCTAAGTCATTAGAATACACTAATCTTGAAATGCCAAGTGTAGAGTTGCAATAAACAAATAACCCTTCATCAGATGTAATCTTATTGTTATCAGCAATGGCTTTAGCAGCAGCAGCAGCATTTGGAAATGCATCGAATAACACCAATACATTGGCATTACCCGATAGTTTAGAGCTAACCCCTTCTGCGTATTTAACCTGGGCACCAAAATCAAGTCCGAGTTTTCCAGTTTCAAAGACGAAATTATCTACACCGATTTGGTAATCGGTAATTCTATCTGGCTGATTCAACACTCTAATACCGTTGGGACTTTGCGCTGGGGAACCGTTAGCAAATGGGGGATCATAATAGCCAAAAGTATCTTGACCAGATCCGCCTGTTAGTACATCAACACCAGTACCACCATCTAAGAAATCACTGCCATTACCGCCTCTTAAAACGTCATTGCCTGTGCGACCGTAAAGGTTATCGTTTCCATTCCTGCCTTCAAGAGTGTCATTACCCGCATTTCCATAGAGAAAGTCATTTCCTCCCTTGCCATCAATAAAGTCATTGTTGCCTGTACCATTCAAGATATTATTAGCGTCATTTCCAACAATATTCGCCATAGCTGTTATCCTTTACAATTGCAAATTGGTGTTTTGTGAACTTTATTTATCGTAGAGATTCCACAAAAAGTATACATCTGAAAAACGTCTCGAATCCCAGCACAACTAATTAGATAAATTCTGTCTGACTTTCGTTGTCTACTAAGTAAATAGGTCTATAACTTTCGTCATAGGTCAAAACATCTATTACAACGAAAGTTATAAACATCTAACTTGCTGTGGTGCTAAAGATACAGTTGAGAGTATTAATTAAAGAAAGCCTTGCATCCAGCTACTTCTATGAGTTTGTTACTTCCCATCCGCCCCAATCCTTTTCGCTTTTTGCTCTACACCGAATGGGTGATGCTCACCTGTTGCGGTTCACTCGCTGTAATTGAAGGTCTAAAAAACCAAAGTATACCAGTTCAACATGTGCTGATTTTAGTGTTGCTTGGTTTAATGGGTTTGAGATTACCAAGCGGTCATGCCTGGGTGAAAGTGCTTTATACTGCGATCGCAATTCTTTTGATTTTTAGCGGCACAGTATTGGGATATCTTCATATCTTACCCACGCTGTATCTGATTGTGGTGATTCGCAGTTGCTTTCTATTTGAATCACTTGGGCGTTTAGTTATAGCAGGTTTATGCTTTATTCTGTTTTTGGTGCATCAGGTACAGTATCTTCAAAACGTTATGCTGATAGTGCCACCGGAACAGCAAGAGCAATTTTGGATGCATCAATTAGCTGAGATGCTGATGTTTGCATTAGGATTATTCTTGGTTTTGCAATTGGTAAATATATTGCTAGTGGAGCAAAAGACGCGAAAGCAGCTGAGTGTTGCTCATGAGCAGCTGCAACAGTATGCTTTGCAAATAGAAGACCTAGCTGCTGTGCAAGAGCGTAATCGCATCGCGCGCGAGATTCACGATTCTCTAGGTCATGCGCTGACAGCTCTCAATGTGCAAATCCAAACGGTTGTCAGACTTTGGTCTGTTGACCCCACCTCAGCTGAGTCATTTCTGGCTCAAGCTCAACGGCTAGGAGAAATGGCAATGAAGGAAGTGCGCCAATCTGTTAGTGCGTTGCGAGAAGATGTACGACAAGATCAACCTTTAGAAGAAGCGATCGCATCTTTGGTAGAAGATTTTCGTCAAGGCACTGGCTTGTCTCCCAGTACTAAAATCTCCTTGGAAGTAATTGTACCACTGCCTATCGTCAAAACTTTATACCGAATTGTCCAAGAAGCCCTGACCAATATTTGCAAATATGCACAAGCCACAGAAGTCAAAATTCAGGTTGTCGCTACCAATAACAGTGTAAACCTTCTAATTGAGGATAATGGTAAGGGATTTAGTGTCAACGAAAAAAGGAGTGGATTTGGAATCACAGGGATGCAAGAACGAGTTGCTGCTTTAGAAGGCTACTTTCACCTCGAAACTGAACTTGGTTCTGGTTGTAAGATAACTGTTGAATTGCCATTGCGATCGCAAGAGAAATAAGCAAGTCTTTTACTGTAAGTAAATATATCTAAACAAGAATCAGAAATTTTGCACTTTACGTTGGTAGATTAAATAGTTGTTACCTAAGTAAAGTTGCACTTCACATGATTCGCCTGTTACTGGTGGACGATCAAAGTTTAATCTGCCAAGGTCTGAAAGCCATGCTAACGCTGGAGCCAGATTTGCAAGTGGTAGGAACTGCTGATAACGGTGAAACAGCCATTGAGCAGGTAGCTGCTTTACAGCCCGATGTGGTATTGATGGATGTACGGATGCCTGTGATGGATGGTAGAGAAGCAACACGGATTATCTGTCAGCAGTATCCAAATACCAAAGTTTTAGTTTTAAGTACATTTGATGACGATCGCTATGTCGCTCATTCCATCCGTGCGGGAGCGAGGGGCTATTTGCTCAAGGATATGCCTTCTCAAGAGTTGGCGCAGGCGATTCGGTTTGTCCATTCTGGATATACTCAACTAGGGCCAGGACTAATGGAAAAGCTAATGGCTAACGTTCCAGACCCAGACGCGGTTACACCAAAGCCAGTCCAGAAAGAATTAACAGAGTTAACCCCACGCGAACAAGATGTGTTGCGCTTGATTGGCCGGGGTTTGACCAACCGTGAAATCGCTCAAGAACTTTATATTGCTGAAGGGACGGTCAAAACTCATGTGACTCACCTTTTAAACCGCCTCAATTTGCGTAACCGATCGCAGATGGCTATTTATGCTAACTCTATTTATAGTGTTTAAATTTTTTTAGATAATTTATGCACTGGAGCGATCGCATCAAAAGGGTAAGAATGCTAGAGCGATCGTCACTGTTAGGAGCTAAATTTAAGTAGGTAGAGTTTTGGAGTTGATCATGCTTAAGCAACTCATCTTAGAAAACTGGAAAAGTTTTCGTTATGCGGAGCTTCCACTTGACCCATTGACCGTTCTGATTGGTACAAATGCAAGTGGTAAATCTAATGTGATTGAAGCTTTTGAATTTTTGCAAAGAATTGCTAGAGGTGAAAATATTGAAGCAGCTTTAGCAGGAGATAAAACGCTTCCATCTATTCGAGGTGGTGTAGATTGGGCAGCGCTTAAACCAGAAACCGAGTTTATATTAAAATTTATAGTTCAGGGTGAGGATGAAAATACGGATTATTTGTATGCAATAAAAATACAAACACAGCCTGTCGTAATAACTGTCAAAGAATTTATACAAATAATAGATGTGCAATCGGGAAATTCAAATATATTGAGTGACTTTTCAATCCGAGATAAAGATAGTTTTTTTCCGATTAGAAGTGCGTTGAACTCAATGCCAGGAAGGGGTAGAGCAACAGGAAAAGGAATAGATGAAATTCGTAAAAGATATCATTTGGTAAGTGATAATGATATTTCTGATAAAATTCGACAAATTAATTATTTAGTTACCAGCTCATTAGAAAAAGTTTTTGTTTTAAACCCTATACCTTCTACAATGAGATCATATTCGCTAATATCTGATACTCTAGAAAGCGATGCTTCAAATATTGCTGGTGTATTAGCAGGATTATTACCAGATGAGCAAAAAAATAAAGTAGAATCAACTCTATCTTACTACCTCAAATATTTACCAGAAGGAGATATTCAAAAAATATGGGCAGAAAAAGTGGGTAGATTTGGCACTGATGCCATGCTCTACTGTCAAGAAGAATGGAAACCTGGTCATATTACAGAGATTGATGCTAGAAGTATGTCAGATGGGACTTTACGCTTTATAGCAATACTCACAGCATTACTTACTCGACCAGAAGGTAGTCAAATAGTAATTGAAGAAATAGATAACGGACTACATCCTTCTCGCGCAGAATTACTTGTTAGAATACTACGAGAAATTGGTCAGAAAAGGAAAATTGATATTTTACTGACTACCCATAACCCAACTTTACTTGATGCTTTAGGCCCAGAGATAGTTCCTTTTGTAGTTGTCGCACACCGCGATAAAGAAACTGGAGAAAGCAAACTTACTCTTTTAGAAGATGTTGATAATTTTTCTAAGCTATTTGCATCATATTCTTTAGGTGATATGACAACTAAGGGTGCAATTGAAAGAAGCCTTTCTCGTAATGAATAGTTACTAATATGAGAAAGGTGCTACTCATCGATACATCTCTTTTATGCGTTTGGTTACAAGTTCCAGGTAGAGAAACTGCTGGTAATAATGAATGGAATTTTGAGCGTGTAAATCAAAAAATTCAGGCAGAAATCGACAAATTAACAACGCTGGTACTTCCTTTAGCTGCTGTTATAGAAACAGGTAATCACATTGCACAGGCTAAAACAGCAAATTCAGAAAGTAAACGTATAGCAGCTCATAAATTTGCTGAAATCATAACTTATGCAGCTGATGAAACCACACCTTGGGCTAAGTTCCGTGAGCAAATTGTTCTCTGGGAAGAAGAAGGATTAAAAGAATTAGCAGCTAAATTCCCGAATCAAGCTGTAGAAAAGACTTCTATGGGTGATGCTAGCATTGTCATCTTGGGTTGGCACTATCACCAAAAGGGTTTCCATGTAGAATTTTTAACTGATGATGACAAGCTAAAATCTCAAGAACCACCTCCGCCACAGCCACCTACGCGTCGTAGCAGTCGAACAAAAAGGTAAAATATCCTTGAGCGATCGCCCCTTACCTCTAACATCACGTTATCATCGGATATTGTGGAATTTCCGTGCGTAACTCGATAGCATCTATGACCGCCTCTCACTCTGAAACTCCATCTACCAAGCCCGATGCAAGTACTTTTATTTCTGACCATCAACAGGTTGATCGCAGTAAGCTAAGTCAAATGTACTTGCATTATGTCGAGACGAAGGATAAATATCCTCACGCGGTATTGCTGTATCGGGTAGGAGATTTCTTTGAATGCTATTTCCAAGATGCTGTAAAATTAGCGCAAGAATTGGAATTAGTTCTCACTAGTAAACAAGCTGGGGAACAGGGACGAGTGGCCATGTCTGGTGTTCCACATCACGCTTGGGAACGCTATGCGACGATGCTAGTGGAAAAAGGCTATGCAGTAGTAATTTGCGACCAAGTGGAAGATGCTTCTGAAGCTGCTGGTAGATTGGTGCGACGCGAAGTAACGCGCATCCTAACTCCTGGCACTTTGCTAGAAGAGGGAATGCTCAAATCAAGTCGCAATAATTACTTAGCAGCAGTAGTAATTGCCGCAAATCATTGGGGTTTAGCCTATGCAGACATCTCTACAGGTGAATTTCTCACAACTCAAGGTAGTGATTTAGAACATCTGACACAAGAGTTAATGCGTTTGCAACCTTCAGAGGTGCTAGTTCCGACAAATGCGCCCGATTTAGGTAGTTTGCTGCGTCCGGGAGAAACTTCGCCACATCTTCCCCAGTGTTTGCCACCATCATTTTGCTATAGTTTGCGATCGCAAGTACCATTTTCCCAAGGTGAAGCTAGACCTAGATTATTGCAGAAATTTAAGGTGCGATCGCTCGAAGGACTCGGTTGTGATCATCTTCCTCTCGCCGTTCGTGCAGCCGGTGGTCTTCTAGAATACTTAGAAGATACTCAAAAAGAAAACCCCGTTACCCTTCAAAAACTCCGCACCTATACTGTCACTGATTATCTGATTGTTGACAATCAAACCCGCCGTAACTTGGAAATTACCCAAACCGTCCGGGATGGTACTTTTCACGGTTCTCTACTCTGGGCATTAGATAGAACTAGTACAGCAATGGGTGGGCGGGCTTTGCGGCGGTGGTTGTTGCAACCACTACTTGATATTAAAGGCATTCGGGCGCGGCAAGATACCATCCAAGAATTGATGGAAAATACGCCCCTTCGTCAAGATTTACGGCAGTTGTTACGCCAAATTTATGATCTAGAACGCCTGACAGGCAGGGCGGGTTCTGGTACAGCTAATGCGAGAGATTTAGTAGCTTTGGCAGATTCCCTCTCACGGTTACCGGAATTATCCCACTTAGTAACTGAGGCGCGTTCTCCATTCCTCAAAGCTTTGCAGAAAGTCCCAAGTGTGTTGGAAGAATTGGCACACAAGTTGCACGCCCATCTTGTGGAGTCACCACCCATACTAATCAAAGAAGGCGGATTGATTCGCCCTAGTGTAAATCCCCTACTGGATGAGAGGAAAGCGACTGTAGAAGCGGATCAGCAATGGATTGCCAACTTGGAGGTTGATGAAAGGGCTAAGACGGGAATTCCAACTTTGAAGGTAGGATTTAACAAAACCTTTGGTTATTATATCAGTATTTCCCGCAGCAAAGCTGACCAAGTACCCGCTAATTACATCCGCAAGCAAACTCTGACTAATGAAGAACGTTACATCACCCCAGATTTAAAGGAACGAGAAGCCCGGATTCTCACAGCACGGGATGATTTAAATCAGTTGGAATATGAGATTTTTACGGCGTTGCGCGAAGAGGTAGCACAAGAGGCGGAAGTAATTCGTAATCTGTCTCGTGCAGTAGCGGCGGCGGATGTGTTGTGTGGTTTGGCTGAGTTAGCGGTGCATCAAGGTTACTGTCGTCCAGAAATGTTGCCAGGAAGGGAGATAAATATTGTTGATGGCCGTCATCCGGTGGTTGAACAGTCTTTACCTCCGGGGTTCTTTGTGCCAAATTCAACTCAATTAGGTGAAGAGTCATTAGTCATTAGTCATGTGTCATTAGCAGATGACCAAGAACAAATTACAAATGACAATCCCGATTTGATTATCCTCACCGGGCCAAATGCGAGTGGTAAAAGTTGTTATTTGCGTCAGGTGGGATTAATTCAGTTAATGGCGCAGATTGGTAGCTTTGTACCAGCGAGGTTTGCTAGATTGGGAATATGCGATCGCATTTTCACCCGTGTAGGTGCAGTAGATGATCTTGCAACTGGTCAATCTACGTTCATGGTGGAGATGAATGAAACGGCGAATATTCTCAACCATGCCACATCTAGGTCGCTGGTGTTATTAGATGAAATTGGTCGGGGAACAGCAACATTTGATGGTCTTTCTATAGCTTGGGCGGTGGCGGAATATATAGCAGTGGATATTCGGGCGCGAACGATTTTTGCTACTCATTATCATGAATTGAATGAACTGGCTAGCATTTTGCCGAATGTAGCTAACTATCAAGTGACAGTGAAAGAATTACCCGACCAAATTATCTTTTTACATCAAGTTCAACCGGGAGGCGCTGATAAGTCTTACGGAATTGAGGCGGGAAGATTGGCGGGTTTACCAGCCGTAGTTATTCAACGAGCAAAACAAGTGATGGGGCAAATTGAGAAACACAGTAAGATTGCGATGGGGCTGCAAAATCTGGATTGATATCTTACTGCATTTCTTTAACAATGTAGACCTATACATTGCGTGTTAATTTAGCAAAATAGTACCCAAATCGATAACACTTCATAAATTGCTATCATGTAAGTACATGATGTACATACTCTTAAAGATGAGCAACTCCTACAGCATTCGTAGTACCAAAATTGGTAACAGTACAGGGTTTAGGCTACCAGCTGAGTTTTATCGAGAATATCCTCAGTTTGCCAATGCAGATGGTTGGATAGAGGTATTGTCGCCGGATACTGCAATTTTGCGGATTTCACCTCAATCTGGCGATGATGAAGACGCAGAAGACTCAGTAATGATGCGGCTGTTTCTCGATTTTGCTATGAAAGAAGCGCTTAAAAATAACACACTGCAACCTTATACAACTGAAATGTCTGAGGCTGCCCGCGAACTGATTGCAGGTGTGCAATTAGACGATGAGTCATTAGAAGATGGCTAAGTTTGTCAGTAATGGATGGGAAGTTTACTTTCACCCACAACTATTTGGTACTCAGTATCAAGAATTGTTTGAGCGCGTTTCCCATTTACGGGAGCAATTACCAGAGGCTGAATATAAAACCCATGCAACGGTAAAATTGTTTGCAGCAATTACTGTTGCAATTGAAACGAAGATTTCCTCTGATCCGTTTGCAAGTCATTTTGCGTTGACAGGGGCGTTAAAACGCTATGGACGGATGAAAAAGATGGGTTTGCCGGAACGGTATCGGCTGTTTTTTAAGGCGTTTGATACGGAACAGTTGAAAGTAATTGCAATTTTGTGGTTAGGGTTTCCACGTAAAGAGGGGGCGAAAAATGATTGTTACCAGGTGTTTACTAAGATGGTTGAACGAGGGACATTTCCAGACAGTTTAGATGAGTTGTTGAAAGATTGTGAGATAACGGATGATTAAAAGAGCAAGAGACTTGTCAAGTAGTTGAAATCTTGTCAATTTTTATGCTTAAAATTGCACAAGAGGTTTATTTAGCATCTACTAAAAGCTAAAGTCAACCCTTTGCAGGACTCCCATAAGCAATGCTGACTGAAATTTTGCCTTTCCGCTTTGAGTTAGACACGATCGCGATCGCCGGAGCGAGTTTGTGGTCATTGGCGCTATATCTAGGTTTTTCCCAAGTTAATGAATGGGTAATCGAGCAACTCAACCGTTGGTTTAACTTTGCCGAGCGATCGCTTTATACCAGCCAGTCAGAATTTGAAAAAACTCGTAAAGCCAGAGAATCCCAAAACTCTTTCTACGCTTCATTATTTAGCATTGTGCCTTTCTTAGTAGTCGGTGCTTTATGTAACTGGATTCTAGAAATTAGTTTAGGTGAAAGTTGGGGAATTAGTACAGGAATATTAGCTTGTATGGGCGCTGGCATTTATGAACTTGGTCGTAGGGATGGAGAATCTTCGGATTAAGGGAGATTAGGGGGATGTTGCTCCTATTACTCCCTCATCCCCCCTGCTTCCTCATCCCCTCTACTTCCCAATTTCCTCACCAACAATCTGTGCTATCTTGTACGCTGCACCGCTTTCACCACGAATATTACGGAGTTTAGCGCGAATATCGTCCAATTTTTCTGGATGGGTTAATAAGTCTAAAACCATTTCTCCAATTTCTTGCGGTTGAAGTTTACCCATAAGTTCTGGCACTATCTCTTCCTGTGCCCAGATATTTGGCCATGCTAATAAACCTTTGCGTCTCACAAATCTTAGAAATAACCAATTAATCACCTTTGTAAAAGGCGTACCTACTCCCGGCAGATTTGCCAACAACCCAGGTAAACCATCCCAAGCGCGCATGGCATCAAGTTGCTGTGTTGGCAGCAAAACAATCATTGGTACTCCTAAAGCACCGAGTTCGGCAGTGTTTGCCCCCACCGTAGTTAAGCAGATGCAGCACTGAGATAATAAGTTATATGCAGGGTTTTCTTGCCACAGTTCCACAGTTAAGCCTGTTGTTGTTTTGAGCAATGCCTTGCTGTTAGCGTCGTCTGGGACAATTAAGGAAGCACCGCCAAAGCCAAAGATTTCAGCAATGGGGTTTTTTTGGGGATCGGCAAAACTAGCTAAAGTTTGTAAATCTAAAGTTGGGGCTACAGGAATCACAAACTTGGTTTGGGGTCTTTTTTTATGAACGTATTCGGCAATGCCTAGACTTAATGGTACTCCTTGGGCTAATTTTGCCGCTTTTGACCCAGGGAGTAAACCAATAATTGGGGAGTGGGGAGTAGGGAGTAGGGAGTAGCCAGTGCTGACTTGTTCTTGTGCTTCTAGCATCAAATCACCAACAACGGTGAATTTGTGAGCATATTTTTGGGGGACATCAGCAACAACTTCGGGTTTCATCACGCCAAAGCGGTCAATCCAGTTATGCCAACGGGCTGACCATTCGGCGTAAACTACTGTGCGATAGCCCAGCTTTTTGCCTATGACTACGGGGAAAATTTGATCGCCACCGAGGAAAATAACTACACCGTGACTTCTCCAATCCCAATTATCAAATGTTTTACCCCAAAGCAAAAATGACCAAAAATGCTCTGCTGGCTGTACTCTATCTACTTCTGGGTAAGAAAGTGCGATCGCAGCTTCTTTTCCACTAGCATTTGAACAAGGTGATAATACCACAGAAATCCTCACTAGAGAAGGGTCATCCCCTAATTCTTGCCGCAGCGCCTTTACGACTGGACGCACCCAGGTTGTTACTTCACCTGGGCCATTTGAAAGGATGAGAATATCTACTTGAGTCATTAGTTAATCGTACATTCAGCAAGTTCGCGATCGCTTAAAGGCAAGAGAAGCTGTAATCTACTACAATACATCTCAATTATGTAGAAATCGAATACTCTAGCGAACGTGGATTATCGATTCTTTTGGAAGCATCTAATATTTATAGCCCGATAATATTTCCGTCTTCGTCGTAATCTAAAATTACCCCTGGCTTTTCTTCGTCACTCTCTTCTATGGGTACATCAGTCAATATAATTCTTAATATATCTACTTCTGGGTCATAGGTAATTTTCATATTTCTCTCCAGTATTTTTCAATCTTATTTAGGCAAAAGATAAATACTAATTGCTTTTATAATTATCTAATTTATCTTCCAAAGAATCTAAATCTTGAAATTTAACCCGAAAGAAACTCTGCCCCCCTAACAATTGGTATAAATCAGAACTACATAATTGGAGTCTGTCTATGCTAGCTAAAAAATATTTAGTCAGCATAGGCAAGTTTCGTTTTGTAAGTATAATAAAATCGCTAAATAGCTATTTAACTATTAAAAATAAGTATTACAAAAAATTTACAAATAAGTGAGCGGATACTTTTAAACATAGTCAACAATTACAAAGAAATATTTCGTTTTTTATATCGATTTGTGTCAGATACAAGATAAAATGCCCACTGGGCAAGCGTTTTCTGATAAAAAACACATATTGCCTAAAGATCACAAAGTTACCTATGGCTGATGATGCCGCTAGGAACTTACAGAGAGAACACGCATCAAAGGAGCCGAAGAAGCATGTTCACACACGTCAAGTCCACCATTAGACACATTGCGCCTGATAACTTACGCGGACGTAATTTAATCAAGGTGGTCTATGTCGTGCTTGAGTCCCAGTACCAGAGTGCTTTGTCGCAAGCGGTTCGCACGATTAACGCGAACAATCCCAACTTGGCGATTGAAATCAGTGGGTACTTGATTGAGGAACTCCGCGACCCAGAGAACTATGAGGAGTTCAAACGAGAAATTGAGAGTGCGAATATCTTCATCGCTTCCCTCATTTTCATCGAAGACTTAGCACAGAAAGTAGTAGCAGCAGTAGAACCACACCGCGATCATCTAGACGTTTCCGTTGTCTTTCCCTCGATGCCAGAGGTAATGCGCCTGAGTAAAATGGGCAGCTTTTCTCTAGCACAGTTGGGTCAGTCAAAAAGTGCGATCGCTCAATTCATGCGGAAACGCAAAGAAAAATCCGGTGCAGGATTCCAAGATGGAATGCTGAAGCTTTTGCGAACCCTGCCGCAAGTGCTGAAGTTTTTACCAATGGACAAGGCACAGGATGCCCGAAATTTCATGCTCAGTTTTCAGTATTGGCTAGGTGGTTCTCCAGAAAACCTGGAAAACTTCTTGCTGATGCTAGCTGATAAATACGTATTTAAAGGTTTAGAGAAACAAAATTTTGCACCTTCAACATATCAACAGCCAGTGGTTTATCCCGATTTAGGGATTTGGCATCCTTTGGCTCCCAGTATGTTTGAAGATGTTAGAGAGTACCTCAATTGGTACACAGCTCGTAAGGATATTTCTAACGATCTCAAAGATCCCTTAGCTCCTTGTGTCGGGTTAGTATTGCAACGTACTCACCTAGTTACAGGGGATGATGCCCATTATGTAGCAATGGTGCAAGAGTTGGAAGCACTAGGCGCACGGGTACTACCAGTTTTTGCTGGTGGTTTGGATTTCTCCAAGCCTGTGGATGCTTACTTTTATGAACCAAATACCAACACACAGTTGGTAGATGCAGTGATATCACTGACTGGTTTTGCTTTAGTGGGTGGCCCAGCCAGACAAGACCATCCCAAGGCAATTGAGGCACTCAAACGCTTAAACCGTCCTTACATGGTGGCATTACCCTTAGTATTCCAAACCACAGAAGAGTGGATGGATAGCGATTTAGGGTTACATCCAATTCAAGTAGCTTTGCAAATTGCGATTCCTGAATTGGATGGTGCAATTGAGCCGATAATTTTATCAGGTAGAGATGGGACTACAGGGAAAGCGATCGCACTGCGCGATCGGGTTGAAGCAGTAGCCGAACGCGCTTTAAAATGGGCTAACCTCCGCCGCAAGCCGAAGCTGGATAAGAAAGTCGCTATCACCGTTTTCAGCTTCCCGCCAGATAAAGGCAACGTCGGAACCGCCGCTTACTTGGATGTATTCGGCTCAATTTACGAGGTGATGAAAGCTCTCAAAAATAACGGCTACGACTTACCAGAATTGCCAGAATCAGCCGAAGCGTTGATGCAAGAAGTCATCCACGATGCTCAAGCACAGTACAACAGTCCAGAACTGAACGTTGCTTACAAAATGTCGGTTCCTGAGTATGAGGCGCTAACCCCCTACTCTCAACGCCTAGAGGAAAACTGGGGCCCACCTCCCGGACATCTCAACAGCGATGGGCAAAACCTGCTAATTTATGGTAAGCAATTCGGTAACGTCTTCATCGGTGTACAACCTACATTTGGTTACGAAGGCGACCCGATGCGGCTGTTATTCTCCCGTTCAGCTAGTCCTCACCACGGTTTTGCTGCTTACTACACTTACCTAGAGCAAGTTTGGAAAGCTGATGCTGTACTGCACTTTGGTACACACGGTTCCTTGGAATTCATGCCAGGTAAACAAATGGGGATGTCTGGTGATTGTTATCCAGATAACTTGATTGGCTCAATTCCCAACTTGTACTACTACGCAGCCAATAATCCGAGTGAGGCGACAATTGCCAAACGCCGGAGTTATGCCGAAACAATTTCTTACTTGACACCACCGGCAGAAAATGCTGGTTTGTATAAAGGTTTGAAGGAACTCAGCGAATTAATTGCTTCCTATCAAACCTTAAAAGATAGTGGACGCGGTGTTTCCATTGTCAACAGCATCATGGATAAATGCCGGATCGTGAATCTGGATAAGGATATTAACCTGCCAGAAACCGATGCCAGAGACATGAGTACCGATGAGCGGGATAATATTGTTGGCAACGTCTACCGCAAGTTGATGGAAATCGAGTCTCGGTTGTTGCCTTGTGGTTTGCATGTCATTGGTAAACCACCAAGTGCAGAAGAAGCGATCGCAACTCTCGTCAACATTGCTAGTCTAGATCGTCAAGAAGAAGGACTTCAAGGCTTACCGGGAATTATCGCCAATAGCATAGGGCGTAATATTGACGATATTTATCAAAATAATGACCGGGGCATTTTACAAGATGTCCAATTACTGCAAGACATCACCTTAGCAACTCGTGCAGCAGTAACCGCCCTTGTTCAAGAGCAAACCGACGCAGAAGGGCGAGTTTCTCTAGTTTCCCGGTTGAATTTCTTCAACATGGGTAAAAAAGAACCTTGGGTGGAATCATTGCATAAAGCAGGTTATCCCAAAGTCGATACCGCAGCCTTAAAACCCCTATTTGAGTATTTGGAATTCTGCCTCCAGCAAGTTTGTGCCGACAACGAACTCGGAGCATTACTCAAAGGTTTAGAAGGTGAGTACGTTCTACCTGGCCCTGGTGGCGATCCCATCCGCAACCCCGATGTATTGCCCACAGGTAAGAATATCCATGCACTCGATCCGCAATCCATCCCAACAACAGCAGCAGTCCAATCAGCCAAAATCGTTGTAGACAGGCTTTTGGCACGTAACAAAGCTGAAAACGATGGAAAATGGCCAGAAACCATCGCCTGCGTCCTTTGGGGAACCGATAACATCAAAACTTACGGCGAATCCCTAGCGCAAATTATGTGGATGGTGGGTGTGCGTCCAGTTCCCGATGCCTTGGGAAGGGTGAACAAGTTGGAATTGATATCTTTAGAAGAGTTGGGACGACCCAGAATTGATGTAGTAATCAACTGTTCTGGTGTATTCCGCGACTTGTTCATCAACCAAATGAACCTGCTAGACCAAGGGGTGAAGATGGCAGCTGAGGCGGATGAACCCTTAGAAATGAACTTTGTTCGCAAACACGCTTTGCAACAAGCCGAAGATATGGGAATTAATCTGCGTCAAGCAGCGACGCGCGTTTTCTCCAACGCTTCTGGTTCCTATTCGTCAAATATCAACTTGGCGGTAGAAAACAGCACTTGGGATAGTGAAGCCGAGTTGCAGGAAATGTATCTCAACCGGAAATCCTTCTCCTTCAATTCTGATAACCCCGGAATCATGGACGAATCGCGGCAGATTTTTGAAAGTACATTGAAAACTGCTGATGCAACTTTCCAAAATTTGGATTCTTCCGAGATTAGCTTAACGGACGTTTCCCACTACTTTGATTCAGATCCTACTAAGCTGGTGGCAAGTCTGCGGGGTGATGGTAAAAAACCAGCATCTTATATTGCAGATACAACCACAGCTAACGCCCAAGTGCGGACATTATCAGAAACCGTGCGGTTGGATGCGCGTACCAAATTGTTAAATCCCAAATGGTACGAGGGGATGCTGTCTCACGGTTACGAAGGTGTGCGCGAACTCTCCAAGCGGTTGGTGAATACAACAGGTTGGAGTGCGACAGCCGGCGCTGTGGACAACTGGATTTATGAGGATACTAACGAAACCTTCATCAAAGATGAAGAAATGCAGAAACGGTTGCTGAACCTTAATCCCCATTCTTTCCGCAAGATTGTATCAACTTTGTTGGAAGTGAATGGACGCGGTTATTGGGAGACTAGCGAGGATAATTTAGATCGTCTGCGCGAGTTGTACCAAGAAGTTGAAGACCGAATTGAAGGGATAGACTAGGATTACATGGGCAGGCTTTATGCCTGCCTTAACAATGAGATAAAGTGAATTATGGATAATTGGCAAGATATTACTGATAATAGATTAGTAAGACCAATACATCCTGGTGAAGTAATTGCAGATATTTTAGATGATTTAGATATTAATACCGCAACTTTTGCAGTAATTTTAGGAGTATCTAATCAAACAATTCAGGAAGTTATTAATGGTCAAAGGTCAATTACAGTAGATATAGCAATACGTCTCGGGAAAGCTTTAGGAAATGGCCCAAGACTTTGGCTTAATCTTCAGCAAAAAGTTGATCTTTGGGATGCTTTGCAAAGCCATAAAGAAGAATATGAGCAAGTTATGACATTAGTTTAGAAGAAATTGTGAATAATTATAATTATTTTTTTAATCATTTAAATTTACAAGAAACAATTTTTATGTAAATGAATTGATTCTTAAATAGCGAAAAAATAGTAATAATACTATACACTCATACTACCAAAGTCTGTCCAGTCTGTTATATCTGATTCTGCAAGAGATTTGTCTGATGTATTGGAATCTGGTGATAAAGGTGCTTCTAAAGTAAATTTTGATTTATTTAGGTTTCTGATTAATCTTCTTTTATTGCCTAAATCTGATGTAGTTAGGCTTTGCTTATGCTGCTCACATTCATAGTCTTCATAAATATCAATCCATTCTTGCGGAAAAAGTAAAGTACGCCAATTAATATTAGCAGATGTAGACAATCTTCTTTCTATATTTGCAATATGATAAGATCGCTCATCTTGATGTCTTCCTATAATATATTTTCTCCAAATTTTTAACCTTTCATTGTGAGGATAATGACAGTAATACTTTTGTATATTATTTATCTGATAAAAGGCAGATAAAATAAGTTGTGTATTGAATGTTCTTCCATTCCAACCATGATCTAATAGATATAGATATATATTAGGAATTTGATAATCTACATTTTTTAAAGCTCTTTGTGCTTCTTCCTTAGTTTCGTATGCTTCTAGATATAAAATTGATTTATCAGATGTATTATTATTTTTACAATCCATAATTATTATAGGTGTTGTAATAACTCCAGATATAACTTTTTGATTTTTATTATTTAATTCAACAGAATACTGAACTAAATACTTTACTTCGTTTTTTCTGAGTTTATTGACTGTGCTGGGATGAGATGTTATTTCAGAGTTGTCAGATTTCTTTCGAATTGAACGATTTATAATTTGCTCATTTATTTGAACCGGATCAAATATTTCAGCTAACACATCATAATTAATATTATTTCCTATTTCATCCCAGAAGTGTAAATATTTAAATGTATTGCTTAAAAAATCTTTAAGCGTTATTTTTGTACCAGTCCAACCTAAATTAAGGAGATGACGATAAGCAAAATCCATTCTTGCTACTGTTCCTGCACATTCGACTTCTAGAAATGTTTGTCTACCACGCAAACAATCATTATTTGTCAATAACCCTCCTCCTGATTTATTCCATGCTTGTTCTTCTACTTTTTCAGCATCTTCTCTAGTTTTGAATGGTAAAGTATATAAAATCCACATCTGTCCTTTTACTGCTTCTTCACGGGTTGACTTGACTTCACCACGATAATGTTGTTGCATTCTTTGGGTTAAATTTGATGTCATTCCCCAATAAATTGCATCTAATTTTTCTAAATATAAACAGTATATAAAATCAACCGTGCTTACTCTCTTAATTAGTTGTAACTGCTTAAAATATTCACTAAAATCAATGGGAGGTTTAACTTTTCTATTTCTAGATAAGGGAGAATAAGCATCTAGGGAATTTAAGTCAATATCATCGATGATATCTTCACTAATATTTGTAGTAATATTAGTCTTCTGCTCAGGCTGAGAAGTTTCTACTATGCTAGTTTGTTGATTTAATAAAAGACGTAAACTTTTAGCTTCCTCTGTACCTTTGTCTGTATTAGTTACTACTTCAAAAGTAACGCGCATTCCTTCTGGTAAAGAAACAGGGTGAAAATTATTTGTTGCTAACATGTATTCCCACTCTATAGCTTTTGGATCTTTGCTAATACTCCATTCAAACAGATTAGCTTTTAATTTCTCAGATTCAATAATACTTTCTTCTACCCCTAATCTTTCAGCTAGTTCAGCAACTGTATAACAAACGTTATCTTTCTGGGTATAAATTTCCTTACTGTTTTCACGCTTGATAAAACCAAAATTAATTTTCTGATTTTTTCGGTTCTTGCCAAAAAACTTAATTACACCTGTTTCTCTCATAAAATATATTATTCAAAAGTCATTATCTATAATTATTTATTGTCACTATTGTATTTTGCACAATCTAATAATATATTTGTTAACCGTATAATTACGCAAAAACATAAAAATCTGTTATTAAACTGCCTAGAATGGGTTCTTGTTTGGGAGTGTGGAGTGTAATTGTTCTTGGGGAGATTTTGGGAATGTAATCGCTCATTCTTGGACAACAGTGATCGCTCTGTTTTTGAAGTTTTCTACAAAGCGATCGCGCACCCTTCCACAATAGGCGCTCACTTTATATTTGAGGTTTTCTGCAAGGCGCTCGTACACTCTTACACAACAGCGATAGTGATCGTTTTATTTTGAGGTTTTCTATAAAGCGATCGCTTACGAAGTTCTTAGGCGTAACCCTTCGTAGACATCACTTTAATCTTTTACAAAAGACGATCTAGCTCACAGATTTGTTGTGAAGCTTCGAGACTGTCAGATTGTCAATTGCAGCGTTCAATTTGATGGATAAAATCTTCTCCTTTATATTTGAGATATATCATTTGAGATATATCAGTCGCTTACTTTTCCTCCAAATTAATCAACATGGATATCACAGCTACTTTGAACGAGATTGCAACTCTGAGTCTTGAAGATAGAATCCTTATTGTGCAGGCAATTTGGGATAGTATTGCAGCAGAGCAAGTTTACCCTAATTTAACCGATGTACAGAAGCAAGAGCTTGATCGTCGAACTGCTGACTATAATTCAAATCCAGATAATGTGCTGACTTGGGAGGAAATCAAAGCATCGATTAAGAGGCAGCAATGAATTATGTCCTGGTATTTCGCCCAGAGGTTCGAGAAGAACTCAATGATGCACACAGTTGGTACGAGAGCCAGAAACCCGGTCTGGGTGACGAGTTTTTAGACTGTGTAGACGAAACGGTGAATCAAATTTCTCAGATGCCAGAATCCTATGTAATTGTCTACGGTGATATTCGACGAGCAGTAGTGCGACGATTTCCCTATGCTGTGTACTATCGGATTATTTCTAGTCGAGTAATAGTGACGGCAATTTTTCATGGTCGCAGAGATCCAAAATCGTGGCAGACGCGAACCTAACACTATAATTACGGGCGATGTCTAGCGATAAGCAGTTACGCGTCTACGCTTTGTTTTTGAGGTTTTCTGTAATGCGATCGCACACTCTTGCACAACAGGTGATCGCATTATTTTTGAGGTTTTCTGTCAGGCGATCGCTCTTTTAGGCATACAAGCGTAAAATCAAAACATGATTGTTCAAAAAACAGATATGCTAAAAACACTTTGGGCTACTGTTCGGGAAGGGAAAATCGAATTGCTGGAGTCAGAGGAATTACCGGAAGGGACAAGAGTGCTAGTGACGCTGCTTCCTGATGATGAAACTGAATTTTGGCTTCAAAGCAGTCAAACATCACTTTCATCAGTTTGGGATAACACTGAGGATGATGTCTATGCCCAACTACTCTAAAAATGACATCATTTTGGTTCAGTATCCCTTTTCAGATTTGTCCAGTTCAAAAGTTAGACCTGCTGTTGTTGTAAGTGCGCCGCATATTTCTCAAGACATCCTAATTACACCCTTGACAAGCAAAACTGGAGCATTGCTAGAAGGTGAGTTTGTCTTGTCTGAATGGGCAGCAGCAGGGCTAAACGTGGCTACAGCAGTCAAGAGAGGTTTATACACAGTGCATAAAAGCTTAGTTGTCAAAGTGATTGGCAAGTTAGCTGATGCTGATGCTGAACTTTTAGAGCAATCTTTGCGGTATTGGTTGGGGTTGTGATACGAGCCTATGGCAGCCTCGCAAAATTGAGAATTGAATGTTTATAAATAGCGATCGCACTCACTCTTCCACAACAGGCGATCGCTTAAAATGCCATCGTAGAAACAGCGATCGCTTCTATATTTTCAATGAGATCATATTATGATATCGCTTACTTGATCGCTATACTCAACTTAACTGTAGGATGGCTGTAATTGTATTGATTAAATGGATATCAATAACATACAACGTCAGATTTTAGAGTTAATTTTTATAAATTTTGTACCATCTAATATTCTTTGGAAAGATATTGAAAGTTTATTTATAGCTCTCGGTGCTGATATTACCCAAGGTAGAGGTTCGCGGGTTCGTGTGAAATTAAATGATGTAAAAGCTGTTTTTCACGAACCACATCCTCAAAATGAGACAGATTAAGGAGCAGTCAAATCTGTTAGAGAACTTTTAATTAAGGCAGGAATTGAAATATGATGAATTATAAGGGATACACAGCTAGTATAGAAGTAGATGTAGAAGCGGGAATACTTTTTGGTCAAGTCCTAGATATTAATGACGTGATTACCTTTAAAGCAAAAACTGTAGACGAAGCGCGTCAAGAATTTCAAACTTCTGTTGATGATTATCTTGCTTTCTGTGAAGAACTAGAAGAGGAACCTGATAAACCATTCTCTGATAAACTTCCATTCCGCACAACACCTGAACACCACCGCAAAATATTTATTGCTGCTAAAGAAGGCTGGCAAAAGCATAAATGCTTGGATGGATGAAATCTTAACTGGTGCTGCGGATAAAGTAATCAACACTTAGAGCCAATCATTCTAAATGTTTTTTTCGCTAAAGTGCATTCGCCTTTGGCATTTTTATGAAAATATTCAAGTTTAAATTTTTCTATAGATGCGTTAACTATCAACTTTGCTCCTGTTCTTCAAATAACAGATGAGCAATTCTTCCAGTTATGTCAGATAAATGAATTAATCAGATTTGAGCGTAATGCTGATGGCACATTGCTATTAATGCGTTTAGTCGGTGCTTTAACCAGCAACCGCAATGCTAATTTAACTGCTCAACTTGGAGTATGGAATCGTGATGAGTCACTAGGTATAACTTTTGGTTCTTCGGTTGGGTTTATTTTACCAAATGGGGCAGTTCCTTCTCCCGATGCATCTTGGTTAAGACGTGACAAATGGGATTGTCTCACACAGGAGCAAAAAGAGAGATTTTTGCCTGTATGTCCTGATTTTGTCGTGGAATTGCGTTCTGATACTGATTGTTTAAAAAGACTACAAAATAAAATGCAAGAGTATCGAGACAACGGTACTAGATTAGGTTGGTTAATTGATTTAGAAACTCAGCAAGTAGAAATTTATCGCTCTGGTAGAGATGATGAAGTGCTGCAATCTCCTGCTAGTTTATCATGAGAAAATATACTGCCTGGATTTGTGCTTAATTTTGAAGATATCTGGTGAATTGGTTAAAATGCGAAGTGCAATAATAACACATATTAATTAAATATTTATTTTAACAAACTAATTTCGAGGTGACAGTTTATTGTTTATTAATAATAATGTACAAACTATTGCACCAAGCATATAAACCATAGATGTGTCAGCATCCTTTAAAATTAGAAGATAA
The DNA here is from genome assembly GCF_014698795.1 of Nostoc sp. FACHB-892. Classification (GTDB taxonomy): domain Bacteria; phylum Cyanobacteriota; class Cyanobacteriia; order Cyanobacteriales; family Nostocaceae; genus Nostoc. Next base: position 136,884 of record NZ_JACJTR010000001.1, read on the forward strand.
AACATAGATAATACTACAAAAAAAAGTGTCGGTATTTTAAACATAAAACCTAATAATTTTAACCATAATTTACTACTAAAACAAACGCATTAAAAGTATAGCTCCCGCTTTTTGTCGTTGCTTATGACAGAAAAGTATTGATGTTACAAGTAACATTTGATACTTGAGTGTAGAAAAATTTTTAGATCACCCTTTTTAATATATTTCTTAGGTGATTGCTTACCTGATTCCGACTATGACAGTTTTTTTACTGGTACTAACTAATCTAGACAAATGTCCTTTTACCAAGTACTTTTATCAAAAAAAACTGTTTCACAAACCTGAGTCAATTTTATTAACCAAGATTTTTCACTATTCTCACCTTTTTGGGTCGTCTGCCTCTTGTTTTAATCAGTATTAATCTCTTGTCAAGTTGTAAAGGTAGTGAATAATAGTAAAATAAACTTTTGGTCATTATCAGAAATATTAATCAGTAAATCTCAAACTTTTGGAAATCAACGTAAAAATTAGGGTTTTAGCCCTCGTGAACATGAGGTAAACACCATCGATTTTAGAGCGAGTTAGGTCTGAATTGCGGGCTGAAAGGCTGGAAATACCCTAGATGGCTGAGATTTTAAGACAAAACCCAAGCTTTAAGTACTTGTTCGCGTGCTGGAATAATGAGCCGACGAAAGCAGATAGTCATTAAAAAGCTGTTGGCAAAATTTCCGCAGTAGGGGATTGCTTGTGCAGATAAAAAATGAGAAATTAGATGAGTGGAAGGATAAAATACCAAAATTATTACCAATTGCAGATTGATTAATATTAAAACTGCCGCTATAGAGGGTAGTTTTGCAAGACAGCTTAAACAATGCAATAACAAATTTCACTCTTTGACTAAGCCAATGGTATAATGGCAAAAGACGATAATTGAGTCAATCTATTTATAGATATTATTTCTCATTTCATAAATAAAATTTAGTGAATTGTATCTAACAACTTGAAGTTTGGTTTGGCAGGGTTTTGTCAAGTTTTCAATCTTGGTTTTCTTTGGCAGCAAGTACTTAATTACTTAAAGGAGTCATCTACGTTGCTGCGATTTACTTTTGTTATAAGCAATATTTGATGGTATAAAATAAACCAACTGTTGCTTTTGTTGGTATATGCTTATTTAATTGTCCAATTAAATCTTTCGTACGTAAATCAATTAGGTACTTTTATGAAAAAATTGATTAAAGGTTTGCGCGAATTCCAAAGTAGTTATTTTTCTGCCAATGAAGAACTGTTTGAACAACTTTCTCATGGTCAAAAGCCCAGAGTACTATTTATTACTTGTTCAGATTCGCGTATTGACCCAAACCTGATTACGCAAGCCGGATTAGGTGAATTGTTTGTTATCCGCAATGCAGGCAACATTATTCCACCATTTGGTGCGACTAATGGTGGTGAAGGGGCAACAATTGAATATGCTATTCAAGCATTAGATATTCAACAAATTATTGTCTGTGGTCACTCGCATTGTGGTGCGATGAAAGGGTTAATGAAGTTAGACAGCTTGCGGGTAGAAATGCCACTTGTACATGACTGGCTCAAGTATACAGAGGCAACCCGACGACTGGTGAAAGATAATTATAGCCACTATGAAGGGGAAGAACTGTTAGAAATAATTACTGCTGAGAATGTACTCACACAAATCGAAAATTTACGGACTTATCCGGTGATTCGTTCTAAGCTTCACCAAGGAAAACTCAGTATTTATGCTTGGATTTATCAAATTGAGACAGGAGAAATTTTGTCATACGAACCACAAAAACACGCCTATGTCTTGCTCCAAAATCAGCTTTCCCCATCAAAGATAGATGAGACATTAATCAGCCCACCTTTAACTAGCAATGTGGAAATACATTTCACTAAAACTCAACAACAGGCGTCTCAATCGTCCGAGGAACTCCCTATTTCCGCACGTGAATGGTTTCCAATGACAGTGCTTTCTCCCGAACAAATGGAGCGAATTTATCGAGGCTCGGCAACAAAGAATTTACCTCAATAATAAAATTCTATTAATCCAAATAGGCAAACTACTCCAAAATCCACGCAGCCTGAAAAAAGTCGCGTTCGCAAAACATAGCATAACGGTAGGTTGAATGCACAACAGAATTGCTAATGGCATAATTGTTAACTAAACTTTCTAATTGTTGTGTTAGTGGTTGAAAGTCTGCGCTACTGTAAGTACGAATCCAGTCTGCATATTGATGATTAGGAATGCCGTTACAGGCTAACTTTTCTCCCAAAAAGTAATACAAACGCATACAGGGAGACATCGCCGCAGCAGTTAAACCCACATCTCCACCCCAAGCAGTTGCTAACAAAAAGTCAGTATAGCGGCGAGTAGCAGTTCCTGGTTCTACAGAATGCAAATTTATTCCCCACTGGGAAGCATAGCCATTATGCAATCGCAGTTCTTCTAAAACTCCACTAGCTAAGTTATGAAATGTGGTGAAACCTAACCAGTCTGGTGCTTTAGCTGCGGCAATACTATACGCACGGGCAAAAGCTTCTAAGAAAAAAGCATCTTGCCCTACGTAGTAAGCAAATTTAACCTGCTCAAGAGTACCATCGGCAATGCTTTGAACAAAAGGATGCTCTAGGCAAGCTTGGGCTAGGTCTTGATTTGCTGCCCATAACTCGTTAGATAAAGTCATTTGTTATTTGTCACTTGTCATCTGTTATTATCCCCCTGTTATTTCAACTTTCCTCCTCAAAAAGGCAAGAACTGGAGCAAAACTGAGCCTAAACTTCCTAAAAAGTCAACGAAACTGGGCTTACCAGCACTTACTTTTTCATTGACGGGTGTTTGCAGTTCTTGAATAAAAGCTTGGGCTGTTAGCGTTCCAGGGCCGTTGTTTTGGGATGTAAACATTTTTTCCGCAATTTGGGCATCTTGGAATGCACCTTGTCTATCTAATATTTGGTAACGGGCAACACCACGAGCTAAATAAGCACCCGCATATTCTGGTTTAATAGCGATCGCTTGATTAAAATAACTGATTGCTTGCTGTTGGTTGCCTTTTTGTGCTTCTGCTACACCCAAAGCATAAAATTCTTCTGGTGAAGCAATTTGTGATGGTATACCAACTGCACCTTGGAAGTTAGTCCCATTTAAGTAAGCAGCAGTCAGTTCTGCATTTGCTAGATAAGTATTTCTCAAATCAGCACCTGCCAAATTTGCCCCACTAAATTTAGCTTCGCTCAGGTTAACACCAAATAAACTAGCGCCACTCAAGTTTGCACCGCGCAAATCTGCGCCACTCAAGTTTGCCCGGCTGAGGTTAGCACCTGCAAGATTAGCACCGCTCAAATTGGCTCCAGATAAGTCAGCCATCACTAAACCTGCATTTGTCAAATCGCAGTTTTGACATTGTTTAGTTGCCAATAGCTGTCTAATATGTTCAGAATTTGCTGCCTGTACGGTTGTTGTCAAACTAATTGTGGTTAAAAAGGCAGCGATCGCTATAATTTGGTTCTTCATATCCATGTAATATTTATTACTCAATATTCTACGTTAACTGAGACTGATTTATACCTCAGCCTATGATATGAGCAATCTGAACAATTTGACCTCTGTAGTTACCTATATGACTTGTAAATTTGAGTAAACACCCACGTATACCCTGATTTTAAATAAATATGAGACTATAGAAGTATTAAGACAGCCATAAAAACGTGAGTCAGCAAGACAAACTCTTAGAAAAGATCCTCTCTGGGACTTCTGATACAGACATCCCTTTCGCCCAACTGTGGCAACTCTTATATACACTAGGCTTTGAGGAACGGATTCGTGGCGATCATCGAATTTTTGTCAAAGCCGATATTGAGGAAATATTGAATCTGCAACATAAGAGAGGAAAAGCCAAAAGCTATCAAATTAAACAAATTCGTGCAGTAATTCTCAAGTATAAGCTAGGAAGTAAAAATGATGTTTCGGTATGAAGTTATTCTCTACTGGAGTGAGTTAGATCAAGCCTTTATTGCTGAAGTACCAGAATTACCAGGCTGTGCTGCTGACGGTGATTCTTATCAAGAAGCATTGCATAATGTAGAATTAGTTATGCAGGAATGGAGCGAAGCAGCTAAGGATTTAGGGCGTCCAGTTCCTCAGCCTAGACCGCGTTTGATGTACATTTAATTAATACACAAACTAAGTCAACTGCTTTTTGAACATCATCAGAGAAAAGTCTTGATTTCTCGTTTTCTATGATGGCTTTTTTCCCTACTTCCATTCCTTCTCCCGAAAGTTCGCAAGGCTTTCAAACCCGATTTTAGTTTTTTTCTATTTGGATGAAAACACCCCCGCCAATTTCTTTGAAAAGTTGAGGTGTTGGACGGCACAAAATTTCATTAAAAGGTTAGTTACTAGCAACCTTACAAATTACCATAATATGTGATTTATATTTGTCAGTATTATAGTGAAGAAGTTGCAATCCAGAACGTTCTAGTTCTTGCAAAAGTTTAGGCATTTCATATTTATGATGCCGCCAAATAGTAATTTCTTCACCTTCAGATATTTCAATCCTCTTATCTATCCCCATTCTACTGAAATCTATAGTGTAATTATGATGGAGTTTCATATTAGCAACTACACTATCTGTTTTTAAATCATACTTTCTCACCAATTCACAATCTTCAGATTTAATCCCAATCTTGCTTTTAACCCATCCATATATTTCTTCTACATGATACTTGCAGCCACCTCTCACGTTTCCATTCCATGTAGAGTTAGAGCCAATTTCATTAGTAAACACCAAAAAATCATTTTTTTCCATGCTATCTCTAAAGTTTTTTAGTACCTCATCTCTGTTTTGATGGTTTCCGATGGTAACGCCTAAGTGGAAAAATATTTTTGCTGTGTCATCAATTTCAAGGCTAGCTTTATTCTGGAATAAATTTTTGGGTACACAACTATTTTCTATATCAATTGTGGAACTGATAAATTCGACAAGAGGAAACCATTTAGTAAAATTATTTTTGGATACATTAAGTAATTCCTTACTAATATCTAAAGCAATGTATTTATTAACCTTTCCCAACTTATTAAGTCTTTGAATAAAATTTTTAACTGGATATGAATTTCCTGCACCAACGTCTACAATACTTACTTTTTCACCAGTTTTAATATTGTCGTTCAAATATTTAAAATTGTCTTTTAAAAGGTCAATTTCTACATTCGATGTTCGATACCACGTAGGAATAACATATTTTAGATAAAAATCGTTCCATATTTTTGCGCCTCTACCTTTATAAGAATACTTTAGAGGGATTTCTCGCCTGACTTCCAATGCATAAATTATTCCTAAAACTTCTTCTTCAGAAAAAATAGAGTAGAACTCAGAACTTGGCTTTGCTGTGCGACTGATAGCAGTTGACATATCCGAGGGAAGTTGGGAATTGTTATGAAAATTTTGAGCCATTATTCTTGTTCTTTGGTTTTCTTCGATATTTAAGATTAGCCACAATGCTTGCCAAAGAGGTATTTTCCCATATCGTTGTCCCAAAATTTAGAATTATCACCATGAACAGATCCCACATTCCCTACTGACCAATTGGTTTTTTACAATCAAAATACGAGATAATTTTCCAAAGATACAGGGGTAAATTCCAGTGGTTCAGCAACCAGAACTCCAGGAAAATTCGTCGATACAGTCAATGCAGCGCGTGCTTAAGAGTTTAAGCACTTACCGATGGACTTCGCTAGGAGCATTGGTGAGTCTGTTGCTGTTGACGATCGCAAACGCAGTTACTCCACAACTATTTCGGTGGGGAATTGATCAGGGTATCACGCAAAAAAACCTCCAAATTGTGCTATATAGCGCGGCTTGGCTGGTACTTGCCGCGATCGCTCGTGGTGTATTTAACTTTGGACAAAGCTATTTGGCAGAAGCAGCGTCTCAGGGTGTAGCCTATGACCTGCGAAACAAGATTTTCAGCAAAATTCAAAATCTCAGTTTCAGTTATCATGACCAGTCGCAGACTTCGCAACTGTTAACCCGTGTCACCAGCGACATTGAGCAGATCCGTACCTTTGTTGGCACTAGCCTGATTCAGGTCATTGCTTCAGTTGTAACATTGGTAAGTATTTCGGTGGTTTTGCTGCTAATGAACTGGGAACTAGCGCTGATTACGCTAACGGTAGTCCCCCTTAATGCATGGTTGATGGGACAATTTGTCGCTCGGAATAACAAACTCTTCCGGCAAGTACAAGAGCAACTAAGCGACCTCAATGCTGTATTGCAAGAGAACTTGCTAGGAATACGGGTAGTGAAAGCGTTTGTGCGGGAATCCACCGAAAGGTCGCGTTACACGACCATGAATGATTCCCTAGTCAGGGCAAACATGAAGACCATTAGCGCCATCCACAATACCTTCCCGTTTATCTTTTTGCTTAGTAATTTGGTAACATTGGCAGTTTTCGCCTATGGGGGAGCGCAAGTAATTGGGGGTAGATTCTCCATTGGCGAACTGGTGGCGTTTAACTCCTACTTAGCTTTAATTCTCCAACCAATTTTGTTGATTGGATTTGCTGCACCTGCGATCGCTCAATCAGCTGCTTCCGCCGAACGTGTCTACGAAGTTGTAGATGCGGAAGTAGAAATTCGCGATCGCCCTGGTGCTGTCCCATTTGAAACCTGCGGCGGTAGAATCACCTTTGAAAATGTTTGCTTTCGCTATCCAGGAGCCAGCACTGAAACTCTCAAAGGAGTTTCCTTTGAAACAAAGCCCAAAGAGCTTATCGCCGTTTTAGGGATGACTGGTTCCGGGAAAAGCACAATTATGAACTTGCTTCCCCGCTTTTACGATGTCACAAAGGGAGCAGTTCGCATTGACGGACGAGATGTAAAAGATTTCACCCTCAAAAGCCTCAGAGCGCATATCGGTATTGTATTTCAGGAAACCACCCTCTTCTCTGGCACAATCCGCGAAAATATTGCCTACGCCAAACCCGATGCAAGGCTAGAGGAGGTAATTGAGGTTGCCAAAACTGCCCAAATGCACGATTTTATCAGTAGTTTACCTGATGGCTACGAGACGATTGTAGGTGAACGGGGCGTGGGCTTATCTGGTGGACAAAAACAAAGAATTGCGATCGCACGTACCTTACTCACCGATTACAGCATTCTGATTTTGGACGATAGCACCTCAGCTGTGGATGCCAAAACTGCTGCCCAGATTCAAGCCGAACTAGATGGCTTAATGCGCCAAAAAGCTTGTACAACTTTTGTAGTTGCTCAACGCATTAGCACCGTTAAAAATGCCGATCGCATTTTTCTAATGGATAAAGGACGATTGGTGGCACAAGGCACACACGAGGAATTGATGCAAACCAGCCCACTCTACGGTGTGATTTTGGAATCTCAAGTAAAGGCGAAAGAGAAAAATGAAACCAAACTAAATAAATAGTATTGCTTGAGATTTTTATACAGCCTTGTAATCAAGACAAAGACTCTTAATTTAAAATCCAAAATTGCTATGAGAGGCACAGTTCCCGTTGTTGCATCTGAAGATCAAGCGAGTCAGCAACTCTCCACCCTACAACGTTTTTTACAATACCTACTACTTTATCGAAAAGAAATTCCTATCGCCCTGACATTAGTATTTATTGGTGCCGTAACCCAGACAATTGGGCCGTTTTTTATCGGTTGGTCGATTGATCACCTAATTGCACAAGGGAATTTGCAGGGACTCCTACTGTTATTAGGACTACTAGCGCTGAACTACGGATTTGGCGTATTAGCAATCCGGGGTCAAATTATTCGAGTCGGCTGGATTATGCAGCGATTGCTGGCTCAACTGAGACAAGATATTTTTATAAAAATCCAAAGTCTGCCCCTCAGCTTCTTTGATCGCAGTGAAGCGGGCGATTTAATGAGCCGCCTGCTAAATGATGTTAATACCGTAAATCAGGCATTTGGACTAACGATCGCTCAAATGCTAGGCAACACTTTTAGTTTGGTCGGTATAATCATTGCAATGCTCTCAATCAACCTGCAACTCGGCTTGTTGAGTAACCTGGTTGTGCCACTGATGATTTTTACCACAAGCTTGTTTGCACGTTGGGCAAGAGCTAGGTTTCGCGTTACTCGGCAGACGATTGGGGAACTTTCTGCCAAGTTAGAAGAAGATATTGGCAGCGTTCGAGAAGCACAGGCATTTAATCGTGTACAGATGAATATCGAAGAATTTGACGTTCTTAACGCTGCCAATCGTGATGCTAACGTCGAGGCTGTAGCAATTACTTCGGCCTTTTTGCCCTCCATCGATTTTCTCAACACATTAGCAACCGCAGGTGTGCTGGCTTATGGTGGCTATCTTGCGGTAACAGGGGGTGCAACAGTCGGTGTGGTGACATCATTTTTACTTTACGTCCAGCAGTTCTTCCGCCCGATCCAAATTCTCAGCCAGTTTTACACCCAAGCTCAATCTGCCTTCGCCGGATTAGAGCGAATCTTTCTATTGCTCGATGAACCGTCCCAACTCAAAGACGCACCCGATGCGACAGAAATGCCGCCCATTCAGGGGGAAGTGACATTTGAGAATGTCAAGTTTAGCTACAACCCAGATCAATTAGTTCTCAAAGGAGTGAATTTGCACGCCTATCCAGGACAGATGGTTGCGTTAGTAGGGCCGACCGGTTCAGGAAAAAGTACAATTATTAACTTGATTTTGCGCTTTTATGATGTATCTGGCGGTGCAGTGAAAATTGATGATATCGATGTGCGTAGCGTTACTCAAGCAAGTCTGCGGCGACAAATTGGCATTGTCCTGCAAGACAATATTTTATTCAGTGGCACTGTCGCCGAAAACATAGCCTTTGGCTCTGCCCATGCTACCCAAGCTGATATCGAAGAAGCTGCACAACTGGCAAATGTGCATGATTTCATTACCTCACTACCACAAGGCTATACAACTCAATTGGGTGAACGGGGAGCGCCTTTGAGTCAGGGACAGCGACAGCTAATCAGTATTGCCCGTGCGGTGTTGATTAATCCCCGAATTCTGATTCTTGATGAAGCCACCAGTAGCATTGACACGCGTACAGAAGCGCTAGTACAAACTGCGATCGCTCGTTTGCTGCAAGGTCGTACTAGTTTCGTAATTGCCCACCGCCTGAGTACAGTTACCCAGGCAGATCAGGTATTAGTAATTCAGCAAGGACAAATTGTAGAGCAGGGCACTCACGCCGAACTCATCAATCAGCAAGGTGTCTATGCCAACCTCTATGCTCTGCAACTGGGTGCAGCAGACACAACGGTTATTTAAAACTAAAAGTAAAATATATATAGCTCTAATTTATCAATTGCCAGAAAAGGAATGAAACTACCTGATCTCGATTCACAAACCATCGATCGCATCATTGAAATGGCATGGGAAGATAGAACATCTTTTGATACCATTGAGGCTCAGTTTGGACTCCTGGAAAAACAGGTAATTGCTCTAATGAGGCGCGAAATGAAAGAATCTAGTTTCCAGATGTGGCGAGAGCGAGTCACCAAACGTGCTACAAAACATTTATCTAAGCGAGAATTTGTTGCAGGTCGGTTTAAATCGCACAATCAAAAAACGTAAGTAATTGGTTGAAAACCACTATATTCAGAAGCACAATGACGAAAGTTACACTCTACATTGCAGCTAGCTTGGATGGCTACATTGCTCGTAGTGATGGCGGAATTGATTGGCTCTCATTCCTTGATACAGAAGGTGAAGACTACGGTTACACTGCTTTCTACGAATCGATTGATGCGATCGTGTTAGGTAGCAATACTTATGAAGTAGGGCTTGGTTTTGATGAATGGCCTTATCCGGAGAAAAAATCCTTCGTTTTCACCCAGCGCCATCTCCAATCTGACCGTGAAGACGTTGTGTTTGTTTCTGAGCCAGTGGAGCCAGCCTTAGCAAATATAGAGGCTCAAGGTTATAAAAACATCTGGTTAGTTGGTGGCGGAGCATTAATCAATTCGTTTCTTCAACACAGCTTGATTGACGAATATATTATTTCAACAATTCCGATTATTTTAGGCAGAGGTATACAGCTTTTCCCACCACCTAGCCCTGAAGAGAAATTGGAACTAATTAACTCCAAACAATATTCTACTGGCTTACTCCAAGTACATTATAAGCGAAAACAAAAGGTTTAAAAATGCATAATTCATAATTATGCTTCAAGTGGTGAGAAGTTCAGGAAATTTAAACACCACATGAAACGTCACTGCCGTTATTAGGCATTGGGTACAAACCCTTTTTAATTACGAATTAACTAAAGAAGCTTATTAACAGCTTCGCTAAACTGCTCGTAAGGCGAAACTCCTACGATAGTTTCTGCTAAATTACCATCTTTAAAAATTAAAACTGCTGGAATACTGCGAAGACCAAATTTTTTGAAAATTGGCTTGTTGTTGTCAACATCTACCTTAACAACTTTGGCGCGACCTTTGTATTCCTCGGCAAGTTGCTCCATTAACGGACTAACTAGGCGACAGGGGCCACACCAAGTAGCAGTAAAATCAACAACAACTACTTTCTCTTCACTTCCATTTAAAACAACATCAAATTCGCTTTCTTCAACGTAAGCAACTATGTCAGTATCTGTAGACATTTTTCAATCCCTTAGTGTCAAACTAAAATTTCAGTAAAAAGCTAACTATACAAACTATACTCCCTTCTGCCTGTCAGATTCACCAGCCGTCTACATTGGTAAATCTCCGCAACTGACTTTTGCTTAGGAACGTAAATTTAACGAAGAGGCAGAGGGAACTTAAACTATCCCCCTTGCTCCCTGCTCCCTTGCCTTTTCTTCAAGGCGTAGAGTCATCAAGAGTCATTCTCTTGAGCAAACAGTTCTAACAACCCAATTGTGCCTACGAAAAAAGTATAAGTAGCATATTTTATTGGTATCTTTTGCCTTGACGGTGCATAAAAAGCTGCTATAATGCTCTCGATAAAATGGCTAGTCATGGCAAAACGCTCAATCCAAAAAATTGGATTGAGGTTGCTTGGTAGATTACTATTAGTTATTACGGCATAAATATTCCACAATTCCAATCCAATTGCACTTGTTATAAGCACTATAGATATAATTTTTATAAAGGCGAAAATGTCTTTTTTTATAGACTTTAAGTTCATACTATTCACTAAAGAATTGTTTATGGTGTGTTCAGCCTGCCATACTCGTAAACACCACGATTAATAAAGATTAAATCACAAAATATTTAAAGAATGGTAAAAATGTGGAATAATACATAAGTGTCATATCTAATTGTATTCTATAAAATGCTAAAAAGGTAAAGCTATGATTGCTCAACATTACAATTCAAGTCACATTAAAAATAACTTGCTTAAACAAATCAAGATTAAAGAAAATCAGCTAAAAATTGCACAAGAATCTAATATGCTCCATGTAGCAGAAGCATTACAAAACGAATTATTAACGTTACAGTGTCAATTATCAGAGCCGCAAGACGTTGAAGTTCAAGCGTTGATGAGTTTGCTAGATGATTAAGATTGTAAATTTATATTGCAAAGTTTATTAAAAAACAAAAAATCTGTTAACAAAAAGCATGGCTACTGATTGCGATGCCTGGAGGTTCTAAGGTTTCATAAAAGCATGATGATTCTTACTTAGTTAAGATATTAGGCTTTTGCTGGGTATGTGGTCTTTTTAGCTGCTGGACTAAATCAATCTTAAGAACAGGTTCAATTGGGCGCAATTGCCTTAGCCTAAGAATTTGAATTTCTCTCTCAATCAACTTTTTTCCTTGCCTGAAAAAAATTTGAGAGTTATATGGAACTAAGTCACGCGATAAATTTTGAGTTTGTATTGTAGTCAAACTACGAAGGGGTGGTTCAGCATTGACAGAAGTTTGTATACCCAGGAAAAAAGCTGTTGAAACCACTAAGGGTTTTATTTTTATGCATCCGGTGAATATCAGGTTTAACATGATTAATACATCTATTCGTGAATAGTATTTCAAACGATTTTCTGTTGATCTGATTATAAGCAAAGTATACTTATTAGCTTGCTAATTGCCTCCCACAAATGGATGAATTAATCAGCTAAAGTACGTTGTAAATAGCTGTAACTGGCTGAATTCATTCCAGGTGCTAAGGAGCAAATAGCGCTGCTGGGTTGGGCAGGTGCGCTATAGATAGCACAGCACCCTTGGAAATGTGCCAACTTACAACTTAGGGATAGGATCAATGCAACTCAGTGATACTGCTGTATTGGATACTTCCGTCTGTAGCAGCCAATACTAAATTATAAAATTGCATTTTATACAAGTAGCATTAACCAAATTAGCAAAATTATCAACTTAGCTATCGGCTTAACCATACTTAGCATAGACTTTGTGCTTACTAAGTTTGAAAATGTTTAACATAATTTACACTAAAATATCTCAGTATTTTAACTGTTGCCTTACCTGTTAATACTTACTTAATATGTAGCACAATATTTCCTATTATCTGAGCCATTGTGAAACCTCTGTTACAGACTTACTTAGAACAAGAAATCTGGATATTAGTACGAGATAAGTGGTATTTTGCCACAGTTATTGGAGTTTGGGATGATTTATTGTGGTTTAAACATAGAACTTACAACAAAGATACAGAAGAGGATACTCTTTGGGAAATGGTTGTAAAAATCAGTGAAGTAGTTGCTATTGATAAAGTTAGGTCTGTTATTAGTAGAAAAGCAGACGTGCTTATTTCACGGCTACTAGAAACTGAGCAAGGCATCATTGATCATCATCAAGATCATGAACATTAATTAGCTCTATAGTAATAATACTTGCTTGTCTCCTCCATAAATGGATAAAACTTGAGACAAGCAGTATACATAAATTAGTAGGATGGAAGATTAGCGAATTTCATCGCCTGTTTAGGTTGATTGCCGATAAATACATTACGTTAATCTAACCTCAACGTTTCTCTTGTAGAGGCGATGCCAACGGCGGACTACGCCTACACTAAAACAATAAAACGAAATCTAATACTATTCTGATAAACTATCTTAAATTTGAAATTATAAAAGCTGGTAGCTCAGGGCTGATAACTAATTATGAGTGAAGCCTTATTCTGTATCGAAAATCTGCGAGTTGCCTATCCTGGGCGGAGTGGAGAAGAAGCAAGCTGGGCGGTTGATGATGTATCTTTCACCTTGCAACCAGGTGAGAGAATGGGATTGGTGGGAGAGTCAGGTTGTGGTAAGTCAACTATAGGACGGGCAGTAATGCGTTTACTACCAGCCTCTAGTCGAATTGAAGGAAGGGTAACATTTCAAGGACAGTCGGTATTTGACTTGATGCCTAACCAATTGCGGAAATTTCGGGGAGAAACGATCGCCTTAATTTTTCAAGATCCCATGACACGCCTCGATCCACTAATGACGATTGGTAAGCATTGTATCGAAACCCTTCAGGCGCACTCACCAGAATTATCAACCCAGGAAGCCAAAAAAAAAGCACTTGCTACTTTGGCAAAGGTGAATATTCCAGCTAGTCGCTGGAATCAGTATCCCCACGAGTTTAGCGGTGGAATGCGCCAACGGGTAGCGATCGCTTTAGCTTTACTCCTCAACCCTAAGTTAATTGTTGCCGATGAACCCACCACCAGTTTAGATGTCACCGTCTCCGCACAGATATTAAAAGAATTAACTCGTCTGTGTGGTGAAGAAAATATGGGATTATTGCTGATTTCTCACGATTTAGCAATGGTGGCTGAGTATTGCGATCGCATTGGCGTGATGTACAACGGCAAAATGGTCGAAATGGGTTCTACAGAAACCGTATTTAGACACCCTCAACATGAATACACGCGATCGCTCTTAAAAGCAGCTTTACACATTCAAGCAGTAAATGATGACGGAGAATTGATAATTGCCAATGACTCAGAAAAGCAATTACCGATTATTAATAAACAGTCTCCAATTTTGAGTGTCAGTGAACTCAAGCAACACTACACCATAGAACCTAACTTTATCGAACGACTGTTTAAGACACAAGCCCAGACAATTAAAGCAGTAGATGGTATCAACCTGGATATTTATCCCGGCGAAATTCTCGGCTTAGTTGGGGAATCAGGTTGTGGTAAAAGTACGCTATCACGAACAATCTTGCAACTAATTCGTCCCACTAGTGGCAAAGTTGAGTTTTTAGGACAGGATTTAACTAAACTGTCGCGTCAGGAAATTCGCTCCTCACGGCGACAAATCCAAATGGTTTTTCAAGATCCCCATGCTTGTCTTAATCCGGCGATGACAGTGGGACAAAGTATCGCTGATCCTTTATTTATCCACAATCTAGCCGATCCCATTAAGGCAAAAGAACAGGTTTTGTGGATGCTAGAGAAAGTTGGGTTAACACCGCCAAAAGTGTATTATGAGCGTTATCCATCAGATTTGTCTGGTGGACAACAGCAAAGAGTTGCGATCGCTCGTGCTTTGATTACTCACCCTAAACTTTTGATCTGCGATGAACCCGTGAGTATGTTAGATGCTAGCGTGCAGTCGCAAGTGCTAGATTTGATGTTGCAATTAAAGGAAGAATTTGAGTTAACTTATCTGTTCATCACTCATGATCTTTGGTTAGCTCGATTTTTGTGCGATCGTATTGCCGTAATGAATGGCGGTAAAATTGTCGAACTCGGTCTTACAAAAACTATTTTTGCTAATCCTCAGCACCCTTATACCAAATCCTTACTAGCTGCTGCTCCCTTACTAGCACGCGCATAACCAAACAAAGTGAGGAGTTAGTAATTCATAACTCCACACTCCTAACCCCTAACTCTCTTCCCTTCCCTCAAGTAATTTAGTTGGTTCTCCACCCGAACCATATAGCTCAACGAATCTTTTAAACAGCAACGCAGTCTCGTGATTTGAAGCTCTGCTCAAGTTGAATAAACGCCCTACATTTTTATCAGTTAAAGTTCTTAGATACGGCAAATCTTCAAATAGTGTCAAACAAGCAGCAAAATGCAATATTATTTGCAATAATGGCTTTGGCCACTCTAAATTGCTATAAATATCTATAAAGAACTGATGTTCTGAGTCATTTAACGGGAAAGCATGAAATATAACAATTATCCTTTTGTTATTGTAAACTGGGATACTCAGTTCAACAGTGTAGGGACTATGTAATATTAAATCTACCTCTACAATGGGTTGCCGCCAAATTCTCAGAGGATTAGCTGGAGAATCTAATATTGTTTGGAATTTAATTATTCCACCAGTGCTTGTAGGCTGAAAGTGGCTAATTTCAAAAATTTTCAGGTTATTAAGGCTAAAGCTATGAACTGTTTCTAAATGTTTTAAGCTCAATAGATGATAAATTTGGCAAATATAAGGAAACGGTAAAATATACTCCTGGCTAATCATGTGGAGCTTTTTTACTTGAAGCTTGTTAGCTTGAGTACGAGCGAGATATTCTTGATATTGGCCAGGGCCTAAATCATTGCTATTGAAGCTTTCCTCAGGCTTGAGATATAACCAACTTAGAAAAAAGAAAGAGGCAGTCAATAGCTGAAATATCTCTATGGGAGATAAATAACCATCAGCAAATGCAGCTATACTTCTATCGGTTATTCCGAAAAGCCAAGATGGAATACCAAACGCCCAGATATTACTTTTGATTTGATCTATAAAAAGTGCTATTTCAACATTTGATATGTTAGTACTTTTATTTGCGTTTAATTGATTATTATTTTTTAAACAATTAGTAAACATAATATTTGGACTTTCTTGATACTAGTAATCCATAGGTCTTAGATTTATATTAAGTTTAATGACAATATATTAAAAGCAACCTCTATCTTTAGCTGTATATACAAGTTGTATATTTTCATATTCGCTTAAAATAAGTTCTCATGAGCTTGGTTAAACAATTCAAGCCATTCTTAGATGTAATCCTAAACCCCACGCATATAAAGCCAAAATAAGAGGTTGTTTGAAAAGAGTGGGGCGAATAGAATTCGCTACTACACAAACGTTCGCGTAGCGTCTCGCAGAGAAGTCCACCTCCGTGGACTAATGAAAAATCAAGGTTTTTAACCTACGAAGGTGGGTTTTGTCTGTGTAGCCGCGACTTATAGTCGCCAAGGCTAGTAATAAATTAGACTTTTCAAATATCCTCTAAATTCTTTGTAAGTTTCGCTATCAAAGGACTCGATATTGTATTCTCTGATGCATAAATTCAAAATAAGAACTTTGCTAAAATCTTTCTGTTAGCTGAGTACAAAAATCCAAACTCTCTCCATTTTACAAAAGCGGTATATAGAGATTTAAATAAAAAAGTTGTTTTTTAGTGACATGAGAAACTTATCTAATTAGATATTTCTTGGCAACTTTAGCGATCGTATTGGCTATATTACTCTTACACAGTTTTCCACAAGTGTGGATGTGTCAGCTTTCCTCCTTAGTGAGGAAGCGTTCTGGATCGGCAACAAACAAAGTATAAGTTTTAAGGTAACTTCAAAAAATAAATTTAGGACTTACGCACTGTACAAATGCATCGTGATATGCGTTACCTAAAATAGGAACTTTTCAGGCTTTTCTTAATTATCTTGCAATCATAAATAGATCATACTGTAGGGGCACAGCATTGCTGTGCCCTTACGAAAGATATGGTTTTTAACCTTAATTCATATTTATGGATTTTCCTGACGATTAATATCCTGCAAGTCAAGATCATAATTCAATCTGAGAACATTGACTCCTGGTTCGCCAAAAATCCATAAAAATCTGCCATCAGTATATTTATTAATTAAACGTAGGATCTCATCTTCTTTTACTCCCCGCGCAGCAGCAACCCGCGTCAATTGCTGCCGTGCTGCTCTCAAGGAAATATGCGGGTCTAAACCAGAACCAGAAGTATAAATTATATCAGCGATCGGTTGAAGATTTTCGTCTCGCAATTGATTTCCCTTTTCTAGAATCCGGTTAAGCAACTCTGGATTGCTTGCAGCGAGATTACTGGCTCCAGATATACCAGTTGGCCTGGCTCTCTTGCCTTGGCTATATCTAACAGTACTGGGACGAGGATGGAAATATCGCTCAGATGTGAACACTTGACCAATCAAAGCCGAACCAATTGGTTCGCCTTTTAGATTCGCCATGATGCTACCATTCGCTTGGTAGGGCAAAAAAACTTGACCCACTACAAGAATTATCAGAGGATAGATAATTGCAGTCAACAACCAGAGCATTAGAGTTATAAAAACTGCTCTGATAGTTTCTCGAATAATTGCCATAAAAGTTTTCCAGCTACTATTAAAATTTAATTTTTAATTTTAATTCTTTTACCCAAGTATAAGGACATTCAAAGATGCTGTCAGCAACAGCATAAAAAACTGGGGCAATTACCACATTCAAGCACAGCAAGATCAAAATGGCGAGTGGTAGATATTTGTTTACGCCATTGCGACCAAACAAAATACATCGCCTCTTTTACATCTATCGGCAGAAACTTTTCCCAAACATCGACCTGTTTATTCATATTTTTCTTTTTCCCTCTCTCAACAGGTAAAAGTAAAAATGTTTATTATTTTACTTTGGTTAGGATGCGCTTGTTTCGTAGCGTCTGTACTTTTGTTGCCCTTAAGACAACCCCACAATTGTAATCACTATATCTATCAACTTAATAGCGATAAACGGCGCAATAACCCCACCTAAGCCATAAATTAAGATATTCCGTTGAAGTAGCTGATTAGCCGTCAGTGATCTAAACCGCACCCCCTTCAATGCCAAGGGAATCAAAGCGGGAATAATCAAAGCATTATAAATCAGCGCTGATAGGACAGCAGAATTAGGACTAGTCAAATTCATAATATTCAAGCTTTGCAAATTAGCGGCGACAAAGACCACCGGGATAATCGCGAAGTATTTAGCAATATCATTAGCGATGGAAAACGTTGTCAATGCTGCGCGAGTAATCAACAATTGTTTGCCAATACTAATGATATCGATCAGCTTTGTGGGATCGGAGTCTAAATCGACCATGTTGGCAGCTTCTTTTGCAGCTTGCGTTCCTGTATTCATAGCAACGCCAACGTTAGCTTGGGCTAATGCCGGGGCATCGTTAGTCCCATCTCCTGTCATCGCAACCAGTTTACCTGCTGCTTGTTCTTTTTTAATGACACTGATTTTGTCTTCTGGTGTGGCTTCGGCGATGAAGTCATCAACCGCTGCTTCTCTGGCAATGACAGAAGCTGTAATCCGGTTGTCTCCAGTTAACATGATGGTACGTACCCCCATCCGTCGCAGTTGCTCAAAGCGATCGCGGATACCAGGTTTAACTATATCTTTGAGATAAACAATCCCATAGATTTCGTTATCTAGGCTGACTGCCAGAGGTGTACCTCCCAGGCGAGAAACTCGTTCGTAGGCAGCATCCAATTCTGGTGTATCGCTTCCGTTGCGGAAACGGACAAATTCTTTAATAGCTTCTACTGCTCCCTTCCTAGCCTCATACCCACCAGGCAAGTTAGTGCCACTTATCCGTGTTTTCGCGGAAAAATCAACTGCTTCTGCCTGACTATAGTCGAAATCAAACCGTGTTACTAACCTTTCTGCTAGTCGCAGAATAGATTTACCTTCTGGTGTATTGTCAAAGACACTAGCAGCCCAGGCAACATTAGCAATTTCCAATATTGAATGACCGTTGATGGGAATAAACTCTTCCGCTAAACGGTTGCCGATGGTAATTGTACCTGTCTTATCGAGAAATAAAGTGTTGACATCACCACAAGCTTCGACTGCTCGCCCTGAAGTGGCAATGACATTTAGTTGGGCAACTCGATCCATACCAGCAATGCCGATGTTACTCAATAAGCCGCCAATGGTCGTAGGGATTAATGCTACTAATAAGGCAATTAAAATTGGCACGCTAACTGGACTGTTGACATAGTAAGCAAGTGCAGGCAAAGTAACCACAACTAACAAAAACACTAAGCTGAGAACTGCCAGCAATACTGTCAGAGCAATTTCATTGGGTGTTTTACTGCGTGCCCCTTCTAGTAAGGCAATCATTCGGTCAATGAAACCTTTACCTGGATCAGTAGTGATGCGGATAATTAGCTCATCTGAGATAATCCGCGTCCCACCAGTGACGGAACTGGAAACGTCGGAGCCTGGTTCTTTTAATACTGGTGCGGATTCCCTAGTAATTGCCGATTCATCGACTGAGGCAACACCCATGATTACCTCGCCATCGGCGGGAATGATATCGCCAGCAACAACGTAGATGTTATCGCCCTGTTTAAGGCTGGTGGATGAAACTTCACTAATTGTCCCGTCGAGAGCAAGTTTTTTCGCGATCGCCTCTGATTTCGTTAATCGCAAGGCATTAGCTTTGGCTTTACCCCGCCCTTCTGCGACTGCTTCGGCAAAATTGGCAAACCAAACTGTAAAGAATAAAATTCCCGACAACAAGCCGTTAAAAAGTTGTGGGTTCTTTTGCATGGCTGGGCCAAATAGGTTGGGATCAATCGTTAATAATATGATGATGATTGTCCCCACCCAAACCACAAACATCACTGGGTTTTTGATTGCATACTTAGGGTTAAGCTTGACAAAAGCATCTCTGATTGCCCTTAAGTACAGCCACTTATTACTTGTCCTGGCCTTTTTGCGTGCTTGGCGGCGATCGCCAGAACGAGGATTTGGCCGTCTAGCTTTAAAGTTAGTTGCCACTTGATTCATGAATAAAGTTAGGAGTTAAGAATTAAAAGTTAAGAGTTAAGAGTTAGGAGTTAGGAGTTAAGAGTTAGGAGTTTCCAATAAAAAATAGATCCAACCTTGTAAAATGCGTTACGCGATCGCTAACACAACGTCAGTTGCTACAACGTATAGCGAGTCAGGCGCTCGTTCGCGTTGTCGCAGACAAGACTCGCTAACGCTTACGAGCGTCGGAAACCTTCGTTTGGGTAAGGTTCCTACGGTGCTACCCCTACGCTAACACCGAGCAACTACGGCACTGGATTCACCGCAACGCAATGGTTCCACTACGAAACCAGATAATTTATTTATTTTTATGGTATTCTCTTAATTCCAGACATATAACTCATAAATTTTCTAACTGCCAGATGCTAGTTTCAAACCCTCAGCGATGGGGCCTAAAGCTAGAACGGGAAAGAAAGTTAATACTCCCAAAACCAGTGTTACTCCAGCAGTAATACTAGTAAATACTAGAGAATCAGTTCTCAGGGTACCAGGGGTTTCTTGTACTTGTTGTTTGCGAGACATACCGTCAGCTAACAGCAGGAGGGCAATTATCGGAATGTAGCGTCCTCCGATTAAGCTAACTAAAGTACTTAAGTTCCACCACAAGGTGTTATCCCTCAACCCTTCTAAGCCGGAGCCATTATTTGCTGCTGCTGAGGCGTATTCATAAACTACTTGAGAAATACCGTGATAGCCAGTGTTGCTAATTCCAGATAGAGAGATGGGATAAGCCAAGGCGATCGCACTGGGAATCAAAATTAAAATTGGGTGTATCAACAGCACCACGCTGGCGAGGACAATTTCGCGCTTTTCAATTTTGCGTCCTAAAAACTCTGGGGTACGTCCTGCCATTAGTCCAGTTAGGAACACTGTGAGAATCAAGTAAATGAACAGGTAAGCTGTTCCAGTTCCTTGGCCGCCCCAGATAACCTGGATAAACAAGTTAAAGAGTGTCGAAAATATTCCTTGCGGCATCAAAGAATCGTGCATCCCATTCACAGCACCAGACATAGTAGCGGTAGTCATAACTGCCCAAAATGCCGTTTGTAACCAGCCAAATCGAACTTCTTTACCCTCTAAATTAGGCTGTTCTAATCCAAAAGCGTTATTAACAAGGGGATTACCTTGCAGTTCTCCCACGGCTGTCACTCCCACCAGAATTACGAAAATCACAAACACCATCCAAAAAAGTAGCCAAGCTTGTTTGATATTGTTGGCAAATATACCGTAAGTGTAAATCAAGGCTGCTGGTATAGAAATCATGGCGATCATTTCTATCAAGTTAGAAGCGCCATTGGGATTTTCAAAGGGATGAGCTGAGTTAACGCTAAAAAAACCACCGCCATTTTGTCCCAAAAGTTTGATCATTTCAAAGGATGCCACTGGACCTCTGGCAAGATATTGCGTCCCGCCTTCTAAGGTTCTCACATCCAGAGTGCTATATAATGTTTGTGGTACACCTGTTAGAAGCAATGCGATCGCTCCAATAATCGAAATCGGTAGCAATATTCGCGTAATTCCACGGACGAGATCGACGTAAAAGTTTCCCAACTTTCTACCCGTCAACCCGCGAATAAAGGCAATTCCCACAGATAAGCCAGTGGCGGCGGAGGTGAACATCAAAAAGCCTAAAGCAGCTACCTGGCTAAAATAACTTAAGGTTGTCTCACCAGCATAATGTTGCTGGTCAGTATTCGTTACAAATGAAATGGTTGTATGCAGTAATACATCCCAGTTGGGCGCACCAAAGCCGTTAGGATTCCAAGGCAAGAGTCTCTGAAAATATATCAGTAAATACACTGAAATACCCATGAGCAGGTTGCTGTATAGTACAGCCCGGATATACTGTGAACCCGTCATATCATCTTTTCTACGGACACCCGCTAGTACGAACATACTTCGCTCTATCGGGTTCATTAAAAAATCAAGTAGTGTTTTTTCTCCCAAGAAGACACGGGCTATGTATTTACCCAGTAATGGAGTGATTGCTATGACAATACACAGCGTTAAGCCAATTTGCAAAAAACCTTGTCCCATATATTTCGCGCTCAATTAAATTTAAGTGCTAGCAAGCCAATTCTTAGAAATAACAGATTAACTGTTGGGGTATTTGATTTGATAAGAGGCAGGGGATAGGGAAAAAGGTAGAAACCTCGCTCCTTGTGGGCGAAAGCACGCTGCTCCTTTTCTCACCAGGGTTGAGAGCAACACCCTTTGTGGGCGGTTTTTCTCCCCTGCTCCCTGCTCCCCTGCTTATTCATTTCAAGCAATTGGGTGATATCTCAATATCACCGCCATTTTTTTATCTGGATTTACTATTTTTAGTTATTACTATCCAGATACTTATTAAAGTTATTGTTAAGAATATTTAATTATTTACTCTTAATTCATCTATCTCGCTAGTTAGTATTATTTGTTTATACAATACATTCTCGAAGTTTGCTACTTTCAAAGAATATAAATATTTAACAGAATTTCTCAGAATAAATCATGGTTTGGGGGGTTATGGTAGAGACTACGTCACTTGTAGGCAATTTACCCAGTTCCCAGTCCCCAGTTTCCAGTCCCCGTTTTTGTATCTGGACAATCGTAATATTCGGGTTAATGCTCAAGTTAACATTTGCAGATATACATTGCAGCATCAGAATTGTTGATTAATTAACAATTCTGATGCTACAAACAAACTAAAAGCAATGGAGTCTTCTTACCAGACACCAAATATATTCTCTGGTTTGCTAGAGTAAATTAAATTATCCACAGAAACTTCCTCAATCTATTAAACAAAACAAAAGAGTTTTTATCTCCTGCCTCTGCCCCCTGCCCTCTACCCGCAAACCCATTTCATGCAAAGGAAAACTACTGTATTAATTGAGTGGACGCAGAAGTGTAATTTTGCCCATACCAGTCCCTTCATTGAGCTGGGCTACGTAGATATGTCCATTCGTGGGATTTTCAATTAAATCTAATGGACTTGGGTTAAAACCAGTGAAGCCAGTAATACCAGTTTGGGAATTTATAATATCCAAGTTTGCGCCACCCGGTGTTAACACAATGATGTCTTTACCAGAACTGTAACGTATCACTAGGAGTTTACCTTTTAGCTTGCCACCTAAAATATTGCTATGGTATTCAATAATACCATCCGGTGAGAAATGCTCTCCGAAATCGTAGGCAATACCCTTCCAATTCCGGTCAGGTAGAGTACCAATAGGATATTCATTTACCTGACCGGGGTCTGTATTAGCTGTAGGATTTCCCCCACTCAACACCCACTCACAACGTTTAGGATTGGGATGACCATAATAACCATTTTTAACAATGCGAAACAGATAATCTCGCTGCGTACCTATATTGCTGAGGCCAGGTACGGATGGGCTGGTATAAGCCCCATTACTAGCTTTATCAATCCGGTTTTGGCAAGAAAGAGGTAGGGGGATAGGTGTATTTGGTGTATTGCCACCAGCTGCTGAACCATTCGTTGGCACATATAATTGACCATTGGTGTGCCAAACTAGATCATAGGCATTACGTACACCACTGGCAAAGATAGTTACAGGTGCTCCTGGCTTAAAGGGGTTATAAATACCTCCATCCTCCGTCTTAACGCTTAAAGGAAGTGAGGTGATCTTAGACAGGTCAACTCGTAAGACAGCAGCACTTAACAATCGCTCAGGACGATTACTCCAGGCACTGTTTGCTGCGCCTGTACTACTATTACTACCCTGCAACACATACAGCACTTTTGGCTCATTGGGTTTAAACTCAATGCTGTTTGTTAGATGATCTCGGCTTGATCGTGGTAAATCAACCACATAGTCTTTTACTGTCTCTAGATTGGAACCACTCAACCGAGTAATTTTCCCAGTCCAATCCGGCGCATCAACAGTTCCATGCCAGTAGTAATTGTTTGTTACCCATAGAATTAGGTTGCTAGCATTTGTTGATGAGGGGTCAAAGTGCATACCAATGATAGTTCGATTACCACCATTTGCAGTCTGCAATGAGGAAATCGTTTGTGGCTTACCTAAAGTGCCATTAGCATTGATCGGGAAGCGCAAAATCTCACCTTGCAAGGTGGCAGCATAAAGTTTATTGTCAGGCCCAATCGATACTGTGGTGTAAGGTTTGGCAGGTACATTCGGTAGTGAGATTTGCTCGAAACTAATATGGCTTGCTTCATTTCTAAGAATGCCTGTTGTGAAACTGATGCTATAGGGTAAGAATGCAGTTCCATTGCTATCTTTTACCCCGTCGGTGATTTTTAAAAGATATTTGGTATTATTCTTGAGATGATTTATCGGAGACACTACAATTACATCTCCACCACCCGAAGTATTGTAATTTGCAGCAACTTGTCTGTTAGTAGTGCTATCGATCAGCTTGATGGTTGAGGCTGAAAGACTATTAAGGGCAATACCGCTGTTAGGAAGATTTACGTCTGCTGTAATCGAGATATCTGGCGATACCTTTGTCTGATTATTAGTAGGATTGCTCATTCTGACCGAGGGACGGTTAGCCACTGCGATCGCAATATAGTTGAGCTTGCTATCTTTACCACCTTTAGCATCAATTGTGAGCTTGCCATCGGTAACATTAATAATTCGAGTCACTGCGGTAAATTTTTGGGTTGCTGTTGGTACAAAGCCGGAAATAGCAGTCTTACCTTCTACAGCGTTATTTGATTGAAAATTAATCATTGCTGGAACAATTGCTAATACCAACATTCCGGGTTTAATCTTGTAAATCATATATACCTGCCGTTATAGTCTAAATTGATACAGGAGTAGTCCATTGATATGGCTAGAAACGAACGTGATGACCGTAAGATTCAGGTAAACTATTCTTTTGATCGCTTGTTTGGTTACTCTTAGTCCGATCACTCCATTCACCAACGCTAGAGCGCACAATATTCTGTTATTGAAAAAGGCAGTCCCAATGAAAAAACTTCATCACCAAGTGTGATGAGGATTGGGGGCTAGTATTTTTACGCAGCACTTTCAAGCAAGAGGGCAGAAGGGATGAAAGAAATATTGTGGAGGATTCAAGCCACCACGCCACTTCCTCTACTTGGAAAGAAGTCAGATAGATCGAGGCAACTCTTCCATAGCAATGGTTCTACCAAATCTGCATTTTTTGGTAGGAGACTCCAACTCTTGCTGCCTTTCGGTTGCCAAAAGTTTTAACCTTATCTCATCCCTTTTTAGGGGTGGGATAACACGAAAGACTGTTCGTTAACCGTCAACGACATCGGTGCGTCTCTCATCCCATCTTTAAAAAGAGTGGGTTTTCCCAACGCCTTTTTATATAGCGTTTCCTAAGCAAGTGAGGTACATCCAAACCTTGTTTAATAAGGTTAGTAGCTTTGAAAACATATCTCACTAGGTCGGGAACCGCTATAAGCTATAAGCGCTCTTGATAATAATTCTTCGTTATGCCTTTTTTCTTTATAAAAAGCTACGCCAACGAGAGGCTACGCGAGTGAACTTTTGCCTTTTTTTTTGACAAAACTGTATTTTGATTGCCTGAGATGAAGCTGGTCTAGAAACCATAACCTATCCTCCAGACTAAGTAAAAATTATTTAATAAATACTTGAAATTAGATAAATACTGAACTTTTTTAAGGGAACTTCTTAACTCCTCAACTTAGCGCAGTCTGATTATGTAAAAAGTAATAAATCTTCAAAATTATTACTGTAACTTTTTCACTGCTGCTGGCAGAGTTCATTCTTGTTTGTGCTGCCAATATGTAAGTAACTTTGGCAACAAAATTTGAAAAACTCTTTTATATATATGCCTTAACTGTATTAATAAATGATCTTGCGATTCCCTTTATCTATCTGAAGATTTATTATGCATAGCTCGACTCAACTACCACCTTTGAGACAAACATTAAAATCAGCTGATTCTGGGGAATAGAAGACAACTTTTTATGTGTGATTCTGTATACAATTCATGTTTACATAATATTTAATGGATCTACATCAATGGTCAAACTAACAGAAGCAGGACAAAGCGATCGCACTTCTTCCCAATCTGGTAATTGTGGCAATGCATCGGGGGCAAATTTAATCAATATCTGCCAGCGATAACGATTAGCTACTCGTAAAATACTCGCTGGTGCTGGGCCTAATATCTCGAATTCTTCTTCAGTACTCAAGGTTGTGGCAATTATTTGCGCCGTATTTTGCACTTGAATGGGATCGAGACTACTTAAGCGCAACAAAATTAACCGCCCATAAGGGGGATAATTGAGGGCTTGGCGTTGTTCTAACTCAGCTTGGGAGAAAGAGTGATAATCGTGCGATCGCACTGCTGCAATTACCTGATGCTCTGTAGTATAAGTTTGTACAATCACCCTACCCGGATCATCACCTCTACCAGCACGTCCAGCTACCTGAGTCAAGGTTTGAAAAGCCCGTTCACTGGCGCGATAATCTGATAAATTTAGCAATCCATCGGCGGCGACAACGCCCACAAGTGTTACTTGGGGTAAATCTAAACCTTTGGTGAGCATTTGCGTACCTACTAATAAATCCGCTTCGCCATTGGCAAACTGGGTGAGTAAAGTACGGTGTGAGCCTTTGTTGCGAGTTGTATCGCTATCAAAACGAATCAAGCGCAACTCTGGAAACTGTCGCGCTAGTTCCTGCGTTACTCGCTGAGTACCGCTACCGAAAAATTTCAAGTAAGGGGAACTGCAATCGGGGCAAAATTTAGGATGCGATCGCGCATAATTACAATAATGGCAACGCAATAATTCCGGCGCTTTTTCTTCGGTGTGGTGATATGCCAGCGACACATCACAGTGCGGACATTCCAATACATATCCACAACTGCGGCAAGATACAAAAGTACTGTGTCCTCGGCGATGAATAAATAAAATTCCCTGTTGTTTTCTTTGTTGCAGTTCTTGCAAAGCTTCTTGCAGCGATCTACTAAATATGGAACGATTTCCGTGCTGCAACTCTTGGCGCATATCGACTATTTCCACGGGTGGTAAGGGGCGGGAGTTGATGCGTTCGGGAAGTGAGAGGTAAAGAGTATTAACTGAGAAGTTAGGAGTTAGGAATTCTCCCCCTGCCCCGTGCCCCGTGCCGCCTGCCCCCTGCCTCCTCACCCTTACCCAACTCTCTAACGAGGGTGTAGCGGAACCCAACAACAGGGGGCAATTTTCTAATTCTGCTCGCCACTGGGCAACGGTACGGGCGTGGTAGGTGGGTATGGGTGAGTCTTGTTTAAAGCTGCTGTCGTGTTCTTCATCTAAGATGATTAAACCCAAGTTGGGCAAAGGGGCGAAAACGGCGCTACGCGTACCAATAACAACTTGGGGTTCTCCTGTGAGCATTTGTCGCCAAGTATCGTAACGTTCACCATCGGAGAGGGCGCTGTGATAGACGCTGACTTTATTACCAAAACGGGCGCGAAAACGATCAGTTAGCTGGGGTGTGAGTCCAATTTCTGGGACTAAAACAAGGGCGGATTTGCCCTGGTTGAGGAGGGGTGCGATCGCTTGCAAATATACTTCTGTTTTTCCCGAACCTGTCACTCCATGCAATAAAACTTCCGCAAATCCGTCTACTGTCTGGATTGTCGTTAAGGCGCTAGCTTGGGCAGTAGTTAAAGATTTAGCTCCATCGCCTGCTAATGCTGGCCCCTGTTCGGTTCGCAATACTTCCCGTTCTTCAATGACAATGTAACCCTTTTGTGTCAATGTCTTGAGGATAGAAGAACTAGCATTACAAATTTGTAGTAATTCATTTTGCCACAACTCCCCATTATGCCGCCGCAGCACTTCCAAAATCTCTCGTTGGCGAGTAGTTAATTCGTGATCGATTGTACCTGTAAGCGTGATTGCTTTTTGCAGCTTTGGTCGAGTTAATCGCGGTGGTTCTAAGTAGCTTTCTACTAAACCAAATCGCAGCAACTCCCGAATTCCCCGATAGGCAGATTTGACTTTTTGCTGGAGGTAGACAAAACTATAATCCCCCGCCGGCTGCCCTTGCAAAAGTTCCCAAACTTGCCGCGCAGTTGGAGTCAAAAAAGCTGAAGGATCAGGAGATGCCAGTAAATAACTACTCCCCCCTGCCCCCCTTCCTGTAACAAGGCGGATACGACGCTGCGATCGCCCCAGCAACCCTGGTGGCAGAGCAACCCGGATTACTTGAATTAGGGGCGTATAGTAATATGCAGCGACTCGATTGAGTAATTCCCAATAAGCACTTGGGAAAAATCCAACGCTGACTATATCTTCTACTTCCCGGATTTTTTCTGGTGGTAAATCGACATTTGGTTGTGCCAGTAATCGAATGGCGATCGCTCCTAATTGTTGTGCCCCAAATGGCACGCTCAAAATATCCCCTGGTTTTATTTCTAACTGGGCTGGCAATCGATAAGTAAATAGTCCTGTACTTCCTGGACAGTCTACCAGTACTTCAACCCACCTATTAACAGTTGCATTTAACTGATATGATTCCCCAGGTTCAGCCACCATTATAGGAGATAAATTAACGTCATTAATATACATAGTTTATGACTTTATAATTAGACATTTTACTTACATAGTTGATCACAATTAACCTGGCTTACTTAACTCTTTTTTTTGCTTTGTTAGACGTAAATTGTATTTCTCAATACTGTTATTCTTCATAATACTTGATAAGTTTCCTCTTATGTAATCTACTAGACAAATATGTTTCTTCTATACGTGCAATAAATATTTGGTGCCTACTCTACAAATAAAAGCATCTCGGCTAAATCTACAAAAGTTACTCCAACTACTAAATAAGGAGTAGCCTTTTTCCGCCTATCGATAGATATTCAACCCTTTGTGTATATGAGATGCTTTTATACAAATAAGAATATCTCGAAATTAAGCTGCCATTATTATAATTTGTATCGTCAAGGTAATTTTAAACTATGAGCGCATAACCCCAGGAGCAGGTTTGAAATTTACCTAACGGTTTTTGACCTCTAAGCATTAAAAATCTTTAAAAAAATATATGAAAGTTTAAGGAATTTGGATGCTCAGTTGATATTTTTGTGTTTGTTAAGGTTGAGAAAGTTTGAGGGGGTTTGACATATTTAGTAATTAAGAAAAAAATGAAAAATATAATCTGTTAGGAGCCTGAAAAGAAAGTTTTATTGGGTGCGAAGGCCAGTTTGGTTATAGGTTGTATCTAACTGTAACCCATCGGTGGTAGGTAGATGCCAATTTATATTCCTGAAGTTAAATTAGCATAAACCTGTATTTCGCTATATATATAAACCGGTGCATTCGTCCCTTAGGGAAAACTACCAAGCTTCAAACGAGTAGCTGTAACTAAATTATGTACCAAACAAAGCAACAATCCCTAAAGGAAACTATGAATATTGTTGAATTGGGAAAAATGGAAATACTGGAGAACACTGCTGATATTGAAGAACCATTACTCGATATTTTAGATGCAGTGGCAGATGAAGAATCTCCCATTGTAGTAGAAAATCTTGAATCAGACGAACGTGACGGGGATGCGATGGCCGCGGCCCGTCCTTCGGGATACAATAAAACCGAGCATGATGATGCCGTCGGCGCGTTTTTTAAAGAGATGGCCCGTTATCCGCTCTTAAAAGCTGATGAAGAGGTAGAGTTAGCGCGGCGAGTTAGGTTTTTAGAGGAAATTAGGGAATTACAAGCAGCCTTACAATTAAAACTAGGACAGGAACCTAGCAAGGCAGAAGTGGCTTCCGAGCTAGAAATGACGGAAAAGCAATTAGAAAATCGCTTGTATCAAGGTAGAGTAGCGAAACGCAAAATGATTCGCTCGAATCTGAGATTAGTGGTTTCTATTGCTAAACGATACCTGAATCGGGGAGTACCTTTTCTGGATTTAATTCAGGAAGGAGCAATGGGTTTAAATCGCGCTACAGAAAAGTTTGATCCGGATAAAGGATATAAATTTTCTACTTACGCCTATTGGTGGATTAGACAAGCGATTACCAGAGCTATAGCTAACGATGCGCGGACAATCCGGCTACCTATTCATATTGTTGAAAAGCTTAACAAGCTGAAAAAAGCCCAACGGGAACTCAAACAAAAACTCTGTCGCAATCCTACCGAAGGAGAAATGGCAGAAACTTTGGAAATTAGTGTGCAACAACTACGCCAACTACAACAACTAAGGCGTCAAGCACTTTCTCTCAACCACCGCGTCGGTAAAGAAGAAGACACGGAATTGATGGATTTGCTAGAAGATGAAGATAACCTGTCTCCAGAGGCAAAAATGAATGAAAACATGATGCGCCAGGAGATTTGGGAAGTTTTGGGTGACGTGTTAACTCCACGAGAGAAAGATGTGATTTCTCTACGCTATGGTTTGACAACCAGCGAACCCTGTACCTTAGAAGAAGTTGGCAATATGTTCAATCTTTCTCGTGAACGAGTCCGACAAATTCAAAGCAAAGCCATGCGGAAATTACGCCGTCCCCACATAGCCAAACGTTTAAAAGGTTGGTTAATTTAATTACATTCCTGAAGATAGATGCAATACGTGATCTAATTAGCTCTATTAAGGGATATGGATTAATAAAGTGCAAAACTTTAAATCTCGTAGGAAAGCCGATGCGTTGCGGAGGTTCTCGAAGCTCGATAGCTTAATCCTACAGAGAAGTAAGCTACGTGTAGCGTCTCTAAGAGTTGCTATGCGGTTAGCGCACCCCTCTAAGCAAGCTATGCGTAGTGTCTCCCATTAATCCTAAAGGGAGAGGCTAGCAGCTGCTGTAGGATGCCCAAAGGGCTGTAAAGAGAAGGCTATAAGCTGCACTATCTATTATTGCAACTGGCGTTGTATTATAGGCATTTGTCATAGCACAACTAAAATTTAGGATAGTGCTATACTCTTGGCAATAATACACCTTACAAAACTTGCTCTTTATTAAATCTACATTCTTAACCGATTTAAAGAGCTTGTATCTGCATATTTCTTGAGCTTCACCTATTGCAAATTGCAAAACCGGATGTTTGGTAGCTTTTTTTAGCTTTTCTTTAGTCATTACTCAAAAAATTGCCCAGTTACCTATAGACTATGGACTATGAACTATAGACTATAGACTAATGACTTCGCGTAGCAATTTGATTGTGCGTTTTGCTGAACCAACTGATCACAGCGTACTATTTAAATTAATTCAGGGGCTGGCTGAGTATGAAAAATTATCTCACGCTGTTACTGGCAATGCCCTCGAACTTAAGGAACATTTATTTGGTTCGCACAAATATATAGAAGCAATTTTAGCAGAATCTGCGGGTCAAGCTGTTGGTTTTGCCCTGTTTTTCCATAATTATTCAACATTTTTGACCAAGCCAGGAATTTATCTGGAAGACTTATTTGTTTTACCAGAATATCGCAGGCAAGGTGTTGGAAAGGCTCTCTTAAGTAGAGTAGCCCAGATAGCCGTAGAACGTGATTGTGGGCGGTTAGAGTGGAGTGTCTTGGATTGGAATGAATCAGCCCAAGAATTCTACCGTAGTATGGGAGCATCTATATTAGATGATTGGCGGATTTGTCGTGTTACAGAAGATGCGCTTACTCAGTTAGGGGCTGTCAACTAAAGAACAAAGGATGAATATAAAGGATGAAGCAGGACAATTTTCATCTTGAATATTTCATCCTTCAATGCCTATTATTTATTGGTTATAAAGTATTAAATTTTCTATAAATTTGCACTTTTATTATTAGTGTAGATACAAAGCAGCTTCTGGACATATATGACTCTGTGCTAATAAACCTAAATCTAAAACCCCGAATATTTAAAATCCAAAAACTTGATAGCAAAGTTTGACAGCTTGTCATTTGACTATAGCAGCGCCTCAACTGACAATTATGAAGAATATTGCAGCGAATAAGCCGTTATTGCAGGGAGAAGATGAAATGAAAAAAATTATTACAGTGATGCTGTTAGGCATAGCAATCTTCACCTTTGTCTTCAGTAGTCCAGCTTTGGCAGGAGATGCTGTTAGTGGAGCTAAAGTATTTAGTGCTAATTGTGCCTCTTGTCATGCGGGAGGTAAAAATCTGGTTCAAGCTCCGAAGAATCTGAAGAAGGACGCTTTAGAAAAGTATGGTATGTATTCAGAGGAAGCGATTATCGCTCAAGTTACAAAAGGTAAAAATGCTATGCCTGCTTTTGGCAGTCGTTTAAAACCTAACCAGATTGAAGATGTAACTGCTTATGTGCTTTCACAAGCAGATAATGACTGGAAGTAGACTAAAATCTAACTTCAATAATTAACAATTTGCGGGGCTTTTTGTCCCGCAAATTTTAGGGTTCCAAAATTTTTAAATAGGATGCTTATACAAATTTTGGATTTTGGATTGTAGTACACCTGTAAGGGCACGGCACTGCCGTGCCCCTACACCTTGCAATAATATAATTTTGTACTGCATCTGAATGGGAACCGCTATAAGAGTCTTCACAAAAAGACTCCTCTAAAAACATCAAACAATAATACCTACCCTAATTTGGTATTATGAATAATTTCTGGCGATTATTTATTAATCTAATTATTGCTTTACCTCTTGCTTTTCTAACTCCTGTAAACCTCACACTGCATAAAAAAAGCCTGTGTTGGCAAGCTTCTTGAAAAGATTTTGAGAGAGCGATCGCACTGTTATTTGTCTAGAATGGCTCTTAGCTCCAGTTGACAAGCATGAGCATTGCTATGCCCCTACTACGTGGTCTATTTACGTGAAAAAAGTAGGCAAACTTCTAACATAGCATACTAGCTAATTTCCTCTACAGAGTGGATTGCAGATAACCAAGAAGCGGTATAGAGTTAAGTCGCCAGTATTTTCCACCATTGAATTAGAAATGTTTATGCTGATTATGCAACATGGCTACATAAAACAATAGTCCATTAAATCTCTAGGTAAAAATCTGAAAGCGCCTATACTGGGCTTTGCCCTACTAAAGCTAACAGATGGAATTAAATGTTAACGCAACTCTAGGGCAGAGTATGACTAATCTTTTGCTAGCTTCCATATTATCTACACCGATTAAAGACCCCGTAGCAGTTTTCCTGATGATTTTGGGGATTATGCTAATTGCACCCCTGCTATTTGAGAGAATCCGACTACCAGGTATTGTGGGATTAATTCTGGCGGGGGTCATAGTTGGCCCTAATGGACTGGGATTATTGGCACGAGATAACACGATTGTGCTTTTGGGCACGGTCGGTTTGCTGTTTCTCATGTTCATGGCAGGACTGGAAACTAGCTTAGATGACCTGAAATCTAATGCTGGTAAGGCAGCCATATTTGGACTATCTACCTTTGGCGTGCCGATGGCATTAGGTACTGTAGCCATGATGGCCATTGGCTATGGTGTATTACCTGCCATTCTAGTCGCTTCTTGTTTTGCCTCCCATACGCTACTAGCACTACCAATTGTCAGTAAATTGGGAATTATGCGCTCTCAAACATTGACTACCACACTCGGAGGCACATTAATCACCAATGTTTTGGCACTTTTGGTGTTAGCGGTGGTAGTGAGAGCGCATCAAGGCAGTTTAAGCCTACAGTTTTGGTTATTCTTGATTCCTTCACTGATTATCTACACATTTCTAACGCTGTGGGGACTACCTCGTATCGGTCGCTGGTTCTTTCAGCGATTTGGACATGATGAAGGAGCAGAGTTTACCTTTGTCCTAGCTACCCTGTTTATAGTTTCCTATGGGGCACAATTAATCCAAATTGAGCCAATTATTGGCGCTTTTTTAGCTGGAGTTGCTATTACCCAGCTAATTCCGCAACTTAGCCCTCTGATGAATCGGATTCAATTTATTGGGAATACGTTGTTTATACCCTTTTTCTTGATTTCTGTAGGAATGTTGGTTAATCCCTTGATTCTGATTCAAGAACCGCGATCGCTTCTAGTATCAGCTGTCATGGTAACTGTTGCCATTATTGCTAAGTTCATTCCTGCATGGGGTTCGGGCAAGTTATTCGGATTTAACTTTGACAATATTATGTTGATGTTTGGGCTATCAGTAGCTCAGGCAGCTTCCACTCTGGCTGCAATCACCGTTGCTTACAAAATCGAGTTGGTCGATCAGTTAACAGTGAATGGGACGATCGCTATGATTTTAGTTACCTGCATTGCTTCTCCTTGGGTAACAGATCGGTGGGGAAGAAAAATCAAACCAGGAGAGGTGAGTATTCAAAGTCATCAGGTAGGAAGTCTAGGTGATCGCGTTTTAGTACCAGTTGCTAACCCCAGCACTGAAGATAACCTGCTCAATTTGGCAATACTCTTAGCAAAATCAGCGACAGGTACTTTATTGCCACTGCACATTTTAATTGAACAAAATTCCCCTATTCCTCCAGAAGACAAAGCCAGACAAAGCCAATTACTGTCAACCGCAGAAATGATTGCCCATGCTGCGGTCGTCAATGTTACTCCCATTGGTCGAATTGATGAATCAATTGATAAAGGAATTGCTCGTGTAGCAGAAGAAAAGCAGGCCAGCGTGATTGTCTGCGGCTGGAAAGGGTACTCTACTTATCAAGAAAATCTCTTTGGCGGTGTCATTGACAAGATTGTAAATCGCAGTGCAGTGCCTGTTTTGGTAACTCGATTCCCATTGCCAATTGAGCATACAACACGAGTTTTTCTAGCTTTCACCAGCCAACAAACTTATGCTAGTTCTTTTAAAGAGAGTATTCAATTAGCTAAAAGTCTGGCAACAGAACTTAAAGCATCTCTACAACTTTTACAGGTTGTAACAGCACGGGGAGTACCTATCGATTTGAGTAATGCCGGATTGGCAGAAGATACAC
This sequence comes from Nostoc sp. FACHB-892, assembly GCF_014698795.1. GTDB lineage: Bacteria > Cyanobacteriota > Cyanobacteriia > Cyanobacteriales > Nostocaceae > Nostoc. Next base: position 171,435 of record NZ_JACJTR010000001.1, read on the forward strand.
CAATTCAAAATGTGCGAGGCAATTTTGTGCAGCAAGTTTCTCGTTTACTAACAACCAACGATCTGGTAGTGTTAAACGGATCTGTTGAACAGAAAACTCAACTAGCTTCACTTTTAGGCCGGATACCAGAAGCGATCGCTCGCAATCATCCTGAAGTTGCCATGATTATTGCCTACTTTCCCAAATAGTCCCAAGATTAGGAAGAAGTAGGGGAAGAGGTGAGAATGTCCAATCCTCAATACCCAATATCTTCCTATGACTTTTAAATTTTAAATTTTTAATTTTGAATTCGGAGCAAAGCAACGTGACATCTTCTATAAACCAGGTTTATCCCGTTATTTGGCACAACGACTCAGTGTCACTAATTGACCAAACCCGCTTACCTAATGAATATACATTCATAGAAATTCACCGCAGTGAAGATATGGCGCGGGCAATTAAAACGATGATTGTTCGAGGTGCGCCAGCAATTGGTGTAGCTGCGGCCTATGGAATGTATCTTGGTGCAAGGGAAATTGAGACTAATGATCGCCACGAATTTTTGCAACACTTAGATAAAGTAGCCCAGTTGTTGCGTTCTACTCGTCCGACGGCGGTAAATTTATTTTGGGCAATTAGCCGGATGATGAAAGCCGCCTACGAAACACTGGGAACTGTAGAAGAAATCAAGGAAACCCTTTTCCAAACAGCCCAAGCAATCAACGTTGAAGATTTGCAAACTTGTCAAGCGATCGGCGATCATGGTTTGGCAGTTTTACCCAATACTCCAGAAAAGCTGACGCTGCTTACTCACTGCAATGCTGGGGCATTAGCTACGGCTGGTTATGGCACAGCTTTGGGTGTTGTGCGTTCCGCTTGGAGAGAAGGACGTTTAGAACGTTTATTTGCCGATGAAACTCGTCCCCGCTTACAAGGGGCAAAACTCACCACTTGGGAATGTGTGCAAGAAGGTATTCCAGTTACATTAATTACTGATAATATGGCAGCCCATTGCATGAAACAGGGTTTAATTCATGCTGTGGTTGTGGGTGCTGATCGCATTGCTGCTAATGGTGACACTGCCAATAAAATTGGTACATATAGTGTAGCGATCGCAGCTAAAGCCCATAATATACCCTTCTTTGTAGCTGCGCCCCTTTCCACCGTTGATTTTGAATTGTCTGATGGCAGCCAAATTCCTATTGAGGAACGCGATCCAACAGAAATCTATCAAGTTGGTGATACCATTCTCACTCCTGCGGGTGTAGATTTTTACAACCCAGCTTTTGATGTGACTCCGGCTGAGTTGATTACAGCGATCATTACAGAAAATGGAGCGATCGCACCTCATGAATTAGCAAAATCACAGTTAAAGAAATTACCAATTGGGTTAAATCCGAATTAATGGAGAACTTGCGCCGAGTTCTCGATAACTCTAAATCCGAATAACGGAAACTTTATAGGGGATTGCCTCAAACAAATCTCCGACTTTTTAGAAAAGCCGGGGACTTTGTTTTTTGACTACTTTAAAATTTGACGGATCAAAATTTATCAGCAATTTTTTCAATAATTTTATCTAAACTTCATATTTTGACTAAATTCAATAAGTAAAATCCGCAATTACTTTCTCAAAATAAGCTTTTGCTTTCTCAAACCCCAGTTTGCTTTCTCATTTTGGTGTTTTCCGCAAGTAAAATAAGCTTTTGCTTTCTCAAACCCCAGTTTGCTTTCTCATTTTGGTGTTTTCCGCAAGTAAAAGGAGCTTTTGCTTTCTCAAAATGCCATTTAACTTACTCAAACCTCAGTTCGCTTTCTCATTTTGGTGTTTTTTGCAAATAAAATGCCATTTCGCTTTTTGAAAATGATTGATTTAGTAAAAATACTGACTTAGCAAATAGAAATTGTTAGAGTTTTATCAAAGTTATTTGGTCATTCGCTCAAAAAGCCTAGACAACGAACAAATAACAGCTAAAAGTTAAACTATAGCGGTTCTCAAACGGTGTACACAGAAGTCGTACCCCCCTTAATCTCCCCTTGTCAAAGCTACGGTATAGACACAAGTCTTTTAGAGTTGCGCTACAAACTTTTGATCCCCCAACCCCCCTTTTTTAGGGGGGCAAAAGCTCTCAAAGTCCCCCTTTTTAAGGGGAATTTAGGGGATCAATTGACTAATTAACCCTAATATAATTAACCAAAATGCTGAATAATTGCCTCGGCAAATTCAGAACATTTCAAGGGTTCAACAGGCGGTTCCAGCAACCGCGCTAAATCGTAGGTGACTTGACTACTCGCGATGGCATCGCTTAAACCTTTCTTAATTAGGTCTGCGGCTTCTTGCCAACCCATAAATTCCAACATCATCACACCAGACAAAATCACTGAACCAGGATTAATCCGATCTAAGCCGGCGTGTTTGGGTGCAGTGCCGTGGGTAGCTTCAAATATGGCACTAGAATCACCAATATTTGCCCCTGGCCCCATTCCCAAACCACCAACAATGGCAGCAGCAGCATCAGACAAATAATCGCCGTTCAAGTTCATCGTCGCCAAAATCGAATACTCATCCGGTCTGGTTTGGATTTGTTGAAAAATACTGTCAGCAATCCGGTCATTCACCAAAACTTTCTCTTTCCATTTACCATCGCCGTGGGTTGCCCAAATTGTGTTAAGAACAGTTTCAACTTCCTTGACAATTTGCGCTTTCTTCTCATCGGTGAGACTATCAAACCCAGGATCAATCTCGCGGGCGTTTTCTTCCAAGGAAATATTCGGATTTTTCTCCTTGTTACTCAAAATCCAAGATTCTCGTTCAGTGACAGTTTCTTGGCGGAATTCACTGGTTGCTAGTTCATAACCCCAATCACGGAAAGCCCCTTCGGTGTACTTCATGATGTTGCCCTTATGCACCAAGGTTACTTGTTGCTTATTTTTGGGCAATAACAAAGCGTGTTTGATGGCACGTCTAACTAGGCGCTGGGAACCAGTTTTACTGATGGGTTTGATGCCAATACCAGAATCAAGAGGAATACGTTTTTTCCCATGTTCTGGGGTGGCGGGGATCAGTTCTTCGTTGAGAATTTTAATTAAGCGATCGCCGATTTCGCTACCTTGTCGCCACTCAATGCCTAAATAAATATCTTCCGTATTTTCTCGATAAACAATTACATCCAGCTTTTCGGGATTTTTGTGGGGAGAGGGCGTACCCGCATAATAACGGCAAGGACGCACGCAAGCATACAAGTCAAAAATTTGCCTTAGCGCCACATTTAAAGAACGAATCCCTCCCCCAACAGGAGTAGTCAAAGGCCCTTTAATAGCTACACCATACTCTTCAATAGCCGTAAGAGTGTCCTGTGGTAAATACTGGTAAGTTCCATATAAATCGCAAGCTTCATCTCCAGCGTAAACCTTGAACCAGCTAATTTGACGTTGACCCTTATATGCTTTGGCTACCGCAGCATCAAGAACTTTTTGGGTAGCAGGCCAAATGTCGATACCTGTACCATCGCCACGAATAAAGGGGATAATTGGATTGTCCGGTACGATTGGTTCACCATTTTTGAAGGTGATTTTTGCTCCGGCTGTTGGGGGGGTAATCTTGTCGTACATCGTTTACACACTCCTAATCGATACGCTGCTAGTCAAAAAAACCTTATGTGGCAGGCTTGTATATTTTGCTATGTCTTTTGTTCCTAAGCCATAAGGCAAAGATTTTCCCCCTATTCTCCTTGTACATTATTTGGGGATTAAGTGTGGGATTCAGTGAAGCGATCGCAATTTTGTACGATCAAAAATAGTAAACTACTTTTCGCTATCAATGCTTCACCTAGGAGGAGCAACATAGCTTACCACTCTTTCACTGACCGCTAAAACGAGAATGGCATGACAGACCCAATGATTTTATCAGGCCCTGCTAATGACATCGACTCCCTCCGACGACCTTTAATCGCTGGGTCTGAAAAAGTCCAACAGCAGATAATCCCACAGTTAGCTGAGTTGGGTAATGAGGGATTAGACGTGTTGATGGAATTTTTACTGAAACGACGTGAGAACCCAGCAACTTGGATTGATGGCAAAGCTTACCAAGTCCTCTATAACTCTGATGCACCTCAAGCCAAAGAATTTCTGCGTTCTTGTTTTCCTGAGGGAATTGTACCTCTAAAATCAGAGTGCGGGATTAACTACAATTCTTTGCAACAGCTACTTGCTGCTCAAGACTTCCAAGCAGCTGATCGCGTCACCATCGAAAAAATGTGTGAACTATCAGGGCCAACGGCTGTACAACGAAAATGGTTGTACTTTACTGAGGTAGAAAATATCTCGGTTGTTGACTTACAAACTATTAACAACCTCTGGTTAATCCACTCTGAAGGTAAATTTGGCTTTTCAGTGCAGCGAGAAATCTGGTTAAGTTTGGGTAAAAATTGGGAAAATTTCTGGCCGAAAATTGGCTGGAAAGAAGGTAATAACTGGACGCGATACCCTAACAGCTTTACCTGGGATTTGAGTGCGCCTAGAGGTCACTTACCCCTTTCTAATCAACTTCGCGGAGTAAGAGTATTTGCTTCTTTACTCTCTCACCCTGCTTGGTTGAAGAATCCAGAGAAATGATTTTGAGCCTACGTACAAATAGATTATGATAAATCCCACCAAGCGAGAATTCTACGTCATCATTGAACAAGATGAAGATGGCTACTATGTCGGAGAAATCCCTCAGTTAAAAGCTTGTTACAGTCAGGGAGAAACAATTGATGAGTTGATGGCTAATATGAAAAAAGTAATTGAACTTTGTTTAGAAACAAAAAGTGATGAAGAAATACCAGAATTTATAGGTATTCAAAAGGTAGAGATTTAATAATTTCATGAAGTTTGAGTGGGACGAGAACAAAGCGGCAATAAATCTTTTAAAACATCAGGTTTCCTTTGAAGAAGCCAAAACTGTTTTCGACGATCCGCTCTATGTTGACTTCTATGATCCAGACCACTCTGATGATGAGGAGCGTTACCTTATTATTGGAGAGTCAAATCGGGGACGCTTACTAATCATGTCCTATACAGAGAGAGGAAATTCGATTCGTCTCATTAGTGCAAGAGAAGTAACACGATCCGAGCGAGAAGCATATAAAGAAGGGTAAACCAGAAATGGAAGACGATCTGCGATCAGAGTATGACTTGAAGAGTCTAAGGGTCAGAAAGTTCGGCCCTGAACGAAAGAGCTTTGGTAAGACAACAATCCGTTTAGAACCTGATGTTGCAGAGGTTTTTCCTAATGCCGATGCTGTCAATGAAGCTCTAAGATTTCTGATTAGAGTTGTGCAGGACAATCAAGTTTCTGCACTTGCAAAGCAGCCTCACAGTTCCTCAGAGGGGGCGGATAAAACCTCCTAGTAGTGAGTTGGAAGTGCCGCAGATCCCAAACTGAAAATACCAAATTTGATAATGGCAAACGTTCGTCTAGAAGAAATTAAACGTAGGTTTAATAACGTCACCGCTATTGAGGATATTACCTTTGAAATTCCTGATGGAGAATTTTGGGTTTTAGTTGGGCCATCGGGTTGTGGTAAGTCTACAATCTTGCGAACGATCGCGGGTTTAGAAACCGCTACATCTGGCAAACTCTATATTGGCGATCGCTTGGTGAATAATATCCCAGCCAGACAAAGAGATGTGGCGATGGTATTCCAAAACTACGCTCTCTATCCTCACATGAGCGTGGCGGAAAACATCGGCTTTGGGTTGCAAATGCGGAAGGTTGACCGGAAAATTATTCAAGAACGAGTGATGAATGTGGCGCGATCACTTTCTCTGGATCACCTGCTAGATCGTAAACCTAAACAACTTTCTGGGGGACAGCAACAACGAGTAGCATTAGGAAGAGCGATCGCTCGTGAACCCCAAGTGTTTTTACTTGATGAACCTTTATCTAATTTAGATGCCCAATTGCGCGATGATACAAGGGCAGAGTTGAAACAGTTACATCAAGAATTAGGCATTACCACAATTTACGTCACCCACGATCAAGTTGAAGCGATGACTTTGGCTGATAAAATTGTTGTGCTAAATCGCGGACGGATTCAGCAAATTGGCGATCCCCAAACTATTTATGCAAGTCCTAATAATCAGATGGTGGCAACTTTTTTAGGCAGTCCACCAATGAATATTTTGCCTGCAATCTATGAAAATAATGGTTTTGATGTGAGTGGGCAATTATTAACGATTCCGGCAGTTGTGAAGAAATTACAGTTGCGTCATGGACACAGTTATGATTTGGGGATTCGTCCAGAGCATATTTTTATCAACGAACCGCCCTCCGGGTTCACAGTCGCCTACGGCGAGAAACCCTCCTACAGCGCTGATTCACCAAGTCGCCAAGAAGGTAATGAGAGTCAGTTGATTGTAGAAGTTAAGGTGGTAGAACCTTTGGGAAGGGAAACTTTGATTCGTGCTGGCTTACCTGGTTCGGCGGTGGTATTGAATATTCAGGTGGGTGCGGATGTGCGTCCGCGTCCAGGCGATCGCCTTTCTCTACAACTTGATTTAAATCACTTGTTTGTATTTGATCCTAAAACTGGGGATAGGATTTTATAAATAGTTTCTGAAACTGCCAGAATAAACTCCCAAAATAATTGCAATTCACAATTTTTTGTAGTCAAAATCTAAGAAAATAAAAACTGCAATAGAGATTTAATGGATTCGCTGCAAAAAAATATATGACTATTAATCGCCGCAATTTCTTGTTTTTACTCACATCAGGTGCGGGTGCTTTTGTATTAGATGCTTGTGCATTGGCAGAGAAATCTCCTCAGGGAAACACTGCAATTCCTGAAACAACAGCAAATACAACAGCAAATAAAACAGGTGCGATCCAACTACCCCCTTTACCTTACGCCTACGAAGCACTAGAACCGCACATTGATGCCAAAACGATGCAATTTCACCACGATAAACACCACGCGACTTATGTGAAAAATCTAAATGCAGCCTTAGACAAACACCCAAAACTCAAAGGCAAAACTATTGAAGAACTGTTACAGAAACTTGACAGTGTACCACAAGATATTCGCAAAACAGTAGTTAATAATGGCGGTGGTCATGTGAACCACTCAATGTTCTGGACTATTATGAAGCCGAAAGGTGGGGGAGAACCAACAGGAAATATAGCCTCCGCAATTAATCAAAACTTTGGCAGTTTTGCAGCGTTCAAAAAGCAGTTTAACGAAGCTGGTGCTGGTCGTTTTGGTAGTGGTTGGGTTTGGCTAGTACGTAACAAAGGTGGCAAGTTGGAAGTGACAACTACAGCTAACCAAGATAATCCCTTAAGTGAAGGCAAATATCCCATTATGGGTAATGACGTATGGGAACACGCATATTATCTCAATTACCAAAATCGCCGCGCAGATTATTTAGATGCTTGGTGGAACGTGATTAATTGGGATGAGATTAATAAGCGGTTTGCAGCAGCAAGTAAATTAGCTTAAGCATTAGGATTAAGGGAAGAGATAGAAAAATAAAAAATTTATCTTCCACCCCTGTCAAAGTAATTCGTAATAATTACGAATTACGAATTACGAACTAGTTAAAGAGGCTTTTGAGTAGGTATACCAATAGCACGAGGAAACTGAACTGGTGTGATGGCTACCTTACGCAAATACACACAGTGCCGGATGCTGTGAGTTAGGGGTGTTGTAAATTGTTCGATTGATTCAATAATGCCACCTAACTGGTTCACAGCATTTTGCAAAGCTGTTGTTTCATCTTCTGTCCAATTACCGCGATAAATTATGGCTAAACCTCCCTGTTTGAGCAGTGGTAGGGTATATTCTGCACAGACAGAGGCTGCACCTACAGCGCGGATCAATGCAATATCGTAAGCTAGTCGATGCTGGGGGTGCTGACCGATTTCTTCAGCTCTACCAACAAGAGTTTTGGCATTAATAAGAGCAAGTTCAGCTAGTATATTGTCGAGAAAAGCGATTTTTTTCCGAGTGGAATCGAGAAGGGTAATTGTGCAATTAGGTACAGTAATTGTCACTGGAACACCCGGAAAACCTGCACCTGTACCAATATCGATTAGAGCAGGGGAAGTAGGGGACAAACTTGCTGATAACAGGGGTGCAATTCCTCGCAGAGAATCCCAGAGATGTTTTTCCCAAAACTCTTGGGGATCAGTGATGCGAGTTAAATTTAGTTGACGGTTACCTTTTAGGATTAACTCATAAAGCCTTTGGAATTGTGCTTGCTGTTGAACAGTTGGTTGCCAATTCAGAGTTTGCTGCCATATTTCTGCCATTTCAGGCAATAAGTTTGTCATTAGTCATTTGTCATTAGTCATTTGTCATTAGGTATGAGATATGGGGCATAGTTTTTCTCTTTGTCCCCTTGTCCCCTTGTCCCCCTGCTCTCTTCTCACACCGTTGGTAGAGGTTCTTTAACTTTGGCTTCTAGTGTTTTTGGGTCTACTGATTGTAGTTCACCGTGGTTGAGTGTCCAGCAACGGTCTGCGATCGCTAACATATCCCCAGCATCGTGTGTCACTACTAACAGTGTCCAATCTTGTTTCAGTTTCGCTAATAAATTTACCAGTTGCCGACGCATTGACCAATCCAAACCAGCTGTGGGTTCATCCAATAACAGTAAATTTGGTTGGCGAATCAATTGCACTGCTAAAGCTAAACGTCGTTGCTGACCACCACTCAAAGCATGGGGAGCGGCAGAGAGCGATAAATGCTCTAATCCCACCTCACTCAGGGCTTGTCTGACTCGTTCTGACCCTAACTCAGGATGTCCTAAACGTAATTCCTCTAAAATCGAACCACCGCAAAAGTGCCGTTCTGGAAACTGAAATACCAATCCAGCTAATTGCTGTAACTGTTCGGCGATGAGTTGTTGTTCCCGCCAAAAGAGTGCGCCGGTAGTGGGTTCGGCTAGTCCCGACAAAATTTCTAGTAAGGTACTTTTTCCTGAGCCACTTGGACCAATAATCAGACCTAGCTGCTGGGGTGCTAATTCCAAGTTGATCGATTTGAGAATTGCTGTTGGGCAAGCTGTGGGGTGATAAATTATATCTCGGAGATAGAGCATTTGTTAAAATTACCAAAAAGTCAGCAAGTTACTGATTAGCTACACTGAGAGCATCTAAAAAATTCTGGAAAAATTTCTAGTGCATTACCTGCCTTAACACCTTAATTTAGCAGCAAGAACCATCCATGTTTTTCTCCATTGTGGCAGACTCACCTTAAACAATGGCTATGACCAGCCTGGGAACATGGAAAAATTACCGAAGTCAAACTTTATATAAAAAAATTCTGGTTGAAGCAGAGGCAAGTTAAAATTAACCATTTTTTGCATTCTAGGTAACACATACAACTATTTCAACCGCAAATATTCTGAGGGTTAAAATGATTAAAAGGTTTTCTTCGCCTCGATTAGTAGTGTCTGCTAAACTCACTACCCTTACTCAAACTACTTTCGCTGCGATCGCCTTTGGCGTTGCCCCTTGGGCAATCGCACTTAATCTGTGGATAAGCCCCTCCTTAGCTGGCGATCCATTCCGTAATAGCGAACCTCATCAAATTGGCGACCAAACAGAAGCCGCTTTTAAAGCGATTTTCCAACAGGGCAACTATCCAGCAGCAGAGCGTTATCTGGAACAAGCGATATCTAAGGAGCCAAATGAACCTTTAGCTTATGCCATGAAAGCATCTTTGGCATACGGAAATAAGGATTGGGCTAAACTAGACACCTACAGTCAGAAAACTCTAGAAACTGGACAAAAGCTGATTTCTAGCGATCCATTACGTGGTAATTTATACACTGCCGTTGGTCATTTTTTAGAAGGTGCAGTAATTCTCACCCGTGAGGGTACAGTCAACGGTGTGCCGCAAGCTTTTGGTCGGTTACGGCAAGTTTATGAGTATTTAGATAAAGCCGAAGCAATTTCTGCCAACGATCCAGAACTGAATTTAATCAAGGGTTATATGGATTTACTATTGGCGGTTAATTTGCCTTTTGCTAGTCCAGATCAGGCAATTGGACGCTTAGAAAAAAATGCTGCTCCTGGGTATCTTGTAGATCGGGGTATTGCTCTTGCTTACCGGGATTTAAAAAAATATCCACAGGCACTAGAATATGTCAACCGGGCGCTCAAAACCACATCAGATAATCCAGAAATTTATTATCTCAAAGCTCAAATCCTAAAAAACCTGGGGCAAAAAGAAAAAAGCCAGCAGATGATTCAAGAAGCGATCGCTAATTTTGACAAAGCATTGACTAAGAAATCTCAACTCCCAAGCGATTTAGTCAAACAAATTGAGCGTGAACGCAGCAATGCTGTTACCCTGAAGAATCCTTAGTCCCCATTTCTGATTCCCCACTCCCCACTCCCTACTTTGATATGCTTATTTGCAGAACAGTAATTGAGATACTAGACCAAAATGGAGATTCAGTTCCGCGAAATTAATCCTTTTGATATGTGGATTTGGCTGAAATTCAGCACAAATCCTTCTGCGCGTGAAAAGCAGTATGTAGAAGAAGTTTTCAATTCCTGGTTTTATCTAGGTAAATTGGGTGCATTTAATGCAGAGAATCTCCAGGTGCAGGACACTGGACTCGATATCAGCTACATGAATTATGATGAGCAAGGGTATGACAAAAGCTTGCTAGCACTGATGCACAATATCGGTGAGTTTGAATATGAGGGTCAGTGGGGACGTTGTTGGTTTGATTTAGGAACCAGTGATGCGATCGCCCTAGATATTTTAATCAACGCCCTCACCCAGCTAAGTCAGGAATATGTGACCATTGAACAATTGTACATCGGTGGGGAAAATCCAGATTGGCCTATTGAGGATAGCGAAAGTCGTCCTCACTCTATTTACGATAATTAGTTACAAAAATGAATAAAGCAGGCGAAATTCGGGTAATAGTCTTGGCGCTAATTCGGGATGGCGAACGCATATTTGTTTCTGAAGGCTACGATCCCGTAAAGCAAGAAACATTTTATCGTGCTTTAGGCGGTGGTGTTGATTTTGGCGAAACCAGTCGCGCCGCCTTAGAACGAGAGTTTCAAGAGGAAATTCAGGCAGACTTAACGAATATTAAATATCTAGGTTGTATAGAAAACCTATTTACATTTAATGGTAGGCAAGGTCATGAAATTATTCAGCTTTATCAATGTGACTTTGCTGATTCAAAATTTTATCAACTGGAAAGTTTAATTTTTTCTGAATCACCACATCATAAACATAGAGCTTTATGGATAGATATCTCTCGCTTAAAATCTGGGGAATTACGATTAGTACCTGAAGTCTTTTTTGAATATTTATAAAGAATATGGAAGTTTACTAAGATTACTTTGCTGTTAATTATGTTACTGCACTTAGCCACTAATCTAAGTTAATTCTGCTTTAGATTCCGCCACCCTTCTTGCACGGTATTCAGCGATTGCCTCGGCTGCAAATTTGGCAAGCATATCTGGAGAACGGGCAAAAGCTTCATCTCAAAGGTGTTCATCTTCTAGTTCTGCCAAAATCATCGCTGCGATGCCTGCGCCGGGCTACGCCTACGCATCTTGTTCATTGGCAGGCAAATTTTTGAGTTTGGCGATCACTTGTTCAAGTAGCTCTGTCATAGCTGTTAATCGTTACGAAAGCCATACTATAAATTATCTCTGCTTGCACTTTGTTGGGGTTGTTAGGGTGCGATCGCCACTTGGGCGTTTATGCCTGGACTTAACCTAAAAGAATACCGGACTATTAACACCAGTCCAATGGGCGGAACAAGGGGAGCTAGAGTGGCTAGTCAACCCTGAAGAATTATTAAAAGTCTACTCTGATGCGATAACGATTTTCACCATTTTTTAATTTGCCGACACCATCAGAGCGAGGATCAAGAGCTAATTGTTGAATTTTGCTTTATAACCTTTCCTGAATATCTACGGGTAACTTTTTGAGTTGTTTAGATGCACTTTTGGAAACTTATACTCGGTAGATCATGCAGTTTTTTGCTGATGTTCTGACCAAGTTAGAGTGCCATTTTCTACGATATCTTTTAATCCCTCTTCAAAATCTCTTTCGTCTGCCTCGTCTTCTTGTTTGCGGATTTTCAACAGTGATAAAATCTCTTGTAAGGTATCGTCATAAGCCAGTTCTAATTGTTCATTAATAACCTTGATTAACGCTTGTCTTTTAGTTGTAGTTTCCATGTTTCTACTTTTTTAACTGCTCGTCACTGTCTAGATTTTGAACATCTTATTTTACTCTAATATCACTCGCTTGAAGTACCAGTACTTTTAATACCTGACAACCAGTGAACAGCCAGAGAATGCTACATGGGCGACCACCACCTTGTTTGGGCTTAACTGTAATTCTTCTAAGTAAGTCTGGCATAGGTTTCCAGTTGATGACTAATCTTTTTATTCCAATCAAACAATAGCCACCTATGGAATCGCACCTTGCATTCTCCCGAAAGCATCAATCAAATTTTGCAACTGTTGATCTGCTTTAAAAACTTCTAACCCGCGCACCGTCACTTTACCAGGAGAATACACAAAGCGCGTCTTCAGATTGTCTGGTAAGTTCGCCGCCAACAAATTCCAAGCGGGTTCCTCCATTGCTGTTTCTAAAACAACGTGCTGCTTGTTTTCTGGTTTAATCCGGCTAAATCCGAGTTTTTTTGCTAGCTGTTTGAGTTCCATGACTCGCAAAAGTTGATTTGCAGGGACTGGTAAACTACCATAGCGATCGCTAATAGCATTTCACGAAAAAAATGATGAAGACAATTACCCTTACGAGGAAGCAAGCTCCACCTTGATCTCGTAAAGAAGGCATTGCTGACAAAAAATATTTACAGAAACTTCATCAAATCCTTGCACAAAGCGGTTTCATTCCCATATCACTCTGGAAATTAACAGGATTCCATCATCATACTTCCGTAATTTTTGATTTTTTTGTAAAAAAAGTACTAATTTCTGGGTATTTACTGATATCGATCACTATTTATAAAGGTTACTTTTAACTAAGTTCACAAAGCTCAGTGACATCGATTACAAGAGGTTCGACTAAGTTGTTACATTAGCCCCCTTAAATTAAAGGGTAAATCTACTAAAGTTTCAACCAATTCAATTTTGAACACTCTAACTTTAAGTTCTCAGTTCTCAGTGAGGGATGGATTTTACTATGCCGATTTGGCAACCTCCTGACCTAAGACAACCAAAAAAGTTTAAAGGAATTACTATGCTAATTTATTGCTTATCGTATCGAATATAGCAGATAGTAAAGCTGGTTTCCCAAGAACAGCGATGTCTACGAAGGGTTACGCCTACGCGACTGCTACAGATGAAAATACGAGTATTGAACTCCAGTTTTGGTAACCATAGAGTGTCGAAGAGGTTGTTTGAAAAGTGTTTCACTGTGAGTTTAGACACTTTCAGATCCCCCCTAGTCTTAAAAAAGGGGGAACCGGAATTAAAGCCCCCCTTTTTAAGGGGGGTTGGGGGGATCGATAACGTTTTGCTACCAACGAAAGGACTTTTAAAACATCCTCTAACAACAAACGCAGAGAAGACAGTAAATGTCTCCGGTTTTGCGCTGCCTTGTGTACGTGCAAATCGTCCGATCATCTTCAATAAAATACTGACGATTAACGGTATCGACATCCCTAGTTTAACCATCAACGATTAACAAAAAAATTTTAATTTGATAATAAAGTTTCTAAAAACGATGCGATTTAAAGTCGCGATCGCCACCGGAAAGGGCGGGTACGCCATCGGACAACTGCGACTATCTTGAAAAGTCCAGACAGATGACCAATCCAAATAACTACTTAACAACTTTCCTCAGTTGTTAAGAGCGTATTACCAAATCCTCTAACATAAATTCGGAGTAAAACAATGGCTGGCAAAACATACTACGTTTCTGGAACAGGTGATGATAAAAATGATGGCTTGAACGAGAAAGCCGCATTTCGCACCCTCCAAAAAGCCGCAGATTTGGTAGCCGCAGGTGATACCGTCTATGTGATGAATGGTAATTACACAAATATTTACGCTCATATCCTGAGTATTTCAGATAAGCATGGTAGCGCTAAGGAGCCGATCACATTTACTGCTTATCCTGGGCACAAACCTATTTTAGAAGCACAGAAAAACAATTGGAATGCAATCTCAGTTACAGGTTCTTCTTACGTAGTAATTGAAGGGCTAACCCTGGTGGGAGTACGAGATGAAATTACATTAAAATATGCGCTCCAGGAAAAAAATAATTTGAATAACCCAGCGACATCTGGAAACGGTATTAGCGTTACATACATTGATGGCGACCAAAAGCAGCGTTCACATCACATCACAATTAATAATAACAACGTTTCTAAGTTTCCAGGAGGTGGAATTACAACAATTGAAGCAGACTACATTACAGTAAAAAACAATGTTGTTTCTGGGAATGCTTGGTACTCACCTTTTGGAACCCAAGGAATTACAATGCTTAAGCTTTGGAACTCTGATGACAACGTCAAAGATTACAAAGTAATTATTCAAGGCAACACCTCTTTTGATAATAAAGAATTAGTTCCTTGGGCTGCAACAGGAAAAATAACAGAAGGTCATGGAATAATGTTTGATACTTCTTATATTGAAAAAGTTGCATACCACGGCAAAGCCTTAATCAGTAATAACTTAATTTACAACAATGGTGGCGCAGGTATTCAGATTTACAAAGGAGAAAATCCTATAGACATTGTTAATAATACAACTTACAAAAATTCACAAATCCTCTCAAGCGCAGAAATTTTCCTCAACAGTAGTAAAAATATTCGGGTTGATAACAATATTATGTATGCAACCGACGGAAAGTCCGCCACTTCTATTTCTCATTCTAGTAATACTTCATTTGACAACAACTTTGCTTACAACGGAGTTTTTAAAGGCACAGGCTCAGGAAATATTTTAGACAAAGACCCATTGTTTGTTGATGCAGCGAATGGTGACTTTAGGCTCAAATCTGGAAGTCCAGTGATTGATGCTGGTTCCAATGCTTTCAATAGCATCACTAACAATACTCCCCTAGATGGCGATGGCAACGGCAGTGTATTGATTGACATTGATGCAGATGAAGTTTCCACCAATAAGACTCCTGTCCCCGAAATTCAAGTTCTCAATAGCACTGACAGTTCTGAGTACTTAAAAGGGAATGCCCCAGCCAACAAGATTTATGAGTTTGAGGGTCAAGACACCATCGTAGGTAATCTAGGAAATGACCAACTTTGGGGAAGCAACGGAAACGATACTCTCTGGGGCAATGAAGGTGATGACCAACTCTATGGCGATAGCGGCAATGATCAGCTTTTGAGTGATAACGCTAATGATACGCTGTTTGGTGGTATCGGCGATGACCAACTATTAAAGGGCACAGGCAATGACTGGCTTGATGGGGGCAATGACGAAGATATACTTACAGGGGGTTCTGGCACCGACACCTTTGTATTGGCTTTAGGTGAGGGCACGGACACTATTACTAATTTTGAAGTGGGTAAGGACAAGTTTGCGTTGTCAGGAGGTCTTAAGTTTGGTCAATTGTTGATACAGCAACAAGGAAGTCAAGCCTTGGTTATGGATAGTTCTGACAATCAAGTGTTAGCGAAGTTGGATAATGTCACTGCAAGTATACTTTCGGCTCAACCTTCCTCTTTTATCACTATTTAGTTGTAGTTTTTCACTCTCCTCTCTAAAAAAAGAATTTGATTCTGGTTATTCTGTGTAAGTTTGGTTCTAAATTGGTAGAAACTTGAGCAAAACTGATCAAACAACAGCTGCCTCTGGAATCGCACCCTGCATTCTCCCAAAAGCATCAATCAAATTTTGCAATTGTTGATCTGCTTTAAAAACTCCTAACCCACGCACTGTCACTTTACCAGGCGAATATACAAAGCGCGTCTTGAGATTGTCTGGTAAATTTGCCGCCAACAAGTTCCAAGCGGGTTCCTCCATCGGCGTTTCTAAAACAATGTGCTGCTTGTTTTCTGGTTTAATCCGGCTAAATCCAAGTTTTTTCGCTAACTGTTTAAGTTCCATGACTCGCAACAGTTGATTGGCAGACACTGGCAAAGTACCATAGCGATCGCTCCACTCCGCTGCAATCTGCTTTAATTCTGATTTAGATTTAGCTGTGGCCACCGCCCGATATGCACTCATCTTTTGATCCAAATCGGTAATGTAATCTGCTGGAATAAATGCTGTGAGGTTAAGGTCAATCTGAGTATCCTCCACTTTCGGAATTTCTTGTCCTCGGATTTCCCGAATTGCTTCTTCTAGCATTTCCATGTATAAATCAAAACCTATGGCATCCATTTGACCGGATTGTTCTGCACCTAGCAAGTTACCCACACCTCTGATTTCCATGTCGCGCATCGCTAGCTGATACCCAGAACCTAGCTGAGTAAATTCTTGAATCGCTCGTAATCGTTGCCGGGCTGCGTCAGATAATTGCCGTTGCTTCGGATAAAATAACCAAGCATGAGCTTGGATACCTGCACGTCCTACACGACCACGTAATTGATACAGTTGAGCCAATCCAAAGCGGTGAGCATCTTCAATTAAAATGGTGTTGACTCGCGGAATATCTAAGCCAGATTCAATAATTGTCGTACAAACAAGGATATCTGCGTCACCATTACTGAAGGTTAGCATGGTTGATTCTAACTCGCTTTCATCCATTTGACCGTGAGCGATCGCAAATCTAGCTCCCGGTATCACTTCTCGTAAATTGGCTGTTGTCTCTTCAATTCCATCTACTCGTGGAACTACATAAAATACTTGTCCACCTCTGTCTAATTCTTGACGAATTGCACTGCGGATACTTTCGGAATTGATCGGTGATAGATGGGTTTTTATTGGTCGTCTAGTTGGGGGTGGTGTAGTAATCAAACTCATTTCCCGAATTCCCGATAAAGACATATACAAAGTCCGGGGAATGGGAGTAGCGGAAAGGGTAAGCACGTCCACCTGAGTTTTTAAGCTTTTAATTTTCTCCTTCTGGTTTACCCCAAACCTTTGTTCTTCATCCACCACCAACAGTCCTAAATCTTTGAATGCCACACCTTTACCCAAAAGTTGCTGTGTACCAACAACTACATCTAGTTCACCTGTTGCTAATCGCTTTTGAATATCGCGGCGTTCTTCAGCAGAACGAAAACGGTTGAGCAAACCGACATTTACCGGGTAAGGTGCAAAACGTTCTTTGAGTGTATGGTAGTGCTGCTGTGTTAAAATTGTCGTTGGCGCAAGGAGTGCCACTTGTTTACCGGCGGTGACTGCTTTGAAAATAGCACGAATCGCCACTTCCGTCTTCCCGAAACCGACATCGCCACAAACTAAGCGATCCATTGGACGATCGCTTTCCATGTCGCGTTTCACATCTTGCACAGCTTTGAGTTGATCCGTCGTGGGTTGGTAAGGGAAAGAATCTTCCAATTCTTCCTGCCAAGGCATATCATTTGGAAAGCTAAAACCTTGTTGTTTTGATCTTGCTGCATACAGTTTCAACAAGTCCACCGCCAATTTTTTGATGGCTTTACGGACTTTATTCTTGGTATTTTCCCAAGCTTTACCCGTCATCCTGTTGAGTTCCGGTGCTTTGTCACCTCCGGCGCGGAACCGAGATAAAGCACCTACTTGATCGGCGGCGACTCTGAGTAACCCGTCAGCATACTGTACTACTAAATAATCACGGGTTTCGTTATTAATCGTCAAACTTTCCAGCTTGACAAATTTGCCAACCCCATGATTTCTGTGAACCACATAATCGCCGGGACGCAGCTTATTGGGATCAACTTGCTTAGAAGTAGCTTTGTGACGCTTGCGAATATAGCCGGGAGTCGCCAAAGAATGCTGCCCAAAAAATTCCCGATCTGTAACAATTACTATTCGGTATGTCGGCAGGATAAAGCCTTCGAGTTCCGCAAGACCAGAATATTTTAGAGCTATAGGAATATGGTTTATTTGTAGCTTATCTATTGCTTGGTAGTCGCGGGGATTGGGGATAAACTGAGCCGGACAATCATGTTCTTGCAAGAGCGAGACAGAACGCGAAGGCTGGGCAGAAAGCAGCCAAATCGAGAAATTGCGATCGCGTTCTTTGCGGATAGTTTCAGCTAATTTAGCAAATTGGTGCGGCGTGACTGGAACAGATCGGCTGGCAAGATTGATGCCACTATTTTCCTCGGACAGTTCCGATAAATATAATGTTTTAAACCTGGCAACATCAACCAAACATTCATCAAACGACCGATGAATTTTCGGCAATATTAGGGGAGTGGAAGTAGATTCCTCCCCATGCCCCATTCTCCATTGTTCTTCAGCATTTTCTACCCAGCGATCGCTATGAGCATGGCACTGTTCTGGCTCATCAATGGCAATCAGGGTATTTTCTGATAAGTAATTTAGCAAAGATGCTGGTTGCTCGAAAGCCAATCCCAAAAAGCGACGACTCCCTTCTAAGAGTGATGAGTTCTCAGTGCTAAGTTCTGAATCAGAGTTTAACTCATAACTCCTAACTCCTAACTCGGAACTATTCTTCAGTGCTGCCATCACGATGGGAGCAAAGCTAGTGGGGGTAAGAATTAACTGGCCAACTTTATCGAGGGCGGAACGTTGTGTTGCTGGGTCAAATTCCCGCATTTGCTCGATTTCATCGCCAAACCATTCCAGCCGGACTGGAAACTCAGATGAAACTGGGTACACATCAACAATATCACCCCGTCGGCTCCACTGTCCTTCTGTTTCCACCAGAGGAACCCGTTCGTATCCCAGAATAGTTATTTTCTCACTAAAGGCATTTAAGTCTAATTCCATCCCCCGCTTCAAGGTAAGACAGAATTGCTCAAAAGCTTCTGGTGGTGGTAAATGTGGTTGCAGCGCCCCTTGAGTAGCCACAATTGCCAAAGATCGCTTCGCTCCGCTACTGGGAATTGGGGATTGGGAATTAGGTATTGGGGTAGTGGTATTAGTTATTCCTTTGCTTATTTGATCCCCTTGTCCACTTATCCCCTTCTCTCCATTACCAAGTCCCCAGTCCCCAGTCCCCAGTCCCCTGTCTTCTGTCACCAAATCTGCCAATACCTGCATTTGCCCCCAACTCATCTCAGTTTCCGGGTCAAAAGGTTCGTAAGGAGAAGCCTCGGAGGTGGGATAAAAATGTACTGTTTGCCATCCCATTGCCTCCAATTGTGCGTAAACACGTCCAGCTTCTTCAAGAGTGGCGCAAACCACAAATAAATCCTTGCCTTGAGACTGCGCCAATGCCGAAGCCACCAAACCCTTGGGTAGTCGAGCAATGCCATTTAACCGCAATTCTTGTTGTCGGTTTAGCTTAGAAATAAATTCAGTGGTGAGTGGCGATCGCGCTAAAGCACGCACAATAGAAGAAAATGACATAAGTACTACTAGCGGTGGGAGTCTTTGTAGGTCAGAAAGTCTTGAGGGAGTTTATGTTAACTATTTTAAAAGGTTAACAGTTGACGGTTAACAGTCAACTGTCAAGAGTCAACGTGAAAATAACTATTACTTTGTGTACAGTCAAAGCATTTATAGAAGCACCTTTAATACTAGATACTAGGTATTGAGCTACGTTCGCTCTGATAAGCGGCAATTTTAAACATGTCCTCCATCACTTTTGAAATTTCAATCATTTTGGTGCTAATTATTGCCAACGGCGTGTTTTCTATGTCTGAGATGGCGGTTGTCTCAGCTCGGAAAGTTAGGCTACAGCAGCTTGCCAATCAAGGAGATGTCAAGGCAAAGGCAGCATTAAAACTAGCTGAGTCTCCAAATCATTTCCTGTCAACCGTTCAAGTGGGTATTTCCCTGATCGGTATCTTGACTGGTGCTTTTGGAGGAGCAACGATTGCCAACCGATTGGCAGTCTATGTAAAAGTTGTACCTTTATTAGCACCTTATAGTGAACCGCTATCTTTCGGAATAGTGGTTTTGCTCATTACCTATTTGTCACTCATTGTTGGCGAATTGGTACCGAAGCGTCTGGCATTAAACAACCCAGAAAGGATTGCATCGATTGTAGCGATTCCTATGCAAGCCTTATCGGCGATCGCTTCCCCAATGGTGTATCTCTTAAGCGCTTCTACAGATTTAATCCTGCGATTACTGGGAATTACAGCTTCTACTGAACCGCAAGTTACTGAAGAAGAAATTAAAATCTTAATTGAGCAAGGCACCGAGGCGGGAACCTTTGAGGAAGCTGAACAGGATATGGTGGAGCGAGTCTTTCGTTTAGGCGATCGCCCTGTCAGCTACTTAATGACACCCCGTCCCGATATTGTCTGGCTAGACTTAGACGACTCTGCCGAAGAAAATCGTCACAAAATGGTTGATAGTGCCTATTCTCGGTATCCAGTTTGTCAGGGGGGACTTGACAATGTGCTAGGTGTTATCCCTGTTACCGACTTATTAGCCAGGAGTTTCCGAGGAGAACCGCTAGACTTGACAGTGGGATTGCGACAGCCCATATTTGTCCCAGAAAGCACCCGTGGCTTGAAAGTTTTGGAATTGTTCAAACAAACCATCACTCACATGGCGCTGGTAGTGGATGAATACGGCGTGATTCAAGGATTAGTCACTCTCAATGACATCATGAGCGAAATTGTAGGTGATGTTCCTTCAACAGATGGACAGGATCATCCACAAGCTGTGCAACGCGAGGATGGTTCCTGGCTTTTAGATGGGATGTTGCCTGTAGAGGAGTTTTTAGAACTTTTTGGTATGGAAGAGTGGGAATCCGAGGAACGCGGCAGTTATCAAACATTAGGTGGTTTTGTGATCACTCATTTAGGTCGTATTCCTGCCGCAGCAGATCATTTTGAATGGCAAAATATGCGAATTGAAGTGATGGATATGGATGGAAACCGCGTTGATAAGGTGTTAGTCGTACCAAAGGGAAGTAAATCACCGGATACTGAAAAATCTGATTAGGATTGGGGATTGGGCATTAGGGATTGGACATAGATAATATATTATTTACTATTTCCCATTGCCATAGCCAATCCCTTATTTATGCAATTTGTCAAGTCTTCGAGAGACGTTGGACAGCCTCACCTGCCAACATCTGATGTGTTTGTGCCAAAACTTGAGGGATTTTATCGGCGTGGGGATTGCGGGCAAGACATTGCCGCAAGTCTAATTCGTCTAGCCGATTAGCTTTGTTACCAGGAAACCAGTGACCACCATTGCCAAGCAGGTTATAACGCATTTTGGCATAGTCTATCATATCGTAGGCGATCGCCATATTTCGTAACCACAAAATTACCCGAATATTTACCTCACCAGGGGTTTGGTCAAAGGTTGGTAGATTTGTCTCCCAGGATTTTACCCAATCTTCTCCCAAAGTAGCGATCGCTTCTTCTTCCAACCTTGCTAAAATAGGTGGCAAAATTTCTGATGCCCGATCTACTAATTCTAAAGTCTTCAAGTGTTCATCAAAATCTTGTGGTTTTGCTGCTCCCACACTCAGAGTATGCACCTCTTGATGACTCAAACAAAACAAATCATTAAACACCATTGGACTCAAAGGGGCGCAAAGATTTACTAACTTTTGTGGAGGTTCATACAACAAACCTCCTTTATTAGATGGGCTAATAATAAATACCCCCATATCGTGGCGTTTAGCTGCTTCAATTGCTGCCCAATTCCATTGATTAATGTAGTACCAGTGCAAATTCACGTAATCAAAGAAATTGGTATTAATTGTCTGCACAATCATATCTGTTGATCCGTGTGTAGAAAAGCCAATAAATCTAACTTTTCCCTCTGCTTGCAACTGCTGTGCTACTTCCAAACAGCCACCTGGACGGATGCTATCATCAAACGACTCAGCATGATTGATACCATGCAACCCTAAAAGGTCAACATAATCTAACTGGAGGTTTTGCAATGATTGTTCAAATGTCTTGCGGAAATCTTTCGCATCTGCCTTTGGACTGACTTTGGTTTGAACAATCAACTTTTCGCGGGAAAACTTGGGCAATATTCTCCCCAATTGCATTTCGGAAGTGCCATAACCACGAGCAGTTTCAATATGATTAATCCCAACCTCAACTGCCCTTTTAATAGTTGCTTCGAGATTAGCCTGGTTATCAGCAGGAATTTCATTGTTGGGAACATCTTCCCATTTGAACTGATATCTCATGCCACCGCAGGAAAACACTGGCATCTGTAATTCTGTGCGTCCAAATCGTCTATATAGCATTAGTAGATTGGGGATTAATTACCAACATTAAAATTTAAAAATAACAGCCATTCAAGCCTACAGTGCCACAATAATTAAAGAATCCCAAAAAATAAATTACCCAGTACGTGCCTTATGCTGTTGCGGTAACACACCCTACGCCCGCATTTCTCACAAAACGGTAGGGGCGGGTTCACGAGATATTCGTGAATGATTGAAGCATATTTGTGAACCCGCCCCTACAGCCTCTGGACTTGGGTTTCATAAATTTGGTGAGAAATTCGGGTATGGACTATTGGTTGGAATATTTTTTTAATTGGAAATCCCTTACCCTGTTCAATCTGTGACACTAATAATATTCGTCTTAATTCTTTGGAGACTGCGCTTGGATTAAGAAATTTTTCAATTTTTCAGCTACTACCTGTACATAAGGTTCATTGAGTAAGTCAAGGTGAGAACCGGGAATGTAATGGATATCTAGCCCTCCAGCGACTATTTCTCCCCAGCCGAATTGAGGATCGTATTGTGTACCTATAGCTTCGTCCCGATTTTCATCCTCTGTTCGCAAGAGGATAGCTCGACCAAGGTAAGGTGAAAAGATATATTCACTGACCGCTTGAGTGTTAACATCTATAATCTTTAAGTGCTTGTCAGTTGCAGGTAAATCTAGTGCCCCTTCCAAGTAACGGTTATATACATTTTGGAGATTAGACTTACGCCAATAACTCCATCTCACAGCCCTTTGCCAAAGGTAGGCTGGCCCTTGTTGAACAATCTTATTTAAATGCAAGAAAACTCGCTTAATAAGTGATGCCCGCCAGCTATAACCTGGACGACAACTATCAAGCATAACTAGAATACCAACTTGTTCGCCTTGATCTTGGAGTTGCCGAGCCATCTCGAAAGCAACTACACCCCCAAAAGAATAACCTCCCAGAAAATAAGGGCCATTGGGCTGAAGAGTCTGGATTTCTTGGATGTAGTGAGTCGCCATGTCTTCAATCTGTGTATGGAAAGGATGTTTTCCATCTAGCCCTTGTGGTTGTAGTCCGTAAAATGGTTGGTCTAGCCCCAAATGCAGTGCCAATTCCCGAAAACACAAGACTTCTCCACCGAGTCCGTGAATACAGTAAAAAGGTGGCTTGGAACCATTGGGTTGAATTTCTACCAAAGATGACCAATTAGTTGTTGATTTATCTAAGGTATTCACTAAAGCCAAGTCTCTTGCTAAATCTTCTTCTTGGCAAATTATTTTGGCTAGAGCCTCTACAGTCCCTGACTGAAAGAGAATAGCAAGAGGCAGATTTTTATTAAATTTTTTCTCAATTTGCCAAAACAGTTTTGCTGCTAAGATGGAGTGTCCTCCTAGCTCAAAGAAGTTATCCTTGATACCAATGGGCTGGACACGTAAAATTTGTTGCCAAATCTCTATTAGCTGGCGTTCCACTTCATTGCGGGGAGCAAGAAAGGTAGCCTCCGACTCTTGCCTTGATAAGTCGGGTGCTGGTAAGGCACGGCGGTTTATCTTGCCGTTGGGGGTTAAGGGTATGGTGTCCAGCAAAACGAAAGCCGAGGGTATCATATACTGTGGGAGCTTTGTCAAGAGGAAGCTCCGTATATCACTAATTGTAGATGCCCAGTCCTGATTCGGGATAATGTAAGCTACTAAGCGTTGATCTCCAGGAACATCTTCACGGGCAATTACTACAGTTTGCAGTACATCTGGGTGTTGGGCTAACACCGTTTCAATTTCCCCTAGCTCAATGCGTATCCCACGGATTTTGACTTGATGATCTCGGCGACCAAGAATTTGTAGAGAGCCATCTGGACGATAGCAACCGCGATCGCCTGTATAATAAAGCCAATCTCGCTCGTCATTCCGAAAGAAATTTTTGACAAACCGAGAACGATTTTCTTCTTGGGCATTTATGTAACCCAAAGTACGGAATGGCGTTCTCATCACGATCTCGCCTGGTTCACCAATGCCGCACAGCTGTTGATTTGGTGTTAAAACTAGTGCTTGGGTTTCCGGGAGCGGCAATCCTACTGGCTGTACCCCTGGTTTACACTCAACAGGTATTTTGTAATAACACTTCGCCAAAGTTGTCTCTGTTGGCCCATAGAGATTGACAATTTCACCTGATTCTGGAAAAGTATCCCGCCACTGAGATACAAGTGTCTCCTTGAGAGGTTCTCCAGCAAAGAATAACCAGCGTAAGTGATGTAGATAGACTCCTGACGGCACATTGGCTAACCATGATTGCGCCAGCGATGGAACTGTGTGCAGCACAGAAATTTGCTCATGTTCCAAGTAAGTCAAAATTTTAATTGGTTCTAAGTTATCCCCTTCCTCTGGCAAACACAAGGTTGCACCACTAGTCAAAGGTAAAAATATATCTCTAAGAACTACATCAAAGGAAAGACCTGTCAATTGGGCTACCCGGTCTTGCTGACCAATTTCAAATGTCTGTCTCTGCCAGTTGAGAAAATGCGCCATCCCTTTGTGACATCCCAGCACACCTTTGGGTACACCAGTGGTGCCAGAAGTAAAGAAAATATAAGCTGCATCATCGGCAGCGATTTCAGGCAAGTTTATTACTTTACTGCTGTCTTGGGGTGGATTTATCGCTTCTCCGGTGTCTGGGTTCACATAGATGAGAATTAAAGATTTATATACTTCTTTGTCTTCTGGGCACTGATTATCAATATATAATATGTATTTGGCTTTAGCTTCCTTGAGCATGAGCAGGTGGCGATCGCTAGGAAGTTTCGGATCGAGGGTAAGTAAGACACCGCCACTCAAGAGTACAGCCGCCATACTCGAAATTAATCCAAAGCTTCGTGTGCCGAATACGGCTACAACATCTCCCCGTTCAACTCCGTGAGACAACATCACCCGTGCTAAAGCTTGAGCGCTTTTGCCCAATTCGCCATAGTTCCAAGTACGAGACCCTTGCCGGAGTGCTAAATGTTCTGGGGTGCAATTTACCCAAGAGGTAAACATTGTTGTTACCAATTCGTACCGAGGTTCTGGCAAAACCGCCCTTGGTTCTGGCAGCAAAGTTCTGGCTCTTGGTGTGACAAGAGAATACAAACTAATCTGGCTATCCGCAGCAGCAACAACTTGATTCAACAAATGATGGAATTGATCCAGCATTTCCATCATCCGCTCTGAAGCAAACAGATCAGTGTTGTAGACTAAATCAAGTTGGATTCCCTGCTTTTTGTCTGTTACATACAAGGTCAAGTCGAACTTAGAAGCCGTTTCTAACATCGACACTGGTTCTATAGCCACCCCAGGTAGTTCCAGTTGGATGTCCTTTAAGTTGAGCATATTAAACCACACTTGAAACAGTGGGTTACGGCTGGTATCTCGCTCTGGTTGCAGTTCTTCTACCAGTTTCTCAAAAGGCATATCTTGATGGGCATAAGCACCTAATGCCATTTGGCGAACTCGACTCAGCACTGAACGAAAACTAGGATTGCCAGAAAAATCAGTCCGTAAAACGACTGTATTAATAAAAAATCCAATCAACCCTTCAACTTCAGAACGATTACGTCCAGCAATAGGAGAACCGATAAGTATATCTTCTTGCCCACTGTAGCGGTGCAGTATTGTCCCAAAGGCCGCTAGCAAGGTCATGAATAGGGTGACACCTTCCTGACGGGAGAGTTCTATGAGCGATGCACTCAGAGTCTCCGGTAGCATGAGTGATTGGGTCGCCCCTTGGTAAGTTTGAACTGGTGTCCGTGGTCGGTCGGTAGGCAATTCCAGTACAGTATTAGCGCCTGTTAACTGGGTTTTCCAGTAGTTTATTTGGCTAGAGAGGACTTCACCCGATAGCCATTGGTGCTGCCAAACAGCAAAATCGGCATACTGAATGGGTAATTTTACTAGGGGAGAAGGCTTATCGCTCAACAAGGCTTCATAAAGGGATGCTAACTGCTGCCAGAGAATACCCATTGACCAGCCATCTGAAGCGATGTGGTGCATCACTAACAGAAGTATCTGCTCGTGTTCGTCTATCTGGAGCAAGCTAGCTCGCAGCATCAAGTCTGATTCTAAGTTGAAGGGGCATCGCGCCTCTTGATTTAGCAGAGATTGCACCTGCTCCTGTGCTACTTTTTTAATTATCTTGAGTTCAACTGGTCGAGGCTTGCCAATAACTTGTATGGGGCTACCATCCGGTGATGTAATAAAGTTTGTTCGCAGTGCCTCGTGATGGATAACGATCGCATTTAATGCTTGTTGCAATATGCTCGTGTTGAACTCGCCTGTTAAGCGCAGTGCATTGGAGATAATATAAGCTGGACTGTTAGGTTCCAACTGCTCCAAAAACCACACTCGCTGCTGGGCAAAGGATAAAGGGATTGACTCGCGGTTGGCTATTAGAGGAATAGTTTGGTTTTGGGAATCATTTTCTTGAGTCTGGGTTTGAGCGTTCCCGTTTCGGGTTGCCGTAGGCATCGCTTGAGCTAAACTAGCGATCGTTGGATTCTCAAATAAAAGTTGCAACGGCATTTTTATCTGAAAAGCTTGGCGAACTCTAGACATAACTTGAGTTGCCAGCAGTGAATGACCTCCCAATTCAAAAAAATTGTCGTGAATCCCTACTTGTTCTAGACGCAAAACTTTTACCCAAATGCTAGCTAAGACCTCTTCTGTAGCATTCTGGGGTGGGACAAAGTTAGTTGACAGAGCAAGGTCAGATATATGCGGTGCAGGTAAAGCCCGGCGGTCTATTTTGCCGTTGGGGTTTAATGGCAGAGTGTCCAAAAATACAAAAGAGGCAGGCACCATATATTCAGGTAGCCGACCTTGCAAAAAGCGACGCAATTCAACCTGACTAGGAATTTGCTCTGGGTTGGCAACAATATATGCTACAAGCTGCTTGTCACCAGGAATATCCTCTCTAGCAATGACTAGAGTCTGTCTCATTGCCGGATGTTGCCCTAATATTGCTTCAATTTCTCCCAATTCAATTCGGAAGCCACGAATCTTTACTTGATAGTCAATACGACCTATAAACTCGATATTACCGTCTGGTAGGGAACGTACCAAGTCCCCAGTTTTGTAAAGACGTGCCCCAACTTCAGAACTAAAAGGGTCGAGAATGAACTTCTCTGTAGTTAATTCAGGACGGTTAAGATAGCCTCGCGCTAGACCAATACCGCCAATATAGAGTTCACCTGATTCACCAATAGGCACTGGCTGTAAATTTTCATCAAGGATGTAAATCTCTGCATTGATAATGGGGCGACCAATAGGAGCAATGCTATAATTAGTGCCGCGCTGACAAGTCCAAAAAGTGGCATCAATGGAAGCTTCTGTCGGCCCATAGCAATTATGGAGAACATTGTCTAAATTCAGTTGGGCAAAGAAGCGTTCTATTAGTTGGCTAGGTAAAGCTTCACCACCACAGGTAATGTGCCTGAGAAATCGGCAATTTTCAATTCCCTTCTCTTCTAGTAAGACACGCAGTATAGAAGGTACTAGGGTCAAAACAGTGATTTGCTGCTCAGTAATCACCTTTACAAGGTAAGCAGTGTCTTGATGTCCACCAGGGCGAGCTAAGATCAATTGGCCCCCGAAGCACAATGGCCAAAATATCTGCCACACTGAGGGGTCGAAGCTAAAAGAAATAGTCAGTAAAACTTTATCTGCTGGAGTTAATCTAAAGGTTGTTTGCCGCCAGTATAGTTGATTGCAGATACCACGATGAGCGATCATTACACCTTTGGGCTGTCCTGTAGAACCAGATGTGTAGATTACGTAGATGAGGTTATCAGCCGTCGTTTGATTTACAGGATTTTCTTGATTGTATTGGGTATTACCTTGCCAATTTGAGTCGAGACAAACCACTTCCGCCTGGTGCGGTGGTAGGTTCTTGACCAATTTCTCTTGGGTTAACAATACTGGTGTCTGGGTATCTGACAAGATGAAGGCTAAACGCTCCGGGGGATATGCCGGATCTAAAGGTACATAAGCGCCTCCAGCTTTGAGAATACCTAGTATTCCGATGATCATCTCTAGGGAGCGCTCCAGGCAAATCCCCACAAGTACTTCAGACCCAACGCCTAAATTACGTAGGTGGTGCGCTAGCTGATTCGCTTGCTGGTTTAACTGCTGATAAGTAAGCTGTATATCTTCAAATACTACAGCAATTGCTTGGGGCGATCGCTCTACTTGCATCTCAAACATCTGATGGATGCACAGATTGGGATCAATTTCTTCAGTATTATTCCATTCCTGTAGAACTTGAGTGCCGCTGATAGGAGTTAAGGTATTTAATGGAATATTTTGCTTATACTCTGGAGTCTGGCTATTTATTTGCATTTTCTATGTATCAACTCCATCAACAAATACCATTGCTTTAATTTATTATTTATTGTAAATGTTTTTATACGAAATTATATGTGAGGCTGCACATTAATAGTCTTGGATAGGAGCCTGGAACTACATAAATAAAGTTTAGTTAGGCTTAAGAGCAAAACGGTGCGCGAACAGCTTTTAGTTTGCAGTACCTAGATTAATGATATGCATCTTTAAAGATAATTGATACTTTAAGCTCTAGTCAATTGATTTTTATTTAACATAATCATCTCCATATTTTACTAAAAATTTCAGTTTTAGCTAAAACTTTAAAATGCTTTTGAATTTAAAAAACTGCATGATTGCATTGTTGAGATATAGTCAGGAACAAGCATTGAATTTCCAGCTTTATTTTTAGTTAATAAATAAGTTCTTTATTTTATATAGCTATATGGTTAAAATACAATATCTGTTTTTACGAAAATTTTCTGAAGGAAAAAATAATTATTACTGAATCTTCATTGTTTTTACTCAGATGTAAAAATAGTGTAAAGCCAAAAACTTGACTCTCTCTCAGGAGATAAAAGTGTTTATAATGCAGACATTACAAGACTCACAGATATCAAATATCGTTGATATTACTTATGATCAATTCTCTAGAGATGCCTATAAAACTACTCAAGCTCAAGCAAAATATTGACTTATGTAAACTTTTGTAACAATAATCAAATTTTTGATGCTTTTTGTTATATCTTATGTGTGTAAGTTTTGTTAGTCAGTAATTATGCGTAAAGAAATAGAGAAGTTCTAAGCAAAGCTGAATTAGTCTAGCTAAATATGCTACAGTAATTTCCGAAAGGATCTCATTGTCTACATAATTAAGTGGAACTCTGCAATGAAACTGTAGTAACTCAGTTGAACTCTTACGCACCTTAAAAATTTTAATTTTTTACCTGACCTACTTGATTACTTACGTCAGGGATTTTATTCAAGTATTAAGTTAACTCACCAACAAAGCTCAAAATTTCCAGGCTAAATGGGTTCTAGTTTGCAATAAAAGCTAGACCTTTAGGTAGTAATGGTACTTAAACCGACCTCGGAAAATGCCTTTGAGTAAACATTTAAAGTTAGTGCGAAGAAAATGGTTAATAAGAGACTATAAATTCCAGGTTTATTTGAGACAAAAATGTAAGATACGCCACTTGTCCTAATAAAAAGTTTTTATCAAATTTTAACTACACCAAGTGTTCCTAACTATGAGTAATCAAAGCATTACAACAAATAAATTCAGTGAAGTGCCTTCAGATTTACGTGCATCTACATCTGTCAGCGTACGCAAGGGTTCATGGTGGTTAAGATTAACAACGTTGTTTTTAGTAGACTATACTCTTTTATTCTTAAGTTGGATTTTAGCTGGAGATCAATCTTCTTATGGGTATTTGACTTCGTATATACCCAGTCATTATTTGCCAATTTTAATAACTATTGGAATTCAAATAGGATCATTAGCTGTTGAGGGTCTTTATCGAGAGGGTCAAAAACGCTATAACTATCTCAATATTTTAAAATCGCTAACTTTTGCTCATGGATTAATACTCCTAGTTTGTTTTTTATATAAGCCAATTATTGATATTACACGCCCAAGATTAATATTAATATCTTGGCTGCTAAGTATACTATTTATCTGTACTGGCAGATATGCTATAAATATTACTCTTGAATATTTGCGTAAGCAAAAAAAAATAGTTCGTTCTTCTGTCTTCATTATTTGTGATCCTCAAGATCATGATCAGATAGCTAGCTTTATAAAAAAAGAAAAACATTATATTGTATCTGGAACAGCTAATGCCAGTTCATTAGATAGATATAAACGTCAACAAACATTAGAGAAACTTAATGAACTAGGTGTAACAGAAGTTTTTATATCTTGGGATGCTCTAAAAAACAGAATGTTTTTATGCTGGTTATTTCAGGCATCTGGCATCCAAGTACATATTTTACCGATGGAATTAAAACCAATTTATAAAAACGTTGAATTTAATAAAATAGGGGGAATGCCTTGTCTGAGTTTGGATTGTCCGATAATTACAGGTAAAGATTTTTGGATAAAGCGCAGTTGTGATTTTTGCTTCGCGACTTTATTTGTAATGTTATCATTTCCTATTTATATAGCTATAGCTATAGCTATCAAACTGGACTCTCCCGGCACAGTATTTTACAGACAAACCCGTATAGGTTTGCATGGGCAACAGTTTAAAGTATGGAAATTCAGAACGATGAGGTCTGATGCAGAAAAATTCCAAAAAGAATTAGAAGCTTTAAATGAAACTAAAGATGGGATTATCTTTAAAATTAAAGACGATCCTCGCATTACCCATGTTGGAAAATTCCTTCGACGTTACAGCTTAGACGAATTACCTCAACTTTTTAACGTTATCCTTGGACAAATGAGTATAGTAGGGCCCCGTCCTTTACCTACTAGAGATGTCGATAAGTTTTCTGAACACCATTTTATTAGGCATGAAGTCTTACCTGGTATTACAGGTCTTTGGCAAGTTTCAGGTCGCTCAGATATTTTAGACTTTGAACAAGTGATAAATCTTGATCTTAACTACATCGAAAATTGGTCACTTAAGTTAGACTTTGAAATTCTCCTCAAGACAGTTATGGTAGTTTTAAAAAAAGAAGGTGCCTACTAAGTTCATAAAAACAAAATCATAGCAGGCAGCAGTAATTGGCGATTCAAAATGAGCGAATTAAGGTGAATTAATAATTGTAAGAATGGTAGAAAAGTATAAATTCATAAGTAATTCTCTCTCAATGATAGTCAATCGGTTAGCGCAAAGTATTACAACTTTTGTATTAATCGCTGCTATTGCTCGTAATCTAGGAGCTGAAGCTATAGGCCAGTATCTACTAGCCTATAGCTATTACTTTATCTTTGTGGGCATTGCTTCACAGGGGCTAAAGATATTGTTTACAAGAGAACTAGCACGTGAACCACAAAAAACATCAGTTTATTTGATGAGTGGTACCTGGCTACAGTTAATATTTAGTTTGGTCAGTTATGGAGGATTGGTAATTGTAGTATTTTTACTTCCCTATAGTTCCAAAACCTCGACTCTTTGCTACATAATGGGCTTAACAATCATTCCCTTCGCCCTTTCTAACGTAACAGAGGCAATTTTCCAAGCGAAGGAAAAGATGCATTTGATTGCCATTGCTACAGTCCCAGTGTATGTACTACGCCTAATAATAATGATCTGGGCAATGCAACTGAAGTACGGAATTGAATATCTGGGAGTAATACTATTTTTTTCAGAAACATTGATTTTAGTAATTGAATGGATTCTGATCAGGAAGTTGGTCAAAATACAATGGCAGATTGATAAATATTTTGTATGGAATACAATTAAAACTGTACGGACATTTTTTGCTATTGAAGCAATAGCTGTAGTCAGTAACAGAATTGAAATATTGATTCTTTCATTGCTAGGAAATGAGTTTTTAGTAGGTTTGTTCGGTGCAATAATACAATTGCTACAACCATTCTCTATTATTGCTAATAGCATAACTATAGCAATGTTTCCGAGACTATCAAAATTAGTAGATCAAGGACGGCAAAAGCAGCAGCAGATGACTGAAAGCTTTATTGAAGTTCTACTAACTATGGGATTACCCTTATTCCTTGGATTATTATTTTTTGGCAAAGATTTGCTGACTTTTATTTACGGTTCTAGCTTTGCTCAAGGAAGTTTAGCTCTTAGTATCAGCGCTATATCACTACTTTTATTGCCCTTTACACGCACACTGTGCTCTCTACTTGTAGCCAATCATTTTGAGATAGTGAACCTACGTGAAGTGGTTATTACAACTGTATTAGGAAGCTTGGGGGGTGTAGCATTAGTTTCGCAACATCAGTTAATAGGTGCGGCTATAATGGCATTGCTAATGACTCTTCTTGCCTTTAGCCAGTATGTTTACTTCACTTATACTCTATTATTTCCATTAAATTTATGGCGAATTATTCGCCGTCCTATTATAATCAGCGCTTTGATGGTACTTGTATTCTTAACTTTAAAAAAAATAACTTTAGACTTTTTATTTACTCTAATTATTGCAACTTCATTCTATATTTTACTTGTAATTTTTCTGACTATTCATACTTTAGGCGGAATTCATGTTGTAAAGGAAAAAATTGGAAAAATAGGGATGAAATTTTAATGGTCGAATTTACTTATAAAACAGTAAACGTAAACTTTGCATAATTATCAGATAACCAAAGCCATGAATATTGAATCTCTCCAAGCAGAAAAAGCAACAAACCAAAAATTAGCAATGGTAAATGAAAGTAACGAAATAATAGTCAGCGTAGTGATTCCTACACGCAATAGACCACAAATTGTTACAAGGGGTGTCAGAACTGCATTAACTCAAACGCTGCAATCAATTGAAGTGATTGTTATAATAGATGGCCCCGATCAGGAAACAGTCAATGTACTATCTCAGATAGCTGATCCAAGATTGAGAGTGATAGAACTATCAAAAAATGTTGGGCCATCAGGGGCAAGAAATACTGGTGTAAGGGAAGCAAAAGGTACTTGGATAGCCTTTTTAGATGATGATGATGAATGGCTCCCACAAAAATTGGAGCGTCAACTTGAAGTAGCAAATAATTCCCATTATAATTTTCCAGTTGTCGCCAGTCGTTTAATTTCCCAGACTCAAAAAGGTGAGTCTATTCTTCCCAAAAGGTTACCTAACCTCTCTGAACCTCTAAGTGAATATCTTTTTGCACGTAACTCCTTATTTAAAGAAGAGGGGTTCATACAAACCTCAACTATTTTCGTGAAAAAAGAGTTAGTGCAAAAAATGCCTTTGGAAGAAAAATTTGACAGACATGAGGATTGGGAGTGGTTACTGCGAGTTAGTGCCATGGAAGGTGTAGGAGTAGAATTTGTACCTGAGCCTATGGCAATCTGGCATTCAGAAGTGGGAATTAAGCGCTTAAGCAACGTCAATGACTGGCGATATTCCTTGGATTGGATTCGTTCCACCCGCAATTTAGTAACACCAAAGGCTTATTCGGGTTTCATTGCAACAATGACCGCTCCTTCTGCGTCCTCAGTAGGTGATTGGAAAGCCTTCTTTCCTTTGTTGTGGGAAGCTATACGCTGGGGTAAGCCCCGCCCGATTGATATATGCTTGTACTTAATTATGTGGCTGTTCCCTCAGCAGTTCAGAGAGCAAGTTAGCTCTATTTTGACCAAGAACTTTAAAAGATAAAATATTCTTCGCAAAAGGAAGACACAAAGAAGAAGATAAAAATAATGACAAAAACCTTGGAGCGTGAATTTCAAGACCACTAAAAAATGGAGTTTTGACTATAGCCATAGCACAAAATACAAAGCGTTTTGGTTAAACAATATGTTTAATATGCTTTTAAACGTGGGTTACTTCTGTCTTTAGGTTTAATAAAAAACGTCAATTTCAAAAATATAGCCATCTCATAAAAAGTAAGTGAATAGAGATAGTAAGCCTTTTTCTAAATCAATGGAAACTAGTGCTCACAAATTTGTGATTTGCTTAACTTAATATATAAAATAATATTTGCAAATGATAAAAAATGAGAAAATTTCTAATTTTTGCTGAACAATTAGTTACAATTACTTTTTTAATGATCTATTCAGGAACTCCATTAGATCCCTTGATGACGAATGGTTTTACCATCAAAGAAAGTGATAGATTCATAGCTCGATTGCTTTTCACTTTGACGTATATAGTTAGCATTTCCTTAATTACTCTACGTTGGAAGAAGGTTACTTACGTCTTTAGTAGAGATAAATTTATTTGGGTATTGCTCGGAGTTTGTGCATTTTCGAGTTTTTGGTCTTTAGATTCAGATATTACTATACGTCGTGCTATAGGTCTGGCAGGAACAATGCTCTTTGCGCTTTATTTAGCTTCACGCTACACCTTAAAAGAACAACTGAAGTTATGTGCATATATGCTTGCAATCTCAGCATTTATGTGTATCTTATTTGCTGTACTAATTCCACAGTACGGGGTTGGAAGCGCTGGAGACCCAACAGCTTGGCGAGGAATATATCCACAAAAGAATGTTCTTGGCAAGAGATTTGTACTTAGTGGAGCAATATTTTTCTTCCTTGCCATGACTAATCGAGAGAATCGCTGGGTTTCATGGCTTGGTTATGTTGCTTCTGGAATAATTGTTTTATTATCAAAATCAACAACATCTCTAGGTAATTTTATATTCATTACAGCTGCTTTTATTGCATATAATCGAATTTTAAATTTAAAGTATAAAGTAATGATACCTGTTGTAACCTTGGTGTCAACAGTTAGCATAGTTTTTTATACTTGGTTTGTCTCACAAGCTGATACAATTCTAGGATCAGTAGGTAAGGACACAACACTCACTGGACGTTCAGAATTATGGCCTGCGGTGCTTGAGATGATTGCAAAAAAACCGTGGCTAGGATATGGCTATGGAGCATTCTGGGATAATAGTGAGTCTTCTATTGTTATACAAATGGTACAATGGGACGCTCCTAATGCTCACAATGGTTTTTTGGATCTCTGGCTAGCGTTGGGTCTACTAGGAGTTTTGGTTTTTCTAATTGGGTTCGTTATTAATTTATTAAGAGCTATATATTTAATTCGATGGAATCAAACATCTGAACATTTATGGCTTTTAGTTTATTTTACTTATATGATTCTTTCAAATCTAACTGAAACTACATTGTTAGAGCAAAATAGTCTTGAATGGATACTTTATGTATCAGCAATATTATCAAGCAAGCTTTCGACACGCGCAAATTTGCCAAAATAAAATCAAGAGGTTTACTCAATATCAGGATAATATTAGCTAGCTTGTTGATTCTGGGAAAAGTTGTCAAACTGGAACTTGTAATTATTTCATTGATACATTAATCAAAATAGAGCAAGTATTGAAAATTTACAGTTAATGTGTATAAATAAACTAAATAGTTTTAAGATTATCATATTATTAAGTTATAGGTATACTACAACAGGATGATATTTACGGTTAGGAGAAGCTTTTTTTGAAGTGTTTAATTGAAAATGAGGCTTTAAATCTTTCTCTAGGGTCTAAGGTGAGAATACGTGTTTTTCCTCTTGAGTTTGTAATGAATGCACCAGACTTTACCGATTTTGCCAAATGCTCCTAAAATCCCGATTACCGTAGACTGAAGAACTACTTGATAGGGTAAATTAGTGTCATGGGTGAACCACAGAGAATTGATTCCCTTCTGATATAGAAGCCAAGGAGCGACGAAGAATCGAGAAGATCCTTAAGTGTTAATATCAAGTTTCAAAACTGTTAGAGGCTGATGATAAAATTTTGCAAAGCTGGTAACTACTTTAAATTTAAGATGGAAATTAAATTTGTAACTTAGATAGTCTATACTATTGTCATATTGTCAAATCGCATCAGTCTTATCAATTGCAGTGGTTTGTGCATTCTCTAAGTCAATTTTTAGTTTCTTGCTTAAAACCTGTACTTTTAAAGATTTATGTCAGAAAAATCTATGGAATCTAGAGAATCTATCGATTTAGACCTTAGTCGTTACTTATTGATATTAAAGCGATGGTGGCTACCTGCAACTGCAATATTTGCAGCTACAGTTATGCTCAGTGCCATAGCTACACAATTTATGAAGCCATCCTATGAAGCCGAAGGAAAATTATTATTTAGAGTTCCTTCTTTTAAAGTAGTAGGCTCCAATCTTTTACCAACTAATGCTGAAGGAGGAGGTACAGGAGATTTAAAATCCCTGATAGCAACTCAAAACCCTATAAACACTCAAATAGAAGTTATTTCCTCACCTAGTATATTGCAGAAAACAATAGAGAAACTAGGGCTTCAAGATGAAGAAGGTAAAGCTTTAGAAGTAGAAAAATTACGAAGTTCTTTGGTACTGAAAATTGTTGGCGGCACAGATGTATTGCGAATTAGCTATACCAGCCGTGACCCCGAACTATCAGCGGCAGTGGTCAACACAATTATGAGTCTTTATTTAGAAAATGATATTTTGACAAATCGCTCTGAGGCAGCAGCAACTCGTCAATTTATTGCCAAGCAGCTTCCTAAAACTCAAGAGGCTGTTAATAATGCAGAAGTAGCGCTACGTATATTTAAACAGAAAAATCAGATAGCAGACCTATCGGAGGAGACAAGATCAGCCGTTGCAACTATTGGAAATCTAGACAATGAGATGAATACTGTTAAGGCTCAACTTGATGAGGTAAACGCCCAAACCAATCAACTGCGTCAGAAAGTAGAGCTAAATTCTCAAGAAGCGATCGCTGTGAGTGCCCTCAGTCAGTCACCAGCAGTACAAGGAGTTCTTACACAACTTCAAGAAACCGATCGACAGCTAGCGATTGAGCGTAGCCGTTTCTTAGATGATAACCCTGTAATTATTAACTTAGAAGCAAAGAAAGCTAGCTTAAACTCCCTCTTGCAACAGCAAATTGGTCAGACTGTTGGCAATAAAACACAAATTCCGCAAAGCTTATTGCAGATTGGAGAACTCAGACAAAACCTGATCCAAAATTTTCTACAATCAGAAGTACAGCGGTTTGGTTTAGCTAAAAGACTCTCCTCTCTATATAATTCCCGTTCTACCTACGAGCAGCGAGTGAAAATCATACCCCAGTTAGCACAAAATCAGCGGGAGTTAGAACGGAAAGTTGAAGTTGCAGAATCCACATATCAAACTCTTTTGAAAAAGGTTCAAGAATTACAGTTAGTTGAGAATACAAATACAGCTAGTTCACGGATTATTGCTCTGGCTTCAGCGCCAAATAAACCAGTAGCAGGCAAAAAAGTTATTATTTTATTGCTAGGAGTGATGTTCGGTTTATTTTTGGCTGCTACAAGTGTTCTCCTCCTAAGCATGAGAGATAGATCTTTGAAAACACTTAAGGAAGTCAGAGATGTATTTAGATATACATTGCTGGGAATTGTTCCTTTGTCTGTTAAAAAGGTTCGCTCCCGTTATTCAAATGTAGAATCAATCAATCCAAAAATTGCTGTCAGAGATACGCCTTACTCTTTAACTAGCGAAATGTACCGAATGATTCAAGCCAATCTGAAGTTCCTAAGTTCAGATAAAGTGCTCAAAACTATCGTGGTAACTAGCGCAGTTCCTAAAGAAGGCAAGTCTACAGTTTCAGCTAATTTGGCAGCAGCGATCGCTCAACTAGGGCGTAAAGTTTTATTAATTGATGCAGATATGCGAGTTCCTTCTCAGCATCATCTTTGGCAGCTAACCAATGCAGTTGGTTTGAGTGAGGTTCTTGTAGGCCAAGCTGAATTTGACGTTACTGTATCTAAGGTAATGGATAATCTTGATGTCTTAACTGCTGGGGTTAGACCTCCTAACCCGCTTGCTTTGCTTGACTCAAAACGGATGGCATCATTAATTGAAAATTTTGCATCTCAAGATAACTATGATTTTGTAATTATTGATGCCCCTCCCCTCCTTTTGGCAGCTGATGCTTTGACTTTAAGCCAAATGACTGATGGGATTTTGTTAGTAGCTCGACCTGGAGTAATTGATTCTAACAGTGCTAACGCTGCTCAAGAGATGTTAGAAAGATCCAATTACAACGTACTAGGCTTGGTTGTGAATGGAATCATTGATAAAAACGAATCTAGTAGTTATTTATATCACGATCATGAATACTTTAAACCAACAAAATTGACAAAAGAGTTTCAGAGGCTTGCAAGAAAATAAAACCTTCAAAGGTTAAGGGCTACTCCAATACATACTAATGAACCAATATCCTGATTCATGTGACAGTTTGAGATGGGGAATGTAGGTTAAAAATTACAGTTCGTTCGCCCATCTTAATTCTTATTAGCGTTAGGAAAAATCAGGAATCTAGTTTTGATCAGGGATTAAATATACAAAATGCATTGCCGTATAAGCAACAGCTAAGTTACAGCTAAGTTTAGGAAGAAAATACCTATGCATTAGTGTAGCCTAATGTAGCTATATAACTATCTTTGCAAACGCTGAAGCCTTGATTATTTGCTGAATCCCCCGAATTCAATTCGGGGGATTCAGCAAATAACTCTACTACCGAATTTCGTGTGCCCCTCGATCAGGTCGTGAACCCTTCATGCGAGAGTCGCCTGTAAAATCGGTTTCCACACTATTGAATCTCATACCACTATTAATTGCCGGACTTGTCGATTTCAATCTAAAATTACCATCTGAGGGATTGATAAACTGGGGATTTGCAGTCATATCATTAGAGCCGGAACCATCGATCGAGGAACTATTGGCGTTGAGGTTGTAGTCAAACTTAACATTTTTACCACCGAATCTTGCGTTTATCGGTTGCCCACGCTCAGAATAAAGGATGTTATTTAGAACGTTGATATCATTTGAAGCATTAACCGAGATTTGCCCGTATGAAATTCCTGGACTCTGGCTATTCATATAACTAGTGTTGTGGACAATATCGATATTCTCACTTTGAAATGTGTGAATACCGCCACCACCATTTTTATATGTGATGTTATTGGCAATCAAAGTGCGTCCTCGATACGCACTAAGTTTTGATCCCTTTTGCTTATTCATTCCACGATCAACAATAATGCCATTACCGTCTTGGATTTTGCCAGTAGTAATCCAGGGAATGTACATTCGATTGTTGTAGACCCTATTTCTGGTCACAAACATCTTGTAGTTTTGCTTGTTGTCAGAATTCCAATTGTTGAGCAGTGAAATACCACTACAGCCATAAACTGAGTACCAGGCATTATTGAACACCTCGTTATTATCTATTGTTAGATAATCTGATTCAATACCTACAATGCCTGCACCTCCACAATTATGTACTTTATTGTTGAGAACACGTATATGGTGGGAGCGACGATTTTGTCCTCCTTCTATGGTGATGCAATTTCCACTGGTTTTCGGGTTTGATTTGTTATACTTCTGACTCAACGCATAACTACGGGTAATATTGCCATTGTTCCCTACTACTTCCAGCCCGTTCACTTCAATATATGATGCTCCATTGTGAATCCAAATTCCATGCCATCCATTGTGCTTAAGTTTCGGCTTATGCCCAGGATATGCTTTATATTTAATCCATGCATTGGACTTTCCAGAGCGTCTAATATCAACTACCGTTCCAGTTGGGTGTGCATTCCTGTATACCCCGTCCATGATGAGTACCGTGTCCCCAGGGTTAGTTAGGTCTGCCGCCCTTTGAATTGTCCTAAAAGCGGATGAGGTAGTGAGTCCGCTTTTTTTATCGCTTCCGGTACCACTAACATAGTACGTTGTTCCATTTGAAACAGCACTGATCAGCTTGCGGCTAGGTAATGAGATTTGCTGCTCAGTGGATGACTGACGTACATCTTGAACTAAAGACTCTGTTATTTTCTCTACTTGAACCACACCTGTTATTGCCCAGGGAAGTACAAGAGATGCGCTCAAACTGAGAAAACCTAAACCATGAATCATCATAGGGAAAATAGGGTATGTTGCAAAAACTGATTCGTCAACGGTCTGTAACTCTAGCCTTAGTCAGTAACTCAGTATTGGATATAGCGTCTAACTGCCATTTTGTAAGTTTATACACCGTTTCTCAGGTTCCAACCTGAGAATTTACACGGAAATAAGGCTGAAAAGCCTTTTTGGCTTGTCTTCCAAAAAATAGTAACTTCTAGTAAAAGTACTGGAGGAAAATAGTTAGTATCCAGAGTTACCCCTTTAATGGACACCAAGCAACCGTACAAATGGCGTCATTTCCAATTCGACATCATTCTACTGTGTATACGTGGTATCTGTGGTTAAGATAGTATATCTGTTATCAGTTAGTTAATATACTTAAATAATTCTTATAATAATCAATAAATAAACAAAAGTAAGGTATGATTTTGGTTTTACTGCTTTTAGATTCTAAAATATTCTCATTACCATAAAAAAGCAGATTCACTAAAACAAGGTTAAAAAAAGCCTATCAATAACAGATTAGGAGTTTTCAGTTAAATCTTTAAGTTTATATATTTGTCAATGAGTAATACTACTTGAAAATATCCTAAAATGGTGATAGAAAATACGGTTTTCAAGGAAGCGATCGCAAAAGTCAAGCCACTTCTGTACTCTAGTCTTGTCTTATTCTGTGTTTGAAGCGGTGCGTAGCTTGCTTGTCTGACTATGGACCCTTGACTCATACATAGTGCAATTTTGGGGACGAAGAGGGTTGAGCAACGTCCCCTATTTACATCCGCAATTTAAACTAAAGTCCGAACAACCTAAAAATATTAAAAATAACACCTAGAGGCCCAGTTATGGTGTTTGTGGTATCACCAGTTTTAGCTAAACCAGATCGATTGACTACCACAACATCATTATTACGGAGTATAGGATTAGTTTGCTCATTAATCCCAGCAGAGAAGTCCACTTTTACTATACGTTTAGTGACAGAACCATTAGGGTTGAGGCGAATCAAATCAACAGCATCA
Source organism: Nostoc sp. FACHB-892 (assembly GCF_014698795.1). GTDB lineage: Bacteria > Cyanobacteriota > Cyanobacteriia > Cyanobacteriales > Nostocaceae > Nostoc. The sequence continues at coordinate 212,491 of NZ_JACJTR010000001.1, forward strand.
CTACTAGCTCTGGCATCATTAAATCCTCCAGCAGCGAGTATAGCTTGATTTAAAGAGCTATTTGGCTGAACCTCTGTTAACCCTGGGTTTTTAACTTCGCCTACCACACCAACTTGAATGCGTGCAGGAGACAAAGTAGTGGTAGCTAATTGAGTGGCTTCTGCGGGGTTGATTTCAGTTGCCGTTGGAATAACAATCGTATCTCCATCTTGCACGATGATGTCTTGATTGGCATCACCACTCTGCAATAGTTGCCAAAGATTAATATCTATAGCTTGTTCTGAGCCAGTTCTTGTAGCTCGGCGTAGCTTGAGATTACGAACATCAGCCTGTGCTGTAATTCCGCCAGCGAGTTGAATAACTCGTGTCACATTTGGTAGACCATTGGGATTGGTAGTACCACTGTTAGTAGTAGCGGTTGCGCCACCCTGTGCATCTGTGCTGGCTGGGGTAACAAGATACGAACCTGGACGGTTAACTTCACCAATAATTGTTACCGTGCGAGGTGTGGTTTGGCTAGCGGCAAAGTTAGATGCAAATATATTGCGGGATTTTGCCACGTTGAAGTTGCTTGCAGTTGGCACAACTATGGTATCTCCATCCCGCAAGGTAATATCCTGTGATAACCTGCCCGTTTGGATGAGTTCCTCCAAATTAACGGTAACGGCTTGCTCTGAAGCACGTCCTACTTTACGCCGTAATTGAACTTGAGTCACATCCGCAGCCAGGGTTACACCTTGTGCTGTTGTCAGTGCGGCTAAGACAGTGGGGTATTGTACGCCTGGATTGTCTCCCGCGCCTCCGCTCAAGTTTAAGGTGTAAGCCCCTGGACGTGTCACCTCTCCGGCAACGAAAACATTGATGGGACGGGGCGATAACAAATTGACTGAGATTAAGGGACGTTTGAGGAAGCGAGAGTATCTTCTGGCAATTTCGTCAGCAGCCTGTTCAGTTGTTAAACCAAGGACTGACACACTGCCAATTAAAGGTAAGTTGATGGCTCCACCTGGGGGAATTTGGTACTCGCCTGTATATTCAGGTACTTCAAATACATTTACACGGATGCGATCGCCGCCTCCTAATGAATAATTAGTATCTATTTGTGTTGGCGTGATTGGTGGTTGTGTAGTTGCTGGTAATGGTTGTCCCTGGGCTAGACTGGCGGATGGTACAGCGGCATTGACAGCAGTTAACAAAGCCACACCCACAACAGGCTGAGTTAGGAATTTAAACAAAGTAGTGTTAAGCATATTTACCTGAGATTCTGAAAGTACGATTAATAAAGTATTGTCTAAACATTTTTATTTTGACTATACCTAAGTATTCAAGTTCCCCGACACTCTTATTTTCCTCGAAAACTGTCATTTTCCGGAGTAAATTTGTCTATTGAATTTGAATTTTTAGTGAATTTAATTTAAAGTTAAGCCAACTTGAATACAGGAATTATCAAAAAATATTAGAACTTACGCAAATAAACACAGCTTATACAAGAAATTCTCTGTTAAACAATAAAGTACTTACGAATAAAATGTTCTTGTCAAAGTCAATTTGATAACATTTAAACTATGAGTTTAAATCTGCGATGGTTAAAAAAATTATGAACAATTCCATTAAATAAATACAAATAACCTAGAAAAGAGATTGGAATTTGATTTTTTGTGGGTTGGCTTGACAAAGATAAACTCGAAAAACCAGAAGTTTTGAGTTTTATTCCTCAAGTCAACCCAAAATTGGCTATTTAGCAACAAGATTAATTAAACGAGTTATTTTTTCTTTGGATTTGTTGAATAAAAAACTCTTCTAGTGAATAACGCGACAAGTTCATGGCAATAATTTTACCCTCCATAAGACGAAGACTGGCGAGAAAATCATAATAATCGTCTTGTAGTGTACCTTGCCAGGAACCATCAGGTTCAAATTTTAGAGTGGGTATCCATTTTTTGAGAATTTCCCAGTCACCACCTTGACCTTTTACATGATATGTGTCGTTTTTACCTAAGAGTTCACTGAGGGAACCAGAGCAAATTAATTCTCCTTGAGCGAGGATGGCAATGCGATCGCAAATCTGTTCTACTTCACTAAGAACGTGGCTGTTGAAAAAAATCGTCTTACCAGCAGCTTTTAGCGCCAGAATAATTTCCCGCATTTGGTAGCGTCCCACAGGATCAAGGCCAGACATCGGTTCATCCAGAAAAACCAAATCTGGCTCGTTAATTAGCGCCTGTGCCATACCAACACGCTGTAGCATTCCTTTAGAATAACGGCGCAGCAGCTTTTTGCGGGCATCAGCTTGGGATAAACCCACTAATTCCAACAGTTGGGGAATGCGTTGGCGTTGAACACTTTGGGGAATTTGGAATAGCCCAGCAGCTAGCTGCAAAAATTCCCAGCCAGTGAGATAGTCATATAAATAGGGATTTTCCGGCAGATAGCCGATATGTTGCTTAACAGTGCGATCGCCTATTGGCTTACCCAATAATAATCCCTGTCCAGAGCTAGGACGAATAATTCCCAGCAACAATTTTAAAAGGGTTGTTTTCCCAGCACCGTTTGGCCCTAGCAACCCAAAGGTTTCGCCTTTGTAAACTGTTAAAGAACAGTTTTTCAGAGATACGACTTTTTGATTTAGCCAAAAACCAGTGCGATAGACTTTTCGTAACTCAGAAGTCAGAACTACTGGCGCAGTGTCTGCCGTATTGAGTTGAGAATCAGGGTCATCTGCAACAGACTTCATCTCGGTTCAATTACTAATTACCAGCTTGGTATTAATTACAGGTTACCCGGTAGCCTGATAATAACCATCACCGAGCAGTGTGTCAATTATTGCAGACTGGGGAATGGGGACTGGGAATTAGAGACTGGGGAGAATAACTACCGCCCCATGCTCAATGCCCCCATTTGACTCCTTTCATAGAACGCCTTTAGAACTGGGAATTACACCAGCACGACGGGGGTCGATTTCCACCGCCAGCCGTGTTGCTCTTGCAAAGGCTTTAAATGTTGCTTCAATAATGTGATGGGAATTAATTCCATCCAGTTGCCGAATGTGCAGTGTCATTTGGCTATGGTTCACGATCGCCACAAAAAATTCGCGTACTAGTTGGGTGTCATAGGTTCCTACACGCCCAGTAGGAATTTGCAAGCCGTAACTGAGGTGAGGGCGTCCAGAAAAGTCTAGCGTTACCTCAACTAAGGCTTCATCCAGCGGCGCACGAAAATTACCAAAGCGAACAATGCCTTTTCTATCGCCTAGTGCTTGGTTAAAAGCTTGCCCTAAGGTAATACCTACATCTTCGTTGGTGTGGTGGTCATCAATTTCCCAATCTCCTTTGGCTTGGACATCTATATCAATCAGCCCGTGGGAGGCAATTTGATGCAACATGTGATCCAAAAACGGAATACCTGTTGCTGCTGTGCAAGTTCCTCTACCATCCAGATTGATGGTAACTTGCACATCAGTTTCACCAGTAGTGCGGTGAACAGTGGCAATCCGAGAGGTTTTAGTTGACTGGTCGTAAGTTGACTGGTCGTAGTTTGAATTAACTTGGCGATTGGTTGTTTGCATAGGAATGGGGAGTGGAAAGAGTTAAAAGTTAGGAGTTATGAGTTATGAGTTAAAAATTTATAACTCTTAACTCCTCACTCCTAACTCCTAACTTTATCGCGTCACATTCCCATAATTTCATATCCTGCATCTACATATAGAACTTGTCCGGTAATACCGCTAGACAAATCACTACATAAAAAAGCGGCAGTGTTGCCCACTTCTAGCTGAGTGACGGTGCGTCGTAGGGGAGCTACTTCTTCTACATGATGAATCATATCCAAAATTCCACCCACGGCTGAAGATGCCAAGGTGCGGATGGGACCTGCGGATATGGCATTGACGCGGATATTTTGCGGCCCTAGTTCGGCGGCTAGGTAACGTACACTCATTTCTAAGCCAGCTTTGGCAACTCCCATGACATTATAGTTAGGGATTGCTCTGACACCGCCTAAATAGGTGAGGGTGACGATACTACCTCCCTCTGTCATCAAAGGTTTAGCTGCACCACTTAACTGCACCAGCGAGTAGGTACTAATTTCTAAGGCGGTGTTGAAGCCAGAACGAGAGGTTTGACTAAAATCTCCACTCAAATCGTCTTTGCTGGCAAAAGCCAGACAATGGATAAGGATGTCTAGCTTTCCCCACTGTTCACGGATTGTTTCAAAGGTAGATTGAATCTGCTCATCATTTTGGACATTACAGGGAAGAAATAAGCTGGGGTTGAGAGGTTCTACCAATTCCGCAACTTTTTTCTCCATCTTGCCGCGTTCATCGGGCAGGTAGGTAATACCCAGATTTGCTCCGGCTTTATGCAGCTGTTGGGCAATGCCCCAGGCGATCGAGCGGTTATTGGCAATACCTGTAACAAGAGCATTTTTTCCAGTCAGATTCAGCATAGAAATTGTTAATGCGATCGATCATTAGGAGCATACTAGAATCTGAGGCACGTTTTGTCTTCGTTTTACACCGGATTTGCAAAAATGAATATTGATAAGGGTGTTTTCTATGACAAAAATCTTGATTTTTTCTAAAGATATTCTCAAAATATCTTTATTTGTTCTTTAAAAAACCCTTTTTAATACTGCTATTGTAAGTACTTATCAACAATTAGTAGCTTAAAGGATCAACAATTATGTATCATTGTAAACAAAGAGTTATGAAGAGATTAGTTTGAGTATAGGAAAGTACAGAAAGGTTGACGGTGCTTTATTCATTTTTCGGGTGTATTCTTAGGTAATCAGTTTTTGTTTTTCCGGCATTGGGTAGGGGAAGGGAGATGATCGTGACACAAGATAAAGCCCTAGCAAATGTATTTCGTCAGATGGCGACCGGGGCGTTTCCGCCAGTTGTGGAAACGTTTGAACGCAATAAAACGATCTTTTTTCCTGGCGATCCTGCCGAACGAGTTTATTTTCTTTTGAAAGGTGCTGTTAAACTTTCCAGGGTGTACGAGGCAGGAGAGGAAATAACGGTAGCGTTGCTGCGGGAAAATAGTGTATTTGGTGTATTGTCATTGCTGACGGGAAATAAATCGGATAGGTTTTACCATGCGGTTGCATTTACTCCTGCGGAATTACTGTCAGCACCAATTGAACAAGTGGAGCAAGCACTCAAGGAAAATCCAGAATTATCAATGTTAATGCTGCGAGGTCTGTCTTCGCGGATTTTACAAACGGAGATGATGATTGAAACTCTCGCTCACCGAGATATGGGTTCTAGGTTGGTGAGTTTTTTGCTAATTCTCTGTCGAGATTTTGGGGTTCCTTGTGCAGATGGGATCACAATTGATTTGAAATTATCTCATCAAGCGATCGCAGAAGCAATTGGTTCAACTCGTGTTACCGTTACTAGGCTACTAGGGGATTTACGTGAAAAAAAGATGATTTCTATTCACAAAAAGAAGATTACTGTGCATAAACCTGTTACCTTAAGTAGGCAATTCACATAAAATCAATTGGAGAAAGGGGAATCGGCGCGTGTTCTATTTTGAAAAATGACACTAATAGCTAGAGGTAAATCTAAAATTGAGTAATTTCAGCTATTGCCAATTTCCACTTCTCCCCAGACAATGGTTAAAAGTAGTAGGCTGTATCTGGAAGGATTTCGGTAGCTAAAGATGACCACCGGATACATCCTCATCGCAGCAATTTTAATTCTGGGAGGCGTAATTGCAACCGTGGGCGATCGCATCGGCACACGAGTTGGCAAAGCCCGCCTCTCACTTTTTAACCTTCGTCCGAAAAACACTGCTGTATTGGTAACTATTTTTACGGGCGGTTTGATTTCAGCATCAACATTAGGAATTTTATTCGCTGCCGACGAAGGCTTGCGAAAGGGAGTTTTTGAGTTAGAGGATATTCAAACAGACCTCAGACAGAAGCGGGAACAGCTAAAAACCGCAGAAACTCAAAAAAGTCAGGTAGAGAGTGAGCTAAACCAAGCAAAAATTGCCCAAGCTAAGGCACAACAAGACTTACAGGCAATTAATAAATCTTTGCAAGCGGCGAATGCCAAACAACTGCAAACACAAGCTCAGTTGAACCGCACCATTAGTCAACAAGCTCAAACTCAAACTCAACTTCAGCGCACTCAAGGTCAGCTAGGACAAGTTGTAACTCAGTACCAAAAAGCCATAGCTGAATTGCAAAGCGTTTACAATCAGAGAAAAGAGCTACAGGCGGCAGTTGAGCAACTGAAGACAGAACGTCAAAGACTGTATGCTGAAGCTAAAAAAGCGATTGATGAAGCCAAAACAGCAATTGAAAAACGCGATCGCGAACTTGCTAATCGCCAAGAAGCCATAGAAGAACGCGATCGCAAAATTGCCCAACTGGATCAACTGATTCAAAAGCGTAATGCAGAAGTTGCAGCGCGAGAGCAAGTGATTACCAAACGAGAATCGCGCCTCAAAGAATTGGAAGCACAACAGCAGCAACTAGAACTTGAAGTTGCAAGGTTAGAAAAATATTATCAGTCCTACCGCGACCTACGTCTAGGGAAGCTGGCCTTAGTTCGCGGTCAAGTTCTGGCCGCGGGTGTAGTTCGTGTTACGCAACCTACTGCTGCTCGTCAGGCAGTGGAACAACTTTTACAAGAAGCTAACCGCAACGCCAACCTCGAATTAAGTGAGCCTGGGGCAAATTCTGCAAATGCAGAGCTACTACGCTTTACCCAAGAGAGGGTTGAGAAATTGAGCAAGCAGATTGAGGATGGTCAAGAATACGTGGTGCGAGTTTTCTCAGCTGGTAATTATGTCAGGGGAGAAAAGCAGATAGAGTTTTTCGCCGATACAGCTCGAAATGAATTAGTTTTTTCGGAAGGCGCGGTGCTGGCCACAACTACTGCTGATTCCAAAACCATGACATCGTATCAGTTACAGCAGCGACTGGAAATACTGATTTCTGCTTCCCAGTTTCGTGCCCGTAACGCCGGAATTATCGAAAATGTGCAAGTAGACGGGACTTTTCTGCGCTTTATCAACCAATTAAGACAGTACAATCAACCATTGGAAATCAAAGCGATCGCAGCAAACGACACTTATACAGCCGGGCCATTGAGAGTCAAATTAGTGGCAATAGTCAACGGACAAATTATCTTTAGTACTTAAAAAAATATTTGCACACTGTTATTAGTAAGATTTAAACATATTGAAAAGCAGCCAAAATAGTTGCTGTGATTGCATTTATTCATTTATAATTCTTAATTTTTAATTTTTAATTTATTATGACCTTCCGGGAATTTTCACCAATGCAACCAGTCATCTTGGGGTTTGATCCAGGTCGAGATAAGTGTGGTTTAGCGGTGATGGGACTGGATCGGCAATTGTATTATCATCATGTCGTACTGGCAAAAGAGGCGATCGCTACCATTGAGACACTGCGTCAAAAGTTTCCGATCTCCTTGATGGTGATGGGCGACCAAACTACAGCCAAGCAGTGGAGACAGCAGTTATATCAAGAATTGACAGAACCGTTGAGTATTATTTTAGTGGATGAGCGCTACACAACCTTAGAAGCACGCGATCGCTATTGGCAAATGTTCCCACCCAAAGGGCTAACAAAGCTATTACCACAGGGTCTGCGGCAGCCACCAAGACCGATAGATGACATTGTTGCCATCCTCTTAATCGAAAGATACTTAAATCGCCTCACAGAATCAACACTCAGCAGTCAGGAGTAAGGAATTAGCTCATTAACTCCAAACTCCCAACTCCAAACTCCAAACTCCCAACTCCCAACTCCTAACTCCCAACTCCTAACTCCTAACTACTAACTTTTAAAGTTCCGCCCGAATAGTAAAAGCATAATCTCCTCCAGGCTCTAGTTGATAATCTTGTTGCTCTAAGAATCGACCAAGGGGTTCTTTGATTAAGGCGCGGCCTTGGGAAGGCTTGACGGCAAGTTCTCCCCGGCGAAAATGCCACTGAAAATGCCACTCAAACTCACCGGCACTCACTTCACCCTCAAGGAAGCCGTGTTGCCAGGATTGGCGGGTAATTCTGACATGGGCAGTGGTTTCTGGCAGTCGTCTCTTGGCACTCACTATGCTTTATGTCAAGTGTAGAATAACAGCCGATCATGTAGGCTATTTATTTTATTTACCAAACATAGCTTAATTAAACAAACTAACAAAGTAGGTATTTATAGTTGACTAATACAGCGCGGCGGAAATAAATAATCCATTCCAAATCAGCGAAACGCTTACGCTGTATTGATTCATTTTGACTTTTGACTTTTGACTTACGCCTTGCGGTACTAGGTTGTGTTAATGAGCCGAATGACTTCAGCTTCAGGGAACATTGTCAGGGAATGAAAATGATTTTTGTTAAAATTGTAGGAATGAATGTATCCTAGAAACTGTATATCGGATGCTACTTTCATCAGTATATTGTGGATTAATTGGGATTTCCTTGAATAATTTCAGCACAATTACAGCCCGATAAAGCTTAGAGTATCTAAATTGCTTTTCTTGGATATCAAAACGCAGAATATTTTCTAGTGGATGTTCGATAACTTGGTTTACACGCAAACTTTTACGTTCGATAAATACCTTATCGATACTCTTATAGAAGGTACAGGTAGTTACAGGTGATGTAGCAAAAAAAGCAGCGATCGCTATCATAACCAATAAAAATAAACTTAAGAAAAATAGATAATGCCGTTGATTTTGCTGTACTAATACAGATGTTTTCTCGGAGTTAATAAAATCGTTAATTTTAAAAATAACTTCCTGATTATCTTGATAGCTAACATGAGATAAAAGAGTAAAGTATCCAAAAGGAGTTACAATCACAACTTGATAAGTTTTCCCTCCTCTGCTACCAGTCTTTGTAAGAATGTATGCTTCATGGAGATCAAACATTTTAAGTTTCTCCATGCTTCCCAGCAAAGTGAACCGCCTCAATTCACAATTAATTCGGTTTGATGAAAGGCGATGGCAAGTTATCTTAATTGAAGCAGACTCAAAAAATAAGCAGTAAATCAAAAAGCTTAAGCATAAAGTAAGAATGCACCACCCAGTAAGCCAATCTTTGAGTGGCCGATGCTTTAGCTGCAATCTGGTACGGGTTTCCTCGACAATTTTCATCAGTGCCTGTGTATAGAATACTTAACCCCTGAGTAGAGTATTCCCCTGGTAGCCCCTTTACTGCTCACTAAGTACCAGGGAGGATTTATGATGAATAGCTACAAAAGCTTTGGCTAACTGATAGATAATTGGGGCAGAAAGCTATAGCTAGAAGCATGGAAACCAAACAACTAGGAAAAACTGGCATCTTTGTAAGTGCGATCGGTTTGGGTGGTATGCCCATGTCAATCTCTAATCGTCCTCCCGAATCAGAGTCAATCCAAGTTATTCATCATGCCCTGGATTTGGGTATTACATTTATTGACACTGCCGATTCTTACTGCAAAGATGAGTCAGATAAGCATCACAATGAGCGATTAATTCACAAGGCACTTGCTAGTTACAAAGGCGATGTTAGCCAAGTAATTGTGGCAACTAAGGGCGGCTTGATGCGTCCCGATGGTAACTGGACAAGCAACGGCAACCCAGAACATTTGCGCCAAACAATTCGAGTAAGTTTTGAGGCGTTAGGTGGTGCTAAACCCATCGATGTTTGGCAATACCATTCCCCCGATCCTAGTTACACAATTGAAGAATCCCTTGCACCAGTGAAAGAAGCAGTAGAAGCTGGCTTGATTCGGTTTGTGGGAGTTTCTAACTTTTCCGTTGAACAAATTAAGCGGGCGCGAGATGTGGTGGATATTGTCTCAGTGCAGAACCAATACAGCCCTTGGCAACGACAGCCAGAAAATGACGGCGTATTGAAGTATTGCGAACAGCAAGGATTAACATTTTTGCCTTGGAGTCCCTTTGGTGGTAGGCGTCGCCATCAGAACTTACAAGATATCCCTGCGATCGCTCACTTAGCTAAAGAAAAAGGTGTGTCACTGTATAATATCGTTTTGGCGTGGTTGCGTTCTAAGTCGCCAGTTATTTTACCAATTCCAGGTGCTAGCAAGGTTTCTAGCATTGAAGACTCAACACAAGCTATCAATGTGAAACTCTCTGATGAAGAAGTGCAAAAAATTGATCGGGCAACTTAATGATTCCACTCGCTAATTAGGTAAAATTACCAAAGATTTACGCACTACGTTTCGCTAGTTTAAGATAGCGTGATCAACAATTTAAGATTTCAATTCAACAGACTTTTAAAGAAGTTCATCAACCCGGTTTATTAAAAAAACCGGGTTTTTTATAAAGTATTCTATTCCTTAAATTAAACTTGATGTAGTATTGCTATCTAAGTAATTAATCTAAAATTATGCAGCTAAATCTTTTAACCAATAGGTCAAAGCAGATGGTAAATATGCTTGCTTTTTTGGTACTGGTTTCCCCTTTTTCCTGGCAAAATTCCGTGAAGGCGCAACCTCAGCCAAATACGCAACTTCTGCCGTTTTTTGACAACGTAGATAACCCGGTTACTGTTCGTTTCCCCGCAGGACAAAAGGTAGATATTACACCATCTCCACCTCTGCTAAATCCTTTTGACAAGGCTGTACTAAACCTCTGCGGCCCTATTGGTACAAGAGTTAGTTCTAATAATTTTAAACAATTGTTATCTTATTACCCAGATGTGTTGCAAAAACTTCAGCAAGTTAGCGGCGGTGAACTTCGTCCAGGACGTAAGAATAAAGCACAATTTCTCGAAGATTTAACGAATATTTGGTTTCAACGCCGAGGGTTTGAGCATATATTTTGTAGTGAAATATATAACGCCAATGATATAGGTGGCTTACATTTTCACGGTAGATATTTACAGTTGCAAAATGAAGGAATAGGCGGACGGTTGCCAAATAATCAAGGACGAGAGGAAGTTGTTCCTGGAGTCATTTATACAATGGGTGTAGTAATTAAGCAGAAAAATCGGACAGTAACAGATGTCATCAAAGGCTATGGCTACCTCAGCAATGCCGAAGAAATGCTTTTAGATGCCACCAGAATATATAAGCTCCAAGGTAATAATGACGGAGCGTGTATTTATAATGTACGTGACCAAGAAACAGGTAAATCCTTTCCTACAGTTTTTGTTACTAAAGAAAAAGCAATCATTACCTATTATCCTGATGCTACTCCTCAAGGTGCAAGATGTAAAAGCTAAAAATAGAGAAAAAACATGATCTTAGAAACAGACCGTTTGCTAATGCGTGATTTTATAGAAGCAGACTGGCAGGCGGTTTTTACCTATCAATCTGATCCTTTGTACTTGCGTTATAACTATTGGACACATCGCACACAGAAGGATGTTTGCGAATTTGTACAAATGTTTATTGGTCAGCAAAAAGAGCAACCAAGAACAAAGTTTCAGTTAGCTGTTGTCCTCAAAGAAGAAAATCGGCTTATTGGCAATTGTGGCATCCGTGTAAACGATTCTGAACTGCGGGAAGCAAACATCGGCTATGAATTAAATACTCAGTATTGGGGACAAGGTTATGCAACAGAAGCAGCACAAGCCATTTTAAAGTTTGGCTTTGAAGAATTGGGAATGCATCGTATCTGGTCTTGGTGTGTAACGGAGAATGTTGCTTCTGTAAAGGTATTAGAAAAAATTGGTATGCGTTGTGAAGGTCATCTACGGGAAAAAGAGTTAATCAAAGGCAGATGGTACGATAATTTTCTTTACGCTATCCTTGACCACGAGTGGAAAGCAAAATAATACTGCTTCTATGAGCTACCTCAGAGACAATATCATAAATTCCTGAGAAATTGAGGGTAAGGCAAATTCAGAGGGTCGCAGAGATGACCAACACTATCCTCAATTTCCAAACAGCTACTGGACACGAAGTTTTAGCAGCAGCAGGTAAAAAATATCTGCGTCCTGGTGGAAGAATAGCCACCGATAAATTATTTGAATGGGCAAACTTTCAGCCTGGAGAGACAGTTTTAGAGCTAGGTTCTAGCTTTGGATATAGTGCGATCGCCTTAGCGAAAAGCTATCATGTCAAAGTGGTAGGCGTTGAAAAAAATCCTGATAGTGTAGCTTGTGCGCGTGCTAATATTCGTGCTGCTGGCTTAGAAAATGAAGTCGAAATCATTGAAGGTAATATTTTCAACCTAGAAGCAATCGCCGGAAAATTTGATTATGTATTGGCAGAAGCCATTCTCACGATGCAATCCCCATTGGGAAAAGCCAAGCTTTTAGCTGAAATTCACCATCGGCTCAAACCGGGAGGCAAATTTCTCTCCCATGAACTATCAGCTAGTAACAAAGAAGAACAAATTCATGATGATTTGGCACGAGTAATTCGAGTTAATTCTACACCGTTGTCAGAAACCAACTGGATTTCAGCTTTTTCCGCAGCAAGATTGCAAGTAGAGAAATGCCAAACTGACTCAATGAAATTATTGAATTTAAGACGGATGTTTCAAGATGAAGGTATTTTTAATGCAACTAAATTTTTGTGGAATATATTGACGCAGAGAGATATCCGCAAGCGAGTTTTAGAAATTCGCCAAGTTTTTCATAAATACCAAGACGAATTAGGCTACATCATTTTGTGTGCTGTTGCCCAGTAAGATAATTTATTCCCCAAACCATCGCCTAATAAATACGGATAATCATTCAAGGATTATCAGCCTTTCTTTACGGTTCAGAATATTAAAATACTATGACCAATTCAATCACAAATAGCCCATCTTTCATCACTCAACTACGAGAACAAATTGAATACCCCAGTGCGGGAGTTCTCAGCAAAGTATTGCTGAAAGATAATGCTTGTCAATACACTCTATTTTGCCTAGCAGCTAATACTGATATTTCTGAGCATACCTCCACTCGTAATGCCACGATCAACGTAATCGAAGGTAGAGGTTTACTTACTTTATCTGGAGAAAGCATTGCGCTTAAAGCTGGTGTTTTTGTCTTTATGCCTGCTAACGCGCCCCATGCCTTAAAAGCTGAAGAAAATATGACATTCCTGCTCACACTTTCTGAAAAAGTAGCAGAGGGTAATTAGTTATTTATGGAGTTTTGGAAAATGCGATCGCTACTTTTAACTATTGCTAAAAATTGAAATTTTTCTGAAACTCAATTCGGAGAAATATTATCAAAATCTCTAACTTACAGCAAATTGCGAGTTAGTGAGGTACAGATAATCGTAGGGGCAAGGCGCAATGCCCATTGGTGTCAACTTAACGTGAAACCCTGGCAATGACGTTATATCAAGCCTACTCAATTACCAATTAAGTCGTCGGAACCCCACCCCGCTTTTGTCTAGCGGCAAAATCTCCCCTCCCCGTGAACGGGGAGGGGATTAAGGGGAGCCAGTGCGGTCTTCTCCCAAAGGGAGAGGCTAGCGCCAAGGGGTCTCCCCAAGTAGAGCATCTGGCGTGTGGGGTAAAACGCCTGTGGGATAAGCGTTTTAACTTAAGTTGACACCAATGAACATGTTGTGCCCCTACCCATATACTTCATTTACCTGAAATACACTGTAAGTTTTCTTGTCAGAAAACAGCGTTATCCCAAACCCATTTAGATGGTAGTCGCTACTTGGCAATAATTAGGAAGGTTTGAGCCAGAGGTGACTCACCTGCTCATCATCCCTATTATCTACCAGGAACTTTCAACCCCCGACGCTCAAGGATTTGTCGCACATCTGGGCTGGGAGTGTAGTTATAGCCGTAAGAGGAGTTCTCTGTGTCATCCATGATTTGAGGTGTGAGTAATACGATCACCTCATTACGCTGGTTCTGTCTGTTTGTACTTCTAAATAGCGAACCAATTAGTGGAAGATCACCCAAAATAGGAATTTTGGAAACAGTTGTCCGGTCTGAATCTTGAATAATACCTGAGAGAATTAGTGTTTGACCATCTCTCAAGCGAACCGAGCCAGAATTAAGAGAGCGCTCTGATACCAAGAATATTTGTTGGCTACCACCTCCGCCAACATTTATGGTAGCTGGAGCTTGGGGTGCTTTGACGACAGGAGCTACCGATAGAGAGACAAAACCGTTATCGTCAATCCGCTCAACTTTGACAGCTAGGGTTAAACCTACTCGATCTTTTTGCGCTGAAATCGTTTCTGTAGCAAGATTCGCATCGCGAACTATTTCCCTTACAATGTTACCTACCACTTCCTGAGTCAGGTTGACATTAGCGGTTTGACCTTCTTGCACAATTAACGTCGGGTCTGTCAAAATCTTGGCATTGCCATTTTGGACTTGAGCCTGCAAGCTAGCTAGAAGACGCCTAGGGAATTGGAATAAACTTGGGAGAGCGAATGTAGATTGAGAGGGAGTTGTACCTGTTCCTGGAGTAAATTCTGTAATACCTGGTTGCAGCGGATCGCCTAAACTAGCTCTTGCGGACTGTACACTATTATTTTGAACATCCAAAAATGTTTCTCCCGTTATAGGATTCTGGATGACAGGTCTACTAGTCACACTAGTTGATGCTTCAGCTCTTGTAGCTGGTCTGGAACCGCCAAAGTTGAGAGATGCTGCACCGCCATCACTTGTAAAGTAGTTGTTACCAACCCCAAAGGAAAAGCTAGTATTGTAGTCTTGGGTATTCAAGAGGTTAACATCGATAATCTTGACATTGACTACCACCTGACGACGGCGGATATCAAGCTGAGTTAGTTGATTCATTGCCATCTCAACTAGCCGAGGAGGGCCAATCAAGGTCAGGGAATTGGTGCGCTCATCTCCTAATGCCTGTAAACCTCTAAGTAATGGGCTAGAGTCTGTAAAATTAACGCGTTGAGTTTCAACTCTACTTTCCGTAGTCGTCTGAGTTTGGGTGATAGGCGTAGCTCCAGCCCCAACAGGCACAGCATCAACGCTGGTAACTTGTCGCTCTCGGCTGACGGCACTTTCTGCCCCTAAGCCGACTAAAAAGTTTAGGGCGACTCCTACTGTCACCTGATTGAGTCGCAGGCTACGCATAACCATGTCACGGGTGGAATTGGGTAGTTTGGGGCCAACAAAAACTGTACGATTACTGCGGTTAGCTTCCAAACCACTCAAGCGTAAGACGTAGTTAAACACATCTTGCACTGGCTCGTTTTCTATATCTAAGGAAATAGTTTGAGAGCTTGCTTGTGCATTAGCAGCACCAGCTTGTTGACCTCCAGCAGCAGCTTGCTCACCTCCAGCAGCAGCTTGCTCACCTCCAATATAAGCCAGATTTAAATTAGCAGCACGGGCAAGCAGTGACAAAACCTCACGCACGGGCGCATCTCGCAGCACTAGACGGGGTACACGTTCCTGAGTTCCTAAGTCAATGGTGCTAGGAGAAGCATCAGTATTAGAGATGGCAATATCTCCCACGGGTGGCGCGACGGCTCTAGGTAAGAAAGGTGGAGCCTGACTCACAGGTTGACCTGGCCCAGCAGCTTGTGCAGGTTGTCCGTCAATGGTGACTTCCGGGTTAGGAACAAGAACATCTGGCTTTTGACCAGATTGGGCTGGAGTCGTAGGCGGTGCTGTGAAAGTTTGCGCTGTTGGCGTTGGTGCTGATGCTGTAGTGCCACCAGATGGGCTAAAGCTGAGTGTAATTCCATTTTGCGATCGCACCACAGGTTGACTGCCAGGTGTATTGTTACTACCAGTCACCGTCACTCGGATACTATTGGCATCAAGCTGATTAATCTCGACGGAGGCAATTCCTGGTGCTGGGCTATCTTGACGAAAACTCTTACCTTGTGGTAATCGTAATTGAGCATTGATAATATCTGCGACTAAAGCCTTGCCTCTTTTTGTAGTGAAAACTTGGGGGCGCGACCCTGAAGAAGTCTTTAAAGCAACGCTAATTCCACCATTAACTGCATTTAACTGTACATCAGTAATTTGACTAATTTGTGCCCAAACTGGTTGAGCTGCCAAAAATACAAAAGCGGCAGTACCTAATATAAAACTATTACCGTGAAGCTGTTTCACAGTTCATTCCTCACCTAATAACACCTTGTTTACAAAGAACTTTCAGTAGTTAGCTAAAAGTGAGAAGTTATGAGTGAGTAGTTAGGAATGAGAACTCCTAACTCCTAACTCCTAACCTCTAACTCCTAACTACTTTTTCGGAGCAGCTTTAGCTGCGGCTGCGGCGGCTGCGGCGGCTATTTCTTCTGGACTAAGTGGCATCAATACCTGTAACTGGAATGATGTATTAATCGCTGCTGGGCCTACCTGCACCGGCGTTTTATCTAATGGGTCTCTTGACTCTACTGGAGCCAAAGTTGCTTGATAATCTCTAACTATTAACAAAGGCTGTAAACGCTCGATGTTACGCATTATCGATTGCGTTTGCTCATAAGTTCCTGTAATTTCGGCATTGATACTGCTGCGTTGCAGCTTACCGTCAACCTGTACTCCTAAACTTCCATCTATAATTGGTTCTGGTTTTTGGGAAACTGGCACAAATTTCTTTAGTTTGGCTCTGACTACATTCAGAGAAGTTGGAGTATTGCCAGACTCAACCAAGCGATTCATATCCAGCAGCAATGTATCCAAGGTTTTTTCGTCAGCAAATAAACCTAAAACCTGAACTTTTTGCTGTTTTGCCTGTGCTAGTTCGTCTTTAACTTGGTCAATTTGTTTTATACTGGCTTTTTTTTGCTCAATTTGCCCTTGCAGTTCAGAGCTTTTTGCTTGCTGCTGCTGATAGCTTTCCCAAGCTGGCATCAGCAGGTTTAAAAATATATAACCTGCTCCCGCTAAACCAATTACCCCCACCAAAATCCCAATGATTTTTGGTGTGAAGGCAATACCAAATACCATAGGGTAAGCTGGCGTTTCCGAATCGAATTCCCCACCATGTTCGCCAAAATTTAAATCATCACTCAGCGTCATTTTGAAATGACTCCTGTTTGTTGCATACTACGAATTCGAGCCACTAAGCCCACTGTGCCTTTTTTTTCCAACTCCCGGATTAATTCTGAAGCTGGAACATCGTTCATACTCGATTGGATGGTGTATTTAACTACTTGGGGCGGTTTAATTGCTACAGGATTAGCAAGTTGATCCACACCTGGTGGTAAAGGAGCATCCACTAACGTTGCTGTCAGAATTCTGCTTTCTGCGGACTTCAAGAATTGAGACTGTTGTAAACTCAATAAGAAATCATTGACATCGTTAAAAGAACGAGCCAATCCAGTAATTTCTAATCCCCCGGCAGGATTACTTGGTGGCTGCCCTTCCGCAGCCGGAATGGGTGGGATTTGCTTGATAGTCTCGATTTGCACTGTTACGGGGATGCGATCGCGCAAATCTTGCAGCATTGCTGACCAAGGCCGAATTTGGTCAAATACAGTTACTAAAGCTTGGGTTTCCCCTTTAATTGCATTCGTCTCGGCTTTGATTTTGTTAATATTTCCGATTTCTGTATCTAATCTATTGCTTTCTTGCTGTAATTGTGCTATCTGCCCCTCTAATTCAACAATCTTCCCTTGCAACAGCCACCAACCAAGCCCCAATAAAGCTGGAAGGACTACACCTACTGCAACTCCCGCATAGATTGGTGTCAAATCCCCTGTAGGCAGATTTAGGGATATTCCTCCCTTTCTCTCAGGCTTTTTCTGGTATGCTGGGCGATCTTTAAGAAAGTTAACATCTAGGCTGTACATTTTGTTACACCTCCCGCATTCCTAGACCAAGTACTATCGCCAAGCCTGAGCGTTGCACCTGTGGATATTTATCGGTGTCAACTTCCAAAGACAAAGACCCGATTGGATCTATTTGGGTAGTTGGCAAGCTCAATCGTTGAGTAAAGAATTCATCTAGTTGTTGGAGTCCACCTCCTGGGCCAGCTAATATAATCTGCGCTACCTCCAAATTTTCACTTTGATTCAGGTAAAAATCGATGGAACGGCGCAGTTCATCCGTTAGTTCTCCCAATACTCTCAAGATGGCTGCCATACCAGGATTGAGTTCAGTAACGCCGGTTTTACCGCCGTCTATGGGAGTTGGGGGAATAACCATCCCATGTAACAGTTCCATATCTCGTGATGTGGGTAAGCTCATTGCCCTTGCTAAGGCAGTTTGCATTTGATAAGTCCCGATTGGGACTGTGCGCGAAAATTGCGGCACTCCGTTAACGATGATGGCGATTTCTGTACTATCGAACTCTATATCAACTAGGACTGCTGCTTCTTGCGGCCCAAATTGCCGCAGTTGCTCGCGAATAGTCCGAATTAGAGCAAAGCTGTTAATTTCTAAAACATCAATTTGTAATCCTGCCTGCTCGAATGTACTTATATAGGTATCTGTTATCTCCTTGCGGGTGGCAACTAGGAGTACGTGTACTTTTTCAATGCCATCTTCATCTACAAAGTACCCAAGTTTCTGATAATCTACATCAGCCTCTTCACGAGGATAGGGTAAATACAAACCTGCTTCATGGTTCAGCACCATTTCTCGCAGTTCTTTATCATCTAACTCTGCCGGTACTGGTATTATCCGAACGATGGAATCTCGCCCTGGTACAGCAGTAGCAACGCGAGAAGTTTTGATTTTGCTCTCAGCTAGCGCCTGTTGGATTAATTGCGCCATTGCTGCGGGGTCGGTGATTTGACCATCGGTAACTACGCCTTCTGGAACTGCTACCGATGTAAAGGTTTCTAGTTTTAAGCCTTGACGTTGCTTGCGTAGCTGAACTACATTGACCCGTTCGGGAGCAAGTTCAATGCCGACCCCCTTCTTCG
The DNA here is from genome assembly GCF_014698795.1 of Nostoc sp. FACHB-892. Taxonomy (GTDB): domain Bacteria; phylum Cyanobacteriota; class Cyanobacteriia; order Cyanobacteriales; family Nostocaceae; genus Nostoc. Next base: position 231,238 of record NZ_JACJTR010000001.1, read on the forward strand.
ATTTGCCAAACAGACTATTGAAGCTTTTTACCACAGTTGTGCCCGCTGGACTGCTAAATTGAAAATTTAAATGATACTAAGAAATGGACTTGGCGCTTAGGTAATTTATTTAACCTTTAATCTTGACAATTCTGATCTAAGCTTTTCACACTGAGCAAGCGTAAAAATACTGGGAAAATGATTCAATTACGAAAATTTAAACAACTTGTTGCTTTTGTACTGCTTGGCTTATTAACCAGTTGGGTTGTAAGCTGCGGCACAGGTAATGTCAGTACAGGCACAAAACAGGCTACTTCCGGAACGGCAACTGTTGAGTTTTGGACGATGCAACTCCAACCTCAATTTACCGACTACTTCAAAAGCCTAATTGCGAATTTTGAATCGCAAAATCCAGGTATAAAGGTTAACTGGGTTGATGTACCTTGGGCGGCGATGGAGAACAAAATTTTAACAGCTGTCTCAGCAAAAACGCCACCTGATGTAGTTAACCTCAATCCGGGTTTTGCTTCCCAACTTGCGGGACGAAATGCCTGGTTAGATTTAGATACAAAAGTCCCAAACGATGTACGTTCCTCCTATCTACCGAATATCTGGGAATCTTGCACGCTCAATGGCAAGAGTTTTGGGATTCCCTGGTATCTCACCACACGGCTAACCATTTATAACACCGATTTATTAAAACAGGCAGGTATCAATAAAACACCCACAACCTACGCAGAATTGGCACAAGCAGCGCAACAAATTAAAGATAAGACTGGCAAATATGCGTTTTTTGTGACTTTCGTACCACAAGATTCTGGTGAAGTGTTGGAATCTTTCGTGCAAATGGGAGTCACCCTAGTAGATGCTGAGGGGAAAGCGGCGTTTAATTCAGCACAAGGTAAGGCAGCGTTTCAGTATTGGGTAGACTTGTATAAAAAAGGGCTGCTTCCTAAAGAAGCTTTGACCCAAGGACATCGCCACGCGATCGATTTATACCAATCTGGAGAGACTGCGTTTCTAGCCTCTGGGCCAGAGTTTCTGAAAACGATCGCTAATAATGCCCCGAAAATTGCTCAAGCTTCAGCGATCGCACCTCAACTCACTGGTGACACAGGTAAGAAGAATGTGGCGGTTATGAATATGGTTATTCCCCGCGATAGCAAACAACCCGATGGTGCTGTGAAATTTGCTTTATTTGTTACCAATGACGAAAATCAGTTAGCCTTTGCTAAAGCTGCAAATGTCTTACCTTCTACAGTTAAAGCATTATCTGATAGTTACTTTAAAGAGGTTCCAGCTAATGCTTCAACAGTAGAAAAAGCGCGGGTTATCACTGCCCAACAACTACAACAAGCAGAAATATTAACCCCTACTTTGAAGGATTCCAACAAACTGCAAAAGGCAATTTATGAGAACTTGCAAGCAGCAATGTTAGACCAGAAGACTGTAGATAAAGCTGTAGAAGATGCGGAGCAAGAGTGGAACAATAGATAAATTCGTAATTCGTAATTCGTAATTCGTAATTTGTAATTATGATTTACGAATTATATTGGTGGTTGATAAAAAATCGCCTATTAGATAAAGGGAACCACATACAACGATTAAATCGTCTGTGGTGGTGGTTGAAGTTGCGGCTTCTAGTGCTGTGAATAAATCTGGATGTATTTGGCGATCGCTTAATTTGGGGCAGAGGCTGTAAGCTAGGTTTGCTAAGTAGTCTAAATCAGCAGAAGTTCTACCTGGCCAAGATTCTACTGGTATTGGTACTAAAAAAAGGCGATCGCCTGGCCGCAGCAGGGCGGCAAAAATATCAGCATGATCCTTATCGGAAAACATTCCGATAACCCAATTGACTGGCTTGGGGTTAACTGCGTTTAAGCTGTCGACATACTGGCGAAGAACTTCGGCGGCGGCGGTATTATGAGCGCCATCAAGTAATAATTTATGGTTTTTCCAGGTAGTCCATTGCATCCGCCCTGGCCATTTAGTTTTTGCCATGCCGTTAATTATGGCTTCTTCAGAAATCTGCCAACTCTGTTGTTGGAGAATTTCTAAAGTAGCTAAAGCCAAAGCTGAATTTGCTAATTGAATTTGTCCCGCTAATGGCAAGGGATATTTAATAAACTTTGAATTTTGAAGTGTTTCATATTCTGCCCATTGTGTAGCGATTTGACGGGCGGGTTGAGGAGTAAAAATGGGGCATTGTAATTCTAAAGCACGCGATCGCACAACTTTCTCTGCCTCTGGTGGCAATGCGCCAACTACAACAGGACATCCAGGCTTAAGGATACCTGCTTTTTCTCTAGCAATATGAGCGACGGTAGGGCCAAGTTGCTGCCAGTGTTCCCGGCTGATGGAAGTGATGATCGTAACCAACGGTTCTAAGCAGACATTTGTTGCATCTAAGCGCCCTCCTAGTCCGACTTCTACCACAGCCACATCGACTTGCTGCTGGGCAAAATACAACCAAGCAGCTGCGGTAATTACTTCAAATTGAGTTGGCGATTCGTCACCAGCACGAATAACCGCTTGGACTTTTTCTAATAATTGGCTCAATTCTTCAGAGGAAATTGGCTGTTCATTCAAACAAATACGTTCCGTCCAATCAACTAAATGCGGGGAAGTATAACGTCCTGTACGATAACCAGCCTCAGTCAGTACCGAGGAAAGATAGGCACAGACTGAACCTTTGCCATTTGTGCCAGCAACGTGAATTACCGGGACTTGATGATGGGGATTGCCGAGATTTGCCAATAGGTTGACAATGCGATCGAGTCCCAGATGGACACCAAAGCGTTGTAGGGGTTGTATTAGAGAATCGATATCCAAGTCAGGGAGAGTGGGGAGTGGGGATGAGGAGGAGCAGGGGGAGCAGGGGGAGCAGGGGGAGCAGGGGAGGCAGGGGGAGATGAGGGAGATGAGGGGACAAGGAGAATAACCATGTTCAATGCCCAATGTCCCATGCCCAATGCCCAATGCCCAATGCCCCATGCCCAATGCCCTACTCATTATGAACAAAACCGACTGCCTCTGTGAAGAGGAACAGTCGGTTGAAGATCGATGGTTATTAAGCCGTATTTAAGCTTCTCTATCCAAAAAGCCTTGAATTTGTCTTAAAGCCGCAGCGCCAATATTAAACACTGCCCAGCTAGCAGCAATGACAACTGGTGCTAAAACGATCGCTATACGGTAATCGATATCCATATCTAGAACCCCTCTCTTAAGTAGAAATTAAAGTTTTGTCAACTGCTCTCATTTTTATTTTTAGCTGAAGTGGGCAATTTTTCCAACTAGATATGTAAAGAATGTTTAAATTATTGGGAATTGGGCATGGGGCATTGGGCATTGGGCATTGGGCATTGAGCATGGTTATTCCCCTTGTCCCCTTGTCCCCTCAGTCCCTAAGACTTCTTAAACCCGATATCAGTACCCTTACCAGCATGAACTAAAGCTAACTTTTGGTAACGTTGGGCGTGTTCAATCAGTTCTGCGGCTTCAGCCTCTGTTACTTGCCGTAACACTTTGCCAGGAATGCCAACAACTAGGGATAAGGCAGGTACATCTTTGGTTACGACTGCACCAGCGCCAATAATGCTACCAGCACCTACTCGTACCCCATCTAAAATTACTGCGCCAATGCCAATCAAACTTCCACGCTCAATGTAAGCAGAATGTATCACAGCGCGATGCCCTACGGTAACATAATCTTCTAAAATTGTCGGAAAACCAGGATCGCCATGTAAAATTGCACCATCCTGAATATTTGTGCATTCGCCAATTTCAATCCGTTCCACATCTCCTCTAACCACAGCTCCATACCAAATGCTCACCCCTGCTGCTATATTTACCGAACCTATAACAACGGCATTGGCTGCGATAAAGGCAGCTTGAGAAAAATCGACAGATGGCCAGTAAGAAGCGGTAGACACGATAGAATATGAATATGGTACCCAGGAACACTGGAGAAACTCCAACCTTTGAGGCTGGTTGCACAACTAGGATATCACAGCGTCAAGCCTCTACAGTGAGGAAAACACTAGTGAAGAATGTTCCTGGCGCAACTACGTGTCTGTGCAGCAGCAAGCAAGTAACCCAAAGTGGTGGAGCCAAGGTGTATAATAAAATACACTAGTGCTAGTGAAGACAAAATTATGTTTGTACGCACTTCATGATGAATCCAGCCTTGCAGTACCCAATGTTTGGGCCTGAAATACAGTGTCCCCATTGTCGCCAGACTATTCCGGCGCTGACATTAACAGATACCTATTTGTGTTCGCGTCATGGCGCGTTTGAAGCTAATCCTAAAAATGGAGAGTTAATCCATTTGCAATCGGGGCGTCATTGGCGAAGGTGGAATAATGAATGGTATAGACAGCATACTCATCCCGATGGTATTCGGTTTGAAATTCACGAAGCATTAGACAAGCTCTATACCCAAGGCTATCGAGCAACAAGAGTGATTATTGCTCGACGCTATCAGGAATTGATGAGCGGCTACTTAGAACGCAGCACGCCTTGGCGTTCTGGACAACCAGAAGCTACTGCTACGCGTTTGTATGGCTTACCCGTGGAATTTAGCCCTGATACCTCAGAAGATGCCTGTTGGGAAGTGATTAATTTTGACTTGGAAAAAGAGCCTGGCGTCCCTGTACGCTACCCCTATTTCAGGTTGTTTGAGTGAAGTTAGGAGTTAGGAGTTAAGAGTTAAGAGGTTGGAGGTTGGAGGTTGGAGTTAGGAGTTAGGAGTTAAGAGTTAGGAGTTAAGAGTTAGGAGTTAAGAGTTAAGAGTTAAGAGTTAAGAGTTAAGAGTTAGGAGTTAAGAGGTTGGAGGTTGGAGTTAGGAGTTATACCGATTACATCTGAGGTTGCTCCCTAACAATTTGCTCAAGCACCTTGTCTCACTAAGCTTGATTTTGTGCAATTTCACAAAGAATTGGTATTAAGAGTTAAATTCAATTCATAAACTCTTAACTCATAACTCTTAACTCCTAACTTTTCTTATGCACCACGCTTCTATCCGGACTGCGAATATTCATCGAGCGATCGCTTTCTACGAACATTTAGGGTTTACAATCTCAGAACGCTTTACCACAGGCTACACTCTAGCTTGCTGGATGGAAGGATTGGGCGGCAGAATTGAACTGATCCAAATTCCCGAACCAAAGCCAGCCCCAGATGCCTTTGCTGACGAACATTATGTGGGCTACTATCATCTCTCGTTCGATTTAACAGAGATTACACCAGATTTACCTAGCTGGTTGATAAATTTACAAGAACGTGTATTACTTGCGGCTGAGAGTCAAACCGAAGAATTACAACCGTTGAAGGTACTTTTAGAACCGACACAACAACAAATAGGCGATCGCATTTACGAAGTGGCTTTCATCGCCGATACCGATGGCTTACCTCTGGAATTTATTCGGGTTTTAGCAAAACTCCCATAATTTAGCTTTTTTATTAGCTTTATTGCTAATATATTGTTTTTCTGTATTGTTACCGAGGCAACAGATTTTTTTGCCAGATTAAACTGTGACCACTCTTCAAAAAAATTATGTAACTTAATTTACAGAATATTTGCTAAATATATGTATGGAGCTTCCAGATTTTATAAATATCCTGTGCCGTTATTACTTTTAAGCTTATGGCTAGTAGCGGTTTTTTTATTGAGCGATCAACCTGTTTATAGCCAATATGCAACTATATCTAACAAAGAAAAATATCAATCAATCTTGTTAGCAAAAAGAATAATGCCCTCAACACTAACAGAAAATGTCCGCAAGACAGTGCTGGAGAATGGTCTAACTATCTTGACAAAGGAAGTGCATACTGCGCCAGTAGTGACGGTGCAGGTGTGGTATAAGGTTGGCTCACGCAACGAAGAACCGGGCGTGAATGGCATTGCCCACCAGTTGGAACACATGATGTTTAAAGGCACAAAAAATCGTCCAATTCAATTTGGACGTTTGTTTAGTGCTTTAGGTAGTGATTCCAATGCTTTTACTAGCTATGACCAAACTGCATATTACGGTACTGTGGAACGAAACAAGCTGAAAGCGCTTTTAGCACTGGAAGCAGACAGAATGCAAAATTCCCAAATTGAGCCAGAACAACTAGCGAGTGAAAAACGAGTAGTAATTTCCGAGTTGCAAGGTTACGAAAATAGTCCAGAATATCGCCTCAACCGTGCTGTAATGCAGGCGGTGTTTCCTAATCACGCTTATGGGTTGCCTGTAGGTGGTACCAAAGCTGATGTCGAGAAATTTGAAGTTGAGCAGGTAGAAAAATATTACCGCAATTTTTACAGTCCCGATAATGCTGTCTTAGTAATTGTTGGAGATTTTCAAACTGCAAATACCCTGGAAATAGTTAAAGAGGTATTTGGTAAACTACCAAAGAAAGTGAGGAGTGAAGAGTTAGGAGTTAGGAGTAAAAATACTTTTACCTCATCTCTCTCATCGCCGATAGTATTGCGAGAACCGGGAGCAGGGAGGCTTTTGCAGGCGGTGTATCCGCTACCAGATGTAAATCAACCGGATGTGCCTGCGCTGGATGTGATGGATTACATCTTGACAGAAGGACGGAATTCTAGACTGTATCAGGTATTGGTGGAATCAGGTTTAGCTAGTGAATTAACAGCATCGGTTACCAGTTTGCGAGAATCTGGCTGGTATGAGATGTTCATAACGGCTGATTCTAAACAAGATTTGAAAAAAATTGACTCAGTGTTGAGTAGCGCGATCGCTAATGTAGCAAAAAAAGGCGTGACATTAGAAGAAGTTGAACGAGCCAAAACCCAATTAACAGCAGATGTAATTTTGAGTAACCGTGATATCACTTCTCAAGGAATGCAATTGGGCAATGATGAGACAACTGCTGGTGATTATCGCTACACAGATCGCTATTTGGCTGCTGTTCGTTTGGTGAAACCGGCAGATGTCGTTGCTGTCATCAACAAATACCTCACCAAAGAAACCCGGACAGTAGGCTTTTTTGAACCGACTCAGAAGCGAGTAGCAGAGATTGGCGACAAACCAGACTCAGCCCAAACAACAGAGAGTTTCTCTAATGTAGCTCCTATGCTTCTGTCTGAAGTAGTGAAGTACTTACCGCCTGTGGATTTAGCTACAGATGCAATCACACAAGTATTACCACAGCAATTTAAATTTACCAATGGGCTGCGGTTATTACTGTTACCGGATCATAGTACTCCCACTGTTACCTTGAGTGGTCATATTCAAGCTGGAAAGGAATTTGATTTAGATGAGAAAGCTGGACTGGCTGCTTTTGTGGCAGAGAATTTGCTAAATGGTACTAAGAGCAAAGATGTATTAACTATTGCCAAAGTTTTGGCAGAGCGAGGGGCGAGTTTAGACTTTGAAGCCTACCGTGAAGGTGTGCGGATTGAGGGTGATAGTTTAGCAAAGGATTTGCCGATACTCGTTGAGATATTGGCAGATGTTATTAAAAATAGTACCTTTCCAGTCAAAGAGTTGGAATTATATCGTCAACAAGCTTTAACTGATGTACAACTCGAATTAGATGAGCCATCAGAAGTAGCTAGAAGAATATTTGTTCAGTCAATTTACCCGAAAAAACATCCCTTACATACTTTTCCCACAGAGGAGAGTTTACAGCAGATTCGGCGTCAGGATGTGATTGATTTCAAAACCAAACATTATCGTCCAGACACGACAGTGCTAGCGTTAGTGGGAGATTTTGATCTGGACAAAGTGCGATCGCTGATTAAAAATGAGTTTGGTAACTGGGAAGTTAGCGGCCAAGCACCAACATTAAAATATCCCACGGTGCCAATGCCGGAGAAAATAGTCAGTATCAACCCTGCTTTACCTGGTAAAGCCCAAGCCGTTACCTATATGGGTTACACAACTATTAACCGTTATGATCCTCGGTTTCACGCAGCTTTAGTACTGAACCAGATTTTGGGAGGCGATACCCTATCTAGTAGACTGGGTGCAGAAGTGCGCGATCGCCAAGGGTTAACTTATGGAATTTATAGCTCCTTCCAAGCCGGGAAAAATGCAGGTACATTTTTGATAGAAATGCAAACTAGTCCTGAAGATAGCAGAAAAGCGATCGCTAGCACCCGCCAAATGCTACAGCAAATCCATCAACAAGGCGTTACCCCACTGGAAGTCGAAACAGCTAAACGCACTCTCATCAGCAACTACAACGTTTCCTTGGCAAACCCAGAGGAATTAACAGATAGAATTCTGATGAATGAGGTGTACGGACTCGATAAAGGAGAATTGCACTCCTTCACTGACAAAATCCAGAAAGTCACCCTTACCCAAGTTAATCAAGCGGCTCGTGAGTTACTCCACCCAGATCAAATTGTAGTCGTTACTGCTGGCCCATCTGTGTTAGCAGAGAAAAGCATTAAGTAGAGATGGGCACTGGGGATGGATAATATAAAGAATGGGTAAAGTGGCTTTTCCCACTCATCAGCAGTGCTTTTTGAGAAATAGTGATGAAAATTTACAATCATTTTTACGAAATTGTAATTAAATCTTTTACTTACTTAACTCATACTTGGATGCAAATATTACGGCGGAAATACGTGATATTAACGTTATTCTTCAGCCTAAATTTTATCGCTGCTACTCCAGCAATGGCGGCTAATTTGTCTAATGATTTACTCAAACAACCAGCTACAGAAATTACAATTAGTTTGGGTAATTCGGCTAACGAACTCAAGTTTGAGCCAAATCATTTGGAATTCGAGGCTGGCAAACGCTATCAACTACGGCTTACCAATCCCAGCCAACTGAAGCACTATTTTACTGCGAAAGATTTTGCCGATGGCATCTGGACACAAAAAGTCCAAGCAGGCAAAGTAGAAATCAAAGGAGCTATTCATGAATTGGAACTCAAGCCGGGTGCTGAGGCAGAATGGGTATTTGTGCCCCTAAAATCTGGCACTTATGGCTTACGTTGTCCAATACTGGGACATACAGAAGCAGGTATGACTGGAGAAATTGTCATCAAGAATTAAAAATTATTCGACTCAGTATCTGGTAGCATTCTAATCTTTCAATTAAAGATAATTGAGCGAAGTCCTATAATGTGGCGGCGAAAAATATGTTAGGGCGATTTTGGTTCAAGTCCAACACATCATGAATAGGCGAATATGTTATTATATATACGTTAGCGGCTAACTTAAAGAACCCCTATCAGAGATTAAAATAACTTAAATTAATTATAGATATTATTTCTCAAGTAATCTAGAGAAAGCATTAATACTTCAGCGCCAGAGCCACCAGTAATTATTAATTTCCCATGAACATCTTCAGTAACTTACTTTCTCAAGCGACTCAGCCTGCACCTGCGAAAAAACAACGCCGAGGGATTGAAATTAAATCGCCGCGTGAAATTGAAATCATGCGGCAATCATCAGCAATTGTGGCAACTGTCCTAAAAGAAATTTCCGAGCTAGTAAAGCCAGGAATGACCACGGCTGATTTGGATGCTTATGCAGAAAAACGCATCCGCGAAATGGGTGCAACACCGAGTTTTAAAGGATATCATGGGTTTCCAGGCTCTATCTGCTCTAGCATTAACAATGAAGCAGTGCATGGCATTCCTAGTCCTAAGAAAGTGATTCGGGTGGGAGATGTATTAAAAGTAGATACGGGTGCTTATTACCAAGGCTTTCATGGCGATTCTTGTATTTCAATTGCTGTGGGTGAAGTGACGCAAGAAGCTGCTAAATTAATTCGCGTAGCAGAAGAAGCTTTATATAAAGGCATTGAACAAGTTAAGGCTGGTGTATACCTGCTTGACCTAGCTGGAGCAATTGAAGATCATGTGAAATCTAACGGCTTTAGTATAGTCGAAGAATTCACTGGACACGGTGTTGGTCGTAACCTGCATGAAGAACCTTCAGTATTCAACTACCGTACCCGCGAGATGCCAAATGTTAAACTCCGTGCGGGGATGACTCTGGCAATTGAGCCAATTTTAAATGCGGGTTCTAGACACACCCGGACATTAGCTGACCGTTGGACAGCAGTGACTGTGGATAATTCTTTATCGGCTCAGTTTGAGCATACAGTGCTAGTTACAGAGACCGGTTATGAGATTTTGACTGACCGTTCTAAGGTGTAATTATTAGGTAATTATCTGTGTTGAGAAGACATATAACGGTTCTCGGTTGAGTGATGTAGAAGAACCCCACCCCCAACCCCCTCCCCGCAAGCGAGGAGGGGGCTATGATGTGTGATGTACTATTAGAAAACGACTTCGTAAAAGTTGCCGGGGATCTAGTTTATCTGATAGCCGCATAGCTAGTTTTATAACTAGGAAGCATTTCTTTAGCTTGTATATAGACAAACGTACTTTTTGGAATCGCTTCTAATAAATCGATTGCCTGTTGCCATTTATCTTTCGCTTGTTGCTGAATTAGTAGCGAATTAGGTGGGTTTTGTACAAATAAATTAGCTTCTATTGCTAACTTTTGGGCTGATTCTAAGTTTGCTAAAGCTTGCTTTTCAATTAAGATTCTTTGACTGATAGATTTATAGTTAATCCGATAGTAAGCTAATTTTTCTTCTGCTCGATCAGAAAGTGATGTTTCATGAGGAATACTATCTAACAAGTTTATTGCCTGATTCCATTTGGTTTCTGCTTGTTGCCAGGTTTTTAGAAGATGCGGTGGACTTTGAACTAGAGAAGCAGCCTCCATACCAAGTTTTTGAGCAGATTTAAAATTAGCGATCGCGATCGCGCTTCTTTCTTGAGTTGAACTTAGATGCTCTCTAATTTTCCAACTACCAAAACCTAATATTAATATACTTGAGGCTATGATCAAAGCCGAACGCACTATTTTTTGTGTCGAAAACTTTGGTAATATTTCTACCTGCTGGCTAATAATTGGTTCTTGACTAATTTTCTGTCCAATCTTTTTTAAGGCTTCTTCGGCCTGTTCCCTTAAAGTGTCAGACTGAATAATTAAAGCATGAATTTGTTCTTGAAAAAAATCACGCTCATTAAGAATATCTGTCAACTCTTTAAATTTACCATCACTTGATATAATTAATTCGTGGTTCTCATCTAACCACTCTAAAGCAAAGCCAGATTTACCATAGAAAGCAGACGCTCCTAATAAAATATTTAACAAGCTACGGCTATTTTTAATGGCATTAAAAATGTAATTTAACTTTTGCTGGAACTGGAATAATTCATTTTGAGAATTAGTTATTTTTTGAATTTGACCCTCTAATATATGAGAATTTTCAAAGACTAAGTCAATTTGTAAGCGTTCAGCAAGAATTTGAAATTCACCGTATAAGCTAAGATGATTAATATCATTTAGTTTATTGATCAACTTAACATCACTGAGAATATCAGTAGCTATTGCCTGTAAAAAATAACCCCATTCAATCCAGTCATCAATTTTTGATTGTAGTTCAGTTAATGAAAATTTAGTTTCTGAGTTGCCAAATTTTTTTGCGATCGCTGGATGTATAAATCCAACACTAGGTATGAGCAAACTAGCTACTGTATCTATTCGAGGAAGTGTAGCGATCGCAGAACTTTTGATATTCTGAAATTTAGATTCTTGAGCAATTAATTTTTGAATATTCCGTAGTTGTTCCTGAGCATTATTGATCAGGACAATTTGTTCCGTGATTTCATTGGAATCACCAATAGTCAGTTTTAGACTCTGAATCAGTGTTGGCAATTCACTAACAAGTATTTCTAAGTTAGCCATAAATACCTCTTAGGGATTTGTCGAAGGTTTTTGCAAAACAATTAAAATCGCTTGAGTAAGAACGTAAGCACGCCTGTTGCATCTGAGCATCCTAGTTGAGTGACAAATGCCAGGAGCTATAAAATATATAGTTCCCAAAAATCCTGCTAAAGTAACAATTTAGTTTAAAAATCCCAGAGAAAGCCAAAACTACCCATTCACTAACTTATGAATGAAGTTGATTTAGCATTTACCCCAGCACTAGAGTTGGCGCAGTTAATTCATCGCCGGGAAGTATCACCGCTAGAGTTAGTGGAAATATATTTAGAACGGATTGGGCAGTTGAATCCCCAATTAGGAAGTTATTTTACGGTGACGGCAGAATTAGCGATCGCAGATGCCAAAGCTAAAACAGAATTATTGACAACTACCTCAGAATTACCGCCATTTTTTGGGGTGCCGATTTCCATTAAAGACCTAAATGCTGTAGCAGGTGTTACCTGTACTTATGGAAATCCAGCATTACTAAACAATATTCCTAACTATGATGATGGAGTTGTGGCAAGGCTTAAGCAAGCTGGATTTACTATTCTCGGTAAAACAGCCACTTCTGAATTAGGTTCATTACCTTACAGTGAACCTACGGGTTTTCCCCCAGCTAGAAATCCGTGGAATCTAGAATACACCCCTGGCGGTTCCAGTGGTGGCGCGGCGGCGGCGGTAGCAGCAGGATTGTGTGCGATCGCTCAGGGTTCTGATGGCGGTGGCTCAATTCGGGGGCCTGCGGCTTGTTGTGGTTTGGTGGGACTCAAACCATCCAGGGGCAGGGTAAGTAAAGCACCCGTAGGTGAACGCCTCGCTGGAATTGCCGCCAACGGGCCAATCGCCCGGACTGTGGCTGATGCTGCCGCCCTTTTGGATACCATATCTGGCTATGTTACAGGCGATCCTTACTGGTTACCAGATCCTGAACCATCATTTCTCGCCGCCACTCAGACAAAACTCGGTGCTTTGCGAATTGCCTTTGACGTTAACATTCCTCCTTTGGGAGAAGCTGATGCCAACTGTCAGCAAGGTGTTCGGCAAACAGTTCAGTTATTAGAACAACTTGGTCACCACGTTGAACAGAAATGCCCAGATTTTAGCGGTTTAGTTGAACCATTTCAAATCGTTTGGCAAGCTGGAGTAGCTGCGTCAGGACTTCCAGTTGAAGCCTTGCAGCCATTGAATCGCTGGCTATTTGCCCGCACAGGTTCTGTTGCCCAATACCTGCAAGCAGTTTCTCAAATGCAGATTGTGGCACGACAAATTGTAGCTTTTTTCGATACCGTGGATGTGCTGGTATTGCCAGTTTATCTACATTCACCTATCCGCGTTGGGGAATGGGCTTCGCTGAGTCCAGAAGAGACATTCCAAAACATTATTGAATGGGTTGCCCCTTGTCCGCCTGCAAATGCAACTGGACAACCTGCGATCGCAATTCCTGTAGGTTTTGATAGTAATGGTTTGCCCATGAGTGTGCAGCTAATTGGTAAGCCTGCTGCTGAAGCCACACTTATCAGCCTAGCAGCCCAATTAGAAGCAGCTAACCCTTGGATTCATCATCGTCCAGCCTTTGCAATATAGGGCTAATCATGCAGGCATCCCTAGAACAACTTTCGCAAATTACTGTGTTTGCAGGTTTAGAAACAGCAGACAAAGTAACTTTGCAGCCTTACACTCAGGTGCAACGCCATCGCAAGGGAGAGATTATTCTGCATGAGGGCGATGTCTCACGACAAGCCGCTGCGCGTCTACGCTTACCAGCAAAACTCTATGCTGTTGTCAGTGGAGCAATTCAAGTTACCAAAACAGCAATGACGGGGAAAGAAACAATTCTTCGCGCTTTAGCTGCTGGGGAAATTTTTGCGGCTCCTGCTTTATTAGGAAATGGAATTTCCCCGGCAACTGTGACTGCTGAATCTGATTGTGAGATTCTCACTGTAGAGCGAGATGCTTTATTAAAAGCTATTGGGCAAAATCCTGAAATCGCATTACGAATGCTGATGGTTTTTAACAGTCGGATTCAGCAATTACATGAAATAGTCCACGGATTGGTTTCTGAAAGAGCTATTGTTCGCCTTGCCAGATTAATTCAATATTTTGCTGCTGAAGCGGGAACTGAAGCTACTTCACAAGGCGAGTGTTTAAAAGTTAAATTATCTTATTACCGCATGGCTCGCAGTAGCGGCATTACTTACGAAGAATGTGTGCGGTTAATTAAAAGTCTCAAGCCAGTAATTGCCTATCGTCGGGGTGGAACGATTATCATACTTGATGCTGAGAAATTGGATGCGATCGCTTCTGGAGATATAGATTAAGCTGATGCGCGCCTAAATTGTATAAACATTCTTTACGGTCGTTAACTGTTAACTGTTAACGGTTAACGGTCATCGGTCATCAGTCATCAGTCAGATTTAGGAGGATCGCACGACGTTTGTAAGGGACTTCATAACTCTTCAACATTGGTAATTAATCCCAACAAATATTAACCATGCCCCACCTCTCCACTCCCCTGTTACCTTCGCAATATCGGTTTTTACTAGGTACTTTTTCCTACTTTTAGGGTAGTTTTTAGTGAAACAAGTACCCTAAAATTACAAAAAATCCCGAAATCTATATAAATTAATGGTTTCATCTATCCACATCAGGCTACAACACCTTAGAATGATTCATTGAAAAGTCGAGCCGATGGGATGTACAGCCGTTTTGAGTAAAAATACTCCCAAAGGATGATTTTTGTGTTTCCGCGAACAAAGATTTTAGTACAGATGCGCCAGGGTGCATCCGTAAAGAATCTCAAGTAAACCTTCAGGAGTTTGACATGAACAAAGGTGAATTAGTTGATGCCGTAGCTGAAAAAGCTAGTGTTACCAAGAAACAAGCGGATGCAGTCTTAACTGCCGCTTTGGAAACGATTATTGAAGCGGTTTCCTCTGGTGATAAGGTAACATTAGTGGGATTTGGCTCATTTGAATCACGGGAACGCAAAGCCCGTGAAGGTCGCAACCCGAAAACAAATGAAAAAATGGAAATTCCCGCAACAAGAGTTCCTGCCTTCTCGGCAGGGAAACTGTTTAGAGAAAAGGTAGCACCCCCAAAAGCATAGGTTCTGTCTTCGGGAACCCTTTTTTAATGCGGCAACCTGCACACGGGGGAAACTTAGCCTGGGCAGCAGCACTGGCTGGCTGTCCCCCTGATGCTATTCTGGATTTTTCTGCTAGCATCAGCCCGTTGGGACCTCCAAACAGCGCGATCGCTGCTATTAAGTCCCAACTTGGTAATCTTAAGCACTATCCAGACCCCAACTATAGTGAACTGAGACTAGCTCTCAGTCACTTCCATCAACTGCCGCCTGAGTGGATTCTGCCGGGTAACGGCTCCGCAGAATTACTTACTTTAGTAGGTAGAGAATTAGCTCAATTAGCCGCGACAATTTTAATCACTCCAGCCTTTGGTGACTATTACCGAACCTTGGCTGCATATAACGCTAATGTGCTGGAGTGTTTCCTGATTGGTTCTAAGCAACGAATGCTGGATGCTGAGTTAAAAGCTTTGCTCAGTATCCAGCACTCAGAGCTTGGTAATACTGACTGCGGATTATTGCTCAATAATCCTCACAACCCAACCGGAAAAATATTTTCACGGGACTCTATTTTGCCCTACCTAGAGCAATTTGCTTTGGTAGTGGTGGATGAAGCATTTATGGATTTTGTGCCGTTCAATGATGAACAAAGCCTGATTCCGGTGGTACAAGAATATACAAATTTAGTAATATTGCGATCGCTAACCAAATTTTACAGTCTCCCAGGACTGCGATTAGGATATGCGATCGCCCACCCCGACTGCCTAGCTAAATGGCAGCTATGGCGTGACCCCTGGCCCGTAAACACGCTAGCGGCGGCGGCGGCAATTGCGGCACTCCAAGATACGGAGTTTCAGCAGCAAACCTGGGCATGGCTACCACCTGCACGAAACCAACTCTTTCAGGGTTTAGCTGAAATACCAGGATTACAACCCCAAGTAAGTGCTGCTAACTTTTTATTGGTTGAGTCCCAAGAGTCTACTTTGCAGTTACAGCAACAATTACTCAAGCATCACCAGATTTTAATCCGCGATTGCCTTAGTTTTAAAGAACTAGGCGATCGCTTTTTCAGAGTTGCTGTACGTGAAGAGTCTGATAACCAACGCTTACTAACAGCGTTGAGTGGGGAGTGGGGAGTGGGGAATAGGGAGTAAAGGAGGCACGGGAGGCAGGGGGAGCAGGGGAAGAAGAACTATTGATTCTTCAGCCATGCCCAATGTCCAATGCCCCATGCCCCATACCCAATGACAAATGACAAATGACAAATGACTATTGACTACGATGTTGTAATTATTGGCAGCAGTCTTGCTGGATACTACGCTGCTCTTGCTGCAACCCAACTACATGCTACAGTTGCCCTGGTGGAACCCAAAGTAGACTACGGATTTACTCATCACCATGCTCTTACCGAAATCGGTAAACTGGGGCAGAAGTTGAATGATGCCGCTAGTTTTG
Source organism: Nostoc sp. FACHB-892 (assembly GCF_014698795.1). Lineage (GTDB taxonomy): Bacteria > Cyanobacteriota > Cyanobacteriia > Cyanobacteriales > Nostocaceae > Nostoc. The sequence continues at coordinate 247,509 of NZ_JACJTR010000001.1, forward strand.
GTATTCATGCCACACACACGGATACCTCAGAAGAATGCCACATATCTATGGCATGGCAAGAAGCCATGCTGTATGCTCAATGCGTTGCCTCAAATCTTAAAGAACAGCATTCTCCAGGCATCCTAGCTGCATTGGGAGTAGATGTCATTGTTGGCAGTGGTCAATTTCAATCTTCACCCCAACTGGCTTTTGCCGTTAATAATCGCCTACTACGCGCCCGTACCTATTTGCTAGCTAGTGGTTCACGTCCAGAAATTCCAGAAATTGAAGGATTGCAAATTACTGGCTACCTAACCCTCTCTAATATTTGGCAATCCTTGCAGGGGCCGACATTACCCAAAAATTGGGTCATTATCGGCGGAATTCCCCAAAGCATTGAAATCGCTCAAACTTTAGCACGGTTTGGTTGTACTGTGACGCTGGTAGTCAAGCATCCCTATGTTTTACCCAATATTGACCCTGAGATAGGCATATTGCTTCAAGCACAGTTGGAAGTCGAGGGTGTGCGCGTCCTCACCGATAAACGAGTAACTCAGGTAAGGCTAATTGACGGTAAAAAGTGGATTCAAGCAGGAGAGAAAGCCATTGAAACTGATGAAATTTTAGTGGCGACTGGACAACAGCCGAATCTTGAATCCCTAAATTTGGCAACGGTAGGTGTGAAATGGCATCGGCGTAGCTTAGTAGTGAATGATAAGCTGCAAACCACTAACCACCGCATTTACGCCTGTGGTGATGTAATTGGTGGTTACGACTTTGCTAATATCGCTAATTATGAAGCAAAAATTGCTCTGAACAATGCGCTTTTTTTCCCCAGGTTAAAAGTAGATTATCGCTCCATTCCTTGGGCAATATTTTCTATGCCGATGGTGGCGCAAGTAGGTTTGACAGAGGCACAGGCAAAACGCCTATTTAGTCGAGACAAAATTTTAGTTTTACGACATTATTTTAAAACGGTGGCAGCAGCCCAACTCCGAAGCGAAACCACTGGTATGTGTAAATTAATTGTGCTACGTAATGGCGAAATTTTAGGAGCTTCGATATGCGGGGCAGAAGCTGGAGAGTTGATTAATTTGATTGCCTTAGCACTGTCCCAAAAAATTAAAGTCAAAGATTTAGCAAATCTATCTCCTGTATATCCGAGTTTCTCAGAAATTCTGGAACAAACAGCAAGAGAGTGGAGTAAGGAGAGGTTAAATAGCAATATTGCTTTGCAAGAATTTTTAGAAGGCTTCTTCCACTTTCGCCGAAATTGGAATTTATGAACTATCCCACCCTACTTATCTGCGACACGCTGCGCGAACGCGGAGGAAGGGGAATTACGCGATGTCGTTAAAATCCTTGCATGATAATCCAAACTACCCCCGCAGCTACTAGAGGCACGCTGAGGTTATCCGTACCGTGGGGTGAGACTGCCTCTGCTAGAGTGGCGAAAGTAGCAGTTATTACCGCAGTGAACAAAGCCCATGCCAAACTAAAAGGTTTTGCTAGGGGACTTAGTAACGAGCCAGGTAGCAGTAACAGCACCAAGAAAATAGCTACTGTACTCGCCACAAACATTGCTGCCGAACCTTCCCAAGAACGCACAGAATTTCCCACTTGGTATTTATGCTGCCCGAAGCGCCTACCAATTAATGCTGCTAGTGCATCCCCCCAGGTCATCGCCATTATCCCAGCAACAGCGATTGGGGCGCTGTCTACTGGCCCATCTGGTCGCCACAGTAGCCCGAAAAGCAGCGTCACTGAGATAGCGAAATAAACCGTACCAGGGGAGCTATCCTGAGTATCCATTGCGCCAATGAATCGGTAGCGGTAGAAAAGGTAGTTGAGTCCGATAAAGGTAGCAAAAGGTATAATTCCGATTTCCCACCGATTAAATAGCAGCAAGACACCGAAAACCCACATCCCTGCACCAACATGGATCACTTTGCGGGTAAAATCCGGCTTCATATCAAAAAGCCTACGCAGTCCCTCGCCAATGACAAGCAGACCAATAGCATAAACATAAGAAATTGCAAGCCCGATAAAATCATTTGTCATTTGTCATTTGTCAATAATTCTTCTTCCCCTGCTCCCTCATCTCCCTCATCTCCCCCTGCTCCCTGCTCCCTGCCCCCTGCCTCCCCTACTCCCTGCTCCTTCACTTAGTCCGATCGCTATTTCGTCTCAAGTTTTTTTCTATTAACGAAACACTACCAATACCTTGAAGAATACCACGACCGATTAAACCTAAACCACGACCAATTATTTGGGTAAGAATAAAAACTATACCGCTACCTGCAAAAGCTAATAATGATTTTAAACGCGGTGCGATCGCATCACTAAGTTCTAAAAATAATGTCACTACTAAAGGAATATTAGAAAGTCTTACTAACTCCTGATTTCGAGGAGCATAAACTGAACTATTGGCAATACCACGAGGCGCAATTACAAATAGATCATAACGGCTTTCAAAAACTGCTTTTGGCTCACTTATATAATTTCTTAACCTATATTTCCACGATAAATCATTTCTAAACCGTTCAATATCTCTTGTAGAAATAAATTGGCATCCATATAAATTTTGCTTAATCACTTCTACATCTGCTAAAGAATTTAACAGTGGTTGCACTACCCCATTCGCTACCTGAATTAACAAGTTTTCTAAAATCATTAATGCTTGATACTTCGCTTCAGCGCTCACTACCGGATAGGAGGTATTATCAATGTTCAATTCTGTTTGAAATAGTAGATAAGAATACAATTCACAAACTAGCGGAATGTTATTGAGAATATCTCTCTGCACAACTTTTGTACTTTGCAGCAATAAATTAATAATTTCTATATTTTGATTTCCTATTTGTATTCGAGAGAACCTTCCAAAAAAATCTGTAATTGCTGATTGCCATAAATCGCGCAATAAGGTAAGTTTCACCTCATATAATTGATTCATCTCGATTTCAGAAGCACGCAGTTCATCTAACTGTTTAGCCAATTTTTGCAAGATAAGATAAAGTAATTCTCGTTTTTTATCTTCACGAAAGATGTCAATTTCTAAAGGGACATCTGTGACATTTTGTAAAGGGAATTGAAGTTTAGTAATGCAAGATGCAAATAAGGCAGATTGTAGCGCTCCTGGACTAAGTAGAGGTGACACCATTTGCCTTTGCTGAATGGCACTACTCAACGAAGAAGGCAGGGGTGGCTGATCAGCAACCGGAATATCTTCCTCTTGCCTTTCTTGTGATGAAACCAACAACCGATTTAACAACCAACGAGCCGCTAGCAGTTCTCGCCTCTTTCCAGCTAGAACTGCCCGATCTAATACTGGTAATCCGGGAACTTGTAATTGTGCTGTTACTGCGGCTAGGGTAGTATTGATGTAACCAATTCCTGACAAACGTAAATTATTTCGTAGTTTAGAAAAAGGGAGTGGGGAGTGGGGAGTGGGGAGTGGGGAGTTAGGAGTTGTGATTGTTTCTATCTCCCAAAACCAATAAGAACCACCATCTGCAACTTCTTGCATAGCGGCGACTAACTCAGTAAGTGGTGTGCCTTTGGGACAATAGCCATTTACACCAACAGATTTTGCAGCCAATAGCAATCCTTGTTCTTGAATAGAACTGAGGAGCAAAATTGGCAAGTTAGGGTACAAAGCTCTGAGTTGCCGACAGAATTGTAAACCTAGCTGCTGACTGGTGGTAGAGCGACCATTACCGAATTCTAAAACAACCAAATTTACCTGTTTAGGGTCTTCTTGGGCAATTTCTGCTAAAATCTGCAAGGCAGCAGTGTCAGTTTCTACTACTCCTGTTACTTCTAGACTAGGAATTGCTTCTAGAGCTACCCGTAATCCCAGACGAAAAATTGGGTCTTGGTCGATTAACAATAATTTGAGATGGCGATCGCTCATAGTTTACTCGATTAGACAAGCACTGTTTTTTGCCAATCAGAAAACAGCTTTGATACAAAACTTTGTCTTCCCTATTGTCACCTGTTTTGGCAAACTGAATAAATCGATCATAATTGCCTTATGCAGCCGTCACTGTGTAATTAAATGAACTTGAGTATTCGGCACTGGTTGGCAGAACGCTATCTCGCAATCAATCAAATCAAAGAATTTTCGGAGGGGCAATTGGCAGGTATTGCCTACCGAATTGTTCAGGATATGGAAGTCAAAAGCCTCATGCCTTTTGATATCTGTACCTTGGTAGAGGTTTTAGAACTGCCTTTAGGAATTGTTTGGGAAGAAATCAGTGTCATTTCCCATTTGACAGAAAACCTGTTGCGTAGTCTCAGCCAAAAAAAACCATTAAAACGTAACGAAGGCACATGGCTAGCGTTCCAAATCGCCTATCTCCAAGCCTTGCAAGCAATTATAGAGCAGGAAGCAAGGCTGCAAAGACCGTGGCTAGATCGGGCAAGTATACCAATCCAAGCACAAATACCTAAAGAAGATGTGGGTAAACTTATCCTCCAAGACTCACAACTGCAAGGATTACTAAAAACTCTCAGCCCAGGTAAATTGACTGACACTCAAGCGGAGCAAGCACTGTCTCTGGTTGCAGATTCTTTACTGGTGCAACAAATAAATAATGCTGCCATAGCTTGGTTAGTTGCCAATGGTGCAGAGGAACCTGAAGCTAAACTCTTAACAGAACGTTTGGTCAACTCACTTCCTGGTAACTTACTGGTAGTCGTTACTGAGAATGCTGCTTCTTTAGCCCAACTACAAAAATTTTTCCGTTTGGGGATTTCGTTATCTCCCAGTTTGATTGCTCCAGAAGTTGGTTCTACAGTCGCTGAGAAAATTGACTTGCATCGAGAACATTACCGTGCAAGTTTGATTAAAAACCTCAGTATGCCTTTACTTACAGAATCTTTTTCCCTTAAGGATATCTATGTTGGACAAAAAGGCTTACCAATAGAGGAAAGTATTTCTGAGCAGGATAAAAAAACTGTTAAACCAGTTGATTTAAAAACATGGGCACAGCAACAGCTAGCTGATTTAGAAACGATCGCTGTGATTGAGTCGGAACCTGGCTATGGAAAAACCAGTTTTTGCCAACTCTGGGCAGCACAGATAGCACAAGAATTTTACCCTGTTTGGATGCCTATAGTAATTAGGTTACGGGATGTAAAATATAGCAAAACTTTAATCGAAACCCTCAATTCTGCTTTTCCGATTAATCTTTCAACTTGGTTAGAGCAAGAAAATCTCCCTTGTCTGTTGCTGCTAGATGGTTTGGATGAACTGCCCCCTTCTGCTCATGGTATAAGGGCAAAAGCAATTTTTATTCAGCAATTACTGAACTTTCAGTCTCAGCATAGACACAAAATCGTGTTAACGAGTCGGTCAACAACATTACAGGAAATCGCCCCAGAGATACCCCTACCATTGAAGCGAATTATCATTCAGCCCTTGGATGTCGAGGAACTCAAACAATGGTTTCAGCAGTGGGCAAAGGTTCAATCGTTGGCGATCGCTCAAAATTTCTTTACATTCTTAAAACAGGCAGGCTTATTTACCAGTCAATCAAAGTTAACAGAACTATCTGCCCTTGTCCGTCAACCCCTAATGCTGCATTTATTGGGCATTTTACACCGCGACGGACTGCTAGATGATGAGGTATTGCAATTAGCTGCTAATACCCCAAAGTCTTTTCTGTTATGGGAAATTTATCATCGCCTGAGCCGATGGTTGTTGGGCTATCCACTAACTGGTGGGATCAAAACGATGCTACTGCGCTCAGGATCGGCTCATATCCACCGGACTCCAGAAGCGATCGCTAATTTACTCGCTAATCGTCGTCCCCAAGATTTACTTGAGCAGATGCAAGCGATCGCTCTGAAAATTCTACACTCACAACGTCATCAAATTAATTTGGCTGAGAAACCTCACACTTTGCCAGGATTTTACTTTAAAATTCAAGATTTAGAAATCTCACGCAGAGGTGTAGAAGCAAGACAGCGCGTTGCGGGGGTTTCCATATCACTTGCTTCTCCTGTCAAAGATGCTAGCTTGCTTCCCCGCAGGGGTACAAGTCGGCAAAGCCGCCCAACGCAAGTTGTAGCGACTGCCGCCCAAAGTAGTCTAATTGAGTTTTCTCATGTCAAGTTAGGAGAATTTCTTTGTGCTAAAGCTGTGACTGCTGAGTTGAAATTATTAACTCAGTACCAAAATGAGGCTTATGGCACACTCACCTTTGTGCTTGATTCTCCGAGTAGCGTTGCCCAGCATCTCTACAATTTACTGGGTTATGGGATACTTAGCCAAGAAATTGAAGAACTGGCGATCGCAATTTTGCGCCGCGAGCAAAAGCACAAGTTTTCCTTTGAAGTTTTGTTTCAACGGCTTTTGTCTTTCTGGCGTGCTTACTGTCAAGGCTATTGGTTGGATGAAGGAATAGCTCACCAAGCTTTGACTCATTTTCACGCACTGCAAAACCCAGTGAATGTTGAGCAAGTGAATGCTGCGGTGGGACTGAATGTGTTTATATTGCTTTGTGCTTGCTACCGAGAAACAAAAATTCCTTTTTGGCCTTGTGGCAATCCACTCAATTTAACAGAATTCAATCCAGAGGCTTTAAGTGCGCTAATTGCGAGAACAACCCTTTTGCATAAAAATACCTTCGCAACCCGAATTAAGTCTCTGGCTGGACTCAATTTATCGGGAGCCTCTTTGTGGCAAGTAATGTTAACTGGGGTAAATCTTGAGCAGACAAACTTATCCAATGCGGAGTTAATCGGAGCGAATTTAGCTGGAGCCAACCTCCAACAGGCGAACCTCGCAGGTGCAAACCTCCAACTAGCTAATCTCGCAGGAGCAAACCTCCAACAGACTAATCTTACAGGCGCAAACCTCCAACAAGCTAACCTGATGGGAACAAATCTTAATTCAGCCGATCTTACCAACGCCTGCTTATTGGATGCAATTCTCATTGAGGCTGACAAAAAATTAGCTGCTGATAATGGTGCCTTGTTCTCCAAAGAATCGTTTCAAGGACTGAAACATTTGCGGTCGCAGCAACCCTTCTTAAATACCGTCCAAATTACGGCAAACACAGATAATAATTGGAACAAACTCCCCGCAAACGGACTAATTGAAAGCTCTGAAGGCACAATTGTACCAGTAGATTTATATGATGATGTCGATGATGAGACAGTTTTTGGCAATAACTCCATTGGGGAATAGGGAGAGGGAGTGGGAGGATGAGGAAAATAATTCAATTCCCAATGCCCAATGCAATAACTGTTAGCTTTCTTGCGGGTTGCGGTAGCCAACAAAGTTAATACTGTAGTCAGTAATCCGCACTCCTGTTTCTTCTTCAATTTTGCGGATCAAATCTTCTGGAAGTTCCACATGAACATCAAGAATTTGATTTGTATCTATACAGTTGACATGACTGTGAGAGTCACTGATATTGCCGTACAAACGCCCATCACAGCGTTCAATACACTCAATGATACCTTGACTGGATAATGCTTCTAAATTTTGATAAACAGAGGTATGACCGATATCTTTACCTTGTTGATTCAAGCGATCATAAATCTCTCTAGCAGAAAGATGTTCATTTGCTTGCCAAAGTAATTCCAGAATAAAACGACGCTGGCGGCTGACGCGCATACCCAGGATTTGACAGCGATCTAGCGCATCTTCTAGAGAACGAATTGGTTTTGTAGAAATTGTTTGTTTTGGCATATTACAGCTTGTTAACTGTTGAGGTGAGGGAATTTTCCCATTTCAATGTTTATTGCTTATTTAATATATGCAATGATATTGCACGCAGCTTTTTTCCCTGTACTTGTGTTTTGGCTTTTGATGCTGCGAAAGTTACAGGTTGCGATAATGATTTTTTTGCTTGTTGATGGCTACTTTGTCAGACCTTAATCTAAAACAAACTCATTACAACTTTAACTTAAAATTGCTGTAAATGTCCACTTTGGGGCAGGCGAGACGCTCACTCACAAGATTAGATAATTTATTTGTTGGAAGTACCTAAAAAGTAAGTATTAAATAGAAGTTGAGGGAGAATTGGTATCACTAAATACTAATTGCTTTGTGAAGAAGACTTTGTGCTAGTAAAGGTCAATGTAGCGTCAAGTCCTGAAAGCTGCTACTGTATATTCTCGATCCTACAGTTGAGCATCAAGAAAGTGGCTGCTGAATCAAAGACAATTGCGATCGCACTGAATAATGACTTCATTAACAATCTGGATCTATCGCCTGCGTCTACGGTGATTGAACAACTGCTGCAAGATGGGGTCGCATCCCATGAACAGCAGTTACGCTTTGATATCAATTATGAACTCAAAGCTGACGATCCACGGGAACTCTCAGAAATTCCAGAGGTGCGGCTGTGGTTTGTGCGCCTAGATGCCAAATACCCTTGGTTACCATTTTTACTAGATTGGAAAGCTGGAGAATTTGCTCGTTATGCCGCCATGCTAGTACCACACCAGTTTAGTTCCAAAGAAGGCATTCAGTATAACCCTGAAGCCTTAGAAATATTTTTGATGCACAAAATCTTTATTTTAGGTGATTGGCTCAAACAGCAGGATATTCCCAGTCTCTCGCGGCTGAAGTCTATGGCCCAAATGCTGGGTTATGAATTAGAGGATGCTTTTTTTGAGATATTTTAATAAAAAAGAATTCGGGACTTAGGAGCCAGAATCCAAGATGAATTCTGTGCTACTGGGGGATAGAATAGCGTTTCGTAGAGTAAATACTGAAATAACCGCAAAATCTAGCTGTCACGACCAGGTTTTGCGGTCATTCAACAAACGCATAACTATATTGGATATCCAATAGACTGATTGCAGAAATTGGGGCAAACTGTTGGTTTAGCCGCCCCAAATTTTCTCCAAAACTGCGTTTGGTGAAACATCCGCCGTTTTTCCCGTGGGGGATTCAATGGCCAGGAATTTATCGTTTTTCGGCAACAACCTAGCTGGATTAGTGGGCCCAAATAGGGCGATGGTATAGGTTTTGACTGCAACACTCAGTTGTAGTGCCGCACTATCAGTAGACAACATCAGATTTGCCCCGGCAATTATAGCAGTTAACTTGCCAATATCATCTGGGGCAGTCACCTTGATATCTGGAGAAGACCCCAGAAGCGATCGCACAAACTGCTCATCGTCAATTCCCTTAATCACCACCACAGGCATATCCGGCTGCTTGTCTTGGAAGTTTTGAATAATTTGCTGCCACTTCTCGACAGGGTAAATTTTATCCAGCTCTTTAGCCTGGAGTAACTGGCCAGAACCGCCATGAATCAAGATATAGCCTGTTTCATTTACCCCTAAGCGTTTTTGTTCCTTTTGTGCCCACTCAATATCTGGTTTTGGCACATTTACAGCTAACTCTGGGACAGGGGTTTTTATGCTTAATGGTTGCAGCAAATCATGATATACTGCCGCCGCATACTGGGATGGTTTGAATGGGACAGCGTTGGTGAGAAAAACCGCCCCTTTGCCTTGGTAGCCAATGCGTGTGGTGATTCCTGTCAACCAGAGTATCAGACCCACCAACCAATTTTGCTTAACAGCAATGGCAATATCGTATTCGCGATCGCGAATTGTGCCCACTAGGTTACCCCAATCTGCCAGACTATTACGGTCTTGAAAATCAAAGGTCAGTACCTCGTGAACTGACTTGCTCACTCGGTAGGCAGCCTTTGACCGGGGTTCAACAACGACATCTATCTGAGCGTTAGGATAATTACGCTTCAGGTCATCTAGAGTCGGAAAGAAGAGAATTTGGTCGCCAATTCCGCCAGGTACAAGGGCTACTACTCGCATAATATTTATTGACGCTTACTCGCTCCCTATTTTAGGGGAAAATATATAGCTTAAAGATTGAGGAATTCTGTGTATTTACTAATTCCATCTGCGGGAATCGGAAAAAGAATGGGGAGTAACCGCAATAAACTCCTGCTGCTCGTGCGATCGCAACCAATTATTGCTTGGACTCTATTAGCCGCAGAAGCCGCCAATACCATCAGTTGGATCGGGATTATTTCTCAGCCTACTGATTGGCCAGACTTCAAAGCAATTCTCGCCGATCTCAAGCTAACTAAACCAGTGGAATTGATTACAGGTGGTTCCACCCGCCAAGAATCTGTTTACAACGGCTTGCAGGCGCTACCAGTGACCGCAGAACAAGTATTGATTCATGATGGGGCCAGATGCCTTGTCACACCAGATTTATTTAACTCTTGTGCCGAAGCCATTCGCCACTGCCCCGGTTTAATTGCTGGTGTACCCGTCAAAGACACCATCAAAGTTGTCGATGAACAAGGCATAATTCAAAAAACACCCGACAGACGACAATTATGGGCAGCACAAACTCCCCAAGGATTTAATGTCAAGTTGTTGAAACAGTGCCATGCTGAAGGTGTGCGTCAAGGCTGGGAAGTAACTGATGACGCGGCTTTATTTGAAAAATGTGGTATTGAAGTGCGAATTGTCCAGGGAGAAGAGACAAATTTAAAAGTGACAACTCCCCAAGATTTAGCGATCGCAGAATTTATTCTCACAACTAGAGGTTTTTGAGGGAGTGGGGGACAGGGAGAGCAGGGCAGGCAGGGGAGGTAGGGGGAGAATAAAAATTATCTTTTTCCCCTCTGCCTCTTCCCAATGCCCCAATTGAAAGTTTCAAACAATATTTTGACAATTTACGATATAATGCCACACACTTGTTGATTGTTAGTTGTCATGTACTAATGACCAATGACCAATGACCAATGACTAATGACTAAATGATTACAGCCATAGCGACGAAGATAGAAGCAATTCTGTATTTAAAGGGTAAACCCTTGTCGCTCGGCGAAATTGCCGAGTATGCCGCGTGCGATCGCGCTGCTGTCAAGGAAGGGATAATTGAACTAATGGACAACTATGCCCACCGAGATAGCGCCTTAGAGGTAATAGAAACCCCAGATGGTTACAGTTTGCAACTCCGGTCTGACTTTCATGATTTGGTGCAAACGATGATACCAGTAGAGTTGGGTGTAGGTGCATTGCGGACTTTAGCTGCGATCGCCCTTAATAGTCCCATACTCCAAAGCGATTTGATTAATCTACGCGGTTCAGGAGTATATCAACACGTTCCAGAACTCGTCGAACTTGGTTTCATCCGAAAGCGTCGAGACAGCGATTCTCGCTCCTATTCACTCCAGGTAACCCCGAAATTTCATCAGTATTTCCAAATCGAACAACTCCCGCAAATACTTTCCAATAGCCAGAAGGAAGAACAACTAGAACTAGAACTAGAACTAAAGGGAGTGGGGAGTGGGAACTAGGGAGTGGGGAGTGAGGCGGATGAGGGAGACAAACAAAATAAACAGTGCCCCACTCCCCTCCTCTTGACTTATACCTATGGTCAATGCGCTACCCTTGTACTATGGTTTAGAGTAGAGTTAGCAATTAAGCTAAATAAAACTGCCAATGGTGTTTAATCCTGACTTTTTGAATGACAACTCTGAGGAACACCCTAATCAACTTCTCTCCGATCACTCTGAGCAATACCCCAATCAGTTACTCAAATATTTACAGCATCAGTCTCCTGATGTTTTAGCGAGGATTGCTCAGTCTGCCAGCCCTGAAATTAAACAAATCATCTCGCAAAATGTCCAAGGGCTTGTGGGAATGCTCCCGGCTGAAAGTTTCAACGTGCAAATCACAACAGATCGGGAGAACTTAGCTGGGCTTCTAGCGTCGGCCATGATGACAGGGTATTTTCTGCGCCAGATGGAACAAAGAATGCAGTTAGAGCATTTGTCTAATGGTCAATAATCAATAGTCAGTAGTCAAACATTCTAAGACTATTGACCAAATAATTACTAATTCGTAATTCGTAATTAAAAAGGGTATAGCAGCCCACACTAAATTAAAAATTTAGTGGTCAACAAAACAGTGGAGAGTTCAAGCTTTTATAGCGGTTCCCATTCAGATGCGGTACAGGATTATATTGCAAGGTGTAGGGGCACGGGAGTGCCGTGCCCTTACGGGTGTACCTCACGTAAACGAGAACCGCTATACTAATTGCAACTACGAATTATCAATTATGAATTATGAATTATTTTGGCTACTTCCTTTCAGGATAAGCTCCTGATTGTACTTTGAAAGTTTGAATTTTACCGTTGCGGTTGACTTCGATAGCTATTATGTCCCCAACTTGGCTAGACTCTACCAGCTTCTGAACTTGGGCTGAGGTTTTGACTACTTTATCATTAACTTTTTGAATCACGTCTCCAGGAAGCAGCCCTCCACGCTTGGCTGGGGAATCATCTGTGACTCCTTTAATCACAATCCCGGCTTCCTGCTCAATGTTCAGTTGGTTTTCTTGATTAATCTGCTGTTTTTTGATGGGAGAAAGGTCTGCCATTTCAATACCCAAGAAAGGATGTTCCACACGCCCTTTGGTAAAAAGTTGATTTGCTATGCGAGCGGCAGTTTCAATGGGAATGGCGAAACCAAGTCCTTGAGCATCAGCACGGATGGCAGTGTTAACGCCAATCACTTCGCCTTGGGCGTTTAACAAGGGGCCACCAGAATTACCAGGGTTAATTGCGGCATCAGTTTGAATAAAGCTGACTCGCTTATCGGGGACACCGACTTGAGTGCTGGTGCGGTCTGTAGCGCTAATGATGCCGATAGTCACAGTATTATCTAAACCTAGAGGATTGCCAATAGCGATCGCCCATTGTCCTGGGATTAAGTTTTGCGAATTGCCCAGTTTCACAGTCGGTAAATGATCAGCTTTTATTTTCACTACTGCAACATCTGTCACCGAGTCAACTCCTACCACTTTCCCCTCTAAACTCCGACCATCCTTGAGGGTGACTTGTACTGTATCTGTATCTGCTACCACATGAGCGTTAGTGAGTAATTCTCCATCTTCGCTCAAAATAAATCCCGATCCTGTACCGCGTTCAATGCGTTCTTGGGGAATTGGTTGCTCATCCTCTCCAAAGAATCGTCGTAAGAGGGGATTTTTCAAAGCATCAGAGATAGGATTGGCGACTTTGCGAGTGGCATTAATTCGCACCACAGCCGGGCCAACTTTTTGCACTGCCGTCGCAATAAAATTCACATTATCGCCCCCAGTAGAACCAATCCCTCCATTAGAAGAATTTGGCACTACAGATTCTGGAGGCGAAGCCATTGTTACATTTTTTAACTGTTGAAACGAGGGGTTTTTTAGCAGGAGATAGCGACTGCCAAATATACCTACACCACAGCCGAACACCAATAAAAATAAATAAACCGACAGTTGCTTTAAGGATAACTTCATAATCATTCTGCTTAAGGACAGAAATGCAGTTGCTAACTTCTAAGTGTAGTCAAGCTAACGATAAGTGGATAGATCAATTTATGAGGAATTAAGTATTGGGTATTGGGCATGGGGCAAAAGAAGCAGAGGGGTAGGGGGCAGGGAGCAAGGGGGAAAATTAAAATTACCTCTTTCCCCTCTGCTCCCTGCTCCCTGCTCCCCACTCCCCACTTTCCAGACTCTCCATCTAAAATTTAAAGTTAATGCGCTTTTGATATGTATACATGATTTTACCCTTTCGTCAACTGTTTCTCTGTAGCTTAGTTAGCGCCTTAAGCCTAGTATCCATGTTGCCAAACACTAACAGCGCCAACGCTGCTGTAGATGGTTGTCCAACTCCAGCCCTATCTCGCTTCCAACGCCATAAAGTTGTTCGTGGCGAAACTTTGGAGAGGATAGCGCAGCGTTATAATCTCCTACCTACAACTATTATCGGCATGAATCCAGCTTTGCAGAGCGGTGCAATTGCAGCAGTTGGTAGTGTACTTCAAATTCCTCCCTACAATGGGATTGTAGTCGAAGTGCCTAGTGATCAAACTTGGCGACAAGTGGCGGCACAATATAAAGTTCGTGCTGATAGCCTTTTTGAAGTGAATGGCTGCCAACAAGACCCTAGAATTGTGTTTGTTCCGGGGGTAAATTGGTCGCCCAATGGTGTTGTAACTAAGTCCCCTTTGCCTACTGGTGGAAGTACGCCAAACCGCGCATCCTTGGCTGGATATCCTTTGGGGGAAGCTGCAAATGTGGGATTAGCTTATGGCTGGCAAATTAATCCTGTTACAAATGAAGTTTTTTTCCATAGTGGTGTTGATTTATTAGCACCAATTGGTACAAATGTGCAAGCGATCGCGCCTGGAACCGTAGCCTTTGCTAATGAGCAAGGTTCATATGGCAAGTTGGTCATTATTAATCACGCTGGCGGACTCCAAAGCCGCTACGCCCAGCTTGACAGCATTAAGGTTACTGTTGGTGAGCAAATAAACAAAGGCGACTTACTGGGAACAGTAGGTACTAGTGGACAACTAACCTCCAGTCAACCGCACCTCCATTTTGAAGTGCGTTCTAGCTCATCTCTGGGTTGGGTAGCAGAAGATCCAAAGGGTTATTTGAAGAAATGAGGAGTAGGAGACAAGGGAGCAGGGTAAGCAGGGTAAGCAGAGGAAGAACCATTATTTATGATTGTTTACCCATTTCCAATGCCCCATGCCCTATGCCCAACTCCCAAATTCGCTAGATTTTATGATATGCATTCCTGCCTCTGCAAATCTTGCAAATGCAGTATTTGCCTGTTCTGTATAGTCCACAACATCTGGAACGACAACGGGGGAAGTGCAATCTTCTAAAAGATAAATTTTTTGAGCAAGGGAAGCATCTACCTGTTTAATTTCTGTTAATAAATCGTCAATTGTCCAGGCAACACAGTGACTTTTAGCTTGGCCACCAATAATTACTGCATCATATTCTAAAAGTTGCTTTATCAGGCGCGTGTTCTTTTGGGCAAGTGGACGTTGCTCAAAATCTTCCAACACTTCTGGACGTAAAATAGAATAGTTCTCTGTTAAAGGGTTTTCACCTTTAATTTCAAATTGTGTCTGACTCTGACGAGCAATGCTGTGGAAAAATATGGCTTCTTCTACTGATGAAACTAAAGCATGACCGATACCGCCCAACATAGAATGATAAGGCCAAACGGTGAGGGGATATTTACCGTCTTGGCTGAGTTTTCTAATGTAATGATAAGCGTGTTTTTCTAGTAATTCATAATCTCCATTAGTAACACTGTCAGCAACTGCTGGGTTAACTTTCCAGATACCTTGTTCAATGTCTATTGGAGTGATGTTAGTCGCTGCTGGGGTAGGATGTTCTCCGGCGGCATTCACCCAAAAGATGGGATGGAAGATTTGCGTTACCGTGTGGGTATCTAGGGTGGGTACAATTTTTGTAATTTCTCCCAAGTTGCGATAGATAAACTCACACAATCTGACGTTATCATCCACTGCCCCATTTCCAGATTTTCCACCTACAAATAATTCAAATCCAGGGATGCAGAAGGTGTTTTGGACATCAATTAATAGTAAGCAAATCCGGCTTTTATCTAAAGATGCAGGTTTGATATCGTGTTGTTTTGCCCAGATTTCAGCTTCGGCGGCACGTTCTTGGTAAGGTACGCGCCAGACTTCGCCCACTTCTTCAGGGTTAAAGTGTGGGGGAATTAATAGTTGAGGGCTTATTTGGGTGTTCATAATTACAGCCGCTTTTATTCTGTAATAACATCTATAATTTCAATCCCGAAATTTTCTCAAGCCCACACTAAATAGTATATTTGTATTATTAGAACATAATTTTAGCGTTCGCGCAGCGTCTCGCAGAGAAGTTATCGCTCTTATGAACCGTGATATTACAGGTTAGTTCATAGAATTATGATAGTATTAGTAATATTTATGACTCAGCAATAAAGCGATCGCTTCCTTAAGCTTTTCTGTCAAACCTGCGCGATCGCTACTCAAGCTACTCAGTTAAAAGAATTTTTCAGCAATATATCTTTATAAATGAGCAAAACCGTTGAATTGCTCTTTCTTTCTTTGCCTGTGTTATTTTCCTTTTTTTTCTATATTAATCGTCCCAAAGAGCCACCACCTGTGGCAATCTGAGAAACAGAGATTTATCAAATCTGATATTTTAACGACAGCAAATTTACCTAATCAGGTTATGCAAACTCTCCCCATAGTAGATACTTCAAATACTACATCCAGCCAACCTACCTTTGACACAACTATTAAGCGGCGTAAAACTCGTCCCGTAAAGGTGGGAAATGTCACCATTGGCGGCGGCTACCCCGTTGTAGTGCAGTCGATGATTAACGAAGATACCCTTGATATTGATGGTTCCGTGGCTGGTATTCGTCGTCTGCACGAAATTGGCTGCGAAATTGTCCGTGTCACAGTGCCAAGTATGGCTCATGCGAAAGCTTTAGCAGAAATTAAACAAAAATTAATAAAAACTTACCAAGACGTGCCAATTGTGGCTGATGTCCATCACAACGGACTAAAAATCGCCGTGGAAGTTGCCAAGCACATAGAAAAAGTGCGGATTAATCCGGGGTTATATGTCTTTGAAAAGCCCAACGTCAATCGAACCGAGTATACTAAAGCCGAATTTGACGAAATTGGCGAAAAAATCCGCGAAACCCTAGAACCTCTAGTAGTTTCTTTGCGCGATCAAGGTAAATCGATGCGGATTGGGGTAAATCACGGTTCCCTCGCTGAAAGGATGCTATTTACCTACGGTGACACCCCAGAAGGCATGGTGGAATCTGCCATAGAATTTATTCGCATCTGTGAATCCTTGGATTTCCGCAACTTGGTAATTTCTATGAAAGCCTCACGAGTACCGGTGATGCTAGCCGCCTATCGCCTGATAGCCAAGCGCATGGATGAACTGGGTATGGATTATCCGCTACATTTAGGCGTTACGGAAGCCGGTGATGGCGAATACGGGCGAATTAAATCCACGGCTGGTATTGCTACCTTACTTGCTGATGGCATTGGCGATACAATTCGCGTCTCACTTACAGAAGCACCAGAAAAAGAAATTCCCGTCTGTTACAGCATTCTCCAGGCTTTGGGATTGCGAAAAACGATGGTGGAATACGTCGCTTGCCCTTCCTGTGGACGCACTTTGTTTAACCTAGAAGAAGTGCTACACAAAGTCCGGGAAGCCACTAAACACCTAACTGGTTTAGACATTGCAGTTATGGGTTGTATTGTCAATGGCCCTGGAGAAATGGCAGATGCCGACTATGGTTATGTTGGCAAGACACCTGGTTATATTTCTTTGTATCGTGGCAGAGAGGAAATCAAAAAAGTCCCAGAAGATAAAGGTGTAGAGGAATTAATTAACCTGATTAAAGCCGATGAACGCTGGGTAGAACCGTAAGAGAGCAGGGGGAGATGAGGGAGATGAGGGAGCAGGAAGCAGGGAGCAAGGGAGAAGAGTTTTCCCCTCTGCCCCCCGCACCCCGCCCCTCTGCCTCTTTTCCATGCCCTGTGTCCAAAAGTTTTGTATCTTTAGACCATTAAGTTCGCCGGATTGTCAAGTATTTTGTTTAAATTAGGGATACATACTCGGTCTGTACAGTGGTGGCCTGTGTTAGATTGAGCATACTGACTATATATTTTCCCTCTGACGCAGCTGTCATTATGGTGATTACAAAAAGTAGGCTTGTTTTGGGTGCTACGGTAGTGACACTCTCAACGATCGCTGTTACTAGCCTTGGCATTCACTCGCGAGGTCAGGCTTTATTTAAAGCAAGTCCCAAAGAATTAGTAGATGAAGTTTGGCAAATTGTTCAACGCCAATATGTAGACGGTACTTTTAATCAGGTAGATTGGCAGGCTGTTCGTAAGGAATACTTAAGCAAGTCCTACAGTAATCCGCAGGAAGCGTATAAGTCCATTCGGGAAATGCTCAAAAAGCTAGAAGACCCGTACACCCGGTTTATGGACCCAGCGGAATTCAAGAATATGCAAGTGGATACCTCTGGAGAACTGACAGGGATTGGGATCACGATCAGCCAGGATGAAAAAACCAAGCAATTGGTTGTAATTGCGCCAATCGAAGATACACCAGCTTTTAAAGCTGGTGTTTTGGCAAAAGATATCATTCTCAAAATCGACAATAAAAGTACCAAGGGGATGGATACTAATCAGGCAGTATCCCTGATTAGAGGTGAAGCAGGATCGAAAGTCACCTTAACGATTCAGCGCAATGGTCAGACAAAACAGTTTGACATCAAAAGAGCGCGGATTGAAATCCATCCAGTTAAATACTCCCAAAAGAAAACTCCAGCAGGTAACCTTGGCTACATTCGTTTGAATCAGTTCAGTGCCAATGCTAGTAAAGAAATGCAAACCGCTATCAGAGATTTAGAAAGCAAACGGGTAGCTGGATATATCCTTGATCTGCGCAGTAATCCAGGTGGCTTGCTCTTCTCTAGTATAGATATTGCCCGGATGTGGCTGAATAAAGGCACAATTGTTTCCACCATTGACCGCCAAGGTGAGCGAGAGCGAGAAGTGGCAAACGGACGCGCTCTGACAAACAAACCGTTGGTAATATTAGTAGATAAAGGTTCAGCCAGTGCTAGCGAAATCCTTTCAGGAGCGTTGCAGGACAACAAACGTGCAACGTTGGTAGGAACTCAAACCTTTGGTAAGGGATTAGTGCAATCTGTACGTCCACTAGAAGATGGCTCAGGATTAGCGGTGACAATTGCTAAATACCATACGCCTAATGATAGAGATATTAATAAGCATGGTATTGATCCAGATATAAAAGTGGATTTGACAGATGCCCAGCGACAGGATTTGTGGCTCAACGAACGTGACAAACTTGCTACCCTAAAAGACCCTCAATTTGCTAAAGCAGTGGAGGTTATAGGTAAAAAAATTGCTGCTCAGGGCGCAGCCACGGCAGAAAAATGAAAAGTTAGGAATAAAGTTAGGAGTGAATAGTGAGGAGTTAGGAATAAAAATCATCATTAGACACTTCTGAAACAGAATGTAGAGACGTTGCATTGCAACGTCTCTACAAACGTTTAAGGTAACCATTGTCAACTTTTAACTCCTAACTTTTAACTCCTAACTTAAACTGGTTGGCACTTTCCAGCCCTAATAAGTCCTACACGCCGAGCGATCGCTTCTTCTTGCGAACTAAAAGGCCCCCATTGTTCTACAATCTCTAGATTATCGTCTCCAACTTTGTCGCTGGGGACAATTTTGCAATTACCAGCAGAATGCTTGACAATATACCAAACTTGTGAATCATTCATGCTTAAAATAAAAAATTTGTTTTTTACAGTAAAAATTTTACGACATAGAGAAAATATTTTCGCACATATGCGTGACGTACCACTTTCCTGCGGGACGCTACGCGAACGTGGAAGCAAGCTATGCAAAGCGTCTCGCGGTGAAGGCGATCTGCGCCAACGCGCCGGATCTGATTTAGCTATAGACTTAAGACTACACTCACCAACCAGTTTTGTACAGTCATAAATTTGCTATTTGCTCTTGACTAACCACTGAATAATTTTAATAAAAATATAAAGTGTACTTAAACAAATAGATAAATTCATATATATAATACATATATAATACTTTTGAAACTTCATAGATGGATATGCGTTTACCTATCATTATCAGTGCCGGGTTATTGCTATCTTTTGGACTGAACTTACCAGTAATGTCCAAATCTCCCGTAGAGATAGCACAATCGTCAGCGAGTAAGAATTTGAATCTAAGGCGATTAACTTTTAATCGCAATTTGTGGAATCAGCAAAATATTTCCAACTATCGTTATACAGCTAGCAATAGTTGCTTTTGTATAAGCGATGCTAGGGGCCCAGTAGTAATTGAAGTACGTAATGGTAAAACAACTTCCGTCACTTCTGTAGCTACAGGTCAACCAGTTAATCCAGAATTTTTCCAAAATTACAACACAATTCCTAAGCTGTTTGATGTGATTCAAGATGCTATCAACCGTCAAGCCTTCAGCCTGGATGTGCAATATAGTGCTAGATTCGGCTATCCAACTCAAATTAATATTGATTACAACAGTCAGATAGCTGATGAAGAAAAATATCTCACTATTGAGAATTTTAAGGTAATTAAATAGCCGCCGCTGTAATCAGAAAGTTAGACATTAAGGCAATAGGTATGCTCACCTTCATTATTAGACATTTTGCATAAATGCTTAAATTGTCATGTTGAGCGGAGTGAAACATCTGGTAAGATTCTTTTTTCCACTGCATTCCGATCAGAATGACATTCCTGATTTTTTGACTTTTGTAAGAGGTCTATTAACTGCTGACGTTCAAGTTTCTATCTGCCCCTGTACGAACGTCTCAAATGAAAAGGCGATACCTGCGTACCTTGCTTCCGCAGGCATCGCCTTAATTTATCCCATAAATTAAATTTTCTCTAAAAAAAAGATTGTCGTTGCCGATTAGATGTATAAATGTTGGTGTAGAGATGGGAAATTTGGAGCCTAGGCGTAGCCTGCCGTAGGCATCGCCCCTCATGAAGATACTGCTAAAGTAGTGATTTATTGATTGTTAACTCTTGCCGATCACTACATATTTACCATTACAAAAATAATGATTTTTGTATCACTGGATGCTTGATATTCAAGTGAAGAACTCAGACACTGTTTTTGTCATCAAAAGTGCAAAAATGTGAAAAAAATCAAGATTTTCAAGTTTTTACTACCATTTGTGGCGGTAGTTTTATTCATAATTGGGTTGGCAGAGATTGTACCAGCCCAGTCATCAGAAAGTGTTCACCTAACCCTTGGCAACCCAAGCAATGCTGGAACTTTCAACCTAAATAACTACTTGCTAGTCAAACCACAGTATGTAATTGGTTACAACTGCGGAACAGGTAGAGCAAATTGGGTGTCTTGGCAATTGAATAGTAGTTGGTTAGGTAGCACATCAAGGCAAGATAATTTCCGGGCTGATACAACCCTTCCTTCTGGGTGCTATCAAGTTCAATCTACCGATTTTAGTGGAAGTGGGTTTGATCGTGGTCACATGACACCTAGTGGTGACAGGACTAGTAGTGTTAACAATAATTCTGCCACCTTTTTGATGAGCAACATGATTGCTCAAGCCCCAGATAACAATCAGGGGATTTGGGCAAACCTAGAGGAATATGCCAGAACTTTAGTAGGACAGGGTAAAGAACTCTACATCATATCTGGTGGATATGGGATGGGCGGTACTGGTTCTAATGGAAGGTTCTATACAATAGCTAATGGACGGGTTCAAGTCCCTAATAGAACCTGGAAAATTATTGTTGTCCTCGATACTCCAGGTTCAGCCCTTGCTGGCGTGACAAACAGTACGAGAGTCATTGCTGTAAATATTCCCAATATACAAGGGGTGCGAACAGCGAATTGGAGAAACTATCGGGTTAGCGTTGACTCATTAGAATCCTTAACTGGATACAATTTTCTCTCACAAGTCTCTACATCTATTCAGTCTGTAATAGAAGCGCGAATCGATAATTTATAAGTTTAGATGATTTCAAAAATGAGAAAGCCTAGCCATCTATACGGCTAGGCTTTTATTTAGAGAAATTTCCAACCTGCTTACTAGGTTTCAACCAGTTTTGTTACTACTCCAGCTAAGTCACCATCTTTAGTTTGTCCTATGATGTAAGCATCAATATTTATTTGTCCAACACGATAAACGCTGATGTCACTAAGATTATCTTTAAGCGTCTGGACAAGTGTTTGAAATTTTTTAACATCTTTTTTCTGTAATTCATTGTGCCACTCTTGCTCAAATGCACAATTACGAAAGAGGTAGTCCAAGTCTACTACTTCAACTGGCTGGTCTTGAGAACCTGTTAGCTGTAATATTTTTTCTTGTGTTGCAGGTGCAGCACCTTCCCACTGAACAACATCGAAAGGGTAATCTGACTCGCTCATCATTAACAAGCCAGTACTAGCTTCCTTTAGTTTTTCGACAATCTCGTCGTTCATAGTCATCAGTTTTTAGCAACGCTCATACTGTATCATTCAGCCAGCAGCAAGGTGCGAATAAGACAACTCGACTATTGGGTATGAGATTTTGGGCGGATGGAGCAACAATTACATTAAGTTAGATTAATTTGCTTTCTTATCCATTGACGAAATGCTCTAAGCGTTGGACTTCTACCTAAAGTTTGGCTCTGTTCGACAAACCGGGGAATTACTTCAATAATGAACAAGTTGGGAAAAGTAGAACTAATTTTAGACTCAATGTATTTGCCATCCTGAAGAATATTAATTTGTAGTTTGCCATCTTCATATCGCCATAGTTCAGGAACTTGCAAAGCTTCGTAAGCATCCAGTTGAGTTTTGGAAGTAACATCAACTTCAATTGCTAAGTCGGGTGGCGGATCAATCGTCAAGTCTATTCGCTCTTTACCAATCATTTGAGCATGATTTTGAATGTAGAAAGAATCATCAGGCTCTACACCAAAAGCCATATCTTCACGTTTAAAGGTGGTTGAGCCAAATGTTTCACAGTTAATTTCTAACTCCTCCAGCAGAATTTTCACCAAATCCCCAATGATGACTTTGGCTTTCTCATGCTTCGGTAATGGCATTCTCATCTCCAAAGTTCCGTGGCTGTAAGCCAATCGAGAGGTTCGATGCTCGCCAAGTTCTTCTAAAATTGCCTCAAATTCTTGCCACTTAACATCGTGGACTATTACTCTATGTCCCGGCGGAACACTTAATTGTCGTAATTGAAGTGTTACCATTATTTACCATTGAAATTTCACGTTGAAGCTTGCAAAAGCCAATATAAGACTATTGTAGCAAGGAATAATGTTGCGCTACCAAACTTGTAACAAGATATACAAAAAAGAAGTGCTGTTACTTGAGCTATATTTCAGGGAAAACTATAAATATAGCTTCTGTATTAGAACAAAATTGAGAAATATTTATGGATTTAAATAGATGAATTTGGACTAAAAACGTAAAACCTATAGATGATGAAATTTGAGCTTATGAAAACATAGATACTATATATACAGACTTAAAGATTTTTGCTTTACATTGAAGAAACTTAAAGATGAATTTAATATTTATCGTATCGTTCAGGTGGTTTGGATGACGGATAATTAGAATCATCCTCCAGATAAGAATACAGTATTTGGTTATGATATTAAATTTCCTCCCAATGTAAAAGCAATCAAATTGGAAAATATACACGCATTCCAAGAACGGTGGAACGCAGAAGGATTAACGTTTCAACAGCACGTTCAAAAAGAATTGAATATTCATTAACAAACAAAAAGCCCTGCATTTAAAGTTGCAGGACTTTGATTTTAATATAGATGCAAGATTACTTGCCGTTGCTGTGAATGACATGTTCAGCAGTTTTTCCGGTACTTCTTGGAGATGGTTATATTCCCAGTCGAAGGAAGCAATGCCAAGAATGAGCGATCGCTACTACAAATAATGTATGGTGTTAAGCATCTTTTTCATAGAATTAAAATTCTGTCAAGTAAAATTCCTAAGCAGATTTATATTGAACCACGTCAAGAGCATTGACCTGATAAGAAAATTTTACGGTTTTGAGGTTCCTGTTTCTGGCTGGATCATAATAGGCAAACTGCTTTTTTCAGAACCAATAATTACAAGCTTAGAATTATTAGATTGAGCTAGCTTTTCTGTGGCTTCAATCGCTCGCAATTGTAGCACTTGGTTGCTAAGTCCACCAGAAATAATTTTTTGGGAATCAGCTATACCTCGCGCTTCAATACGCTTTCGTTCTGCCTCTTGACGCTCTTTTTCTAAAACAAATTTCATCTGCTGGTTTTCTTGCTCTGTCTTGAGTTTGTTTTGAATTGCAGCTTGTAGAGTATCAGGCATTTTGACGTTTCGTAAAAGAGCTTCCTCAACGATGAAACCCAAAACTGGTATCTCTTGGGTGAGCTGTTGGTCAATTTTTTGGGCGATTTCTTGGCGTTTGGTAGAGTAAATAGCACTGGCTGGGTAGTTTGCCGTGATGGCGCGGACAGTAGAGCGGAATCTGGAAATTACCAGTTGTGTTTCATCAGTTCCAATTGTTTTATATACTGTAGCTGCCTTTTGCGGATCGAGCTTGTACTGAAGACTGACATCAAGATTTAGGCTCAAACCTTCTTGGGATGTTACATCTACATTTTCCTTTACATCCTTAATGCGAGTGGAAAAATTCAGCACTTTGTTAAAGGGATTAAGCAAGTGAACACCAGGATTAAGAGTAGTTTCGGAAACTTCGCCAAACAAGTTGACGACACCGACATTGCCTGGTGGGACAATCACCAAAAGCCTAGAAATAGAATTCAGGACTGCAATACTGCTAATCAATATCATAATTGTGCGTATTGCTAAACGTGACTTTTCACCGGATATCTTACTTGTATTGAGATAAACGAGAATTGCAATTAGGCTAGTTAAAAGCGAGACTATAAAGCCCATAAGTTTTTTCTGTGTAATTAAGAGGAATATACTTAATCACATAATTCCCAAATACTTTTATGAAACTAATACCATTTCACGCAAGTTAGCGGTTTACGAATCATTTTACAGATTAAATAAAGATTTCCGAGTTCTGAAAGAAGTTGGGAATCTCGACTCGGCATTCGCTTTTAACTCCTGCTGAGGCGCTGGTGCGAATGCGTAACTATTTAGCTGCTTGCCATGCCGTTGATATTACACGGCTCATTTCTTTAGAAGCAATTCGCGGCGTGGAAACCCATCACTTCGGGTTTTGGGACGCGCAAATTTGGGCAACGGCGCGACTCAACCAAATTGAAGAAGTTTATACTGAGGACTTCGCATCAGGTGCGACGATTGAGGGGGTGCGGTTTACGAATCCTTTTATAAATTGAAAAAGATTCCCAACTTCTCTAACAAGTCGGGAATCTTAGCTTTGGAGCGATGCCTACGACAGGCATTGCCTACGCTACTCTACAATTAATCCAAAAATTCAAAATTACTTGCCGTTGCCGTTACCGCCATTACCATTGCTGTGAATGACGCGTTCGGCGAGTTTTTCTGGTACTTCCTGGAGATGGTCATATTCCCAATGGAAAGAACCAACGCCCAAGGTGAGCGATCGCAGCTCTACAATAAAGTTTTGCATCTCTGCTTGTGGCAAGTATGCAGAGATATTATCCCAGCCTTGCCAATCGTTTCTGCCTTCATAGCCTAAAATTTGCCCCCGTCTACCACTCAATAGTTGCAGCACTTTGGAAGTAAATTCGCTAGGTGTAGTCACTTCCACCCGCAGAATTGGTTCTAACAGGGTAGGTTCTGCTTGGGGTATTCCCGTTTGCATTGCCAATCGGGCAGCTTGTTTAAAGGCTTGTTCGGAACTGTCAACGTTATGATAAGAACCATTAGTCAGAGTTACCGCCAAATCCACCATTGGAAAGCCCAAAGGCCCATGTGTCAGAAATTCCCGCACGCCCATTTCCACCCCAGGAATATACTGTTTGGGAACCACACCGCCGACAATAGTTTCATTAAAGTTGAAACCTGTACCGCGTGGTAGGGGTTTGATGTCGAGAAAAACATCACCAAACTGTCCATGACCACCGCTTTGGTGCTTGTAGCGCCCATGAATTGAAGCCACTGTTTTACGGATGGTTTCTTTGTAAGGCACTTGCGGTAAATGAGTTGTCATCGGCAAGTTATATTTGCGGCGCAGTCTATCTAGGGCGACTTGTAAATGAATCTCGCCTTGTCCCCACAAGATAACTTCGTGAGTATCGCCGTGTTGTTCCCAAGCAAGTGAACAGTCTTCTTCTAATAACTTGGTGATGGCACCGCTAAGTTTGACTTCATCGTTGCGCTTTTCTGGTGTAATGGCGAGGGCATACACTGGTTCCAACTCTACAGCTTTGGGTAATTTTATTGCCGACTGCTGTTCTGTGGAGATTGTATCGCCTGTCTTGATTCCTTCTAAACGGCTCAATGCGACAATTTCACCAGCATTAACTTGGTTAACTGACTGCTGTTGTTGTCCCATAAGGCGGTAAATTCCACCAGTGCGAATGCCATTGAGGACAATACCATCAGTTAATTTGCCCCGCCAAACACGCACGAGGGAGAGTTTGCCACCTTGAGGAGTGTAGTAAGTTTTTAATACCTGCGCTAGAGGTGTATCACCTTTTATGTTTTTTAAACGACGTTCTGCTGTGGTTTCTGGTTCGGGGGCTTCCCGTAACAAGGCTTCTAATAAAGGTCTAACACCATAATCTTGTTCTGCTACACCAAAGAAAACGGGCACTACTAAATCTGCCCCTAATTCCATTTTTAAATCTTTGAGGATTTCTTCTTGAGGAGGTTCGATGTCTTCTAAAAGTTCTTCGAGTAAATGGTCGTCAAAATTTGCTAAGGCTTCGAGCATTTCTACCCGCGCTATATGTTCTTCTTCTTTTAAACTTTCGGGGAAGGGAATGGGGTCAGCAGGTGCGCCTGGATGGTATTGATATGCCTGTTCGCTCACCATATCGATAAAGCCGGTGAGTTGTTCCCCGTTCATGATGGGATATTGATGCGCTACCAGGGGACGGCTAGATACTGCTTTCAGGGCGTGCAACGTTTCCAAAACGTGAATATTTGCCCGATCCATTTTGTTGACGAAGACGAGGTGGGGAATTTCCCAATCGTCGAGGAATTTAAATAGAGGAGCGAGGGTGAGGACGCGTAGGCTTTGCCCGCCGAAGGCATCGCGGATGGGTTCGCAAACTACAATTGCCGCATCAACTCCCATTAAAGCATTGTACGTTTCTTGGGCAAATTCTACACTTCCCGGACAGTCAATAAAGGTAAAGCGGATGTCGTTATACTCAGTGTTAGCGGCGCTGACTTCTACACTCATGTGGCGATCGCGCGACTCGGCAGAACTGTCTCCGACTGTATTGCTATCCTTAACACTCCCTTTGCGAGAAATTGCCCCTGTGACAAATAACAAGCTTTCTAGTAAAGTGGTTTTTCCACTTAAATAAGGCCCGACAATTGCAACATTCCGCGAACCCGATTTTACTTTTTCGTTCATAAAACCTCCCTTGCGGTAAGTGTTTCCTAACCGCATGATTCTGTATGTATCAGGGATAAAAAATGCTTCTCTGGAGTCAAAATTACCCCTTCTTTAATTTGTTATTATGCTCCTTTTAATCTAAATTTAAAAAAATTGTAGCCTGTCGTAAGATTCAGCTTAAGAAAAGTTAACTATCACAAACTTTCATAGCAAAATAAAAATTTTTGTAAAAAACTTTTTATAAAGTAAATTTAACTGAAAGTGTTGCAAGTCAAAAAATCAATGGGAAAATCATTCTTTAAATATCGCATAGCCGGGTTAGTAAGTTTGATGCTGCTTGTTAGCATTTCCTCCCCCTCTGTTTCTCTATCTGCTCCTGTCGCTTCAAAGCTGGCACAATCTAATGGTAAAACTGCTATAGACTGGTTAAACCAAGGCTTACAGGCAATTCAGGCGGGAAAGGTACAAGATGCGATCGCAGCCTTTAAACAAGCAACTCAATTAGATCCGACATTAGCACCAGCACACTATAATTTAGGATTAGCATTTCGACAAACTGGACAATTACAACCCTCTGCGGATGCATTTTATCGAGCGACGCAAGCCGATCCTAAATTTGCTCCAGCTTTTGCTAATTTAGGTGGGGCATTATTAGAAGGCAATAATTTACAGTTAGCTAACGATTACTTGCAACGCTCCTTAGAACTTGACCCTAAACTAGGATTTGCCCACTATAATTTGGGATTAGTACAAGGACAGCAACGAAATTGTGAGCGAGCGATTGCATCTTTTAGAAAAGCCATAGAATATAGCAAAAATGCACCAGAACCTCCTTACCACATTGGGATGTGTTATCTCCAACAAGGTAAACTCGATCAAGCAAGAGATGCCTTTAATCAGGCAGTGAAAATTAATCCGAAATATCCAGAAGCTTACTACAATCTCGGCTCAATTTGGTTTCAGCAACGCAAATTACAAGAGGCGTTAGAGGCTTTTAGAAAATCAGCCGAAGCTAACTCTAACTATCCTAATGCTTATTATGGTGCAGGGTTAGTTTTTATGCAGTTACAACAATATGGAGATGCAGTGCAAGTATTGCAATTTGCTAGAGATTTATATAATGCTCAGAAAAATCCCCAGTGGGCAAAAAATGCTGAACAATTGTTGCAACAGGCACAAAATTTAAATTACCAACCTCGCTGAGGCAAAAAAACTTAATATTGCATAACATAAAACTATTGGGTTGACTCGCTGGTGTTGTCTGAACTTGTCCCGATTGGAAAAATGTACATGCAAAAGCGCCAGAAAAGTCGATTTTTATTTAGCGATCGCTGGCTTGATCGGCACTCCATTGTCCGCAATATGGAAGCCTTTCAAGACTTAATTGTGATTGTTTTGTGTTTGGGTTTGTTTGCCGTTATGCTGATCCAATTGTGGGGGTTATTTATCGCTCTCATGCAGCCACTAGATTATAAATATGTGACTGCAAAAATACTATTTGTGTTGATTTTAGTCGAGTTATTCCGACTATTAATGGTCTATTTGCAAGAACATAGTATCTCTGTAGGAGTAGCAGTTGAGGTAACAATTGTATCTCTACTGCGAGAGGTAGTAGTTCACGGAGCGCTAGAAATATCTTGGATTAATACGCTTGCAATTTGTGGTTTGTTATTTGTTTTAGGTGGACTACTCGTGGTGTGTGCTAAAACGCCACACATGGATTGTATGAG
This sequence comes from Nostoc sp. FACHB-892, assembly GCF_014698795.1. Lineage (GTDB taxonomy): Bacteria > Cyanobacteriota > Cyanobacteriia > Cyanobacteriales > Nostocaceae > Nostoc. The sequence goes on from NZ_JACJTR010000001.1 coordinate 276,142, forward strand.
TGCTAATACTAAGTTTTGTCCAGTTGTGTATAGAGGAGGTAGGGAACGGGAAAATGATGAGTTTGAATTCCAGTATTCACGTCAATATGATGAAAATCAACCGCTGGGATAAATTCTTGTAACCATTCCCGACAATCACAGGTACGGAGCTTTGTCCCCCTCCCAACACTACTAACAATTGCTTACTCATGCTGTTTGCGGAACTTACGGGCGAGGTTACGCTTAACCAGAGGGTGTACTCGCCCCCTCACCCTAAGAACTCATTTTTCGTTGGCACTCGTTGCTCAACTCCGTTACTAGCGAAGGCTTGGCCACGAGTCAATACCCTGCGTTGTACAACTTTTTACCGTATTTTTACTATACCAAAATTGGCTTTGTTTTTATTTGCTTCGTCAAACACTCTCAATACGGTTCGGTTAGTGATATTTTGCCCTTGAAGATCCCCCCAACCCCCCTTAAAAAGGCTTGCTTATAACCTTCTTTTACCCCCTTTTTAAGAGGGTCGCCACACGCGGGGGGATCTTAACCGAACCGTATTGCAAACACTTTGAGTTTGTTAAGCGTTTAACTTAGCAAAACTTAAAAATAATGTCTTGAAAAATACAAATTATTAATGTAAAACGTGATATTAAGAGCCGGGAAAGTTTTCCCTTTTTTCACACAGTCTCCCTGGGAAAGTTAGTTAACAGCATTTTGGTGTGAGGTAATTGCAGAGAATCCCGGCTATTGGGGAGAAGGTATTTGGCAAAAGTCTTTAAAAACAGCTTAATTCTCAATTCTGAAAAATTGGGAACCTTTGTTGTCAACGATTTATAAACAACACAGTTATGACCACAACTCTAGGAAGAAGCGAAAGCGGCAACTTGTGGGATCGTTTCTGTCAATGGATTACTAGCACCGACAATCGGCTTTATATCGGTTGGTTCGGGGTTTTAATGATTCCTACCCTATTAACCGCTACCATCTGTTTCATTATTGCCTTTATTGCTGCACCACCCGTTGATATTGACGGCATTCGGGAGCCAGTTTCTGGTTCCTTATTATATGGCAATAATATCATCACTGGTGCTGTTGTACCCACATCCAACGCTATTGGTTTGCACTTCTACCCCATTTGGGAAGCTGCTTCAATGGATGAATGGCTTTACAACGGCGGGCCTTATCAACTCATTGTCTTGCACTTTTTGATTGGTATTTTCTGCTGGCTCGGTCGGCAATGGGAGTTAAGCTATCGTTTAGGGATGCGTCCTTGGATTTGCGTTGCTTACTCTGCTCCTGTAGCTGCTGCGACTTCTGTCTTTTTAATTTACCCAATTGGTCAAGGTAGCTTTTCTGACGGGATGCCTCTAGGAATTAGCGGCACATTTAACTTCATGTTCGTGTTCCAAGCCGAGCATAACATCCTCATGCACCCATTCCATCAACTGGGCGTAGCGGCGGTGTTCGGTGGTGCGTTTTTCTGTGCGATGCACGGTTCTTTGGTGACTTCCTCTCTAGTTAGGGAGACTACTGAAAGTGAATCTCAAAACTACGGTTACAAGTTTGGTCAAGAACAAGAAACCTATAGCATTGTAGCTGCTCATGGTTACTTTGGGCGGTTAATCTGGCAATATGCCAGCTTTAATAACTCGCGTTCCTTGCACTTTTTCTTGGCAGCTTGGCCTGTAGTTGGTATCTGGTTGACGGCATTGGGCATCAGTACGATGGCGTTCAACCTTAACGGGTTCAACTTTAACCAATCAATTCTTGACTCTAAAGGTCATGTAATTAATACATGGGCAGATGTGCTAAACCGCGCCAATTTAGGTATAGAAGTGATGCACGAACGCAATGCTCACAATTTCCCCCTGGATTTGGCTGCTGGTGATGCAGTACCTGTGGCAACGGTCGCACCTGTAATTCACGGTTAATTGTAAATTAAAATTCACCGCGCTCTCTATCTATCTAGAGGGCGCTTTTTTCATGAATTTATACTTAATACAAATATTTACACAAATAAAGTTTTAAAAAAATATCTGGTGTATTTGGGTACAATTACTAAATTATTACTCATTTATACTAGTAAATGCATTGGTATAAAAATAATTATTAAAACTGTGAGTAGTAAATAAGAACCCCACCCCGCCAAAGCTACGCTTTGTCTTCCCTCTTTGCTTTTCGAGAGGTGTTGGATTGGGGTTTAGGGACTTTTGTAAGAGGTATATTGTATTTCTACTGACTACAAATCTCAGATTTTAGTTTTTGTCTCAATTCAATATAAAATCTAAAACTTAAAATCCAAAATCAACATGACAGACCTAACTCCTAATTCTAGTTTTAGTTTGACACTACGCTTGCAGATTCCCAATCGTGTAGGGATGTTAGCATCGGTAACCCAGGCGATCGCAACTACTGGTGGTAATCTTGGTCAAATTGATTTAATCGAGCAAACTCGCAAAGAGTCCACCCGTGATATTACCGTTGATGCTGCTAGTACGGAACACGCTGAAACCATTGTGCAGGCAGTGAAAGCTTTGCCAGACATTAAGTTACTCAGTGTCTACGATCGCACCTTTAATTTGCATCGTGGTGGCAAAATCAGCATTACTAGCAGAATCCCCCTGAAGAGTGTTTCCGATCTAGCAATGGCTTACACGCCCGGAGTCGGTCGAATTTGTACTGCGATCGCTCAAGATCCAGAGGAAGTATACAAGTTAACTATCAAACAAAACACTGTTGCCATTGTTACCGATGGTAGTGCCGTATTGGGATTAGGAAATCTTGGCCCAGCTGCTGCTCTCCCAGTCATGGAAGGCAAAGCAATGCTGTTCAAAGAATTTGCGGGGCTAGATGCTTTTCCCATTTGTCTGGCTACCCAAAATACAGAAGAAATTATCCAGACAGTCAAGAATATCGCGCCAGTTTTTGGGGGTGTGAATTTAGAGGATATCGCTGCACCTCGCTGCTTTGAAATTGAAAAGAGATTACGCCAGGAGTTAGATATCCCCGTTTTTCACGATGACCAGCACGGTACAGCAATTGTCACCTTGGCAGCATTGTTTAATTCCTTAAAACTGGTACATAAGTCAATGGCGGAAATCCGCATCGTGATTAATGGTGCTGGGGCGGCTGGAGTAGCGATCGCTCGGTTACTGAGGAAAGCTGGGGCAGAAAAAATCTGGATGTGCGACTCTAAAGGGATTATCTCTACTAGTCGCACCGATTTAACAGAAGAAAAACTCGAATTTGCTGTAAAAGCTCAGGGTACATTAGCAGGTGCAATGCAAGGAGCAGATGTCTTTATCGGTGTCAGCGCACCGGGAGTTTTGACACCAGAAATGGTGCATTCGATGGCGAAAGATGCAATTGTGTTTGCAATGGCAAATCCGATTCCAGAGATTCAGCCAGAATTAATCAGTAAAGATGTAGCTGTGATTGCTACCGGTCGCAGTGATTACCCAAATCAAATTAATAATGTCCTAGCTTTCCCTGGAGTATTCCGTGGTGCTTTAGATTGTCGGGCAAAGACAATTACCACCACAATGTACCTAGAAGCCGCAAATGCGATCGCCTCCTTAGTCAAGCCTTCAGATTTAAATCGGGAACATATTGTCCCTTCAGTCTTTGATGAGCGAGTCGCTAACGCTGTTGCTGCTGCTGTGCAACAAGCAGCGCGTCAAGAAGGTATTGCTGGGAATTAAACCAATTTGCTAATTCGCAATGACGCTCGTTCGCTCTTAGCGTCTCCCTTTGGGAGAAGACTCGCTAACGCTGCGCTAACGCAATTCGCAATGGGCTACGCCCCGCTACGCTAACGCAATTACGTTTTGTGACGGGGATTTAGACCCCGACACAAAACGGGCTGCTTGATAGAAACAGGGGAATTAAACCCCTAAACTAGGTTAATTAATCCCTTGAAGGCAGTGTAAACCCTGCTTAAAGCTTTCATCCTTGTGGCTGAAGCCACAAGGATGAAAGCCATTTTTCTTATAAAGTTAAACAGATGGGATATTGATGTCTGAATTTAATGAAGTATCAAGTTGGGGACGAGTTTTTACAAGAACTGCCACTGATTTTAGCGGGGCCAATCCTCAAACATACTGAACCAGAGTCAGTGACGGTATGGGTTGCACTAAAACAGGCTTTTCAGGTAGAACTCAAGGTTTATGACACAACAAATGATGGCAAAGTAGTAGGAAATTGCTTATTGGAGGGGGAATACTCTACCTTTGCTTTGGGTAAGTATCTTCATGTAGCTGCCATTACGGCTCGGTCTACGGATGGACATCGCCTAACTGGAGGTCATATCTATGCATACGACCTCCAGTTTACTGTTGCTGACCAAACCCTGCAAATGCAACAAGCATTATGCTCAAACTCCTCTTCTACGGTTAGCATCAGCTACTTTGATCATCAAAAACCAACCTTTGTTCTGCCGCCAAACCGTCTTCAAGATTTGCAAATTTTCCATGCTTCCTGTCGTAAACCTCATGGTCATGGGTTTGATGCATTGCCAATTCTTGACAGTTTGATTGAGGTATCAGCGAATCAACCCCAACATCGCCCTCACCAGCTATTCCTTACCGGAGATCAAATTTACGGCGACGATGTAGCAGAACCATCCCTGTGGGTTGCCAGCACTCTTGGCGATGCCCTCTTGGATTGGGAAGAACAACTTCCTGTAAATGGAATGTATTGCACTCCCCAGCAGCTACCCCCTGGAGAACGGGCTGAAGTTGCGACAAATCAAGCTGGGTTGACCGCAGGATTACATAATAAACCTGAGAAAGTTAACAGTCATCTTTTCAGCCTCGGTGAATACTACGCTACTTATTTACTAGCTTGGTCGCCAGTGTGCTGGCCGGCCGCATTTCCCAAAGGACACCAAGTAATGCGCGATCGCAAAGCTATCAAGAAGTGGAACCAAGAAGTGCAGCATTTGCGCCAATTCATTTATACCCTTTGGAAAGTGCGCCGCGCCCTTGCCAATATTCCCATGTACACCATTTTTGATGACCATGATGTTACTGATGACTGGAACCTAAACCAAGCTTGGTGTTTGCGAGTACTGGGGCATCCTTTAGGGCGAAGAATAGTTCAAAATGCATTGTTAGCCTACACAGTATTTCAAGGGTGGGGCAATACACCAGGGCAATTTGCAGAAGGTCAATCCGGTGAAAAGCTGTTGGTAGCTGCACAAGCTTGGTCAGCTTCCCAAGGAAAAGATGCAAAAGCTGAGGAGGCGATCGCTCGTTATATAGGTATGCCAGCCAACAATCCCCACACAGGTTTACCTATTTTAGTCCGAGACGGTGCAGTGTTCATTCTGGATCGACATCCTGAAGCACTCACTTGGAACTATATAGTCAGGAGCGATTGCCATGAAGTAATTGTGCTGGATACACGGACTTGGCGGGGTTATCCAGCCGATCAAAAACCAATCGCGCCACCGATGCTGCTGTGTCCAAAAGCCTTTGAGCAACAACTAGTTTTACCTTTACAACAAGTAGTTGAAGAAACTCAGATTCAAACTACATTTGTGATTGCGCCCACAAATGTATTTGGATTACAAGTGATTGATTGGATTCATCATTGGCACTTACAACAGGAGAAGGTTTTTTCAACGGATGTTGGAGATGCCTGGAACATTAATACTGAAGCATTGGCAACATTCTTAACCACGTTGTTTGAGGAACGTCAACAAGTCATTATTTTATCCGGGGATATCCACTACAGTTCTGTTGCTCACTTATCTTATGCACGCACTCATTCCAAGTTACAGTCTGTTTTAGTGCAGTTAACCGCTAGTGCATTGAAAAATGAAGAGGTTTTAACGCGGCTGATTCATACACGATTAAAAGATTGGCTGCTACCAGAAAAAGTGCGTCATTGGATAGGGTGGATCAATCCACCCAATATGGTAGAAATTTCAGACAAACAATTACACCATAATCGCCAGATGTTGGCTAACTCTGACTGGCATTGTGTGTTGGAGTGGATACCTCGAAACAGTGTTCAAACTTCTCGCTTCAAAGCAGATATGTCATCGCTGATAGCTCCCTGGAAACGAGCCGAAAATGCCAAATGGAAATGGCTACAACCCCTGATGTTTTGGAAATTTCGTTGGTTTCAGGACGGGCGAGAAGTAATTGGATTGAATAATTTAGCTCTGGTTCACTTTAAGTTAGGAGACACGAGTAGTTCTTGTAAAGTTTATCAAGATTTGTACTGGTTTTCTCCTTGGTATCCAACACAAGTTGTTTACAGCCGTTTTGAGAGCCAGTTAACCCCTAATCATACCATTTCACTTCAATAATGATACAAATACGCTGATGGGGGAATGTTGCTCTAACCCAAGAAGCGGCAAGTGCGTTTGGTTTCTGTTTTGTGGTGTTCAACTTGGTACTATTACCTGACAAACGTACTCGACCCATAAATGTTATGTGCTCATCTTGCTTACAGGTGCTATCACTTTCTGGTCATATTTGTTTGTAATACTGTAGACAAATCAATCACCAGCAAAAGCTTTGCAGATCCATCAATGCTTTTGGGAGGCAAACAAATGGCTTCTGGACAACTTCAACACGCTATTGGTATATTTAGCGATCGCCAAATTGCACTACAAGCGCTCGACGAACTTAGAAGTAGTGGCTTTCCAATGAATAAGATTTCTGTAATCACTAAAAAACCCAAGCTCAATGAGCAACTTGACAGTTTTGACACGGGTGAAAGTACTATCACTCATGCAGAAGGTGCTAAGGCGGGTGGATTAGCAGGCGCTAGGACGGGAGGTTTACTTACTTTAGTTGCGGGTTTGGGTATTTTGCTTATTCCTGGTTTTGGCCCAGTCCTAGCAGCAGAGTCTGTTTTAGCTACCCTTTTAGGAAGTGGAGCTAGTGCAGCTGCTGGCGGTCTTATTGGCGCACTACGGGGTTGGTTTCTTCCTGAAGAAGCCGCCCAACTCTATAATGACCGAGTATTCCAAGGCGATTATTTAGTGACGATAGAAAGCACAGAATACGATATCCGTCAAGCCGAACCTATTCTTAAGCGTTGGGGTATTCAGGAGTGGCGGGTTCATAACATTCCCAAAAGTTGAAAGTATCTTTCGTCAAGCTACATTCCTTTGCTAACTGTAAAGTGGAATAGGAATTGGAAAAGAGCATCAAGAACATTCATGTACGTATTAATTGGTGGAGCCGGTTTAGTAGGCTTAAGTTTGGCGCAAAAACTGGTAGAACTAGGGCATACTGTTGCCGTAATTGATATTGACCCTATTGCTTGCCGCTATGCCCGTGAACAAGTAGGAGCGATGGCTTTTGAAGGCAGCGCTGTAAGTACAGAAGTATTGTTAGAAGCTGGGATTCGCAAAGCCGGTTCCTTGGCAGCTGTTCTGAGAAGTGATGCCTTAAACTTGGCAATGGTGACTCTTGCTAAACACTACGGTGTCACCCATATTTTAAGTCGGATGCGCCACCCCGATTTTGCTGAACCACTGCGGATAGCTGGAGCTAACCATATCATTAGCACTGTTGAACTATCAGTTTCTACAATGGTGAATGCCATTGAGTATCCGCAAGTGGAATCAATGATGCATTTTGAGCAAGGACAGATTGAGGTTCTGAAACTTGCCATCCCAAACAATTGCTATGTTGTTGGGCGTAGCGTTGCCGAAATCGCTCAGGATGCCCGATTTCCTACTGGTTCGCTAATTATTGGCTATCAATCCCATCCCCATGAAGATTTGATGATTCCTAACGGCAGTACAATACTGGAACCTCATTCAACAGTATTGATTGTGACTAAACCAGGATCTTTACATCAAGTCATTGATTTTATTGAACAAAGATGTTGAGCGCAATGCCTACCGAAACTCTTTATTAGGTGAGATTAGCTACACAGGTATAAAAAATGGGTGTAAATAGTTTTGATGAAACCGTATCCATATATTTATTTAGCGATCGCTCTTATTTTTCTTGCATCTTGTCAATCAACAAATATTCCACCCAACTCAAAACCCGATGCCATTCAAGCAACCCCACCTCAAAAAATAGTCACGCTGGATAAGAATTTTAAGATAGCAAGCGGTCAAACTGTTTATGTTCCTGTCTATTCACATATTTATCATCACAATCGCCAGGAGATTTTCGAGTTAGCAGTTACCCTAAGTATTCGGAATACAGATTTGAGCAATCCCATTATCATTACTTCTGTGCGCTACTATAACTCAGATGGTAAATTAGTTAAACAGTATTTGGAGCGCCCCATTCAAATTGATGCACTAGCTTCCACAGCTTTTTTTGTCAATAGAAATGATAGCAGTGGAGGCTTAGGCGCAAATTTTATTGTAGAGTGGGTAGCCCAAACAGAAATATCCCAACCTATAGTGGAAGCAGTCATGATTGGTACTGACTTTCAGCAAGGAATTTCTTTTATCAGTCCTGGTAGAGTGATTAAAAATCAAAATAACGATAAGCGATCGCCTTTGTAATTTGTAATGATGCTCAAAGACTCGCTCTCAGCGTTCGCGGTAGCGTCTCGTAGAGAAGCCATGCCGTTCGCGTTAGCGTCTCTGAAAGAGAAGGCTTTACGCTACGCTAACGTAATTCGTAATTAAGTTTTTCCTCGTTCCCATGAAAATGCATCCATTGAGTCTCTGACTTCATGTTTAACAGGAGACAGGAGATTTTAATCAATCAGCAAAAGCTCAAAGGTTCACTCACAAAGCTTAGAGGTTCATCGACAAAGCTCAAAGGTTCACTCACAAAGCTTAGAGGTTCATCGACAAAGCTCAAAGGTTCACTCACAAAGCTCAGATTATCCCCAATCCCCAATCCCTAATCATCTTCAAGTTTCAACAATTGTTCATCAAGAGTTTGTATCCGTCCGCGCACAATTTCTTCTGAAAGAATTCGCTTCCGCATTGCCTCATTGAGCGCTCCTTTTTCTGCCAACAGTAAACGTCGGCGAATGGCTTCAAGTTTACTGCTGTTGCCACTTCTACCTTCCACCTCATCAGGGCGACGATTATAAAGTTCTCGCAGTGTCTTTTCTGCACCAGCAATTCGTACCTGATAAGCTGAACGCATCTCTTCATAAACGGCTTTTGGTAATACACCTGATTTCAACAGGCTATCTAATTCATCTTGTGCTGCCTTACCAGTCATTAGCTGGGCTTGTAATTCTTCAACCTGTTGTTGAGCTTCTGAAAAATTAGATAATTTTAAGCGTTTTACCACCCAAGGCAAACTTAAACCCTGTCCCACTAACGACACCAGCACACTACCGAAGACTATAGCAATGAGGACTTCTCGCCCTGGCAGTGTACTGGGTAAGCTCAACGCCAAAGCCATCGAAAGTGAACCTTTGATATTGCCTAAAAACAGTAAATGTTGCCAGCGCAACGGAATTGGGCGGTCAATCCAACGAATTCCTGCTAGCAATGGATAGACCGTAAGAATTCGTCCGATTTGATAAGCCAAAACTGCAAATAGAATTGCAGGTAAAGTTCTCCAGAGCGTTATCAGGTCTATTTCTACACCAATTAGCAGAAAAATAAAGGTGTTGACAGTAAAGCTGGCATATTCCCAGAAACTCAACAAGGTGATGCGGCTAGAAGCAGAAGTATTGCGATAAAGCCCTAAATTACCGAAAATTAATCCAGCGACAACTACAGCCACAGCACCCGATACACCGAGAAATTGCCCTACCTGAAAAGTTCCTAATGCAACTGCAACTGTCAGTAACAAACTGCTAAGGGGATCATCTAAACGGGCGAATACAGGGATACTCAAATAGCCCAAGACTAACCCCACTACGCAGCCTCCTAGAGAGATAAATAGCAGTTGTTGGATTCCCTCTAGTAACGTGAGTGAACCTGTCGAATATACTTGCAAAATCAAGTTGAACGAAACTAGGGCAGCAGCATCGTTGAATAGGGTTTCTCCTTCAACTATGGTTGAAAGCCGGGAAGGCACTGGTATATCCTTAAACACAGCGATCATGGAAACAGTATCAGTGTTTGCCAGAATTACTCCGACAAATAAGGCAGGTATCCAACTCAGTCCCAACCCAAATTTCAACAGGACGGCAATAATAGCGCCAGACAGCACAGCCCCTGGCCCAGCTAATAGCGCAATTGGTTTAAAAGTGCTGCGTAGGCGGCTGACATCTGTATTAATACCAGCTTCAAAGATAAGAATTGGCAGGAAAAGATTTAAAACAAGGGTTGGATTTAAACCAATCGGGCGAGATAATAGCTCAGTGATTGGTAAACCTGCTAATACTAAACCTGTAACATAGGGGATTCGCAACCGCCGGGACAGCAGAGCTACACCTGTAGCAAGGAGCAAGAGAATAATTGAAACTTTGACTAATTCTGTAACATCCACTATTAGGTTTTGAAAAGCTAGTTTGACTTGACTGATAGATTCTCTCCTCATTCATGCCAAATTAGCAACTTTAGCGTTTAGGTTCAGAACTTCTAATTTCCTCCACTTGACCAACTTCAAAAATTAGAGTGAATGGTTGCCCCATCTCTCGCTTGACAAATTCTTCTAATAACTCTACTTGCCGAGGTGTGACAGGTTCTCTTGCCCGGACGCTCAAACGGATTTCTGGCGGATTTGTCAACCAATTGGTATTACTGTTAAGCAACTGCAATCGCCCAAAGGTGACAGTTCGGTTTAATAATGCCCGTCGTAAGCTAGTTTCTAGTTGCGCTTGTCGTACAAGTCGGGCAAAGCTGACTCCCAAAGGAATTAGCAGGACAGCTGTCAAAGCCATAGTCCAAATTAGGGGCCTATGTGCCCGTGCCATAGAAGTGTAACCTGCGACTAAGAATGTCACCATACAGGAGAGGGCAATACCTAATAAGTTGGTGAGATAAAGTAGGGTTGCCCCGAAACTTAGTGACCAATTTGCTTGTGCCAAGCCTAAGCCAATCACACAGATGGGAGGCATGAGGGCAACAGCGATCGCAGTTCCCGCTAAACTAGTAGATATTTTCGTCTCAACTTTCGCATAGCCACTGATACCACCAGCTGCTACCGCAATCCCTAAATCCAGCAATGTTGGTTTTGAACGAGCCAGTATCTCGCTACCATATCTGGGCAAACCCACCAACCAACCCAGAGTAAAAGCGATCGCTACCGCTAAAACTGTGCCCACTACTACAGCAATCACACCCTTGCGAAACAAAGTAATATCTGCTTGCAAAGCACCAAAAGCTAACCCGCGAATCGGCAACATTAGGGGTGCAATGATCATCGCACCAATAATCACGGCCGCACTGTTGGACAATAAACCTAAAGTAGCGATCGCACAGGAGCTAATAATTAAAATTATGTAAGCTGAGTCTAGGGTTGATTCTGCCAGCAGGTCTGTTTGTAGCTGTTGGAGTTGTTCTGGCTGCGAACCCCGGCGGCGGAAATTTTTAAAGCGGTCTCGAATGTTATTACCCAAGACCTTCCTCCTAAATACTCGGTTAATCGTCAAATCTTCATTCTTTGCTAATTTAAAGTCTGACATTGAATTGATGTCATCTGAAAATAGTCAGATAATTATTGGTGCAAAATTATACCAGGAATTTTTTTATGGTACTTGAATCCGCGATCGCCGAGGAAGTTATTACCGACAATCTCAAGCAGTTTCTATTGGTACTTTCGGTGTCTCTAGGCGTGGCGACACTACCGCAGATATTTAGCTGGTTTCGCAATATACCATACACCTTGCTACTGGTAATTGTCGGATTAGGGTTGGCGTTGGTTGATGTCCGTTTAGTAACGCTTTCCCCGGAATTAATTTTGTTCATTTTTTTACCACCCTTGTTATTTGAAGCCGCCTGGAATTTGAAATGGTCAGACTTGAAGCGGGATTTAGTACCAATTTGCCTATATGCAGTGTTCGGGGTGGTAATTGCGATCGCAGGGGTGGCGATCGCTCTCAATCAACTCGTTGGTATTTCTCTCACTACAGCTTTACTCATCGCCGCCAGTCTATCTGCCACTGACCCTGTTTCTGTCACCGCTTTGTTTCGGCAACTCGGCGTAGGTACTCGTCTTGTCACCTTAATGGAGGGCGAAAGCTTGTTCAATGATGGCATGGCTGTAGTTGCCTTTGGTTTTTTGGTAGCCTTATCTTTGGGAACTGTGGAATTGGAATTCCAGCCAATTTTATTGCAGTTATTTACAGTTGTTGGCATCGGTGTAGGGGTGGGAGCTTTTATTGGATTTGGTATTTCCTACCTCACCCAGCGTTTCGATTTGCCCTTAGTGGAACAATCTTTAACCTTGGTTTCCGCTTACGGCACTTACCTGATTATTGAAGACTTAGGCGGTTCTGGGGTAATTGGAGTTGTCACCACAGGTTTAATTTTAGGCAACTTTGGCTCTCGTATCGGCATGAATCCCCGCACTCGGGTTATTGTCTCCGAATTTTGGGAATTTTTGGCGTTCTTTGTTAACTCTATCGTCTTCCTACTAATTGGCGACCAAATACGCTTTGCGAGTTTAGGCGAAAACTTGCAAATCATTATGGTGACAGTGGCAGCAATGATTTTAATGCGGGCAGTTGCTATTTACATTCTCAGCAAATTGAGCGTTAGCATCACTAAATCAGACATTTCTTTACCAGAACAAACTATCCTCTGGTGGGGTGGGTTACGAGGTTCCGTTTCCATTGCCCTGGCATTGAGTGTATCGACAATGCTGCCAGAGCGAGAAAAAATTATTGCTACAGTGTTTGGGGTAGTTTTATTTACTCTACTTGTTCAGGGATTGACTATCAAACCTTTGCTAGAAAAACTCAATTTGCTAGGTGATGCACCCTTACGTGAGCAATATTTAGAATTTGTTGCCCGTCATGTTGCCTTAGAACGCGTTCTAGAACATCTCCAGGCAGACAAACGCCCAGGTATTGACCCAGAATTTCGTCGTTATCAAGAGACACTAATCAAAGGTGAACTTGCAGATTTACGGATAGAAATTGACAAATTACAGGGTGAATATCCCAATCTTCAGAGTTTTACGACAGAACAGTTCCGAGGAGAACTGTTGGCCATTGAGGCAGATACTTATGCAGAATTTGTCAGGTCTGGTCGGTTAAATAAAGAACTTGCTTCTCTGCTGGAGGATGTTTTGCAAAATGGTGATCAAAAATAAGGGTTATATCAATTTTGGATTTTAGATTTTGAATGTTGGATTAAGAGTCAATATAGTAGTTTAAGTAGAATGCATTACGCTAAAGGCTAACACGCCGCTCTATTTACTATGTCAAATCCTTAGAGGATGTCTGAGAAGTATCAAAGATTTGTTGATCCCCCCTAACCCCCTTAAAAAAGAGGGAATAAGAGACTCAAAGTCCCCCTTTTTAAGGGGGGTTTCTAAGCGTTCAGCCCATACAACAAACTTTTCAGAAGTTAATTGCAGCGTGTTGGAGAATAACATCACTTGCTTTTTCACTAATCATATATATAGGCGTTACAATAAAAAATCCAGGAATAAAAGGAAATACCGATGCATCTACCACGCGCAAATTCTGTGTTCCATATACTCGGAAGTCACCATCTAAGACTGCCATTCTGTCATCTTTATGTCCAATTTTACAAGTCCCACAAGCGTGGTGTCCCCAAGCTTCATCTTTGATAAACTTCTTAATTTCATGTTGTTCATCTATACTTTTCCCTGGTAGCATTTCGGCTTTTGTGAACAGCTGAGTACGTTCTGTCAATCGTCTGACAAATTCTACTCCTTCGACAACAGATAGTAAGTCTTCTTGGTTGGGATCATTACCTTCATCGAAGTATTTAAAATTAATTTCTGGAATATCTCTAGGATCAGTTGTTCTGAGTGTTACTGACCCGGCTGTGTTGTTGGTATGAGCCTTGAGTATGGCCCAGGTAAAAAGATTTTTATACTTACCAATGTCTTCAGAGTATTTGAGAAAGTAACCTTTAAAAAAAGCTGGTAGTCCAAAAATAAATAAGTCAGGTTCTGGTCTATCTCTGTGCGATTTCTTGATAATTCCCAAGACAGCTCCATTAGTTACATATACACCTGATTTAGAACGATTCCATTCTAATAAACAAGTATCGCTAATTTTCTGTTTGGGTTGGGGTTCGGTAAATGTACAATTATCCAGGATGCTAAAGTCTTGATTCATCTCACTCACCACACCTACTTCGTAACGATCCTGTAAATTTGTACCAACTCCTGGAAGATCCACTCGGACTTCTATTCCTAAATTAGTTAATTCTTCTTTCGGGCCAATTCCAGATAGCTTAAGTATTTGGGGAGTATTAAAAGCACCTCCAGACAAGATGACTTCTTTTTTCATAAAAACTGTCTGCCTGTCTTGGGAGTTGTTTTCTGTCTTATCTGCTAGAGGATCTGCACGATATATGTGTTTACCTTCAAGATACTCTACACCGATCGCAGTGTTGTTTTCATCAAACAAAACCTTAGTTACCAATGCATGAGTTTTTACAATCAATCGGTCGGGAAACTGGCGTTCGGTTTGGCGAATATATTCCCTTGTACCAGTACGTTTTCCATCCTTGACAGCGAGTGGAATGGAAAAAACACCTTCACCACTGGCTTTGGTAATTTTCCAGTCATTGGGGTCTAAAAGTGTGTCTAAAAACTCCAGAGGATCTTTTTGCCGTAGTTTGAGAAAAGCTAATATGTTAGCTAAGAAACTCTTAAAAACTACCTTAATTACTTGGGGTAGACTTTTACCCTGTTCTCCTAAAGCTTGAACAGCAGATTTGACGATAACTTTTAGGAGTTGGCGATCGCGCACAACTAACTTAGGATCTGCTAAGTTGGTTGTTAGCCAGCCATCAAAGCCGTGGCGAGTAGGATTATGATTTGGGTCAATGGGGCGATCAAGATAATTGCAGCGCTCTAGCCTTTCAAAATATTTCCGCATATTATCGCTGTTCCAGGAAGCATCTCCTGTAATTGCCGCAATTTTGTCCCAGTCACTGTTGTGAGGATACACCGTAATCATCGCATTATGACCAGTGCATCCTCCCAACATCCCGGCTCGCGGATATAGAATACCCTTATGCTCTGGGCTAAACTTAGAATCACGCCGCTGTTGCTCTTCACTGGAGTAATGTTTAACAAAAAAATCCCACCTCAGATCCTCATCTTCTGTCGCCCGTGCATGAAATGCTGGTACTGAGTAAGTGTAGCGTTCTCTATCTTTGCCTTTTTCATCGCGTAACGGATCGCCACCTGCTTCTAGCAACAAAACTTTGTATCCTGCTTTGGCTAAATTTGCAGCTACTGGGCCTCCTCCAGCGCCTGAACCAACAACGATATAGTCGTACTCAGCTTCTTTATTCATAATTTTTGTTTATTGAAATTTTTCTCTGCGCCTCTACCTGAGGTAAATATTTAATGCCCAATATTTTATCTACCGATTCCGAAATCGTTGATGTCTAAAAAATAGCTGACTATCACCATAAAATGAGGATACAAATTCCGACGTGGTTTCAATATGTCCGATGACCTTAGCATTTTGACGGTTATCACTTTTATCTGTAGCGTCTTCAGGACTGACGCCATAGACAGAATATAATGATGTTCCGGCTGGTATTGTAGCCAAGTCATTCCTAAAATCATGTGGCGGACTTTCAGGAAACTTGATATTTGGATTAGGAACAAGAAAAACCTGGGCGGGATAATAAGCTTTACTTTCTTTCTGCCCGTGTTGGTCAATCTCTCCCAAATTCTCTAAATAGAGTTTTGTCGGATATTTAGTAACTCGACTAAAGATTAAGTTGGTGACAATAGGCCCAAAGCTCTTAGCTACCGGAACGATATTTGATAATTCATTAGCGAAGAAATTATAGTTTTTATCTTGTCCGACTAAAGATACTAAAGCAGAGAAATTTTCCGATGCATTATCATCCACAAATAACTTGATGGCAAGACCTGGAGCAAATCCGCGATCGCTTGGCTCTCCAGTGACAGATAACCGTAAAAGTCCGTAGTTTGCTCCCTTAAACAAACCAGAAAAAGAAGTATTAATCGTTGGGACAAACTTTATTTTAGCAACACTACCGTGGGCATGAATTGCTTTTTTCCAGTTACTAGGTGCTTCATCTAATTGACGATCCATCTTAGTTTTCAAAGCAGTCAAAAACAAACTTACGATATCAATTTTCCTTAGAGGAGGAAGTTGATCATATTTAGACTTAATAATTCTAGAGTTCCACAAAAAATCTTGTTTTTGAGCAGCTTTCCAGGACTGATAATCTTCAGGCAATGAACCCAAATCTTGAGCATTATGCCAAAATTTCCGAATTTCTTCTAAATGTTGCATTTTATTACTCCTTTGCATATATCAAGTAGTCAGAATTATGAATTTATAATTCTGACTACTTAGGTCTTTTAACCCACCTTTGTCCAAGGTGCAAAGCCATTGCTGACACCAAAGAAAGCAGGTGCCAGTTCGGGGTGATGACGACGCAGGATTGTTAAGAAGGTGTTATTATCAATCCAATCCAATCCAAATTGAGTGTAAACTTCGGCAGTGTAGTCTTTGGTAAAGAAGCGATCGCTTTTCAGTCTTCGAGATGCCATCAGAATAAATACACGAAAAGCAGTATCACTAAAACCAAAACCGTCTGGAAGATCCTCTGCAAATAAACCGACCATCAAATCTACGCTGTCAATATCGTTGTTATAGACTTCGCGTAATTCTTTAGCCCATTGTTTATTACTGGTAATTTCTTCAAAAGATTTAACTTTACCCCGACCCAATAACTCACGAAAACGGTTATAACGAGGAACGCCTCGTTCCCTATCCCGTAAAATATCAACAGCAGCCAAATCAAATGCTGGCGAGTCGTCTCCCAAAAGCTCTCCCGTCAGTTGTCGCAAAAAGCGGGGATAATTATGCAATCTGACAGCTCCAGGATAAGAAGTTCCAAAAGAGTAAAATAAATCTTTCATGGAAATTTCTTCTAAAATTCCACGAGTATTCTTACCAGCCACTTCTGGAAATTGTTTTTTCTGTAATAATTTCCCATTACTAACTGCATGGAACTCGAATTCATCTGGAATCAAAGGATGCATCCGATATACAGATACGAATTCTTGGGTGAGGTAATAAGGAGCAGTATGGTGGTCGGTTGGTGAGCCAACAATTCCACTCAACAATTCGCTCTCGCCAACGCGACCCCAACGCTTTTTAAAATCTTCTCCGAGTAATCCCCACCAGTTGGAATTCAAGGCAATTTCTGTAACAGGATGTGGAAGAATAGCAGGAGTCCATTCGACAGTATGAATTTTAGCTGTCAAAGCTGCGTTGATCAGTCGAGCGTGGTCGAAGAGTTCGTTATCTGTCCACTCAGGGTATATTTTCTTTAAATGGTCGCAGATAGTATTGTGTTCTTTAACAAATAGGGTGTGCAACATACTCAGTCCTACCCACCAAGCACCTGCAAAGCCTACCTTGTCAATGCCATTTTCTGGGTGAGTTGGTAATAAGCCGTCTTCGCCAATCACCATTTTTCCATCAACATGAGAGCGCAGTTTATCAATGGTTTCTTGATTACTGCCATAAATTTGTGAAGCATCCCACCAGTGAGTCACTTCGTTAATAAAAGTAGGAGGGTTTTTAGTATCTCCAGTCCGGGTTGTGTCTTCTAAAGTTTTGTTGACCGACATAGCTCCGTGTTCTGGCAACCACGGATCATCCTGCTCTACAGGAATTTCAAATTTGTTATTGCGCTGATTACTGCCATGACTGAACCAATCATGTGTTTGAAATTGAATCCATGAGGCCGCAAGTAGATTCAAGATTGTGGCAGGTTGAAATTCATCTCGTGCCAATAACACTCGGCTGACAGTGCGGGGATTTGGAGTTAGTAAGTTTTTTTCATCAAATTTGGCAT
Organism: Nostoc sp. FACHB-892; assembly: GCF_014698795.1. Taxonomy (GTDB): domain Bacteria; phylum Cyanobacteriota; class Cyanobacteriia; order Cyanobacteriales; family Nostocaceae; genus Nostoc. The sequence goes on from NZ_JACJTR010000001.1 coordinate 294,029, forward strand.
CTTGCAGCGGCACATTGCGCCCAAGCCGAGTTCCAGCCATGCCCATTTCTGGATGCTCAAGGTCATTGTAGCTGCCATCTGCGGTACGAACCTTCAAATGGCGGCCATCCGCACTGGGAACGGGCTTAGGCAGCTTGTCGGTATTCGATAGTTGCGATGTATCGTGGAGATTGTTCTGCCGTAGCTTTCTACGAAATTGAACTAATTTTAAAAGTCCAAAGGGAGTCGGCAATTTATGCCACGGAATTCCAAACATTATTTTCATCTCCTGGCAAAGATTTCAAATTTCGTCAACCTTAGATATTAAGGTTATTTGATGTGAAAGATTTTTTTGAGTATGCCTAGAACAAAATAACAAAAGGATTGAATTTCAACCATATTTTTCAGACTTACTTTATAAAGTAAATCTTAAGTTTTTAGGGGAAGATTAACATAGTGTCATACCTAGCCCTAAAAACTGTGTTACGGCGTAAAAATTTGTAAATTAGTCAAAACATTACACCTTTAATTCTGCCTAAACAACGACAGTTATTAGCGACTATCGAAGTTCTAAACTAAAGAAGCCTTTAGGATTTGCACATTGAAGCCTGAAACCCCGACTCTACGGACTACCAAAAATGGAGGGTGAAATTTAAAACCTTATTTTGAAAGGCGTTGAGGCATCTGAGTATGAAGATTCTGCCCTTATTTCAGAATTTTCAGAAGTCGCCATTTATCCTGCCTTCGATCACCTGAATTTAATATTTAATTTATTAATGGTCTCTAAAATCTATGAGTTTGATAATAAAATCAGTGCAAAATTACAAGCAGCAAAAACTTGCAGCAAGTATAGCAATCTTTTAAATTTTGGATCTATCTTGCTTTTGATTTACCTCATAAACATAGATGATCCCCAGCAATATGGATAATTGAATGATGCAACATAATTTTTATTTTATCAACTGAATTTTAGTAACTTAACATCTGAGGTTAAGAGATGTTTTGTAACCGATTGTGAAGTAATAAATTGATATTTTCTGAGTAATTTAAATCTAAAAAATAAATGCTAGTCATTTTCATTAAAGATCACGATTTTCAGATCGCTGATAGAACGAACCTAAAACAATACATAGGCGTAGGGCGTGTTTTCAAAGTTTTAGATGCCCCCAACTCCTGTTAAAAAGCAGGGTGGTTTCATACAAACAGAGAAAAATAATAATGATTTATAGGGGGTAATGAAACATTTACAACAGGCGAAGTATGAATCTGATCGAGCAGTTGCAACAAGTTCCAGACTATCGGCATATCCGAGGAGGAAGACACGAACTATAGTTAGTTTTGTTACTGACATTACTAGGAGCAATGACGGGGTATTGGGGTTATCGACCACTAGAGGACTTTACTAACGTACATCGGCAAAGCTTGATTCAAATGTTAGAACTGACACCTGATATGAAGTTTCCTTCATACTCGACATTCCGACGGGTACTAAAAACCATCAATTTTCAGCCATTAACAGACTTATTTAATACTTGGGCATTGGCGCTCGCCTCACCAAAACCAGAGGAAGATTGGCAGTTGATGCTAAGAGCATTCGTTGCACACTGACAGATTATAGTCAGTCATATCAGAACTTTATCTCGGTTGTGTCAGTATTTAGTCACCAACGTGGTGTTGTTGTCCAGAATCTCGAAGCTCAACAATTGCTTGCTGATACTCAAGGACACTGGGGAATTGAAAATCGACTACACTGGGTCAAAGATGTTACTTTTTCCGAAGATTTTCCACTGCGTCGTGGTGGCAATGCTCCTGTTAATTGGGCAATTTTGCACAGCTTTTTCATTACGATACGATCGCCAGATTTTTTGGTTTCCGAACTATTCTTCAAGCACAACGTGCCTTATCCAACCAACTCCAAAAGGTTTTTTCTCTGTTTGTATGAAACCACCCTGCTTTTTAACAGGAGTTGGGGGGATCTAAGACTTTGAAAACACGCCCTAGCCCCTAAAAAAGCTTTATCAACAAGGTACAGCAGAATCACTGCCAGAGGCGATCGCTCTCGTGCCCGTGGTCTAATAGAACTACTAACCAAAGCTAAAATCGACATCAAAAAGGGTATTGACCCAACACTTTTAAAATAACTATATCCAGCTTGAGGCTGGACAATAGCTAAAGATATTTTTGAAATTGAATGTTTACTTGATTTTTAACTTACCAAATCAACTAAGGCGTTGCTCTGAAAGCGGACTATAGATGAAACTGAGCAACCGCGATAATTCTCAGATGTGAATACTGATAGTGTGATATTAGCTTGACCGGGATCTAAAATGCGTTTTACCTTGCAGGTTTGCATTTTGTTGTTGCAGTAAGCAATAATGCGATCGCCAGCTTTGACTTCCAACGCTTGAATTTTCAATTAATACCAACCTTGCAAGGAATTTGCTTCGTTAAAGGAAAAATATATTGTTATATTCCACTTTTTTAACAATAGCAATGTTTATTTAAGTATAGCATAAAAATTAAAGTTTTTAATCGTATCAATTTCATCTTGATAATGTCAAGTTTATTTATGCTCAAAACGCTATATAAATTCTGGATTTTCAGAAAATAAGGATAAAATCCCGACATTGGTGCAGCCTCTAGCCCGTAAGCCCCATCTGAAAAATCCAGATGGTGGGAAACCTCCGCTCCAATTTCTTTAGAGCTAATTTTTTTCGAGTCTAGATTTTTTCCTTCTATGTTTTTGTTACAATCGATGAAATTTTTACATAAAAATACCACTATGGCTTTATATGCTGAATTACATAGACATCTGGGCGGCTCGGTCGTACCAAGAGTTCTATGGCGATATTTCGAGCGACATTCTTCGGAGTTGATTTCCCGCTTTGATGACTATTCACAATTTGAAGATTTTTACACCCGTCCACGCAACACCCTGGATGAGTATCTAGAATTACACACCTTGGTAGAAAGTGTGCAAACTGTTGAGACTTTACCTTACTTTATCTATCGCTTGGTGCGGGGTGCTTACATTTTTGAAAATTTGGCTTATCTGGAACTGCGCTATACTCCTTATTTGCGGACACCTGAGCATCTAAATCAATCACAGAGAATTGACAAGATGGCAGAAATTGTACAAGTAGTAGGGCTTGCCAGCCACCAGCCAGAATATCCGATTGTTACTAGTCAAATTCTCTGTATGCACACGCGCCTACCTTATGAGGTGAACAAGGCGATTGTTGATTTGGCGGCGCAAAATAAGCAGTATGTCTGTGCAGTAGATGTAGCGGGGGGTGATAGCTATTATGCCGATCGCTTAGAAGAATGGATTAGCTTATATGATTATGCGCGATCGCAGGGCGTTAAGACCACCGGACATCTATATGAAACCACTGCTGGCTGTTACCCTGAACTGCTACCATATCTCATGCGAATCGGTCATGGTATCCAAATTCCCCTACTATATCCAGAGTTACTTAATGATGTAGCTAAACGCGGACAGTGTTTAGAGGTTTGCCCCACAACTTACCTGAAAACTGGTACTTTGCAGGATATCCGTCAACTCAAATTAGTTTTTGACCGTTGTTTTGATGCTGGGGTAGATATCGCTATTTGTACCGATAATGCTGGGTTGCACAATGTGCGTCTGCCATTTGAGTATGAAAATCTTTTGACTTACAACATTATCAATTTTGAACAACTACAAGCTTGTCAGGATGCAGCTTTCCGTCATGCTTTTGCTTGGCCTTACAGTCAACGTCCCGCATCCCTGCTGAACGGTTTACTGAAACCTGAACCACCTAAAGTTCTGACAATAAGCGATAGTAATTAACCACTATATAGAGGTAAGCAGAAAGTAAGATAATTCAATGTTAATTAATGTTGCAATCAGTTAGTTTTGATGATGCCGTAGAGAAAGCTGTAATGCACAGTAGATATGTTGCAAAAGTCAATTTTTTAGGTATTAAACCACAGATGCACATACGTTGATATCAACCTAACAATACTTCCCTTCTTCTCCATCCATATAAGTTACATTTTGTCAAAACAAATTAGATGCGTTTCTTCTGGGCAGCAAACGAGGTGCAATTGGAGCGGTTTTGTTACTACGCCGACACCATCGCTGCACGAAGATGTAGCACTGATTTGTGGTCGCCATAAATGCTACCATGTCAGCGAGAAAAATTTCTTGTAAATTTGTTTCCTCATCTGGCTCAACTTCCTCAGTCCCCCTACTTACCTTGCACCCAGAAGCTATAAACTATAATTTATGGCATCTACTATTCAAGCTCTACCAACAGAAGTCGTATATCTCATTACATCTGGTGAGGTAATCGACTGTTTCGCTTCCGTGGTGCGGGAATTGGTAGAAAATTCCCTAGACGCAGGTGCAACGCGCATTGTAATTTCTATATGGCCACAGCAATGGCGAATTCGTGTGGCAGATAATGGTTGTGGAATGAACCTAGATGATTTGCAACAAGCAGCCACAGCCCACAGCACGAGTAAAATTCGCTCTAGTGCCGATTTATGGAAAATTAACAGTTTGGGGTTTCGCGGTGAAGCGTTACACAGCTTAACAACTCTAGCAGATTTAGAAATTTTGAGTCGTCCTGTGGATGGAAAATTAGGATGGCGGATTAGCTATGGCAATGGCGGGGAAGTTGTGCAAGTTGAAGTAACTGCGATCGCACCTGGTACAGTGGTGACAGTTTCTCATCTTTTCGGTAATTGCTTATCTCGTCGTCAAGGATTGCCCACAGTCGCACAGCAAATGAAAGCTGTGCAAGCCACAATTCAGCAAATTGCTTTATGTCATCCCCGCGTCACCTGGCAAGTTTGCCAAAATGACCGTCAATGGTTTACCATCTCTCCAGCTGCGACAACTGGGCAGCTGCTACCGCAGATTTTACCCCAGGTGCGACAAGGTGATTTGCAAGAAATAAAACTCGAAATACCCAACCCACTAAACTCAGAACTCCTAACTCCTAACTCCCCACTCCCCACTCCCCACTCCCTACTCCCCACTCCCCACTCAGCACTTAATTTAGTGGTAGGATTACCCGATCGCTGCCATCGTCATCGTCCAGATTGGGTGCGTGTAGCCATTAACGGACGGATGGTTAAGACACCGGAATTAGAGCAAACAATATTATCAGCATTTCACAGAACATTACCACGCGATCGCTATCCAATTTGTTTCTTACATCTTGCCATTTCCCCTGATCAAATTAACTGGAATCGCAATCCAGCAAAAACAGAAATTTATCTCAACGAAATCATTTATTGGCAAGAGCAAATTACCCAAGCAATTAACCAAGCACTCAGCATCTCTTCTAACAATCTTAAAGAAGCTGTTCACACAACACGAGTTAGTAAACTACTCAAAGTTGCAGAAGCAAAAGGCGGCTACAATTTCAATCCTCAAAATCCTAACGAAAATCCCAAAACTCCTAACTCCTTAAAAGCTGTTGCTCAAGTTAGCAATACCTATATTGTGGCCGAACATTCAGGTGGTATGTGGTTAGTAGAACAGCACATTGCCCACGAGCGAGTTTTGTATGAGCAATTGTGTGATGATTGGCAACTTATTCCCGTCGAACCGCCAATTATTCTTTATCAATTATCGCCAGCGCAAGTATCGCAACTGCAACGCATCGGTTTAGAAATAGACCCCTTTGGCGAACAACTTTGGGCAGTGCGAAACATACCTGCACCTTTGCAACAGCGAGACGACTGTGCAGAAGCAATTTTAGAACTTAGTTGGGGAGGCGATTTACAAACAGCCCAAGTAGCCGTCGCCTGTCGCAGTGCCATTCGCAATGGTACACCTATGAATCAGCAAGAAATGCAGACACTTTTAGATAATTGGCAACGCACTCGCAACCCTCGCACCTGTCCCCACGGACGACCAATTTATTTATCTTTAGAAGAATCAGCTTTAGCCCGATTTTTTCGGCGTAATTGGGTAATTGGTAAAAGTCATGGAATTTGATGTTTTCGGTGAGACATCTTTAATCTAATTTCTGTCGGAAGTCTCTTAACGAATCTGATTAATATACTTTACTTCTACACAGTAGAAGATCGGCGGTGTCGGCGCAGCATCAAACAGCCTCCAATTAGACCTATCCCGACTAGCATTGCGTCAGTTTTCGGTTCCGGAACTGCTTGGGATACCAGAAACGAGCCACTTAATGTTGCCGGCGATATTATAGGTGCAGTTAGCCCAGTTGGATCTGGATTAGATGTAATAGTCTGGAATACATCCAAGGTGCCAGTAGCACCTCTAAATCTACCTTCACCACCAGTGATACTGATTGTACCAAAACCACTCTCAAGTGAAGCAGTACCTCTATTAGTTCCAAACAGTTTATCATTTCCCTGACCAGACAAAGTAAGAGTCCCAAATGGTACGTTTTGTAAACCAAACGTTGCTGGATCGGAATTGTATGTAACTACACCAGTATTAGGATCAACCTGACTATAGTTCCTGATTATCAGATCAGTTAAACCATATGGTGCATCAAGAGTTTCGCCGATGACAGTTGTATCTAAAACCAACGGTATGTTTGTTTCTTTATTGGTAATTTCTGAGTTGTAGGTAGCTTGAAATGGATAACTGGTTTGTGCGATCGCCTTTGTGGTGCTAGACCCAAAACCGATTAATGTTAAAGCTACACCGAACAACCATACAGTATATAAACTTTTAATCATTTGCCCTCCGGCTTTAAGGACTAAATAGTTACTTTGACTAGCCATTCAATAATCATAAATCTACAGGAATCAACGGATATTAATTTAATAATTCATAAATTTTTACATACAAGTAAGTGTTTATAAAAAAAGTAAAAGCAGACTGATAATCTAGTTTGGGATTTATTATGAAGAGTGTTCTGCAATCAAATCTGATAGAGATGTCGCCTTAGCGTACAACTACGCACAGAGAAATTAATTTGTTGTTAGGCTCAAGTCTAGTTATAAAATTAGATGTGTTTGACCTAGAGAGGAACAAACTTGGACAAAAAGGGAGAGGTTTGTCTAACTCACATTAAATTAAAATTTTTTATTGGATTATAGCGGTTCCCATTCAGATGCGGTATAAGATTATATTGCAAGGTGTAGGGGCATGGTCAGTGCCGTGCCCTTACGGATGTACCTCATGTAAACGAGAACCGCTATATAAGTTTTTATTTAAATTACCTTAACTGTTAATAATCTGTTCCACCGCAACAGAAATATCTGGAAATGCTAGCGGTTGAATTGTTCCCGCAATGAATGTCAATTTTGTCGCATACTCTCCGTCTAAAATTTCTCTAAACACTACTAAGTGTAGCTTTTTGAGATTTACAACCCAATACTCTAAAATATTTGCTTCTGCGTAGATTTTACTTTTTGTCTCTAAATCTTTTTCTAAACTTGAGTTAGCATACTCAATCAACCAGAAAATATTTTCTGGATAAGGATGATGCTCTCGATACTCGCGTCCTAAACGTTGGACAATGGCAATATCTGGTTCTGGTTCCGAGTTGTTAGGTAAGGTGATAGGCTTGGCTTGGCGAATTTTGGCGCGTTCAGCCAATAACTTTGCTAGATACTCACCAGCTTCATCGCTACAATAAGCATGGGGTTCCCCTTCCGGCGACATTTCGACGATTTCTCCTTTAAGTAGTTCAACTTTGCGATCGCTCAAAATGCCAGCATCAATCATGCGGTGATATTCGTCAATCGTCCACTTAGCAACAATAACAGTCATGACGATTGATTCCTCCCAATGATTATTGATATTTTCCTATCTTAAATGCACTTCAAGAGAAGCCGCTAGTGCGGTTGTATCCGTGTAGCCAAGACTTGCAAGCTATTGATCACAAAGGTGCAATCATAATTGGCATACGCCTTTAAATTACACAATAACTTATGAGGTTCGTTGACTGCTGACTGTTGACTGTTGACTGTTAACAGTTAGCACTCAGCACAAAAAAATGTGCAAGTTAGATAGGCGACAGCTTATTAATTTTATTTAAGTTTATTACTTATATCTTTGGGTAGAAGGAAAACACTATTGTAATTTCTAAGCTAGTTATTAAGTTTTTTAATAGATGACATTATGCTGAACATTATTGCTTGGATCATTCTAGGTTTAATTGCTGGAGCGATCGCAAAAGCTATTTATCCCGGTCGTCAGGGTGGTGGAATTGTTTCAACGATGGTTTTAGGTATTATAGGTGCTGTGATTGGGGGGGTTTTAGTTACTCTTTTTGAGACAGGAAGATTTCAATTAACTGCTGCAACCCTGAGTATTCCTGGTGTAATTATTGCCATCATTGGGGCGATAATTGCTATCTTTATCTGGAACTTATTAGCTAATCGTGCCAGTTCTTAGGTGAATCAAATTGCTAGGAAAATCATGGTAACAACCAGTTTGTTAGTAATTACCCTTTCAAATTTTACGCTAATAACAGAAAAACTCCACTTTCTAAAAGTTAGTGGAGTAATTAATTTTAGACTATCAGTAATAAATCATCATTAGTATTGCTATTTGCAATGCAAAAACTAAATTAGTCTAAAGCTTTCTTAAGTTCGTCTTTAATGTTTTCTACGGTGTGAGTAGCTTGGGCTTGGGCTTGCTTTGTTTGTCCTTCAGCTTTATCTTGTGGATTACCCGTTATTTCACCCACAACCTCTTGAATTTTCCCTTCAATATTTTTTGCAGTAGCTTCTACTCTTTTTTCAGCGCTCATGGTTTTATTTCCAGCTTATACTTGATTAAGCTATTACATAAACTAACAATAGCGTATTATTTTTGACTTCCATCAACAGATAGAATAATTTGGTAAATTATATTATCTTAAGATATGTATGAGGTGCTACCAGGGTAAGCACAACCTAAAAAATATGAGTATATAGCAATCCTATCTGATTTGTGAAAATTCGCAGTGTCGAGATCCCTGATTTCTTTGAGAAGTCGGGGATCTAACTTTTCAGGAAGGATTTAGGACTGCAATATGCATTTTCATGGAGAATTAGTATAAGTCAAAGCAATTTTCAACAAAAGGGAAGTAAAGGAGTGGCAAGAAAACATCAAAAAAATGTATGGAGGAGTGAAATTAATGACATTATTCGGGGCGCTTGTGGAGGATTTTTATTTGGTATACCCTTACTGTACACAATGGAGGTTTGGTGGATTGGATCGTTGGCAAAACCACAACTGATGATGATAGCGATCGCATTCATGTTTATTGTAGTTTACTTACTCAATCAAATAGAAGGCTTTCGGAAACGCAGATATACCGGGCGAACTCATCAAGCGGCAATCGATACCGTAGAAGCGATCGCGATCGGATTAGCTTGCTCTGCTTTCATGCTGCTACTGTTGCGAGAATTGACACCAGAAACTTCCCTAAAGGAATCTTTAGGTAAAATCATCTTTGAAAGTGTACCCTTCGCTCTCGGTGTAGCATTAGCTAACCAGCTTTTGGGAGATAATGGCAACAGCAATGCAGAAGGACAAGCAAACGATCCGGTAAACAGTACAACCAAGAACAAAAATGTTGAGTTACACGCCACCTTTGCCGATATAAGTGGAACCCTGATTGGTGCAACCATAATTGCATTTAACATTGCTCCGACAGATGAAATTCCCATGCTTGCGGCCGCAGCCTCGCCACCTTGGCAGTTGGCAATGATCGCTACATCTTTGCTAATTTCTTATGGCATTGTATTTCAGGCAGGCTTTTCTGACCAACAAAAGCGAAGACAGCAAAAAGGACTTTTCCAAAGACCATCGAGCGAAACCATTATGTCCTACTTAGTATCACTGCTAGCAACCGCTTTTATGCTGTGGTTCTTTCAAAAGTTAACTTTTAGTGACCCTTGGACAATGTGGTTAGATCACACCTTGATGCTGGGTTTACCTGCAACTATTGGCGGTGCAGCCGGAAGGTTAGCAATATGAATAAAACAGAACAACCACCACGCTCAATAGCTGAGTGGGTAACATTCAGCATCGCCTTACTTATCTTAGCAATCATTGTGAGTCTGGTAGGCTACACTTGGCTGAACGAAAAGAATCAACCTCCCATCCTTTCTGTCACTAAAAAACAAACAATTCGGGAAGTTGATGGTCAATTTTATGTTCCCTTTGAAGTCGAGAATGATGGAGGAGACACAGCCGAGTCAGTTCAAATTATGGCTGAGTTACTAATTAACGGCAAAGTTACAGAAACAGGAGAGCAACAGATCGACTTTTTATCTAGTGGTGAAAGTGAAGAAGGTGCATTTATATTCACCCAGAACCCGCGTCAAGGTCAGTTAAATCTGCGTGTTAGTAGCTATAAATTGCCCTAATGAAGATTTTAAAACGTAGATATAGTGATTCTTATACCATTTCACTTTCATGACGATACAAATACGTTGGTAGGGGCATGGCAATGCCATGCCCTCACGAGAAATCTATATGTATCAGGATTTTCGTGAATTGGTATTACGGGTAGGGACACGGCAATGCCGTGTCCCTATAAGTATCTGTATTGATCTGTGGTTAATTAATTTTTCTGTACCTTACCTATGCAGGAACCGCTATAAACGCGGACTAACACAAATGTTTTTAAGACGGGCATCTCACCCGCCCTTAAGTAAAGCCTAGTACTGCAAGGCAGAAGTCAAAATTCAAAAATATTATGGAATAAGCTGTTTAGGACTTTTCAATGGTCTGCTTATTTCCGCCGTCTTGTACTAGTAGGATTATCCAGCTTCTAAAATTGGATAATCTATTTTTTGAAAATCTTTAAGCTTTGACTTTAGCTTTTGACCAAACGCCGTTTTCATCTTCATCATATTGCTGATGAACAGACTCCCAAGCGGCTTGTTCAGCAGTGAACTCGTCATTTTTCTCATTGAGTACAGTGTTATAGCGCTCAATGAATGTGCGTTGAGCTTCATCGGAAAGATGAGCGCGAACTTCAGGAGACAAATCTTGTGGGCTGTTGCACTGTCCAGGACAAGGACGAGCAAAGGTTTTTTCAATTGTGTGAATTTCTTCGCCACCAGTGCTTTCGAGCAACAATTGAAATTCGCCAGTGCGATCGCTCGGAACTTCTGCCATCACTAAAAATTCACCAGCTTGTAAGCGGGTTTGGTAGATAGCAGCTTTCTCTTCTGGCATCCCCAAGGTAGTTAGAACCGATACTAGACCAGCACCTGCACTACCTGCGATCGCTCCACTAGCAGCCCCCAACAGCACTGCACCAATAGGCCCGGCTGCCACGATTGGGCCAACAAAGGGAATAAACAGTACGCCTACACCCGTGAGCAAGCTGAGAAAGGAACCAAACAAGGAACCAAAAACTGCTCCTGTTCTCAAACCTCCCAGAATCACATCCTTCTTACTAATAAAGCCAGCGATTCTGGTTTCGGACTGGAAATTTCTACCCATGACCGAAATATGATCTCTAGGTACACCCCTGTCTAATAAACGTCGAATCACATCATCAATTTGCTTCTGATCTTTAAATACACTAGAGATAGTCCGTTCTGCTTTATATACTTCTGGCACTTAAAAACTCCTTGTTTCGTTTGTATTATGTTATTTTTGCAATCAGCTGAATAGGTAGATGCAGATAGATAAATTCTTTCACGCCATTTAGAAGGAAGAATCAATCCTCCTTCTAATCGGTTTCACAAACAACCACCCTCTATTCAGACGTTATGAGCTATACACCTACAGGAGTCTTAGCCCCTTCTGTTGGCTGTCTACCATCTGGACCCAATGCCTCGCCTTCAATAAATGAACGCAACATCCAAGCCATTTCCTCATGCTGTTCCATCAATCCAGTCAAAAAGTCAGCAGTTCCTTGATCGTGGAACTGATCACCAGACTGATCCACATGATCTCTTAAGTTACGAATAACCTGCTCGTGATCATTCACTAGATTAGATACCATCCCCGTTGCTGTGGGGACATTACCAGCATGTTCTTTGAGGCTAGCAATCTTGAGAAATCCTTCCATTGACCCAACTGGGTAACCGCCCAAAGCACGAACCCGTTCTGCCAAAGCATCAATATTTAGAGTCAGCGTTTGGTAGTGTTCTTCCCAAAGCTGGTGCAAAGAGCGGAACTGAGGCCCAACGACATCCCAGTGATACTTTTTGGTTTTCACCAACAGTAGATAGGCATCTGCCAAATCTTGGTTTAACAGATTAATTACACCTTGACGCTGTTCTTCAGTCAAACCAATGTTTATCGAACGCATTGTTTTCCATCCCTAAGCAAACTTATTCACTAATTTCTCAAATTTCAGACAGATTCCACATCAACCAAAGGTAACATTGTCGGCTGAAATTAATTACTGCATTCCTTCCTATTTCTATGCCTTAATAGGTAGTATTAAGCCAATATTCTAGCAGTTAGCGAACTTCATTTATTTTTTTGGCTACCATTTTTAGCTACAATAATAAGATATTCTAAATATAATTATTAATTTAAAAAATATATTTAATTAAAACTATGCAAACCCAGTTTCACTATAGATGCTCAAAGTGAATATATTTTTATAATTAAATTGTAATTGCCAGGTTAACAGTACTAATTAGTAATGGGTGATTGCTTTTAGGCAATCACCCATTATTACAAAAAATTTGCCAGAACTATTAATTTAGTTCTTACCTGTAACCTTCTCCAACACATTCTTTATATTTTCTTCCACTGAGGTTGAACTCTGGGAATTTTCTGGACGCTTCTGCTTGTCAATATCAGCAGCTCCCTGAACTTCATTAAGTCCTTCGTTAGTTTCCTTTTGAGTCTTTCTCAATCCTATTGGTGGTGCTTTACCGGCTTCATCAGTTTTGGCTTGAATGTCAAGCAGTTGTGTAGTAGCTTCGGTAGGGTCACTTTGGTAACTATCGATCGCAAAAGCAGGAAAAGCACTAGATAATAATAGTAAGGCGCAAGTAAAAGCCACAACTAGGAAGCGTACTGGACTTAAGACAGAAGCAATAATTTTCATTTGAAATCCTCGATAACAGCTTTAACAACGCAGAACTTTCACTCAAATAGCGGCAGATCGCATTTTACTTAGTAAAGAGCAATAATAAAAATAGCCAGCTACCCTTCAATCTGAAAGTTCTTTCTAAGCGAACCTGACGAAGAAATTGTCTTAGGATTTCTGCATTAAACTAGTTAAGGGATAATAAGCAAATACCACCTTAATTCTTTAGCAAAATCATTACGTTTTTATATCGACAATCTTCTTTCAAGGTTCCCTGTTTCTACTTGTACTTTGAAAATGCTAACGCATGCATCAATCTCTAGAATGAAATTTACTATATCTTTAGTTATAATAAAATCAGTCTCCAGGTATATCGACTTAATAAATATAGTTTGGTTTCTGCAACCAATTTGGTAGAAATTGACCTTTTGAGACAAGGAGAGCCAATGCCTGTTATAAAATGTGAAGCAATCAGCACAGGTGTAGCCCACATATGCATTATATTCCGCTTACAAGTGAGGTTTTGTAAAAATTGCCACTGCCCTTGACGCAACTTTTACCAAGTGCAGACAACCTGAATAACTTTTTAAACATCCCTTAAGAGTCCTCATTGCCAATTTATTTTAAGCTTGATAAGTCTGTCTTATTACTTCTTCTATGGAACTTAGGCGATGGAACATTTCTATTAATTCATGGGATCTTGTTTTTCGCTTCGTCAGCATTACTTTTAAAGGTGTTAAATAATTAACATCTGGGTCATCTCCTAAAGCAATTTCGGCTGCTTGCAAAACTTTTGTCGCATTACCAAAAATATCCTCATTGTCAAACCCTTCTTTTGCAGAAACTTGGTGTAACATTGCATCGGGTACAGTTGCTCTACCCAGCAAAGTTTCATCTAACACCAAACCTTTCAATAATGTTAGCAAAGCTGCATAGATAGAAAAGTCATCACAGCTATCACAAGCTTTAAATTCAATGCGTCCCACTTCCGCCGGAATGCGGGCAATTTTTGTTAAGGAAGGTGTGCTATCAATCAATTGTTCTTGTTTTTGAACAAAAACTAGGGCAGCTGGTCTTTTCCCTGTTCTCACAAATGTCCTTACTGATAACCCATCCCATAAACCTCCTTTATAAAAAGGGGAACTATAACTAAAAGGTACGATATAAGGACTGTAAAAAGTTAACTTTTTACCTATATCAATCACACGTTCAATAGAAAAATCTGCCACTGAAATATTTAAATCCGGGCCATAAGTAAGCATGGGAATGTGGGCAGTTTGTTTTTCAGGGGAAGCTTGTCTTCGTATTATTTCATAATCATTTAATGAAGGTTGAGGCTCAAAAATAGTGTTGTAAGGATTAAAACTGGTTAAACTCGGTGAGAAACCGAAGTCAGCAGCAACCTCGCGTAGCAGGCGAAAACTTTCTGATAATTCGGTAATAACAGTTTCGATATTAGAGTGTATAGTTGTTCTAATTTCGATGCCTTTGGGTAGACAATCAATCGGTTTGTCAGAATCTGTAAATCTTTCAAATCCCTCAATATACCATCTCTTCTCTTTGATACCAGCGTCCCCAACGCGCAGTTGAGGATAATCGCTAAGGTATGTAGGTAGTCTTTCAATAATTTGATTGAAATCAGCAAATTTGGTGTGGGAAAAATCAGCAAACTTTCCTTCTTTATTTAGAAAAGCGACTTCATGCTCAATGCCAAATAAAAACATTATGTATACCTTAATTGTGTAGATGCGTAACCAGTTGTGGACGATAATTACTTATAACAGCTTATCTGAGAAGATTTTGCAGTAGTAAATTAATCAAATTAGTAATCGATGCCTAGGGCAACCCGTACCCCTACAGGGAAGCAAGCTACGCGTAGCGCCTCCTACAGGAGAAGCGGGAATGCTGCAATCATCTCAGATGATTTAGGATCTACTATAAAAATTTGGATATACTCTGCCTGAAACTCACAAACTTTAGCCTAGAGTGAATTGGTAGTGTTTCTTGAATGATGCTGAGGTGAACTTTGGTTTTATTCATAAATATCTCCACAATCAAGATTAAATATTCTTTTTCAGCATAAGTAGAAAAAATTCTCAAGACTACTCTTAGATGGATTTTACCCCAAGACCGACTATTGCGATTTGAAAACTTCTCTGGTTTATTTCTTAAGGCAGCGATACCTACGACTGACTACGCCTAAGCACTTTCTTGATTATTCTGTATTGCCCCCACTATCTTCATAGTCGCTGGGTAGGGTAGCTTAGTAGTGACTGAGGAAAGCTTGAGACGTGAGTTTATGACAAGTACCGTTCAATCCCCCTACAGCAACGAACAGATTGCCGCTTGGTTGCGTGGGCTGCTCACCATTGCTTGGGCAGATGGTAATTTTGATGCCCAAGAACAAGAATTAATTGCCAGCATCACCAAAAATGAATTAGCTCCTAAGATTAAATGGGATTCACTAGAGGTAATTACGCCAGAAGAATTAGCCGCAGTCTTGGGTAAAGGTACGCCAGCTGCGGAAAATTTTTTAAGGACAGCAGTGATGGTAGCGATCGCAGATGGTACTTACTCTCCCAGCGAAGATCAGGTTCTGCATCAGTTCTGCCAAGTCTTAGGACAGCCAGAGGATTTACTAGAAGCCCTTCGCCACACCCTAGAACATCCACAGCAAGTTACCACCTCTACTATTCCCAGCCCTGCACTTACAAAACGTCAAATTGATGCACTACATCCCCTACGAGACTGGCTGGATGGGCTAGATATCCAAGACCCAAGAGTAGCCCGCTTTTTGTGTAAAATGATTCCTTCCCAGTGTCCCTTTGAGCGGGATGTCACCCTATTTGGGCGCAAAATTGTCCACATACCGCCGATGTGTAAAATTAACCCCTTGTATGAGCAACTAGTGGGCTTACGTTTCCGCGCTCTCTCTTATCTGGCAGATAAATGCGGTGAAGATGTTTCACCATATATTTAGTTAAAGTGGAGAGTGAGGAGCTATAATTTTTAACTCCTAACTCCTCACTTCTCACTATTACTTAAATATGCAATTTATCGACCAAGCAAAAATTGAAGTTGAAGCTGGTAAGGGCGGCGATGGTATTGTCGCCTTCCGGCGAGAGAAATATGTGCCGACTGGTGGCCCTTCTGGTGGTAATGGGGGAAGAGGCGGTTCGGTATTTTTCGTTGCCGATGAAAACCTACAAACCTTGTTGGACTTCAGATATAACCATCGATTTCAGGCAGAAAAAGGGACTCGTGGCGGGCCAAATAACTGCACTGGAGCAGCAGGAAAGGATTTAATTATCGAAGTTCCCTGTGGTACAACCATTTATGATGCTGAAACTGGCGAAGTGCTGGGGGATTTAATTGAGCCAAAGCAGACTTTGTTGATTGCTCAAGGTGGTAAAGGCGGACTAGGAAATCAGCATTTCTTGAGTAACCGTAACCGCGCTCCAGAATACGCCCTCCCAGGATTACCAGGGGAAATAAAGCAGCTGCGCCTGGAGTTAAAACTTTTGGCAGAAGTTGGAATTATTGGTTTACCAAATGCTGGTAAATCTACTTTAATTTCATCTTTATCAGCTGCACGTCCCAAAATCGCAGACTACCCTTTCACTACCTTGATCCCGAATTTGGGTGTAGTGCGGAAACCTACTGGTGATGGTACTGTTTTCGCTGACATTCCCGGACTAATTGAGGGCGCGGCTCATGGAGCTGGGCTAGGACATGACTTTCTGCGCCATATCGAGCGTACGCGAGTGCTACTTCACTTGATTGATGCCACTAGTGATGATGTGGTTAGAGACTACAACACAATTAAAGAAGAATTAAAAGCTTATGGACGGGGTTTAGCAGAACGCCCGCAAATTTTAGCGCTGAACAAAATTGATGCAGTTGATCGGGAAACTGTCGATTTGGAGGCGTTAGCCACTCAACTTAATCATCTCTCCTATGCGCCAGTTTTTGTGATTTCAGCAGTTACCCGCACCGGGTTAGAGCCGATGTTACAGGAAATTTGGAAAATTCTCGACCAAATGAAGGTTCCTGAAGAAGTGGAGGTATTTAGCTAACGAAATAATTATGAATTATGTTGACCTTTAGTGGTAAAGAAGGGGTCAAATAGTTGTTTTTTTGTTCTCTGCGGGAAGAAAGAGGGTAGGCGATGCCTGCGGCGGGCTACGCCAACGCATTCATCATTTGTGGCGTAGTTTTTTTGACTAATAGAATTGATACGAAACCTTAAAAGGCTTGCTGTATCGTCAAATTCGTAGACTAGACTAGAATCACAGGGTAACAATCATAGGAATATTATGATGAGCGATCGCGACTACACATTAATCATTGACAAAAGTGGTAGTATGTCCACACCTGACCAAGTGGGTGGTAGAAGTAGATGGGAAATTGCTCAAGAGTCTACTCTCGCTTTGGCAAGAAAGGCCGAACAGTTTGACCCCGATGGCATCACTGTTTATGTGTTTTCTGGTAGATTTAAACGCTACGATGATGTCACCTCAGCCAAAGTCGCACAGATATTTCTCGAAAATGACCCTGCTGGGACAACAAACTTAGCAAGTGTACTTCAAGATGCGCTTAATAACTACTTTCAACGCAAAGCTGCTGGTAAAACCAAGCCAAACGGAGAGACGATTTTAGTCATCACCGACGGTGAACCAGACGATCGCAAAGCTGTGTTTGAAGTAATTATTCATGCGACTCGCCAGATGGAACGTGATGAAGAACTAGCAATTTCAATCATTCAAGTAGGTTCAGATGCCCAAGCAACTAAGTTCCTGAAAGCTTTGGATGACCAGTTGCAAAGTGTCGGCGCTAAATTTGATATTTGCGACACAGTTACTTTAGACGACTTAGAAGAAATGAGCCTTGTAGATGTATTAACAAACGCAATAACTGACTAATGCATCTATCAGCCCAAAGTCTAATAAATATTGGCTCTTAAACGGAGAAATGAATAATGCTAGAAAATCGTGACTATACCTTGATTATTGACAAAAGCGGCAGCATGGCAACCCAAGATCAAAAAGGTGGTAGAAGTAGATGGTTTGCAGCACAGGAATCTACTTTAGCTTTAGCTAGTAAGTGTGAGCAATTTGATCCAGATGGCATTACTATTTATTTATTCTCTGGTAAATTTAAGCGATACGAAAATGTGACATCCAGTATAGTAGGACAAATTTTCAGAGAAAATGATCCCTCTGGTACAACTGATTTGGCAAGTGTGTTAAAACACGCAACTGATGATTACTTACAACGCAAAGCTGCTGGTCAAACAAAGCCAAATGGTGAAACAATTTTAGTGGTTACTGATGGTGAACCAGACGATCGCAAAGCAGTCATGAAGGTAATTATTGAAGCTTCTCGCCGTATCGATAGAGATGAAGAATTAGCTATTTCTTTCATTCAAGTCGGCACAGATCCACAAGCTACCCGCTTTCTCAAAGTCTTAGACGATGAACTTCAAAGTGCTGGTGCTAAGTTTGATATCTGTGACACCATTACTATGGAAGATATGGAAGATTTGAGTCTATCGGAAGTGCTACTGAATGCCATTAATGACTAGCTAGACCATTTATTAGGAATTACAAAAATGGATTCCATTGATAAGCTGTTAGCTGAACTCCAAACCGAATATAAAGAAGTAAAACCACAACAGCAACAGTCAAAATCAGCCACAGCCAAATCGTTTATTCCATTATCGCCAAAGTCTGCGTCTTTGATGGATAATCTTTTGGCAGAAGTTAAGGCTAATTTTGAAGAAGAGGATGCTGCTATTGAGTTAAAAAGACAGCAAGAATTAGAACAGGAACGAATTCGACAAGAACAACTCAAAGCCAAACAATTAGAGGTTTTAAAAGTACAGGCAAAAGAATGGTTAGCCAAAGTAGATCCACTTTCGTCTGAAGGGCTTTGGTTTGAAAGGTTTGCTGAAAGTTACTCTTCAAAATTAGAGGCGGCGATTGAATATTTAAAAAATAATGATTAATAAATAAGGAATAAAATCAAAATAAAAACGCATTTTTATTTTGCTATAAAACCGGATAAAATCTGCACAAACAATCTTTAAACCAAGTGTATTGATTTGGATGCAAGAAAGACTCATCTTGCTTTACCACCCAAGCATTCTTTTTTATCAGATGCATCTGAGGCTTAAAATTAATGCGCGATCGCTTAATTAACAATCGCCAGCAACCAGACTTAGTTAACAGTAAATATGCAAAACTGGGCTAATTCCTATACCAACAGGCACAGTTAAAAAATATTCCGATTATAAATACTTCTGAAAAAACACTTCAAGAAGTTGTAGATATGATCCAAAATCAAGTCTTAACAAGTTTAGTAGAGTCAAGATAATCCTATTGCAAAAGGGAGTAGTACAATCCAACTATAATTAATGTTGATGGTGATTTGTTATAGCTAAATGTTGCACAGCCCATTCATGCATAGCATAAAGAATTGGTTGTAAAGTTTCTCCTAAAGGTGTCAGGGAATATTCTACCTTGGGCGGAATTTGAGGATAAACTTCTCGATGAATAATGCCATCTTCCTCCATTTCTCTAAGTTGCTGAGTCAGCATCTTTTGCGTAACTCCAGGTAAAGCCCGTTGCAGCTCACCAAAACGTTTAACGCCAGTCATTAATTCCCTAATAATCAAAACTTTCCAGCGTCCGCCAATCACCTTTAGGGTAGTTTCTACTTCACAAGTCAGTCTGAGATTATTTTCTGCTTCAGCTTTCATAGTTAGTTTTTAACATTAGATACTCAAGGATATCTATAATTCAATACACTTGGGATAGTGATATTTTGCCCCGGAAGATACCCCCAACCCCCCTTTTTAAGGGAGGCTTAATCTTTCCTTTTTCAGGCTTGCTCTATAATTACGTAGCTACCAACTCAGAATCGATTTCTGAGGGCGCACTATCTTGGACTAGCGATCGCGTTTCACCATTACGCTGGAGAATACCGCCAACCATTGCCAACAAGGCGTTTACCTTGCGGGTTCGCCACATATCTACAAGTTTTTGCACTTCAGTCGCAGACATCCGTCGCATCATTGCTTCGTAGAGATAAGCAGCATGTCCAGTTTCATCCTGGGCAATACAAAGCATTCCTAACTTCAAGTTACGAGCGGTTGACTCGTTATCAGGTAATGCTTTCGCCATTCGCGCAAAGTCTTTACTAGCATCTAACTCAAGAATGTATGTGCTAGCCATAAACACATCCCAGTCAATGACGGCCGGTTTTAGCTGTTCTTGGGTATAGCCTTCAAAGAATGCTGCGAAAAACGGACTACGCTGTTGCGATTTTTTTGTAGATGTAGTTTGGGGTTGAGCCTTGAAATCTATAACTTGTTTATTCAACTGTTGTAAGGCGTGGGCAAAAATTTTACCATGCCTAGTTTCATCTGATGCATGTTTTGCTAGTTTTTCGGCTAGCCATGTATCACCTTCGGCTGCGGCGCGATCGCTAAGTGCAGATAAAAACGGCACAGAACCAGATTCGGCCAACTGAAACCCCGCAAGGATGTTAGGGCGGGTTTTAGAATCACGAATTTGAGCAGCAGAGTAATAGGCAAAAGCACCTGAACCAGCTAGATGCAGAACGTGAGTCAAGAAGTTCATCAAAAATTCCCGCCGACAATTGGAAGGTTACAATTCTTATACTAATCCGCATTTTCTATAGTGTGCCGCCAGAGGCTCTTACCATTTGGAATTGCCTGTGGCAGTATGTCGAAGCTTAACAAATATATCTTTGCATTTTGCTAGTATCATCCCACATAGGTAATGCGGTAATGCAGGTAACTTTGGATGGAGAGATTAATTAAACCAGTGCGATTTTGGCTTTGTGCAACTATCCTAATTTTAGGTTTGATTGGCTGCGACCGTATCGGTACTTCTGGAGAACCAGTTGAGCGAGTCAGTGATGGCGATACTTTAGTAGTAAAAGATGCTAATGGCAAAAATCTTACAGTCCGCTTTGCCTGTGTAGATGCGCCAGAGATAGCTCATACTAACAAAGAAAAACAGAGTAAACGCACTAGCGATCGCAATCAATTTAATTGGGGTGTGAAAGCTCAAGAACGGGTGCAAGAACTGGTGCAACAAGCAGGCGATCGCGTGACTTTGAATATTACCGATAGCGATCGCTATGGACGCAAAATTGCTGAAGTTCGTTTAAAAAATGGCACATTTGTACAACAGGTATTGTTGCAAGAAGGATTGGCAAAAGTCTATCGTCCTTATTTAAACAAGTGTCCTAGCAAAGACTTAGTTCAACAAGCCGAAGCTAAAGCCAAGGAACAACGCCTTGGTATTTGGAGCGATACTAAATTTATTAATCCTTGGGAATACCGGAGCTTATATAAGAAGTAAAACTTGTAAACTCGGTGTTGCATATTTGCCTAAGCAATGATTCAGCAACTTCCAAAATTCCCCCCTCCTCCCCCTGCCTCCCCTGCCCCCCGCCTCTCCTACTCCTCTCCCCAAGTTTGCAGTTGAAAATAAACTAATACCAGCGTCACTGCTAGCAACACCGTTGCTGCTGCTGCTGCATAACCAAAATCAAATTGAGCAAAAGCCTCTTGGTAAATATAGTAAACCAGCAAGTTAGTTGAATTTAGTGGGCCACCACCAGTGATCACATAAACTTGCTCAAAACTCCGCAATGTAAAAATCGCGGTAGTGATGATTGCAAATATCATAGTAGGGCGCAATCCGGGCAAAGTAACATACCAAAATTGTTGCCAAGCATTTGCTCCATCTAAATCTGCTGCTTCATAACGGCTGGGAGGAATTGCTTGCAACCCTGCTAAAAAAACCACCATATTGAAACCTAATTGTTTCCAAATACTCATTAAAATAAGTACTGGCATTGCCCAAAATGTGTTTCCTAGCCAGGGTATGTCTGGAATGCTAAAAAAAGCTAAAAGTTCGTTAACTGGCCCTGATGTTTGAAACAGCCAGCGAAATCCCAAACCGGCTGCCACAAGTGAGATAATTGAAGGCAGAAAATAAGCACTTCGCAGCATTCCTCGCAAGGGAATAGAGCGGTTTAATAGCACTGCTAGTCCCAAGGAAATAACTAAACTGGGAATGATGGTGGCAACCGTAAAATAAAAGGTGTTACCCAGAACTTGCCAGAAATCATGGTTGGCTAACAAGCGCCAGTAGTTTTTTAAACCTATCCAATAAGTACCTTTTAGAGTAAAGCTACCAGCAGTGAAACTGAGGTAAAACAAATAGGCGATCGGCCAAATTATAAAAACGCTTAGTAAAATTAATGCTGGTGTGAGAAAAACCCAGGCAGCTACTGTATCATTATCCAACCACGATTTAGTATATTTTTTTGGCATCTATAATTTTTCCTCTTAGCTGTTTATGACCCTCCGCCCTGATTCTACCCCTAGCTTGGTTTCTCCCAGTATTAGCGATTGTCAACTAGTCGCCCCTTTAAAACTGGGAATTATGGCTTCTGGGAATGGCAGCAATTTTGATGTAGTTGCCCAAGCTATCCAAGATGGGCAGCTAAATGCCCAAATTCAAGTTTTAATTTACAATAACCCCTCGGCTAAAGCAGCCGTCAGAGCAGCCGATAGAGGTGTAGAAGCTGTTTTATTGAATCACCGCAACTATAAAAGTCGAGAAGAGTTTGATGAGGAAATTGTGCAGACATTGCAGCACTACGATGTGGAATGGGTAATTTTGGCAGGTTGGATGCGATTGTTAACATCAGTTTTCATGGATGCCTTTCCTGATAAAATTATTAATATCCATCCTAGTTTGTTACCTAGTTTCAAGGGAATCCATGCTGTTGAACAAGCCTTAGCATCAGGCGTAAAAATCACTGGTTGTACAGCGCATATAGCTTGTTTAGAAATGGACAGTGGCCCAATATTGATGCAAGCCGCAGTACCAGTATTGCCGGATGATACACCAGAAACACTCCATGCCCGGATTCAAATTCAGGAACATCGAATTTTACCATTAGCGATCGCTCTAGCAGCTTCTTCGTCAAAAACTATACTAAAGCCAATACACTTGGGTTAAAAGAGGACAAGAAGCAGGGGGCAGGGAGAAAGAGGACAAGGGGTAGGGGCAGCGAGAAAAGGGGAAAAAGAACCTGCATCAAGCCTTTTACTTACCCTTACACCCTGCTTCCTGCCCCCTGCCCCTTGCTTCTTCTTGCTTCTTCTACAAAGCTATACACTAGAGTTCGCTTCAGTAGTTTGATACGCTTGTAGGAGCCTTGCATGATCGAGAGTAAATCCTACTTGCATCGCTATCTGGGTAAATAAATCAATCTCAGGCTGTTGCCAATCACGGGGACCAGAACACTGATGTGCAATTAACAAACCAAATAGCTGGTCATCTTTGATAATGGGTGCTACTAAATTTGCTTTAACACCAAAGGATTCGAGCAGGTTAATGTGACAATCAGCTAAACCGGCCTCATAAATGTTGTTTGTTGCTAGAACACGACCAGACTGATACTTTTCTATATAGTTTTCTGTGAAACAAGGGTCGTAAATTTTAGACCGCAAAACTTTGGGATAACCTGGAACTACTGATTCAGCAATTATAATTCCGAACCAATTAGCGTAAAAGGTATAAACCAATACTCGATCAACACTCAGTGCTTTGCGAACCTCTTCCACAGTGGTTTTGATGACATCCTCTTCGTTAAGCGATTGGCGAATGCTGCGGGTAATATCCACCAGTAACTGACTTCGCCTACTTTCAGCTTCGATTCGTTGCAGAAGTCTTGCATGGTCGAGAGCAAATCCCACTTGCATCGCTATTTGGCCAAATAAATCAATCTCAGATTGTTGCCAATCACGAGGTTTGGAACACTGATGTGCAATTAATAAGCCAAATAGCTGTTCATCTTTAAGAATGGGGGCTACTAAATTTGCTTTTACAGCAAAGGATTCGAGTAAACTAATCTGATAATCAGCCAAACCCGCTTCATAAATGTTGTTTATTGCTAGAACACGACCAGACTGATAGTCTTCTACATAGCCTTGACCAAAATATAGGTCTTGGATTTCAGATCGCAGAACTTTTGGGTAGGTGAGAACAACTGATTCGGCAATCACAGTTCCAGAGTAATTAGCATTGAAGCTATAAACCATCACTCGGTCAGTACTCAGTACTTTACGAACCTCTTCTACAGTCGTTTTCAGGACATCCTCTTCGTTGAGCGATTGACGAATGCTACCGATAGTATCCGCTAGCAACTGACTCTGCACACCTTCAGCCTCGATTCGTTGCACGAGCCTTGCATGGTCGAGAGCAAATCCCACTTCCATAGCTATTTGGGCACATAAATCAATCTCAGACTGTTGCCAATCACGGGGCCTGGAGCATTGATGTGCAACTAATAAGCCAAACAACTGTTCATCTTTGAGAATGGGTGCGACCAAATTTGCTTTAACAGCAAAGGATTCGAGCAGGTTAATATGACAATCCCGCAAACCTGCTTCATAAATATTGTTTGTGGCTTGAACGCGACCAGACTGATACTTTTCTACATAGTCGTGAGCAAAACATGGGTCTTGGATTTCAGACCGCAAAACTTTTGGATAACCTGGAACCACTGATTCTGCAATCACAGTTCCAGACCAATCAGCGTTAAAGCTGTAAACCAACACGCGGTCAGTACTTAGTGCTTTGCGAACCTCTTCTACGGTGGTTTTGATGACATCCTCTTCGTTGAGCGATTGCCGAATGCTGCGGGTAATTTCAATAAATACCTCAGCTATATCTGCCTTCGTATCAACCTGTTCTAGAAGCTTAGTATAGTCAAGAGCAAATCCTACTTGTATAGCTATCTGAGCGAACAAATCAATCTCAGACTGCTGCCAAAAGCGAATTCTAGAACACTGATGTGCAATCAATAAACCGAATAGTTGTTTGCCTTTAATAATAGGTGCTACTAAATTAGATTTGACAGCAAACTGCTCCAGTAAGTCAATATCAGCATCACTAAGATCAGCTTGATAAATATTATCAATAGCACGGATGCAACCATTTTGGTATTTTTCTATATACCCAGCTTCAAAATCAGGGTCAGAGACTGTAATTCCTAATGTTTTAGGTAAACCAGGTGCTACTGATTCGGCGATAAAGGTTCCATTACAGTTGGAGTTGAAGCAAAAGATGGTTATGCGATCAATGCTTAAAGCTTTACGAATTTCTTCTGAGGTAGTTTTGAGAACGTCTTCTTCATTGAATGATTCTCGAACCCACCGGGTAATTTTCATCAATAGTTGAGAGTAATCAGCTTCGGCTTCTTTTTCCTTTATCAAAACTGAAAGTAGTTCTGTGAATAAGTTTATGTTTCTCTCTAACATCACTAATTCATCTTCGTTAGCGATGAAATATTGAGTAAACTCACTGTCTGGACGTAGCTTGTTTTTGATAAGATTAGAAGTTGCAGCAGCCTTGCTGACTCGACTCATAGCTCGATTAGTCACAAAAACAGCGATCGCAGCTGCCAAAATCGCTGTTACTCCCATACCACTTAACAACAGTGACAATTGTCTCTGTAGAGCAAGTTCAGTTTCCATTGAACTTTCCGCACTCTCAAGTCTGGCTTGCGGAATTTGTTTGGTGATTAAATTAATGCCGTAGTAGTAAGTAGCTGTTCCAATTGCAACCACAGGCAGAATACTGATACTTAGTGCCCAAACAACTGCTTTAGTCTTTAAATTCCATTTTTGTTGCCACAGCCTTTGTTGACGATTTCGTCTTGCTTGGTTTTGAGAAAAAGACTGATTCATAAATGAAACCTGAATTGCTGCAATTGAGAATCAAGTAAATAGCCTCACCACCAAGATTCTACACAAAACTTATTAAACAAGGACTGGCTTTTGGGAGTATTTTGAGGCACTAACCTTTTACATCATGCCCCACAACGCTTTTGTTGCCTTTTAAGCCTCTTGACAAAAGAGAAGCTTATTACTCGCTTTTTTACGTTCACGTAGCAGGAAGTGCGAGAATGAGTTGGGCTTTATACAATTTCGGTTTAGTAATTACACAAATATGCCGATAGGGGTGTACCATTATCCATTGGTGTCAACTTAATGTAAAACCAGCCTAAAATATGCTTTTAGAAATTATCTCATTTACAGCCAGAGGCTGGAAAAGAGGTTTAAAGGAGTTTCATGCTTAAGTTGACACCAATAGGCATTGCCATGCCCCTACAAGAAATTTATATATCAGAATTTTCGTGAATTGGTATTAGATGAATATTATTGTAGCTTACTTGACTAAAAATCTCTGTAGCTGCAATTACATAACACACTTTACAAGTGTTGCACGAAAAGCATCTAGCCAGAGCGCTTAAACCATGTAATTTACTCTATGGTTGATAGTGTGCGATGCCTGTGGTAGTCACTAACTTGTACTGAGCTTGTCAAGTCGCTTCTCTACGAGACGCTGCGCGTAGCTTGCTTCTCTGAAAGAGTACGCTCCAATTAAAAATTAAAAATTAAAGACAATTTGTGTTAGCTCTGAACTCACCATTAATTGTTCACGTAGCGTCCCATAGGGAAGACTGCCAAATCATTCGCGCAGCGTCTGTCTTAGACACGCTGTTCGCGTTTGTAGAGAAGTGCGGACTACGCCTACGTACTAATTCCTACAAGCTCAAAATTTATTTTTTAATTGTCGTAATTGCGACATTTTCCAGAAATAGCTAGAAATCCAATTGGTAATAATGTGAGCGACAATTGGCACTAATAAGTTGCCAGTAAGCAGGGCACTATATGCGAATATCATCCCCACAATTGTTGCCCAAATCACATAAGGCCATTGTTGAGAACCGCTAAAATGCAAGATGCCAAAGCAAAGACTTGATACAATGACAGCCAAATGATCCAAGCCTAATGCTGGCAGCATTACGCCCCGAAATAACAATTCTTCACTCAACCCTGGTAGTAACCCCAGCCAAATTAAGTCTGGTAAAGCTAAGGGCTTCAGTACCATTTCTAAATAATAATCTGCACTTTTACGGTAGGGAATCCAAACGCGATAAGCTACGCCACTTAAGGCGGTAATGGCGAATCCTAACCCTACACCCAACAGCAACTCTCTTTGGTTCAACTTCCAAGAAAGTAGAGAAAAGTTGCCTAAGTATAAGGAAAGTTTGGCGACTATCAACAAAATAATTGCAGTCGCTCCCATCGCCCCAAGTATTTGGATGCGCGTCAAGTATGGAATTTGTGGCTCTTTCTTTTGTTGTTCAATCACGGATTTTTAAGGGGAAGGGGCAGGGGAAGCAGGGGGAGCAGGGGGGAGTAATAAGCTGTTAAGCATATAAGAAAGCACATTCGGATCGCAGGGGGGCAGTTCTTGCTGGGAGCAAGGGAAAGGGTTTGCAGCTTTTATCACCATGAAAATGGTGCAATTTAAATGACGATTAGCTTATTATGTCCGCTGGATTCCTTAAACCCGAAGAACCCCATCCTGCCAAAGCTGTGCTTTGTCTACCCTCCTCGCTTGCGGGGAGAGGTTGGGGGTGGGGTTCTTTTATTATGGGTAATTTGGCGGACATGATATAACTCCTAACTACTGCCTCACTTTTCTACAAGAGGCTGCGCCCAAAGCGTAGCTATGCCGCACAGGCTTTACGGCTGCGCTCAGTGATCCTCTGCCTCCTGCCTCCTAACTACTGACTGCAAAGGTAATAATTTGGGACGGAGAGCGGAAGGATTGATGCCTGCTTTATGTGCTACCAATACACCCACTGCTTCTAAATATGAGTTTACCTGTATAGTTTTGATCCCCAAGGGTTGGGGAGGAACTTTTATCAGAGTTTTATTTTCTTCTACTGTAATTATTTGGCATTGTATTTGGCTTAAACTCAGTAAGGCACTGCTACCACAAGCAGTTGCAGGTAAGATCGCAGCATCCACTTCATTTGCCCAAATATCTCCTTGCTGTGATCCGATTGCTCCTCTCTCTATTATAAATTGTGGGGCACGACTTAATCCTACAAGCACGCAGGGCAAAAAGGTATAGCCTAATTCTTCGGCGGCGGAACGGGGAGATAAATCAGGCTGCGGAGGTTCGTTCAAAAGGGCAGGAGAATGGGCGCAAGGAATTTGAAAGGTTCGCACTAACAAATGGCTAATTACGGCTTCTGCACCCGCTAAAGAATCAACGCCTTCACCCTGGCGATATTTTTGTACTGCTTCCTCATCCATATCATCGGGGAAACGGGCAACAACTGCGATCGCTTCTGCCCCCGCTTTTTTAATTAATATCTCGGCCGCCCGTAATAGACTATCTGGGTTGCCAATTGTCCCCCAACTAGCTCCCGATGCTGTAGTGCGTAATTCTACATTTAATGGAGCATCAGTAATTACATAATCTGTTAAAGTCAATCCGAGAGTTGCTCTGACTGCATCGGCGGCTTGTATATGTCGTAGCCGTAACTCTGGCTCAATAGCTTGGTCTAAAAGCAAACCCACTTTGTTGTTGCGGACTGGACGCAAACCCCAACATCCAGAAGCGAATTTGTCAAGCCCATAACCTTCAACATAGAAAGCATTAGGGAGATTCCAGTACAAACTTGCGCCATTCAGGACATTGGGGTGAGTAATTAGGCGATCGCAAACCTGTGCTATAACTTTGGCAACAGGTAAAGCATCTCCTGCATAACCCCCAATGGCAGCCCCAACGCCTGTCGGTACAATTAAAATAGCGGTATATGGACGATTCATCTTAAGTTATGAGTGCTGAGTGCTGAGTTATGAGTTATGAGTTATGAATCACAAGCCATCAAATACTAACTCCTAACTCCTAACTCCTAACTTTTAACTCTTAACTGTAGTTACCACAGCTTCAACTGTAGCTTTTTGTTCGTCAGCATCCACAGAAGTAACTGCCCAACGCAGAGGTTCGCCTTGTTTCTTCAACTCTGTTTCAATTACTTCTAGTAACTCTGCGGGAGTTTCTTGTAAATCAATTTCTGCGGTAATAAAATGAGTTGTCATTTTGGTAAATCCTGTTGATTTGTAGTTTCTAGAATAGCTGATTTCATCTTTAATGAAATACTTGTGTAATTTATCAAGTTTGGTAATCTCTGTGAACAGTTATTCAGTTATGAATAATCATCCGATATACTGATAACTGTTCATTGATTATTTGCCTTTGCCAAATTGTAACTGATAAAGTTCATCTTCTTTTTCCGTCTGAATTTTCAAATCAGAAAGGGGTTTGGCAATACAAAGCAATACGTAACCTTGCTTTTGCAAATCTGGGCTAACGCCCATACCATCAGTTTGATCCACAGTTCCGTCGCTTATTTGACCGGCGCAAGTTGTGCAGACACCTGCATTGCAAGAACTCGGCAGTTCTAAACCAGCAGCATCGGCAGATGATAATATCGTTTCATTTTCAGGAACTTGCAAGGTATGAATTTTGCCTTGGTGATCAATTTCTACGGTGTAAGTTTTGGACATATACAAAAGAAGCGTGATGCAACGGACAAATGTATTAGTTTATCTGAATTAGTTGAAAATATCCAGATATTACTATAAAAGTTTAGGTAAAAGATTGATAATTATAGCAAACAATTCTGAACAACTTTTAGGTTGGTAACATTATTTACTATCCAATACACAAATAAATTAGTTAAATTTGCTACTATGAATATGCGCGTAGGCGTAGCCCGCCGTAGGCATCGCGTTTCCTTAGAGACTGTATCTGTAAGTCTGCCTTTTGGCATTGGTTCGATGGCTTGGAAAGTTGACACCACACCAAAAAATAATAATTGTTGGCCCTTCCTGTCCAAAGTATATGCGGTAGCCAGAACCATAGTCTATTCTAATAAATGTATTAAATTTGCAGTAATAGATTGATATACTAGAACCTTTACGAAAGTCAGGTTAAAATCGCTAGCAAAGTTAAAATCTGAAGTGGAACTATGAAAACTGCTGAAAAATTGGCTGCTGGTTGGCTATTGACACTCGGATTCATGTTTGTAACTCTATCAGTAACAGCCGTATTTGAAAAATGTGCTACACGTAAAGCCATCATAATACCTACAGATGAGTATGATTTTACTGCACCAAGTACTACTTATAAAGATGATAATGCTGTTGGTGGTCTAATTTTTGGTGTTCCTACTCTAACATTGGGTACATGGTTAGCATTGGGATTGTACCGTCAAAGCCGACAGGAGAAAAAAGCGCTTAATCAACAAGTTAGCGATCGCCTACAATCGATTTTTTATGAGATGCTACAAAAAAATCATGGCCGCGTTACTGTTTTAGGCTTTGCAATGCAGTCACAACTATCCGCAGCCGATGCCAGACAATATTTAGATGAAAAAGCTAAAGACTTCAATGCAAACTTTAAGGTGAACGAAGAAGGGGCTGTATCATATCATTTTGATGTCTAATCGTCATTTGTCATTAGTCTTTGTCCTTTGTTATTAACTAATGACTAATGACCAATGACTAATGACTGATAATCAACTTACGGCTAGGTCTAATGACGCAGATTTTTTTGAGCGTAGCTGCTATTTTAGGCGGTTTGTCAGTTGCTGCTGGTGCTTTTGGTTCCCATGCCTTGCGGGAAAAAATTAGTGAGCGATCGCTAGAAATTTTTGAAACTGGCGCTCGTTACCAAATGTATCATGCTCTGGCACTTTTTCTAGTAGCAATACTAATTAGTCGCACCGAAATTCCTCAACCTACTCTTGTCGCCAGTGGATGGCTGTTTGTCATTGGCATTGCTATTTTCTCAGGTAGCTTGTACGCCCTTAGCTTAACCGGTATTAAATCTTTAGGAGCGATCGCACCGCTAGGCGGCGCAGCCTTTCTTGCTGGTTGGGGTACTTTGGCTTTTGCCGCTTGGACTTTAAAGTTGTAAGAAGTTAGAAATTAAGAGTTAAAGGAATACCAAAAAATTAATTATCCGATATTTGTAGGATACGTTAATGAAGTGTAATGCTCCATCTTTATTTCACGTATTACTGTGTATTACCTCCTTCTATCGAAAGCATCCTACAAATTGGATATTTTTTTCATTGGAAGTCAGTCTTGAAAGCAATAAAAATATTTTCAAATAGGATTTACAAATAAAAATTATTTACGTAAATTTACAGAAGTCATTAATATAAAGAAGCAATAAACTGCATAAGTATATTACTAAATAGCAGCTAAAAATTTTACATTTGTAATATCGTTTGCACTTATGAAACGGCGTAACTTGCTTTGGTATTCGCTCGTGTTTGCTGCTGGCTGCACGACAGGAGTAAATTCTCCTACTAATAGTTCAGAACCGATGACAATAGCTCCACCCAAAAATCTCAAATTTGCAGTTACAGACGTTATTGGAATTAAAGGCTTACAAGAAGATTATGAACTTTTTCGCACCACATTAGAAGAGATATTAGGCATAAAAATTGAGTTTTTTCCTGTAGAGAATACCACAGCAGCAGCACCAGCACTGTTATCTAGGGAAGTGGATATTGTATTTGCAGGGCCTTCAGAATACTTGATTTTAAATTCTAGGGCAAAGGCTATTCCTATAATTGCTATTGAGCGCACGAACTACCATTCGATTATTGTAGTTCGTGCTGATAGTCCAATTAAATTATTAGCTCAATTGAAAGGCAAAACAATAGCCATGAGGAAAATTGGCTCCACGTCTGGACATCTTGCTCCTACAAAGCTACTGATAGATGCTGGATTAGATCCAACAACTGACTTCAAAACTGTCATGTTAGATGATAAGGGAGTACAAGCTTTAAAAAAAGGTGAGGTAGATGCTTGGGCAACTGCATCTGACAGATACAAAAATATTCTAGAGTCTGAGGGCTTATCTGAAGAAGATTTTGTTGTAATTTTTAAAGGGCCATTACTTCCTCATGATGTATTTGTTGCTAGTAATCAGTTGGCATCTAGCTTTATAGTAGATATGCGATCGCGCATGATGAACCATCAGGATAAACTAATTAAAAGTTTAGTGGCTACTAAAGCAAACCAAAAATATAAAGGAAGTAAATTAGTTATAGCAAATGATGCTGATTATAATATGATTCGTGAAGTCTATCAAAAAATTGGGCAAGGAAGTTTTTTATAACAATATAGTTGATAAATAAATGATAGCTAATGGAAAACACTATTTAAAAAGGATTTTTATCTTACTTAGTCACTTAAGTCATAATTGGAATATATCTAAAAAAATTAGTTATGGCTATGCTTTGGCAGTTAGTATTACTTTTATCGGTACAACCTGCGGTTTGTTACTTGCATACCATTATGAAACAATTGCTCAGAAAAAATTAAATTTATCTTATCAACAACAATCTCTATTAAAAGATTTAGAAAATGCAATAACTAGAGTGCGGCTACACCCACAAAGGTTAGTTACCGTATTAGAAAGTTCTATTTGGTTAGAATTTGAAAAAAATAGATTTTTAGATGAGATTAGTCAAGTTGAGCAGCAATTGTCAAGAATCGAAACTTTTGTAAATATTTATGCTCATGATTCAAAAGTAAAGAATACAGACTTATTAAATTTATTGGATAATTATAAAAAAACTACAAAAGTCTATACTTTGATAGTAAAAAGCTTTTGGCAGCAGATTGAACAAAACCAATTGTTAGCAAAAAAAACAAAAGTTGATCAGCAAGAGCTATTATTTTTTTTCAAAAAACAAGTTAATATTTCGATTGAATTTGAGAAACTTTCAGACGAGTTGATTCGGATAATTGGATATGCTGAAATTCAAGAAAAGCAAGCATATGCTAGTTTTGATAGGGCACAAAAACTGCGAATTAAAGTTATCCTTGGAAGTATGCTGTTATCAGCTGCGATCGCAGCTATACTAGCAATATATACCAGTAAGTTAATTGCTCGTCCCCTACAAATAGTTACTAACGTTGCTATAAAAATCACACAAGAATCCAATTTCCAACTCAGAGCTAATGTCACCAGCAACGATGAAGTAGGGATATTAGCTAATTCTCTGAATCAATTGGTGGAATGGGTAGGAGATTACACCCAAGAACTAGAACTAGCTCGCCAAAGTTTAGAGCAACGGGTAGAAGAACGAACCCAAGAACTAGAACTAGCTCGCCAAAGTTTAGAAAAACGGGTAGAAGAACGAACCCAAGAACTTCAAAAAACCTTGCAAGACTTAAAAGAAACTCAAGGGCAATTAATTCAAACAGAAAAAATGTCTTCTCTTGGGCAGATGGTAGCAGGTATAGCTCATGAAATTAACAATCCTGCTAATTTTATTTATGGTAATATTCAATGTGCCAGTGACTATACTCAAGACTTGCTTAATTTAGTGAGTTTATATCAGCAAGAATATCCAGATCCCATCTGGTTGATTGAAGAAAAAATCGAAGAAATTGATTTAAAGTTTATTCATAAAGATTTGCCACTCTTGCTTTCTTCCATGAAAACTGGAACTCAGCGCATCCGAGAAATCGTATTATCTTTGCGAAACTTTTCCCGATTAGATGAAGCTGATATGAAAGAGGTAGATATTCATGAAGGAATTGAGAATACGTTGTTAATTCTGAATCACAAACTTCACTCAGAAATTGAAGTAATTAAAAACTATAGAATTTTACCCTTAGTTGAGTGTTATCCAGCACAACTAAATCAGGTATTTATGAATATTCTAAATAATGCCATAGATGCTTTGCTAGATCACAAAGCTGATTTAGATAAAAATAAAAAAATTATTATAAATACATTCAATATAGATGATGTTTACATTAAAATAGGTATCAAAGATAACGGCTCTGGAATTCGACAAGAGATTAAAAATAAACTGTTTGATCCTTTTTTTACAACTAAACCAGTTGGTAAAGGAACTGGGTTAGGTTTAAGTATTTGTTATCAGATAATTGACAAACATAACGGTAAAATAGAAGTAATCTCAGAATTTGAACAAGGTACAGAATTTATAATCTTATTACCAATAAAAACACAACTAAACTAGTGCCACTGCGTGAATAAAACGCAGCCTCACATAAAATTAGTATTAACTCTCAGGCGTACTAGCAAATTATGCAAAGCCGCATTCGCCGAAGGTGTTTCGGGTAATGGGCTAGATTTATATGCCTCATGCAACTTATTACGCAGACGTTCATATTCTATTTGATGAAAAGCTAGATTAGCATTTGACAAAATAGACCTTTCTGTACCTGCTAACTTTTGAACGATTAAATCATGAATATATGGTAAATTAAAAACCTCATCCAGCTTAATTAAATTAGCTTCAACTACACCTGTTTGCATCAGATGAATGCCAGTCAAGAGAACTCGATAAACATAAAGTAATGCCTTGAGCCGATACGTCTGTTCTTTATTAAAAAGTTTCCATTGTGTTGCCGCAAAACCAATATAATGGTAATAATGGTGACAAGTAATGCAATCTTTGGCAATAAATTTTAATTCTTCATGTTCTGGTGAAGTTGTTAATACTAAAGGTGAATATAGTTGTTCTAACACGTAACCGTTCTTTTTAAGTAGCATTAAAAAGAATTTTTTGACATCCTGAGTTACTAAATCAATTTCCAAAGATTCACAAACTTCTGAAACTTCAATAGTTTCATCCCCAGTTTCTAATCCCACCACTTCTTCAACTGGTAAAATATGCACCCCACGCAAGTCATAATCAGAATCAGGTGACGGAAATCCATATAAGTGAGAGCCACTAATGATGGCGAATAAAAGCGGGTAAGGCTGTTGCCTAATAATTGTGTTAATTAAAGGTGGAATATTCATCATGTCCCGTTTACTTGCTTACCTCGGTTTGCCTGTTTCTTTAGAGCATCTTCTGTATAAACCAGAGCACTCATTGATAGTCCAGAGTTATCAACCCCACGAAATGCCCTCTGGGGTAGTAAATGCAGATGGTTTTGGTGTGGGTTGGTATCATAACCAAAAAGATATCGAACCCTTTACCTACAAAAATACCCTACCTATTTGGAATGACATAAACTTACCCAGTCTCAGCCGTTACATTGAATCAAAGTGTGTACTTGCTTATGTCCGCAGTGCTACATCCGAACAAGCCGTAGATTTTGCTAATTGTCAGCCCTTTAAGCATCAACAACAGCTATTTATTCATGATGGAAAAATCCAAAATTTTCGCAAAACATTACACAGAAAAATCCGCAGCACTTTAACTCAAGATTTTTATGAAAAAATTAATGGTAGTACTGACTCAGAACACATTTTTGCATTGTTACTTTCACAAAGTAAAATTAACAAACATCGACCTCTAGAGTATGCTTTACGTACCACATTATTAACACTCTTAGAGATGGCAAAGCGCTATCAAGTAGAAGCCTCAATTAATGTAATCTTTAGTGACGGACATCGCCTGATAGCTTCTCGCTTTGCTACCATCTCCCCAGCTCCATCTCTTTATTGGATACGAGATTCTCTGGCTTTTTCAAAATCTGTAATTATCGCATCCGAACCACTATTTATAGGTAATTGGATAGCTTTCCCAGAAAATAGCATCATTACTGTGGGAACAGACGGTGAGATCCAAATTGAGCAAATTTAGTGTAGAAAAGTTTATTTTTCAAACCTTCTATGAATATTGCCCGAAAAATTTTGCGCTATTCCAAGATATGGATGAAGCCACATTCTATAGTTAGCCTCATCCTGACTTAAGCCGCTGTTGGCTGGTAATTGGGGCATATTGTCATTTAAATCGCTAAATCCCTAAAAATAACTTTAGAACTTGAGCAATATGGCTCAAGCATGATTTTATTAGCTATGGCTATATGTTTCACTAATTAGGGTAAAGGTCCCATCACAGGTAATCTATTACGCCAAGCATACGGAGGTTTAATGTCGATATCTAAAGCTGCCAATAGGAACGTTACTTCTCAAAGCAGCGTTGAAAAACGCTTGCAGATACAGCGTTTGCTAGCTGCGACTCAAATAATTGCACCTAGTACTGGGAGTGATGTAGTAAAGGGATTAACTCAAACATCTAAATCTCTACCCCCCTGTTACTTTTATGATGACCGTGGTTCTGAGCTATTTGAGCAAATCTGTGATTTACCAGAATATTATCTCACACGCACAGAAACAACGATTTTACAGCAGTATGCTGGCGAAATTGCCGAGATAACTGGCGCTTGTGAATTAGTAGAACTTGGCAGTGGCAGTTCTACCAAAACCCGCATTTTACTAAATGCCTACCAGCAGCTAGGCTATCCCCTGCACTACCTACCAATTGATGTATGTGCAGGTATGTTAGAAAGTAGCGCCAAGCAGTTATTAAGAGATTATCCCTCACTGCAAGTTTATGCTTTAGCGGGAACCTATGAATTAGCCCTTGCAAAACTCCTACCGACGCAATTACCCAGCCGAATGGTTTGTTTTATTGGTAGCAGTTTAGGTAATCTTACACCTAGTGAGTGTGATGTTTTCTTCTCTCAAATTACAGAAGCCCTACAAGTAGGTGAGTATTTCTTGCTGGGAGTAGATTTACGAAAGCCAAAACAGATTTTAGAACCAGCTTATAGCGACAGTCAGGGAGTGACGGCAGCATTTAACGTCAATATGCTAGAGCATTTAAATCAACGGTTTGAGGGGAATTTTGACACTACCCAGTTTGAACACTGGGCGTTTTACAATGAAAGTGAGCATCAAATAGAAATGCATTTACGCAGCCTGCGATCGCAAATTGTAGAATTACGCGCTCTTAATCTCAAGGTTAATTTTGCATTAGGTGAGACTATCCTCACCGAAATTTCCCGCAAATTTGACCTCAATACTCTCAAGCAGCAACTCGCTGCACAGGGTTTATCACCTCTTCATGTATGGACAGATCCAAATCAATGGTTTGGTTTATTACTCTGTCAACTGCAAGCATAAAGCAAATCAGAGTATACTTCATATATATAGAGGATAGAGGTTCTCAGTTGAGTCCAATATTGACTTAACAAGAACAACCCACACCAGTGAGAGAGATTCTAATTTTTCTCTCTCACTGTGGTAGCATTTTTACCAGTTACTGATGTATCTTATATGTCAATGTACATCTTTAATTAGCCCAAACAAATAAACTAAATATTTAGCCCGTGATTATTGCTGCATCGAAGGTGTGGGAAAAATTCTGCTGAATATAGGAACCCGTGGCTGCGGCTTAGTTGCAGTTATATTGGCATTATCAGCTAAATTGGCATTAGCACCAGAAGAATTATTGGCTGCCTCAGAGAGGATAGGTGGTTTGCTATTAGTAGAATTGGCAAAATCGCTCAATTGGATAGCCGAAGGTGAACTTGAAGATATGGAAGTAATATTATCAAGATTTTGGCTGTTAGATTTTACCGGAGTTTCAGCTTGAGATGGAGTAATGATGAAAGCCGAGCTTGTTCCTAATGCCAGTATGAGCAGATTAAAAATATATTGTCGCATGGGAATTTTTCAAATTGGTTAATAAGTGTTTAAAGCTTCAAGAAGTTGTATTCGTTCTCAGTTGGAAATAAAATCTTGATTTTCCAAGATAAATCACCTCGCTGTTAGAGAAAACCTGATTACAGCGATTTGCAGATGAATAGACTAGTAACGTATACTTTGGATTTGAATGCAGCTTAGTACATTGATTCACTCATGAAAGCTAACTCCTTCAGCTACCTTTTTCAGAAGGTAAGGAGAAGCTAAACTCTACTCTCCTTTTAAGAAAAAGTTTATTGTATAATTACGGAATCAATATTATAGAGAGTCTGCAAATAGATCCACTTGGAATAATTGACGTTTATTCATCAATTAAGCCAGCACAACTATTAATAATTTAGTTGTATTTGTCTTATTCTTAAATGAGGAATTACACTGAACTTTGTGAAAAAACTAATTTTCAGCAAATCATCCGCTAAATCGCATATTTAATGAACTACAACCAACAATATATAAAGTTTTAATAAAACGTGATTTTTATACAGTGGCTTTCTTGAAGGAGGCAGGCTAGCCAAATTCATTAATGGTTCACACAGGGTAAGCAAACAGTATAAACGCGCTCAATGAGCAAGTATACTGGCATCCGTTAAGTTGATACAGCAGTTTTCAGGTATTTAAACTACAACTGAGACAGAGAACAGGGAGTTGTATAGTCCAATTATTTAAAAGCGCTGTTAACTGACGTAAGTAAAAAGAAGTGACGAGATGAGATTCTATAGTATTTACATCTCACCCATCACTCCTTATAGTTTGCGCGTTGATAAGCTGTTACGCATTTTTAAATTACAACAGCTTACTACTTGATTTATCCTCTAACTAAAGAGGCGAATAATTATTAAGTTTATTATGTGATTTTATATACAAATGCTTTTAACTTATAATATCCATTAGTCTTATTCTTGTTTATGCCAGATAGTTACTTAATGGATTTATTGTGGAAATCGAAAAGCTCAGATTACCGACTTTTCCAACAAGTTGAGATATTTTTGTTACTATAATATGTATTCATAAGCACAAAAAAACTTAACTTATATTATATATCTTTGGTAGTATTAGCTTGATGCCTGTGATGGAAGTTAGGGAAAAAATTATAAGTTATGCTAAGTAATTATGGAAACAATGATTATTAGCAGCTAAATCATTCATTGGGATAATGGCAAAGTAATTTAAACAAAAATAGGGGTTTAAGGTTTAGATCCAGGGTTTTCTGACTGAGGTGTTTTATCTAATTTCTCTGCCAGATATAATTGTGACTGATTTGTAAGTTAAGTTACAAATTAGCATAATTTGAGGTTAGCGGATTTTGCATTCGTATTTAGTTGAGTTTACCGAATCTTCCCACTGAAGGTAGAAGTAATATTTAGTAAAATGCCGTAGGCTTTTTTACAAAAAGCATCTGAGTGCAATATACACTCTCTAATTCCCTAGATTCAATCTGCTTTGAGCATCTAGGTTAAATGCAATACGTGTCAATTACAAAACTAGACCACGTGTAGCGTTATGGGACATAATAAATTGTCCAAAATCTAGAATAAACGTACTCTTATAGGTTTTATTGAATAATAATTCCAGTATATATTTAGTTAAAATTAGAACTTAGCAATGCAAGAAATGCTGCAATTATTATTCAGTAATTTACCTAGTAGATTTTTTGCTTAAACTCTGCAAGTAAGTAGCAGGAATTTAAGGTGAACATAGAAAAATTTATCCAACACTCAGAAACATTGCACAATCGTTTAGCAGATTTATACCAAACTGCTAGCGTATTACCTTGGATTTCACCGGATCTTCTGCCGCATGCTTTTAAGGAACTTTATAACACCTCAAAGGTAGTGCAGTTAGCAGCAGAAGAACTCCATCAGCAAAATGAGGAACTAATACAAACACGGAATTGCTTAGAAACAGAACGCCAATACTATCAAGAATTATTCGAGTTTGCGCCTGAAGCCTATTTAGTGACTAATATAGAAGGAATCATTCAAGATGCTAACTTTACCGCAGCTAAATTGCTCAATGTTTCAAAGCAATTGTTGGTGGGCAAACCCATAATTAGCTTCGTCCCTCTAGAAGAACGTCAGCACCTTCGTAGCGAACTCATCCAACTGTCTCAATCAGATAGAGTTAAAGAGCTATTGATACGTTTGCAACAACGTCATGGTGATTTCTTTGATGCAGCTTTGACAGTGGCAGTTGCCCGCAATCCACAGGGTAAAGCAACTTCTCTACGCTGGGTATTACGCAATATTAGTGAACGGAAGCGAGTAGAATCGGCAGTAGTCAAAAATGATAGCGACTTCTCTCATGATCGTCCCGTGCAAAAATATTCTAAAGGAGAAACTATCCTCCTTAACCCATTAGTAATTTTATATGTTTGTCAGGGTTTGGTCAAACTTAGTACCTATTGTGAAACGGGTGAAGAAGTTTTAATAGGATTGGCAACAGCAGGAATGGTTTTTGGCTCTAGTTTGACATCTCTAAACATTTACCAAGCCACAGCCCTCTCTGATGTTGAACTAGTGTCAATTTACGCAGCAGAGATAGCTGCTTCCCCTAACCTGAGCCATATCCTTTTACCAAAAATTAATCAACGCTTACGGCAAACAGAATCTTTTTTAGTCATTTGTGGAAGACGACGAGTACAAGAGCGCTTACACCATCTATTACAACTTTTGAAACAGGAAGTTGGTGAAAGTGTGCCGGGGGGAACTCGCCTAAATGTTCGCTTTACTCACGAAGATATTGCTAGCGCTTGCTGCACTACCAGAGTAACAATTACACGATTGCTCGGAAAATTACAAGAGGAAGGTAAAATCAGTTTTGACTTAAATAAACACATGATATTAAGAGATTTTGATTAATTACTTATGGGTATCCCATGAGAAAATGTGACCTTATTCTTATCTTCTTATCTCGCAGAGAGGCATCGCAGTATTCAAAAATGTACCCAAAATAATGTATATCTAAATTTGACGTGTATTGCTAAAATCGCGATCGCAGCATGTCAAAGCAGCTATGCACACACTTGGCAACACAACTCCATCATCAAGCTACATCTTAGCGCTGGACTTAGGGACGACAGGCAACCGCGCTTTTGTGTTTAACGCAGACGGCAAGATTGTTGGTCAGGCGTACAAAGAACTAACTCAGTATTATCCTCAGCCCGGATGGTTGGAACATGATCCTCAACAAATCTGGGAAGATACGTCTTGGGTGATGCAAACCGCCATTAAGAATGCCCAGATTGCTCAATCAGCGATCGCAGCCTTGGGGCTAACTGTACAGCGTGAAACCTGTTTGATTTGGGACAAAACCACTGGTAAACCACTCCATAGAGCGATTGTCTGGCAAGATCGCCGCACTGCTCCCCTTTGCCACCAATTACAAGAGCAAGGCTATGCTAATGAAATTTACGATCGCACCGGATTAATCATTGATGCCTACTTTTCTGCTACCAAGCTCAGGTGGCTATTAGACAAGTTTCCAGATGTTGACCTGAACAATATTTTAGTAGGTACTATTGATACCTGGGTGCTGTGGAACCTCACAGGTGGGAAAGTCCATGCTACTGACCACAGCAACGCCAGCCGGACAATGTTGATGAATCTCAAAACCTGTGAGTGGGATGAGAAATTACTGGAACTATTTCAGATTCCGGCGCATATTTTGCCCCACATTCAGCCTAGTTTAGGAGTATTTGGAGTTACTGATACTACTTTGTTGGGCGCTGAAATTCCCATTACTGCCATCTTGGGAGATCAACAAGCTGCTCTATTAGGTCATGGCTGCGATCGCCCCGGTTTGATTAAATGTACTTACGGAACTGGTAGCTTTTTAGTAGCTCACACAGGCGAGCAAATTGTGCGTTCGCACCATCAACTTATATCCACGGTGGCATGGACACAAGCAAATTCCAGGGGAACTTTAGATATAGGCTATGCCTTAGAAGGGAGTATGTTTACTAGTGGAGCTTGTATTCAATGGTTACGCGATCGCCTGAAGCTGATTAAAACTGCTGCTGAAAGTGAAACGATGGCAAATCAAGTAACAGATAATGGCGGAGTCTACTTTGTGCCTGCATTTAGTGGGCTAGGCGCACCCTATTGGGATATGAGTGCTAGGGGAGCCTTTTTCGGCATTACCGCCAGTGTACAACCAGAGCATCTAGTACGCGCCGTATTGGAAGCGATCGCTTATCAAGTTGTGGAAGTGGTGCAAGCAATTAATGCATCTAGCAGTACTCCAGTTGGTCGATTAACCGTAGATGGTGGTGCTTGCGAGAATAATTTTCTAATGCAGTTCCAAGCTGATGTATTAGGTATTCCAGTTGAACGGCCGATAATGCGCGATACGACCGTTCAGGGGGCAGCATTTGCAGCAGGTTTAGCTATAGGATTTTGGGAGAACTATGAAGCGCTCGTGCAACAACGGCAAATTGAACGTGTGTTTGAGCCGAGGAGCGATCACCCATTGTCCAACTTTGCTACTTGGCAAAAGGCAGTGAAACGCACTCTCGCTTGGGGGGAGTAAGGGAATTGTAAATAAAAAAATATCCTATCGCTTTAAGTGCAGGGGGGAGGGAAAGTCATAGTGAAGTTCAGAAATTGGATAAT
Source organism: Nostoc sp. FACHB-892 (assembly GCF_014698795.1). Lineage (GTDB taxonomy): Bacteria > Cyanobacteriota > Cyanobacteriia > Cyanobacteriales > Nostocaceae > Nostoc. The sequence goes on from NZ_JACJTR010000001.1 coordinate 336,083, forward strand.
TTATTTTTCGGAGTTCCCTAAATGCTTACTGCTCAGGCAAGGCTTTAACTGAATGGTTAGTAAAATTTTGTTCCAGATAGCGTGGATCGGTTACTCCTAAGTGCAAAACAAGTGCTGTAATTAATCCACCTATAGCTGCTACTAAGAAAGCAGTTTTATAGTCAATATTGTCCACTATCCATCCACCTAAAAGGGGAGCCAGGATCGTGGCAGGGGCGACAAGAGTATTGCCAAGACCAATATAAGCTGGTCGTTGGCGCTGGTTACCAAACTCTAAGGTCATTACCGCAGCAATATTTTGCAGAGCGCTCATACCTATACCCGCTCCTATAAACACCAAGTAAAAAGAGTTTACATTGGGTGCTAGCCCAGCTAGAACCGAACTGAACGCACAAATAATAGAACCAGCCTCCAAAACTAACTTATTACCCCAGCGATCGCCTACCCAACCCAAAACCAATCCAGCAATAGTTTGCGTTAACATCAGCAGACCAGTAATTAATCCAATAGATTCTTCTCCCATCCCATGTTTGTGTACGGCATAAAGTGTATAAAAGGGAAGTGGCATTAATGCTAATTGTGAAAGCATACGTGTAATCACAAAGCAACGGAAATTCTTATCGCACCGGAGAATCACACTAAGACTGGCCCAAAATTCACTTCTAGTTCCAATGGTAGATAATGAGTTGCTTACTGGCTCTCGCGTTCTAGACATAAAAAACCAAGATAGAGCCATCGCAACGCTAGCACACAAAAAACAGAGAGCAAAGTTAAATGGCTGGGCAATTTGCTTAAGCAGTAAACCAGCTATCAAAGCACCAAAAATGCTCATCAGATTAGCAGCCGCCGATAAAGCACCGTAAAAAATACCAAGCCTTCCGGGGGGAATAATTTTACCAACCATGCTTTGCCAAGCAGTAGCACTTAATCCGCCACCTAGTCCCTGCCAAATGAGTATGGCAAATGTTAGATATAAAAGAATTTGGCTATTGAGTTGTAGCTGTAACAAAGCAACCAGTGCTAAACCGAAAAAAGGAAATCTCTGGTGAATTGTCAACCACATTACAGTTGGTTTGTAATACTGTAGTCGAGCTATTTTTTCAGCTGTTAATAGCTGAGGTAGTTGCCAGCCTAAACGCGGAATAGCTGGGATCAAACCGATGAGCAATGCAGAATGGGTAAAACCGCTAACAAATAGAGGAATAATTGTGATATAGGAGGCAAAACCAGTTGCCAAACCAAAAAATGCACTTTCAGTAATATTGACAGTCAAGTTATGGCGAAGGTCTTTTGGAATTTGAGAATTAAGCATTTTTTATAGATATTGCAAATGTAAATAAGTAATTTTTTGCACGTCAAAATCTGGCTTTTTTCAAGCCACATTCAGATAATTCAAAATTTGAAAAATAACGCTGTGAGGAATCAATCCCCTAGTCTGACGAGCGATAAATGCTTCTGTAATTTATTGCCCTTCTTCGTCAGACTCTGTCGGAATCGTGTTTCCCTAGAATAGGAGAATGACCGTGATAAACCTTAATTGAGCGAGAGCTTGACATCGCCAAGCAAATAGCGCTTATTACCACCCACATACGCAGATTTACATAGCTTTATACTTTTAGATTTTCTATTTTTTTACTCACTGGTGATTTGAGAAAGTTTGGGCAGCATTTTAAACCGATTTATATTCTTTTTTAGGCGCTTAGTTAAGTGGTAAGTACCGAACAAAAACCTGAGTTGCTTCCATAGATAGTTCCCAGATGTGACACTTAAATTATCATTAGAGAATATTTTTATAAAAAAAGCCTAAACTATGCGTTTGCAATATTTTTGGTAATTTACGCTCCAACAACTTGGAACAAATTCTATGCCGTGTGTAACTTTGCCTCAAACCCAACCCCAACCCCTACCTTTTCTACGAGAGACTGCGCCAGCGGAAGGGTAGCAAGAATCAAAGCCTCTCAGAAGTGAGAGAGGAGAGATTTAATGTTGACGCAGCACTTATGCAAGCGATCGCAAAACATAGAAAGCGATAAGATACTGGTGTATAAACTTAGGTATGCTTAGAAAGTGTGACTCCTCAGTGTTAAATCTGCGGAGTTTTTTAATAGGTAATTATCTTCTTTTTTCTCGCTCCAGAAATTAAGGGATTGAAGCCATCCTTTTTCTGCATAGGGCAAGAGTCATTTCAAGCCTTTTTGAAAATCTTTCAGAAGGTGTAAACAGTTGCGAGTCAGAGTTACCCACAACTATTGCGTGGTAAGTTTGATTTGGAGTGTAAATTCCCATCTTAAAGTTTGATAACTGATAGCTGTTTTAAATACCACTGACATCTAAGGATGCTGAACGCATGATTGCTAAACCTAAGATTTTCATTGATGGCGAATCAGGAACCACAGGTTTACAAATTTACTCACGTCTCAATCAACGGGATGATATCGAGTTAGTTAGCATTGAGGCATCTAAACGTAAGGATGCAAGTGAGCGAGCTAAACTAATCAATGCCGTCGATGTTGTTATTCTCTGTCTACCTGATGATGCAGCCCACGAAGCTGTTAGCTTAGTAAGTAGTACTACGGTTAAAATCCTTGATGCTAGTAGTGCCCATCGCACAGCTAATGGCTGGGTATATGGTTTTCCTGAACTAAATCCAGAACAGCGAAAGAAAATTGCCAGCGCGCAGTTTGTCAGCAATCCAGGCTGTTATCCCACAGGATTTTTAGCCTGTATCCGTCCGTTGATTGCCAAGGGACTTTTAAAGAGTAATTTTCCGATCACCGTTAACGCAGTGTCAGGTTATTCTGGTGGCGGAAAGAATCTGATCAAACAATACCACACCTTCCACGAACAGGAAGCTGGAACAGAGTCACTCTATCCTTATGGCATCTACGGTTTGCAGTTTGGACATAAGCACGTCAAGGAAATGCATTATTACTCAGAGTTAGCATCGCCGCCGTTATTCGTACCGGCTGTAGGGGATTTTGAACAAGGAATGCTGGTTCAGGTGCCTTTGCCTCTGGGGAGTTTGGATAATCCACCATCAGGTGAGGTTATTCATCAAACAATTGTTAACTACTACCAAAGTGAAAAATTTGTCCAGGTTGCTCCATACCAAGATTTTACTCTGCTGCGAGACGGAATATTTTTGGATGCGATCGCAATGAACGGCACCAATATTGTTCAGGTTTTTGTATTCGCCAATGACACTACCAAAGAAGCGTTGCTAGTTGCTCGTCTCGACAACTTAGGCAAAGGCGCATCAGGAGCTGCAATCCAAAACTTAAACATCATGCTAGGCTTTCCAGAAGAGTTGGGATTGTTATGAAAGAGCGTTAAGCATACGGAAAAGAGAGTAGAACTTTTACCATGACTTAGCAATGAGTGCGTTTCATTTTGGTAGGTGTATCATTAATTTCCAAACCAAAGTTGCTGCTTTTCGGATTCTTTAAAAGATTTTTTTGCAATGGGAATTTTCAAAGATATGTGACTATTTGAATGTATCCATCATTTTTTTAAAGACACTGCACTTTGAAAGATTAAAACACTCTTACTGTTACCATTTAGGTTACTTTTGTTGTAAACAAGCTAAATGTCATCAGCCATCGCTCATCAAATTGTGGTAAAAAAGCAAGCATGATGGAGCGATCGCAATTCACTCAATCTCAGGTGAAGACACTGAGTTTGTGATTACCCAACCCTTTCAAGGTGACTCCAAAAAGCTCTTTTGTCTCTCTTCTCTCTGTGCCCTCTGCGTCTCTGTGGTTCAATAAATTACTTTCTCAGCGTTCCAAGCAAAGAGAGCGCTGAGAAAAAACAATCTTATTTTACGAATCCAGTGAACTTTTTCCGCTTCAGTTTAGCTAAATGCTTTTTAGTAACACCAACTTTAGTAAATCAAGACCAGTTAGGCATTGCAGGCAGTGATTTGTGTGTAATAAAGCTTGTACAATTGTCAAGGCGGTTTTTCCTGCCAGAATACTTCTTAGGTGTAAGATTTATCGACAGCAAAATTTTTATACTTTGTGTTTTTCCATCCTTCACTTGTGGCAAAAATGCCCCAAGTTAGTAGCTCATATCTTGCAATAGATAACTTTTACCCTTATGACTGGAGAGCAAAATCTTGGGAATAGAACTACGCAGTTTCGTATTTCTCGACAGCCTGCAACCTCAACATGCAGCATATATGGGAACAGTAGCCCAAGGCTTCTTACCATTACCAGGGGATACATCACTGTGGATTGAAATCTCTCCTGGTATCGAAATTAATAAAATTACGGATGTAGCCCTTAAAGCTGCTTCTGTCCGTCCGGGAGTTCAGGTAGTTGAACGACTGTACGGACTATTGGAAGTTCATTCTAGCTCCCAAGGGGAAACGCGAGCTGCTGGGCAAGCCATTTTGGCTGCATTGGGAGTCCGAAAAGACGAATGTCTCAAACCGCGTGTTGTTTCTAGCCAAATTATCCGCAACATCGATGCTTACCAAACACAACTTATTAATCGAACGCGACGGGGGCAGCTACTACTAGCAGGGCAAACGCTGTATGTATTAGAAGTAGAGCCTGCTGCTTACGCCGCACTGGCTGCAAATGAAGCTGAAAAAGCAGCATCGATAAACATCCTTGAGGTTCAAGCTGTAGGTAGCTTTGGAAGGCTTTACTTAGGTGGACATGAACGAGATATTCTAGCAGGTGCGGCGGGAGCATTAACGGCAATTGAAAGTGTAGCTGGTCGGGCAAATCCTCTAGGTATGCGTAAGGAGTAAAGGAGAGAAAATGGCAAATCGAGAGCATCTAACTTTACTCAAAGCAGGTGCAGTTACATGGATTGAGTGGAGAAACAAACATCCTCAGATTGAACCAGACCTCAGCGCCGCAAATCTGCAAGGGGATAACCTCAGAGGCGCAAATCTCCAGCGGGTAAATTTGAGAAAGGTGGATTTAGGTAATGCTTTACTCGTGCGAGCAAACCTCAGTGGTGCTGACCTCAGTAGTGCCAACCTCTACAAAGCCTTGCTCGTTGAAGCTAACTTGAGTGATGCTAACTTCAGTGTGGCTAACTTGAGTGGTGCTATACTTACGCAAGCAGATTTGAGTCATGCCAATTTGATTGGTGCTGACTTGAGTGAAGCGAATCTTAGAGGCGCTGCGATCGCTCATGCTAATCTAATTGGAACTGACTTAAGAGGCGCTAACCTAAGATATGCCGATTTAGGTGCAGCAAAACTAATTCGGACTAATCTTTCCTTTGCCAACCTGATTGAAGCTAACTTGATTGCGGCTGACCTCAGCGAAGCTAGTTTGTACGAGGCGGAAGTGTTGGGGGCTTATCTTTATAAAACTGAACTGTACAAAGCTAATCTGAACAAAGCTCACCTTAGTGGTGCTTACCTTTTCCGGGCTAACTTAAGTGAAGCTGATTTGAGTCAAGCTGATTTGAGTTGGACTAACCTTAGAGGCGCGAATTTGGCAGGGGCGAATCTTAGAGGAGCTAACCTAAGAGGAGCCGATATTAGGGGAGCTAACCTCAGCGGCGTAAATCTTCAGGAGGCAATTATGCCTGACGCTTTAAGGCACGATTAATTAACTAGAAAAATTAATTAACATTTAGATTCATTTGCTGGAGTTTAAACTAGTTAGCAGTGTAAAATCACTCGGCACTGTTGATTTAATTAGGTTAATTAAGCTTAAATTTAGCACTATGCATTTTGGGGCATTCTTTGCCAAAATAAGCTTTAGTACTTAAAAAAAGCATATAAAGTTAGAAATTAAAAATTTTACATTTTTAAGATTTGCTAAAGAAGTTGACGTAACCCTAAGCGTTAATGATAATTAAGTAGTTACAAGTAAGTAGAAAAATAATTAAAATAAATGATTTTTTACAAACCTACTTAGCATTTGCATAATCAATTAACCAAATCAAAATTAATATTTTCTAAGTAGTATTGGTATTAATTAGGTTAACAAATGCACCTGTATTTAAACTCGAAGTTTTAAATAATCTGCATTGAACTTATAAAAAGTTATTTGACTGGGGCCGAAGTTAGGCATTAATTAGAAATTCAAGAAAAATAATATGGCAGTTATTTACGGCACTACATCTCCTGACACAAGAAATGGGACTTCGGGAGATGACACAATATATGGTTGGGCTAATAGTGGTAATGCCAATAGTTTGTCTGGTAACGATACCCTCAATGGTGCAGATGGTAATGATAATCTGTTTGGCGGGACGGGAAACGACAGTTTAATCGGTGGTCTTGGCAATGACACACTTAATGGCGGCTTGGGTGTCGACAGCTTAAATGGGGGAGTAGGCGACGACACTTACACCATTGACAGTGCTACCGACACCATTACAGAGGCTACTAATTCAGGCACAGATACCGTCCGGTCTTCTGTTGCCTACACACTAGGTGCCAATCTGGAGAACCTGATACTGACCGGAACTAGCCCTATCAACGGGACAGGTAACAGTTTTAATAACATAGTCTTTGGTAATACTGTTAACAACACTTTGAATGGCAGAGCAGGCAATGACACCCTAGATGGTAATTTGGGCAATGATACCCTCAATGGTGACGACGGTAATGATAGTTTACAGGGCGGGCCCGGCAATGACAGACTCAATGGGGGGTCTGGAAACGATATCCTCATCGGTGTTTGGCCCGGTAGTCCACTCTCACCTGGATTAGGAGAGACTGACACCTTAATCGGTGGTGTTGGGCTAGATAGATTTATCCTTGGGGACGCTATAAATGTCTACTACGACGATAAAAACACTACCAATGCTGGTTTTGGGGACTTGGCTACTATTACTGACTTCAACACTAGTGAAGATCGAATAGAACTCAAAGGCTCCCCAAAAAACTACCGCTTGCAATCTGCTGGAACCACTACACAAATATTTTTAGACAAACCTGGAGCAGAGCCAAACGAGATCATTGGTATTGTGCAGAGGGTAGTAAACCTCAGACTTGATAGTGACGATTTCCTTTTCTATGAGCAAGAAAACGTTGGACAAGCTACAAACAATACACTAGCCAGCGCTCAAGGATTGGGTCCTTTATCATCAGGTTCAGACGTTAATCTTTCAGGTGAGTTAGTAACAGCTCAACCGGAGGACAATCCCGATTTCGACTTTTTTACATTCTCTTTAGCAAATCAAGGAACTATCACTATTAGTGCGGCTACAACCGATGATACAGTTATTGGACTGTTTAACAATACTGGGATTTTACTACAAAGTGACGACGATAGTGGCACTGACTTTGGGTCATTAATCACCGCTTCACTGGGTGCTGGAACTTACTCAATATCAATGAGTAAATATGCTTTCTTCCCTGAAAATGGCGGAACTTTCTCTGGCTCTAGTGATAGTAACCCTGCTCCTTATACGCTAAAAATCAGTTTGGCAACTTAAGATAGTACTGCATTGTAAAGCTGATTTAAGTATACTTTTAGTGCTAGTTAAAGGGAGACAATTCTGTGCCCACCTTGCCTAAAAACAGAATATTTATAAGCTAGTACCCATTGATCATTTCACCCCATAATCTCTAAAACTGTTTCCTTTCTCAAGAAGATTTAGCAAAAAAATCATCTGATTATTTTATGAACATAATAATGAATAACATTAACTCATCTAACCAAGAGCAACGCAGATTTATCGGTAAGTTAGCTCTCAAAAATTGCTTTTTCGCCGCGAAAACGCTGTTATTTACAATATTTCTATTAACATATGGCGCTACTGGAGTAAATGCTGCACCTAAAGCTTTGCGTCCTGATATTCAGATTCGCAATATTATGAATACATTATCGGTTTCTCCTTCTGTTCGGATTGCAAAAGATCCACGAAATAATACTCTTTATTACCTCAAACAGAATGGTGATATTTATCGAGTCAATTTAGGCTCATCTAATAGTACACTTGTGTACAACTCTAATAATCATAATGTCGGTGAGACTCAAGGTATGGCCATTGGACCTAACGGCACAATTTATTTAGTTGGCAATGCAGACCTTGTGAATAACCAGACCAAAGGAATTATTGTTAAAGGCGAAATTAAGTCGGGTACAGAACAGCGCATCTGGTCTACCTTAGCTAAGAGTGCAGGCTATCCCAAAAGCAGAACAGCCTATGATCATCGCTTCAACGGCGTGGTTGTTAGCCCGAATGGTAACTTTATTTATGTGAATAGCGGTTCTCGTACCGATCATGGTGAGGTTCAGTCTGCTAATGGGCTATATCCTGATACTCGCGAAGTAGGATTAACCGCCTGTATACTCCGTCTTCCTAGTCAAGGCAAAAATCTTTTTCTTGCAAATAATCGAGCAACTTTAAAGACAGCTGGCTATATTTTTGCAGAAGGAATACGTAATACTTTCGATATGGCCTTTGCACCCAATGGGGATTTATTTGGCACAGAAAATGGCCCCGATCGCGACATGTCAGAAGAATTAAATTGGCTCCGTCGAGGTGGTAATTACGGCTTTCCCTGGCGGATTGGCGGGACAGACAACCCACAACAATTTCCCAATTATGATCCTGCCAAAGACCTTTTGTTAAGCCCCAAATTTAATGCCGTCCAAAGGGGCTACTTTCGTAACGATCCAACCTTTCCTGCTCGGCCTACTGGAAACTTGATTGAACCAATTCCTAATTTCGGGCCGGACGCAGACAATTTCCGTGATCCTGTAGATGGCAAAGTTAAAGACGCTAGTGTTCTTGGGCAACCTTTTAGCAGTTTTACATCGCACCGTTCTCCTTTGGGCTTAGTTTTTGATACACAAGGAGTACTGAGTCCAGAATTCAACAGAGATGGATTCATGCTGAGTTTTACAACAGGCGACCCTACTGGCGAAACACTAGCAGGCCCTTTTAAAGATTCCGGCCAAGATTTACTGCATTTAAACTTAACTAAAGTAGGAAATACAAACTATAAACTTAACGCTACCCGTATTGTTGAAGGTTTTAGTAATCCCATTGACAGTGAGATTATCGGCAATAAGATTTATGTTCTGGAATATGGTGGAAATCAAGGAATTTGGGAAATCACTATGCCGACTAGATAAAGCAGACTGAGTATTTTTATAAGGCAATACAGTTAAGTTAAGCATCTTTTTCTTCTCTCTGCGCTTTCTCTGCGTTCATGCTGCCGGTTGGCGGCAGCCTCTCGTAGAGGCGGTTCTGGCGTATATCCAATGTCCGTCCCTCATCCTAGCGAGAATGTACCAATTCAACCGCCAGGATCTTGGGTCAAGGCGATCGCGGTGCTGGGGGATATTAAGATAGGGGTACATCCGAGGTCTTTGGCCCCGACGAGTTGCGAACAGACCAGTGATTATAATACTGGAAATCGCGCCTACTTAGATTCCCGGCTTCTTTAAGGATACATCTGGCGAATAGGAGGTATTACCCCACAAGGAGCAACTGTGGTTGGTTTTGAACAATCAATAAGTCCTCTCAAAAAGGTGCGCTTCAAATCAGCGCAACTTTTTGAGCATGAAAATTTGTGACCAAGGCAGTTTGAACTGTCCCTAAAGAACAAATGCTCATGAATTTAGGACTTGTTAGTTAAGCACAATGAACAAGCAATCTAGCAAAAGAACTAGTACGAGTGCGAGCTTTAGTAACATGATTAGACCAGTCAAGCCTTAATGTCGTAACGTTAAGCCTTAAAGTTATAGCGTTAAGACTTAATGTTGTAATGTTGGTGACGACAAGACATTCACTTATAACTGCGATCGTTGATTCAAGAACTAATAAATTCTCTCTAGGTAATTTTCTACGAGATATCGATTCTGGTAAATAGAATGTAGGTTGGGTTGAGGGACGAAACCCAACTAGGACTTAATTTACGCAGTATTCTATCCTAGAAACAAAAAGGAGCAAAAGTATGCAAGCCTACAAGCTAAACGCCACAATTGCTGAATTAGGTCATTTAATTATTGACGAACCTCTAAATATTTAGATGCTATCATTACTTCTCTTCTAAAAGGAGAGAGGCTTTGAATTTTCCCCCTTCCCGTTTCCACAAAGGGGTTAGGTCTATTTGCATACTTGTACCTCACCGGATTGAAAATGGCTATATGTTTATTTCCGCCGTGTTGTATTAGCCAAATTCTCCAGTCAAATCTGTATCAAAGAGATTGAAAATTGCGAGAATTTTTGCAACTATTCAAATTTGAGTTGGGGCATCAGTTGAAGAGTGCCAAGACCTAAATCTTTAGGTGAAAGCGATCGCGCTTCAAACAAAGCCATCATATCTCGTAACTGAGGATTGCCACGGGAGGCTCCGGTTAATCCTTTGGCAATGATTAAACCACAATAGCCCTTAGTATTTTTACACCGTTGATTCCATTTTTTCCGGGCTTCTACATGAATAGGATCTTCATCTAGAAATTCACCAAATAAGAACAATTCGCCATTTTGAGTTTGTAATAAACCCAGGTCGTAGCGATCGCCATCGAAAGGGTCGGCACCTGGATTAAAGCAAATAGCTCTCAGTCCGCCTATTGCTTCAATTCTTTCAATTACAGCCTTAGCCTTGGGCCGGGAAGTTTGAATTAAAATCACTGGTAAACCGTCACCTACTTCTTTGATTTCACCAGCCTTATGGTAGCTAGTCCCCTTACGGAGATACTCCAACATTTCCCAGGACACCACACCTAAGCTGAGGAAGGAATCTTCTGGTATCAAGTCATCTTGCAATGATTGAAAATTTGGTGAGCCAAAGTCTTCAATCTCCTCATCATCGAGATCAAAGCTTGCCATTTCCTCTAATTCTGCTGCTAATTGCGGCATGGTAGAGACTGTCACAGCCACAGATTTAGTTGATTCTTCCGACTGCGGCAGAGAAATGCGATAGCGACGGCTGAGGGTAGGGAAAATGTCCTCATGAAGCTGGCGACGGTGATCGCGAATAAAGCGACTCAGGCTTTCGATCGCAACGAAGATTACCAGTGCTTCTTCGTCATACAAAACAGACCGTAGTCCTTCTAAGGGGTGGATATTACCAAAAGTTGGGTCAATTTCTGATAATGGCATATCTGCCAAATCATTTTCTTCATCCTCATCTTCATCGGTTTCGTCAGCACTCTCAAAGGTGAGAAATAGGCAATCTTGTTTGAGGAACGCTTCTTCTAGATGCTCCGTTGATTCTTCATCTCTTAAAACGGCGGCGCGAAACTGTTTTAAAGACTCTTCTGAGCGATAAAACAAAATCCCATACTCCATTCCCAGCATTCCCATAACTGAGGCGTAGAGTGTGCCAACATCCCACTTATTTATCTCGATTGACAAAATTTGCTGTTCTTCTAAAAATTCCCAAGGTGCTGCTTCCCAAATTGCAAATGCTTTCTCTCGTAAGATTTGTGCATACTGTGGGGGTAAGTCGGGGGTTTGACTATCGAGAATGTCAGCGAACCCGCGAAACAGTTCGTCAATTAAAGGCAATTCTGGTGCGTAGTCAATGGCAATATCTAAATCTTGCAGCACCCCCCGCAAATAAAATTGGATCTCGCGGTCTTTGACTACAATTCTTTGGGGTCTGGCAGGTCTTGCCGGACTGTGGGGATGTTCCATTGCTCGCATTAAGGTACGAACTATTGCTTCTGGGCCGATATCTGAAGCTACCACGTCCATTCCTCGAACCACACCTTGGGAGTAATCTACCCAAAGAATGCATTCTCCCTTTTCCTCAGAGTCTGAGTGTTGGTTTGGTGATGACAACGGACGGCGATCGCCCTCCCATACAGAAGGAATTTGAGTTAGTTTCTTCAACCGACGACTGGTAGAGCGATTAAAACTTGTCATAGAATAAGTTAATCAAAAGAAGCAATTTGGAAGTAGACTTTGGGGGATAGCTAGCCTCGGATTAAGTTTTTATGGCTGCACCTGAAAGATAGTTGCTTCTGGTGACTGCTGCCACGCTTGAACTCCAAAAATACCGAATCTATAAATACACTGAGTCTCTCAATTCTAGGATAAAAATGTTTGGCTGCTTTTGACGGAGTGTTTACAATTTGGTATCTAACGGCATTTAAGCCGCTAGAATGAATACAAAAACATCAAGGGCAACCCAAAGGCATTAATAAGCCGATATAGGGTAAAGCTTATACTAATTCAGGAGTTTAAAAAGCAGATGACACAAGCAATTCAGCCTCAACAACGCGGAATTCTGTTGAGCGAAGCCGCATTGCACCAGGTAAAATCCCTCCGGGACAAGCAAGGCAAAGATTTCTGCTTACGGGTAGGAGTCCGTCAGGGTGGATGTTCAGGGATGTCTTATATGATGGACTTTGAAGACACTAGCAAGATCACCCCGCAGGATGAAGTTTTTGACTATGATGGCTTCAAAATTGTCAGCGATCGCAAGAGTTTATTATATCTCTACGGTTTAATGCTCGATTACAGCGATGCCATGATTGGCGGTGGTTTTCAATTCACTAACCCCAATGCTAACCAAACTTGCGGTTGCGGCAAGTCGTTTGGGGTGTAATATTGTCATTTGTCGTTTGTCTTTCGTCCAAGGACAAATGACCAATGACCAATGACTAACGACTAATGACCAATGACTAATACAGTTGAATCCCTGTTTGATACAGGTTTGGAACGCTATAAAGCAGGAGAAGCAGCAGATTCTTTAATCCCTGTGTTTAAAGAAGTGTGCGATCGCGCTCCTAAAACTAGTGCTGCTTGGGTCTGTTTGGCGTGGTTATATCTACTCGATAACAAACCCAATTTGGCTTACAAAGCTGCACAAAAAGCAGTCAAGTTAAATCCACAAGACCCACAGGCTAGAGTCAATCTCGCCTTAGCAATGCTGGAAACAGGCCAAAAAGGTTTAAGAGAACATATTGATATAGCACAACAGCTAATTTTTGTCAATCCAGAGTGGCGCGATGAAATAAAAACCAGTATTGAAGATGGCTTAAGTAGAAAACCAGATTGGCAGAGTTTGACAAAAGTTAAAAATTGGCTGTTGGAGGAGTGAGAAGTTAGAAGTTAGGAGTGAGGAGTTAGGAGTTAAATTTCAGTAGGAAATTCTTCACTTCTAACTTACTTAATTAACAGTCCTACAGTCTTAAAATCTTGGGCAATTTAGATGAAACGATAGATGAAAGATAAACTGTTAAATTGGCTAAACACAATTTTAGTCGCAGATGTTTTTTTGGTATTGTTTGGCTTTGTCTGGTTAGCGATCGCTGCGATCGGTGATTCTGTAGGAGTAAACCTGGGTTTGGATTTGTGGCATCAACTTTGGCAACCCGTGTTTAACCCAGCCATTGGCATCCTCATGGGCGGTGCTATTCTTAGCGGTATTATCAGTTGGGTTTCTAGAAAATTTCTCTCTAATCAATAGTTAAGGTATTTGGCATTGTGTATGGCGCATTGGGCGTGGGGCATTGGTTATTATTTCCCCTGCTCCCCCTGCCCCCTGCTCCCTTTTAATCTATGCAAGAATTTGTCTTAGTGCTGACTGTAAATTAGGATGTTTGTACTCAAAGCCTGTTTCCACGGTGCGCTTGGGAAGGACTTGCTGACCTTCTAAAACTACTATAGCCCCGTCTCCTAAAAGAGCTTCGATCGCAAAACCAGGAACAGGCAACCAAGAAGGGCGATTCATCACTTGCCCCAAAGTTTGGCTTAAATCTGCCATTCGGACTGGGTTAGGGGCAGTGGCATTGTACACGCCTTCTATTTCGGGTTTAGTTAAAGCTTCCAGAATCAGGCTAACTAAATCGTCTACATGAATCCATGAGAACCACTGCCGACCACTGCCAATGGGGCCACCAGCGAAAAGTTTGAAAGGCGGAATCATCTTACCCAAGGCACCACCATTACCTAGAACAATCCCAAAACGCAGAATTACCAACCGTACACCAGCATCTTTTACCTTTCTCGCTTCTGCTTCCCAGGCTTGGCAGACTTGGGCGAGAAAATCGTTACCAGATAAACTTGTTTCATCAAAGGTAGCCGTCTCACTAGTGCCGTAGTAGCCAATAGCCGAAGCGTTAATTAAAACAGTTGGCTTCGGGTTAGCGTTGGCTATTGCTTCAACTATTTTTTGTGTGCCTAACTTCCGGCTATTGAGGATTTCTTGTTTGCGTTCTGGTGTCCAGCGTCCTTCACCAATGGGTTCTCCTGCCAGATTAACTACGCCATCACAACTGGCGATGACACTTTGCCAAGAACCAGACGCATTTGGTGTATAGGCAACAATTTCTACATTTGGGAAAGCCTCAGATGGAAAAACCTTTTTAGCAAAGGCAGTTTTCCGAGTTAGTACTACTATTTTATGACCTTGTGCGTGGAGTCGTTGTACCAAAAGACTACCGACAAATCCTGTTGCTCCGGTAATTGCGACTTTCATTTTTTACCTCAGCCAAACCTTTATTGTAAAGTTTTTGCTCAAACTTTCAGCTTACGGCACTTTGCTTGTGGATAAAACAAATGTGACTGTGATATCTTGTAATGCTTGATCTCAAAATTTAATAAATTTGCTTCTTTAATCACTTTTCGTTTAGATGCTTCGGTATTATAGGATGGACAGAGTGTTGCAAGGCGTGGGGCTATTATGGCTCGCTATACCTGTTCATTTACCGTTTCTGTCAAGAGTGACCATCTGTTGCCGTTACTTGTAGAACTTCTACAGGACTGTCAGTTGGATATTCAATACTACACTGGCGATTATATTATCGCTCGTGAGGTTCCGGGCAATGTTCCTTTTCCTAAATTGATCACAGTAGAAGTATTGATTGATAAATCAAAATCTACTGAAACAGAAACCCGGATGAGCATTGTGATTAAAAATGAAGAACTACCACTTCAATTAGATAATTACTGCCGACAAATGTTTGAAGTCATCAAGCAGGCTATAGAAAGTAGTCGCCATTGGCATTTGATTGAAACTATTGCAGGATAGCTTTAGGGATTGAATTGACACTCCCACGCCTTCAAGTCGTGGGATTCTCAGCCTGTTATTGGTAGTTATAAATTCACTCTCCCACATCCTCTAAATCCTCGGCCATACCGGGGTTTATTAGTGTAATGTCATACTCACTCGAATCCGTTTGCCCTAAACGCTGAGTATTTCTTAAAAGATAATAAATGGCACGTACTTGAGGCCCAAAAACGATCTCATCTTCATTTCTGAGATCGTGAGCCGGTATCTTACGTCCATTAATCATCAAACCATTGGAACTAGGCTTCCCTTTGGCATCGCCATCTACAATCCGGTAATAGTAGCTTTGACTATTATGATCTCGTGGCAATCTCACTAATGTGGCATGGCGGCGCGAGACAAACTGTGACATCAAACGGATATTACATTCGCGGTCTCTACCAATAGAGTAGACGGGGTGATCCAGAGAAAATTCTTTGCGACCTTGATCGTCTTCAATAATCAGTAGATGGTTTTCATTGGTTTCTGCTGCCATTGACAAATCGGTGGAACTGTGATTAATCAAGATTTGTTTAGTATCGGATCTTGCCATTTTCAAGGCACCATAAGTCTGTGGTGCTAATCTAAATAAGCTTTAAAATTGCATAATACCTTGAAAGAGTAGAACTTGGTGGTTCTACTCCAGTTGCTATGATAGCTTTGATAAGCGCCCCAAGAGGCTTTGCGATCAGGTTAAAAGCTGACGGGGCGACTCAGTTTAACTTGAGATGTAAATTTTACGTGCAACAGAGTATTCTACGAGTGATGAGCTAATCGTCGTAATAATATTGAGTTGGTGACGACGCTAACAGAGCTAAAAGCCATTAATGCAGCAGCACCAGATGGGTTAAGGACAAAACCCAGACTAGGGAACAAAACACCTGCTGCTAAAGGAATACCAACTGTATTATATGCAAAAGCCCAGAATAAATTTTGGCGGATTTTATTGAAGGTGGCGCGACTAAGTTGAATAGATTCGACGACATCGTTTAAGCGATCGCGCATTAGGACAATTTCAGCAGTTTCCATCGCCACATCTGTCCCGGAGTGTAGAGCAATTCCCACATCTGCTTGAGATAAAGCTGGAGCATCGTTGATTCCATCTCCTACCATTGCGACTACCGAGTGGGGAGTGGGGAGTGGGGAGTTAGGAGTTAGGAGTTGAGAGTTAGGAGTTAGGAGTTGGGAGTTAGGAGTTTTCTTTGTCGCCTTGTCTCCTTGTCCTCCTTGTCCCTTTGTCCCTTGTAACTGGAGAGACTGGATTGCAGCTGCTTTTTTAGCTGGGGGGACACCTGCTATGACATCAGCACTATCTAATCCTAATTGTTTGGCTATGGCGCTAGCTGCTTCTTTGCGATCGCCACTGAGCAGCATTACCCGTAAGCCCATCTGACGCAACTTGTCTACAGTGGATTGGGCATCTGGTCTGAGGGTATCAGAAACAGCAATTAACCCAGCTAAAGTTCCCCCAACAGCTACGCAGACGACTGTTTTACCATCTGTTGCCAAATCGTGTGCTACCTGTTGTGCAGTTTCGTTAATGGCAATACCGTGCCAACTTAACCAGTCCCAGTTACCCAACAGTACAACTGTTCCCTCTACCACAGCAGATACCCCTAGCCCTGGTTCTGTGTGAAAGTCCACAGCCTCTGGAATAGATAACTGTTGCTGCTGTGCTTCTTGCTGAATCGCTTTTGCTAGGGGGTGGTGAGTACCGCTTTCTACAGCTGCTGCTAGTTGAATTAGGGAGTAGGGAGTAGGGAGTGGGGAGTGGGGTTCTTTACTCCCTACTCCCCATTCCCCACTCCCCATTTCTCCAATTAACAAGCAATCTGTGACGATGGGATTACCCGTGGTCAAAGTGCCGGTTTTATCAAAGACTACAGTATCTAACTGGTGTACTTTTTCCAAAACGTCGCCGCCTTTGATTAACAGACCCCGTTCTGCGCCCATAGCAGTCCCGACAAGAATGGCTGTTGGTGTGGCAAGTCCTAAAGCACAGGGACAGGCGACTACCATAACTGCGATCGCTAGTTTTAAGCTGATTAATATAGGGGAGTGGGGAGTGGGGAGTTGGGAGTGGTGAGCGTGACTGATCATTTCCATGTCAACAGACATGGTGATATCAGTCCAGATGTGAGTACCAAAAAAGTACCAAAAGACAAATGTTAATACAGATGCTGTCAGCACACCGTAGGTAAAGTAACCAGCTACTGTATCTGCTAATTTCTGTACTGGTGCTTTGCGAGTTTGGGCGGCTTCTACTAAGGCGACAATTTGAGCTAGAGTTGTATCACTTCCAGTCCGGGTTGTCTGAATAGCGATCGCTCCTGATTGGTTTATCGTCCCTCCTGTCACCATATCGCCTGGTTGCTTGATCACTGGCACGGCTTCTCCAGTCAACATGGATTCATCCACTGTTGTTTTACCAACCACTACTTCACCATCGACAGGAATTTTATCACCTGGCAGCACTTGTAACCATTCACCAACACGCACCTGTTCAGCAGGAATCTCTACACTAGAAGATCCTACTTCTGCTTTCTCTGGGTTGGCAATCAATCGTGCTACCTGTGGCTGGAGTGCCAGCAGTTTCCTAAATGCAGCAGCAGCGCGACCTCTAGCTTGTTGCTCTAATGTCCTTCCTAAGAGAATAAAGCCCAGCATCATCACTGGTTCGTCAAAGAAGCACTCCCAACCCATCTTGGGAAAGAGTAGCGCTACTAAACTAGCAATGTAGGCTGTTAGCGTTCCCAATCCTACTAGGGTGTTCATGTTAGGCGCATTTCGCCGCCAGCCCAGCCAGCCATCTACTAAAATCGGGCGGCCGGGAATTAATAGTGCCACTGTCGCCAATCCACAGTGAAACCAGATATTATTTAGCACTGGCAGCACTGAGCTACCAAGATTACCAAAATGTCCACTTCCAGACAATAATAATAAGATCGCAGCGATCGCTAATTGCCATAGAGAAGACCGCATTTCTCGACGTTGTCGTTCTGCTGGGTCTGGTAAGGTAGATATCTCGCCTGCTACTGTGCCACTAGCTTTTCGGGGTTGAGTCGGGAATCCAACGTCTGTTAATCGCTGTGCTAGTGCATCTGCATCTACCGCACCAGTTTCTGACTCTACAACTGCTACCTCAGTGGCCAGGTTCACGCAGGCACTCTTGACTCCTGGATGTTGGGTTAGCTGTCGCTCTACTGCGTTCACACACCCAGCACACTTCATACCCCCAACATCGAGAATAATCTTCTCTAGGATTGGGTCAAATTCTGGGGCTAGCTTAGTTTTTGGGACAAGTTGCATGGCAAGTGTTTAGATTCGCTACAGAAATTCAACGCCTGACTAAAAGCGTCTCTAATTTGAGCGTAGGCGAAATATGGAACTACGACTGTATGTCAACCCTATTAAATTTCTTAATTTTTCGTATCTCGCTGAGGGTCAATGACGGCTCCAACGGAGATAAGTTACATAAATAATAGCTCCAACCTGCATTGGCATGAGCGCAATCAGGCTTTTTAAGAAATAGTTAATTTCCAAATGAGACATAACGCTGAAATAGCCTATGCCCAGCAGGAAAAATATTGCCCAGTTAAGCTGTTTAGGTTTGAGAATGAGCATATTAATAAAAAGAAATATAAAAGATTGCATTCAGCATCAAATGACCTTGGTCTAGAGCTAATGGTCTAGCAAGGGAATTTTGCTGAGTTTATTGTAAGAAATTCAAGTTCTTTTCTTCCCCTGCTCCCCTGTCACTGAGCGTAATCGTACCCCTTTAGGGAAGCAAGCTACGCGCAGCGTCTTGTAGAGAAGTGCTGCTCCCCCTGCTTGCCTTCACCCATTATTTTTGGGTTGGTCGAGTATCAGAACCAGCCCTGCTTATTCACAAAGTAGGTATTTACAAATTCTTCAGGGGGCTTATTCAAGTAAATCATGCCTTCAATTAAACCTACAAGTTGCATAACTAACAAGGCAATTCCGTAGGTGAAAGAACCCCCGACTACAGAAATCACCAACATGATAAAGCCTTCTGGAGTATATCCTAGAATAAATTTATGAACCCCAAACCCTCCAAGGATAATGCCACAGTAACCAGCTAGAAGTTGTTTGGTTGGGTGACTGGGGTTGAAATTTGACATATTAAGTGCTGCTCCTTGATAGGTGAGGTATAAAAATAAAGCCTTTATTGTAATCAAAGCAAATACAGTTACTTGCTTAATAAATAAATTTTTAATTTTTTCAGTACAAGTAAGTCTCAAGAGAAATAGCCAAAATCAGCGTACTTCTATTCCAGAGGGGACGCTAAAATGTTTTGTGGCATAGCCAGAAAATCTAGCACTTTGGTCAGATATTACGCATTTAACTTGAACATTTACATGAAGCCTGATAACTGATAACCGTCAACAGTTAACAGCTAATGACCGTAAAGAGTGTTTATACAATTTAGGCGTGCATCAGCTTAGATTTGATGATTGCAAACCCTAGTGCAGCAATTTTGCAGATTTTTAGGTAAAACATTCATCCTCAGAAGAATGAACCCAAAGAATCAGCAAAAACTGCTATACCACTTTTTACAAGTCCATCAGTATTATTTCCGGAATTTTTTGCATAGGCGTAGCCTGTCGTAGATATCGCTTCCATCGGGCGTGAAACGCGATCGCACCAATAACGAGATATAAAGGACTTCCAACTAAAAAAATATTCGATTGCGACTGTTAACTGTTGACCGTTCACCGTTCACAGTCAACAACCTCAAGCGGAATAATTTATTTTTTGGAGTTCCCTAACTAGTAAATTGTTCTTACTTATGCAGATAAAATCAGATATTTACCTTTTTGACAACAGTACTGTTTTAGTGCTAATTGCTACCTAAGACGAATAAGCTTAATAATGTACCGCTATTCCAAAGGCTGTGGAGGAGCATAGGGGCAAGGAGGTTGCGCGATCGCGTGTAAACTAAGCCTAAGACAATTCCCAATGCAGTCAGGGGAAGAATTTCCGACAAGCTGAGGTGAGCGATCGCAAACAACAAACTACTAATCAGAATCGCTCCCCATACGGGTAAGTAGCGAGTTAGAGAAGGTAACAAAAAGCCGCGAAACAGAATTTCTTCAAAAAATGGAGCTGCGATCGCGGCTGTAGAGAAAAATATGCCAAGTGCTATACCGTCTTGGCTTTCCAGCGCTAGTTGCAACAGGGGGTTACTACCACCTTGTCCTTGCCATAGCTGTTGATTGATTAAAGATACCACCACAACTATAGGTAAAGCCGCGCAATAGCCTCCCAGTCCCCACAAAAACCAGTTATCTTGAAAACGGAAGCGAAACCAAAATTCTGGTAATGGAAAAAAGCGCTTGAGAGAAAAATAAAGCACTAACAGCGCACCCGATGCTACTAGAAAGTAACTAACTAAAACATAAAAAGCCTGAAGTCGCACATCACCCGTAGGACGAGGTATGGGGAGCAGCGATAGCAATAAAGGGACAAAAATTTGCCCCATGAAGAAAAAGCCGACGATAAAAACCTGTAAAATCGTTTCACCATCCCAAGGTGTTGACCAAGGGACATCAGCATTTTGAGCGAGTAACGAGGTTTTTCCCTTCAACAAGCGTTGAGCAACTAAGAAAATCAGCAGTATTAGACCAGTTAAAGCTGCCAAAGTGGGGATAGTCCCAATAGCTGCTAATTTGATCACCGCTTGAGCAGCAGATTCTTGTTGTGCAGCTTTAACTGCCGATAAAGCGTCTTGTCGTTGCTGGAGTTGGTATAGCTGAACCAAAGCAGTAGAGCGAAACCAACCTTCTAAATTCTTTTGAATCCGTTCTTGAGAATTTTGGAGCAGACGAGGAGGATTGCTCCACAGTCCACTTAATACAGCTGCGGTTTCTCCAAATTCTGGATTGATATCTGAGCGTTGTTGTAATTCGCTCCAAGTTTTGAGAGCTGTATCCGTCTGTCCTTGCTGTGCTTGTAAAATTCCCAGGCGCAAGTCTAATTCAGCCAGTAATTTTTGTAATTGCTTGAGGGACTGCTGTAACTGTTGCTGTCCCTGTTTAGAAGTTTTAGTAGTGGGAGGAACATCCGGTAGAGGTTTTGGAGGTATGGGAGCTATTTCAGGTTGAGAGCGTAATTGTGTAAGTTTGTTGTTAACTTTGTCTAAATTAGCTTCAACTGATTGACGCGCCTCTTGATACTGCTTCGTGGCGCTTTCTAGGGGTTGCTCACCAAGTATTGCTTCTTGAACCGCTTTGAGATTGCGATTACTGCTATCTTCTGATTGCCAAGCTTCGGCTTGTAGAGCAATATTAGTTTGGTATAGTTCTAGGCGACTTTGGAACTGAGGTTCTTGCCAACTACTGAATAAAGCCGAAACTGCCAACAGAACTGCTATAGGCGTCAGTATAAAAATTAAAACTAATCGCTTGAGTGTCATCTATCCCTCTTTTACTAACCAGTGGAGAGCGCGTCCCCCTTGGGAATTATCGCAAGAAAAAGTCAGAGGTGGATAGATATCATCAATATTATAAGTTTGCGTTTGCAGCCACCATGTTAAATTACAACCCATTGCACTGCTTACCCTCCGCCGAGGATCTGCCCGATTCGGACTATACACCTGTGGACAATGAACTACAAGATTTAATTCCCAGTTTACTCAAAGCCATCCTAGCTTGGTTATGGACAAACCGGATGGATTGGTTTTTTGGGGTTGATATGGGGATATATTACGATCCCGAATTACCGCCGATTGTACCCGATGGGTTCTTAAGCTTAGGAGTCGAGCGAGTTTTTGATGAGAACTTGCGTTTAAGTTATGTGTTGTGGGAAGAAAAGGTAATGCCGATTATGGCATTAGAAGTTGTTTCTCACAGACGGCGTGGAGAATACACCAGCCAAAAGAAACTTTATGCTGAGATGGAGATTTTGTATTATGTTGTCTACAATCCCCAACACCGGAGAAAACCACCTTTAGAAGTTTATCGCTTTGTAAATGGTGAATATGTATTGCAGCCAGGAAATTTAGTTTGGTTATCAGAGATAGGTTTAGCAATTGGTTATGAACGGGGAACCTATCAGGGAATTACGCGAGATTGGTTGTATTGGTATGACAAACAAGGAATCAGATATTTAACACCAGAAGAACGAGCTACAGCAGCCGAACAACGCGCTATCACTGCTGAAGAACACGCTCAAAGACTGGCACAAGAATTACGAAACTTGGGGATAGATCCAGATTCTTTGAGTTGATTTTCTGGGGTGCGATCGCTTTCATTACACTCTTACTAGTAATTGGATAAATTATCCTAAATCCTATTACCTCCTATCGCCCTCCGTTAACCTAGACAATACCGTTAATATCACAAAACTGAGTAAATTCGCTTCCTCCAAAGATTGTAGTCCCAATTGGGGTAAGGGTGACAGTATTGTTAAATTGAAAAGGAATAATACCAGGTGATGCACCTAACGTAACAGTTAGTGAGTCTAGCACCGAGGAAAGTCCTAGATTAGAATCAGTTAGCAATGCATTGCCTAAATTGTTGTTTAAGACTTCAAAAGAGTCATTGGGATGAGAATAATTTGTGAGATAATCTTCAATGAAATTACCAAGGGGGATGACATCTTTGAAGGCGCTTGGGTCAATTCCATCGATATAATCCAAGTTGACGGCGACATCAGCAACACTAGCACCATCAATAGGAAGTAAAATATCTTCTAATTGAAATGAGACAATATTGTTGATATCACCATTGGCTGTGCGGGTGATTGTGGTGTCAAATTGGAAAGGAATAATTTTTGGTGACACATCCAGATTAACGCTTAATGAGTCCAATAACCCAGATAGCCCTATATTGCTATCATTTAGTAATCCTTGGGTAAGGTCGCGATTGAGGACTTCATAAAGACCTGCTTCTACTGGATAATTTGCCAAGAAATCTTTAATGTAATTACCGATGGGTATGACATCTTTAAATACACTTGAGTCAATTCCATCAACATAATCTAAATTAACAGTGATGTCGGCAACTATACCACCATCAATTGGAGATGTAACGTCTTCTAAACGAAATTAAATAATATCGTTTATGCCACCATTTGGGGTACGAGTATTTGTGCTGTCAAATTGGAAAGGAATAATTTTTGGTGACACATCCAGATTAACGCTTAATGAGTCCAATACCCCAGATAGCCCTATATTGCTATCATTTAGTAGTTCTTGGGTAAGGTCGCGATTGAGGACTTCATAAAGACCTGCTTCTACTGGATAATTTGCCAAGAAATCTTTAATGTAATTACCGATGGGTATGACATCTCTAAATACACTTGAGTCAATTCCATCAACATAATCTAAATTAACAGTCACATCGGCAACTATACCGCCATCAATTGGAGATGTAACGTCTTCTAAACGAAATGAAATAATATCGTTTATGCCACCATTTTGGGTACGAGTATTTGTGCTGTCAAATTGGAAAGGAATAATGGCAGGTGCGACATCAAGATTCACACTTAAAGAGTCTAGCACCTCAGAAAGCCCTAGATTGTCATCAGTTAGCAGTTCTTCCGTGAGATTGCGATTGATAACTTCAAATAAGTCATTGGGATTATTTGGATAATTAGTCAGGTAATCTTTGATATTATTAGCAATGGGTACGACATTTTTTAATTCATTTGGGTTCAGCCCATCGATATAATCCAAGTTAACTGTAACATCAGCAACTTCGTTATTCTCCACTTGAAGTCGAATGTCTTCTAACTTAAACGAAACTAAGTTAGATTCGCGTGTTATGCTATCAAGAATGGATTCGTGTGACATAATCTAATTTTTTGAGAAAATTTTCTCATTCTTTGATTCCTAGAATACCAAAGCTGGGGTAAATTTTCACATTCGTGTACATTAAAGTATTATTGTCCAGTTTAAAGAGTTCTTGTCATTGCCCCTTCTGTGGCGGCAATCGCGTTTTTGTAGTTATCCCCGACGACTGGGATGGGAAACAAGCATTCGAAACAGAGCATTTAAAGCGGCTACTTTGCCCAGGCTGTGAAGGCATTGGATGGGTTATAGAACATTAACCTCAGAATCGCTGCTACCTTGTACAAAAATGCATACATACTGTAGACGATGACGAACGGCTGCGATCGCTAGCTAAAATCAATACTGCTTATGAACAGGCAAAGCAGGCTGGTACAAGTGTGGTAACTATAATTGGTAAACCGTAATTACCGCAACCCTGATTTTGTTGTTTGTCAGTTTATCTTCTTCCTGACCCAAGCACGAAAGGATTTCAGCAAAGTAATTTCTCCCATACTTTTACTTTGCTGGATGAATCTGCTTATCTCACTTACTAAAACTATAGGAAAGGCAATACTAAACTTACACTCTACATATTGCCCTTCTATCAACTGATAAAATTTTAAATTTTGCCCATCATATCTCCAAAGTTCAGTTACACCCAACGTTGAATAAATCCCCAATTTGTTAACTGAACTACTGGTAATGTCAATCTCAATTGCTAAGTCAGGCGGCGGATCCGTTTCTAAATCTAAAGTTTGCTTACCCCTAATAGCTAGTTCATTCTGGATATAGTAGCAAGTATCTGGTTCTATTCCCCGCTTTAATATTTTCCGCTTCAATGTTGTTGAACCAGCACTTCTCACTTCAATCCCTAATTCTTCAGCTAAAGCAATAATAAAATTACCAAAATTACTTTTGGGGTTTTCATGTTCAAAATGTGGAGTCATGATTTCTAAAACACCGCAGTCATAAGCAAACCGAGAACCTCTATCTTCACCTGTATCTCTCAACAAGGCTTCAAAGGTTTCCCAGCTAATGTTATGTAGCACTGTTCTTTGTTCACCAACCGTTGACTTGACAAGCATAGATTAAAAAAATAAGCCAGGAATTATATTTATCAATTAGGTAAACTTTAACCTATCTTCCCCTGCACCCAAGCGCGGAAGGATTGCACCAAATCAATTTCATCCATAGTTTTACTTTGCTGGATAAATCTATTCATATCACTAACAGAAATTAAAGGGAAAGCGATACTCGACTTAATTTCAATATATTCACTTGCTACTAGCTGATAAAATTTTAAAACTTCACCGTCATATCTCCATAATTCTGCTACACCTAAAGCCGCATAAATCTTAAGCTTATTAACAGAACTGCTAGTAATATCAATTTCAATTGCTAAATCCGGTGCTGGATCTGTTGTTAAATCTAATTCTTGTTTACCTCTAATTAGCGGCTCATTTTGAATATAATAGCAAGTATCGGGTTCTATTCCCTTTGTTATTGGTTTACGTTTTAATGTTGTAGAGCCAGCACTTCTAATTTTAATTTTTAAATACACTGCTAAAGCGAATATTAATCGGTCAAACTGAATTTTAGGATTTTCGTGTTCAAAAAGTGGAGTCATAATTTCTAAAACACCACAGTCATAAGCAAATCTTGAGCCTCTGTCCTCACCTGTATCTCTCAGCAAGGCTTCAAAGGTTTCCCAGCTAATGTTCTGTAGCACTGTTCTTTGTTCAGCAGGCGTTGACTTGACAAGCATATTACAATACTTCTTCTGTCAGGATGTTAGATAAAATCCCAATAATTTTACCTATGTCATTAATATAATATTCGCTCAAGTCAATTTCAATCACTTTCCCAATAAGTTTTAAAAACTTCCAGTTAGTTCCAGTGGTGACAGTTCCATAAATTGCCTGAATGTTATTACCCTCACGTTCATTAAACAATTGAGCTGCTAACATCTCTGCTACACACTGACCTAATCCTGCATTGATATTTTCTTTCTTAGCTTCTACAATTGTGACAACTGGTGCATTCAGAATTAGTAACTCTGGTGAACGGCTAATAATAAAATCACAATTTCCATTTAAACCTTGTGCTGAATCAACTGTAAAATCGATACCAGAAAACAAACTTATTTGATTATTTAAATATTTTCTTACAGCAATTAAAATAGGCGTAATAATCATCTCTGAACGGGATTTCTCAGTATTACTAGCAAGAGCTAAGGGTACATTTTCCCGCAATACTTCTGCAAGTAATGGTGGACACTCTACTTCGTGTACAGATGGAAATATATCAATTTTATCAGAAATAGTTAAACCAAAGGTTTTTCTAACTCTGTCTAAAGTAAAGTCGCTGTATGACACTTTAATTGCTCCTGTAAATAATCCAGATAATTAAATTGTGCCAACTATTAGCAAGATATGTTGCTGATAATTGGCACAATTACTATCTGAATATTTTGTAACTTTAAGCAAGGAAACCTGCAAAAAAGTCGAGAGTTTCTTTCAGTGCTTTGATGAAAATATCAATTTCCTCGCGGGTGTTGTAGAAAGATAGACTTGCTCTTGCGGTTGCAGCAAGACCTAAATAACGGTGTAATGGTTGTGTGCAGTGGTGTCCAGAACGGATAGCAACGCCTTCTTGATCTAATAATGTAGATAAGTCGTTGGCGTGGACTTCTCCGGCGGTGAATGACGCAAGAGCGGCTCTCCCTTCCCCTTTCGCATTTGGTTTGGGGCCGTAAATTCTAATTTGGGGAATTTGCTCTAATTGTTGGAACAAATAAGCGGTTAATTCTGCTTCGTAGGCGTGAATTTCATCCATGCCGATACTGCTAAGATAATCTATTGCAGCACCAAGTGCGATCGCTTCTCCAATTGCAGGTGTCCCAGCTTCAAATTTATGCGGTAATTCTGCATAAGTGGAATGGTCTAAATACACCTCTGCAATCATTTCACCACCACCGAAAAATGGGGGCATTGATTCTAGCAATTCTAACTTGCCATACAGAAATCCTATCCCAGTTGGCGCACACATTTTATGACCGGAAGCTACCAACCAGTCACAATCTATCTTCTGCACATCTACAGGATAGTGGGGAACACTTTGGCAAGCATCAACTAAGAATTTAGCACCATAGTTGTGAGCGATCGCACCAATTTCTTCCACTGGATTAATGCAACCCAAAGTATTAGAAATATGCACCACCGACACCAACTTTGTTTTTTCGGAAATCAGCTTTTTAAACTGTTCCAAATCAAAAGTTTCTTCTGGTGTTAATTCTACAAATTTCAGTACTGCACCCGTTTTTTGTGCTATCAATTGCCAAGGTACAATATTACTGTGGTGTTCCATCACCGACAGAATAATTTCATCCCCAGGCTGCAAATTATTCATTCCCCAGCTATAAGCGACTAGGTTAATCGCCTCACTTGCGTTGCGGGTGTAGACGATTTCCTGACGCGATGCAGCATTGATGAATTTGGCAACTTTATCTCTAGCACCTTCATAAGCATCAGTAGCTTTAGCACTCAGAGAATGGGCACCTCGATGCACGTTAGCATTATATTGCTCGTAATAATCCCGTAGGGTATTTAATACGAACAAAGGCTTCTGCGATGTCGCAGCATTATCGAGATAAACCAGGGGTTTCTCGTTGACTTCCTGATGCAATATCGGGAAGTCAGCGCGAACTTTATCAGCAAGGGTTTTGGTAGGAGTAAAAGTCATTGGTAGATTACGTTATTACTCATTAGTCAGGGACTTGAGATTATTCACTGTGTTTAAAAGGATTTCTCGCAGAGAGGGAATCGGTATTTGGTTGATAACTTCAGCAGCGAAGGCGTTAATTAACAACTTCCGAGCATCGTTTTCATCAATTCCCCGACTTTGCAGATAAAATATTTCATCATCTTCTAATTGGCTAACGGTAGCACCGTGAGCGCACTTTACATTATCCGCAGTAATTTCCAGTTGGGGTTTGGTATCCACTCTGGCTTTAGACGATAGCAGCAAATTGCGATTCAACTGGGATGCATTTGTTAACTGCGCTGGTTTGGGTACAAAAACTTTACCATTGAACACCGCATGAGCGCGATCGCCTACAATACATTTATGCAATTGGTCACTTGTACCGTGAGGATAGTTGAGTGCGATCGCACTGTGAGTATCAGACAACTGCTTACCAGAAATTATCGTTAAACCATTGAGAGTAGTTTGCGTCTGCTCACCAGTTTGCAAAATCTCCAAATTGTGCCGCGACAACTTCGCACCTAAAGTTATGGCATGACAAGTATATCGACTATCACGAGCCTGTGCGATCGCAGTTTTCCCAATATGAAAAGCCTCTGCACCTTCCCACTCAACCCTAGTGTGGCTCACTTGGGCATTGTCACCAACCCAAACTTCCGTAACCGCGTTAGTAAAATATACTCCCTCTTCCTCCGCGCTCTCTGCGCCTCTGCGGTTCGTATACTCCTCAACCAACGTCACCTGCGAACCACTTTCCGCCACCACCAAACAACGCGGCTGCGAAATCGTCGCCGTCTCACCCACAACCGAAATAAACACCAAATGAATTGGCGTTTCAACTACCACATTCTTCTTCACCCACACCACAGCTGCATCAGTCATCCCAGCCGTATTGAGAGCAGTAAAAACCTCCTGCGCTCCCTCAGCTTGAGCTAAATACTGCCGTACACCTTCCTGCTCAACCGCAGACAAACCAGCCAAATTACTCACCACAATTCCAAATGGTAAATCTGAAACTGCGGATAACTCCGGCGCAAAAACGCCATTAACAAATACCAAACGACTATTAGCCGCCTCTGGCAAAATATCAAATTCTAGAGACGCAAAATTTTCCGCCTCTACATTAAATTGCACCTTTCGTAGAGACGACAAATCAGTAAATCGCCATTCTTCCTCGCGGGTAGTCGGGATAATTGAGTGGCGTACCCAATTAGCAGCACTTTGGCGTAATTCCTGCAACCAAGCTTCTGTTTTAGTTGCCATTACTTGATTTAACAACCTAGTCAGATAATCATCTCTATCTAACATCGATGTCAAACTAACTGCATTTGAATTAGGTATTGGACTAGGAGATACTTGAATATTCATTACACACCCACCTCAGCAGCAGCAAATTCTGCCAGCACCCAGTCATAACCGCGAGACTCTAATTCCAGCGCCAGTTCTTTACCACCACTCGTAATAATCTGCCCTTGTGCCATCACATGCACAAAATCAGGCACAATATAATCGAGTAATCGTTGGTAGTGAGTTATCAAAATTGTAGAATTTTCTGGAGTTGCCAGTTGATTTACCCCATTCGCTACAATTCTGAGCGCGTCAATATCCAAACCCGAATCAGTTTCATCCAAAATTCCTAACTTTGGTTCTAGCAGAGCCATTTGCAGAATTTCATTCCGCTTCTTCTCGCCACCAGAAAATCCTTCATTCAAACTGCGACTGAGAAAACTGGCATTCATCTTCACCACATCCAGCTTTTCCTCAATCAAATCGTCAAAATCAAAAGCGTCTATTTCCTCTAAACCTTGAGCCTTGCGCCGAGAATTGTACGCCACCCGCAAGAAATCCAAATTGCTCACACCCGGAATTTCTAACGGATACTGAAACGCCAAAAACACACCACTTCTGGCGCGTTCCTCCGGCTCCAACTCCAACAAATTTTGCCCTTGAAAAATCACCTCACCGCCAGTCACCTCATACGCCGGATGCCCAGCCAACACCTTAGAAAAAGTACTCTTACCAGAACCATTCGGCCCCATAATCGCATGAATTTCACCCGATCGCACCTCAAGATTCACACCTTTTAAAATCGGTGTCCCATCAACATTAGCCGTCAGATTCCGTACTGACAGCACAACTTCACTATTTTCAATAATCATCTTCTCTCCTTCTCTTTCTCTGCGCTCTCTGCGCCTCTGCGGTTCGTCATTCTTCCTAAAGATAAACACAGAATGCCGATGTCTCTGTGTTTATCCTTGCTGCCATTTATCCAACACTGCCTTCCAACTTCAAACTCAACAACTTATCAGCTTCCACAGCAAACTCCATCGGTAGCTGATTGAAAACATCCTTACAGAAGCCGCTAATCATCATCGAAATAGCATCTTCTGAAGAAATACCCCGTTGAGCAAAGTAAAATAACTGATCTTCCCCAATCTTAGAAGTAGAAGCTTCATGCTCCACCTTCGCACCGTTATTTTGCACCTGAATATAAGGGAAAGTATTAGCATGGGCATTATCCCCAATCAGCATTGAGTCACACTGAGAATAATTTCTCGCCCCTTTAGCCGTCGGGTTAACTTTCACCAAACCCCGATAGCTATTACTAGAATTACCTGCGGAGATTCCTTTAGAAATAATTGTACTGCGGGTATTCTTACCTACGTGAATCATCTTACTACCCGTATCAGCTTGCTGCTGATGATTTGTCAGCGCCACCGAGTAAAACTCACCCACAGAGTTATCACCCACCAACACACAGCTAGGATATTTCCAAGTAATTGCCGAACCTGTTTCTACTTGAGTCCAGGAAATCTTAGAATTTACGCCCTGACACAAACCGCGCTTGGTGACAAAGTTGTAAATACCGCCTTTACCATTGGCATCGCCAGCGTACCAGTTTTGCACAGTGGAGTATTTAATTTCGGCGTTGTCGAGGGCGACTAGTTCCACAACGGCGGCGTGCAATTGGTTGCTGTCATACATCGGTGCAGTGCAACCTTCGAGGTAAGAAACATAACTACCTTCTTCGGCGACAATCAAAGTCCGCTCAAATTGTCCCGTGTCACCAGAGTTGATGCGGAAGTAGGTAGACAGTTCCATTGGGCATTTCACGCCTTTAGGAATGTAGACAAAAGAACCATCGCTAAATACGGCGGCGTTCAAGGCGGCAAAATAATTGTCAGCTATAGGAACAACGCTACCCAAATATTTTTTAATCAGTTCTGGGTGTTCTTGCAACGCTTCGGAAAACGAACAGAAAATAACGCCATCTTCCGCTAGCTTTTCTTTAAATGTAGTAGCGACAGAAACGCTATCGAAAATTGCATCAACGGCGACATTTGCCAGCCGCTTCTGTTCAGATAGGGAAATGCCTAACTTCTCGAAGGTTTCTAAAAGGGTTGGATCAACTTCATCCAAACTGTTTAGTTTTTCTTTTTTGCGTTTCGGCGCTGAGTAATAAATGATATCCTGATAATTGATTGGCGGATACTTGACATTCGGCCAAGTTGGTTCCGTCATTTTTTGCCACTGGCGATAAGCTCTGAGGCGAAAGTCCAGCATGAACTGCGGCTCGTTCTTCTTAGAGGAGATCAAGCGGATAACGTCCTCGTCTAGTCCACGCGGAATAGTGTCGGCCTCAATGTCCGTGACAAAGCCGTACTTGTAGGGTTGGTTGACTAAGGTTTTGACAGTGGCACTCATCAGTAATAATCTCTCGTGTTCGGAACTTGAATCTCTCTATAAGGATGGGAGACGGGGTTTCTTTAGCCGATTCCCATCTACCGTTACGGAATGGTTACACGGCTGCTAGAATAGTGGTGGAGAGTAAAACAACAACTATGTTGTTTAATCTATCTTCATTTTACGCTAAATTAACAACAACAATGTTGTCAAAGTCAAATTTTGAAAGAAATTAATTTTTGGGGCGTTCGCTGAACGTCTCGCACCACATGAAGATGGCGACTACCCACCAGTCCTCAACCAAGCAAGATATCCTAGAATATCTGCACAAACATGAAAAAGCAACGGCTTTGGAGCTAGCTGAAGTTTTAGACGTTACCCCCCAAGCGATTCGTCGCCATCTCAAAGATTTGGAGACGGAGCAGCTAGTTTTGTATTCGACATCAGTGCAGGCGGCGGGGATGGGGCGGCCGCAGCATCTTTATGAATTGAGTCGTCAAGGACGCGATCGCTTGCATCGAACAATGAGCGATCGCTTTGGTGATGCAAGCGGAAATTTTGTGGTTTCGTTGCTAGACACCTTAGCCGAAACGGTAGGACACGACCAATTTAAATCGATTTTAGAGAAACAGTGGCAGCGCAAAGCCAAAGAATACCGTGATCGCGTCGGTAACGGTTCACTGCGAGAACGTGTAGCTAATTTAGTAGAGTTGAGAAAAGCGGAAGGCTTCATGGCAGAGTATCACCCTGTTGATGTGAATGACTCATTTGAGAGCGATCGCTTTATCTTAATGGAGCATAACTGCGCCATTTCCAATGTTGCCGAGTCTTTCCCCAGCATCTGTGGTCACGAATTAGAAATGTTTGCAGCCGTCTTACCCGATTGTACCGTAGAACGCACCCACTGGATTATTGATGGTGAACACCGTTGTGGCTATTTGGTACAAATTCGTCATTAGTAATTTGTGAAAACTATTACCCAATTCCCAATAATCAACTAAATTTGAGATAGTGTTATGGATATACCACCGCAGCAACCATCAGCACAATTTTTAACTCTCGAAGAGTCAGCAAAAGTAGACGCGGCTTTGTTGTCTTCCTCAGAAAAGTTTTTAACAAGATTAACAATTTCATCACTTAAACTTTTAAAGCATATTGCCCAAGAGTACGGCGTTCCGATTGAAGATTTGAAAGCACAAGAAGTAATTGCCTGGTTTGAAAAAGATGGCAAAATTCGTCGTGAGCAGGGAATTGAGGCTGCATACCTAAAGTGGTGATCTGAAGGAGCCAGGAGGCACAGAGTTCTCCCTGAGGGCAGAAGGCAGTATTCCTCCTGCCTTTCTTGTTAAAAATATACCAAGTAGGAAAATTTTCTCAACAAATGTAGGGTGGGGAGAGCTTACCCTATATAATATTTCAAAAATCAAACCAACAAGATTCCTATAATAATATTTTAGATTTAATTAGTTAATAGATTATCCTTTTCTGTAATATATTGCCAATAATGTTACTGTCCCACAGCCAATAAAACTAATTAAATTACCATACATCAAGATTAGGTCTTTGTAGTAATAACCATAAAGAACACCGTTAAGTTGAATAATATTAAAACCAACAAAAGTTATTAAAGAAATATTTCTAGCACTTTTAGTTTTGATGATTCTGATAGCTTGGGGGACAAATAAACTAGCATTGAATACAAAACCTAAGCCAAATAAAAAAGTAACTATTTCTTTCATATTTTTATTATGTTATACTCAACCATTAAAAATATATTTAACTGTGGATCATGAGAGTTGTTTGAATACAGCTAGCTAAAAGGATATTTAGAAAGTCGCTACAACAGTATTAATAACATAGCTTTGCATTAGAGGAAGAGAGGCAGTGTCAACTAAAAAACAGAAAGCACCTTTTGAAAAGTGCTTTACAAATTGATTACATTTGGTTTGTCCAAAAATTTTTTAAGAATTGTAATTGTTAGCTCTAGGACTACGAGCGCCAGTTACGGCTCCAATCATTGAAGCTATTAAACCCAACAAAGAACCAAACACAAACCACCACAATCCTGAACGTAAATTAGCTGCCGCTTCACGAGCTTGTTGGGCAGTTACGTTTGCTTGTGGTACATTAACACCACCTTGCTGTTGTACTTGGTTTATGACTTCCCCAGCGTTAGAAGCAGCAACACCGAAAGCACCAGATACTCCACTTGCTAACAGCCATGAACTAACTGCCAAAGTCGTTGCCCAAAGAATTGCGCCGTTAAGTAGAGCGGTATTGCGGTTCATCGGTCCACAAGCACGGGCTGTAACCCAACCACCAGTAAATAAAGAAATTAGTAAAGCAATAGTTGACCAAAGTCCAGCATTACCAGCAGCGTTAGGGGCAATTGTTCTGGGTGCACCTGAACCTTCAACTGTGCCTGCCGCAAAAGCACCAATTATAGCGCTTAAAATCAATTGAGTAGCTAAAGCAACCAACAAACCAGAAATAATTGGGCCCCAGCGAACAAGATCATGATACTCAGCTACTCGACCTGCTACCGCAGGTTCAGTAGAAATAACGTCATTACCTGTCCGATTTACGTATGACATAGTTTATGTTCTCCAGTGCTATTTCAGCAAACTTTATCTCAGGTATATTCATGTTTATGCTCAATATTAAATAGCTAAATCCTATACTTTTACATCTATCAGGAGAAATAGTTATTCAATCTATCTTTAGTAATAATAAATAAAGAAATGGATTGAACAAACTTTAATATAATTTAGTATTTATTGATAAACTCATAATGTTTGCAAAACTTTATGAACTTTACATATATAATTTTGAAGTTAAAACACAGTTATTAACTTCTATAATAATCTGACTTTAATTTGTCAGAAAAATTAAACTCAATATAAAAGTTTGGAACCATGATTAAAAAATATTAACAAAGTCATTAGATAGTTAATAAAACATTAACGCATCTTTACAGCAGTGCCTGTGGCAGTAATCAATAAAAGAACTCCTGACTGGTCAATATTGATTGTGCCAGTATCAATTTCAATCCCAATCACAGCATTTGCTCCTAAACGCTGTGCCCGTTGCTCTAATTCTTCTAATGCCTTGCGTTGACCCTGCTCAAATAGACGCTCATAGCTACCAGTGCGTCCACCGATAATATCTCGAATACCAGCCAAAAAATCCCGCAAGAAATTACTGCCATAGACTACTTCTGCTGTCACAATTCCTAAATATGAATCAATAACGGCTCCTTGAATTACATCAGTGGTAGTTATAATCATAAATTAGCCTCCAAGATGACATACAGGTTGATATTTATTATCATAATATACATTAAAAAATAGTTTATGTTGATACAGATTTGGAAAACATCCTCTCATATAATTTTAGATTACGATCGCTTCTTACTAGCGTACAGCACTACCGCAAATTCGCACTCATTGGTAGGATCATCTCGACTAAAAACTAGGATTTTAAATAAATTTTTAATTGTTAAATTTATCTTACCGTGTAATGGCTTAAAAAAGATATAAATGCCTGGATTGCAGCTTACTAAAACGTAGTACAAAAAACTAAAAACTGGATACAAATTCAGCAAAATTTAAATAAAATAATAAACAATTAATGAATCTTAAACCCTTTAAAATTGGCGCATTGCCTCTCTAGTATTAAGTTAAACGCCTGTTACATTTTTATAAATGACGCGTATAACTACTGATCCCAAAAGTGTCATTTTGCTGGATTATTGATTTATATATAAGGTAACTTCATCATTCAGTAAAAACCCTGAAATTCAACGCTGATTGTAAAGAAAAGAGTCGATGAATTATTAACATCTTAATCAATACGAAAAAATACAGTTTTCAAAAGTCTATATTTTTGTTTTAATGTACAAGAAAAAAGTCCTCTAAAATTTCAGGAAATTTACTGTGTACAAGCCAACATCATTTGTGCTGAGTGTGGTGTTTTTAGGATGTTTTGCCTTTACTATACCTTCAGTAGCTCAGGCTCAGGTATTAGTGGCGCAAGCCAAAAACCCACAATTAAAGCAACTACTAGAAGAAGGACGGAGATTAGTTGATACGGGTGATTACGGTGGTGCGATCGCAGTTTATCAGGACGCAGCTAGGCTAGATACCAAAAATGCTAAAATCCATTCAGGTATTGGCTACTTATACGCTCAACAGGGAAATTACAAGGCGGCATTAACAGCTTATCGTCGAGCGATCGCCATCAACCCTAACAATAGTGATTTTTACTACGCTGTAGGTTACATCAAAGCGAATTTGGGCGACACCCGTGGCGCAAAAGAAGGCTACCGTCGTGCCATACAGTTGAACCGTAACAACGTTAACGCCTATTTAGGATTGGCAGTGACGCAATCTCGTATGGGAGACTATACTGCCGCTACTTGGGCATACGACCAAGCAATTAGCTTAGACAAGAACAACGCCCAGACTTATGAGTTGATGGGTTCAATGTATAAACAGCGACGACAAACAAAACAAGCAAACAGCTTGCTTCAAAAAGCCCGCAACTTGTACAAGCAGCGCAATGACTTACAAGGGGTGAACAGAGTAGAAGCTATGCTGCGACAGTTAGGAGGATGAGGTTAATCTAACTGGCGTCCCGTTAATTCCACAAAAATATCTTCCAGGTTAGAGGGACGCACCATCATTCCGGTTTTATCGGGCTGTTCATTCAAGTAGACATTTGCTGCTTCCAAAGATGGGAAAAACAAATATTCCCAACTACGGGCGCTATCATTCCCCACTTCAGACACACCCAATTGCTTC
The DNA here is from genome assembly GCF_014698795.1 of Nostoc sp. FACHB-892. Lineage (GTDB taxonomy): Bacteria > Cyanobacteriota > Cyanobacteriia > Cyanobacteriales > Nostocaceae > Nostoc. The sequence goes on from NZ_JACJTR010000001.1 coordinate 372,063, forward strand.
ATCACCAAACCTTCACCGTGAGCAGAACGGAGCTGTTGTAAAGTTCCCAAAGAAATCAGCCTACCGCCATCCATAATACCGATGCGTCCTGGCTTGGTAGAACCAAAAGCATCGCACAAAAATTCGACCTCATCCATATAGTGAGTCGTCAGTAGCATCGTCATCCCTTGTTTATTCAAATCTCGAATAATTTCCCAGAGGCGTCGCCTGGTTTGGGGGTCTAGTCCTACCGTTGGTTCATCCAAAAACAGAATTTGCGGTTGATGCAATAAAGCTCTCGCAATCTGCAATCGTCGTTTCATACCCCCAGACAGGGTTTTTACCAAATCATTACGTTTTTCTGCTAACTCAACATACTCTAGCCATTGATTAATTAGTTTTTGTCGCTGTGGATTGCTAATGTGATGTAGCCTCCCGTGCAGTTCCATATTTTCCCAAACGCTTAAATCGTTATCTACACTAGTTTGCTGCAAGACTACGCCAATACTCTGTTTTGCCAGCATTGATTGGCTCATCACATCATATCCACCTACTTCTATCCGTCCTTGGGATGGTTTCGTTAGTGTAGTCAACATCCGAATCGTAGTTGATTTACCAGCGCCGTTCGGGCCGAGTAGAGCAAATATTTCCCCCGCTTCAATTTGGAATGACAGGTCATTGACTACAGGTACATTGTTGTAAAACTTGTAGACGTTTTCTAGAAAGACAGCAGCAGTCATAGTTATTTTGCTCCAATTAAAAATTTAAAATAACGAATTTAGGGTCGCAAGCCGACCCTCCCTGCGGGAAGCCGCAGAAACTTCTACACACTTCTCTTGAAATTTAATTTCTCTTGGCGATTATATCTAGAATGACTGCAATTAATCTGTCTGGGTCTATTGGCTTGGCAACGTGCTGCTGAAATCCGGCGGCTAGAGCTTGTTGGCGATTAACTTCTCCAGCATAAGCCGAGAGAGCTAAAGCCAAAATTTGCCCACCTTGTTCGCGTGGCATGGCTCGAATTTGTCGAATCAGCATATAGCCATCCATCTCTGGCATTCCAATGTCACTCAACAAAATATCTGGTGGTGATTGCTCTACCGCTTGCAGTGCTTCTATTCCCGATGTCGCAATCCTAACCTCTGCTCCCGCCTGCTCAAGGACAAAACCCAAAAAATCACGGATATCTACATCATCATCAACGATTAGTAACCGTATCCCTGTTAGAGGTGAGGTGTTAAAAGTCAAAAATGAAGAGTTCTCTTGTACTTTCTGGCTAGAACCTTGTTCTTTCATCAAAGGAAACCTGACATTAAAGATGGCTCCTTGCCCTTCTCCAGGACTGTCTACTTGAACAGTACCTCCATGCAATTCAACTAGATGACGGACGATCGCCAGCCCTAACCCTAGCCCGCCAAACTTCCTAGTTGTTGTCGCATCCGCCTGACGAAAGGATTCAAACACGTAGGGGAGAAAGTCAGGACTAATACCTTTACCTGTGTCGCTAACAGTAATTTGAGCCTGCAAGTCTTTGGACTCTAAGCGAATTTCAACCCGTCCACCAGCAGAACTAAACTTGACAGCGTTAGTAAGCAAATTCCAAAACACTTGCTGTAAACGAGCAGAATCTCCCAAAATCTGCCCAATATTTGGATTAAGTACTCTCTCAATTTCAATTGACTTTGCTTCTGCTGCTAAACGCACAGTTTCAATCGCTGCTTCAATCGTCGATGCCAAGTTAACAGGAGCCATTGCTAAATTGAGTTTGCCAGACAAAATGCGAGAGACATCTAACAAATCCTCAATTAATTTTGCCTGGAGTTTGGCATTGCGCTCGATTGTTTCCAAAGCAATAGCGGTTTTTGCGGCATTTAATGTCCCATTGCGAAGCAATTTAGACCAACCCAAAATAGGATTGAGGGGCGATCGCAATTCATGTGATAGCACTGCCAAAAACTCATCTTTAATTCGATTCGCTGTCTGAGCTTGTTCACGCGCAGCTTGCTCACGCAAAAAAAGTTGTTCGCGTTCAGCTTCCACTTGCTTTTGCTTTGTTATGTCGCGTGAGACGACTAAGAGTTGTGCAATCATTCCTGACGCATTTCGGACGCAAGTAACAATCACATCCCACCACTTCGGCTTGCCCTTTGCAGTCAGGCAATAGCCCTGGAATTGACCGACATTACCTATTTTGGCTGCGGCGATCGCCGCTTTGGCATTTTCTCGGTCTTCGCCTTGCCACAAACTAATCCACTCGGCGTTAACAAAGGACGCAGGATCATCAATTTCTAGAAGATGCAGCCCACCTTGATTCAAGTAGAGTATCCGCCCATCTAACGTTAAAACTTTGATACAATCATGACTGCTGTCCAAAATTCGTTGCTTTAACTCTTCACTTTCTCGCAGGGCGGCTTCGGCAAGTTGGCGTTGCGTAGCTTGCTGATAGGCATCGCTGATATCCTTGAAAAGGACGGCGACTTGTTGCTGCTGCGGCTGCCCAATGCGGAATGCATAAACGTCGAACCAACGTTGTAGGGCAACAGCGCGATTCTCAAAACGAACGGGTTCGCCCGTCATGGCGACTTTGCCGTAAATTTCAAACCAATGCTTTTCCAGATTCGGAGCTAGATCGCGTATCCTTTTGCCTTGTACGTCTTTGAGTCCCGTTTGTTTCTCAAAGGACGGATTGATTTCTAAAAAGCGGTAATCGTTCGGCGTATCGTTTTCATCAAACAACATTTCGATCACGCAGAATCCTTCGTCAATAGACTCAAACAGCGTTCGATAACGTTCCTCAGATCGGCGTAAGGCTGATTCTGCAAGTTTTCGTTCACTGATATCTGTGCAAGTGCCATACCAGCGAATAATTTGACTGTTTTCATTCAGCATCGGTAAAGCACGGGTGAGATGCCAACAGTATGTTCCATCTGCCCGTCTCAAGCGATGCTCAACCTCGTAACTTGTAACCATTTGAGCAGCTTGAGTCCACACCGAAATGGTGTGTTCTCGCTCCTCTGGATGGATGAGGTTCTGCCAACCGAACCCTTGAATTTGCTCTAGCGTCAACCCACTGTAGTCAAGGCAGCGAAGACTACAATAATCTACCCGACCAATTGCATCAGCCGTCCAGACCATTTGGGGAATGGATTCAGCCAGAAAGCGAAAACGTTGCTGACTCGCAGCAAGGCGCACTCGTCCTAACTCTAGATTGGCGGCAACCCGTGCCAGTAATTCACGTCGGCTGAATGGCTTCACCAAGTAATCATCTGCCCCAGACTCCAACCCTTCCACTGCCGATTCTTCTCCAGCCCGGGCAGACAGTAGCAGAATGGGAATTTCGCGCGTTCTTAAATCAGCCCGTAACTGTCGCAGCAACTCAATGCCATTCATTCCTGGCATCATGACATCGCTGAGGAGCAAATCAGGCGGGTCGTTGTATGCGTCAGCTAGAGCGGTTTCACCATCAATTGCCACGTCCACTTTATAATATTCGCTAAGAATCCGTCGCAAATAATTCCGCATATCGGTGTTGTCATCCACCAGCAGAATCCGGGCAGAAGAAGCAAAGGGGTAAAGGGACGGAGGAGAGAATTCTTCCGGCTCTTGAGCTTCTTTCGGGAGCCACCATAAAGCTTCCTCAACATAAGACACTGCTTTAGAAGCAGTAGAAACACTGCTTTGGCTAGTATTAAGGCAATCTTGGGGTAAGTGAGCCGTTCCAGTTGGCAATTGGACAGTAAAGGTACTGCCTTGACCGAAGGTGCTGTCAACGGTAATTGTCCCACTATGCATCTGAACTAATTCTTGCACTAGCGACAGCCCAATGCCCGTGCCTTCAAAGGTGCGACCTTTGACACCTTTAACTCGATAAAACCGCTCAAATAACCGGGGAACTTCATCTGCCGGAATCCCAGTGCCAGTATCGCGCACTACCAATGACACCATCATCCCAACCGGGCGCAAAGAAACTGCAATCTCTCCAACAAAGGTAAACTTCAATGCATTGGAGAGCAGATTTAACACAATCTTCTCCCACATTTCGCGATCTACGTAAACTGGTTCTGCTAAAGAAGGACAATCTACAATTAATTGCAACCCCGCTGAGTCAACGGCAGACCGGAAAATGCTTGCTAGTTCTGCGGTATACGTGCCTAAATCGATTGGTTCATAGCTAGCTATGGTGCGTCCGGCTTCAATGCGCGAGAAATCTAACAGCGTATTGACTAGCTTAAGCAGCCGTGTGCCATTGCGCTGCACCATCTCCAATTGTGCTTGCGCTTTGGGTGGAATAATTCCGTTTAATTTGGTTAACGTCTCTTCCAGTGGCGACAGCATCAGCGTTAGGGGAGTGCGAAATTCGTGGCTGACGTTGTTGAAGAAGGTCGTTTTGGCACGATCCAGTTCTGCTAATGCCTCCAGCCGCTTGCGTTCTTCTTCATAAGCACGGGCATTAGCGATCGCAGTCGTCATGTTGCCTACCAGTAAATCGAAGAACTTTTGGTACTCTTCTTCAAAAGCCCGGTGGGGATTGATGCCCAATACCAGCAATCCAACGATTTGTTGTTGTCCACCTGGGATTAGCGGTACAACCCAAGCAGCACACGGGGGCTTGTCCCAAGCTCCTTTGGGCAAAGTCCCAAACTGAGCTGTCAAATCGTCGACTATCGTTGCTTCCCGCTTCTCATACACTTGTCCGAGTTTCCATGCATCGCTCTGTTGAGTTAAGTTCACTCTCGATGGAGTTGCTTCTGTTTGCTCAATTGGAGTAGTTCCAACCAGCTTTGCACTGCTATCGTCTGCCTCTACCTGATATAGCATGGCAAACGGGATGTCATGAGAATTGGTTGCTAAGGCTTGAATTGCAGACAGGCAAGCCGCTTCCACGGTCTTTGCTTTAGCTGTTTCGCTACTTAGCAAGCTCAGGGTTTGTAAGCGGCGATCGCCCAGCACTCGTCCTGTTGTTTCACTAACAATGCAAAAAACTCCGCCAACATTCCCGCTTTCATCTCGCACGGGATCGTAGGAGACATCGAAGTAAGTTTCCTCAATGTAACCGTATCGATTCAGGAAAAATAAATAATCTTGTGCCCAGAATGCAACTCCTGTTGTCACAACTCCCTTGAGCAAAGGTTCTATAACATTCCAGACTTCGCTCCACACTTCATGAGCAGGGCGACCAAGCGCCCAGGGATGCTTTGAGGCAAGGGCAGGGCGATAGGCATCGTTATAAATCGTGATTAATTCCGAACCCCAGAAGAGGCAAATCTGAGCTTTAGAAGCCAGCAAAATGCTAATGGCGCTCCGTAAACTCTGGGGCCAATCAGCCACATAACCTAAGGAAGTCTGCGACCAATCGAGCGATCGCATCAGGCTGCCAATTTCGCCACCTTCAATAAAAACACTATTAACAGCTATACCTTCTTCTTCAGGTGCCATCACTGCTAGGCCTGATTGCTAAAGTATTTGGTTAACAGGTTTTCACCTGGTTCTCCCATATCATGTAACAATCTTTCAACCTGCTTGAGTGCTAGAGGAATTGGTCTGTTTCGTCCATTCTCCCATCGATTAACACTCTGAAACGACACACCAACTTTGCTGGCAAACTCAACTTGAGACAGTTGCAATAGCTGCCGAGCTTCCCGAATTAACGCTGCAATTTCTATATCTTCCAAGGCTGCCATCGAGTTGGGCTTCCTTAATTAAACTGTCTAGACTATAACAGATGTGATAAATTCAAGAATATCCGCAACTAGAGCCGTCAAGCACCATAGCTGTACTTAATCATTTGTGAACAACAAAATTCCCGACTTTTTGAAAAATCGGGAATCTAAAGTTTCAATTTTCACAAATCAAATATGATTCATATAGCGATTTTGATAGTAAGCCAAAATTTGGTTAACCCGTTGCCTACTTTCTAAACCAGAGTTTGCTGCCCACGAGATACACAAGCCACCAATTTGACTTTGATTGTAATCAAACTGTTGGGATGACTGGGGAATTAAATCCACTTCTACCCCTTCGACTTGATGTAAATGAGCTGCTATCTCTCTATAGACAGTTAAAGGCAAACCAGCGAATTCAATTTTTTCCTTTGTCCCCATCTTTATGAAGCTCCAACATTAAAAGGGATTGAGGGGGGTGTTATCACTGAAATAGGATTGCCGGTAGCAGATGCAGCTGACGGCGTTGGATTGACAGCCCCTTCCCCTACCATTTTGGCAACTTCAATACCATATTGTTCAAAAATCACGATGGGGTTGTAGCCCTGATTCATTTCAATACGTTTAACCAGTACGCCATTTGCTAATCGCTGTCCCGCCTCCACATAGCGACTTGTCGGCTCATCCGGTACTTTGATAATTGCCTGTGGTTCCTTACTAATTAGAACTACACCAGTTACAAGAACTGCCCTTGCTAACTCAGGTTGTGCTGGTGGTGGCAATACAGATATTAAAGCAGGGTTGGGGACAACTTGAGGCAAAACTTTAGGCAAGACTGAAGTTAAAGTAGGATTGACTTTTTTTGGTACAGAAGCAATGTTATTTTTCTTCTGATTTAAGGCTATGCTGGGCGTTGGAAGTTTTCGGACTGCTACCGATGGAGTAGGTAGCTTAGGTAATACGGGAACAGGTCTTCCAGATGTTTTAGGCATTCCAGGAACCGTCTGCCCGAAAAGTTGTGTAAACGGGTCACTTCGCTCTTTTGATACCTGAAGGTACCGTGCTCGCTCTGTAGCATTAGTGGATTGAATCAAGTTAGCAGATGCAGGAGTAACTTGTGAAACCTGTTTGCCAGGTATCACTGGATTTGTAAATGATTGAGCCGCTGTTGGCGACTTTGCTACTATTTTGGGAATCGGCGTAGGATTGATGGCTTGTGGTGTGTCTTCAGAAGCACATCCAGCGATCGCCAAAATTAAAATAGCTGCAATTGTAATTTTTGAATTTCTGCCCATGAGCGGTTCTCAAAAGCCATTGGAAAACTGGAAAGTGGAAATCAATATGCCTAAAATTTTGCATCAAAGGCAAAGTATGTTCCCTTTATAACCTAAATTTTTACATTTTAAGGGTTATTTTTAGCACTGCTTACTCAGCATAACTGCGGTTTGGTGTTTATTTGCAATTAATCTTCTGCTACACCCATGAGCTGTTTCATCGAATCCAGCCCTTTCTTGACTCTACGAGAAACGGTTACTACACTGATTCCCAGATGTTCTGCAACTTGTTTTTGTGTCAAATCTTGCAAAAACACACATTCCAACACATCGCGGGTGCGCTGTTCGAGCTGAACCAATGCTTGTTGCAAGCGAAGTTGGTCTTCTTGTGCCAATTGAAAACTACGATAGTGAAGATCCGGAACCAATTCTCCCAAACAGGTAGAGCCTTCTTCTCCATCTTGAATTGGCACATCGAGGCTCAAGGGAGCGCGATTTACCCATGCTAATTTAATTTCTTGCCATTCGTTTGGAGAGATTTCCAGTGCTGTTGCTAATTCTGAGTCTGTTGGTTGGCGATTATGTTTTTCACGCCAAGAACGGGACACTCCTATTGCTTGCTGTTGCAGTGCTAACCACTTGCGAGGAATTCGCACGGTGACACCTTTATCTCGGAGATAGTGTTGAATTTCACCCCGAATATAAGGAAGAGCATAGGAACTAAAGGCATGTCCCTTGGAAATATCAAATTTTTCAATCGCTCTAATTAAACCCAGACATCCAACCTGGAGCAAATCATCGTAGGTTTCATGACATTGATTCGTCCAGTAGTGAGCTTCTTTTCTCACAAGTCCAAAATTGAGTTTAACCAGCTTATTGCGAACCCTTTCTGACCGAGATTGCTGATATTCTCGCAACAACTGCCAAATTTCATGTTTTAGTTCAGTGGTGACTGTGGTAGGCATAGCACCGTGTTTATGGAGTAAATCAACAATTGATTCCTCACTTTTAAACTCAGCTACGATGGCGTAGGCGATCGCACAATATCAAGGACAATATTATTGTGCTGTATGCCCTAGAAAATTCTATGGTAAATAACAACGTTTTTCTAGAAAAAATTCCATAGAATTACTTGACAATCGCGCAAAGTTTAAAGGGGCGAAATCGGTATTTAGTTTGTTATTGCTCTTTGGTATGTTCTGTAGCTGTTTTTACAACTACATAGAAATAAAATATAAAATTAGTTACCAAATATCAAACCGAGATTTTACTTAATTTTAATTAATTCATGGCGAAGCTAATTTCTATAAACAAAACAACAGTAGTCGTAATTTTATTGGATAAGCAAAAGTTTGATTTACAGTATAATTACGTGTTTATTCAACCTAACTTCATCCAATAATTAAAAATTACTAGTAATTTTTATAAATAGTACGCAAATTTACGCAAGCAAATAAAAAAAGGGCAAGATGCCCTTTTTTTATTCCGTAGTTTTTTAGTAAAAAGCCTATCTACCTCCCAAAAAAAGGCAGGGCTGTTTCATTCTTGCAAAACCTCTTGAAAAGCTGGTAATAAGGGAAGCAAGAATTTTCTTGTTGTCTTTCCCTGAACCCTTATCTCTTTTCGTGTCTGTAATGCTTTTATAGGAATGAAACAGCCCTGAAAATGGGGGCAGAGAAGTTAGCTTTTGTTATGAAACCTGATGCTTACAGAACTGTAGTTCTGAATGCCAGTCAGTTATGTAACTCCAGAGAGTTTAGCCACGAGTCGGTTCAACCCTTGCAAAAAATAGACCGCGAATCTTAACTTCTTTAGGTTCGCCAGCACCTAAATCTGTATCAGATGGCTGTTCGCTCTCGAAAGTACCAGCAATCTCACCACTAGAGCTATCGACTTTAGCGATTTGCAAAGAAATCTTACCATTAAGATTTTCAGCACGCTTGACGTTAGTGCGGGTAAGTTGTTCATCATCCGCTTGGGCGGGGAGAGCCACGGCATTATCGTAGCCACTAACGACACCACGACCCTTTGGATCTAAGAAAGCAGCACCACGGTAAGAAGGAACTTTGAAGGTGCCTTCAAAGTCCGTGGAGGTGTTAATACTGCTCAAACTTGGTTGGGTTTGAGCAACCAAGTCTTTGATGGTAAAGAGGAAAGGTACTCGCTCACCACCAGGAAGTTGCACAGTAATGGCTTGGAAGTCAAGACCATCAGTTTCCACAAAGGTCAAGCTATTATCTGGGTTGATTTTTAGGTTGCCTTGTACCTGATCAATGGTGGAGGTGTATCTAGTCAACAATTTGCCAGCAACAAATTCTGCTTCTTGGCGTTTATTAGCAGGTTCTTCTTTGATAAAGAAACTAGTTGGTTCTAAGCAAAGTTCTTTGATGGCATAAGACTGGCTAGAATCAATGGGAATGGAACCACGGCTTGTTTCTGCTAGTTGGGGGCATTTGTTAGCCAAGCCAGTGCCGCGAATTTGATCGTAGGTGAGTACATCTCTACTACTAGTAACAGGAGCATCACTACAAGCAGTTATTAGCCCCAGGCACAAAGCCAAGAATGCAACAATTAAAGCGCGATACCTCATGGTCAACCTCAATCTCAAAAATTAATATCTAAGTTGTAAAACTGCATCGAAGCTTTGATCTCTGACGAGAAGCCATCCTTTATCGAACACTGCGTTGCTCTGATTGCAGGAGTTGAAACAAGTGTCCAAGCGTATAGGTTGGAAGTCGCCACTCAAAATTTTCTCTGCTAAACGTAGTTAAACGTGTCGCTCTCTTGAGCTTGGGGTGTGAGAAGCCCCAGACTAAGTACACTGCATCCATTTTGGATGTGTGTTATTAGGGGAGCAAAAAACCAGCAGTTTTACTGTTGGTGGCATTTGTTAGATTTGGGCGGGTGGATGAGTAAGCCCCACACAGAGCGGCATAAGTACTTGTCTCAAAGAGTGCGAAGAGGGGTGTCTGCTTCACACTTTGCTTTTGCCATAGACAAAAGCAGCATCGCCCAAGTCTTTTTGTATCATGTATGTGACGCTACTACATACAGCCCATTGTTTGATAGGGAAATCAGCCAGATCATACGATTTTTTTTAACTCAAAATCAAAGTACTCTTAATCAAAAAAGTCTCCTTATGATCACATCTAGCTGCTGTGGAGGCTATGGTAAAGGTTACTACGCTCTTTTACGAGTGATCGCAATTGCGTTTGATAAAGATACAAATCTAGTTATATTCATCCCTTACTTACGTGAGTCAGGGGATAGGGGACATGGGAACTCCAGAAAAAACCTATATAGAAACCTACAGAAGCTTCATTTCCTTTATTCTTTATCTAGAGCAACTACTGACAAACTAGGGAAAATTAAAAATCTCCGGTAAATTTGAGTTGGCCTCATTTATACGGAAAGGATGGCATGAACGATAATAAAAATCTTGAATCAGGAGAGTTGTCCTGTAAACTGCAAGCGATCGCAACTGTGGTGTATGATGCAGTTCAAGGTTGTCAAGGCGATAGTGTGGCTCTTTTGGCAATGCTTAGGCAGTTGGAGCATTTACACCGAGAGATCCGGGATGGGGTTTTTCAAGAGAGTTTGCCTGTTAACCGCCGGCAGCTCTACTCACTACTGAAAGATATTGAGTCTGAGGGAGGCTGGCCTTATATTGAGCGCATGAGACTACAAGCCTTTTTAGCGAATTTGCCACAAGAGGATCCCGCAGAAAATAATTATGAAGTTTTGGAGAGCGATCGCTCATGCGGCTGATCAACTCAAAATAATTTTCTAGCTTTGAATTAACAACTCTGATCGCCTCATCAACCGCTAAACCAAGAGCGGTTGTCTATTGAGGCTTCAAGAATTCGTAATTAAAGAGGATTTTTACTGGTTATGCTATCACAAAGAAGGCGATCGCGCTTTTCAAGATTGCGGTTGTGCTTGAGGTAATCGCCCACCCAGTTGCAACCACGAACAAGCAGATCATCAAGATTTAAATTCCACAGAATTATCGTGTTGTCATCACTAGCTGATGCTAATGTTTGGCCATCTGGGCTAAAACTGACACTTAATACTGCACTGCTATGCCCACTGAGACTTTTAATTAATTTGCCTTCACGGCTCCAGAGTTTCACTGTACTATCCCAACTGGCGGCGGCTAGCAATTCACCATTGGGACTGAAAGTCACGGCATTAACGCTATCGCTATACCCCTTTAATAAGGTTTTTAATAACGTACCATCCCGTCGCCACAGTTTTACGGTGTTATCCCAGCTAGCGGAAGCCAGTAACTCGTCAGTGGGGCTAAAGCTGACACCTAACACCCAACTATCATGGGGCGAAAAGGTCTTGAGCAAAGTTCCATCTCGACTCCATAGTTTTACAGTTTGGTCATCACTGGCAGAGGCTAGAACCTGGTTATCAGGGCTGAAATTTACGCTATTTACCCAACCCTGATGCCCCACTAAGGTTTTGAGCAACTTCCCTTCACGGTTCCAGAGCTTCACTGTTTTATCTTTACTAGCTGATGCCAAAAACTGACCATCAGGGCTGAAACTCACACTCATTACACTATCAGTATGTCCGTAGAGAGTCATGATTAAAGTACCGTCAAGCCGCCAAAGTTTTACAGTTTTGTCATAGCTTCCTGAGGCTAGCATTTCACCTTTGGGGTCAAAACTGACACTAGGAACTTGGCTTGTGTGCCCTACTAAAGTTTTGTAAAGTCGGGTTTTGACTTCGCCATTATTGGTGTATCTTTGCCAGAGTTTGACAGTGCGATCGCGGCTACCAGAAGCTAGCATCTGACCGTCCGGACTCCAAGCAACGCTTAAAACTCGCTTACGATGCCCTTGAAGAATAGAGGCTGCTGGGGCATCTAAACTCCATAGTTTCACGCTTTTGTCGGAACTTGCTGAGGCCAGCAATTTGTTATTTGGACTAAAAGCGATGCTGAGAACATCATCGCTGTGTCCTTTGAAGGTTTTAAGTAAAGTACCACTGATACTCCAGAGGTTTATAGTATTGTCTTCACCTGCGGAAGCTAACCTTTTACTATCGGAACTAAAGCTCAAACTCCAGACTGTACCATTATGCTCCCGTAAAGTTTTGTAAGGACGAAAGTCAAAACCGTCTTTAGTACTCTTACTCTCTCGCCGCCAAAGTTTTACTGTCTTGTCTCGACCTGTTGACGCCAAAAATTTACCGTCCGGGCTGAAAACAGCTACAATCACACCCTGTTGATGTCCCTGCAAAGTTGTAACGAAGCTACCGTCTCGTCGCCAGATTTTCACTGTCTTGTCGTCGCTGGCCGAGGCAATGAATTGACCATCAGGGCTAAAGTTTACCCAGTTAACCCACCCTTGATGTCCCCTCAATATTTTGACTAAGCTACCGTCTTTGCGCCAGATTTTTACGGTTTTATCCTTATTGCCAGTAGCTAACAACTCACCATCAGGGCTGAAATTAACGCTATAAACCCAATCTTCATTTCCTTTAAGGGTTTTATACGGCTTGAGGCCAAATTCACCTGTAACCGGGTTTTTGTGCCAGATTTGAATTGTTTTGTCGAGGCTGGCGGAGGCTAGGGTTTGACCATCCGGGCTGAAACTTAGACAAGTGATAGCATCAGTGTGACCTTTGAGGATTTGGAGTAAGGTACCGTCAGGACGCCAAATTTTCACCATTCGATCAAGGCTTCCGGAGGCTAGGGTTTGACCATCTGGGCTGAAAGTGACTCCCCAGGCAATATCAGTGTGCCCTTCTAGGCGGTTAATCTCTGTTACCCTATAAACTGCCTGTTCCAAGGCTGTTACTACCCGCATTCGGGTATCTGGTTGCACAATCTCTGCTTGTTTAAGCCCTCTCCAAGCCCGCAAACCTTCTAATAATGCATCAAACTCTTTATTAGAGGCAAATAAAGCTTCGCTAGCAGCAGTAATCGCACTAATCTTTAGGTTGGTTTCGCTGCGTTCAGCTCGTAGAGTTTGGCGAACTGCTGCTCTTTTTTGCAAGTCGGCTTGCCACCATAATGCTCCTATTGTTCCTCCCATGATTGCCAGCACTGCGCCTGCTACCCGTGCTTCCCGCAGCCGCCGTTGCAATACTAAATTGAGTTGCTTTTGGCTAAGTTGTTGGGCAACTTCAGCTTTAGTTTTTTCAAGTTTAATTTTTTCTAATTTGGCGAGCATACCATAATTATTCTTTTGGCGAACTGGTTCAACTAAATAATCGTGAACTAGTTGGTAACGATCGCCTAACTCTTCTCTGACTCGCAACACCAACCCCGAACCCACCAATATTTCTAAAATCAGTTCCTCAACTATGTCAAATCCTGATATTTTGTCTAGCTCATGATTATTAACTAATGCAGCCGCTAAATCAGCTTTAGTTTTTAATGGTCGCGTCCCCTTTTCATCAGTTAACTCAAATAATAATTTCCAACTTAACTCTTCGTTTTCCTGACCGCAGTCTTTGATAACTTCTTCAAGCCAGCGTTCCACCAATTTTGCCGAGCCGCCGCAAAGCTTATATTGTGCAAGTGTGGTAATATTTTCTATTTGTAGTTGAGCGCCGACTATTTGTAATTCAATTGGGTGTACTTCGTCTAGTTCTCCTGTTAAATCCTGGACTAATTGATTAGTTAGTTCATCACTTAGTTCATAATGTGAACGTTGAGTTAAACTGTGAATTATGGCTTTAGCATCCTGGCTAGAGAATTTTCCTAAATAGTAGCGAATGTCTTTATCAAGAATATTTTTATTAATTATTCCTAAATCATATGCTCCTGTACTATTTTTTTGGCTTAAACGTTCAAATTCTAACAAGTAATGTAAATAATCTTCCCTTAATGAAAGAATAATTTTGACAAATGAAATATTTAAACATTCACTGAAAAACTTATAAAATTCTATTCTTTGCGCGGGAGCATTACTAACAAAGAAGAATTCTTCAAACTGATCTAAAATAATAATTATTGTATAATTCGACTCAGCCGCTAATCGAATTCTTTCGAGTAGCATCGTAGGCGTAGAATTCAAATTAACCGATATTCCTGTGTGTGCCAGCGCTTGGTTTACAATACTGCTTAAGACTGTAATCCAATCAGTGTAAACAGACAAAACAACAGGTATAGGAATACGTTCACCTATAGCTTTTCCCATAAGTGCTGGGACTAAACCAGCTTTGAGAATTGAACTTTTGCCCACACCTGATGGTCCATAAATTACTGTGAGTTTGTAGTCAGCGCGGGTAATTCTTTCAATTAAGCGATTGACATCTTGCTGCCGTCCAGAAGCAGATATTTCTTGGGCAACTCCCTCAGGAATAAATGGTATTTTTTGAGGTTCTAATGCTGGGTTAATTCTAGAGCGTTGCGGCTGCAATTGGCCTGCACCGATGAAAGCACGAAAGCCATACTGATGTTCTATTTTAATTTTTTCTTGTTTCAGCTTAAAGGCTTCTGTATAGTCGTGACGCTCAAAAAAGTAAAGCGATCGCAGTTCCTCTAAAATCTCTAAGTAAAGTGATGGTTGATGTTGTGGCTCACAAACTACCCTCGCCCATTCCAAGTTATTGATAGCCTCCTCCCATTCTCCCAGATGCAGCTGTGTACGTGCTAGCAAAAGGAGATACCAACTTTCTTGTCGTCGTCTTCGGAAAGCATCTCGCAGAGAAATTTGTATTACTTCTTCGGAAATAGAAAGTGCTGTATTCGCTAATTCATGAGCTAGTACCCAATTCGACTCAGAAGCTGCCACATTTGCTAAAAAGCCATAATTTTGAGCAACTTGTGCAGGAGTTCCATAATTTTTATGTAGATTTAATGACTTTTGAGCTAATTCTTTTAATTCATCCCAGGCTTGTAAACGTTGCAGCATTTCACAAGCAGGCAAAATAAATTTAGCAACTAAGTCTTCTCTTTGTACCTCTTCCAATATTTCTAGGCATTGTTTAAACCACAACAGAGCATGTTGGCAATAGCTACTATTAGTATTGTGGTATAAATCTGCCATTCGGTGATAGCACAGCCCCAAATGGAATAGTACTATTGCTTGCTTGAGTAAAGATGAGGGAAGGCTAGGGTGATGAATCTCCCACCCTGCTACTCTGTTTGTTTCCTGCTGCCACAACGCTAGGCTTCTTTGATAATTAACTAAAGCACCATTAATTTGATCGTTGGCATATTTATCTCGTCCTAACACAAATTCTAAACTAGCTTCTAATCCTGGCGTTAATTGAACGCCATGCAAGCGCAGCAAATCATTACGGGCTGATTCTATTTCGTGGCGATGTTGTGACTTAGGATCTAAATCTAAGGAAGCATTAGATAAAAATGTTTCAGCACCTGCTTCTAAAACTTTAGCAAATAGAGATTCTGCCTCTTGGTGGATCAAAGCAATTAAATCTGATTTGGCCATTTCAAATTTAATAGTGGTTGCAGCCCAGCTTTTGAAATCAGGCGCTAATCTTGAAAGCAATGATGCGACTTCATCTTGTAGCCACAACACCACTGGAAATGGAAAAGTCGCGGCATAGATATCTCGCGCTTGGTTGATGCCTGTAAGTAAGTTTTCAAGGTCGATAATTGACTCAATACCAAAAACCATAACAGCAGATGGCAAAGTGTCTGTAAGGACGGCAGGATTATCGAGAGATAGTTCTGAGACTATTGTGCTGTGTAAAGAAGTAGTTGATGGATTGAGAACAATTTCTCTGATATTGATGTCTTTGCTGATGGAGCGAATATTTTCTAAAGTTTGCTCACGTAATTGCCTATAGTTACACCGAACTAAAATTAGGGCAAATTGACCTTCGGAGAGCGCGATCGCTCTAATCAGTCTTTGGAGAGTATGCTGATTTTCTTTGGTGTAAGAGTGTAGTTGCTTATGATTATTCATTGTTTATAGGGCATTGGGCACTTGTACTGAGCGTACTCCTAGCTCGAAGCAAGCTACGCGTAGCGTCTTGTAGAGAAGTATTGGACATGGGGGATGGGGCATTGGTCATTAATCCAATGGCAGAGGACACAGGACTAATGACTAATGACTTACCCAGCACTGTTACTTGTTTTGTTGCCAAGCAAAGACTTTTTCTGTTTCTGCTAAGGCTGGACTGATGCCGAACCAGCGCCCTAGAGGATCACGATATTCAAACAGATACATACTTCGCAGTAAACTTTGGTAGTCAGACTCACCTTTAACTCTCTGCTGCTGCACCACTTCAAACAATAATTCCCACTGGGATTCATCAATAGCTAATAGCAGATCGTCGCGGTAGTCCTTAATTACGGCTTCTAAGCAGTCTCTAGAAAAAGGTGGATCTTGTCGTTGCAGGCAACTATAAAGTAAACCCAATAAATTACGAATGTGGCCACCGCTAACGCGACATAGACGATCCAAGGTTTGGGAGTGATCGAATAATTCTGTAATTAATGAAAGCCTTCCATTCAAAGGAACTTCTGGAAAAGCTCTTGCTAAGACTAACTGGCGGACTAGTGACATACCTGGTTCGTAGTCACTGCCATCTCTTTGGCGCACTAATACCATCGGCAGTACTTTTGGCGCAATCCCTCCCCCCAGACGATTTTTCAGTGTCTCGTACTCATTGGAGAAAATTAACGTTAGGGGAATGGTGTAAACTAGGTGGCATTTGAGTCGGCGTAACTGTTCGCCTCGGTCGATGAAGAGATATTCCGGTTGCGATCGCCCCGATGCTAGGGGACGCATATCGACTCGATCCAAATTATCTACAATCACTACCAGCCCTTTTTGACCCCGCAGCTTTAGCTGTTCAACAGCTTTTTCTAAAATTTCTTCGTTAATCGCTTGCAAAATACTATTGGTACGTGGCTCCAAATATTGCCTCAGTTGATTCCGCATCTGGGTGCTATCTTTAGTTTTGGCGGTAATTTTGGCAATACCCAAGGACAACTCTGCTTGTCCAGAAAGCTCTATGGGGCTTTGCAAAAAATCGCCTACTTCTTTAAACAAATTGGTAAAGTAACCAGGTTTAAGTTTGATGCTAATCGCTTCTAAACTAGCACTGACTTGACGGGCTACACTCAGCAAAATATCGCTGACATCAATATCTGCCATATCTAAGTCTTGACTGGACTCAAAATAAACTACATGAAATCCCGCCAATTCTAGTTCTGTCTTCAGGCGCTGCAATTCTGTTGACTTACCGCAGCCAATGTGACCCGTAAATAACTGGCAGGTTGGCTCATCAGGAGAAATCCGAATGATAGTCCGTTGCAATTCTTCCACAATTTTGCAACCACGGACATCGGCAAAATCTATGTAATACTGGCGATCTAGCACGTTACTTATATTAAGCGTGTAACTTGGGTTACAGGCTTTATAAAAACGTGACAGATTTAATGTCGTTTTCATGTATATGGAGGTGTATGTAGATGTGTAGGTAGATGCAGTTAATTCGTATTTTTTATACAAAAAATCTCTAGCCGGGATGTAAGCATACGATTAATTCGCAAGTTGGTAGTTCTTGCAAAAGACAGCACTTATTACAGATCACTGTCAGTAGTACGGTAGAGATTTAGTTGACCCTAATAACCTTAAGCATATCTGTCCTTTTTACACCTGCTATTGAGGTTTTGACAATCTGTAGCTTTTACTTGACCTAGCACAAACTTTTAGAACTTAGTAAGTCAGTAAAAAAAACTACTAAATTATCATGGTTCTCAGTTCGTATAGCTGATGAGGCAGAACTGGTATTAATTATAGCAAGGTACACAGAGATCGAGGAATATTTGTTTATCACTTCATATTCTATTTGTCAAGAAAACAAAATTATAAATATCTAAATTAAGACTTTGTAACCTTTAGGCAAGAAATCTTTGATGATCGCTTGTCGAAAAGACTACACTCAGTTAAAAATGGACACCGGAAACTTTAATTGGAATAATGGCTAGCGCCACGATTTTTGTGTAGTTACTGTAAAGTGTTACTAAAAATAAAAAAAGTCTTGAGGAGAGAGGCTAACAGATGTTAACAGTGTTTACTGAAATTAATAATGATATGAGGGCATCAAGGAATTTGAACTGCAATCAGAAAGGGGTTTAAATGGCTGGCATCATATCAGTTTCCCGCACGCTTCTAGCCCAACGTCGTAAGAAATTACGTCGGCAGCGGCAGATGAGAATTATTCAGGCTATTTGGCGAACCTTTGCCATTATCGGTTTGGCGAGTGGATTGCTGTGGGTCGCAATCCAACCAGTGTGGGTGCTAAAAAATCCCAAACAAGTAGTAATGAAATCGGGTAATCAATTACTGTCGGATAAAACAACTCAGTCACTGTTGGTGTTATCTTACCCGCAATCTTTGTGGCGGATTGAACCGACAGCGATCGCCAACTCTCTGAAGAAGCAGCCAACTATTGCCGAAGCGATCGTCAGACGCCGCCTTTTTCCTCCTGGATTAAATATTGAAATCCAAGAACGAGTCCCTGTCGCAGTGACTCAAACAGCAAGTGGTCAAAATCAGGGCAGTGGCAACAAAAAAGTCACAATTGGCTTACTAGATGCAAGCGGGGCCTGGATGCCTTTAGAAAAATACACATCACTGAATCCCACTAAGAAATTACCCAATCTCAGAGTAATTGGATTGCCCAAACAATACTGTCTCAACTGGACTCAACTTCATCAAGCCCTCAGCCAAAGTCCTGTAAAAGTTATAGAAATTGATTGCCAAAATCCAGCAAATTTAATTTTGAAAACAGAATTAGGAAATGTGCATCTCGGTGTTCCAGGCCCCCAGTTGCCTGAACAAATAAAGGTACTTGCCCAAATGCGCCATTTAACAGCAAAACTCAATTCTGATCAAATAGAGTATATTGATCTGAAAAATCCTGATTTCCCCCTAGTACAGATGAACCAAAAAGATCAAAAGTTAACTCCCAAAATTCCTAAAAATATCTAGTACAGCACGGCGGAAATAAGCAGACCATTGGAAAGCCCTAAAGGGCTTATTCTATAACACTTTTGACTTTTGATTTTTGACTTCCGCCGTGCGGTACTAGCGTGTTTAATATATTGATAGCTCCTAGTAAATTAAGAAGCTTTATGCTGATAAATATATTTATTATTTTCAGTTTTCTCGCAAACCGCCCGAAAATAGGCATTAACTTCTAATTAAAATGAGAAGAGCAATCATAAAATCTCCATTGCGAGTAAAACCCTCTCAATTGTGACCCTAACATCTAACTAATAGTAGGGTAGCTGTCGGACAGTCTAATGATGGTCTATGGCGTGAAAAACGTTTATGTCCATAGATTATTTGACTAAACCCAGTGCAAAAAGATAAAAATGCTTGAGTTTTCTATTAAGATTTGACTCATGAGCAAAGTATATTGGTGAAAAAGGTTTGTACTACTATCCAAGTGCAGAGCCAAAATGCTCTAACTTTGGTCTGTCGAGGATACTTCCAAAGACAGTTTACCGGAGTTTTAATCTGTAACTAAAAATACCGTTAAAGGTTACGTAAGTATTGCTTTTGGGCAATTATTTTGAACTGTTCTCTGCCGTAATTCCTATTAGATTACGAAACCTATGGGAAAATCTTGATTTGTTGACCACATTAGCGAAGGTTCTCGTAAGATAGATTATTGCTGCAACAAAGTGTCCATTAAGACCGCCCAAACAACAAATTAATCGGGTATAGTCTGACAAGTAATTTCTTGCTTACTTAAACCTTAAGGATAAGTAAGTATAAGGTAAATTCTGTGCCTAAAGTTGCAATTATCCCCAATGGTGAAATCTATTAACAATATTATTGAGGCAGATAAGATGCGCTGTAGTGTATCTTTACAATTTATGCCTTCTGCTGAAAATAATGAAGAGATTGATGTCTGGTTGAAGTTATACAGTTCACTTTTGGATAAATATAGGTATACTTCTCTGGAATTGGCTGTGCGATCGGCTGTGTTAAAAGCTTATCCCATAGCAAATTTTCGCACTGTCAATTCTGTTAGGCTTGGCAGTAGTGAAAACAAGAAAGAACAGTGCCATAGTATCGTGGCAGTGTCAAACTATAGTTGACTCTTAGGTGAATAACACCTGAAAAAGTCGTTTATCTACCCTTTCACGAATCCAATGACACTTGATAATAACCAAGGACTCACCTATAAAAATTCCCAATCTACGGGACAGCCGGGGTTTTCTCTGGCAGTTAACTCGACTAATCCCTTTAATAACTCTGGGTTAAACTTCGGACAAAATCACGAGAATAAGAAAGTTTCTGCGGAAAATAGCCGAATTGGCGAGATTGTTCCTGGCCGGGTTGCCAACATCAAAGTGATTGGTGTAGGCGGCGGTGGTGGCAATGCCGTTAACCGTATGATCGAATCTGATGTCTCTGGCGTAGAGTTTTGGTCAATTAACACTGATGCCCAAGCTCTTACCTTAGCTGGCGCTCCCAGTAGATTGCAAATTGGACAGAAGCTAACGCGGGGTTTAGGAGCAGGTGGTAATCCTGCCATCGGTCAAAAGGCAGCTGAGGAATCACGAGACGAAATTGCTACAGCTTTAGAGGGTGCAGACCTAGTATTTATCACTGCTGGTATGGGTGGTGGCACTGGGACAGGTGCAGCCCCGATTGTGGCAGAAGTCGCAAAAGAAATGGGCGCTCTTACTGTTGGTGTAGTCACACGTCCATTTGTTTTTGAGGGACGCCGCCGCACCAGCCAAGCGGAAGAAGGTATTCAAGGACTAAAAAGTAGAGTAGATACACTGATCATTATTCCCAACAACAAACTGTTGGAAGTGATCCCCGAACAAACGCCTGTGCAAGAAGCTTTTCGGTATGCAGATGATGTGTTGCGTCAAGGGGTGCAGGGTATTTCTGATATCATCACGATCCCCGGCTTGGTAAACGTTGACTTTGCTGATGTTCGAGCTGTAATGGCAGATGCAGGATCAGCATTGATGGGAATTGGAGTTAGCTCTGGAAAATCTAGAGCTAGAGAAGCTGCGATCGCAGCTATTTCTTCACCATTACTCGAATGTTCTATTGAAGGTGCTAGAGGAGTTGTTTTTAATATTACAGGTGGTACTGACCTGACCTTGCATGAAGTTAATGCAGCCGCAGAAGCAATCTATGAAGTAGTTGATCCCAACGCCAATATTATTTTTGGGGCTGTGATTGATGATCGGCTCCAAGGTGAGGTAAGAATTACTGTAATTGCTACCGGATTTACAGGTGAAGTGCAAGCTGTGCAACAACAAAGCGTAGCTAACGTTAGAGTAGCACCTAATACCTCGAAGCGACCAACAACACAGCAATCGGCGGTTAATCCTCCAACCTCAGCTCCGACTCCAAGTCCAAACCCAACTCCAATTCCAGAACCAAAAGAAAAACCTGGATTGGATATACCTGATTTCCTGAGAAACCGACGAACACCACGAAATTAAAAGATTTTGGATTTGAGATTTTAGATTAAATTAGTAGTCTCAGGTTAAGCTGAGTGCTGAATAAAATCTGCTAGTTTCAGGGTTCTACTAAGGGCAGGGGTAAGCAATCTGTTGCCATCCCCAATTTTGCTAATGGCTAAAAAACTCGTTAATGCTACTTTCTAGAAATAGCATGAACTTGGGCAGGAGTCTGCTGGCTCATATGTCCAGCTGTGTTTTTGGAACAAAAAAACCGGAAGACCTGCCCGACTAAAGATGCGACACCAAATATCCCGTCATAGACATGACATCGCTACATCTACCCCCGCGATCTATTAAGCTTATATTCGGTACAAGTAAATATATTTACTTAAAGTAAGTTGCGTGGGCGAGTTACCCACGCAAGCGTCCGAAGGAAGTCTGTTTTCTGGAAAATAGAACACGAATCAAAAAATAATTTACATTTATTTTTTGCTTTTGAGTTTCTGTTCAATCCATTGAATAACCTGATGACCAAGGTGAGTTCCATCTAGGCGATCAATCTCACGAATTCCGGTAGGACTAGTGACGTTAACTTCAGTGAGGTAGCCACCAATAATATCAATACCCACGAAAATTAAGCCGTCTTGACGTAAACGTTCGGCCAATTGGGTAGAAATTTCATACTCTCTTGGGGTAATTTCGGTTTGAGCAACTGTACCACCAGTTGCCATATTATTGCGAAAATCAGTTCCACTAGAGAGGCGATTGAGCGCACCAATTGGTTCCCCATTGAGCAGAATAATTCGCTTATCTCCTTCTTTTGCCTCCGGTAAATAAGTTTGTACCATTACTGGTACTCGACCTTGGAGGGTACTAAGTTCGACAATAGAGTTAAAATTGCGATCGCCTGATTGCAAAAACAAAATTCCTTCCCCAGCTTTGTTACCCAGTGGTTTGAGAACCGCAGATCCCTTTGCTTCGACAAATTTCCGGATAAACTCTTTATTAGCACTGACAATCGTTTCTGGAATCGCCTTGGTAAACTGGAGGGCATACATTTTTTCATTTGCCCCTCGGATGCCGCTAGGACTGTTAATCAGCAGGGTTTTATTTTGGTCAATGTAATCCAAAATGTAGGTGGCATAGAGGTAGGAATCATTGACAGGTGGATCTGTCCGCATAAATACGGCGTCCATTGTCTCTAAAGAAGTTAAGCAGGAATCACTCAACTTATACCAAGGATTTGCTGCTATCCAGCGTCCCTCCACCAACCGCACTGGTACAAGTTCGACTCGCTGTAGGACAGCCCAAGCTTTGCTCTCCACCACACTCAGCAGATTTGCCTGAGTTACCCAAACTTCGTGTCCCATAATTTGTGCTGCTTCAATCAGGGCAACACTGGTATCATGACACGGGTCAAGCAGATGGATGGGATCAATGATAAAAGCCAGTTTCACCCTTTATACCTCAATCACCAAGAAATTAAATGGTTATTCAATTATTATCTCTTGATGCTCTCACCAATTGACGTATATGTGTACTACTGAGTAGAAACTGGAGGCTAAAGCCTTGTGGACAGCTATCGCTTTTGTGAGAAGAAGTTCGTAAACAAGGCAGCGCATTGCTCTCCCTTCCAGAATTGTAGCGACTGCCGTGTAATTTGCAGCGGCTTGTCGCTAGTGATCGCAATATCTGCTAAGTTTACACGGAAGTTAGTAGCTCATCCAGCTTGCCTTGACTATCTAAAGCGTGGATATCATCACATCCACCAACATGATTATCATTGATGAAAATTTGCGGTAAAGAGCGCCGTCCATTTGCTCTTTGAGCCATTTTATTTCTGGCTACCTCATCTCCATCAATGCTGTATTCTGTAAATTCAACACCCTTACTCTTCAGCAAACTTTTGGCACGGATGCAAAATGGGCAAGTCCTCCAAGTGTAAATTTCTACTTTTGCAGCCATAACGTCCTCAAATTGATTTAATACTTCTTGATTTTAGAACTTTGCCACTGATTCTAACGGACTTATGCTGTTTTGACTTTATCTTCTTAAATAGATTTGTATAAATAAAGGTTAGTTCACAATGAAATCTTAACTTTCGACTTAGATGATATTTGCACCAAGTTTCTCAATAAATCAGTTATATTATGTTTGATTTCTGATTAATCAACAAATTTTATAGGATTAAGAGACACACCCAATGCCAATAGAGAACAATATGAGTTAACCGTATATTCTCTTAAAGAGTACATTTGGTATGTCCCAATAAAACTTCTACGAAACTGTAATTGAAGCTGGCACTAGAGCCTTTTTTTCGCTACTTTCAGCGCACCCAGAGCAAATAGACCAAGGGCAGCTAATGTAGTAGGCTCAGGTACTTTTTGAGTTGGTGGTTTCGGAGGAGTGTAGTAAGGGGCTTGTCCTTTAAGTTTGCTACTTTCTTCACGCTTGGTTCCAGAACCGACACTCATTAACCGCACTCCAAAATTTTGCTGAGAAAACTGAGCCAACGTTAAAGCTTTGGAACTATCGGTATGAAATAGGGTAAAGATGGTAGATTGAATATCGCCTTTCCCTCCACCTATACCTTCTTGACCAATTTCTACCCCAGCATCAAAGAAGTTTATCTGCTTACCGTTGCCGTTCAGATTGTTGTTACTGCTGCCAACAGAGTCAACTGTTCCAGCAGGGCCAAATTTGCTAGCTGTTACATCTGTACCCACTACTTTTAGACCGCTAAGGAGTGAGTCATCTAAAATGTTGAAGAAAATACCGCGGATATCAGCAATTGTGTTGCTGCCAGTGGATAAATAATCTACTTTAAACTGAACTTTGCCAGACCCTGCTATTGCGTCATCTAAGGTAAACTTCACCCGAGTATCCGCACCGGTGAAGTCATTGATAGTGAAACTCATCGAGGCGGCATTAGCAGGGGCAAAAGCCGAAGACGATATTACAACAACAGTAGCAGCTAAAAAGGAGGGTACTCGTAAAGTTGAAAATAGATGTTTCATGTTAATCAATGCTTGGAAAACAGAATGGTAAGACTCAGCTGTTAAGGATGGGAATTTGCTGTTTGCTATCTATGTAAAATTAGATGCACCCAGTGATAAGCCTTTTACCACTCTAGAGATTGAATTAAAAGTTGTCTATTATACAAGCATTAGTTCAAGAAGACTTTATTTTTGGCTTTATTTTAAGAAAAAACTCAGCATTAATGCTGAGTTTTAGAAATATTAAATACGGTTTATTTGTAAGTATTTATCCGCAGTCAACCGCATATTCAATCAACTGGGCAAGGCGCTGACGTAAGGTTTCTAATCCCAAGCGTTCACTGGCTGAAATAAACACCGCTAAGGGAAATTCTTCTCTAGCTAAAGCTAGCGTTTCACTATTTGCTTGATCGATCTTGTTAAAAATAACTAGTGCCGGGCCAGGAGTTATTGGCATTTGTGCCAAGATTTCTCTGACTGAGCGAATATGACGCAACCAAGCGGGGTGAGACAAATCCACCAAATGTAGTAGGGCATCGGCTTCTGTGACTTCCTCCAAGGTGGCGCGGAAGGCATCCATTAACGATGCAGGTAGTTCGTGTATAAACCCTACCGTATCTGTAATCAGAATTTCTTGGTGTTCATTTGTTTCACCATAAGGAATCACCAGGCGGCGCGTTGTGGGATCAAGAGTTGCAAATAACTGGTCGGCTGTATAAACTTCTGCATTCGTGAGAGCATTTAATAAGGTAGACTTTCCAGCGTTGGTATATCCAACCAAAGCCACTGAGGGAACTTCTCGATGCTGTCGTCGCTGGCGTAACCGTGAACGATGGGCTTGTAACTGGTTCACTTCTTTTTGCAGTCGGGAAATACGCTGCCCAATAGCACGGCGTTCAGTTTCCAGTTTAGTTTCACCAGGGCCACGAGTCCCAATACCACCACCTAATCGGGACATGGTGCGACCTCTACCAGCCAGTCGCGGTTGCATGTATTCTAACTGTGCTAGTTCTACTTGCAATTTACCGGCACGAGATTGAGCGCGTTGAGCAAAGATATCCAAAATCACTTCGGTGCGGTCAACCACCCGAATACCAATTTGCATTTCTAAGTTGCGGACTTGGGAGGGTGAAAGGTCGCGGTCGAAGACAACGAGATTAACTCCTAGTGTTTGGGCAGTTAGGGCAATTTCTTGCACCTTACCTTCACCAACTACTGTCTGGGGATGAATGCGCGATCGCTTTTGTTGTATTGTCTGTAATACGTCTCCTCCAGCAGTATCAACTAAACGTGCCAATTCCATTAGGGTGTCTTGGAATTGTAGGGGAGTTGTTTCACTGGTCATCAGCCCCACAATTAGCACGCGATCGTGATCAGAATCTACTTCCTGGGCGATAAATTCCCGTTGGAATTCCGCTTCCAGATTTTCTACTAAGTCTACTAAATCCTGGTCTGCCAGATCATCCAAGCTTAGAGGTGGCGATATATTCCAACTTGGGGATTGGATTTGTTTAGAGTGAGCGAAGCCGAATTGGCTTTCCTCTACTTTGACAGCAGCAGGACTAGGAATCAGGGTGCGAGAGTCTTGGGGTGTCAGATGAGCTAGGTAAGTTTCTTTCACATACCCGGTAGCACCCCCTCCCCGCCGTGTAAATCCCGTTCCGGTAATGTTTAGGACAACTAGGGCATCTAAGCGTTGCAGTGCCATAGCCGTGAGCGCCGCTTCATTGGGCGGTTCTGCCTTGAGATGGGTGGCAATACAACGAATACCACTAAGTCGTTCTGCACCGTAACGGGGCAATTCCATCGGTGGTATTTGGGTTTGACGTGGTGTGCCTACCCCAACGCGAATCACTTGTCCACGACGGTTAATGTAAGCACACACAGGCTGATTAATTTCTGTGCTAATTGCTGCCAGACGCTGGGAAAACTCGGACGTGGTGATGCGATCGCCCGGTATACGCTGGTGATACAGCCGCTGTAGTTGCTTCAGCTGGCTGGATTTCAAACCTTGGAGATTTCCAAAAATAGTTTCTATAGGCGTTTATGACCAGTAAAATGGCCCCCCGAATCCTTATATGTCTATTTTACAACAGGGTTTAGGCTCCTATCTATCTCCTTTGAGGGATGCATTGTGAATTAGTTCGCGGGGGGTATGGATTTGACGCTATTTTGGTGGTAGTAATCCACAAATCGAGCAATGGTAACAACACGCGCCGCCTCACAACAAAGGGCTGTATTGAGAAATATCAGCTGGCAGACTTTTGAAACTATGCTAGCTGAGATTGGAGAGGATAGAGCCTCTCGAATCACCTATGACCAAGGAACGCTGGAAATTATGACCCCACTGATGCCGCATGAACATTGGAATTGTTTGTTGAAACTGCTCATTTTCGTTTTGGGTGAAGAGTTGAATTTAGAGATTTTTCCTACAGGTTCAACGACTTTGAAACGGGAAGATTTGCGGCGTGGCGCGGAACCAGATAGCAGTTACTATATTCGCAATGAAGCGTTGGTGAGGAACAAATCAGAAATTGATTTGAACCATGACCCAGCACCAGATTTAGTAGTAGAAATAGATTTCACGAGTTCTTCGCTGAATAAATTCGATATTTATGCGTCTTTAGGTATTATGGAAATTTGGCGTTATGACAAAGGTGTGCTGTATATTTACCAACTGCAACAAGCGCAATATATAGAGTGTAATTATTCGCCAATTTTTGCACAATTACCTTTAATTGAAATTACTCGATTTTTAGAAGAAAGCCAAAGTATTGGCGTGATGAAAATGACGCGTAATTTTCGAGAATGGGTGAAGGAACAAATTTAAGTATTTAGTACTATATCGGCATCGCTACATTAATTTAGTATTTATAGCATTTATTGAATCAATGCTTGAAACCGCTCATCTTCACGGATACATCAAAATCAGAGTCGGTTTTTGCCCATTCACGACATTCATCAGGGCTTAGATTAATTGCTTTTTGTAAATTTTCTAGTATCTGTTCAGTATTACCTTGAAGTGCATAAATGTAAGCTTTGTTGTACCAAGCTTCGTGGTCATCTGTTTTAAATTTTAGTGCTTGGTTGTAGGATGCGATCGCTTTTTTGTAATCTTGTCCAGCAAACTGAGAAATTTGTGCTTCTACACTTAAACTTTCAAAAGATACCTCAGTCAGCGCCAAATCTTTTAAATCTTGCCAACCCTCTTTTAACCAGTTGAGCAAAATGTTGGGAGAGGCGTATTTTTTAATAGTTAAGAGAATATCTGTATATTGCGCTCGGAGTCAAGTTCGGTGCTACACGGATAAAACCTACCTACAGAAAAACTGGTGTTAGAGTTTTTCGCCACCGTTTCACTGCTATTTGTAATTCAACCGACAACCAACTATCAAATTGCGGGTAAACTGGCGATCGCGGCACCAATTCCCACCCAGCAGGTTGTAAAATTTCTCTCAATGCCTGTTCCTGAATATGGGGATAATCGGGATTCACTTCATCTCTTGGCCCAATTCCACCCAAGTCTCGCGCACCAGCTTCGATACAAGCGAGTAACCATCGGTTATCCTTAACTAAATTGGGCGGAATTTGAATAGTAATATCTGGCGGTAAAATCTGACGCGCCCTAAAAATGACTTCTGGTAACTGATGAGGATCAAAAGGAGGTGCATCAAAAGTTTGCTGATGTCCAGGACTATGAGGTTGCAGGATAACTTCTTGAATGTGATGGTAACGTTGGTGCAAGTTAGATATAGCTTCTAAGGTTTCCCACCAATCATTTACAGTTTCTCCAATTCCCAAAAGTAACCCAGTTGTAAAGGGAATCTGCAACTCTCCCGCCCATTGTAATTGTTGTAAACGAACTTCTGGTAATTTACTTGGTGCGTGGCGATGTACAGTATTTAGCAATGTTGGTGTTAACTGTTCCAACATCAGCCCCATTGAAACATTCACACCTTTCAGCTTTTGCATTTCCTCAAAACTCAGGGGGCCTGCATTAGTATGCGGTAAAAAACCCATTGAAAGCGTTAACTTGCACAAATCGTAAATCCGCCCAAACCACGCCTGACGCATTGGCGAATAGGGATGCACTTCACCGCAGAGGATGAGGATTTCACAGACTTTTTCACTTTGAAGTGGTTGTAAAATACTTTCTGCATCTGAAAGACTCATCCAGGGGCTTTTACCCGGTTCGGTACGAAAGTTGCAGTAACTACAGCGATTAAAGCACTCGTAAGTAGGAACGATTGTATAAGCGGGGCTATAGGTGATAAGACGGCAATTATTAATTGGCATAAGCAGGATAATCTATTAGTAAAAATAATGTCTTGTTCAAACTGTATAGATTACTGTGTGACTGTTGCTGCCATTTGCTACTATTATGCTAGTATTTTGCTTTGTAAATTTCTGGTAACTGCCACCAACAAACATTGGGATATTCGTGATGTTCTTCGTGGTAGCCAAAATGATAGCAAGTGATAAATGACCACCAAATAGGACGGCTAATTGTTTGGGCACGATGAGGTTGAACATAACCCCCTATTGGTTCACTATGGGGTAAAAAAGTACCAAAATAGAATAATTGTAATGAACTTAAAAGCGAGGGTAGCACCCAAAAGTAAGTTAAATTATCACTTGGTATATGGAGTATGTATTTAGAAAAGTTATAAATACTAGTCAAGGCAATTATTTGTCCCCAACTCCAGTAACCTTTCATAAAATGAAAATACCAAGCAAAGAAATTTTGGTGTTTCCCATTATGAAAATCTGGGTCTATTTTACTTGCTGGATTATGGTGGTGTAACCAATGTTTTTTCAATAATTTTTGATATGGTAAAAGACCATAAAGGGATAGGGTCAATGTCCCAATAAAATGATTGAGCTTGGGGTTCTGAGGAAATACTACCCCATGCATGGCATCATGAGATGTAATAAATAATCCCGTATATAAAAATGTCTGCCAAAGTATAACAGGCAATAAAATCCAAAATTTTAGCTTGGAGATGTCAAGAGAAAGTAATAAACTCAGGCTAATTACCCATGTGCTAACAATGACAATAGCAATGAAAAGCCCTTTAAACTCCAATTTCCTTTTTACTACTGGAGTCAGTTTTGTTTGATGACTGGATGGTTCTTCTAACTGGATCACGCTTTTACTCCGCCTAGTATTTAGGTGAAAATTCCAAAAATATAGTCATGACAAAAACAACTAACCGATAAACTCTGTTAGTGGTTAATTTTTTACATTCGACAACGCCAATGCTCTAATATATGTAGAAATATTAAGATACTTTAACTAGTATTGCATAAGCAACTGTATTCTAAAAGCTGTTTTCGCTTGGAAGGCTGGATTGTATGAGTAATGGCACTGCACAGTTTAGTATTTAATATAACCAGTACCTTGATACCTTGAAAGTCCTAAGCCTGCAAAAAAGACCGCCAATAGGCAGGGAGTTTAGGGAATGAGGTGAAGTACGTCCCGCACTACGCTATAACCATTGAGATCCCAAAGTAGGTAAGCTAGAAAACCGATCATAGCCAAGCGACCGTTCCAAAGTTCAGACTGAGGAGTTATCCCAAGTTCACCAGCATTTCGGTCTTTGCCATTGTATGCAGTTTCAGTTTTATCACTAGGATAAAGTGCCATTGTTAAGTTTCCTTAAAAAGCTAATTATATTGTTAATATTACTTAACTTACCAATTTGGCGGTATCTATCTCTAGCTTCAAACTAGAAGCAACTCTAAAGAATGATATTTTAAGGAAGTTCAGGAAATACTTCTCTAACAAAAGTTCAATGATAGATTTTATTAGATTATAGAGCAGAGGTATTTTTACCAAATAACTGTTCAAGAAGACTTGTACCGGGACGTTATGGTACTGATTACAGGTGCTTCTAAAGGCACTGGCAAAGCAACGGCTCTTTTATTTGGGAGACAAGGGTTGAAGAGTCAGGATAATTAATTTTTGCTACCAGCACATTGTGCTATTGTGATTCACATTCTCGTTTCGTTACATAGTGGCGATAGCGAAACATTGCTTCTAGTTGCACTTGCACTAACCAACCACTGACAAATTCAACTGTTCCTCCGCCAGGCATGGAGAAGGAGATAGCATCAGTCAGCCTAGTTTTGCCAGCTTCCGGTTCAAATTCATGTCGATGTACCCAAGACTCAAAGGGACCAGATATTTGTTCGTCGGTAAACAGGCGATATTTTTCATATTCAGTATGACGCGCTAACCAAGTTAAGGGTAATGGGCCGAGAAACAGGCGAAATTCTGTGATAGCACCTACATTTAGCCCACCCTCACGACGAACCACTTGGACTGGCTGCCAAGGTGGATTCAACAGTTGCAAAATATCTGGCCGTTCGTGAAATTTCCAAACTACTTCTGTTGGGGCATTAATTACTGAGGAATGTTTAAAGTGCAGCATGGAAAGAAAAACCTAAAATTCAACTTTCGGATTCTGTATCAATTTCGATATCTAAGGTATCTTCATCAACCCGGACATACAAAATATTTGGGTTACAGCAAACTTGACAATCTTCAATATAAGATTGCTGTCCTCCAGCACTCAAATCAATAAAAGTTAAGTTCGGTTCGCCGCAATAGGCGCAGTAATACTCAGCTGTGTTTTGCATCAAGTTTTCAGGATTGGGAATTGGGCATTGGGAATTGGGAATTGGGCATTTTAATCTTAGTCCTTAATCCCCAGTCCCTAGTCCCTAGTTCCTAATGCCCAGTAACGGTTGTAATTCCTTTGGAGATGGGTTGATATAACTCTGAGCATCAGCCAAATGCTTTAGTAGTGTAGACTGTGGCAGAGGCCCTTGCAAGTGGCTCCAAGGTAATACTTGCTCTGTAGGCCAATCAGCGTGGACGTAGAAATCTAAGTCAGGGATTTGTCCTTTGAGTTGTTTGAAAGCACGTTTGTAGCTACCCAAGGAGTCGCCAAAGTCACGAGTAAGTTGGAGGAGTTGGGAGACTCTGCGATCGCCTCTCGACAATAAAGCCTGTATAATCGACCAATTATAGCTTTCTGGGCGAAACTCTATTCCCTGTGGTTTTAGCTGTTTTTGTAAAAACTGCAACCGCTTTTCTGCTTGGCGATTCACCCCAAACCATTGAAAGGGTGTGTGTGCTTTGGGTACAAAGGTGCTGCATCCGAATGTTAGGCGCAATCCCGGCGCAGCTTTTTTGATATTACGCATCATCGCTACGGTTTGCTCTAAATCTTCTGTTTCTTCACCGGGAATTCCTGCCATTCCGTAGAGTTTCAAGCTTTTCAATCCGCCAGCTTTGGCATTTATCGCAGCTTGGATAATTTCGTCGTTATGCAGCTTTTTGTTGATGATTTGGCGGATTTTCTCAGAACCACTCTCTACTGCAATGGTAAGCGATCGCGTGTCTCGTTTCGTCAAAGTTTCTGCTAACTGGACTGTTACGGTATCGGTTCGCACTGAGGCAATGCTAAGACGCACATCATCGTACTTTGGCTGACTAATATAATCTAGTAAAGCCTCAAATTCTGGGTGCTGAGTTACAGAAGCGCCCAATAATCCTAGCCGATTTGTGACTTCTAAACCTCTTTCAATAGCTGGAATTAATGAACTTTCAAGACTGGCTGTTCTAAAAGGCAGTGTCAGATAACTCGCCAAACAAAAGCGGCACATTTCTGGACAACTTCTCACCACTTCCACCATGTAAATATTTTCCCATGCGGCTTTTTCGGTGACTACAGTCGAAGCCGATAGAGTATTTCCCCGATAAGTTTGCTTTTGCACCACTGGGGGAATTTCGGGAGAAATTGGTTGAATTGACTTTATCGCACCATCTATGCTGTGATATTCCACCTCATACAAACTGGGAATATAAATTCCTGGGATTTGTGCAAGTCTTTTTAGTTGAGTTCGTCTAGAAGCATTTCTAACTTCTTTGTACGCCTCAATGAAATTTCCCAGGAGGTTTTCGCCATCCCCCAGTAAAATTACATCAAAAAAATCTGCGAAAGGTTCAGGATTCGCTGTGAGAACCGGGCCACCACCAAAAATTATCGGATGAGAATCATTGCGAGAAGTTGCCAGAATCGGAATTTCTAAAGATTCCAGCAGATTTAAAATATTCACATAATCCAGTTCCCAGGAAATTGAAAATCCCATAATTTCCGGGGTTCTGGGGAGTTGTTCGTGAGTATCTGTAAACAGGCGACTCACCTGCACATCATCACGCATAGCCAAAGTTGCCCAAACTACCTGATAGCCGAGGCTAGTGATACCTACGCTGTACTCATTGGGGAAGGCAAAAATGATGGGGATAGCGTCGGTGTCTGGGTTAGCGGGGGTGAAAAGGAGGCGTTCAGAGGTAAATACAGATGATGTCACAGGTGTTTTTTAGGGGTGTTTGAATAATGGAGTCTCATAGAATTCGTGCCTACATAGGCAAAAACTACTTTTCCTTCTCTTTTCTACGAGATGCTACGCGAACGTGGGTTTTCACGGTATCTGGGAAACCTCTCTCTAAATCTCTCTCCTCTTAGGAGAGAGACTTTGACTTTTCCCCCTTCCCGCGTCGGGAAGGGGATTAGGGGGTTAGGTGTTTCGTTTTAGTCCGCGCAGGCTGCCGAGAGTTTGTGTAGCCGCGATTTATAGTCGCCAGGGCTTCTTTATCTATATTTAATTTTAAGCCATAGAATTATCAAGTTAAAAAACAATGTCACACTATTAGCAAGAATAATTGGCAATGCTTGTAAATAGATTCCATAGATTAACCACAAAAAAACACCAGTTATGAATGTAATCAACGTCACCAAAGAAACATCTTTGGCTGATTTAGTTTGCCACGTTTTAAACATCTGTGGCAAAAAAGAGATTGTGGTTATTGTGGCAGCCGCTAATCCTAGAATTGTTAGAAAATCCATTGCGATGCAAACCTATAAAATAAAGTTTTCATTGGTTAAACAACTTATAAATTGATTTTTATAATACTGTATTAACGTCTTCGGGTTTACATTGTAATGTAAGGTAGAAATTGGAAAAACTAAAAAGGAAAAAGACTTTAACTCTTTTCCCTTTTTAGTAAAGGATATGTGATTGACACTAGGAAAACCTATCAATTAATTCTTCACGGGATAACTGCAACAGTAAAGGCGTAAACTCTTCTGGTGGTAACGTCAATAAAGGTTCAAGAATTGCTTGAAGCTCATTATCTATTTCACCAAAGCGAACTTTGAGCAAGTTTTCCACCACCAAGCGTTCTCCCTGCTGAATTCCTTGTTGTTTAGCCTGTTCTCGATCTTGTTGGTAAAGTGGTGCTAATCGCATAAGTAATTCCCTATCTTCCTCGTCTTGATTTTGAGAGACTTATAAGTTTATTTACCATTGTCTGACGTTTTTTTGAGATAAGACTTAGCCCAAGCATATCGTTTTGAATCTTTTTTCAGTAGGTACTCTATTACTTCCCGACGCTTGTTTTCATCCTTAGCATTTTTCACTACTCGCTTGATTTCAGAATCCATATCTCTAGGATTAGCCCCACGTTTGATTGCTTCTTCAAACCAATACTCACCATCTGAATATTGATGCCGTTCAAAACAAATAGCTCCCATCAAGGTATAAGGGTGATGGCTTTTTGGTTGATGCTCAATAGCTTGACGAGCGCAATTTTCTGCTTTATCTAGTTTTTCAATATCTCGAAAGGCTCCACCTCTGCTAGTTAGTAAAGCTGCCTTGAGTTTATTTTCTTTAATTTTGTCGAATTCCAAATTATTTGTCAGTTGCAATGCCTGTTTTGGTTCATCTGCTTTACGCCAATGGCTACTAGCATTTGCTAAGTTCCATTTGTTCTCAGTGCGCTGAAACTCCTGCTCATAGAAATTTGCCTCAATTGTGTGGTAAGCAATCAAAATCTTACCAGAGAATAATTTAATCCCTTGATACTGAGGCTCTTTTTGCCACCTATAATAACTATATGTTGCTAGAGGCACTTCAATTCTATTTTCCTGAAGCCAAGCAATATCTGTTGGTTCAAGTCGCTCTTTTAACTCAAGTTTTTGCAAAATTGTGTATAAAAGACTGGTGTGTGATTTATCTTGATAGTCTAAAACATCATATTTTGTTTTCAAGGCTGTAAAATGCTTTTCTTGAGCGAGAATAATGATATCTTCACGTCTATTATTTTTCAGCCACTCAATTTCTGATTCATTAAGTAGTTCTCCTAAATCTATTTTATATTTTAGGGTAGAGACGTATTTTTCATTTGCAATTTCTATAATCCCAGTCAGCTTGCGTTTTTTGAGGAAGTTAATATCCTGTTCACCTAACTGATTGGACAATTCAAGCCTTTTGAGAATTTTGTACAGGTGACTCTTAGGCGTTGAATCCTGATACTCAGTTGCTTTATACTTAGCTTTTAAGGCAGCAAATTCTCGTGTTTGTTCCAATTCTTGAGCAATGGCAATTGTTTCGCTAAATCCTTTCTGTTCCAGCCAGTTAATTTCTGAATCACTCAAATGATTTTTTGCGTCAATATTTTGCAGTATTAGATATAGCGGACTGGATAATGATAAATCTGAATACTTAATTGCTTGGTATTTATCTTTTAATTCAGCAAAGTTAGCTTCTTTTACTGACTCTTGCTGCTTAAAAATTTCTGCTGTTTCCAAAAGTTGGTTATTAATAAGCCAATTATATTCAGAATTACTTAAACTTTGTGTAACCTCTAATTTTTTTAGTATTTGATATAGTTTACTATCAGGATATGAGTCTTGATATTGAGTAGCTTTGTATTTAGATTTAAGTTGAGTAAATCGTTTTACCTCTTGAGCAATTTGATTCGTCTCATGTAAACCGTTTGCTCTTAACCATTTAACTTCTGAATCAGTGAGTAAATTTCCTGACTCAAGTTTCAAAAGAAGGAAATACAGACGACTTGATTGCCAAGAAATGTTATCTTTTGTAGCTTTATACTTAGATTTTAATTTTGAGAATTCAAATTCTAGATTGCCGAATTCTTGGAATCTATGTTGCTGCTCTTGCTTGATAGCTTCTAAAGTCTCTTTAAGCTCAGACTCTCCCAACCAATTAAGTTCTAAATCACTAAGTTCAATACCTAAATCAACTTTTCGTAAAATCAGATACAACAGACTTGCGGGTGATGAATCGTTATATTTAGTTGCTTGGTACTTGGACTTTAGGCTAGTAAAGTGTTCTAAACGATTTTGAGACTGTTTACGCATATTGCTAGTAGATGCGATCGCACTTGGTTAAATGTATTATCCGCTACTATATCAATACCAGTAGAAAACGGCGAGTCAAACACCCACCGTTCTTATTTGCGGTGCTTGCTGCTGTTTAAGTCGCCTGAAATTCGTCACACTGAATATAAGCTCACAGAAAATCAGGAATTAAAATCTTAGCAAGAGGCACAATAGTAGCTGGAGCGATTTTCAAAATATATCGTTAAAAATCCCGTTGCCTGAAAGCTAGATAATGTCGAAATCCCAAAAAATTATATGAATGCTGAAGAATTATTAAACCAAGGATTAAACCAAAATTTGCAAGGGGATTATCAAGGGGCAATCGCAGCTTACACCCAAGCAATCAAATTCAATCCTAATTATGCCGAAGCTTACTATAATCGAGGAATTATTCTAAGTGGTCAACTCAAAGATTATCGTAATGCGATCGCAGATTTTAATCGCGCCATAGAAATCAATCGCAATTTTGCCACAGCCTACTGTCACCGAGGTAATGCACGTTACTTTTTAGCCGATTACGAAGGAGCGATCGCAGATTATAACCAAGCTTTACAAATCGATCCAAATCTCGCCCAATCTTACCACAGCCGGGGTAATGCTTACTTTGCTTTAGAAAAATACGACAAAGCAATCGCTGATTATATACAAACAATTGAAATTAGTACCCAGTTAGCTGATAATATTAATATTGATATTGCCAATGCTTATCATAATCGGGGTGTAAGTTGTTTTGAAAAGGGCGATTATCAAGGAGCGATCGCTGATTTTCAACAAGCTTTACAATGGCATCCAAATTTTGCCGCAGCCTACAGCAATCGGGGTAATATTCACCATATCTTAGGAAATTTTCCCGAAGCGATCGCTGACCATGACCGGGCATTACAATTAAATCCAAGCTTGGCAGAGGCTTATCATAACCGAGGTAACGCTCACTACTCTTTAGCAGAGTATCAAAGTGCGATCGCAGATTACAACCGCGCCCTAGAAATTAATCCCAGGTTTGCCGGAGCATATTACAATCGCGGTTTAGTTCTTGCTCATCTCAAAGAATATCACCGAGCAATTGAGGATTTTAACCAAGCATTAAAGTTCAATCCTGATGATATACAAGCATATTCTGAGCGAGGTCTTGTTCGTAGTACTCTTGGGGATTATGAGGGTGCGATCACAGATTATGACAAAGCGTTACAAGAAAATCCGACTTTAGCTTTAGTATACGGCTTTCGGGCGAACGCTCGTCGCCGACTGGGAGATTATCAAGGCGCAATTGAAGATAGTAATCGCCTATTACAACTCAATCCTAGTTTAGCTGAAGGATATTGCGATCGCGCGGCGGCTCGTCGTTCTTTAGGAGATCATAAAGGAGCAATTAAAGATTATGATCGGGCATTACAAATTAATGATAACTTAGCCGCAGCTTATTATGGTCGGGGGATTGCCCGTGAAGCCCTGCAAGATTTACAGGGAGCAATTGATGATAACACCCAAGCAATAGAGTTGGTTCCTGAATTTTCGCAAGCGTACTGCAATCGAGGTAATGCTCGTCGTCTTTTGGGGGATGAACAAGGAGCGATCACAGATTATAATCAGGCATTAGAAATTAATCCCGATTTAATTGAAGCATATTACAACCGAGGTTCTACCCATTATGCTTTAGAAGAATATGAAAGTGCGATCGCAGATTACACTCAAGCTTTGCAAATAAATCCCCAATCTGCTGCATTTTACAGCGATCGTGCTAATGCCCGCTATGCCCTAGAAGATTATCAAGGGGCAATAGAAGATTACAGTCGGGCGATCGCGATCGACCCTAGCTTTGCTGAAGACTGGTACAATAGGGGTCGTAGCCGTTCTTTATTGGGAGACTTGCAAGGAGCGCTTACAGATTTGAACCTCGCTTTACAACGTCAACCTCATTGGGCTTCAGCTTACATCCTTCGGGCAGATGTCTACCGAAATCTGGGTGACTCCCAAAGAGCAATTGCGGATTTCCAGAAATCCGCAGACTTGTATTACCAAGAAGGAAATATTCAGTATTATCAACAAATTATTGAGCTAATTGAACAGCTTTGATGAGGGGATTGGGTACTGGGGATTAGGCATTGGGCAAGGGACATCGTTATTTTTCCCCTGCTTCCTCTGCTTCCCCCACTCCCTACTCCCTTATTTCTTTAAAGTAAAAGCGTTCCATGAAGCGGCGATCAATCCAATCTTTGTAACACCACAATAATTTGTGAGGTGGTAAAGTGAAGATGCCTTTGGTTGCGATCGCTCGTTTGTCTCCTGTACCAATTAAACTCAAATATTGTTTCTGTGGTTTATAGGGTTTGAGCGATTTACTTAATAAAATTCGCTGCAAATTCTCAAACAAAGGTTTACCTTGCCTAACAGCAAACACTCCAGCTTTCGGACGCGGATGATTTACTATTGTGGCAACGTCACCAGATGCAAATACCTGGGGGTGCGTTTGAGATTGTAACGTATCTTCTACCAAAATAAAACCTTGTTCATCAGTTCCTAGTCCAGCCGTTTTTAACCATTCGGGTGCTGATGCTTGTGTCACCCAAAAAATTTTATTACACTCTACTGTCAAACCAGATTCACATTTAATCTTAAATATTTCTTTAGTTTCCCTGCGAGTTGTAGGTGCAAGTTTACACAC
This sequence comes from Nostoc sp. FACHB-892, assembly GCF_014698795.1. Classification (GTDB taxonomy): domain Bacteria; phylum Cyanobacteriota; class Cyanobacteriia; order Cyanobacteriales; family Nostocaceae; genus Nostoc. The sequence goes on from NZ_JACJTR010000001.1 coordinate 410,275, forward strand.
AGTTTCTCCAAGATGTAACTTAATACCTCGCTCGGTTAAAATTTGCTGAATTTGATGGCGTACTGATGAATGGTAATTGGGCATTAGTTCCATACCACGCTGGAATAAATGAATTTCCAGATTTTGAATTGGTTGTTGAGTTTGACGTAAAATGCGGTGTATATGAGATTGCATTGACAGAGCCAATTCTACACCACCAGCACCGCCACCCACGATCGCAATGCTAATTGGTTTTTGAGGATTTTTACCTACAGTTTCAATTAATTCATACCAATGTTCCAATAGGTGCGATACTGGTTTAGCTGCGATCGCATATTCTGCTGCACCTGATACAGACACTGTGGCCGGAGTGCTGCCAATATCAATAGACAGCACATCAAAATCTACCACAAGCCCGTTAGCACACAGAACTTTGTGATTTTCCAAGTCTAGGGCAACTACTGTGTCAATATACAACCGTGCTTGAGCAAAGTTCGCTAAAGGTCGCAAATCAATATGACAATCATCGTGGCTATAAAATCCAGCAATGTGTCCTGGTAACATTCCAGAGTAGGCTGTATTTTTTGCTGCGGTAATCAACGTCAAACGGATACCGGGTAAAGGCTTTTTCCCAAACATTTTCAGCGCAATTGCATGGCTATGACCGCCACCAATCAGCACTAGGTCTTTAACTATAGGCTGTAATTTTTGCTGCATTGAAGTAGTTAATAACAATAGTATTCCAGTTGTGAAATTTTTCGTCTTCGCATAGCGTCTCTGGTAAAAGAAGGCTATCCTTTATAATTAGTGGTTTTCATAAATGATTCTGAATGCTCTATCACTAATTAGGTATCAATCAAATTCATTACGATCAGGGTTAATTGATAGTGAAGATGAAGAGTAGTGAGTACAAGTAATTTTTGAAACCTAATTTTATCAATTAAAAATGTTTACAGGAATTATTAATGCTTTTCATAGCATAAAAAATATTCTACAGACAAATAATAGTCAGATATCAAGAATATGTCTGAAGATATATGATTTCCAGGAAAAGGTTCAACAAACTCAGCATCATTCGCCAAAAGAACGTTTAAGAATAGCAATTGAACAATTAGGGAATAAGACAATAGAAATCAGTCTAGCTGTAATTAATGATTTAGAGCAAATTGCCCAAAATCATCCACAGTATCACTGGACAATCATGGACATACTTACTACTTTTGTACGAGAGAACGCTCCTTTTATACCCCAAGAGAAAGTAACGAGCAACCTGTCAACAAAAATTCGTGTAGATATTCAAGCAGCCCTTACCGTTATCGCTAGAAGAGATGTAAACAAAGACCCAGAGAATGAGCAACTTGATTTGAGTCATACGGACATGAGGGGAGCAAATCTCAATCAGGCGAACCTAAAACAGACAAATCTCTATCAAGCTAATCTTGCTGGAGCTAACCTCACAGAAGCTAATCTTGCAGGAGCAATTCTCAGTGCAGCTAATCTAGAAGGTACTAACTTATATTTGGCTAATCTAGAAGGAGCAATTCTTAGCGCAGCTAACCTCTCAGGAGCTAACCTCTCAGGAGCTAACCTACATTGTGCAAGCTTATATTTAGCTAGGCTGAATGAGGTAGTTATCAATGATACCAAACTTGGTGGGGCAAACCTCAGAGAAGCTAAATTCTCTGATTAAAAAATTAGTCTTGCAAGACGCAAGTCAAAAGTAAAAAAGCTTATAGCGTGGGTTTTTACCGATTTTAAATGAGTGCCCAATTTTCGCTTTAATGTACTATAGCGGTTTCAATACAGTCTGAATCTCACTGCGTATTTGTTAAAACAAACACTCCCCTCTCCTTAGTAAGGTTATGGTGTACACACAAGTATTTTAGAGTTGTCTTACAGCATTTAGATCCTCCTAAATTCCCCGATAAATTGGGGAATTTTAAGAGGTTTTTGCTCCCCTTAAAAAGGGGGGTTGGGGGAATCAAAAGCCTATGGAGGAATGTTATAAGACTTATGTGTACACCGCAGCCTTAGTAAAAAGGGGGTTGGAGGAGAAGGTTAAAAAATGTACTTCATGCATACCAGAAACGGTATAGTATATTCAATGTCATTACCTGGTTAAATGAGTGTCTTAACACCTATTATAATTTTCTGCTAAATGCTATACTATTTTTCCTCAACATCTAAGTAATAATTCTAGGTTGTAAGGAAAATCGTTACCATGTCTTCTAAAAAGACAGACGCTCTTTTGAATTGGTTGATAACTATAACAGTTATATTTGGCTGTTCATTGACTGTAATTTTTTTCGCTTTATCCAGTATTAAAGAATTGTCAATTCAGGAAAAAATTCAGTATAGAAACCAAGCATTAACAACTACTGCAATAGTTTTTCTCGCATCGGCAGCAATGTTTAATACTTATTATGCAGCAAAGCGTGCCCAAGCGATGCATAAAAATGCGATCGCAAGTGAGAAAAACCTAGAAATTGGCATTCAAAATGTAAAAGTCAATCAAGACAGATTGATTTCAGAGCGCTTTATGGGAGCAATTGCCCAGCTTGGTCATGAAAAGGTTGAAACCCGGACAGGCGCAATTTATGCATTAGAAAGAGTTGCCCAAGATTTTCCTAAAGAACACTGGACAATCATGGAAATTCTCACTGCCTTTGTGCGAGAAAATGCACCTATCCAGCAGGTGAGAGTAGAGCAACAAAAACTGGAATATTCACCAGCAGCTTACTCAGGTAGGCGTAGAGGTGAGTTGCGTCCGACACAGCAGTTAGAGCAAAATCTCCATGAAGAATTGCCAACAATCCGCACCGATATTCAAGCAGCTCTAGCTGTTATCGGCAGGCGTAATTTACTCGAAGACCCAAAAGATCAGAAACTTGATTTACGTAATATCGACATCAGGCGAGCAGACCTGCTAGGAGTTAATCTGCAACAAGCAGACTTACGTGGTTCTGACCTGAGTGGAGCTGACCTGCGTGGAGCCGACTTGAGTGAGGCTGACCTGAACGGCGCTAAACTCATTAAGTCTATTCTCTATGAAACCAAATTACTAAAAGCTAGCCTCTGTGGAGCAAACCTGTGTTGGGCTAATCTCAACCGTGCTAATCTCTTTGGAGCTAACCTACGTTCAGCCAACCTCTCTGGAGCAAGTTTGCGTGTAGCTGATTTACAAGGAGCAAACCTTTATAAAGCTAACTTACAACAAGCGACCTTAAAAATGGCTAACCTCTCTGGAGCAAAGCTATTTTTAGCTAACTTGCAAGGAGCAAAACTGGGTAAAGCCAATCTCCAGATGACGGGTTTGATTGGTGCCAACCTCTCAGGGGCTAACTTGAATGGTGCCAACCTTTCTGAGGCTAACTTGAATGCAGCCAAACTCCACCAAACAGAAGTCTATTTTGCCAACCTCTCAGAAGCCAGTTTCACGGAAGCCGACCTGTATCAAGCAAACCTCATCGGAGCTAACCTGCATAGAGCAACCTTTTATCAAGCTAACCTGACTCAGGCAAACCTTATGGGAGCGAACTTTTTAGAAGCTGACCTGAGTGATGTCAAACTGGAAGGGACGATTTTAACAGGGGCTAAAAATTTAGAGTTGCAGCAGATTAAAAAAGCATTTGGCGATCGCACCACTCGTCTACCTGATTATATAGAAGCACCGACAGATTGGCGACAATCAAGTTGAGTGACCGCAGCATCATTATTTATTTGGGCGCATTCTACCAGTTTCACTTAATGCTATAGTTTTTACCAAAATTCTCCGTAAATATTTGGGAGATGAGGAAGATAAAAGCTATGTCTGATAACAATACAGACATACCGAGAAATTTATTTATAATTCTAATTTTATCGAACAGAATTTAGGAGTCAGAATTCAGTTGGGTATTCTGACCGAAAAACTTGTAGGAGAATATAGAAGAGAACAATCTTACCTACAGTATTAATAAATGTTGAGGGAAAAACAATGCAATCAGCTTTACGTATCACAACCAAAGTTTTACCAGGAAACAAAATAGAAATTGAAATTCCAGAAGCTGAAATAGGCTATAGCGTTGATGTATTTGTAATATTACCAGAAAAAGCTGAACCAAAACATCGCTCTGTACTAGAGATTATTGAAGAAAGCCGTAAGAGACACCCTTCTCGAACTGCTGAAGATATAGACAGACAACTACAACAAGAACGCTTATCATGGGACAGCTAATGCTTCCAGCAAGTGGCTCTATTTATATAGATACTTCAGTGGCTATTTATACTATTGAAGGCATCTCTGATTATTACTCTCTTCTGAAACCACTATGGTCTAAGTTTTATGCAGGAGAAATTCAAATCATCAGTAGTGAACTAATATTAATGTAGGTTTTAGTTGTTCCATTGCGTAATGGTAATAATTCTTTAGTTACAGACTATCAAGAACTCTTATTGTCATCTCAAGTACAATTAATTCCCATTAGTCAATCAATACTACGACAAGCTGCAAATATTCGGGCTACAAGTAACCTCAAAACACCCGATGCCATTCATGCTGCAACAGCTTTATCTGTTAATTGCCACCAATTTCTTACCAACGATAAAGGCTTTCGTAATGTTCCTGGTTTAGCTGTTGTTATCCTCAATGAAGTTTTAGCATCTTAAAACAATTCGCACAACAATCTTACCGGAAAATCTTCGACCACCCAAACATTGGAAAACTCAAGTTTCACCCTCAGAACCCCAAGGTTGAGGCTCATGCTGACACTGTGGATGGTTGCCAAGAAATCTCCAATAAACCTGTCAACAGCTTTACTATTTCCTTATTCTTAATACTTGCGTTTCTATAACGATCTTGCAAATTTTGCAGAATTTTTATTTCCTGTTGAGGGGTAAGCAGATTAGCTAATTTTATGCAAGACAACTGAAAAACTTTACGCAATTGTGCTTGTTCTTGAGAAGAAACATTCATTGCACAGAAAGCATCTCTAAAATTTCCACCTTCTTCTAAGGTAGCTTCAAACTGACTTTGCTGTATAGGAGTAAAAATTTTGTTAATTTGAAAGCGAATCTCATGGTGAAGCTGAACTAACTGTTCTTCTTCTTGTGGAAGTATTTCTGTCCCTACTAGTAAAGGAAATAGATCCGTTAAAGGTTTATAAATATCAGTTTGGATATTAACTGGAGTAGTTGCAAAAGAAGTAACCACTGATTTGATGACGAGTGAGCTAAATTTAGTTTTCATAAAATATCCTCTTAGTATTTAGTATTGACAAAACAGCCCTGTATAAGTTTTTATAAGTATTTAGTTGAAGCACTTTCGGATTGGGTTAGGGCTTATGCAACCCAATGTCCATGTTGACGAGACACCAGAGTTAGTTAAAGGCGTTATAGTTTTTGCTTGTACTTAGATGAATATTGAGAAAGTTATCTCTTTAAAGAAAAAGAAATGTTTTTTTTACAACCATCACGGGCTATCGGCTGTAAATAGCTCTTATGCAACTTGTGAAAAAAACAGACTAAGGTAGATAAAATATCTATCTAAAGATAGTTTCATTGAAAAATGCCTCTAATGTAACTATCTTTAGATACTTGACAAAAAATAAAATATAGCTTCTTTTTAGCAAAATTAATTTAATTTTTCTCGTTCTAACTTCTAAATGCTGGATACTTACGGTATGCCCCTTCTCCCTGATTTAGTAGAGAAAGATGATATGGAAGACTTATTTGCTTTCTTGTCACACTGTCAATAAGAGGAAGAGAGGCAGAGAAACCCAGCTTACTGGTATAACCTGAGAAATATTCCCTAAGCAGGAGATAAACAATAAGACACCTGTCCTATCCTAGTCATTGCTATGGGGATAGAAAAAGGAGATGTCTGTCAGAAAGCAGCTGGAGATTTTAGATTTAATTCCGGAGCTTCGGCAGCAACTCAATCTTTTTCAGAAACAGTTTGCTACTAAATTAGAGGTTTCATTAAAACCAGTCAAACGTTGGCAGAATAGGCATACAGTGCCTTCACAGATAGCACTAAAACTAATAAAAGAAATGTTACGGCAGATGGGTGAACCCGGCAAAAGGCTGCTGAACCAATATTTTCCAGAAGCAGAGTAGGGTTATGGCTCATCAAGTGAGGGCATCGAAATCTAAAAACATTTTTGCTGGCAGTAGAGAGCTACTGCTACACTATGTTATTGCTTTGCTATCCGTTGCCTTAGCACTGGGGGCAACTCTGCTGCTCAAAACATACCTCACGCCAACACCTGCGGCGCTGTTTTTTGCTGCGGTGATGGTGAGTGCCTGGTACGGTGGCTTGGGACCGGGGTTACTTGCCACTGTTTTGTCTACTTTGGCAATCAACTACTTCTTTTTTAAGCCAGTTTATTCGCTAAACATTATAAATATCAACTTTTTAGTCCCGTTGCTTGTGTTCATGCTGACAGCAGGGTTAATCAGCTTGCTCAACGAATCACGCCGCATAGCTCAACGGAAAGCTGAGGCAAGTCTGAAGTCACTACGCGAAAGCGAGGCAAGGTTTGGTCGCTTAACAGAGTCCAATATTATTGGGGTACTTGTGGCTGATCTCAACGGCTTAATCATGGAAGCCAATCATGCCTTTCTGCAAATGCTCAATTATACACACGAGGATTTGCGCTCTGGTAGAATTCGCTGGGGCGAGATTACTCCACCCGAATACATTGAGGTGAGTGAACGAGCAATTGAAGAACTCAGAATTACTGGGAGTTGTCAGCCCTTTGAGCAAGAATACATCCGCAAAGACGGCTCTCAAGTTCCCGTCTTAATTGGCTTTGTCAAGCAGGGAGATCGGACAATCATTGGTTTTGTTCTTGACTTGAGCGAACAGCAAGCTGCGCTACGCGAACAGCAAGCTGCGCTGCGCGATCGCAAACAAGCAGAAGTTTCCCAAAGCATCCTGCAAATGCTCTTAGAACACGTCCCAGAGGGAATTACAATCACCGACGGCCCCCCTGATTTCCAGATCATCGCCAACAGCAAACTCGCGCAAGAGCTTTTGGGTAGACCTGATGAATCCCTCGTTGGCATGACTTCTGGTAATTACGTTCAGTCCATTGGTCTGTTTTTGACTGATGGTGTAACGCGCCTTACCCTAGAGCAATTGCCTTTATATCGTGCTACGCGCTACGGTGAAACAATCCGCGACGAAGAATGCATCATTGAACGTCCAGATGGAACCCGGATTACAGCGATCGCTAATGTAGTACCAGTCCGAGATTCCCAAGGTCAAATTATCGGTGCAATCAATTGCTGGCGAGACATCACCAACCGCAAGCGCATCGAAGAGGCACTGCGGCAACGAGAAACGGAACTTCGCTTAATTACAGATACGTTGCCAGTTTTGATTTCCTTTGTAGATTCAGAACAACGCTACCGCTTCAATAACCGAGCCTATGAAGAATGGTTTGGGCATTCGACAGCAGAAGTTTATGGAAAGCATCTTTGGGAAGTTTTAGGTGAATCCGCTTATGAAGTAGTTCGTCCATACGTGGAACGAGTACTTGCAGGAGAGCAGGTCACTTATGAAAGTCAAGTTCCTTATAAAGATGCTGGCACACGCTACATTAATGCTATTTGTGTTCCCCAGTTGAATCAACAGGGAACCGTTGAAGGGTATGCGGCGTTAATCACTGACATCAGCGAACAGCAGCAGGCAAAAGCAGCGTTGCGTGAAAGTGAAGCCCGCTTTCGCCACCTTGCAGACACCGCCCCTGTACTAGTCTGGATGTCTGGCACTGACAAACTTTGTAACTACTTTAATAAACCCTGGCTAGATTTTACCGGGCGGACTCTAGAGCAAGAAATGGGCAATGGGTGGGCTGAAGGCGTTCATCCCGATGATTTTCAGCGTTGCTTAGATACATACACCAATGCCTTTGATGCCCGACAAAAATTTCAAATGGAATATCGCCTCAGACGCAATGATGGCGAATATCGTTGGCTTTTCGATACTGGTGTGCCTCGATTTGCACCAACAGGAGAGTTTCTCGGCTATATCGGTTCTTGTGTTGATATCCACGATCGCAATCTGGCACAAGAAACGCTACGTGATAGCGAGGAGCGATACCGAATTTTAACAGAAGTTTCGCCCCAGGCTATTTGGATGGGCGATAGCCGTAGTGGTATTACTTATTGCAATCAATACTGGCTTGATTACAGTGGATTGACAATGGAGCAGACGGCTGGGTATGGCTGGATTGATATCATTCACCCTAATGATCGCGATCGCGTCTTTAAAACTTCGATGCAGGCTGTTACTAAAGCTACAAACTACGAAGCAGAAATTCGCTTCCGTCGAGTTTCTGATGGTAGCTATCGTTGGCATATTGTGCGGGGTTTGCCATTTCGAGATGCAGCTGGACAGATTATCAAGTGGGTGGGCGTTGCCAGCGACATTCACGATCGCAAAGTTGCCGAAGCCGCCTTGCAACAACTCAACGAAATGCTAGAGCAACGGATTCAAGAGCGCACAGCCCAACTCGAAGCCGCCAATAAAGAACTCGAATCCTTCTCCTATTCAGTCTCTCACGACTTGCGATCGCCGCTTCGCCACATCGCCGGATTTATAGAATTGCTTCAAAAACGGCATAGCTCAACAACTATATTAGATGAAACAAGTCAGCGTTATTTAAAAATAATTGCAGAAACTAGCAAACAAGCAGGAATACTAATAGATGAGTTGCTCACATTTTCTCGCATGGGGCGCACCGAAATGCGCTACATCGATATCAATATGGAGCAACTGGTAGAAGAAATAAAACGCGATTTGGAAATCCAAATCCCAGGACGCACAATCAATTGGCACATAGAGTCACTGCCAGAAGTGCAAGGTGACCCTTCCATGCTGCGGCTCGTCCTTCGCAACCTCATAGACAATGCCGTAAAATATACGCAGACTCGAAACCCAACAGAAATTACTGTTGGCAGTACTGACAATGAAAACGAAGTTGTCTTTTTTGTACAAGATAACGGCGTAGGCTTTAATATGCAATATGTTCACAAATTATTCGGAGTATTTCAACGCCTGCATAGCGAACCACAATTTGAAGGCACAGGTGTTGGATTGGCAAACGTGCAACGCATTATTCATCGGCATAATGGTCGAGTCTGGGCAGAGGCTATAGTTGACAGTGGAGCCACCTTCTATTTTTCACTACCTAAGTTGTCGAAAAAGGAGGGCAATGAAAGAACTTAAGCGAATTCTGCTGATTGAAGACAGTGCCAATGATGCAGAATTAATATTGGCCGCTTTATCAGAAAATCATCTCGCCAACGAAGTGGTGGTACTGCGTGATGGAGAGGAAGCACTAGATTACCTCTATCGCCGGGGGCTGTTTAGGTTGCGGATGGAGGGGCATCCAGTTGTGGTTTTGCTCGATTTGAAACTACCTAAAATCGATGGATTAGAAGTGTTGGCAGAACTCAAATCTGATCCAATAATGCGAGTGATTCCAGTCGTAGTGCTAACTTCTTCTCGTGAGGAGCCAGACTTAGTTCGATGCTATGAGTTAGGCGTTAATGCCTATGTCGTCAAGCCTCTTGATTACCATGAGTTTGCCGATGCTATCAAGGGTGTAGGACTGTTTTGGGCAATCATTAATCAGCCTCCTGTTGGCGCTCTACCTCCAGCACCTCATCGTCAACAGGAGAAGAACTGATGAATCTACTCCGTTTCCTGCTTTTGGAAGACAGTTTGTTAGATGCGGAGCTTGCCGAAACAACGTTAACCGAAGGGGGAATTAATTGTGAATTAATACGAGTTGAAACTGGCGCTGATTTCCTGGCTGCTTTGGAAACAGAAACTTTCGATTTAATTCTTGCCGATTATGCGCTGCCATCTTTTGATGGAATTTCTGCTTTAGAAATTGCCCGAAATCACTGTCCAGAGGTTCCTTTTATCTTTGTCTCTGCCGCGTTGGGTGAAGAATTAGCGATCGAAGCCCTGAAGAATGGTGCAACCGATTATGTATTAAAACAACGATTAGGACGGTTAGTTCCCTCAGTGCAGCGGGCATTGCGGGAAGCCAAGGAGCGCCGGAAGCGCCAGCAAGCAGAAGAGTCGTTACAGAAGAGTGAAGCCAAGTATCGCAGAATTGTTGATACCTCTTATGAAGGAATCTGGACGATTGACTCTCAATCACGAACAGAGTTTGTGAATCAACGCCTCTGTGAGATGTTGGGTTATCCGGCAGAAGAAATGTTCGGTCGTTCTATGTTTTATTTTATAGATCAGGTTGATGGGGTAGCAGCCCAAGAGAAACTGGAGTGGCATAAGCAAGAAGGTAGCGATCTTAAAGAAGCTCGATTGCGCTGCAAGGATGGTTCTTACATTTGGACGCTGATTTCTGCTAGAGCGATTTTGAATGAACAAAACGATTTCTTGGGCGCGATCGCTATGCTAACTGATATCACTGATCGCAAGCGCACCGAATCAGAACGTGATCGCCTTTTGCAACTTGAGCAAAGAGCTAGGGCAGAAGCAGAGGCTGCTAACCGAATCAAAGATGAGTTTCTAGCAGTACTTTCTCATGAATTGCGATCGCCACTGAATCCGATTATCGGGTGGGCAAAACTGTTGCAGAGCCGTAAATTTGATGAGATATCGCTCCAAAAAGCCCTTCAAACTATTGAACGCAATGCCAAATTACAAGCTCAACTAATTGAAGACTTGCTGGATGTTTCTCGCATTCTCCAAGGCAAACTCAACCTCAACATGATGCCAGTCAATCTGGCATTCATTATTGAATCTGCAATGGAAACAGTGCGTTTGGCAGCCGAGGCAAAAACTATTCAGATTGAGACGGCGCTTGATCCACAGGGGAAAGTTTTGGGTGATTCGACTCGTTTACAGCAAGTCCTCTGGAACCTGTTATCAAATGCTGTCAAGTTTACAGAGGTTGGGGGAAAAGTAAATGTGCGATTGGAGTGCATCGACACTCAAGTGCAGATTACTGTGAGCGATACAGGTAAAGGTATTGATTCTGACTTCCTACCTCATGTGTTTGACTATTTCCGTCAGGGTGACGGTACAACAACTAGAAAGTTTGGTGGGCTAGGATTAGGTTTAGCGATCGCTCGTCACTTGGTCGAAATGCACGGTGGAACGATTTGCGCTGAAAGTCTTGGTGAGGACAAAGGAGCTATCTTCACAGTTAAGTTACCACGGCTCAAGGAAGCTGCAACAATCAAGAATGACACGAATGATGATTCCTCAACAGCCATTTCTGCCTTCTCTTCCCTCATGGGTTTACAAGTTTTGATTGTAGATGACAATGAAGATACCCGCGACTTTTTCAGCTTTGTGCTGGAAGAGTTTGGAGCGATCGTCACCACAGTAGCATCAGGAGATGAAGCATTACAAGCGCTAACACAGTCAAAGCCAGATATCTTACTCAGCGATATTGGAATGCCAGAAATGAACGGCTATATGCTGATAAAACAGGTGCGGACTCTAGAAGCAGAAATAGGGGAAAAGCAGATTCCAGCGATCGCTCTGACTGCTTATGCAGGTGAAATCAATCAGCAACAAGCGCTAAAAGCAGGATTTCAACAATACATCGTTAAACCTGTAGCACCAGACGAATTGCTCATGGCGATTTCTAATTTAGTCCAATCTACTTAAGTGTTCGTGACAACCTGAATAATTAGATGAACCTCGTTAGTGTTACAGATTTTAAACTATTATTTACAGATAATACAAACGTTTCAATTGCCTGGAATAGCCTTCCTGTAAGCATAACAATGCTGTATCTCTATCACTAACCACTACATTTTAGAGAATATTTGAAATGGTTGAAAAATCAAGTTATCAAAAATTTTATAGATAATTTCTATGAAATAGATTTAAGGAGCTATCAAGTAGTTACGTGTTTGTACTCTATCATAACGCTATAGATACTCTTAAAATCAACCTAAATTCACTTCGGAAAGGAGCCAGATATGAAGACTTATGACATATCTCTCATAAAGACAAATGGATTCACGACTTTGTTAGTATTTGTCTCAATTATATTTATTTTCACATTAACTCTAATTTTCTCATTCTTTGAAAATATTCAAGGATTTCCAAATCAAGAAAAAATAGAATATATTAATCAAGCATTAACAACTATTGCCATAATGATTGGAGGATTAGCATTAATAATTAATGCTTACTATACTTCCAGACTCTCTTTTGGTGGCAATCAGAGTGCGTTAACCAAACTTCTTTTTGGGGCACTAGGTTGGGACAACAATATCGAAACTGGCATTAAAAACACCCAACAAACTATAGAAGAAATTGTTCCAGAACGTTTTTCTAAAGCAATTGAACAGTTAGGAAATGAAAAAATTGAAACGCGGTTTGCCGCAATTTATGCTTTAGAAAGAATTGCCAAAGATTCTCACAAAGACCATTGGACAATTATGGAAATTCTCGCTGCGTTTATCCGCGAGAATGCTCCAGTGAGTCATAAATATGAGGACGATTTAGAGGAGTCATCAAAACTTCCTACAGATATTCAAACAGCCTTAACTGTCATTGGACGACGCGATTCACATAAAGATCCGGTAAATCAGAAACTAGATTTACGCAATACAGACCTCAGTAATGCAGACTTAACAGAAGCCAACCTCTCAAAAGCAATCCTTACAGGATCTAACTTGCAATGGATCAATTTTACGCGAGCAAATCTCTCGGAGACAGACTTATCAATAACCTATCTTTGTGGATCAATCTTCTATGAAGCCAACCTCTCAAAAGCAATCCTCCCAGAAGCCAATCTCCAAGGCGTAGTCCTCAGAAAAGCGAACCTCTCGCAGGCAATCCTTTATGATGCTAGCTTGGAAGGGGCAATCCTTTGTGATGCCAAATTAGAAGGAGCAATCCTTTGCGGTGCAAACTTAGAAGGAGCAATCCTGTGTGATGCCAACTTGGAAGGAGCAAACTTTGAGGATAGCAACCTTCAAGATGCAAACCTGATTGGTAGTAACTTGCAAAACGCAAAACTTGCTGGAGCCAACTTAGAAGCTGTATTACTCAGTACAGCTAACCTGCAATATGCTAACTTCCAAGAAGCTAACCTCTCTAGAGCAAACTTCAGCGGATGTGAAAACCTTGAATTACAGCAGATTGAACCGGCAATTGGCGATCGCACAACAATCCTACCGGAAAATTTTAAAATACCCAAACACTGGAAGTAATAAAAAGCTCAGTTTCAGTCAAATTAAGCCCCTTGTTCTAACAACCCGCACAAGCGGGTTTTGTTTGTTTAGACGCTTTAGGAGAATAAATTTTAAGAGTTAAATATATCACTAAAAGTTATATAAATATAAAATTGAAAGACATCTTTTAAGAATTGCAATTTATTAGTATTTCATAAAAAATATTTTTTTTGATTAATTTGTCTCTAATTGTTGGCACTGTTACAACCCACATCTTTGAACCCGTTTACTATATCTGAGTACTTTCAAAAAACAAAAGTAGTTCGTTAGGAACATAAATTTCTTAATATTGGAGAATGATTTGTTATTATCCTAGTCGGCTAAATTGCAGTAAGTTGGTAAATTACAACAGTTCTCATCTGCATGAAGTATAAAACTCCCGGTTTTGAGGCAGGAGGTAGAAACTCTTTATGTATGATGTGTGAGTCGAGCATTTTGTAACTCACTTAAAAAACAAACTGCTGTATCAACAATTTCAATTTTTTATGAACTCTGAATCAAAAAAATAACAATAACTATTTAGTTTTTTCTGCGCCGCTAGTTAAGAGGTAATCTATGGTGCGAAACTCAAAGCTAGGGTACAGAACGTTCCCTAAGCTTATTCTGCGTCCATCCGTTGCTATAGGTATAATTGCATCTTTATTGGTTGGCGGAATAAGTTTTTATATAGTAAAACGCTGGCAAAATTATGCAAATCCAGAGGCACAAGTGCCAGCAACACAATTACCACAGTTAAAAACGGTAACAGCTTTAGGGCGGATTGAACCACAGGGAAAGGTAATTAAACTTTCTGCTGCGGTGTCTGCGGAAGGAAGTCGGGTAGAAAAGTTGTTAGTGAAGGAGGGGGATAAGGTAAAAGCAGGACAGGTGATTGCGATTTTGAATAGCCGCGATCGCTTGCAAGCAGAATTAGATGAGGCGCAGGAACAAGTAAAAGTAGCCCAGGCAAACCTAAACCGCACCCAAGCAGGTGCTAAACGCGGTGAAATTGCCGCCCAAAAAGCTGCGATCGCTCGCTTAGAAGCAGAACGCCAAGGCAATATTAATGCCCAAGTAGCAACAATTGAACGATTTCAAGCCGAAGTGCGTAACGCCCAAACAGAAGACGAACGCTATCAGCAACTATATCAACAGGGCGCAATTTCCGCTTCCCAACGGGATAGCAAGAGTTTAAACTTGGAAACCGCCCAAAAAAACCTGCAAGAAGCACAAGCACAGTTAAATCGTACCCAATCAACTAGCCAACAACAGGTAAAAGAAGCCACAGCAAAACTTGATGAAATTGCCGAAGTGCGCGGAGTGGATGTAGAAGCTGCCCAAGCAGAAGTCAATCGGGCCGTAGCAGCCATGAATTTGGCAAAAGTCAATCTAAAACAGGCCGAAGTGCGATCGCCTCAAAATGGACAGATATTCGAGATCCATACCCATCCTGGCGAATTAGTATCAAATGATGGTATCGCTGATATCGGACAAACCAAGCAGATGTATGTGATAGCCGAAGTTTACGAAAGCGATATCGGCAAAGTGCATTCAGGGCAGCAAGCGCGAGTATTTGGTGATTCCCTTTCAATTGAATTGCAGGGAATTGTAGATCGCAAAGGCTTACAGGTGCGGCGGCAAAATGTCATTAACACAGATCCTGCAAACAATATCGATAACAGAGTAGTGGAAGTCCACATCCGACTTGATGAAGCCTCCAGCCGAAAAGCCGCCACCTTAACCAATATGCAAGTTAAGGCAGTAATTGAACTATGAATTGGAAATTGGGCATTGGGCATTGGTTATTTTCCCTGCTCCCCCTGCCTCCCCTGCTTCCCCTGCCCCCCCACTCCTCATAATGGGATTGATTAAAAAACTGCGACGCCGAACTCCTCTTGGATGGCTGCAACTGAATCATGAAAAAAGCCGTCTTTTAGTGGCATTGTCAGGCATTGCCTTTGCGGATCTTCTCATGTTCATGCAACTGGGCTTTCAGACTGCGCTGTATGACAGTAACACTAGACTGCATCGCAGTTTGCAAGCAGACATTGTTTTAACCAGTCCCCAAGCCCGTAACTTGCCAAGCTTGTCTACATTTTCTCGGCGGCGACTTTACCAAGCAATGGATATACCAGGGGTGAAGTCGGCAGAACCAATGTATTTCAACAACACAATCTGGAAAAATCCCCAAACACACCGTGAGACAGGGGTTTTAGTTATCGGGTTCAATCCAGATAAGCCAGCCTTTGACTTACCCGATGTTAACCAGCAATTGCAGACAATCAAGCTGCCAGGTGCTGCCTTGTTTGATCGTGGTGCTAGAGGAGATTACCAAGAAGCGATCGCTCAAATTGACCAAGGTAAAACCCTAACCACCGAAATAGAACGGCGTACAATTACCATTAGTGGCTTATTCCAAGTTGGGGCTTCCTTTGGCGCTGATGGCAATCTGATTACCAGCGATCAAAACTTTTTGCGGCTATTTTCTGGGCGACAGTCCAGCAGTGTTAGTCTAGGTTTGATTAAGGTAAAACCAGGCTATGACCCGAAAAAGGTGGCAGTAACATTGAAAGCCTACCTGAAAGATGATGTCAAAGTTTTAACCCACGCCGAATTTATTGAATTTGAGAACAACTTTTGGAGAACAAATTCTCCAATTGGGTTTATTTTCAGCCTCGGTGTCTCAATGGGCTTTGTGGTGGGCGTGATTATCGTCTATCAAGTCCTTTCCACCGATGTTAATGCCCATGTTCGAGAATATGCCACCTTCAAAGCAATGGGATATCGCAATTACTACCTGCTAGGTGTGGTGCTTGAAGAATCGTTGATATTAGCAGCACTGGGTTTCTTCCCCGGATTGGGAGTGTCTTTAGCACTTTACCAACTGACTCGCAGTGCGACAAATTTGCCTATGTATATGACTGCGATTCGAGCATTGCAAGTACTAGTGTTGACTATCATTATGTGTACAATTTCCGGTGCGATCGCCACCCGCAAACTCCAAGCCGCCGACCCGGCTGATATGTTTTAGAACTAGGGGAGTAGGGAATAGGGAAGAATTTTTACAACTCCTAACTCCTAACTCCTAACTCCCCACTCCCCACTCCCCACTCCCCACTCCCCACTCCCCACCCCCCAAATATGCTTCCCGTCATCTCCATTGAGAATCTCGACCACTATTTTGGTCACGCTTCACTCCGTAAGCAAGTTTTATTTAACATCAACTTAGAAATTAACGCCGGTGAAATTATTATCATGACTGGACCCTCTGGTTCTGGAAAGACAACCTTGCTAACCTTAGTGGGTGGGTTGCGTTCTGCCCAATCTGGTAGTTTGCGGGTGTTGGGACAAGAACTTTGTGGTGCTAGTGCTGAACAACTAGTGCAAGCGCGACGACGTAACGGTTATATTTTCCAAGCACATAACTTACATGGTAGTTTGACGACACTCCAAAACGTCAAAATGGCTTTGGAATTGCACAAAAATCTTGGGTTAAAAAAAATGCTAGCTAGGTCAGCCCAAATGCTAGAACAGGTAGGATTAGGAAATCATTTGCATTACTATCCTGATGAACTGTCTGGCGGACAAAAACAAAGAGTAGCGATCGCTCGTGCTTTAGTTAGTCATCCTCAAATAATCTTAGCGGATGAACCTACCGCCGCCCTTGACAGTCAATCGGGACGAGATGTAGTTAATCTCATGCAAAAACTCGCAAAAGAGCAAGCCTGTACCATTTTGATGGTTACTCATGACAATCGCATCCTAGACATTGCCGATCGCATTGTTCACATGGAAGATGGCAAACTCAAGTCAAAAGTAAAACTATCAGCTTAGAGTTGTTAAATTCATCCCACCCCTAAAAGGGGATGGGATAACACGAAAGACTGTTGACTGTTAACCGCGTCGGGGCGTTTCTCATCCCATCTTTAAAAAAAAGAGTGGGTTTTCCCGATGCCTTTTTATATAAGACTTACGCATCAAGTACGAAATGTAGGGGCAATTCATGAATTGCCCCTGGTAAATCAAGGCTTTCACTGCTTTTTTGCGTAAGTCCTATTATAATTTCACGCCATATCTCAATAAAAATTATTGTATGGCAGGCATCTTGCTCGCCCTATTAAAGTTCCCTCTTACCTCCAAGGCAACAGACTCGCTGATTCCGTTACACCAACTTTAACTGAATAGTGTAGTTGAGTGTCCAGTTGAACAACTGTCCAGTTGCTTCCAAGATTTCCTTCAAGTACTATTATGTAATGGCTATAACCCTTAGAGTTTCTTTTGTTGCCTGACAAATGATACCTACGGTAGGCCACAAGAGCGTTTTTGTGATCAATCTAGTTAAATTTTAAGATCATTGCCAATGTAGGCTATTAAAATTAATCTCAATTCACTAAATTACAGTTATAAATCATTTCTCCTTGTTTCCTACCCCCTGTGCCTGTTCTATCTATAAGCCTCTAGAGGATTTCCCAACATTTATGGTTTTCAACAACATCTATTGCGAACTAGAAACACTAGTAGAAATAAGCTAGTCTATTTTTCAACACAAGCAAGGAATTTTTGTAGCTCTATGATTATTGACAATAGCGCTAGTAGTTCAAACAAGAAGTTGCTCGATTTTGATGTCAAGAGTTTGACAGCTAATCGGCGTGCAATAAATGTGTTAAAGGGAATATTTGCTGTTCTTCCCATCACCTTCGCATTGCCTGTAGATGCTTTACAAGTAAAGGTGACTCCAACTAATCCTAAATTAGGGGATACACTCTCAGTGGAGATTAATCGAGATAATCCCGATAATAGTACAAATCCAACAGTAGCTAGTGGTAATAATACATACCCAGCCTTTGAAATTGCTCCCAATCAATATCGGGCCTTGATTCCCACAACTCCACTAGAAAAAGCTGGAACCAGAACACTTCGGGTTACAGGGGATGGTCAAGTACGAAACTTGGCAGTGAATGTACTTAATCGCAAGTTCCCCGTACAACGCATTACTTTACCACCCGGCAAAGCTGGAGTGGGCGCCACAGAGCATGAACTTAAGCGTGTGGCAGCTTTCAAGGCATTGCAAACACCAGAAAAATATTGGAATGGAGTATTCTTAAAGCCAAATGCAGGACGAATAAGTACAACCTATGGTGTACGTCGCTACTATAATGGTACATTTGCAAAGGACTACTATCATCGTGGTCTTGACTACGCTGGTGCAGCTGGTTCATCGGTAATTGCCCCGGCCTCTGGGCGAATTGCTTTGGTAGGTAGGGTATCCCAAGGGTTTCGGGTACACGGTAACGTAGTTGGCATTGACCACGGTCAAGGAGTGACCAGTATTTTCATGCACCTGAGTCGTATTAACGTTAAAGAAGGTGATTTTGTGAAAGCTGGCCAACTAATTGGCACAGTAGGTTCAACAGGTGCTTCCACTGGGCCACATTTACACTGGGGTCTATATGTAAACGGACAATCTGTTGATCCAACGCCTTGGCGAACCAAGACCGTTAACTAGTAGAGACAGAGTTGATCTCGTCTGTGCATAATTTATGTTTTTTTGCTGATAATTAGGCAAAATAAATTTGATTTATACCGCTCCTACCTTGCTTGGCTAACATAAATGATGATAAGCATTATGAGTATCGAAAAAATTGTAGAACAAGCTCTCCAGGATGGTTATTTGACGCCAGCAATGGAAGCAGAAGTCGGTAGAATCTGTGACAACGCCTCAGAACTCTCAATTGAAGAGTATATGGCGCTTGATCGGCTGATGGGGGCACTATTGACTGGTGAGGTAGTGGCGGTACCTCGTAAACAATTTATTAACGTTATGGAAGAATTGGTACTGACGGAAGCGATCGCACGAGTCGCAGAAATTGAAGCTACCAGTGAAAGCTCTTTAGATGTCGGGGATATTGCTGCTTACGCCCTCAATCGGCTACCACCTCTATATGCTACTACAGAAGAAGGTGCTAACTTCCAGCGCCAAACGGCTCAGGCACAACTTCAAGACTTAATTTCTCAGCAAATAAGTGAGGCGATTAATCGTTACCTCGATCGACCTAACTTCTTCCCAGAACGACAAGCCTTAGGCAAAAATACTGGCAATGAAGTTGTACGCCAAGTTAGTGCTTTACTCCAAACATACGCACCTAACTTTGAGCAAAAATTATAATTTTAATAGTCATTGGTCATTAGTTATTAGTCTAAAACAAATGACTAATGACTAATGACTCTATAATTAATCACGTACTAACACTGTTGTCCCTAAACTTACCTGTTCATACAACAATCGAACATCAGAATTACGCATTCTTAAGCAGCCGTGGGATACAGCCGTTCCTACCAGGTCAATCTCCGGCGTGCCATGAAAGCCAATTTCATTCCGTCCATCTGACCAAAAACCAATCCATCTGTCTCCCAAGGGACTATCCGTACCAGCCTCAAATACTTTGCCCGTAATTGGGTGACGCCAGATTGGATAGTGTCGCATATGGAACACTTGAAAAGAACCTGTAGGCGTTTCCCAGCCTTTCTTACCTATAGCGATTGGGTAGCTGGCTATTACCTCATCTTCTGCGTATACATAGGTGCGGCGATCGCTTAAATCAACCACTACTTGCGTCTTGGCATTCGCCAGCCTATTAGAAGGTACTTGCTGGGCTGAAGCCTTAGACCATAAAGATTTTGGCCAACTATCCGCAACTGGATTTTGTTTTTCTGCTTGCGCCACCAGCCGCGTCTTAGTTGTTGGTAGATCCGTTTCAGCTATATTCTTCTTAATGCTTTGGGGCTGAGTTTGAGGCTTAATAGTAGAAGGCTTAAGTGTAGAAGTACTTCGGACAGTTGCTTTAGCTACATTTTTCTTAATTATTTTCGACTTAGTTTGAGGCTTAATAGTAGAAGGCTTGAGTGTAGAAGTACTTCGGACAGTTGCTTTAACTACATTTTTTTTAATTATTTTTGACTTAGTTTGAGGCTTAATAGTAGAAGGCTTAAGTGTAGAAGTACTTCGGACAGTTGAACCTTCGGTGACTTCACTAGAAGGACCAGATGCACCCAGTGCAATTTCCCCTAAACTTACTTGAGAAAGATTCTTGTAGGTTTCCTCTGGGCGGCTTCCTTTAGGATTGGTTAAAGTCGAATCTCGCCGCATCGAAGTAGATGCAGACTTCTCAAGGTACCCTTTCGCCGTAGTAATGCGCCAATGGACAGCTAAAGATAAAAATGCTGTGCCAAAACAGAGCAACATTACCATCCGCCCCACAGATTCGTTTCTTACCATTGCCATTGTTTATTGTTTATCCCTGACATATCCAGCCGAGCAATTGGATGTGTTCATCATCCTATTATCAAAAATTTATCAATACTTATCATTTCCCTTATAAATCTGCCAATACCTCTGGGCAAACTAAGACTATGCGAATTGTCCCAGCAGCAGACCTCCAAGTGGCCAACCTCATTCCTCCAAAGTTCTGGGGGTTGTAAGCCAATAGTTGGACTTTCTGATGGAACCTTTGGAATGTAGCAATCAATCATTAGTGCTGTAGGTGGGAGAAAAACCATGTTTGAAAAATTATTGCTAGCAGTCACAATTACATTTTCCCTCAATTTATTTTTTAAACTTCGCGTACCAGAGCAACATAATGGTGCTACCTACGGGTCACAACCAGAACAACCAGCAACTATTCTAGTAACAAAATCAAAAAAATAAATCACCATTATAATAACCACAGCAACCCAACTTCCAGAAATTATTGCCTGAATTTTAAAGGTATCAAGAAGTTAAAATTACAAAATTTTTATCTTCATCCTTATAACCAGATTTAATTATTTTTATCAAGCGTATATACCCAGTTGCTAAAAGTACTAAAATGTGCATATTGCTGCGCTTTTATTAGTTGATGGTGCAAGGGCAACTATGCCAGCAGTATAAGGAAAAAGTGGCTCTGCTTATTGCTATAAATGTATCCAAAATTGTATGCCTCAGTGTTCCAGTCATAAATCCGTCACCTTAGCATGGAACTTCTGTCCCATTAGCAGGTCTAATAGATAGGGATGATTTAGAGCCAGTATGATCTATGAGTCAGTCGATCTCTGTATCCTGGTCAACGGTTGATGCAAAGTACCCAGAAGCATCAGTGCAAGTTGACAAACTCCCTAACCACGATTTAATTTTGCGCTGTCAAGCGGGACTGCGACCAGATCGTGTTGCGTTTGCAGAATTATTACGCCGCTATCAAAGTCAAGTTGATAGAGTTCTATACCACCTGGCTCCAGATTGGGCTGACAGAGCCGATTTGGCTCAAGAAGTGTGGATTCGAGTTTATCGGAATATTAACCGATTACAAGAACCTGCTAAATTTCGGGGCTGGTTAAGCCGCATTGCCACCAACTTGTTTTACGATGAGTTGCGGAAACGCAAGCGGGTTATGAGTCCTTTGTCACTGGATGCTCCTCGCTCCTTAGAGGATGGCGAGATGGATTGGGAAATCGCTGGCGATACTCCCGGACCTGAGGAAGAACTGACAACTAGAGAATTTTACGAACAACTGCGGGAAGCGATCGCGGATTTACCAGAAGTTTTTCGTACAACTATTGTCCTGAGAGAAATCGAAGGCATGGCATACGAAGAAATTGCCGAAATCACAGGAGTTTCCTTAGGAACTGTAAAGTCAAGAATAGCCAGAGCTAGATCGAGGCTGCAAGCTCACTTGCAGAATTATCTAGATTCCTAATTTACAGTATCTTGCCTCTGCTCAATGGGAGAATTTAAGGATTGATTAAGAATTACCAGAATACAGATCGGTTGTGCCCTTAGGAGGAAAATTGGCTAATTTCTCCGAATTTCCCGCCCAGTTTACCCGTGTATGAATTGGTATAATGTTAAGATGACTACTGATTCTCAGTTTTACGACCGTTCTCCTTTACAACTTCCTCAAGATTTGTCAGATGGAATGGCCAATCATACCAATGAATCAACGGGTCTTATGGATATGGTGAAGCGCGATCGCTTCGAGTTATTGAGTGCTTACCTTGATGGTGAAGTCACAGCTTCCGAACGCAGGCAAGTAGAAGAATGGCTGGCAAATGATGCCTCAGTTCAATGCTTGTATGCCCGACTGTTAAAGCTGCGCCAAGGCTTACGGACTCTCCCAGTGCCCACAGCCCAAGAGTCACCAGAAGCAACAGTTCAGCAAGTATTAACACGTTTACGCCGCCGTTCCCGTTTAAACTGGATGGCGGGAGGTGCAGCCGTTGCTGCTTGTGTAATCGGTGCAGTATCTGGCTTAATACCTGTTGGTTCTAGAGCGCCGCAACTGGCACAAAGACCACAAATAGAACCCATACAAACCTCCTCTGCGTCTATAATTCCACCTTCCCCGCTGATGGTGGGACTAAATAACCCGGTAATTGAAATTCCTAAAGCAGCAGTAGCTTCTCCAGAAAATCCAATCTATCCGGTACAGCCACAACGCCAGGACTCCAAACAGGAAATAAACTAATCGCATTAACAGTTCACAGATAATAGCTGTACTTTGCGGTTAAACCACACCCACTCCACCAGCCATCAGGTTGGAGGAAGCCTTCTAACTGCTCAACTTGCTCTAGAGCCATTAAATAAACCCAAGCCCAACCCAGAGAGGTTGACTCTGGCTCATAAACCTCAATAGTTTGGCGATTATAGAGATTTTCTGATGGTTGTCTAGTGGGCTGGTAATTTTCCAGCACATCTAGCTCATTTAAAACTCTTGGGTTGGAAAAAGAGAGTAAATATCCGTAAACTTGGCTATCCCCTAGCGTCATCGCTGGGTAGCCCATTGGCAAAGCAAACAATTTGCCTTGTACAAAGGCTCTTTTGACATTAACTACTTTGCCAGCACAGTATTTTTTATAGTTAGCTTCACCCGGTTTGAGTGTGCCGTAGACAAAAACCCGCACTAAATCAGAAAATTTTATATTTGATTCAACCATTTAAACCTTCATCAAATGACTCTTGCTATACCTGAAAGGGTTGCAGTTTGGGCATAATTCAAGCTGCTCCTTAATCGCACTTATATATAAATCTGTGAGTAGTTGACCTACAATATAGGTTGACATATTGGGTTAACCCAATATGTATGGAGGCAAATAGAATTACAGACCCAGTAGGAGAATTTTTAGTGGAGTCCCGATATCAGCCAGCAGCGATTGAGGAAAAATGGCAAAAAACATGGGTAGACCTTGGTTTTGATAAAACGCCAGCAGCTAGCAACAAGCCAAAATTCTACGCTCTTTCCATGTTCCCTTATCCATCGGGCAGCCTACACATGGGTCACGTCCGTAATTATACCATTACCGACGTAATTGCTCGCCTCAAGCGAATGCAAGGGTATCGGGTAATACACCCAATGGGTTGGGATGCCTTTGGCTTGCCAGCAGAAAATGCCGCCATTGACCGTGGTGTACCGCCAGCAAAGTGGACTTATCAGAATATAGTCCAGATGCGGCAGCAATTGCAGCGTCTTGGTTTATCCATTGATTGGGAATGTGAACTTGCTACCTGTTCGCCAGATTATTACAAGTGGACGCAATGGATTTTCTTGCAGTTTTTGCAAGCAGGGTTAGCTTACCAAAAAGAAGCAGCAGTAAACTGGGACCCCATTGACCAAACAGTATTGGCAAATGAGCAAGTTGATAACGAAGGACGTTCTTGGCGTAGTGGGGCAATAGTTGAGCGCAAATTGTTGCGGCAGTGGTTTTTTAAGATTACTGACTACGCCGAAGAATTACTCAATGACTTGGATAAGTTGACAGGTTGGCCGGAACGCGTCAAGTTGATGCAGGCAAACTGGATTGGTAAATCTACAGGCGCTTACTTAGAATTTCCTATCGTTGGGATAGATGAAAAAATTGCCGTGTACACCACGCGCCCAGATACCGTTTATGGTGTCAGCTACTTAGTGTTAGCACCAGAACATCCCTTAACAAAGCGCGTTACTACAAAAGAACAACAAGCAGACGTAGAAGTTTTTATTAAAGAGGTTTCCAATCAAAGTGAGTTGGAACGTACCTCTGAAGACAAACCAAAGCGCGGTATCTCCACAGGTGGGGTAGCAATTAACCCATTTACAGGGGAAGAAGTGCCCATTTGGATTGCTGACTATGTACTGTATGAGTATGGTACTGGGGCAGTAATGGGTGTACCAGCACACGATGTCCGGGATTTTAAGTTTGCCAAAAATTACGATTTACCAATTAATTTTGTCATCGCTTCTCCAGATGATGTTGCAGGTTTTGACTTGACTCCAACATCAGAGATTAATGAAGTCACGCAACTCATCCAAATTGAATATAACCAGGCATACACTGAACCAGGAATTTTAATTAATTCTGGGGCTTTTACTGGTATGACTTCCACAGATGCTAAACAAGCAATAATTGAATACGCCGAACAACAAGGTTTTGGTAAAGTGCGGGTGCAATATCGCTTGCGGGATTGGTTAATTTCGCGGCAGCGTTACTGGGGCGCACCGATACCTGTAATCCACTGCCCCAACTGTGGGATAGTGCCAGTACCTGATAAAGATTTGCCTGTACAGTTACCAGAAGAGGTGGAATTTACTGGACGTGGCGGTTCACCTTTAACTCAGTTGGAAAGCTGGGTAAATGTGCCTTGTCCAACTTGTGGCACTCCTGCGAAGCGGGAAACCGACACGATGGATACTTTTATTGATTCCTCGTGGTATTTCTTGCGCTTCCCTGACGCGAAAAATGAACAACAGGTTTTTGATTCCAGTAAAGTTAACGACTGGATGCCAGTAGACCAGTATGTAGGTGGTATTGAACACGCAATTTTACATTTATTGTATTCGCGGTTCTTTACTAAAGTTCTGCGGGACAGAGGGTTACTGAACTTTGATGAACCCTTCCAACGCCTGTTAACTCAAGGCATGGTACAGGGTTTAACTTATCTAAATCCTAACAAGGGTGGCAAAGATAAATGGATTCCTTCTAATCTGGTAAATTCAGCCGACCCCCGCGACCCGCAAACAGGCGAACCATTACAACGTCTTTATGCCACCATGTCTAAATCGAAGGGTAACGGTGTAGCACCAGAAGACGTAATTTCCAAATACGGTATAGATACAGCGCGAATGTTCATCTTATTTAAAGCACCGCCAGAAAAAGATTTGGAATGGGATGAAGCCGATGTGGAAGGACAATTCCGCTTTTTAAATCGGGTTTGGCGTTTGGTGACAGATTATGTTGTAGCTGGGGTATCCCGTAAGCAAGCCCAACTCGCTGATTTAACTAAAGCAGAAAAAGAATTGCGGCGGGCAATTCACACGGCTATTCAAGCGGTGACAGAAGACGTTGAAGACGAATATCAATTCAACACAGCTATTTCAGAATTGATGAAGTTGAGCAATGCCCTAACTGATGCCGATGCAAAAAATTCACCAATTTACGCAGAAGGTATTCAGACTTTGGTTGTATTGCTAGCACCATTTGCACCACACATTGCTGATGAATTGTGGCATTTATTGGGTGAAAGTGATTCAGTTCACACTCAAACTTGGCCGTCATTTGACCCAGCCGCTTTGGTAGCTGATGAAATCACTTTAGTTATTCAAATTATGGGTAAAACTCGCGGCTCGATTCAAGTGCCAGCACAAGCAGATAAAGCAGCGCAGGAGAAATATGCCCGTGAATCAGAAATTGCCCAACGTTACATCGAAGGTAAGGAGATTAAAAAGGTAATTGTCGTGCCTGGAAAGTTGGTAAATTTTGTAGTTAGCTAACTAAGTATAGCTTTGCCTAAAATCTTGGCGAATTGAGGATTGAAATTTCAAGGCAGATGCGCTTCTCTACGAGACGCTACGCGAACGCCTTCCTACAGGGTAGAGGCGCAGACAATTCGCTACCAATTAATGAAATGTTGTACTTAGCAATTGATAAAATTGTAAATTTAGCCTGACAAAACATCAGAGGATTTACATCCGTGACACTCAAAGAGTTAGAACAACAACTTCTTGCCCTCAGTCCTGGTGAAAAATTGCAGGCTATACATTTACTTGCTCAAAGTCTCGGCAACCATTGGCAAGGAATTGAAAAAACTCCTAGAGTCTGTGGTGGAGAAGCTTGCATTGCTAAAACTCGTATTCCCGTTTGGGTACTTGTGGAAGCTCGCCGTCTTGGATATAGTGATGCTGACCTTTTGATGAGCTATCCAACCATTACAGCTACAGATTTAGCTAATGCTTGGGTATATGCAGAAGCTCATCCCGATGAAATCGAATTGGCAATTGGGCGTAATGAGGTTGCCTAATTAATGGCACGGTTTTACGCAGACGAGCAATTTCCGTTTCCAGTTGTGCAATTATTACGCGTTTTGGGACATGATGTTTTGACAGTTCAAGAAGCAGAAAATGCAGACCAAGGTATACCTGATGAGGAAGTACTAGCATTTGCCATAAGTCAAGAACGCTCAATATTAACTATCAACAGAGTTGATTTTATCCGTTTGCACCGTCGTGATTCTAACCACTTTGGTATTATTGTTTGCACGAACAATCGTAATTGGGAACAGTTTGCAGCACGGATAGATGAAGCTGTGACAGCAGAAGAACCGTTGCAAGGAAAACTAATTCGTGTGGTACGTCTAGTCATTTAAAATAATTCATAATGACGCTTCTGCGTCGCTAACGCTGCGCTAACGTAATTAAGTTTTGAAACGGGGATTTAGACCCTGCCTAACATACTTGCGGCTTTTTAGAAGCGGGGGATTTAAACCCACAGAATTGATTAAAAAGTTTTGATGGAATGCACAAATGCTAAAGTCATCAAGTATGTGTTGCAACAACTTTTATAACAGTAGTTTACTTCTCTGGTATATGTGTATTTAAGAACATCTGTATGATCTTCCAGAGAGTTAAACTGTTTTATTTATACACGAAAAAACGCTTGAGAGTTTTGCTCACTCAAGCGTTTCCCCGTAAAAGCTTATACCAACTCACTCGTTTGATGCAACATTTGAAATCTGCAACGCCCCCTTATTTGGGAGCATTGCGGGGATAACTTGTGACAAACATGTGGTGAAATGGTATCACTCCTTGCACTAACTAAGAATATCTCTTTTGCAAGAATACCGGGGATCTGGTGAGTGACAGTTTATGAACTGAACACTAGTTAAAAACGACTCATCATGAATAGTAACTAACAAGACTAAGCACGATTGTAGCAATTTTCTAAGTATAGTATAAAAACTTATAGTTTATTAGCTATCGCCTACCACTGGGTACAGTTTCAAAATGTGCAGCAAGTAGCAGCATAATCATCTCAAAATTGGCAGCAAACGAACCGGAAAGTATCAGTAGAAAATCGCCATTGAGTAAGCCAGATAAGCTTTTAATATTGACATCGAAGCGATTTGGAGTGAAATAAATTATCAGATATTCAATGGATAAAAGTATTCTGTAGAGGATGGCAACCAAAGAACAAATGCTCGACCCAAGCAGATTGAAAAATTTGGGTTAGGTATCTTCTATCTCTTAGCAAACGGCGACATCCAACCCTTCCGCATAGTGTAGGCGGTTACATCCTTCGTTGAAGCAAAACACAGCTTTTTCACTGGCGATTTCCGCGAT
This sequence comes from Nostoc sp. FACHB-892, assembly GCF_014698795.1. Lineage (GTDB taxonomy): Bacteria > Cyanobacteriota > Cyanobacteriia > Cyanobacteriales > Nostocaceae > Nostoc. The sequence continues at coordinate 438,075 of NZ_JACJTR010000001.1, forward strand.
ATTCAAAACGATTTTGCGTATTTATATAAAAACAACTGAGGCGGATTATGGATAAGATTTAAAAATTTATTAAACCTGTGCCTCATCTAGATAAACGTTTCACCTTTGGTTAAAATAGCCGCTCTCCTACGAGCAAACGCCTTAACCTGTTGTCTAGGTGTGTGGTAAGATTGCCTGGAACAGAGGTTTTATTTGAGTTGGAGTCTGGTATAAATTGCAAAGGTCAAGCTGACCGTTAATTAACTCCCACGATACTTTTCCTATGGATTTGGAAAATATACAACAAGTCTGGTGACGAGCTGAGTGTAATTTTTAGATAAATATCTAGAATTTGTTACCAGACCAAACCAACTCTACACAATTTTGACTTTTATTTGACTTTTAGGATAGAAACATGAACGATAAGCTGATGCTAATGATTCCAGGCCCAACCCCGGTGCCAGAAGCCGCCTTACTGGCATTAGCCAAGCACCCAATTGGACACCGCACTAGTGAATTTAGCAACATATTGGCAGAGGTGACGGAAAACCTCAAGTGGTTGCACCAGACTCAAAGTGATGTGCTGACGCTGAATGTAAGTGGTACGGGTGCTGTAGAAGCTGGAATAATTAATTTTCTTTCTCCAGGCGATCGCATTTTAGTTGGTTCTAATGGTAAATTTGGTGAACGCTGGGTAGAAATAGGCCAAGCCTACGGTTTGAATGTAGAAGAAGTTAAGGTGGAATGGGGAAAACCCTTAGACCCCAAAGTATTTGCCGAAAAACTTCAAGCAGATATCCAAAAGCAAATTAAAGCCGTAATCATTACCCACAGCGAAACCTCGACGGGTGTTTTGAATGATTTAGAAAGCATTAACCGCCATGTCAAAGAACACGGTGAAGCTTTAATTATCGTTGATGCTGTGACGAGCTTGGGTGCGTTCAATCTACCCGTGGATGCTTGGGGTTTGGATATAGTCGCCTCCGGTTCCCAAAAAGGCTATATGATTCCGCCAGGATTGGGTTTTGTCTCCGTCAGTCCCAAAGCTTGGGAAGCTTACAAAACTGCGAAGCTACCGAAATATTATTTGGACTTAGGGAAATATCGCAAAGCCACAGCCAAAAATACAACTCCATTTACTCCGCCTGTGAACTTGATTGTAGCGCTGCACACCACGTTGCGAATCATGAAAGAGGAAGGCTTGGAGTCAATATTTGCTCGACATGAACGGCTTAAGAATGCTACCCGCGCCGCCATTCAAGGGTTAAATTTACCCCTGTTTGCAGCAGATAGTTCTGCTAGTCCAGCAATTACGGCTGTAGCACCACAGGGAATTGAATCGGATAAGATTCGGTCATTGATGAAAAAACGTTTTGATATTGCCCTAGCAGGTGGTCAAGACCATTTGAGTAATAAGATTTTCCGTATTGGTCACTTGGGCTTTGTGAGCGATCGCGATATCCTTAGCTGTATAGCATCCTTAGAAGTTACCCTAGCAGAACTTGGCTACGAAGACTTCACACCCGGAGCTGGTATAGCGGCAGCAGTTAGAGTGTTTAGTCAGTCCTAAGTAGTTACTATTAAATCAAAAGAGCGAGTTAATAATTTAACTCGCTCTTTTAATTTGTGTATAAATGAGTAGAAACGCCAAGAGTCAATAGACCTATATATCAACTTTTGCACAAGGTAGAGTGGATATGGCATCCTTCAATTCTCCTAAATGATATCAAGTTGCCCTAAATAGTATTATTTACTCTAAAGACAGTCGCACACCATCTTTGATACTAAACAAGACTAACTTTGGTAACTTAATATGGTACAAAATTGGCATAAATAATATTAGCCTTATGGTATAGACTTTTAATCCAAAATCTAAAATTGGTATTATCTATGCCGTCTCCAGCCAATCATAAATTTGGTCTAACTCCTCTAGAGTAATTAACCCATACTGCCAAAGAATCATTGCCAAAGGGCCTGGGTCTTGCTCCCGATGCCGAAGCGCCACCGCCAGTGATGCTGTGGAAATTGCCAAATCTTCTTGCAAAAAATGAATCAGTCGAGAATATTTTGATGGTGACATTTGTATCTCACCTCCTTGTGTAGAATGTATTGTCATATATTTATTCACCATTGCTTGGTAGCCAGTAGCCAGTATTTTATCTGTCACTGTGCCGTTCTCGGCTATACATCCCAGCACAGTGTTTTTGATTTGCCTTCATAAAGCGACTTCTCACAGAAGGTCTGAGAAATAGAAATTTTTGTACAAATCATCTGCTCAATTTTCAAGCAGTATTTTTACTTAGTTAAATTGCCTCCATCTTGTTTACTGTTGTGCGTTATTTAATTACACATGTAGTAACAAAGATTCCATAGCCTATACTCTCTTATTGGCGACTATTTACACTTACGCCCAAGGGAATATCTTTGCCAAACCTTAAGACCGCAATTTCAGGTTGGAGACAGGAAAATTTTACATTATTACCACAGTTTTTAAATATTAGCGTTACAGATGACTTTTTCACCACAAGACGTGACATTTTTTACAAAAAAAACATAATTTCCGATAGTATAGGCTTTGGGCAGAGCAACTATCCAAATCTTTATCTTTGCAAAGCACCGAAGTCTCAAAACTCAATTTTGACGGTATCGCCCACTTTTAACTTCAATTCGGCAGCTCTTCCAGAGCGGAGTTCAATCACCTTATCGATTGGTGTCTTGGGCCCATAGGTAGGACAAGGCTCACTTGTACAAGGAGGTGCAGAAGCCTGGATATATTTAACTACACCGTTTTGTAAAAATACCATATCCAAGGGCACAGGTACATTTTTCATCCAGAAACTAACTGGTTGTGGTGAAGGGAATCCAAATAGCATCCCTCGGTCATCTGGCAAAGCTGGTCGATACATCAAGCCCATCGCTTGCTGTTGTGGTGTCTTTGCCACTTCTAGCTGAATCGTCGTGCCATTAGGAAGGATGGCTTTAGCAGAAATTGGTAGTGTTTGACCTAAGCTCTCTGATGCTGGAGTTTGAAAACCAGATGTGGGGATGGGAGGTTTAGCTGTTGTTGGCACAGAACAGCCCATCAAAAAAATACTCAGCAAAATTGAGAGCAAACTTAGTCGATAACTCATAATTATTTCTGATTTTGTAATTTAGATTTCAATTTTACAGAATTTGAGCTAGAAAACCCACGGCTTTTATTCGTCCTGTAATCCACAGACGTTTTCAACTTCAATTAACAAGACTTGGGGCAAAATCCCTTTGTTAAAGGTAGGCAAACTTTCACTACAGTGTACTAGGATTCTCTTAAAACGTACCCTACGCCTCGCACCGTTTGAATGAGGCGCTTTTGACCTTCATCTTCAATTTTTAACCGCAAATAGCGGATGTACACTTCAATTACATTCGACTCACCCAGAAAGTCATAACCCCAAACGTTTTCTAAAATTTGTTCGCGGGTTAACACCTCACGGGGATGTTCCATTAAGAATTTTAATAGTTCAAATTCTTTCATTGTTAAGTCTATTGCCCGTCCGCTATGTATAGCACGGCGAGTTGCGATATCTAAAATTAGCTCCCCAAAGCGTAACTGCTCTGTGGTATCCACATCAGGTTTTAAGTAGAGCCGAATCAACTTCAAAAAGTCTTCTGAGCGGTAAGGCTTGAGGATGTAATCATCTGCTCCAGCTTCTAGACAAGCTACCCGATCATCGACTGTATCCCTTGCCATTAAAATCAATACAGGCGATCGCATACCAGTGCTTCTCAGATTTTTGCACAATGAGAGTCCTGATTCTCCTGCTAGCATCCGGTCTAAAACAATTAAAGCAGGTTGGCGATCGCGACAGTGTTGCAAACCACTGGTTGCATCATGAGCCAAAATTGATTCATAGCCGGCTTCTTGCAAATCGCAAGAAAGCTGATTTGCAAGGCTCTCATCGGTTTCAATCACCAAAACGCAGGGACTTGGAGCAACTGTCATAACAATTTGGGATATTGGATTTGGAATTGTAAAGATATTCCAGAGAAAATCTTTACATCAGTTAAAAGTGCAATTACGAGTTTTTAGTGATGGAGCAATCCTGATTTGACACGCTGCTAAGAATCTTTTAGCACGTTCAGGTGTCAGCCATCGAATTCTCCGATGCAATCTTAATAACTAACTCCAAATACCATTCCTACACCAGTAATTCTGGAAGGAAATTAGTAAGTTGGGGAGTAGGGAGTGGGGAGTGGGGGATGAGGGAGAAATCAATTCAAAATTCAAAAACTTCTGCCTCCTGCCTCCTGCCCAATACTACGGCAATTCTACCGAAGTTGGTTTAGCAATATGTGGTAAACCCCAACCTAATTTTTCTCGCAGAATTCGGAAAAACTCAGGCGGTTGTAGGCGAATAAATCGGACACTATATTGCGATCGCTCCATATATACTCTATCTTCTGGTAGTACATAGCACCCTCCATTCCCATCTACCACCATCACCAGTCGAGGAATGTTGACTGGGTAAATGTTGACCGATTCAGTGTCTGGAAATACCAATGCTCTAGAAGCTAGGGAATGGGGACAGATGGGTACTAGCTGTAAAGCAGGTACACCAGGGGTAACAACTGGGCCACCAGCACTCAATGAGTAAGCTGTAGACCCAGTAGGCGTAGAAACAATCACACCATCGGCTGCAATATCTACTGGTGCATGACGCCCTATGGCAATTTCAAAATGGCACATAGAGGTCAAAGGTTCCCGGTGCAGAACCATCTCATTCAAGCAGAGGGCTTCCCACAACACTGCTTCTCCCCGAAACACTTTGACGGTGAGCATGGCTCGTTCTTCAGTTTCATACTCACCCGCCATCACCTGTTCTAGTGCTTGGGGCAGCTGATTCAGGAAGGTTTCCGTTAAAAATCCCATGTGGCCAGTATTCACTGTTAGCAGTGGAATACCAGAGGGGGCTACCTGACGAGACGCTGCTAAAACAGTGCCGTCTCCCCCTAACACCACTGCAAATTCCATATCTGAGTCAAAACCAGGGGGTGTCAGACCGTCAATGGGGGTATGGCATACAGGACTATCTGGGTTAGAGTAGCCCAATATTCCACCGATACTCGATGTGATACACACATCCCAGCCGGCAGTGGTTAGCTTGTCTTTCAACTCGATAGCGACACGGCCCGCTATCGGTTTAACGTCATTGTAGATAATGCCTGCTTTCGGCACACTCAAATATCCAAGTTTAGGCGGTGCTCTTTATTATGTAATCCTTACACATTTTGGTCATGTAGTCATTAATCTAGAGTCAAATATCCAGAGTCTAGAATTTAACGACTAATGTCTGTTTTGTAATGATTATTGACTATTGGCTTTTGAAGACTGTTTAAAAGGAGTTTTTTTAGGTTTCTGCTTTTTATTTTTATTTTTCTGGTAGTCTAACTCTTTGAGCTTCTTCATTATTCGGCTGAAGTACTCTTGTAGATAGCTTTCTAGGGTTGTGGTTTGTTGCGGATCTAAGCCAAAAACTTTGTATACTTCATCCATTGAAGCATTTAACTGTTTACCACTAGCCAATACTTCTGTAAATGCTAGCCTGTCTGCTACGTTCCATCCCCATTGAAAGAAGCGCATTAAGCCCCGTACAGCCCGCAGCAAGGTTATTGGCATCCGCGTTACCCTGGCATCTTTTCCAGATAAACGTTCGCATAGGTTGATGATTTCTTCCGCACTCCATGCACGAGTCCCGACTACAGGAAAAGCTTGGTTTTCCGTTTCAGGCACACTCAATGCTCGAATAGCAAACTTAGCAATGTCTTGAGTGTCCATATAGGCGATGGGAGAAGAATTACCAGTTACCCAAACTGGCTGTCCTTCCAAAATGGGAATCCCATACTGACCAATTAACCCTTGCATAAAGCCAGCTAGCCGTAAGATGGTATAATTCAAGCCACACTCAGCCAAGTATAGTTCTGTACACCGCTTAATTTCCATTAGCGGCACTTCTGGATATTTATCGGCATCTAAAATCGAAAAGAAGACAAAACGCTCTACACCTGCTGCTTTTGCTGCTTGAATCAATGCTACTTTACCTTCCCAGTCCACTTGTTTAATACTCAGTGAATCTGTAGGGCGAGATGTTGATGCATCAATAACTTGAGTTACACCAACTAAAGCTTCGGCTAGGGTATCGGGGTAACGCAAATTTCCCGGTACGAGTTCTGCACCCCATTCTTTGAGAAAAGCTGCTTTTTTACTGCTCCGAACAAGACAGCGTACTTTATATCCCTCATCGATTGCCCGACGAGCCACTTGTCTTCCTAAGGTGCCAGTGGCACCGACGATTAATAATGTCATGAGGGTTGTAATAAATTTTAATGTTTTATGAAAAGAATGTTATCAGAATAACCTATGCAAACAAAAGTTTACATTTTTTCTCAGAAAATCGTTTGTTATGGACAGATTTATGAGAAAATAGCTGTCCGATAAACGGACAAGCTTTTTTCCCAGTTAGCGAGAAGTATGAACGCCAGCTTGGGGCGAACAGAACTTTTCAAAGCAGAGGAAAACCTCTTCCCTCTCAATAGCCAATTACCGTAAGAATTATTCTTCTGTGCCTTGAATTTTCAGTAACAATGCGCCTAAGGCCCAGCCCACAAAGATTAAACCGAAGGACAATATAGCTGCATTCAAAATTTCGCCGCCCATTGGTGTGATTCTCCTTATGCAAATAGTATGTGTAAACTAGGTCTAACAGAAGCTCTTGAATTGTTGCTGTAGGATTAGACCTGTGTAAATAATTTTAAACTAGTTTAGCAAGTAATCCCTACTCACTTGGGGGGCAATCCTTACTGTAGAGCGCAAGATGAGGGGGATGGAGAAAAAATTAATGATAATAATTATGAATAAATTTTATGTATGAAAATAATCAAAGTAATTTAGTGAATTTTAACAAAAAGAGTCGCCCACGTTTGGCGCTGACGCTCGGGGATCCGGCGGGGATTGGACCGGAAGTGATTTTGAAAGCTTTAGCAGAACCGGAAATTAGTAAAAAATACGACGTTACGGTGGTGGGTAACCGAGATTTGTTAGTAAAGGCGTATCACAAACTGAATTTAATCGATAATTTAGCATCTTTGGCAAATCCAGACGAGTTGTCGGTGATTGATGTGCAGTTGGATGGGGAAATTAAAGATCAAATTATTGCTGGAACAGGTAATGCGGCCAGTGGTGCAGCTAGTTTTGCCTATATGGAATGTGCGATCGCTCGAACACTCGCTGGTAAATTTGATGCTATTGTCACAGGGCCGATCGCTAAATCTGCTTGGAAAGCCGCCGGGTATAATTATCCAGGACAAACAGAACTTTTGGCAGAAAAATCAGGTGTTGACCGTTTTGGGATGTTATTTGTGGCGCGATCACCCCATACTAATTGGACACTCCGCGCAATACTAGTCACCACACATATACCCTTACGTCAAGTCGCTGATACGTTGACACCGCAGTTGTTGACACAGAAATTGGATTTACTAGTGGAGTGTTTGGAGAAAGATTTTGGTATAGATAGAGGGAGAATTGCGATCGCAGGTTTGAATCCCCACAGTGGCGAACAGGGACAACTTGGACATGAAGAACAAGATTGGTTAATTCCTTGGTTGGAACAAGAGCGGCAAAAACGACCACAATTGCAACTAGATGGGCCAATACCGCCAGATACAATGTGGGTTAAACCTGGTCAAGCTTGGTATGGAAATTCTTCAGTACAAAATCCTGCTGATGCTTACTTGGCACTTTACCACGACCAAGGCTTAATTCCTGTGAAGCTGATGGCGTTTGATCGGGCAGTTAATACTTCTATCGGCCTTCCTTTCGTTCGGACTTCACCAGATCATGGAACAGCGTTTGATATTGCGGGTAAGGGAATTGCTGATGCTACGAGTATGAAAGCAGCGATACATTTAGCGGCTGAGTTGGTTAGTCAAAGATTGGCGGCGAGAAAACTATGAATTATTTCATGATTTATAAATAGACTTGTCCAAAGAATCATGGAAGTCAAACCAAGAAAAATTAGGAATTATCTGACAGTAGATGGAAAAAATATTTTTGATGAGTGGCTTGATTCTCTGCGAGATAGAAAAGCAAAAGCTAAAATAAGAGCCAGACTTGACGGAGTTAAAGATGGTAATTTAGCTGATTGTAAGTCATTTGGCGAAGGTGTTTTTGAATTGAGAATCGACTATGGGCTAGGCTACCGCATATACTTTGGACAAGAAGACATAACAATTATTATTCTTTTATGTGGTGGAGATAAAAGCACTCAAAAACAAGATGTTGATAAAGCTCAGGAATATTGGAAAGATTAATTATATGAGTAGAGATAATGCCTAAAAGTGCAAGCTATCACGAAGGACTAGTTAAACATCTCCAAGATCCATTAGAAGCAGCATTTTATATCGAAGTAGTTATAGAAGAGGGCGATCCTAAAATGTTAAGAAAAGCGCTCAAAAATGTTATTGAGGCACAGGGTGGAATTGATCAGTTTCCAGTGCAAGTTAAGCAATGCTATGAGCAACTCAACTTGATGTTATCTGAGCAAGGAAAAATTGAATTTTATTGTTTGAGTAAATTACTGGATGCATTGGGATTACAGCTAGCAGTAACAGTGAAGTCAGCATGAGGTGATTTTTTAAGGACAGTTTAAATCGCTCAGTCTTATACCTTACCAATTTATTTTTACAATTTATAAATTCCCCCTTAAAGTTATTTACTAATTTCGAGTGAAGCTACTTTGCATATCCCAGTCATTCACTAGTTGTTTGTCTGGTTTTTTTTGTTTCCTAGTTTTGCAAGCTGTCATTTAACAATATAGATGAAAGTTCTAATTTATTACTTTAACTCTTTGACTTTATTTATCATCGAACCTATTTCCTAACTTCAAGTAAAGGTGATTTATAAATACCAGCCATCTGTTTTTCGGACGACTGGTATTTATTTTTTGCGCTTTTGTGTTTAGAGAAAGAATAGGCTAACGCCTAAAGGGAATGAATAAAAGAAATAAAGAGTTTTACTGCAATCCTCGTGGAGTGACATAGACTTTAATATTTTTTTGGAAAGCTTCGCGCTGAAGAAATAAAGAGAGGCTAACGCCTGTAGAAAATGAATATTAGAGTGTTCTACCTCAATACGCTTGGGGTGGAACAGCCTTTAATATCTTTTTTAAAACGCTTCGCGCTGACGGTAGGTGTAATTAGTTTGATTTGCAGAGTTAAAATTTTCAGGAGTTAATAATGAACTTAATTGAAACTATTGGATATGTTCGTACTGACCTTCAAAGTCTTCATGATTGGACTAATCATCAATTTGGCATGAGGTCAATGTCTTCTAGTCGGGTTGCTTTTGATCGAACTCACAAATGGTTTGGATACGAGGTAATACTACTAAAGCCTAATGCGAAAATCAAGAAAGGACATTGGGATGCCAGGGTTAATCGACTTGGCGATCGCATTCTTCCAGGATGGAATTGTGCCTTACTCTGCCATTATCGTCCAGGTGTTGGCATGAAACCACACTATGACCACCCCGTTTTTGAACCTCTGGTAGGATTAGTCAATATTGGATATGCTACTTTCCGCGTCGGTAATCAGGAACATCAGCTTGAAGATGGTCAGGTTATCAAGTTTGATTCTAGTATTCTCCATGAACTACTTCCGGTTGTATCTGAACGCTGGTCTTTGTCCTTTCGCCGGATTAAGTCACAGTAACTACGGTTCTAAACTTATGTAGTCCTTTTCATGTAAGGATTATGAGGCTGTTCTTGTATCGCTGATGTCACTCTATATTAAATCTTTGTAACTTGCGCTCCCATCGGAAATACAAACTTTCCCTATCCACCTCATCTGTCTCTTCACTTTCATCAATGAGGTCTTGGTTTTTCTCCTCTAATTCGCGCATATACTGCCTGAGTATACCCCCAACAGCGATCGCTCTACTTTTATGCAGTTGACGGGTTAACTCTAAAAACCATTCTCTATCACCCACCAAATCTGGCTCTTTCACCTGATACTTGAGAATTTCTGGGATAAGTAGTGATGGATTATGATACTTTGCGATCGCGCTAGTATGAACCACAGGCTGGTAATCAATCCGTAAGCACTGCTGCCATAACGCTACCCATTTGGCATGAGAAAGATATCCATGACTAAAATACGAAGGTGGTACCATTGCCAAAATATGTAAATGCGGGTGTGCTGAGACTCCATCTCTACCTTTAGTTACTTCGATAGACTTCACCCAACCTTTTGCAGGCCATGCTTTCAATTCAGTGAATCGCTTAAAAGCTTTATTTATCGAATCCAAATTTTCCCTGAGTTCCTCAATCTGGCAATTTTTTACAGTCAAGGTGACAAATAGCCAACGGTAGTTGGGATAATCAGTGACCACCTGTGGGAGAATTTTGTAAGCTCTTGCTTTCCACATGAGCGATCGCCGCCACTGACAAACCGGACAATGACGAATTCTACAGAATCGGGCATCTGATAGCTTTAACTTGAGAATACCTTCCGATTCGTCTGGTACTAATTGAAACTTCAGCAACTCGGAACATATTTTCATGCGCCAAGCATACTCCTGAAAATAATGTTCGTCTGCTTTGGCGTAATAATGTAAAACTTTATCAGTATTAGCTCTATGCTTGTCCCAAATTTTACCTATGGGCGAAACTTCGGATAAGCTCTGTACATTTTGATTTTGTTGGAACTTATTTTGAGACGATATATTAAAAGCAATAAAGTTACTGTCTGAGGCTTGAGCAAACACGAAATCACCAAATCAGTTTGTATCAACGCCCCAAACTAACGTAAGTTATACGAGCAAGCCTCAGTAAAATTATTTAGGAAAATAAGAAGGCGGTACCATTGCCAAAATATGTAAATCCTGGTGTACTGAGACTCCATTCCTACCTTTAGTCACTTCTGTAGACTTTACCAAGCTTTCGCAGACCATGTTTTCAATTCAGTCAATCGCTTAAAAGTCTTATTCATCAAATCCAAGTTTTCCCTGAGTTACTCAATCTGGCAATTATTAAAAGCAATTTTGTCTTTGTCCAACTATAGATACGCTTGACCCGGAAAATATGTCAGATTACTTGAATAAGTACCAAAAGTCTGACAGGAAAACCATACTAATGAGAATTTGGGCTACTACTGCTGTGCTAGCTTCTTCTTGGCTAATATCTGGGGTGATAGGTTCTGAGCCAATCAACGCTACTTCTGTTTTGGTACAAAATGCCATATCATCTCCTGCGCCAACAAATACAAAACAGATTACTGTTAGTAACACCGAGTTCGGGCTGAGGAGAGTTGATTCCAAAGGGAACGTTACTATTTTACGGACAACAAAAGTGCCACTTCAGGAAGGAAACGCCTACGGGTGGCGGATTAAACTAAAAGACTACCAAGGTGAAGTTAAATGGCGCGAAGTCTTGCGTTTACCAAAACCTCCAGTAACTTGGGGTACAGATAAGGGTGAAGACTTCTCAATGTCAGCAGACGGCATGACATCTGTGACGCGGCGTACACAGTCGGCTCCAGAGGGTGTGATTGAGAATTTTTGGACGATCACTCCTGGCGATCCGCTTGGTAAGCATAGAATAGAGGTCTATATTGATGACCGTTTAATTAGTACTTTTGAGTTTGAAATTATTCCAGTAAAGCAGATATGAAAGGATTGAGCATTGGGCATTAATTATTTCTCCCCCTGCTCTCTACTCCCCTTAACCTTAAGCTGAAGAGTATCTTAGAGATAGAAGTTTGATTCTTGTTGGGTGGTGATCAATGAATACAGAGGAATTCCTGCGATTGATCGAAAAGCAGCGCTCATGTCCTCAGACACTGCCAAAAGGGCTGCAAGCAATGTGGTATGACAAAAAAGATGATTGGAACAAAGCTCATGAAATAGTTACAAATGCCAGAGATGTCGATAGTGCCTGGGTTCATGCTTATCTGCACCGCAAAGAAGGCGATTTGAACAATGCCCGTTTCTGGTATCAACGTAGTGGTCAGCCAGAGTTCCAAGGAGAATTAGGCTAGGAATGGGAAGAAATAACTTCTGTATTACTAACGAAGGTGAACGCAACGCATGAATGCTGATGAATTAAAACGGCGTTTTGCCGCAGGAGAAAGATATTTTCCAGGAATCAACTTAAGTAACTACAAGCTAATTGGAGCCTATTTACCTGGAATCAATTTATGGGGATCTGACTTGAGTGGGGCTAACCTAGCAAAAGCTAAACTCTGGGGAGCAGATTTGAGTAGAGCCAATTTAGCCAAAGCAAACTTGACTAGAGCTAATTTAAGCGGTGTCAAACTGAATGAAGCAAATCTCCGAGGAGCGAAACTTAACTATGCCAAGTTGTATGGAGCGAATCTGACTGGCGCTTACTATGATGAAAGCACGAGGTTTTCTAGAGGTTTTGACCCCATTAGTAGAAATATGCGGAAGGTGTGAAGGGGACTCGGTATTGGGGACTGGGGACTGGGGACTGGGAAAAAGTTTTTTAAAATTGGTGGTTGCTCTTACCCATCACCATAATTTTTCAATTTGGCATCCAATCCCCAATCCTTAATCCCCAGTCCTTTTTAAATAGCTTATTTTGATATATGTTGATATGAGCCATCTAACATAGACGATATCAACATCTGTTCAAAGACTTTAGAAAGAGCAGTTTGAAAACGCTGACGATGCTTGAGTTTGAAAAAAGGTCGAACTATTTCTGCGTAGGCGTAGCCCGCCGTAGGCATCGCACCGTTGCTCTCTCTGTTATCAATCACTCGAATTGCCCGTAGAGTTCCCAATTGTATTTCTTTTTTGACCATCAACTCAGAAATTCCAATTGCACCGACACCATGTTCGATCGCTGCTTTTGTCATCTCTCCACTATTGAATACTAAAATTACATTCAATTCACTGAGATTGATTCCCCAACTTTGTAGAGCTTCTTCAAACCTTTGCTGGGTTCCAGAACCTGGTTCTCGCATCACCCATAAAGTTTTAGTCAATTGGTTTAAGTCAATTTCTCCCGACTCAAACCAAGGGTGTTTTTGACCTACCACAATTTGCAAGCGATCGCTCCCTACTATTTGGTAGTCTAAAGTACTCTGGAGCGCTGGTTTAATATCTCCTTCCACCAAGCCCAAATCAAACTGTCCTGTTGCTGTTCCGACACAAATCTCTTCTGTATTGGCTAGGCTACAGTCAATCTGAATACCGGGATATCTGCTCTTAAACTCACTAATCTTACTTGGTAACCAGTAGTTACCAATTGTTAGACTCGACCCTAATCTCAACTCACCCTGTTGCAGATTATTCAATTCTCGCAATCCCCTTTCAGTCAAGGAGACTTGATCGAGAATTTTTTGCGCTTCCACTTGCAATAATTTACCAGCCTCAGCAATCTCAATATGGCGACCAATCCGATGGAACAGTTTCACACCGTATTCTTGCTCTAAGTTGTGGATTGCTGCGCTGACGGCAGGTTGTGTAATATAAAGCTCCTCTGCTGCGCGAGTAAAGTGTAAGTGCTGCGCCACAGCCAGAAAGATTTTTAGCTGCTCAAACGTCATTCCTGCCATTTATCTGTATCCCTACAAGCTTGGTGTCAGAATTTTAATCACTTCCACTTATCATTTTGACAAATAAAAGCATTTGATTCTATCGATTAGTTTGACTAAAGTATAAACCAAGGCTTCTGCACGGTCTTAAATATCCAAGCAGAGAGCAAAAGAAGCAGAGGAGTAATCAATGCCCCATGCCCAACTTCTAATTTCCAAGCATGAAAATAAGGACTTTTACAAATGAGCGGTTTAGTAACTGCAATTACCACAGGGATTACGGCATTCAGCGCTACCAACATCGATGATATTGTCATTTTGACGTTGCTTTTTTCGCAAATCAATAAGACGTTTCGCAGTCGCCACATCGTTGCCGGTCAGTATCTCGGTTTTGCTGCATTGATCCTGGCTAGCCTTCCCGGTTTCTTGGGTGGTCTAATTATACCGCAAGACTGGATTAGACTACTTGGTTTAATGCCAATAATCATTGGTGTGAATAGTTTACTAAAACGCGAAGAGGATTCACCAGAGGAAGCCGAACAAGAAACCGAGCCGTCTTGTCCTTCTATAATTGCCAGCTTTCTCTCTCCGCAAACATGCAATGTAGCTGCGATCGCCTTTGCCAATGGTAGTGATAATATCAGCGTCTACGTGCCCCTGTTTGCCAACTCTGAATTAGATAGTCTACTGGTAATACTAAGTGTTTTCTTCTCATTAGTAGGTGTATGGTGTTATACCGCATATAAATTAACCTACTTGCCTGCGATCGCTAACTTTTTAACAGAGAATGGCAATACTTTTGTGCCTTGTATATTGATTGGACTCGGTATATTTATTGTTACAGAAAATGTTACTTGGACTTTTTTATCTGTAGTTTCTAGTTGTATATTTTCATTGATTTTAGGGTTCAATACTCAACCGTCGAATGAAGATAAAGAAAAAATAAGTATCTAAACTGGAGGTGCATCATGAATTTTCTGGTCAAAATTAATTCAAAACTGCAAAAAATATTATCCATCAATAGGAATCAAAACATGAAAATCTGGAAATCTCTGCTAATTGTCTTGATAGTTGTTGCTAATCTAGCCTTGGCTCAACCTTCTTTTGCTGATAGACCAAAATTTAGTAAAAACCCTGACTATATCGAAGTAACTAAAGCTCTGAACGAACTATCTCAGACAAAAGATACCCAAACTAAAGTTGAAGGTCTTACACCAGAAGAAATTCAAAACAGAATCGATGAATTAACACTACAAAAATATGCTTTAGAGGCGGGAAATACCTGGGGGCAATGTCGTAACGAAACAAGTAAAACTCTAGGGGTCTACGGCAAAAACCCAAAAGCTGACGATGACGATGACGATAAAAAATCCCCATACGATAATGAGCTTTATTTTTTAGCGCCTGGTCAGACTACTCAAAATAAATGGGATTGTGATGGGATCTATCTACCGAATGATGTCAACGTAGCAAATTTCAGTTCTAGTCCAAATGGGCAAGGCCAAGAATTGACAGGGCCGGCTGCTATCAAGATACTTGATGGAACTCAATTGGTGATTCAGACAAATCCAGATACTGCTGCGATTGAATTGAATGTTCCTACTGTGAAAGTTCTTAACAGCAATACAGCTAACTGGTTTATCCCAAATATATCGCAGGCTCTCATAGATACACGAGTTCCTAATGCGCCTAGCAATCAGTCTTGAAATAAAACAGTATAGTCTATTTTTGAATGATTGTTCTCAATTTAAATAGATTAACAGCCAAAATCAGAGGAGAAACCTGACTGCACTGGAAAAAACCTCTCTGGTCTTGGCTGTTTTCTTGAATTTATTGCGTTAGCGGAGCGGGGCGTTAGCCCATTGCGAATTGCGAATTGCGAATTGCGAATTGGTTTTATCTATCCTCAATCTCAGGCTTGTTTTATTTAGATATCTGCATTAAAATAAATTTTGAATTTTAAAAAAATGTACAATCACAATAAATATATTTCATCAGCGCAACTATTGCGCTGGGTGCAAGTCATCAGGAAGGAGATTTGCTATTCTTATTTACATAGTTTTTTGATAAAAGTAGCTTTGGGGATACGGGTATTATTGATGCAGTTAAAATTGAAATCTCCAGAAGAAGATAAAGATAAAAAAAGCCAGGACGACTGAATCCGTCCCGAATCCGAGATCACTTGGCAAATGAGCGTACCTACCTCGCTTGGATGCGGACAGGGATTGCTCTTTTAGAGTTTGGTGTCGTCATTGTGCGTTTGCGCGCCTTCCAAGTACCTTTGATACCCCGTCCCGGCAACGGCTGGAAGTTAGGTTTAGTCTTCTCGCTGGTGGGTTTAATCACGGTGTGGCTTTCAACTGGACATTATTTTGCAGTCCGTCGTGATATCGAAGAAGATACTTATGAACCAACAGACCGTTGGGTGTTGCTGTTCAGTCTCGCAATCATGATTCTCGGATCTGGGGTAATTTATTTTGTTTTTACAACTTCTTTAGATCCATCGAGTTCGCTTATCCCTGAGTAATAGTATTTTTAAAACCGCACCTTATACAATTCGAATAATTCCCCTGATTTCTGGGCTACTATTTTACCACCCGCCGCTTTAATCATTTTTTCCCACTTAGCCAAAGGCTCTAAAAACACCTCAGCCCCTAAATAGGTTTCCAGAACTGCCCAATCTTCTGCTAAAGGCTGTTCTGGGTTGAGAACGTCAAACACAAAATGTCCACCTGGTTTTGATACCCGCTTAACTTCTGCCAGTACAGCATTCCAGTATTCGAGTGGAAAATAACAGCTAAATCCTGTTGCGATCGCTAGATCAAACTGTTCTGATGAGTAGTTTAACTGATGGGCTGCTCCCAGCTCAACACCTTTGAACAGCTTGGAATTCAACTGTGGGCCACGGGAATTAAGGGTATCGCGTGCCACATTACTGATTTCTTGCCCATGAAAAAATGCTTGCCAATCCCGCCAAGGATAGATTAAAAAGCTAATACCACAGCCGATATCCAAACAGTGCTGGTTTTTTTGAGGTTTAGCAATTTCCCAAAAAGGGGAAGCAACTCTCCCTGAGAAACTACCTCCAATCCACTCGCCAAATATCGGCATTGCCTGTACTTCGGCTGGGAGTTCAAAGTTTTCACCTTGATATTCTCGGTTAAAGCGATAGGCTATTTGGGCTGATCTTTCGTCCCAGTTGGTTGATTTGGGCGAAGTAAAAAGATTTTGGAACTGCGAATCGGACTTTTTAGACATTAGGTTTTTGCTACTCTTTCTAAGAATTGTAGTCAAATTAGCTTTACGATGTCTGTTAACAAGCCACTTGTCTACAAGACGCTTTGCGAACGTGTCTACGCACCCCTAGCCAATCTCCTTAACTGCGGTTTGTCCAAAGTCATTGGTATTAATCACTAATCACTAATGACCAATGACCAATGACCAATGACTAATGACTAATGACTGCTATTCAACTTTTTCATACCAGATACCTACTTTCTCAAGAGCACCATAAGCAAGCTTCAGAAAATTAATTACTCTCTGTCTCCCAATTATCCCAAATTCTTTATACTCTCTAGCCTCTGCAAACGTCAGGCGATGCTGGTCAATTATGTTTCTTTCTCTATATGTTAACTTCGGAAAATCTATAACTTTTATCTGATTTTTATTTACCATGATCTGAAAGTTAGAGTCGGACTCAATATGCTCCCAATCATCACACAGCCCTAAATTTCTCACCAGAATATGACGAATTCTCTCACCGTAGGTATTCACTGACTGAGTAAACAGGTTGATGCTGTCGTATCCTCCTGTCGATACAAACCATTTGCAAAACATCACTCCTTGCGAATTCCCTAGTTCAATTAATTGATTAGAGTCAATCCACCCTTGTACTGCTCTATGCGATTGTGCGGCTAAATTTACAATTACCGGCTTCTCTATCGCCCACTCAAATATTCTATCTGCCTTGTTTGCCTGTCGTTCATTCTCACTAAACACAGCATACTTACATATCTCCTTATATACCCCTGCGACATCTGGATTCGATCTATCTGTCTCCACTGGTACAAAAGGGATTTTCTTATCCAGACAATACTGAATCATTGTTCTGGTAAAGAGAGACTTTCCTACTCCACCTTTTTCACCATCTACAAAATGAATCGTCGGCATTACAGCGACCTCTAAGAATTATTAAAGTCTGATACATCTTTACTTAGGCTAAGAGGATGTTTTAAAAGTTATGTTGTAACTATCAAAACGCCCTATATCCTCCTAAGTCCCTTTTTTTAAAGGGGACTTTGATTCCGGTTCTCCCTATTTAAGGGGAGCTAGCGCGGTCTTCTCCCAAGTGGAGCGACTGGCGTAGGTTAGGGGGGGAGGTCAATAAGTGCTTTAAATCACGGCCAAATACTTTTCAAACATCCTCTAAGAACTTTTTGGCGGTTGCCGCCTAGTTGTTTTGCTAGTTTTAACGTCAGTTCGGGTTAAGAAGATTTATTCAGCGTTAGTTGACTGAAACGACGCAAACAGGTTGACATATCTCAGAATCAAGCAACGATGTAATAAGGGTTTCAGCTTATCCCGAAACTCAGGTTAGTTTTATGAGAAAGTATAACCTTTCTTCTGAGCGGATTGAAGCTGAATCTTGCAGAAACTAAACGCTCTCTCGCAGTGATAGTTCTTTTTGATCCAGTGTTTTATTAGTAATACTACAATTTGTATTACACCATTTTGGCATTTTATCCAAACTGTAAGCAAAAAATTTTGTTATGAAATTCTTAACTAAAAAATTTTCAATCCACCTAAGTAGACATACGCTATCAGCCAGAGATTTAAATCTCTGGCTGATGAGTAAGTAAATACTTATTTATGAGTAAAAGGCTCATTGAGACGAGCCTTTTAGCAAATAAATGCGATATTAGCCTAAATCAAAAAGCAAGATTTCGCCGCCGATGTTGGTACTAATTTCTAGCTGTTCTTCGCCATTGATTTGCACGCCATCACCGGCTCTGAGTTCTTCGCCATTCAAGTTAACTATGCCTTTAGCTATTTGTAACCAGGCATAACGACCAGGTTTGACTTGATAATTAACAACATCACCTGACTCTAAAACAGATGTGTATAAATCAACATCTTGGTGAATTGTTACAGCACCATCACGCCCATCTTTTGCAGCAATTAAGCGTAATTTGCCGCGCTTTTCTTCTAGAGGAAAAGCTTTTTGTTCATATCTTGGTGTCAACCTTTCTTGATCGGGAAGAATCCAGATTTGTAACAAGTGCAGTGGTTCAGTTGGTGAAGGATTAAATTCACTGTGGCTGATTCCAGTTCCAGCGCTCATAATTTGAGCATCACCGGGGCGAATCACCGATCCAGTACCTAAGCTGTCTTTATGCTCTACAGCACCTTCTAAGACATAAGTGAGGATTTCCATGTCACGATGACTATGGGTAGGGAATCCTGCACCAGGAGCGATGCGATCGTCGTTAATCACTCGCAGAGAGCGAAATCCCATGCGGTTGGGATCATAAAAACTACCGAAGGAAAATGTGTGATAGCTATCAAGCCAGCCCATTTTAGCGTGACCACGGGCATTGCGATCGTGAATTAGGTGGCTAATTGTATTTTGAGACATAGATTCACCTCGTTGTTAATGAATATTTAATTAGTAGTTAAGAATTAGAATTGAACTAGCATACCTTTCCAGTGATCTAATAACTTCAAGTTGAAGTATAAATTTTGATGTATCAGTTGCAAAGATATTTTTGAATTTTTCGACCTACTTTTGAACTATTTCAATAGTAAAGTATGTACATATAAAAGAAAAGTACGCACTTAAAAGTGACGTACTTACCAAAAAGATACTATTAGATTTACGAAAGACTACTTTTATCAGAAGTGCTTACTTTACACCAGCAGGGATCTTTTGAGTTTTAGTAGTAGCCGCTTTGCCATTCTCTGCCTTAATTTCTGCTACTTGCAGATGAGCTTCTAAGAACCAGAGTCGTTTGTCAATGGTGCGAGAAATTTCGGTGTAAAGGTCGGCGGTGTCGAGGTCGCCTAATTCATCAGTTTTATCGATCGCTTCGCGGAGATGTTTAGCATAAAATGCATAACGATCTGACAAGGCTGTTACGTGGTCTTTGCCATCCAAAATATCTAAGGGATATTCTGGCAAAATTGAATTACTAGCTGCGGCGCGGGCTGTTCCGAAAGCGTATCCGCCTAAAGCTGTAACGCGTTCAGCGACCATATCGATGTATCCTTCCAATTCCCCAGCAAGTTCATCAAATAATAGGTGTAACTGGTAAAAGTCAGTACCTTTAACATTCCAGTGCGCTTGCTTTGCTTGGGTTTTCAAATCAGAAGTAGCTGCCAAAGTTTTGTTGAGAAGTACTACGATTTGCACTCGTGCTTCGGCAGGAATATCAATGCGAGTAGGGTACAAACGTGATGAAATGTTGTTGTCGCTCATGATTCTACGTTGTTAATGCCTTTTAAATCTAACTTTACAGAATTGGTTGTTTGCGCGAAACTCTCTGACGACCGATTATATTAATGCCTGAATGTGTTAATATTTATGACAATTAGTTAAATACGGTGGTTTTCTATAGTATTAAATGTGCCACCGAAAAGCCGATCGCGAATTACATCACTCTGCAAAAAGTCGTGGGGAAAACCTAGTTCAATTTGACTCACTTCATTTAAACGTTGCAAATGTTCTGGCGAAAGAGTGATGTTTAAAGAAGCTAAGTTATCTTGAAACTGCGTTAATTTACGTGCCCCAATTATCGGAATAATTACACCACTTTGAGCGTGTAACCAAGCTAATGCTACTTGTGAAGGTGTGTGTCCAATTTCGGTTGCAACTTCACTAACAACTTGAGCGATCGCTAAATTCCGTTCTGAAATAGTTCCAAATGCTGGATTAACTAATCTTCCTTGTTCGCTACTCTCTTGAGGAGGCTGATTATATTTACCTGTAAGCACACCACCACCCAAAGGCGACCACGGTGTTACTGCTAAATCCAAAGCTTTAGCCATCGGTAGCAAGTCACGTTCTGGGGTTCGTTGAATTAAACTATATTCAATTTGTAAAGCGACAAACTGCGTCCATCCTTGGTATTGGGCAATGGTATTTGCTTGGGAAACGATCCAAGCGGGTGTGTCAGAAATACCGATGTAAAGTACTTTACCTTGACGGACTACATCATCAAGCGATCGCAATACTTCTTCAATAGGTGTTGTGAAATCCCAAGCGTGCAACCAAAATAAATCAATGTAATCAGTATTGAGTCGTTTCAGGCTACCTTCTAAAGACTGGATTAAGTTCTTACGATGGTTTCCACTGGCGTTAGGGTCGCCTTTTTTGTCATTCATCCGCAAGGGAAAGGAATATTTTGTCGCAACTACAAAGCATTCCCGTTCTTTAGCAATCAACTCACCGATAATTTTTTCACTGCTACCATCTGTATAACCGTTGGCGGTGTCAATGAAATTTCCCCCTGCTTCTGCATAGCTATCGAAGATTTTACGGCTTTCGTCAACAGATGCACCCCAACCCCAATCTTCACCAAAGGTCATGGTTCCTAAAGAGAGTTCAGAGACTCTTAACCCGCTTTTGCCCAAGAGTTTGTATCTCATGAATATTTTCTCATTAATGAAAAAACTAAGCAAATACCATTCCAAAAGCATGATAGCTGGAAACTGGGGGCAATGTTTATGCACAAGCCGTTTAATATTTGTGTTGTCGTGCTATTTCAATGCAACATCCGCTTTGTTAATCCACACTATTCTTTTTTGCCACCGCCATTTTTTGAAAGAATATATAAAGGTTACAGTTAAAAGTCAAATTAATAAATTAACTGAGCATCCTAGTCAAATATTTTTATATAACTATATTTTTCAATTTAATAAACTCAGAAATTGAGTTTATTGATGTCTGCTAATGGTGCCGTAGCTACATAAAGTACGGCACCCTACAATCTAGAATCTCAATTCCATAATCTTCTAAACGATTACTTCGATAACTTGAGGGCCGTTAACGCCGTTGATTCTAGCAATTTCGACAGAGCCAAATTGCGAACCGCTACCATCTCTGTCGAAGAATAGAATTGAGCTATTGGTGTCAAATCTAAAGCGTTGAGTAGTATTAGTGAAAGCACTACCAAGAGTGAATTGAGTAGGTTGTAATTGCCCTACTACAAGTCCACCTCCGAATCCAGATGCGGAAACTTGGACTTTATCACCTTGAGATGCGTTTAGGTCATTGATAATATCGCCACCCTCTAAAGCACTGGTGTAACGGAAGAAATCAGCTCCTCCTCCACCAGCTAAGATATCTCTACCCAATCCGCCAATTAAAATATCATTACCATCTCTGCCATCAAGGTTGTCATCACCCGAACCACCATTCAGGACATTGGCTCCAGCATTCCCAGTTAAGCGGTCATTTCCATTACCTCCGAAAACGTTGTCAAAGTTCACAACTTGGAAATTTAAAGAACCGAAATTGGGAATATTGCTGATGTTGACTTGTTCAGCAGATAAATCAGCAATTAGCTGTACATTGCTTCCAGAAACGTCTATTGTATCTATCGCAGTTGCTGAACCAATAATTTTTTCAATCCTAATAAGTTGGTCTTGACCATTACTTTTTTGAACTGTACCTGTTGGTAATACTGTGACACCACCACTGAATCTGTAATCTACGGTGTCTTGTCCATCCCCACCATTAATAATGTCGTTACCAGCACTAGCAATAATTACGTCATCTCCATTCAGTGTATTGATTACATCGTTGCCGATAGTACCGTTAAGAACAACGTCGTTTAGAGGAGTTCCAGTGATATTAGCCATACTTGTTTATGAGGTAATTGGTGTTTTAAGTTACAAGGCCTGAAAATTAAAAAGATACTTACGTGTTGCAAGTATTCAGTATTTTCTTGTGCCAGTTTGTGTATGATAAAAGACTATTTAAGAAATAATTATAAATATATAATGTTTTTTCTATTAAGGAATAATAATAAAACAATGAAGAGTAATTAGTTTTTTTGTGATGAAAGCAATTTGCTATGCAAATATTTTAAAGTTTTGATTTGGAAACTATGATGTAGCGCTTACGCACTGTACAAATGCATCGTGATATGCATTAACAGAAGTAAGTTGTTTCAGCTTTTTCTTAATTATTGTGCGCTCATAAATAGACCATACTGTAGGGAATATTGCTGTGCCCTTAAGAACAGATGTGAGTTTTAAACCTATTCATATTCGGTATTTTTTGTCAATCTAATCTCTTGCCAAATTTACAACTTAAGCTAGACAACATTATGCATATTTAACAAATTAAATTTTGTTCTGGCTGAGGTAGATCGGATTATTTAGCACTGCCTTACTCAGGCAAGAGCGATCGCTACGGTTTTCTAAGCTAAAATACCAAAGTTGTATTTAAATTAAACACATCTGACAAGTGAATTATTTTTATGAATTACTACGTAATCTACGATGGAAATTGTAATCTCTGCGTTACCTTAGTGCGATCGCTAGAAACCTTAGACCAAGGAAAGCTGTTTCGCTACAGTCCTATGCAAGATGAGCAGACACTTTTACGGTGGGGAATTACAGCTCAAGACTGTGAACAGGGGATGATTTTAATTGATGGCAATGATCCTCAAAGACGTTGGCAAGGTAGTAACGCTGCTGAAGAAATTGGGCGTTTATTGCCAGCAGGAAGTATATTTGTAGACGCTTATCGAGCCTTACCAGGGATGAAGTGGGCAGGCGATCGCTTTTACGAACAAATCCGTGATAATCGCTACACCATATTTGGTAAGCGTTCTGATACATATCAATCGGCATACTGTGTGGATGGTAGCTGCAAGCCGTAGGTATTACCAGTCTGAGGCAGGGGCAGGGGGATGAGGGAAAACCCTATAAATAAATGTATTGGCTTTGAGACAAATACGCATTATTTATCGTCGCATTTATCGCTCAAAATAAATATTTTTTGCTTAAGCATAAATACATTTATTAGCTCGTAACCCTAGACTGCTGGGGAATTTCAGCATCTTTCTCCCCCAGCCCCCCGCCCCCAGCTCCCCTGCCTCTTTGGTCATTAGACTGAATTTGTTCTGGTCAAAAATCCGCCTCCAGGTGCTAGCAAAAAGTCTGCTAGACCAACCATTATGCTATCTGGCGTGTTTGTAAATATTGTGCAATCAATGACATTTGCGATCGCCTATGGCGGGCGGGTACGCCATCACGCCACGATTCGGCACAACAAACTGGAACTGATGGGAGGATACTGCGTGAGAATAGGTGCTAACTACTTGGGTAACGGAGAGTGTGAATTTACAGTTTGGTCTCCGCTATTAGAGAGCGTCACTGTAAAAATTTTGACACCAGAACAGCAGTTAATTCCACTCAAGCCTCAGTCTGAGGGATACTGGCAAACGAAAGTCAACGATGTGTATCCAGGCACGCTTTATCGGTATGTCTTAAATGGACAAGACGCTTTTGCCGATCCTGCGTCGCAGTATCAACCAGAAGGGGTACATGGGCCGTCTCAAATTGTCGATCAACATTTTGAGTGGACAGATGAAGGGTGGACTGGCATTCCTGTGGAGTCGATGATTTTTTATGAACTCCACGTTGGAACATTCACGCCTGAAGGAACTTTCACCGCCATTATTCCCCGCTTACCGGATTTAAAAGAACTGGGCATTAACGCCATTGAAATTATGCCCATCTCCCAGTTTCCGGGAGATACTCATATTGAAGCAACTCTTGCATACCGCAACTGGGGTTATGACGGCGTTTACCCTTATGCTGTCCAAAATTCTTACGGTAGCCCAGCCGACCTGAAGCAACTAGTAAATGCTTGCCACCAACACGGAATTGCTGTAGTGCTGGATGTGGTCTATAACCACTTTGGGCCAGAAGGCAATTATATGAGTCAGTTCGCGCCCTACTTTACTAAAACCTATAAAACGCCTTGGGGCGAAGCGTTGAATTTTGACGATGCCCATAGTCAGGGTGTACGAAATTATTTTATCGAAAATGCGCTTTACTGGTTGCGCGACTTTCACATAGATGCATTGCGACTGGATGCCATTCAAGCAATTTACGACTTGGGGGCGAAGCATTTTTTGTGGGAACTAGCAGAAGCAGTTCATCATTTCTCAGAACAAGGGCAAAAATGGAAACGCCATCTAATTGCCGAAAGTGACCTGAATAATCCGCGAATAATTCGTCCAGCAGAATTGGGTGGATATGGTCTTGATGCCCAGTGGAGTGATGATTTTCACCATTCATTGCACGCACTGTTGACAGGCGATCGCCAAGGATATTATCAAGATTTTGGGCAAGTGGCTCAGTTGGCAAAAGCTTATGAAGATACTTTTGTCTACGATTGGAAGTACGCACCACACCGTAAGCGTTTTCATGGCGTATCTTGCCGCGATCGCCCCCTATCACAATTTACAATCTGTATTCAGAATCACGATCAAATCGGCAATCAAATGAAAGGAGAACGCCTCAGCCAGCGTATCTCTTTTGAAGGATTGAAGTTAGCTGCTGGGGCTGTACTGCTGTCGCCTAACTTACCCTTATTATTCATGGGAGAGGAATACGGCGAAACAGCACCCTTCATTTACTTTGTCAGTCACTCCGATCCAGATTTAATTCAAGCAGTTCGAGCCGGACGCAAAGAAGAATTTGAAGCATTTCACTTCGCAGATGATCCCCCAGATCCAGAATCGGCAGAAACTTTCTTAAAGTCTAAGCTCAACTGGCAATTACGCAATGAAGGTAAGCACAAAGTTCTGTGGGATTGGTATCGTCAGTTAATTAATTTACGCAAGACGCATCCAGCACTTTTGAATCAAGACCGCAACTCCATTAAAGCGACTAGCGATGAAGACAAGCAGTTGGTAATCGTGCGTCGTTGGTGCGAATCAAGTGAACTAATATTTGTGATGAATTTTAGTTCGTCTCCCGTGACAGTGACTTTGCCGTTTGAGCAAAACGCTAATAAATTGTTAGACTCTGCTGATACCTCATGGTCTGGGCATGGTTCTGAAGCTGCTGAACATCTTTCTGTGGGACAAGAAGTGAAATTGCAACCTACTAGTTTAGTACTCTATGAAAAAGGATGAGAGGGAGAGTTAGAACTTAAAGTTTTAGCCTCATAACCTCAATGTTCGAGCTAAAAGACTTAATGTTCGAGCTAAGAGGTTGTTTGAAAAGTGGTTGGCTGTGATTCTTAGGTACTTATTGATCCCCCCTAACCCCCCTTAAGAAGGGGGGAACCGGAATCAAAGTCCCCCTTTTGAAGGGGGATTTAGGGGGATCTAAACGTTTTTTTACCGAGAAGAGGACTTTTCAAACATCCTCTAAAAGGCTCAACGTTCGAGCTACAAATCTCAAACTCCCGCATCTCCCCCATTTCCCTTATTCCCTACTCAAAAAAAATATGCGAATTCCTACCGCCACTTATCGAATCCAATTTACACCTCAGTTTGGCTTTGACAACGCCAAAGCGATCGCAGCTTATCTTGCAGATTTAGGTATTTCTGATTTATATGCTTCCCCCATTTTCAAAGCAAGATCCGGGAGTACGCACGGCTACGATATAGTAGATGCCACTCAACTTAATCCAGAACTGGGAACTAATGAATCTTTTGATGCATTAGCAAGCGAAATCCAATCCCTTGGTATGGGCTGGTTACAAGATATTGTGCCTAACCACATGGCCTATAGCAGCGAAAACGATTACTTGATGGACGTATTGGAACACGGCCCAGATTCCAGCTATACCGATTACTTCGACCTTTCTTGGAATGCTCCCTTTGGCGATCGCCAAGAGCGAATTCTCGCTCCTCTGTTGGGAGATTTCTATGGTGCATCCCTGGAAAATGGACACATTCAACTGCAATATGAACAAAACGGTTTAACTGTCAACTATTACAGCTTGAAACTGCCACTGCGATTAGAGTCTTACACAAAATTTATCACCTATAATCTGGGTAAACTCACCCGCACACTGGGACGCAATCATCCCGATTTTATTAAACTATTGGGGATTCTCTACATTCTTAGAAATGTGCCTTCAGAAGTTGCGGGAAAACAGCGACAAGACCAAATCGCATTTATTAAAGGATTGGTTTGGGAACTCTACACCACAAACGATGCCATCCGTGAGTTCATTGACGAAAATATTCAAGCTTTCAACGGAGAACCCGGTAATTCAGAAAGCTTTAACTTGCTAGATGAATTACTAAATGACCAATTTTACCGTCTCGCTTTCTGGAAAGTTGGTGCGGAAGAAATGAATTACCGCCGTTTCTTTACTGTCAATGAACTAATTTCTGTTAAAGTTGAAGAAGTGCGGGTTTTTAATAATACCCACAGCTTAATTCAAAGGCTGGTTGAGGAAGGTAAATTTACTGGTTTACGCATTGATCATATTGATGGACTTTATAACCCAATCCAGTATCTCGAAAGGCTGCGAGAAAAAACGGGAGATGTTTATATTACGGTCGAGAAGATTTTAGAACTCACCGAAGAATTGCCAGAAAACTGGAAAATTGAAGGAACATCTGGTTATGACTTCTTGAATTATGTAAATGGCGTATTTTGTCAAACTGAAAATGAATCATCCTTCGATAGAATCTACCAAAACTTTATCGGATCAAGAGTAGATTATGCATCGGTGGTGAAGGATAAAAAGCACCTGATTTTGGAAAAGAATTTAGCAGGTGATATTGACAATTTGGCTCTTTTATTAAAGAACGTTTCTAGCAAATATCGCTATGGCAATGATTTTACATTGAATGGCTTGAAAAGAGCGATCGCCGAAGTTTTGACACTATTCCCGATTTACCGCACCTATATTACACCCGATGGAATTGGAGATAGTGATCGCGCTACCATTCAGAAAGTAATCGATCAAGCCAAAGAACAAGCGCCCTTGTTGCAGAACGAACTGACCTTTATTGAAAAGTTAATGCTGCTAGAGTTTGATAATTCTCTGACTCAAACAGAACGCGAACAGTGGATATATTTTGTCTTACGGATGCAGCAATACAGCGGCCCGCTAATGGCAAAAGGCGTAGAAGACACCACATTATATGTTTACAACCGATTGCTGTCGCTGAATGAAGTCGGGGGAAATCCTGGACATTTTGGCATTGACTTAGCCAAATTTCATGCATTTAACAAACAGCACCAAGAAACCTGGCCTCACACAATGAACACCACAGCTACACATGACACCAAGCGCGGCGAAGATGTGCGAGCTAGGTTGAATGTTCTCTCAGAACTCCCCGATGAGTGGGAGCAGCAGGTAAATACTTGGAGCGCCATGAATCGGGTACATCGTAGCTATCGCCACGGGTTTGCTATGCCCGATCGCAACGACGAGTATTTCCTCTATCAAACCGTGGTAGGGGCGTTTCCCTTTGCGGAACATGAACACGCATCCTTTGTGGAACGGATGAAAGACTATATAATTAAGGCAATTCGAGAAGCGAAAGTTCATACAGCATGGTTGCGGCCTGATAGTGAGTATGAAGAAGCTTGTACCTCCTTCATTGAGAAAGTACTCGACCCTTCCCTCTCCGGCGAATTTCTAGAAGCCTTTCGTCCCTTTCAACAGCGAATTGCAGAGTATGGTATCTTCAATTCCCTTTCCCAAACTCTGCTGAAGATTACCGCCCCCGGTGTACCCGATGTATACCAAGGAACAGAACTTTGGGAACTCAGCCTAGTCGATCCAGATAACCGCCGCCCGGTAGATTTTGAACAGCGACGCACCTACTTAAGCGCTATCCGCGAACAGGTGAAAACTGACATTCTAGGTTTAATTCAAGAATTGTTGAGTGATAAAACCGACGGTAGAATCAAACTGTTTTTAACGGCTCAATTACTCCAAGCCAGAGCAAACTATGTCTTATTATTCCAGGACGGCGACTATCTGCCGTTAGAAATTCAAGGAACCCACGCCAATCATATAATTGCCTTTGCGCGGCGAGAAGGGAATCAAACAGCGATCGCGATCGCCCCTCGCTTTTTAACAAGCCTCATCCAGCCAGGAGAAAACCCCTTGGGCGAGTCAGTATGGCAAGATACGCACTTGTTATTACCCCCTGGAACTCCCTCCACCTGGAAAAACGTCCTCACTCAACAACCTTTACAAACTACACAAACCCTATCTATCGGATCAGCCCTCGCCCATTTCCCAGTCGCCCTATTAATTAGTAGTGCCGAGTAAAAACATAAATCTACCCCACGCAGAGAAAATCCCCTAAAACCTCTGCGTACCTCTGCGATTCCCTTCGCGTCCCTTTGCGTTAAAAAAAATTCTGAATTATGATCACCCCAACACTTACCACCACGCAGATAGACACCCTGCGGGCCCATATCAAAAAAACCTGGAAAACCTTAACGCGATCGCACGAACACTTATTACAATCTGCCAAAGATACCAAACTAGACCATAAAACTGATACTCCTTGGATCGTCTACATTTCACCCTCAGAAGATTGTCCCAACATTCAAAGTGTGTTGGAGCGATCGCTATCTTCCAAGGATATGCAACGGCTGCAAATTCGCACTTTGCCAACTGAAGCGGAAGCGATTAAAGAGCATGGGTTACTATACCTACCAGGCCCTTATGTTGTACCTGGTGGGCGCTTTAACGAAATGTATGGCTGGGATAGCTACTTTATATTACTGGGGCTTTTGCACGACGAAGAATGGGAGATAGCACAAAGCCAAGTTGATCAGTTGTTGTACCAGGTGCAGCATTACGGAACTGTTCTGAATTCCAACCGGACTTATATGCTGTCGCGATCGCAACCCCCCGTCCTCAGCATGATGGTTTTGGCGCTATTCCAGCACACCCAGGATGAAGAGTGGTTAAAGTCAACTATACCGATCTTAGAACAGTTTTATTATTACTGGGTAGTACCGCCTCACCTGAATCCGGCAACAGGCTTATCCCGATTCTATGCTTTTGGAGAAGGCCCCGCGCCAGAAGTTTTGTTCTCTGAGCGGGATGATGAGGGAAAAAGCCACTACGATCGCGTCAAGGAGTACTATAAAACTTTTGAGGTTGAGGATTATGACGTTAGTCTTTACTACAACGAGGAAAAAGACGAACTGACGCACCTATTTTATAAGGGCGATCGCACCATGCGCGAGTCCGGTTTTGATATCACCAACCGCTTTGGCCCTTTCAGTGCTGATATCCTCCATTATGCTCCTGTGTGCCTCAACAGTTTGCTATATCAGGTAGAACAAGACTTGGGGCAAATCCACAATATTTTTGGGAACGCAGAACTGCAAAAACAATGGTGCGATCGTGCAGATATCCGCCGCGATCGTATTGATCGCTGTCTCTGGGATGAAGAACAGGGACTTTATTTGGATTATCACTTCCAGAGTGGAAAACGCCGCGGTTACGAATTTGCTACTACGTTCTATCCCCTATGGCTAGGAATTGCTTCTCAAGCCCAAGCCCAGCGCGTCGTGGAAAATCTCTCTTTGTTTGAAGCCCCAGGCGGAATTCTTACCAGTACTCGCGTCACCGGAAACCAATGGGATGCACCCTTCGGTTGGGCACCATTGACGTTGATTGCCGTCCAGGGACTTCACCGTTATGGGTTTCATACAGAGGGCGATCGCATTGCTAACAAATTTTTAGCGATGGTAATTAAAGAATTCGGGCGTCATAACACCCTAGTTGAGAAATATGATGTTGAACGCTGTTCTGCCAACGTTTCCTACGAAATCTCCTTTGGATATAGTTCTAACGAAGTTGGTTTCGGCTGGACAAATGGAGTTATTCTGGAACTCTTAGCAGGCGGTGGCAAAAAAATTTAAATAAAAAGGCGTGAGTTTTCCTCACGCCCTGATTTTACTCTTTTTTTTAATGTCAATAGTCTAGATATATCCATCAATTCAGGTTTGACCCTTATTTGATTAAACTTCTATTTGAGTACTTTCTTCAAAGTTAACTATACCGGAATTGCCTACATCAACGCTATTTCAGACAAAATCCCCTTTACAGTATTGTCAACGCTAAAAGCGACCTGTTTCAACGCTGAGTTGGAAGAAGGATTAGAAGCCTTATTCAAAAATTTGAATAAAACTGTACCACCTCCATTGTCAGTTACATCAAGAAAAAAGTCTTTAGCAAAAGCATCACCAACAGTATCACCTCCTGGAATATTTTGAAAACCAAAACTAGCAGCCGAAGCTGGTGCAGAAGCTGTAGTAATAGTAGCTCCAATTCCAGTTACAAGAAGAGAAACAATTGTAGTAACTTTCATGTCGAATAAATCTCCTGATTCCGTTGTGAATCCTAAGTTAATCCTTTTTTTCTAAAACAGTAGATTTACTGACTGCTTTTATAGAAAATTTATTGATTCTCTTGTTATATAAAGCAGCAATTAGGAAAAAAGAATAGCTTAAAATTCACAGAAAATTTACTCATAAATAAGACTTACGCATTGACATAAAAGAGTAAATCTGGATGCTTAAAAAAACTACATCTATCGTCAGGACACATTGATGCGATGCCTCTACAGTACAGGTTTATTTATCATCAAAGAATTGTTTACTGTTGACTGTTAACCGTCAACCACCAACGGCATCGGAGCGTCTCTCATCCCATCTTGAAGAAGAGTGGGTTTTCCTGACGCTTTTTTATAAAGATAAGCGTTATCAAAATCCCCTGTAGTTTCTCCTCGGCAAGGAAGGACTACAGGGGGGAATATATATATTGATTGCAGCTTCACAAACAAATGGTATAAGGATTCAGTCTACTGAAAAAGGAATCAGCAAAGGGTTCGCAATTTCATGACCAATATGTGCGCGTAATGTCAATGCAAAAAAGCCAATAACAGTTTTAAATTGGCTAACTTCGATTTAAATAAACCCACAAGCCCAATCGGCGTAGGCTATTTCGTGTTTTGAATCCTTCGGTAATTGCCCTCGTCTGAATTCTAAACTTGAGTTTTGTATTCTTTATCAATGCTGTATCAGCACTTACCAATTATCATCTGTACGTTTATTGTAAGGCTCACCTGTAAACGGTTGTACGCCAATAACAGGATAAGCATCATCCGTAGGACCAAAAATCCGCATTGCAGCTTCAGAAATGTACTGGGTTATGTTAGCAAGGATTTGAGAAATAGCCATAATATTGGACTCCTTATTTTCGAGCCGCTTTAATGGTACTACCTATACTCTAATACTGATATTCTTAGCTGGCTTCAATTCTCAATATATTGAGAATATATGCAATGTTTATTCAGATAAGTTTGCAATACTTTAGCTTGTCAAAAAACTAAACTTTTCATCTTTGATTGTAATTGCAACTTAGCTATTTCTTTAACCTCAGTCTAGGAAAGAGACTGGCAAACAAACTTACTTTAGCAGAATGTTGTTACTTTTTATTATTCTATGGGTCAAATGAACATTATTGCTAGCTTTTACTATTAAAAAATATTAAATATTCTATGAAGCTAAGATTAATTTACCTGTAAACCTACTGTTATACGGCAATCTCAGAAAATATACTTGCCGGGAGTTGACATTATTTATGGTAAATATTACCATAAATAGAGAAGCATCTTGTAAGGAAGCTCTTGCATGACAACTTTCTTAGATTTGGACTATGTACATAAACAACAAAGCCAGCAGAACCAAGAACTAAACCTCTCTGCGGAAGACTACAGCTTACTAACCGACCTTTACCAGTTGACAATGGCAGCTTGTTATACAGGCGAAGGTATAGAACAACGACGGGCAAGCTTTGAGTTGTCTGTCAGGCGATTGCCAGAGGGTTTTGGTTATTTAATTGCAATGGGGCTGACGCAGGCATTGGAATATTTGGACAAAATCCGCTTTAGTTCCGCGCAAATTGCGGCATTAAAGGCAACGGGAATTTTCGCTCAAGCAGGCGATCGCTTTTGGTCACTTTTAGCTGAGGGAAAGTTTACAGGTGATGTTTGGGCAGTACCAGAAGGGACAGCCGTCTTTGCCAATCAGCCACTGTTGCGGGTGGAAGCACCACTTTGGCAAGCACAACTAGTAGAAACCTACTTGCTGAATACGATTAATTACCAGACTTTGATTGCTACAAAAGCAGCACGGTTGCGGGATATAGCGGGGGAGCAAGCAACACTTTTAGAATTTGGGACAAGACGAGCATTTAGTCCCCAAGGGTCTTTGTGGGCGGCGCGGGCGGCGTTGGCAGGTGGTTTAGATTCCACTTCTAATGTGTTAGCAGCGCTACAACTAGGACAAAAGCCAAGTGGTACTATGGCACACGCCCTGGTGATGGCGTTGTCAGCAATAGAAGGCACTGAAGAACAAGCTTTTAGTGCATTTCATCGATATTTTCCGGGTGCGCCGTTGCTGATTGATACTTACGATACCATTGCTGCTGCCGGGCGCTTGGCCGAAAAAGTAAATTCCGGGGAAATGCAATTAACAGGAGTGAGATTGGATTCAGGAGATTTAGTTACCTTATCAAAACAGGTGCGATCGCTCCTTCCTGGTGTGCCAATTTTTGCCAGCGGCGACTTGGACGAGTGGGAAATTGCCAAATTAAAAGCTGCTGGGGCCGAAATTGATGGTTACGGACTGGGAACGCGACTAGTTACAGGTTCGCCTGTAAATGGAGTTTATAAACTTGTAGACATTGATGGTATCCCAGTGATGAAGCAGTCTAGTGGTAAAGTTACTTATCCAGGACGCAAGCAGATTTTTCGCTCGTTTTCGAGAGGTAAGGTAAAAGCAGACAGGTTGGGACTTTTAGATGAAATTCCTTTGGATGAAGAACCTTTGTTGCAGTTGGTAGTACAAGAAGGCCAACGCTTGCAACCGTTAGATTCTTTGGCAACAATTCGTCAGCGTACCGCCGCCTCAGTTGCCAGTTTGCCACAACAAACACGGCGTTTGGATCATCCTGTAGCTGTAGAAGTGGAGATTTCTGAGGGGTTACGGGTATTGACTGAAGAAACTAAGCAACGTAGACGTACCAGCGGCTTGCCGTAGGCTACCACAGAGGCGCTGAGTACACAGAGGTAAGAAGTACTCTTTCGGTATACGAATTACGAATTACGTTAACGAAGCGGGGCGTAGCCCATTACGAATTATTATGAGAGTTGCTTTGTTTGGTACTAGTGCCGATCCACCAACTGCGGGACATCAAAAAATTCTGAGTTGGTTATCTGAGCGTTATGATTGGGTAGCGGTTTGGGCGGCAGATAATCCATTTAAGTCCCATCAAACGCCCTTGGAACACCGGGCGGCAATGCTGCAACTGTTGATTGCGAATATAGACGCGCCACGGCACAACATTGCTTTGGAACAAGAATTGAGTAGCTTCAGAACACTAGAAACAGTGGAAAAAGCAAAGCTTACTTGGGGTGAAGATGCTGAATTGACGTTGATTATTGGTTCAGATTTACTGACTCAGCTACCACGTTGGTATCGCATTGAAGATTTGTTACAGGAAGTGCAACTACTTATTGTACCGCGACCTGGATATGCAATAGATGAATCTAGTTCAGAGGTAGTGCAAAAGCTGGGAGGGAAGATTGCGATCGCTAGTCTGATCGGTCTAGATGTTTCCTCAACAGCGTACCGCGAACATGGAGATCCCCAAGCCCTCACAGCCCCTGTAGTTGCCTATATTAATCGAGAGCATTTGTACGAATGCCAGGACGTTCACAAAAAAAGATACCAACTCCGTTAAACCAACAACCTTTGGCCGATTTCAAGGTTGGTGTAGATAATGTAATTTTTTCTGTAGATACTGCACAGAATCGGCTGTTAGTTTTATTAGTAATGCGACAGCAGGAACCATTTGTAAATCATTGGAGCCTTCCTGGTACTTTAGTACGTCCAGGAGAGTCTTTAGAAGATGCCGCCTATCGCATTATGGCGGAGAAAATTAAGGTAAACAATCTCTACTTAGAACAACTCTATACATTTGGAGGGCCGAATCGCGATCCACGGGAAGCAACTGATAGTTATGGTGTACGTTATCTATCAGTTAGTTACTTTGCCCTAGTGCGATTTGAGGAAGCCGAATTGATTGCCGATCGCATGACTGGCATAGCTTGGTATCCAGTAAAACAAGTGCCACAATTAGCTTTTGACCATAATGAAATTCTGGCTTATGGGCATCGGCGGTTGCGTAATAAATTAGAGTATAGCCCGGTGGCTTTTGAAGTTTTGCCAGAAATGTTTACGTTGAATGATTTATATCAGTTATACGCCACAGTTTTAGGTGATAACTTTTCAGATTATTCTAATTTTCGAGCGCGTCTACTCAAGTTAGGTTTTTTATCAGATACCGGAATTAAAGTATCACGGGGTGCTGGCCGTCCGGCTAGTTTGTATAAGTTTGATGCGGAAGCTTTTGCTCCTTTAAAAGATAAACCCTTGGTGTTTATTTAACCAATCTCTACCCAAAGTCCAGAGTTAAAAGTCTTAAGTCCAGAGTAACTTCTGACTCTTGACAAATGACAAATGACCAATGACTAATCACAAATAATATGAAAATTGCGATCGCTCAAATTAATCCGACAATTGGTGATTTACTTTTGAATTCCCAAAAAATTCTAGATGCGGCACAACGCGCCGCATCTAGCGGTATACGTTTGTTGCTAACACCAGAACTTTCATTGTGTGGCTATCCACCAAGAGATTTATTACTAAATCCAAGTTTTGTGGAAGCGATGGGCATCACTTTACAAAACTTGGCTCAAGATTTACCACCAAATTTAGCTGTGTTGGTAGGAACTGTTGAACAAAACCTCAATGCACATATTAGTGGTGGCAAAACTTTATTTAACAGCATGGCTTTGTTAGAGAATGGCAAGATTAAGCAAGTTTTTCACAAGCGACTTTTGCCTACTTATGATGTATTTGACGAACGTCGCTATTTTGAACCAGGGTTACAAGCTAATTATTTCACCCTAGATAATATCCATATTGGCGTAACTATTTGCGAAGATTTATGGAATGATGAGGAATTTTGGGGCAAACGTAGTTATGCAGTGAATCCGATTGCTGACTTAGCAATTCTGGGTGTAGATTTGATTGTCAATTTATCTGCTTCGCCCTACACCGTCGGCAAGCAACAGTTTCGAGAAACAATGCTTAGGCATAGTGCAATACGTTTTCAACAACCGATTATTTATGCTAATCAGGTTGGTGGAAATGATGACCTAATTTTTGATGGACGTAGTTTTGCCTTGAATCGTCAAGGTGAAATTATGTGTCGTGCCCGTGGTTTTGACACCGATTTAGTGGTAATTGAATTTGACGAGGAGCAACGAGATTTTCAATTAGGTTCTGTAGCACCTGCTTACAAATCGGAAGATGAAGAAATTTGGCAAGCTTTGGTTTTGGGAGTGCGAGATTATGCTCGCAAGTGTCGCTTTTCTAAAGTAGTGTTGGGTTTAAGTGGCGGGATTGACTCTGCAATAGTAGCTGCGATCGCAACTGCGGCACTCGGTAAAGAAAATGTCCTTGGTGTTCTCATGCCTTCCCCTTACAGTTCGGAGCATTCCATTAGTGATGCTGTAGCATTAGCCGAAAATTTAGGGATTAAGACTAATCTTTTACCAATTAGGGAGTTAATGCAAGGCTTTGATCAAACTTTAGGTGATTTGTTTGCAGGTACTGAGTTTGGGTTGGCTGAGGAGAATATACAGTCCCGAATTCGGGGTAATTTATTAATGGCGATCGCTAATAAATTTGGCTATCTCCTTTTATCTACTGGTAACAAGTCAGAAATGGCAGTTGGTTACTGTACTCTCTACGGCGATATGAATGGCGGGTTAGCGGTGATTGCAGATGTCCCTAAAACTCGTGTGTATTCACTTTGCCAATGGTTAAATCGCAATAATGAAATCATCCCGCAAAACGTCTTGACTAAAGCACCAAGCGCCGAACTCAAACCAGGTCAAGTAGATCAAGACTCTTTACCGCCTTATGAAATTTTGGACGATATTTTACAACGCCTGGTTCACAACCACCAATCAGCAGCGCAAATTGTTGCAGCAGGTCACGATCCGGTAATTGTAGATAGAGTAATTCAAATGGTAGCGCGGGCTGAATTTAAACGGCGACAAGCACCCCCCGGCTTAAAAATCACCGATCGCGCCTTTGGAACCGGTTGGCGAATGCCAATTGCCAGTAACTGGGTTGGTGTCAAAAACGCTTACCAAACTAAAAGCATAGCTACACCTACCTTAGTCTGTTGGGATGGACAAGACGCGCATCCGCAAATCAAGTAATTAGTTATCAAAGCTCTTCCTACCTTGAATTTTTGTTCAAGTCTCTCCCTCTTTGCATCGGAGTTGGACAGCTTTTGTTTAGTAAAACCAGAGAGATATCTTTTTATTAGACTGATTAGACGGACACTACATAACCCAATACGTTTCAGTTAAGCATCTCTTTCTTCTCTCTGCGTCCTCTGCGCCTTCTCTACGAGACGCTGCACGAAGGCGGTAGCCTGCGGCAAGCCGCTCCGCGTCTACGTTAAAAAATTAATTTTGGTAACACAGTTTTAGGCTTAACTGAACCGTATTGGGGTATGGACAACTTTATCGTCTTGGGCGCAATGCTAATTTTTCGTTGCTTCTTTTCTGCTAGCACATCTTGGCAGATGTCGTCATACGCACATAAGTACTTATTTCGACTAAACTGCATTTAGGGATTTTACTTAGAGATAAAATATATCCATGTGTATATTAGCTCCCAGTACAAAGAGAGATAGAAGAAAGACGATTTAGTGCGATGCTATTTCAAAGAATCAGGTTATTGTATATAGACGCACCCATAATTAAATATTTTAAGAAGTGACGATGTTGACCTAAGTAATATATTTTGAATATATAGGAACCCGATTTGATAGCATGAAAAATCTAAGTAACTGTAGGGCAAAGAATGCCCACCGGATAATGGTTTTGGTGCCTATTTCCAACCCTAAGTATGTTTCAACAATCAAATACGATTCCTATTCCTATATATAGGCAACCATAGCCTTTGTTGTTAGTGAAAACTAGGAGATTTTATTTCTAGAGGAGCTTGAAGATGACAGCTTGATATCTGTATATTTTCTAAAAAACCTATTAGTACTTATGAACCATTCTCTCTTAGATCAACATCTAATTAATGTACTAAAAGTCGTCTCAAAGTTTATAAGTGTATTTGTTACTTTAGTAGGTTTTCTTGTACTGATAGGCTGGTATTTTGATATTCAAGTGCTTAAAAGCATTTTGCCAGAGTCAGTATCGATGAAACCTAATACCGCTTTAGGTTTTGTCATATCAGGTTTGGCGTTAAATTTTCTTCACTCAACACAAAAATCAAAGCGTCGAATATCTCAGGGGTTGGCTTTGGCAATAGCACTTTTAGGATTGTTGACTATGAGTCAATACTTCTTAGGGTTGAATTTGGGAATTGATCAACTGCTATTTACAGATAAATCAGCAGCGATCGCTACCTCTTACCCTGGACGAATGTCACCTGTATCAGCCTTAAACTTTATTTTAATGGGTTCTGCTTTATGGCTTTGTGCTGACCGAAGCAAATATTATCGACAAGTACAAATAATTGCACTTATTACCGCCCTGACATCGCTACAGGTTTTGATTGCCTATATTTACGGAGTCAAACCATTATTTGGATTGTCATTATTTACTCAGGCTGCCATCCACAGTGCTATTACGTTTCTCTTACTCTCGATTGGTACATTGTTAGTGGCTCCCTCTGAGGGTTTCATGGGCTTGATAACCAGTAATAGTGCAGGTGGGATAACGGCTAGAGTGCTACTCCCAGCCGCAATCATTATTCCCTTTACCTTAGGGGGGCTGCGAGTGTTTGGGGAAAAAGTGGGGTTGTTCGATCATGCTTTTGGCTTGAGCCTCCATGTAATTGGCAATGTAACCGCCTTTACGGGGTTAATTTGGTACTGTGCAGAAGGGCTATATCGCTTAGATATGAAGCGCCAACGGGTAGAAGAGGCATTAAGAACTGCTTATGCTGAACTGGAAGTCAGGGTAGAGGAACGCACAGAAGAACTATCTCAGGCAAACCAAGTTTTAGAGCAAGAAATTGCCGAGCGGTTGCGAACAGAAGCGGCTTTGCAACAATCTCTTAGACAAATGGCAGATATGAAGTTTGCCCTGGATCAATCCTCTATTATGGCGATCACAGATGCTAGAGGTATCATCACCGAAGTTAACGATAAATTCTGTGAGCTTTCTGGATATTCCAAAGAAGAATTAATGGGGCAAAACCATCGTATTATCAATTCTGGCTATCATTCAAAAACCTTCTTTGAGCAAATGTGGGCAACCATTTCTCAGGGACAAGTTTGGCAAGGAGAGATTAAAAATCACGCCAAAGATGGTACATACTACTGGGTGGCAACTACGATCGTACCGTTCCTAGATGACACGGGCAAGCCATATCAATACATTGCCATTCGCTTCGATATTACCAACCTCAAGGAGACCCAAGAAGCTTTACGCCAGAGTGAAGAGCGCTTTCGATGTGCCATTCTCGATGCTCCCATGCCCATCATGTTGCACACAGAAAATGGTGAAATTCTGCAACTCAATCATGCATGGACAGAAATTACAGGTTACAGCATCGAAGATATCCCCACGATCGCGGATTGGACACAAAGAGCCTATGGCTGTCGTCAAGAACAAGTACAATCTCAGATTAATTCCTTATATCGTCTTAATAGCCGAATTGCGGAAGGTGAATACACAATTGCAACCAGCACAGGTGAAACACGCATCTGGGATTTTTACTCGGCACCGCTTGGGCATCTACCCGATAGCAGAAGTTTGGTAATTAGTACAGGGTTTGACGTGACAGAACGCAAGCAAGCAGAATCACAATTGCGGCGGAATGCTTTTTACGATGGGCTGACAGGTTTAGCAAACCGAGCTTTATTCATGGAACACTTAAAACACGCGCTCCAACAAACTAAACGGCAAAAAGATTATTTATTTGCTGTATTATTTCTCGACTTAGATCGGTTTAAGGTGATCAATGATAGTCTTGGACACCTAAAAGGAGATCAATTTCTAATTACTATCGCCCACATTTTAACAGCCTGCATCCGCTCTACAGATATAGCTGCACGACTTGGGGGAGACGAATTTGCCATCCAACTGGAAGGAATTCAAGATGTCTCAGATGCCATTAAAGTGGCAGAACGAATTCAACAAGAACTAAGATTACCTTTAAAGGTTGATGAGCAAGAAGTTTTTACAAGTGCAAGTATCGGCATTGCTTTGAGTTCAACTATAGAGTACGACCAACCAGAACAGCTGCTCAGGGATGCTGACACGGCGATGTATCAAGCCAAGGCTTTAGGCAAATCGCGCTATGCCTTATTTAACCCAGATATGTATGCTAATGCGTTGGCAAGATTGCAGTTAGAGGCTGATTTGCGTCGAGCAATTGAACGTCTTGAGTTTCAAGTTTATTACCAACCGATTGTTTCGCTCACTAATGGCTCTATTTTAGGTTTTGAGGCACTCTTGCGCTGGCAGCATCCAGAGCGTGGTTTGCTTAATCCTGGAGATTTTATCCCCCTGGCAGAAGAAACTGGACTAATTGTCGAGATTGGCTACTGGGTGCTGTATGAAGCGTGTCGCCAAATGCGAGTGTGGCAGATGAGCTATCCTCACCATTCACTAAAGAAAATGAGTGTCAATCTCTCGGTCAAGCAATTTTGTCAGCCAAATTTAATTGAGCAGATTCGACACATTTTGGATTCAACAGGTCTTGATGCTAATAGTTTAGCGCTAGAAATTACCGAAAGTGTCATTGTAGAAAACGGTGATGAAGCAACTGCTATACTCTTACAACTACGAGAATTAGGTATTGAGATATCAATTGATGATTTTGGGACTGGTTACTCTTCATTAGGTCGTCTTTATAGTTTTCCGATTAGTGTGTTAAAGATTGACCGTTCCTTTGTTAACCCAATGACTGCTGATAACCGAAATCTGGAAATTATTGATATTATCGTCGCGCTGGCACATAAACTAGGTATGACAGTGATTGCTGAGGGTGTCGAGACACAAGAGCAAGTGCCAATTTTAAAAAATCTACACTGTGAATCTGCCCAAGGATACTTTTTCTCTAGTCCATTGCATAGTTCAGAGGCAGTAGCATTAATTGCTGCTAATCCTGAATGGTGTTGGTAAAAATAAACGAGTCCTGCTTAGTCAATAGGAGATAGATTATACCAATTCCTTACACCTAAATTGGTAGAAAAAGATGATAACCCGATCGCCTACTTCCTGAATTGAACCCAAAAGTTTCTATTATAGTTAATTCACCCCGTCGAACTCATGTGGCTACATCCGCATGATCATCGGAAATTAGTAACGCAGTGGACTGGACTCAATCACCTGGCACGCAGACAACGAATCATTGGTAGGCTTTGAGCTAGCGATCGCAACCGTATTGATCTATAAACAAGCTTGTTCTGAATTTATACTTTTGTTTGCTTAAGAGTATTGTTTCAAACAAAATTAATCGTGAAAATGATGTTTATACTTAGAAATAAGTAAATTAAGGTAGGTGCATAATGAAACTACAAGATTTCTTGGGAAAAGATGAGAAATGGGCATTTGATGCGATCGCAGAGGATGCAGAATTGGCTCGTCAGATTCAGATACTGTTAATCGGCTTAGGTTTGCTAGAACCTCCAGCCGATGGTAAATTTGGCCCTGTTTCTGTGATATCTCTCAAAAAATTTCAAGAATTAACCAAGACTGAAGAGAGTGGCTTTTTAGGAGCAGTCACAGCCAAGAAACTAATTGAAACCAAACTAGATGATCTTCCTAAACCCCCCTTAAAACTAGGCAACGACGTCGCTAGTAGGATTGTGAAATATATGCTATCTAAAGGTTACCAGGTATTTACCAATCCAAAAGAATACAACATTGTTTATGTAGAAGGTATAGATGCAAACTGGAAACTCAACAGTGATACACCTAATCAATTTAATGATCGGCGGATTGTGATTGAAGTAGTAAATGGAGTTCCCAAAATCATAGATAACTGGGAAGCTACTACAGAACCAGGGAAGTACTACACTTATAATCCGATGAATCCCAAAGGAGCAGCTAGGATTCAGTTTGGACAATACAAAGCTTGGGCTGTTGGCACTCACGGCACAGCAGAGCCTCACGAAGCATTAGTCCAAGTTGGAGATATAACTGTTTGTAGAGATTTCAATAAAGATTTTAAACGAACTGGAGACAAACTTGATACAGGCAATAATTTTTATGTGAATCAACACTACGGCTTTGATTTTCCTCGAAATGATATTCGCCTTGCTAGTGCGGGTTGTTTAGTGGGGCGTACCCGTGATGGACATAGAGAGTTTATGGCACTTATTAAACAAGATCGTCGTTATGTCGCTAATCGCAAATATACTTTTTACACTAGTGTGATTCCTGGGGATGATTTACTCAAAATGTTTCCAGGATGAGGTAATGGTTAATTGGTAGCGCTTGTTGTTGTGATGAAATGTGTATTGAGGGCGTACAGCTGTGCGCCCCTAATTTATGTTAGATATCGCAGGCGATTTTGTCTAACTTTGTTGTTGTGGTTGTCCTATTTGTGCCATCAACTTTTCTTTATCTTGCCTGCGTTTTTTGGCGTAAAGTTGAATAGTGACTGCCATCAAAATAATCATGGCAAAAATAGCCCAGGCAGCGATATCTGTAGGTAGATTATTTTTAAACACAGCCAGCAATACAATCGCTACTAACATAACTGTGGGTGCTTCATTTAAAGCACGTAATTGCTGACCATTCCAGCCACATTCATCTACCGCTAATTTCTTCATCAGCCGAGCGCAGTAATGATGATAGCCAATTAAAATAGCAACGAACAGCAGTTTGATATGCAACCAACCCTCTTTTAAAACGTCCGGTTCGGTACTTACTAAACCTATTGCCATTGCGATCGTCACATACATTCCTGGGTTGGTGATGATAGAGTAAAGACGCTTTTCCATAATTTGATACTGATTTTTCAGTATCGTTCGCACGGGTTCAGGCTCTTGGTTTGCTTCAACGTGATAGATAAAAAGACGTACTAAGTAAAACAAACCAGCGAACCATACTACAAATCCGACGATATGAAAGGCTTTAAACCATGAATAAGCCATGAATACTTACCTCCTTTACTTGTGGCTGTGATGCATTTTGAATGGTAATAAAAAGTTCACAAATGTAGGCTGAAATAACATTATAGGTCTAGCAAAAATCCAGAATTCATTTCTTTATCACAGATAAATTATTAGTGTTTCTCTGTGGTTTCATTTTTATAATATCGATTTTTGCCAAAAGTATATTGTTAATGAGCATCTTTACGACGCACAAACGGTAAAAGGTCTTGCAAAATTGCCTCATGGTAGTGTTCTTGAGGATAATGTCCGACGTTATTAAGTTTTATTAATTCAGAATTTGGTACGGAATTGGCAAAATTTTCTGCAATGTCTACGGGTAACCAAGGGTCTATCATACCCCATTGAATCAGAATTGGCTGTTGCCATTCTTTAAAGCCAGATTCGATTTCTTGCATTGCTGAATCAAGCTGTAAATTGCGAATACTTGATAAGAGACTCCGCCCAGATGAAGAACTTTTTAAAAAGGGTTTTCGATAAATATCTAGTTCTTTATCCCCTATGCGATAACGGCTTCCAGCTTCTAGCGTCCGGTCAACTAATAGTGGGTCTTGGGTCATAACTTCACCTGCCAAAGGCAAACCCATCTGTTTAATTTTCCAGGGTAATTTGGCAGCAGTTGAAATTGGTGTATTTAGGATGGCTAAATTGGCAATTTGTTCTGGATAACGCAAAGCATATTGTAGCCCTACAGAACCTAAAAACCCTTGGACAACTAAAGAAAAATGTTCAAGTTCTAGAGCTTTAATAAATCCTTCTAAAGCTGTGATAAAAGCATCGGGGGTATAAGCAAAATCTCGTTTTTCTGGTTTTGCAGAAAAGCCGTAACCAATCCAATCTGGTGCGATCGCTCTTGTACCTTGACTAGCGAAAGCAGGCATAATATTACGCCAGCTATAACTTTGTGAAACTAAGCCGTGTAGCAATAACACA
The DNA here is from genome assembly GCF_014698795.1 of Nostoc sp. FACHB-892. Classification (GTDB taxonomy): domain Bacteria; phylum Cyanobacteriota; class Cyanobacteriia; order Cyanobacteriales; family Nostocaceae; genus Nostoc. Next base: position 481,840 of record NZ_JACJTR010000001.1, read on the forward strand.
GGCGCTAAGTCAGTTCTACCGATTGGTAAAGATTCCCGATAAAACCATTCCAGTGAATCTACATTGATTTTATGTTCTGTTATTGACACGCTATTTTCCTATATTGGGCATTTGTCATTTGTCAGGAATTATTATTCTCTTCTGCCTCCCCTGCTTTCCCCACTCGTCACTCCCTACTCCCCACTCCCCACTTGCTGAGAAATAATCATCTCACGAATCGCATAAGCTGTAGCGGGCGCTAGTAAAACGCCGTTGCGATAGTGTCCGGTAGCTAGGAGGATGTTACTAAACCCTGGTAACTTACCAATAACTGGGGCTGGACGACCTTCAGGACGGGGGCGTAACCCCGACCAAGTGCGGAGAATTGTTGCTGTGGCTAACTCTGGACAAAATGCGATCGCTTGTTTTCTAACAGATTCCAGCAGTTCTTGATTTGGCGGTATCTCATCGCCATTGTTGGGAAATTCCACTGTTGCACCCACCCAATAATCTCCATCGCCCACAGGAACAATATGCACATCGTTACCCGTTATCGCTGGCTGGAAGTTGGGATTGCCTAATGGATGCCCTAAGTGCATTTGCAATGCTTGCCCAAGTACGGGGCGGATATCAATTATTTGATTGAATTTTGCTGTCAGTGGTGTTGAACCTAGCCCTGCTGCGACTACAAACCAATCTGCGACTATTTTTCCTTCTGTAGTCTCAAGTTGATTGCAAAATTGGGGGGAAGATTCAGGTGGTGAGGTTTGGGCATCCAAAACAGCCACACCAAATTTGAAAGTTACACCATTTTGCTGGGCAGCCTCAACTAAAGCTAATGTCAGAGCAGTCGGATCAAGTTGACGATCTTGAGGAGAATAGACAGCGCCAGTAATTGTTTCGTGAGCAACTTGAGGACAAGTATTTTTGAGTTTAGCCATGTCCCATATTTCCAAATGCCAGCCTTGAGAGTGGCGAACTTCTACAAGTTTTTCCCACGCTGCTAAATTTTCCTCTTCCAAACCAAGACTGAGAATTCCCTGGCGATTAAAGGGGATTTTGCGACCTGTTAAAGCTTCTAGTTCAGGAATCAAAGTTTCATAGCGTTGGATGCTAGTTTGCCGCATTTGCCAAGCTTTGCCTTTGATTTTTTGGCTGATTGCGCCCATCAAAACGCCAAGTGCAGCACCCGTGGAAGCTTGTGCTGGTGGTTGCCGATCGCAAACCGTGATTTTCAGCCCTTTTACTTGACTCAGTTCATAGGCGATCGTAGCCCCAACTACACCACAACCGATAATAACTACATGACTCATTGCTGTTTTGAAACGGAGATGGCAGACCAGGGGAAGATGAGGGAGCAAGTGAACAATTTTTATTGTTCCTCATCCCCCTCATCCTCTCAGATCATCTTACCTCGCGCTTAACTTGCCTCTGCTTCACTGCTGGTTTTAGGAAGCAGGTTGAGGAATTTGTCAATCTCTGAGAAAGCAGCTTGGGATTGATTCAAGGCAACTAGAGGATTGCCAGCACTAGTAGCTTTATCAAGTTTAACCAGGTCGTTAAACAAATCTCGCGTTATCTGACGTGCTGCGGGTTGGTCTTTAGGCAGAAGGTTGGAAGTGACATAAGTCAGGTTCAGCCTCGCTTCTGTTATGGGCCCATGTATAAAATTACGCACATTGATCCAATCACCTCTTTGGATCAGCCTTTTCAACTCATCTGAGCGATCGCGCACAGCCTGAATTTCAGGAACGTATGCCTGAATTCTTTCAAGTTGCGTTGCTGTGTAAGTAGGAGGTGCTACCGCGACATTAGGGCCGCCACAACTAATGAGGAATGTGGTCAATAATACTAGGACAAATGAAAAAATCGAGCGTTGACGCGCCATACAATGAACTTAATTGCTTTTTGTTTGCCGATTAACAGTGTCATTTTAGATCGTCGCTAGCGCAATTTATCGTTCTTGTCTGCCAAGGATTTTGCAGAAAATCTTGATATTTTTCACAAAGAGCAGAGTTTCATCTGCTTTTGACAAGTTTTTAAGTATAATTACTTAATAGGTGTTAGCTAGTCCCAATGAGAAGCTATTTCTCATATCTGTTAGTAACAACGAATCTTAGGAAAGTCTAATTTAGAGTTGCTAAATCTCAAAGGTATTGATAAGCTAAAACACCAATAATATAAGCCTTCTGGCGGTTTTTTATCTTCAGATACCCGGAGATGCCGACGCAATTAGAGGAGTGTTTTTTAGTGAACGCAGCTGAACAGGCAACGAATCTTGAACTCGCCAGCAACATAGCTACAGTGGTTAATTTGTTCAAATGTGAGTTTCCTGATGCCAAATCTGATCTCAAACCCTGGAAGAATGATCCGGAAACCAGAGAGTTAGTCGATCCAGACTCTATAGATATTGGCTTTCACTTTCCTGGTATCAGCAAATCTTGGCGAAGTCGCAGTATTTTAATTCAAATCCGATTTTATCAAGATCCCATCAATAATTCCCGCCGTGCGATCGGTGTGGAGGTAGCTGGATTTGATCATCGCGGTGAAGCGTGGCGACTTTCTACGGTAGAAAACTGGAGTGTTGTCGGCGCATCTTCGCCTTCTGGTGAAATCGAGGATAAGCTCAAACAGATTTGCCGACAGATTTTAGAAGTTTTTAATAAATCAAGTGAATGAAATTAACTTGCGTCAGAGAAAGTAGCGAGGAATAATACAGAGGAAAGCTTTGCGATTACTCTTTTTTATTCTTGAGTTTTGTTTAAGTCCAGTCTAACGGATTGTGAAATGCTTTTTCAGTTGATGTTAAGATGGCATTTGGATTGGCGGGACTAACCAAAGTAAGAAAAGACTACCAATTTAAAGCTTGGAATAACAAGAATCTCTGCTTCGTATTTGGAGGAGTAGTAGCTTCCTTTTTTAGAAGCAGGGAGAAGGATTTGAGACAACAGTGAACGACTTGCACCCGAACAACCCAAACCTGGCCAAGTGCCTTCACTCGTCCATGAACTGGGAACTGGTGTTTCTTTCCATGAACTATAGGTGTGGTAGCGATCTTTGCTTTTTCTTGAATAGAGAGCGTCGTTAAAAAAATCGAAACCTTTGCGGGAAATGGCATCCGCAGTTGCATCTGATAGTCGAAATATAGCTGCGCCACAACCCTCTCGAATAATACCACTCACACCGCCAATGTGTATGGCATAGGTTATCTCAATTTTCGCGGGAATAAAACCACTATACCAATAGTAGTTAAAAACCGAGCAGACTACATATACAGTAATAATTATTGAGGTAATGATTTTTACAATTTTTTTCATTAGCCAGACAAAGGAGTTGAACAGTTCAAAGGAAACTTCCTATCATAGCAAAACCTTCCTTTTCGTCAACTTTTAGGGAATAAAAAGCCAAAATATCCCATTTCAAAGTTATTTAACCATTGAATAATTTTCTAAATTAAGGCAAAGTTGAAAGCAATGTCAGCTTTCTAACTAACTCTTTATCAGCAATATAATTAATTACACAATGTCATTGCGCTCGCACCAAAGCAAAATAATGCGAACGCAACCCCTATAACTACTTCTCTACGATATGATCTGCGAAGGGTGCGATCGCAATTACTGTAAATATTTTTGTTTATATTAAGAGCAGTTTAGTGCTGATGATGAAGGCAGACAGATGCCTACTACTGGTTTTTGTCTAGTGGAACCAAAATGTAAGTTGTCTGGTTATTAGGTATATTAGCGCTTTCACTAGCAGATGGAGTCTCATCCTCAACTGCATTTGTAGCTACGTCCACTGTACCTTTTACAGTGTCTTTAACACCCTCAGCTGCACCCTTAACAATATCTACTGTATTGTTTACAGTATCGTTAATGCCTATAGCTGTACCTTTAACAGCACCCACTGTATCTATTGCAATACTGTTAACATCTAAAGCTGTATCTTTAACAGCATCTCCTACATCTTTTACAGTTTCGTTAACACTGTCAGCTACAGTCTTTATTGCATTTCCGACATTTTTTACAGTTTGATTAAAATTCCCAGTTGCACCTTTTACCGCATTTCCTACACTTTTTACAGCTTTGTCAACTTTTTCAGTTGTACCTTTAATAGTTAAAGCCGTAGCTATTGCGCCCACGGTAGCACCAATCAGCGCTCCAATTGCTACTTTAGCTAAATCATTCTTTGAGCTATTACCTGCTGTATAATTATTAGGTTGATCTGTAAGCGGATCAATATTTTCTTCAGACTGCTCTGAAAACTGCTGATTCTCATTCATAATAATCTTCTGTTTTGTATTTTGTGCTAGGACAGGAAAGCAATATCTAAAAATTTTTCCTTGGTTTCACAGAGTCTAATTTGAAAAAACGTAAGTTGTTTGGTAACTAATAACTCATGAACTTTCTATGTTTGCAGGTAGTCCTCAAAAAGGAATAAGTATATATACTTTAAAAAAGAAACTATTGCTTATCCTTAGTCTTTAAGAACTACCCTATTAGTTGCAACTATCTCCGCTTGTGTGGATGGCTCTGATTTTCAGATGCTTTAGAATTTTCTGCTGTATCCTTTGCCTTGTCCGCAGCACCTTGTACAGCTTCATTAAGACCCTCTGATGTACTCTGTACTACGTCTAGTGTTCCTACAGTGGTTTCCTTGGCTACGTCAGCGACATTTTCTGCTGTATCCTTTGCCTTGTCCGCAGCGCCTTGTACAGCTTCATTAAGACCCTCTGCTGTACTCTGTACTGCGTCTAGTGTTCCTACCGTGGTTTGCTTGATTCCCTCAGCGACATTTTGTGCTGTATCCTTTACTGTGTCCACAGTAACTTGTACCGCTTGATTCACACCTTGTGCTGTGTTCTGTACAGCGTCCAGTGTTCCTATAGTGGTTTGCTTGGCTAGGTCACCAACGCCCTCTACTGTGTCGATTGTACCGCCTACAACAGCTTGGATAGTACCCTCAGCGACACTCTTTGCCGCGTCCCCTAGACCTTTTGCGGTTTGACCAAGACCATCACCAATAGTCTTTGATGCGTCTCCTATACCTTTTACAGTATGCTTAAAGCCTTGACCTATTCTTTTGCCAGCAAAAGCGCCAGCTAATGAGCCTAACGTAAGACCAATGAGTCCCCCTACTAGCGCTCTATTTAATGCAGGATTGCTACCTTTGTTTGCAGGACGAGCATCGGATTCAGGCGTAATTGTAGGAGCATTTGCAGATACAGGTCTTCTAGTGCCTATGTTCGTACCAGTTGAATCAGCATAAGATTGACCCGTTGTTGTGCGGTTATCATACTCGGTTTCAGATACTCCAGCATTTATGTTTGTGCCAGTTGAAGCACCATAAGATTGACCCGTTGTTGTGCGGTTAGCATACTCAGTTTCAGGTAATCCAGCATTTATGTTTGTGCCAGTTGAAGCACCATAGGATTGACCTGTTGTTATGCGGTTAGCATTTTCAACCTGTTTATCTAAAGCTTGCTTATTCTCAACCATATCAATAATCTCCTTGATTAAAACCAGATGGCTATTAGTTAACTCTCACACCTAACCTAGCAAGCATAGAACACGACTTAATCGCTCCAAAGAAACACATCTGGGGTGAGATGATCTTGAGCCTGGGAAGATTTTACTAACGTCAAAGAGCCTACAATCAAGCCTTACGATAGGGTGAAAAATGCTATATCCTTTAAGAAAAATTTCGGCGGTGAATGTCCAGATGTGGCAGCTAGCTTCATCAATTTGGCATTATGAATCTGGAATACTTGCGGCGGAATCGTCAGCCTTAAAAGTCTTTGTGTAATACCAGTTTTGACTTCTCTGCAATACAGGGGTCACCCCACCCCGGTTTGGTTGACACCACAATTTTCTTCTTCGCCAAAGAATAGGCATTCTCCGATTTTACAAAATACCTATAATGAGTTTGTTTTCATGCTCAAATCCCCAACTTCTTGAAGAAGCCGGGGATTTAAATCTACCTTAAGTATGTAACTAATTATCGAGTTTTTAGTACGTTAGCAATGGCGTAATGCACCCTAGAAAACTAGATCAAAATGTAATTTCTAGTCTCAAACTGCTAGATACTTACAGCTTGAGCAATAACTGGAAGTAATGAAGGATCAATTGAAATACCCAACCCCTCAGCTACACAACGACCATACGGAACAAGGGGCTTAAGCCCCTTGTCTGGAACCCACGCAGGTGGGTTTTGTTTGTGTAAACGCGGTTTCTAACCGCCCTTTTTACGTTAATTTGACTAATCCTAATTTAAATGTTTGAGAATCAACGAGCAAACATCTGTCGCCTCAATTCGATTTTCACCAACTAGGTGAGTTTGATGGGTGATAAATAGAGGCCCTTCATCTGGAGAAGTGCTAATGTGACCGTGAGAACCGCGTACAAGGGAAGCATCCAGAGGAATCACATCCATTAAGTAGCGGAAACCCAGTTGTTTCTTCAGTAGTTTGAGAGCAATTTTTCCTTGAGGAAATTTAATTTGCGGATTAAGGAAAAGTTCTACAGGATCGTAACCAGGTTTGCGGTGGATATCTACAGTTCTAGCAAAATCAGGAGCTTTTGCATCATCGAGCCAATAATAATAGGTAAACCAAGCGTCAGATTGAGCGATCGCTACCAACTCACCCGATCTAGGATGATCGAGATGGTAGGCTTGTTTACCCTCTTCATCCAATACCTTGGCTACGCCTTCAGTCGCTTCTAAAAGCGATCGCACTTTCGAAATGTATGCCGGATCATTCACATAAACATGGGCAATTTGATGATCGGCAACAGCAAAGCCAATGCTAGCACCAAAATCGAGCAGTTCTCGCCCCAATTCTTCCCGCACAGCAATTAAACCGTTTTCTCGTAGCACGCGGTTCAAATCCACAGCTTTAGAAACTGGGGTAATGCCATACTCAGAAAGAATAATTACCTGAGTGTTGCGTGCTTCAAAATATTTAATCAAATCGCCACAAACAGCATCAATTTCTCGCAAATCAGCTTGGATGTGTTTTTCATCATGACCAAATTTTTGCAGACAGTAATCTAAATGTGGCAGATAAACTAGTGATAATGTAGGGCTGTAACGTTCCTCAATCCATTTTGCTGAATTGGCAATCCATTGACTAGAACTAATGGTAGTTTTTGGGCCCCAAAAATCGAATAAAGGGAAGTTTCCTAAATCAGATTGAATTTGCGATCGCACATCACTAGGATGGGTATAAATATCAGGTAATTTTCTGCCATCTGCGGGATACATCGGGCGCGGTGTAATCGCATAATCTACTGAAGAATACATGTTGTACCACCAAAAAAGGTTGGCACAAGTGAAATTTGGATCAACTGATTTAGCTATTTCCCAAAGTTTGGGAGCCTGTACTAGCTTATTAGACTGCCGCCAAAACTTCACTTCACATTCATCGCGGAAATACCAACCATTAGCGACAATTCCATGTTCATCAGGCAATTTTCCTGTTAAATAAGTAGCCTGAACCGAACAAGTTACAGCGGGTAAAACTGTCGCTATGGGTACTACTTGTCCTTTAGCAGCCCAAGAAGATAAAAACGGTGTATTTTCTCCTAGTAAACTGGGCGTTAATCCCACGACATTTAAAACAACCGTTTTTTGCATAAACTTAATCTCCTCTTAATTTGCGGCAAATTCTTTTAATACCCACTCATATTCACGTTGAATAGAAGTCAGCAAATCTATCTTCATTTCTGTTGGTAATACATCCCAGGTATAAGTTTCAATTTCTAAATGTGAGCAAGCATTATTTGTTTGAAGTAGATGCAAAACAGTAGCAATGTCATCTTGGGTAGATTGTAAAATTTGATAATCATGAATAAAAATTGGGACATGGAAGTGAGTCCGCCATTCTTCAGCTAGAGATTGTTCTAAATGCGGTAATGCACTTATTAAGTCAGGATAGTGATGGAGTGTACCATCAGTGCGACGTTCTATTACCTGGTGAAGATAAGTGGATTCTGCAAATGGGCGTAAGCGTTCAACTATCAAACTACGTTTTTCAACATCAGCAGGTATTTTTAGTTTAATTGCGGCGCTGATTTGAATCTTGCCAATCTTAATTCCTGCCGATTGAAAACGTGCAAATACAGATTGCGGTTCCTCATATTCAACTGAAAAATGGCAGGTGTCATAGCAAATACGAACGTGTTCTAGCAATTTAGCTTCTGCTAAAGTCTGTTCAATATTTAATTTCTCTGATAAATAACTACCACCGATTGGCAATAACCAGTTTTGATAGAAATCAATTACTTCTGAGGTGTTTTCAATTAAACCATCAGGTTCAGGTTCTAAATCAATATGAAGTACCTTTCCTGTTTCTTCGCAGATGCGAATCATTTCTATCACAACAGATGCTATATTTAAACAACTATTTTTTATAACTGTCTCGATTGCTTGGTCTTTTTGCCACCAAGGTTTATAGGATAATGGCAATGTAGAAATTCCGCCATCCAGTCCTTCTGGTAACAAATTAGCTAAAATTTGTGCCAAGTTTAATGTATAATTTAACCGTTCTTGTGTAGACCAATCTGGTGCATAAACTTGGTCTTTTACCACCTGTCTATGGAATCCGCCATAAGGAAATCCATTTAAAGTGAAAACATATAAATCTTCTTGACTAAGCCACGCTTGGAATTGAGCTAAATTATTATTTTCTAGAAGTTGTTTAGCGGCTGCATCTGCTAACCTCAAACCAATACCAAAAGGTTCTGTAGGTGATAAACGTGACTTAAGATTGGGAACATATTTTTCTAAATTGGCGAAAACCTCTAGCCAACTTTCCCCAGGATGAATATTGCTGCAATAAGTTAAATGAAATTTGCTGTCTTTTGGAATTTTCATTTTCTAAATTTATGCCCTATATATGGTAGTAATTTATTTTCTTTGGCTTATACCATTTCCCAAAATACCTGCCGTATATTCATGGGTAAGGGCGCATAGATGTGCGCCCCTACAGCCGATTTATTGTATTACTGGGTGTGTACATTCCTATTTAAGTAACGGCAAATATTTGTGCTAGTTTCATCGAAATTGGTAGCAAAATTAGAACTAAAAAACCGTAATACAAACCAGCAAAACCAGATGCAACGGTTGCATCTAAGACTATTAGAGATAACACGCCTACTTTCACCGCAGTTCGGATATTTTCGGCTATCGGTTCACGCGCCGCTTTGATAAAATTAGGCAGCACTCTGATCGCTAATAAAGCCGCGAATGGTAATGCTGCGATCGCTGCATAGTCTCCTAATAGTCCTAAAGCTAAAACTGCCGTTAAAACTATTGCAATCAGCAGTAATGCGAGTACTCCCGTAATCTTTTTACCTCCGTGAACTTCACCTTGGCTAATTGCGGTGATAGCAGCAATGTAAAAAACAGGAATTAGTGCTAAATACCAACGTTCTCCTATGATTGCTGGTACAGCACTTACACCTAATAATAAGTTACTGCCACGACATAAACCCATATTAAGTGGGCCAAAAAAAGGGTGATGTTTGGCAAGTGAGTCATACAGTAAGCATGAAAGAACAATAAATATAGCGATTGCACCACTTACCAACGATACTTGAAAAGCAGCTATAATCCCGATTGCAAATAGTATACTCCCCAACAAAGTAGCATTTTGACGAGATACGCGACCACTGGGAATTGCTCTATTTGGTCGCTCTTTTGCATCTAATTCAGCATCAAAAACATCATTAAAAACTACACCACCGCCGTATAATCCAGTTGTAGCCAATAACAACCAAGCTAATGGAATTAGTATAGTAAAACTTGCTTCTCCATTGATTAATTGAGCAAAAATAATTCCAGAACCAGAAGCAGCAAAACCAACAAGAATATCCGCCCAAGCAGTAACAATATTTGCAGGACGCATTAATTCCAGATAACCCCGCCAGCTTTGAAAATTTAAGCTTGCAACATTCACTTATCTGCCTCCGTACCTAATAATTTCTCAAAATAAACCGCATATTACATTATGCAATTCCTCATCCCTACTCCCCACTCCCCACTCCCAATTTTTTACTCAATCAATACATAATCAGAAACTGATTTGATTCCTGGTTCTTGTCCCCGCAACACAGAATTACCATTGAACAGCTGACGTTGATCAACAGATTGGGGATTGAGCCAGTCTGATGCTTGCATTTGCCCAGTTTGACTGTAAGCAGCTAGGGCATTTTCATAACAAACTGCTCGCACATGTTCTTCAGGAATGCCCCTGTCTAACATTAACTGAGCCGTTTTTGGTACTGCCAAAGGATCGCTAATACCCCAATCAGCACTACTATCTACAATGATGCGATCGCGTCCATACTTACGGACGACTTCTACCATCCTGGCGTTACCCATCTTCGTCTGTGGGTAAATCGTAAAAGCTGCCCAAAAACCTCGTCCTAATACTTCCTCAACGGTTTCCTCATTGTTATGATCAATAACTACTTGTGAGGGATCTAAGCCGTATTCAATACAGCGATCCATACTCCGACTAGCACCCGCTTTTTTATTACGATGAGGGGTATGAATTAGCACCAACATATCGAGTTCTTTGGCTAATGCTAACTGTTGACAAAAGTACTTATCTTCTGCGTCTGTCATGTCGTCATAGCCAATTTCACCAATGGCAACAACTCCCTCTTTGCAGGCATAAAGTGGTAGCAATTCTATAACTTCTGCTGCTAGTGCCTCATTGTTAGCTTCTTTCGGATTTAGACCAATTGTGCAGTAATGTTGGATGCCAAATTGACTAGCACGAAACCGTTCCCAGCCCACAAGACTGCTGAAATAGTCTTTGAATGTGCCAGCGTTCGTTCGCGGTTGTCCTAACCAAAAGGCTGGTTCAATAACGGCGACAATGCCATATTCCCGCATTACTAAGTAATCGTAAGTAGTGCGCGAACACATATGAATGTGAGGATCAATGAACATCATGATGTGGTTTAATGAGCAATAAAATTTATGAGGAATTGGGTATTTAAAAAACTTTTACTTAGTCTCCACTCCCTTTTATTTGTAAACAAAAAGGCGTTAGCGCAGTTAGCCACAGACATCAGGGCTAAAACTGCTCCAAGTAAGATTACCTTGTTGAATAGATGACTGTAAATCTGGGTAGCGAGAAAGTAATTCTTGCGCTTGGGGTAAACCAGACTCAGCACAAGCTAATGCTGCTGCTTCTTGCTCGTGTATATCCCCATTAGCCAGTACTTTTTCCAAATCTGTAATGATTGCACTATCCGCAAACCGTCCTACAGGTCGCCAAAGTTCTGGTGTAACTGAGCGTTTAGCTGCCCAACGTTCATGGGCATAGTCTGCTAACATCCTTGCCAATTCTGGGTTAGCACGCCGATCGAGTCCCCAAATTAGATGCAAAGGACTGCCAACAAACACAGCCTTCAGCACCATCTGATTCCAAGCAGCATTATCTAAATAATCCGCCGGATAAGGGTTTCGTAGTGCGATCGCTTGGAATACATTACTCATATTGCTGCGAATTCCTTCAGCAGCGCGATGGCGATGTAACTCTGGATGTGGTAATAGCGGCAAACTTTGATAAAGAACAACTAACTCCCCCATATCGGCAGTGGAGAAGAATTTATCAAGTGATCGCACATAGCCCTCAGGATCATCGTGGGGCAAAGCTAGAAGCAACAGTGTCCGACCCGCTTGATCTACACTCCAATGACCAGGATACCAACCGGGAATCACATCCTGTGCTGCTTCCAAGTCCTGGAATGTTAGCTGCAAATCCTCTTTACCTAGATAACGCGGTACTGCACTAAAAGCCGTAAAAAACACTTTCTCAGCAGCACCGTCAGCAATCTGTGCCTGCTTCTGTTCTAGCCAAACAAAAGCTTTCTCTGAAACAGACTTTGACAGCCAATGATGCAGTAACTTGTTTACTTTACTCATGATGAATTTCAGGAAAAGTTGCCCAACTTTTTTGTGACAACCAAGTATAAAATATAGCACTAAACTTGATATTTTGTGATTAAAGCAGCTAGATAATATACTACTGAGATTATAACTTCACTGAATCTATAAAAATCTTCCGATTTTAAATAAGATACTGTAAAGATATTATTTTGATTAGATAAATAATAAAATTCGCTTACGGAATAAAATTAAAATTTTATGTAATACTGATATTCATAGCCCATCTTATATATAAAGCTTAGGCATTAATAAAATTGCAAATTAGTATTATTTTAAAAATTCTATAACTAGAATGAGTAAACCTTTAAAAGCCTGATCAAGTCATTAGCTTGTTCTTAACTTATAAATTATTTTAGATAAGTTTAGTTTTGCCTAATCTGCTATTAGCTTTAATCGTATTATATGTATTTGTACTAATTAAAAAGTAATAATATTCCAATGATTATTCAACAAAAAACTGCTCTTAATCTGCAACCAATTAACCAATGTGTTCGCGTGAACTTTAACTATGATGTTCACTTCACTAGAGGTCTGTTTCAGTTAGATAATCCTTTACTCGCACAAGTGATTGCCGCAGAGGGGGAGACAGCGCCAAAACAAGTGCTAGCAGTGGTAGATGCAGGATTTTTACAGCATCAGGAAGGGTTGCTAAAAAAATTATCAGTCTATGCTCAGTATTATGAAAATGTACTAACACTGAGCAGTGAGCCGATAATAGTTCCGGGTGGAGAAGCAGTCAAGAATGATTCTAGATTTATAGAGCAAATTCATCAGCGCATAAATGCAGCTGGATTGTGCCGCCACTCCTACGTCTTAGCTATTGGAGGTGGAGCCGTTTTAGACATGGCCGGATACGCAGCAACAACGGCTCACCGAGGAATTCGGCTGCTACGGGTACCGACAACAGTATTAGGGCAAAATGATTCTGGTGTAGGGGTAAAGAACGGAATCAATGCCTTCGGCAAGAAAAACTTTTTGGGTACATTCATGCCCCCTTATGCTGTCTTGAATGACTTTGATTTTCTTACTAGCCTTGACGATCGAGATTGGCGATCGGGTATTGCAGAAGCGGTGAAAGTAGCGCTGATTAAAGATGCAGATTTCTTCGATTTCATTATGACTAATGCCGATAAATTGGCTAATCGAGACATGGACATAATGGAAAGGCTAATTTATCGCTGTTCCCAGTTGCACTTAGAGCATATTGCTGGTAGCGGCGACCCCTTTGAAATGGGTTCATCGCGTCCTTTGGATTTTGGACACTGGGCTGCTCACAAACTAGAGCATTTAACTAATTACAGCCTACGTCATGGTGAAGCTGTAGCGATCGGCATTGCTTTAGATACAACCTATTCATATTTAACAGGGCAACTCTTGCAATCTGAGTGGCAAAGGGTTATAACTACACTCAAAAAATTAGGCTTTAATTTGTACGTATCGGCATTGACAGAGCAATTAGATCAACTAGATCATCCGCATTGTCTATTTAGAGGGCTTACGGAATTCCGCGAACACCTGGGCGGAAATTTGACCATCACCCTTCTACAAGAAATCGGGCAGGGGATAGAAGTTCACCAAGTAAATTTGTCTTTGTATAGAGATGCTATTTTGATGCTACAAGATTGGGAATTTTTGCATTAATTTTCTTTTGGCTGCATCACCCAATTGCGATTATTTTATGCAAATATATTGCTTAAAATTCCAGGCGATCGCTACTTTGTGGTTCTAAATTGCAAAATGACTTTTTAGTTCCTCCTACCAAAAACGGAGTAGCATTATAGTCCTCGATGAATCCTCATCCCCCTTATCTCCTCAACCCCCCTTGGTGTTCACAATGAAAACCTCGATTTTCCCAAGCTTGCATATCTACTTGGGTAAGTTTTGTTAGATTTGAGCATTGCGGTTGAATAATTTGACTTACAATCGCCCAAAATAAGCTGCGTGTTACATCTAATCCAGTTTTGGGCCAAGATTCACGATTACCAGGAACACCCGACTCCTGAACAATCTCTGTCTCTACCCAAATACCATGAGCGCCCAAAAGAATCTGTGCCATCCATTTGGCTCTGGGTAAATGACTCTGCGAGGTAATCAACATGACTTTATGCACTCCCCAACGGCGCAAAATTGGAATACCATAATAAAAATTTTCAAAAGTAGAATTCGCGCACTTTTCTAACCAAACGTTTTGTAACTCTGCTAATTCCGCCTGAAAAAGTAACCATATACAGGGGTCTGGGGAACCATGAGAAATTAAAATTGGGGTTTGCGGGTATTGTTTTGCTTGTTGGGCAACATAAGTTTCTCGACGAATACTCCCACCAAGCACAAAGAAAGCATCTACTGGCTGGGAAGAAGCAAAAACTAAGGTTATAGTAGTAAAAATCAGCCAAGCACCCAAAACAAAGTACAATCCACCAGTTAGTTTTTGTAACAGTTGCCACAAATCAGCAAATTTTTTTTTAATAGAAATTAATGATTTGATCGTAAATTTACGTTTCATGACTTAGGTAACAAAACATGATTTTATCGCTGTCTAAAGTGCTGCATTTCAGTGATCAAAGTGCTATCTTATAAAAGTAATAAAAAAGTACAAACATGACGCTGATCAAAGTGTCACATATTGAGTATAGCCTTCCGGAGAAGGCTAAGAAACTAAGAAGTCGTTGTTAATAATGCAGTATTTTCAGCATCATTCAACGATAAAAATTATGAACAGAGCATAGCTTAGTTTGGGGTATAAAAACTTAAAAATTTCTGGAAAGCCTGATTGCTAAACTGTCAATAACACAATTATTCCAGCTAATATACATGAACCAATCTGCGAAAAGTTACTCGCCGCTCCAAGTAGCCTTGATTGGTGGAGCGATCGCCACTACTGCTACAATGTCCGTGTTCGGCCCCGCTTGGACTCGTGCTGTCCGTGCCTCTCTAGCCCTACAAGACAGCCCGAAAGTGATAGTTGACCAAGTTTGGCAACTGGTGAATCATGAATATGTTGATGGCAAATTTAATCAACAAAATTGGCAAGCAACCAGACAAAGCCTGTTGAGCAAAGACTATTCTTCTCGTGAAGAGGCTTATGCTGCCATCCGTGAAGCTTTACAAAAGTTGGGAGATCCTTACACTCGATTCATGGACCCCAAACAGTTTGAAGCTCTCACTAGCCAAACATCTGGGGAAGTCTCTGGTATTGGCATTCGGATGGAAGTGAACGAAAAAACTCAACGGCTCACTGTTGTAGAAGCCATAGAAAATTCTCCAGCATTGAGAGCTGGGATCAAAGCAGGCGATGAAATTTTGGCAATTGACGGCAAACCCACTCTCAAAATGAAAGTGGATGACGCCTCTAAACTAATTCGTGGCAAAGCGGGTACTCCTATCAAACTAAAGCTGGGGCGGAGAGGGGTAAATGCCTTTGATTTGAAGCTGACAAGAGCAAATATTGAAGTGCCAACGGTACGTTATACCCTCAAGCAAGAAGGAAATCGCCGCATTGGCTATATCCGTTTGCGGGAATTTAGCGCCCACGCCGCAGAACAGATGCAACGAGCCATCCGCGATTTAAACACTAAGAAAGTCGATTCTTATGTCTTAGATTTGCGAGGAAATCCTGGTGGGTTGTTGCAGGCGAGCATTGAGATTGCCCGGATGTGGTACAATGAGGGCGGAATTGTCAAGACAGTAAACCGTGTGGGTGGCACTGACGAAACTAAAGCCAATCGCACTGCTCTGACAAATCGTCCTTTGGCAGTCTTAGTCGATGGTAATTCAGCTAGTGCTAGCGAAATCCTTACAGGGGCACTTAAGGATAATAAGCGTGCGGTAGTCGTAGGTGGACAAACCTTTGGTAAAGCGTTAGTGCAGTCAGTTCATGAGCTTGCAGATGGTTCCGGCTTGGCAGTTACCATTGCCCATTACTACACCCCTGCGGGAACGGATATTAACCAGAAAGGCATTGTCCCAGATATCAAGCTAGACTTGACAGAGGCACAAGAGCGACAGTTAGCTTCTAATCCAGATTTAATCGGAACTAAGAGTGATCCGCAATATGCTCGGGCGATCGCAATTTTATCCAATAGAAATTTTGCCCAGCCGCCAGCAAATCAGCCCACTCGACCCATGAGCCGCGCCGATAACCTGAAATTTTAGATTGACGCAAATGATTTGTTTTCAGGTGTTTATATAGTAGTATTCCCAAATCCAGATTTTTGGAGTTATGAAAACTGCATGATATACCGTTCTAGGATTTTGGATTGGGAATACTAACTAGAAATCCCATCTCTAAAATCTCAGATTTATGAATCATCAGCCAGTTGATGCAACCACCGACACCAGTTTCTTACCAATGGTGTCGGTGGTTGTTCCTATTTATAACGGTGAGGCGGATTTACCAAAGTTAATCAATTGTCTTTTGTCTCAAACCTACCCGAAAGACCGGGTAGAGTACTTGTTGGTGGACAATAATAGTAGCGATCGTACTCTCACCATCCTCAAAACATTTGCCGAAAATTACCCGATTACAATTCGCCCTTTGAGCGAAAACCAAATTCAAAGCTCCTATGCTGCTCGTAATACTGCGATTCGTGCCGCTACGGGTGAAATTATAGTTTTTACCGATGCAGATTGTCGCCCACAACCTCAATGGTTAGACGCATTGATTCAGCCTTTTGTCAACAAAGAAGTGATAATTGTCGCTGGTGAAATTTTGGCACTACCAGGCACAACTTTGCTAGAACAGCACGCAGATCGTCAAGAAACTTTGTCGCAAAAGCATACCCTTAACCATTCTTTTTGTCCCTATGGTCAAACGGCTAATTTGGCAATTCGACGCATTGCCTTAGAAAAAGCGGGTTTATTTCGTCCCTATCTTACCACTGGTGGCGATGCCGATATTTGCTGGCGGATTTTGGGGGAAAACATGGGACGTTTGGAATTTGCCCCGAATGCGATCGTTCAGCACCGCCACCGCGCCACACTTAAAGAACTGCAAAGTCAATGGCGGCGTTATGGACGTTCAAATCGCTATCTACACGAACTACATGGTGTAGATTTGATGCGAGAGATTACACTTAAAGAATGCGGCTATCGTTTGGCACGTTGGTTATTCAAAGAAATACCAAGGGATATTAAAAAGGCGTTGGCGCAGCCCGCCGCAGGCATCGCGGGTCAAGCTACCCTTGTAGATTTATTGAATACTCCCATTGGTTTGTTCACAGCTAGGGCACGTACTGTTGGGCAACGAGACGCCAAGCTGCCAGAGAATGCTAAGAGAATTGATCGACTGTAACAATATTTGGGGGCTAGCAGTCAATTCTGTAGGGAGTGTAAAATCCTCCTTAAACTGTAAGTTACTGGCTTAAAAACTTTCGTTGCCTAGCTTCTAGTCCTTCAACATTTATTTTTGCTTGCATTGAAATGTTACCGTTATGTATTACAATTTATAGCATTTCATGCTACTAATACTCGACCAAGTCAAAAATAACGGGTAAAGGCAAAGGGAGAAAAGAACTTGATTTTCTTACTATAAAACTCCACCGAATTTCTTTAGTGGACTACTGTAAGAAAAAACGCTTTTGTCAGCCCCAAGGCATTGCCTGAAACCTTTATTTTTGCCTTAACATCATAAAAGTGAATATATCTTAAGAAGTATTTAAAAAAAATAGGTACAGCAAGTATACTGTTATAGTAAAATTTAACTTTAATAAACTGAAATTGTATTTAATAAAGTAAAAATCTCAGCAAGTAGGGCTTGGTCCAACTTTGTACTTTGGTCATTAATGGACAAGTTTGTGGCACTGAATAGTGTGAAGAGTTTATCTGAGCGTGGACAAATTTGTTTGCTTTCTCATCATTGATAGATAAATTAGTAAATCAAGAAAATAAGTTTTGCCATATTTATTTACAACGTGTCCGCTCTTGCAAGTAACCCAATTCTCACTTGCTCAAAAGGGTCTGAACCCTTGAGGAAGGTATGCGGTTTGCTTCTCTTACTCTCTTCATTCACACCTATGTTTCATAGTTTTGTAAGTTGAGCAACATGAACGTGGATGCATTTAGCCAAGAGATAGAAAAATTGTGCTTACAGATACAGGGACTATTACAATGCAATGGAACTAAGGCAAGCTTACAACAAGACACAATAACACAGGCTTTCGAGGAACTCCACACCGCAATGGAAGAACTATTGACAGCCTCCGAGGAGTTAGAGTTAACACGAGCGGTAGTAGAGAAAGAGCGCCAGCGTTACCAAGATTTGTTTGAGTTCGCTCCAGATGGTTATTTGGTAACTAATACCGCAGGGATAATCCTAGAGGCTAACTATGCTGCGGCAACCTTACTCGGTGTCCACCAAAAACATTTGGTAGGTAAACCATTAATTCTGTTTATTGCTCAACAAGACCGTCGCTGTTTTAGCTTTCAGATGAACAATTTCCAGGAGCTACTAAACTGGGAAATTAACCTGCAACCACGAGGAGGAGATCCTTTTCCTGCTATAAGTAAGGCATCTGCGGTGTACGACTTCCAGGGGAAGCAGGTTGGCTGGCGTTGGCTTCTGTGCAAGATCAGCGACCACAAACAAGCTGAAGAAATGTTGTACCAAGCTTACGATGAGTTAGAAATACGAGTAGCAGAACGGACAGCGGAGCTGGTACAAGCAAATGAGAAATTGCTAACTGAAATTATAGAGCGTAAACGAGTCGAATCACAACTGCTGCACCTTGCGTTTCACGATGCACTAACGGGTCTGCCAAACCGCGCTGCATTTATGAACCGCCTAGGGCGTGCCATTGATTATTCAAAACGACATTCAGATTATCTATTTGCGGTACTCTTTATTGACCTAGATCGGTTTAAGGTGATCAATGACAGTCTTGGACACTTAAAAGGAGACCAATTTCTGCTTGCTATTGCGGGTAGGCTAGAACTATGCGTACGCTCCATAGATACAGCTGCACGGCTTGGAGGAGACGAATTTACAATCCTGCTTGAGGGAATCCAAGATGTGGCAGACGCTATCAAAGTTGTTGAACGGATTCAACAGGAACTAAAGTTACCCTTTGAGCTTGACGGACAAGAAGTGTTTACAACGGCAAGTATTGGCATCGCGTTGAGTTCGACAGTAGACTATAAACATCCAGAAGAACTGTTGAGGGATGCTGATACAGCAATGTACCGAGCCAAGTTGCTGGGCAGAGCGCGTTATGAGCTATTCAACTCAGATATGTATGCTAATACTCTGGCGAAATTGCAGTTAGAGAGCGATTTGCGCCGAGCAATTGAACGCCTTGAGTTTCGAGTTTATTACCAACCAATTGTTTCGCTTACTAAAGGCTCTATTTTAGGTTTTGAGGCTTTGTTGTACTGGCAGCATCCTGAGCATGGTTTGCTTAATCCAGCAGATTTTATTCCTTTAGCAGAAGAAACTGGACTAATTTACTCCATTGGCAACTGGGCGTTGTATGAAGCCTGTCGCCAGGTGCAAACTTGGCGAATGTGCCATCATTCCAACTTTATAGAGAAAATCAGCGTCAATCTCTCCCTCAAGCAATTTTCCCAGCCCGATTTGATTGAGCAGATTCGGCAAATTTTGCGCTCAACTGGTCTGGATGCTAGCACTCTAGTACTAGAAATTACTGAAAGCGTAATTGTGGAAAATGCCGATAAGGCAACTGCCGTACTCTTACAACTTCGAGAGATGGGCATTGAGTTATCAATTGATGACTTTGGTACGGGCTACTCTTCATTAGGTCGTCTTTATAACTTTCCGATTAGTGTGTTGAAGATTGACCGTTCTTTCATCAGCCTGATAGCCAGTAATAGTAAAAATTTAGAAATTATTGAGATAGTTATCACATTGGCACACAAACTGGGTATGGATGTGCTAGCCGAAGGAGTAGAGACAAAAGAGCAACTAGCACTTTTAAGAAAGTTGAATTGTGAATATGCCCAAGGAAATTTTTTCTCTGTTCCATTAAATAGTTCAGTAGCAGAGGCATTAATTATGACAAATCCCCGGTGGTAAAATAGTCTCCGGCTGAAACAAACCCGTTACCGTCGTTATCAGCCATCACCCAACGTTAACAAGCTCTCTCGTTTTTCCTTTACGCCTTTTGTTCAATGACTGTCAACTTTCGCTAAATTGGAAAAAGGTAAACTTAAGGGAATTTTAAATGTCAGCACAATTGTTACTGGTGGATGATGAACCAGGGATACGGGAAGCCGTGAAAGACTATTTGCAAGAGAGCGGTTTCAGCGTTCAAGTCGCCAGTAACGCCCTTGAAGGTTGGGAATGGATGCAAATGAATACACCCGACCTAGTGATTTCCGATGTCATGATGCCTCAAGTGGACGGCTATCAGTTCCTGAAACAACTGCGAGAAGACCCTCGCTTCCAAACCCTCCCGGTAGTATTTTTAACTGCTAAGGGTATGACAGGCGATCGCATCCAAGGCTATCATGCTGGTGTCGATGCCTATCTACCCAAACCCTTCGATCCAGATGAGTTAGTGGCTATAGTCGAAAATTTGCTAGCCCGCCGTGCTGCTAAGGCTCCAACTACGGGAGATGACGTTGAAACCCCCGATCTTGCTGAACTAGCTAATCAGATTGCCCAAATTAAGGCATTGTTAACTCAAAAAAATGCCATTTCTCAATCGCCAGCCCCTTTCAAAATTGATTTGACTCCCAGAGAACAAAGTGTTCTAAATCTGGTCGCTGAAGGGCTGATGAACAAAGAAATCGCCCGTCGCTTGGAAACGAGCGTCCGCAATGTAGAAAAATACGTCAGCCGTTTGTTTAGTAAAACTGGCACCAATAGCCGTACAGAGTTAGTTCGTTTCGCACTAGAACACGGTCTTGCTAAATAGGGATTGGGGATTGGGGATTGGGCATGGGAGAATATCCTCCCCTGCTCCCTGCCCTCCTCTTTGCATCCTCTTCATTAAATCTTTTTTTGATATGGGTAATAGGTAACTGGCTGCTAAACCATGACCTATTACCAGTGATAGATAAAACATAAGTATTTCAGCAAATCAGGCACTTAGCTAAAGTAAAAAGCTAAAAGTAAATTATTTATTTTCACTTTGGCCTTTTAGGCTTTCATTGAATTCGCGCCTGTTGTCCAATTCCCCATCTGTAAAGACACAGGGTTTTGCTCTTCCTACAATGTCTTGATAAAAACTCGGTAAAATGCACCCGGCTGAATTTGCTTTCAGATTCTACCAGTACCCTTTGCTACAAAGTTTTTAATAGAGGAAACTGTTCCTGGGACTTCGTGCTGCTAAATAAGACTTTCACAAACTAGAAATCACAATATTTTATGAATTCTATTTGCTGGTTAGTTTTTATTGCAACGGGGCTATGGGATCAACATTTGATTTGATACCCAATTCATGTTTTTTCACTACTTAAATTACACCTTTAAGTTTGGGGATTTTCAGCAGCATTACGTAAACGCATCAGCTGACGTCGCATTTGAGGTGAGGCTTTGAACTCTGATACTTCTTGCGCTTTAACGGAGGCTTGCAACGTCTCTAGAAAGTCGTCAGAACCTTCAGTCAAGGCATCAAGTAATACCTGTAACAGTTGTTCGCGATCACCCAATAGACTCTTTTCCTCAATCAACCGGAATTTGAGATGGATTTCGCACTCATAAACACCTACTTCGAGATTATTTATCTGGCGTGGTAATGCTTTGGAGTTCATAGCTATTGAGATTCCTTTACTTGGTGGTCATGAGGGTAAGGAGGTAGATGCCCAGCAAAATTCTTTATATCTTCTTTGAATCCAAAGTGCTTGAATTAAGAATTTTTCTTCATCAATCACTTTTGTATTCCATTTCAGTCTCCTGTGTTTTATTTTCAAGCTAGATTTTGATGTTCTTGTGCCAGATGTAGCTTAATGGTAAGCCATAACCATTATTCAGTTTTTAAGATTCTACACAATAAAGTTTCTGTAAGAAGTTGTTCGACCTTTTTAAAGCTTTTTACACCAACTTTATGTTAACGTCAATCACAGTTGGACTTGTTACTTGAATTTTGGTGTTTATACGTAAGTAAAACCGCTTAATTTTTTTGAGCTTACTAATGCCAGAGGTCGATGTAGCGCTATTCAGTAATATTACTTGATGTGCGTTTTTTTCAACATAAAATTCCGGAGAAATTAATCAGCATAATTATTAAGATAAAGATTTTTGTTACCCATATAAAAATGTACATAGATTAAATTATTCTCGCCGAGCGCCCCGCCCTACTGCCTTCTATCCTTGATTGAGTACAAAAATCTTAGCTTTAGGTAAGACTGGCACAGCGCTTAGACTTATTTGTATGCGCCAAATAAAAATACTCCAACCAGTAATTTTTACAGAAAAATAATTAGACTACTGTCAGTACTAGCAACTAAATTTATCTTCAACTCCTAACAGAAGTAGCAAGTTCATCAGTAGAGGTGATATTTTTACTTATGCCCATTCAATATACCCTTTTGAAATTGCTTTCAAAGCTTGTAGATTGAGAGCATTCACGCTTGAATATAGCGTTTACAATAATTTCAGTGTAATCCACCCAAATCTTACACCCTTTTATGGCTAACCCGATGCTGCTCAAGTCCACAACCCGGCATATCCGCATTTTTGCAGGTGAAATTGACCGGGATGGCGAACTGGTTCCAAGTCAACAGGTCTTAACGTTAGATGTTGACCCAGATAACGAATTTAACTGGAATGAAGATGCGCTGCAAAAAGTTTATCGAAAATTTGATGAACTAGTAGAAGCATCTAGTGGCGCAGACCTCACAGACTATAACTTGCGCCGTGTTGGGTCAGACTTAGAACATTATCTGCGATCGCTTCTACAACTTGGCGAAATCAGCTACAATCTTTCTGCCCGTGTTACCAACTACAGCATGGGAGTCCCCCAAGTTGCAATTGACGACAAACAATAAGCTCACGCAATGTCAACTTCATATTTTGACCTCTCTTTTATAAAAAGAGAGCCTCTGAATTCTCCCCCTTCCCCAAAACTACAGTGTACACACAGTTTCTGATCCCCCCAACCTTCCTTAAAAAAGGGGGCAATAAATCTCAAAGTCACCTTTAGAAAGGGGACTTAGGAGGATCACACGATGTTTTGTATCGTTTGTAGAGATGTGTGTACACCGTAGCTAGTGCCTCGTTCCCAGCCTCTGGCTGGGAATGCCCTCTGTAAAGCTTTGCGATTTCCCCAAAGACGAACCCGGAAACAAAATTACGGCGTTCCAGGACAGTGGGATGAATTGGGGCAAGCAGGGGAAGCAGGGGAGGAATTTTAGAAGTTGCCAAATCATCCCGCAACTATGCAATGCCAAAATTACAAAATTTCTAAAGTCACTTTATTCGTCAGGTACTTTTGCCAAAAGTACATTTAAATTATCTTAATTCTTAATTAAAGTTAATTGTTGCTATCCTACTTATAAACTAAATAAATACCAACATTATCTGCCTCTTGATGATCGAGAAATTCAGCAAAAGCTTGGGGCGCAGTTATGCTTGGGTTATGCTTTGGTAACAGGGTTGGAGTTAGTTGCTTTGGCGATGGAGAGTCACAGAGCAATAGAAGCTATGATGAGGCTGTAGGGTTGACTTAGGAGCGTATTCTTTAGATAAATAAGTATTAGCACCTGCTGATATCCGCTAGCTAAAATCATCATCTAAAGTCTGGGTACGTGAAGTTTAAGAAAGATGAGCGGTCTAGATTGTCCCGAATAATGCTGTTAAAGAAATTGCCAATCGCTTCCCGGTGCGAAAACTATGGAAAATGACGCGGCAACGCTCTACTGTCCAAATGAAAATTGTCAGGCTGCCAACCCCCTGACTCACAAGTTTTGCCAGCGATGTTCCACGCCCCTACCCAAAAATTACCTCTGGGCTGTGGTAGATGGTCCGAGTGTGGGTAGTCCTGGAGAAATATTAGCCGATCGCTATTTAGTTATTGATAAATTTGTTCTTTTAGATACGAAGCCAGGTTTATTAGCTTTAACACCTGAAGTAGATCATTTACAGCCTCTAAAAGCTTACCTGAGACTGATTCCCTACCGTTTAAACGTACCGCAGGTATATGGAGTGCTTTTTCTCGCTGACGGTTCCTCCCATCGAGAAATATTACTTTTAGAAAAACCTCCATTATTAGTAGATGAAAAAATCCAACAAGTGCGTTTGGGCAACGATTTAACCACCGCTTGGCGTGATGCTACATCGATGCGCCAGCTCAATTGGTTATGGCAAATAGCTCATTTGTGGCAACCTCTTGCAAGTGAAGGTGTCGTCTCTAGCTTGCTTGACTCAGATGTATTACGGGTAGAAGGATCATTAGTCCGTTTATTAGAATTGCGTTTCGACGCAGCAACATTACCAGAATTGCCCCAATTAGGTCAATTTTGGCAGCAGTTGGTTAGTGGTGCTAAACCAGCCATAGGTGAATTTGTTGAACACATTAGCCTTTCTTTAGTTCAGGGAAAGATTAATTCAACTGATCAATTAATTGCAGTTTTAGACCAGGGACTAGCACAATTAGGGCGATCGCAAACACCCACAATCAAAATTATCACCAAAACCGATACTGGGCCGAGCCGCCAACGTAACGAAGATGCTTGTAGCCCACCCAGTGGAACTCTAGTGAGCAAACCACCCCAGTCAACAGCCTTAGCAATTGTCTGTGATGGCATCGGTGGACACGAAGGTGGCAATGTCGCATCAAATTTAGCCATTGAAACAATCCAGCAGCAGGTACAGCAACTCACAAAAGTTCCCTACGACCACATAGACCCCTCACTGCTACTAAATGATTTAGAAAAGGCAGTGGCAATCGCTAATGACAAAATTAGTCAGCGCAATGACGGTGAAAATCGCCAAGGTCGTCAACGGATGGGTACGACTTTAGTAATGGCATTGCCTGTTGCTCATGAAATGTACATTACCCACGTCGGTGATAGTCGTGCTTACTGGATTACCCGTCACGGCTGTTATCAAGTAACCCTGGACGATGATGTTGCTTCCCGTGAGGTGCGGTTAGGCTATGCCATTTACCGTGAAGCTGTACAACAAAGCGCTGCTGGCTCTCTTGTCCAGGCTTTGGGCATGGGGCCTAGTACTTCGTTGCACCCCACATCTGCACGGTTTATGCTCGACGAAGATGCTGTTTTTCTGCTCACATCCGATGGTTTGAGTGATTTTGATCGGGTAGAGGAGTACTGGGAAACAGAAATCTTGCCGATTCTAGCTGGGGAAACAAATATAACAAATGTTGCGGATAGATTAATCGAAATCGCTAACGCTAAGAATGGACACGATAATGTCACCATCGCTTTAGTTCATTATCAAGTCCAATACTGGGAACCAGAAATCACGATCAAAGCCGTAATTCCAGAGAGTTATTCTGCCAAAACTGTTGATTTGGCATCCAGAAAGCCTGATGCGACACTTTTAGGTAGCCCAAACCACAAAACTCAGGTGATTCCAGACACTGAGTCTGCAAGAACTCCTAGTTTACCGCTACAGTGGATTGTTCCGTTAATATTTGTAGTAGCAGCAGGTTCTTTAGGATTGTTCGTGAAGCAACTGCGATCGCAATCAGGGCGTTCGCCAATTTTTTCCAATCCATTACAAACTCAAAACCCTACCATCGAAGCAACACCCGCAGCGCGATCGCTTGCTAATCTTTCTCCTGGTTGGGTTATTCAAACCAACAATCAAATATCCTTGGGAAAAAACCAATCACTTCCCCCTAGAGCTTTTTTAGAAGTTATCAACATAAAACCAAATTCTCAACCAGCTTCTGGGGATTTGTTGGTGTCTATGCGAGTCTGTCCAAATAAAAGCACACAAACTTCAGCTAATACTAATAATCCCGCAGGAACTTCCTCTGTTTCATCAAATTCAAAACCTTTGCCGCAAGAGAAAACAGTATTGCTGTTATCCCAACTGAAACGCTTTGGTGTCTCTGTTTTACAATCAGATGTAAAAAGCCCATGTACAACCGACACACAACCGCCAGCGATTCAATCACCTGCACCTGACACCAGTCCAACTTAATCAAATACTCGTTAAACTGGTAAAAACCTGGAATAATAATCAGGTAACAATTAAAGTAAAACTTACAAGGTGAAAAAGTAAAAACTTTTAACCTTGGAGAATTCTTATTTGAAATTATTTGTTTTAAATTTTAATTTAATGAATCCATGCCATCCCTGAATTTGGCGATCGCCCGTCTCCTAAACACTGGCACTGATAATTTCGCTATTTGGGTGGTCAAAGCTCCCTATCCCAGTGGCTACGTTTTACGTGACTCTGTATGGCCTGATGAACTCAATCAAGTCTGGCAAGAATGGCAGCAGATGTTTGCCGGTCATAGTCATTTAGATATTTCCCCAAACTCAACATCTCAAAAGTCCAACCCATTCCCCATAGATTGGATTTCTCCCCCTTCAGGTCAAACCACTGGTCCCTACAGCAGCCGTCTGATGCAATACTTGGGAATGAATTTATGGCGCTGGATATTTGACGGGCAAATTCTCGGTAGTCTAGAACGCAGTCGCGGTATTGCTATGGGTCAGCATACACGTTTGCGCTTCCGGCTAGAAATCCGCGACCCGGATCTGATCGCTCTCCCTTGGGAAATTATGCAGCGTGAGCCTGGTCAATCGGCTATGTCTCTCTCGCAAGATTTGCTATTTAGTCGCACCAGCAGTGAAGTTGACCCCTTACCGTATTTGCGAACTGACCAAGCTTTAAGTATCCTGCTGGTTTTAGGTCATGACGACAAGTTAGAACTGGAACAAGAAGCTGCGATGTTACAGCAAACTCTTGCAGATACTTCTGTGGGTGGTAATTCCCAAAGATATGCACCTTGTATAGTGAATCAACTCCTACAACCAACTCCACAGGAGTTGATTCAAGAATTAGAAACTAGAGCATACAATGTTTTCTTTTACGCTGGACATGGTTTGCCAGACCCAGATGGGGGGTTACTGTTTTTGCGCTCAGATATGCCCCTGAATGGGATAGAATTAGCTCAAGTATTGACCCGTACCGGCGTGAAATTAGCGGTTTTCAACGCCTGTTGGGGCGCACAACCAGCTTCTATCAATCATCAAGCTATACCTGCCAGCAGTTTAGCAGAAGTGCTGATTCGTCATGGTGTGCCTGCGGTTTTGGGGATGCGCGATGAAATCGCAGACCACGAAAGCCACAGTTTTATTCAAGCCTTTACCGAAGCTTTGCGATCGCACAAACCAATTGATGAAGCCGTAGCACAGGCTAGGCAAGAGTTGTTAACACTGTATAAATTTAATCAACCTGCTTGGACTTTGCCTGTTCTCTACCTGCATCCAGATTTTAATGGCGAACTAATTAAGAATCTGGATGAAGGTATTACTGAGCTACCAGACACAGCCATTCCTGATGTAGGTTCCTCCCTTCCAGCTGCAACTTTGCGATCGCTCGCTCCAAAAGGTAAAACCTGGTTGCTGCGTTATGGAGTCACCCGCATCGGGCGCACAAAAGACAATGATATTGTCATCCCCGAACCATCTGTATCCAAACGTCACGCCGAAATCTTCTGCCGTAATACCCTTACTGATGCTACGTTGGTGCGAAGTTATTACTTGCAAGATTTTTCGACCTACGGGACAACCTGGTTTTTAGGCCCTAATGGTTGGCAACAAATCCTCCGAGAGGAAGTCCCCTTGAAATCGGGGATGCAGTTAAAGTTTGGAAGTGCTAGAGGTGAAACCTGGGAGTTTATTATTGAAGACTCCTAGCACAATTGCAGAAAAGGATTTGAGCCTTTAGCATCAGCCTTTAAAATCTATTTTTACTGTAGAAAAATTCAACTGTTTTTGCGGAAATCTCTTCTTAGGAATTGTAGCTGTCAATACTACCAAATAAATAATTGTGAGGAAATAAAACAATGGCTAATAAGATTAACGGCTCAGATACTTTCTCTTCTTTGCCATCTCAAGTAGATTTAGAGTTATTAGAAGCCCTACTGGAACCAGACGATGCTACCTATCCCTGGAATCCAGCTGATGAAGAGTCAGAAGCTTATTTTCAGGAATTAGAACAACAGTTCGGAATGCAAGATTTGCTTGAGGAAGAACTGACAGCGCGATCGGAAGATTTTTACAATAATCTAGACATACTTTGGTCTGGTATTACTTCTACACCAGAGTACAATCACAACCTACAACAGTCAGTAGTGCTTAATCTTCAAGAAAGATTATGTGCTACTTTTGCCGCCTGTGTCCCCCAAGCATTGCTCAAGACCATCGCCATTAAGGCTGCTGAAATTCTAGCTGCCCAGCAATCAATCAGTGAACAACTGGTTGAGTGTGTTCAGACAGTACTACCAAATTGGGGAACCGAGGATCTTTTAGTTTTGGCTCGTCCTTTTGCTTACGCGATGCGAAGTAGTGAATCGCAAAACGCAGCATCTGCGCTCAGTAGTCTTCAAGATACAGAGTGGACAGCTTTATCAGAAGTAGAGAAAGCAAAGGTTAGTTTAGCGATCGCTTCCTATGCTTTCAATGAAATCAACAAGTCTCAGTCTGAAGCATAACTTGAGTTAACTCTCTATCTTTTCTACATAAATTTCAGGGGCAGGCAGATTTATCTGCTGATAACGGCTGATAAACTTTGTGCTGCGGTTTTGAGCATCCACTAATTTTCAATTTTTTTGTGTAGTGGACTTAAGTAACATTTAAGCTAACTGTCAGATTAGGCCATCTATCCAAAGATATAAATATTCAAAAGTCAAGCGTTATTTTTTTGTTTTCCTTTTAGCATTTTTTATTTTGGGCCAAGAAATCGGGTAGCAAAATTTTGCGATCGTGTTGGTGAGAGTGCCCGGGCCTTGAGAATTGCCGCCATCAAAAAGGCGTAAGATAACACTCCAACAACTACCAATAACAATGCATTGATTGATCCTGTAGCATTCCATAAAGCGTGGAGAGCAGAGGCACTAAGATAACCAATAGAAAGAATTTGCCAACTTCTACTGGGTTTGAGAACAGCCAGCCCGATAAAATAACCCAGGTAGCCACTATAAGCCATGTGTCCAGCTACAGAGCCTAAAATTCGCGGAATTAGCAGTTGTAAACCCGCCAGTTGACCAGCAGCGCCTATACCCACCTGTTGCGTAACATTTTGAGTGATATCTGGCACATACTGTCCGAGAGTTTCTAGTAAAGTAAAGCCTACAGCAGAAGCCGTTCCCAGGAGAATACCATCTAGAGGTTCCAAGACCCCAATCCGTTCCCGCCAAGGTGAAGGTAATCCACTACCGATAAAATATGCACCGATTATAGGTAATGCCTTGAGTAATTCCTCCATCAGCCCAGCGCCAAAAAACATCCGCACCAGCAACTCTGTAAAGGTAATTGATTCTTGGGGTGAGGACAAGTTTCCAGGTAGAACGGTGCGAAACACAAAGATAAATAGATCCAACACCGGACTTATTAAAACCAGTATCGTACTCAATGCCGCAGCCATTAGCACCCACCAAGGCTTCTGTTTGCCGCAAAGTTGGTAAACAAAATAGTAGGCAGCGAAGGCGATGTAAGTTGCTACGATCACTTGATTATCTTGGGGCCGACCGACTGTAGCAAACATTAGCACCACAAAGATTACGGTCAGTATTCCCGGTACGAGATAAGCTTTACGAGTTAAATCTTTACCAGTGGAAATAATCGGAAAAAGTTGGGTGAAGCTAACAGAATCTGGCTGCTTTAATTGTGTGTGACCGTGGTAGTTCGTCGCCGAAGGCAGTGGTACAACTTGGTTCACTGTCGTCGCCGGGGTAAGTAAGGTATACTCGTACTCAAAAACGTATTGTGGCCCATCAGCACCTAGAGAAATGCGATCGCCTGGGTGCAATTCTTGACATTCATACAAGCGTTGTCCATTCAAATAAGTGCCATTAGCACTATTCAAATCACAAAGCACCCAGCTGAATTTGCTATCTGGCGATAGAGAGAGGGGACGAACCACTGCATGACGACGAGATACCATTCGGTACATCATGGCATCCAAGACAACTTGGCAGCTGGGGTCGCGTCCAATTACCATCTCTTTACTGGGGGGCAGCGAGTAGCGAGATCCTGATCCAGAAGCTGCCCCATTACCAGACACTAGCCGCAGAAATGCATTATGTCTTGCGTGTTTGCCTGTCATCGATAAGAAGTGCGTTTCTAAACTAATTCTTCACATAATTTGGCAGCAGGACTAACCTTAGCCACATCAACAGCAGCATTGCTAAATCCACTATAGCTTCACTTACTGCTAAGAAATTTAAATTCTAAATGCAAAACTTTAAATTCTTTCACTTAATGTAAATAAGTATTCAATTTACTAAGATTTTGTCCCAAATCTGGTTTGTTAGGCGGATAAATCAGATTGTATCAGCAGTGTACTCTTGCCATTCTGGCTACAAATTCAACCTACGGCAATTTATCAAAAAGAGTAGTTTTTACTGCATTTAGTTTTATTCCAAAAATATATAATTTTCAGTGGCCTGTAGTTTTGCAGTACTGATAATTGACTAATCTCCTTCGGAGCAAGGAGTAAGGAAAGAAACTGCCCCGAAGATGGAACCAAAAGATTTTTGGGATCTTGACTCAAACAACTTTAGCTAGTTCTGGGTGTTCAATTTTAGTTCCAAGTACTGTGAGGAATTCTGCCAACCAATGGGGGTGAGCAGGCCAAGCTGGTGCTGTTACCAAATTACCATCAACTATTGCCTGGTCAACAGGAGTATCAATATAAATACCTCCAGCACTCTTGACATCTGGGCTACAAGCAGGGTAACCAGTACATCTTTTGCCTTGCAGTACATCAGCAGCTGCCAATAACTGCAAGCCGTGGCAGATGGCAGCAATCGGTTTATTCGTTTGGGCAAAGTGACGAGTGATTTCTAGCACCTGCTGATTCAGGCGGATATATTCTGGTGCCCGGCCTCCGGGAATGACTAAGGCATCGTAGGTAGCGGCTTCTACTTCTGCAAACGTGGCATTTAAAGTGAAGTTGTGACCGGGTTTTTCGCTGTAAGTCTGATCTCCTTCAAAGTCGTGAACTGCTGTTCGTACCTTGTCGCCAGCTTTTTTGTCTGGGCAAACTGCATGGACAATGTGCCCCACCATTTGCAACGCCTGGAAAGGAACCATCACTTCATAGTCTTCTACATAGTCCCCAACCAGCATCAAAAGTTTCTTGGCAGCCATATTCTTCTTACCCTCACTTACTTAGTCCATAGATAACTATTGACTAATTAAAGCAGATCAAATTCTGCGATCGCTCTTTTAAAGTTTTTGCTTTCATGTCCTGGGCGGCTGAGTTTAATCAAAGCAAAACGCTGTAAGGGTGTTAAAGCTGCCCAATGTTGCTCTGTCAGGATTACACCTATTTCTTGAGCTTTTTCCTGGAGGCTAGGTGGTACAGTGGCAGAGTCTAGCCATGCGGGATGTGGCTCGATGGGCAATTTTGTAGCAGGTATACCCGTACGTTGTAGAATTAATTGCTGGATATGCTCGCGGTAAGACTGAATTTCCGTTTCTGTAGTGCAAGGAAATTCGACTAAAGCTTGACGCTCGGCTGTAGTCATTTGATTCCAATCAGACAATTTTAGCTTAATGCCACAGGTATCTAATTTGCAACGCACCTGCATAGGGATACAACGCAGGGAATCAACAAAATCTGCTTCAAATTCAAAGAAATCTGTCACGTTGCTTCGCTCCGAATTTATAGTTCAAAATTCAAAATTAACAATCCCCATAAATTTAGGGGTTTATATCCTTTTGCTTTTCGGTCAGAAGAAAGTATTTAAAGTTAGTTTATTATGTTGTTGCTCAACAAATTTAAAACTACTGGATGAGTATTGGGAGTAGGGAGTAAAAAATATTTTTTAAATCCACAAAAGGTTTTTTATCTTGCGTCTCTAGAATTACTAAGACGAATTATTAAATAACTAATTGATAAAGCGAGAATAGCAATTCCTAAACCAATTATATCAATACCTCCAACTTTCTCTAAGTCAAGAATAATAATTTTTCTGGCAACAGCAATCAAAGATGTAACAATAACTAATTCAACCTGAAAAACGTGTTTTCGCAAATAGGCTGTAATGTTTTCTAATATTTCTAAAGCAATTAAAATATTTAAAAACAAACCAAATATTTTATATAATGTTGTATTAAACTTTCCATAAGGCGCTGTAAATAACTCTTTAAAAATAAATACTCCTAAATCTGCGATCGCTACCAAAATCACAACTACCATGAATAGAGATAGAGCTTTAGAAACTAGCACTTCTATATTTTCAATAAAGTGCATGAAGTTCTCATCTTTGGTAGCTACTAAAATTCGTCTAAGTAACCTTTTCATGTGATGCACCCAATTTTAAAATAAAATAAAATCCCATAGATAAATCTAAAGGATTAAAAAAAGATGATTTGTAAGTTTATTATCTGATTTTTACTCTTTACTATAGCTCAACTCGGCGCTGGTAAAACCTGTGTTTAGTAGAAACTTGCCCTCTTTAGATATAGTAATTGGTATGAGTCAAGAGTAGAGAACCATAAAAAATGATAATAACTATTGGTTATTGCTTATTGACTAAATTACCTATTGGTGATTATTAATTACCATAGAGCTACAAAATGTAGCTTACCATTGTGAGGACTGGAGTTGATAATCTTTGACTGTAACTTCCACAGAGATTGGTATCAGTTGCACAGCACAGGCTTTTAATTCTGGTTGGAGCGAATCGGGGCAAGATTCTGGATGGGTAAGGGCGTTAGCTTCGGCATTGTCTGCCCATAGAGAACCCCAATGCATGGGGACAAAAACTGTACCAGGTGTGATCGCTTTTGTCACTTTAGCAGGAAACTTAGCTTTACCTCGACGCGATCGCACTTCTATATACATACTTTCTACAACACCTAAACGAGCAGCATCACGGGGATGAATTTCGATAAACGGTTCGGGATGCATTTTGCAAATTTTTTCAATCCGCCCGGTGCGTGTCTGCGTATGCCAATGACCGTAAACTCTTCCAGTAGTGAGTACAAAAGGATAATCTGGGTCTGGTGGTTCTGCTAGTCCCTTTGAGTAATATGCCCCAAATCGAGCGCGTCCATCAGGAGTGTGGAAGCGCAAATCAGTATATAACCGCTTTTGAGAGGTTTCTCCCCCTGCTTCCCCTGCTCCTCTGCTCCCCCTGCTCTCTTCTGGGTGAGGCCATTGAGTAGGGCCTTCTGCTTGTAATTGCACGTGACTGATACCCGTCATATCGCAGGGACGAGTTTTAGTTAGTTTGACAAACTCAGCATAAACTTCGGCAGAGTTAGCAAAGGCAAACTCTTTTTCAAAACCTAATCTACGTCCAACTTCGGCAAAAATTTCCCAATCTGCTTTAGCTTCCCTTGGCGGTTGGCGAAATGCTTGACACAGAGTTACCACTCGTTCGGAGTTTGTCATGACACCAGTTTTTTCACCCCACTGGGCTGCTGGTAACAGAACATGAGCGTAAGCAGAGGTTTCTGTAGGATAATATGCGTCTTGGTAAATAGTGAAAGGCGATCGCAATAATGCCTTTTTCGTGCGCTCCAAATCTGGCATACTTACAGCTGGATTGGTAGCCGCAATCCAAAGTAACCCTACAGCGCCATTTTCCAAGCCAGTAATCATATCCCAAGCAGTCAAACCGGGATTGGGCGAAATTTGTCCTGGCTTGAGTCCCCACAACTGCTCAACTTCGGCTCGGTGCTGAGAATTTTTCACAACCCGATAACCCGGTAATAAATGCGCCAGACCTCCAGCTTCCCGTCCTCCCATTGCGTTTGGTTGACCGGTGAGGGAAAAAGGGCCAGCTCCAGGTTTACCAATCTGTCCAGTCATCAGGTGCAGGTTAATGATAGTTCTGACCTTAGCCGTCCCTTCTGACGATTGATTTACACCCATTGACCACAAAGACAGTACTCTTTGTGATTCACCCCAATAGCGAGCTGCTGTTTCTAAATCTTCAATGCTAATTCCACATCGATGAGCTACTATTTCTGGGGGATAGTGGCGAATCACCTCAGCGTATGCGGGAAAGTTGCTGGTGCAGTCTTCCATGAACATGGTATCGATGTAGTTCCAGCGCATCAACAAGTGAGCGATGCCGTTTAACAAGTCGATATCTGTACCGGGACGAATGGCTAAATGTAAATCTGCGGCTTCTGCGGTTGGTGTGCGTCGGGGATCAACCACAATCATTTTGACTTTGCGGTTCTTTTTATGATACTTAGCCAATCGGTTGAAAACGATGGGGTGACATTCGGCTGTATTCGTACCAATTAAAAATGCACAGTCAGTTAACTCCAAATCTTCGTAACAACAAGGCGGGCCATCTGAGCCAAAGCTTTGGATGTAGCCAGATACAGCACTAGACATACATAAGCGAGAGTTGGCATCAAAATTATTAGTACCCAGACAACCTTTCATCAGTTTCTGGGCTATGTAATAATCCTCAGTTTGAAACTGACCAGAACCGTACATACAAATGGCTTCTGGCCCTTGGGTGAAGCGCACGGTTTGAATGCGCTTGACGATCATATCGAAAGCTTCATCCCAACTAACCTGGCGAAACTCTTGATCTAAGGAGTCTCGCACCATTGGGTAATGTAATCTATTTTTATCTAAAGATTCTGCGATCGTTGCGCCTTTGACGCAAACCATTCCTTGACTAGATGGATGGGCTTTATCGCCACGCACCCGCCAAGTTGGATTTCCTTGGCTATCTCTATTAGTTGCTTTGTTAT
Source organism: Nostoc sp. FACHB-892 (assembly GCF_014698795.1). Taxonomy (GTDB): domain Bacteria; phylum Cyanobacteriota; class Cyanobacteriia; order Cyanobacteriales; family Nostocaceae; genus Nostoc. The sequence goes on from NZ_JACJTR010000001.1 coordinate 516,610, forward strand.
GTTGGGCTGGAGGTGAAACTTCTAAACCGCAGCCAACACCACAGTAAGGACAAAGGGTTTTGGTAAATTCACTCATGGCGGTTGTACCATTTTGTTATTTTGATTGTGCAACCTCAGATGTAGCGACTGTTTGAAAAGCGCAAGTTAATACAGCTTTGCGTAAAATCGTGGTGAATTGAGGGGTGAAATTTAAACGCAGAGGGGCGCAGAGTATAGCGCAGAGGAACGCAAAGTTTGTTTGAGTCCATTCGCTACGAACTATAAGAATTTATTTTCCCTACTCTCTATTTTCAAGACAGGTCTATTCTTCCGCTAAAAAGTTAGGGTTTTTAGTTGCGGTTTCTGGTACTTCACCTTGAAAGGCAGCGTCAAAGGAACCTTTTGGTTCTTTGAGGAAGAAGGCACACATAAAAGCGCAGATTAAAGCTGCTATACCCATTGTGGTAAAAAGTGTTGGAGCGTCGGTTAAACTAAAAATTGTCAGGTAAACTACGCCGCCAAAATTACCGTAAGCTCCGACGTTACCGGCGATTTGTCCAGTGGCTTCTTTTTTAATTAGGGGTACGATGCTGTAGGTTGCACCGCAGCCAGCTTGGGCAAAGTAAGCGGCTAACATTGTAACTACAATCGCTAGCGGAATTGGCCAGTTACCATTAATAAAATGTGCCATTAAATAACTAACACCAATGCCGACACTGATTATTGTCATTGTCCATTTACGGGAACTAAATTTATCAGAAATTAAGCCACCACTGGGACGAGAAACCAAATTTAAGAAGGGATAGGTAGCAGCAATCATCCCAGCTACAACATGCTCTAAAGCAAAGGTTTTTTCAAAGAATGCCGGAAGCATGGAAACAACCGCCAATTCGCTGCCAAAGTTAGTTATGTAAGTGAATTCTAGTAAAGCTACTTGACCAAATTGAAAGCGTTCAGATGGAGCGTAAGTTTTTTTACCACTTAGAAGTTCTCGGTTTACCTGCCAAGCTTGGTAACTTTGGTAAGCAAACAATCCTGCTAATAACAACCAAGCTAGATACATTTGGCTTAAAGTTAGGAAGTGAATATTCTTTTGTTCTAAACGCCAAGCTAATAAACCGAGAGCGAAAATCAAACCAAAATTAGAGATAATTAGCGCCCAGAAGCTTTTAATGCTGGTCACTTCTAGAGAACCATTTTTCTTAGGTTTCTTGTAGACTTTACCAGTGGGTGTATCTTGGACGCTGTTGTAATAGATTACGCCGTAAATAGCAGCAATGATTCCTGTAAGTGCGATCGCAAATCGCCAGTTAGAAGCACCACCAGCAAAAAAGCTAGTAGCTACTGCAAGTATTGGCAAAGCAAACTCTGCGCCAAAAGCTCCAAAGTTGCCCCAACCGCCATAAATGCCTTGAGCAATTCCCATTTCCTTTGGCTGGAACCATTCGGCCACCATGCGGATACCCACAACAAACCCAGATCCGACAATTCCCATCAGCAAACGACTGATGACTAGTTGATTAAAATCTTGCGCTAGCGCCGTCGCCAAACAAGGAACAGATGCAAACATCAGCAGGATTGAATAGGTGATTCTGGGGCCAAAACGATCCAGAAGCATCCCAATAATGAGCCGTGCAGGGATCGTAAGGGCGAGGTTACAGATGCCCAAAGTTTTGATTTGCTCAGGCGCTAAACTTAGCTCTTTGCCAATGGTTGTAGCAAAGGGAGCGAAGTTAAACCAACAGACAAAGGTGAGAAAGAAGGCAAACCAAGTTTGATGTAAGATGCGGTAGCGATCGCTGAATGAAAATAAATTTTTAAGCATTCAAATCTTCCTAATTGAAGAGGACACACAGAAGAAGGTAGGGAAGCAGAAGAAAATTTCTTAACTCTTGACAAATGACTCCGCGAAGCGGTAGTTACTCGTCAGCATGAGCAAATCGGCGGAATAGGAAGTCTAGAGCGTAGTTTCGCAGGTCGTAATATTCTGGATCTTCCATGATGCGGCGACGATTGCGGGGACGGGAGAAGGGAATATTCAGGATTTCACCAATGTGAGCAGATGGGCCGTTAGTCATCATCACAACTCTGTCTGCGAGGAAAAGCGCTTCATCAATGTCATGAGTAATCATCAGTACGGTGACTTGATGTTCACGCCAGATTTGCAGGAGTTCTTCTTGTAATTCTTCTTTTGTGATGGCATCTAATGCCCCAAAGGGTTCATCAAGAATCAAAACTTGCGGACGGATGGAAAGGGCGCGAGCGATCGCAACTCGCTGTTTCATCCCACCAGAAAGCTGATTGGGTTTCTTGTCAGCTGCTTCTGTGAGTCCCACCATTGCTAAATGTTCTCTGACGATCGCCCGTTTTTCTGCCTGGGGTTTTTTAGGAAACACCGAATCAACGGCGAGATAAACGTTATCAAAGACACTCAGCCAAGGCAGTAGACAATAATTTTGGAACACCATCATCCGGTCTGGGCCTGGTTCGGTGATGGGTTTGTCTTGCAGCAAGACAATACCATCGGTGGGAGTGTTAAACCCGGAAACCATGTTGAGCAGAGTTGATTTGCCACAGCCAGAGTGACCAATTATGCACACAAATTCGCCTTCGCGTACTTTCAGGTCAACTCCATCCAGTACGGTGTAAGGACCCTCAGAAGTTGGATAAATTTTGCTTACACCTTCAATCACCAAAAAATTTTCTGCTTTTCTCGTTTGCAGTTTATTAATTTGGGTTTTGCTGTTTACTATTTGCATCGTAAGTTTATCTATGAGTAGTTTGTTATTTGTCAGTCACAAATGACCAATGACTAAAGAAATACTTCTTCAATACGTATTTGCCGCTTAATTTCCAGACTTTTGAGATACTCTATCGGCTCTGATGGGTTAAAAACTTTCCCATCAAATAAGTGAACAGGGTCATCTTCTCCGATATCGAGTAAGCCGAGTTCGCGGGCAGCAGCACCAAATATGTCTGTGCGACAGACTCTTTCAATTACCTCGACCCAGTTTTTTGGGAAGGGTGTTAAACCCCAACGTGCTAGCTGAGTAGCCATCCACAAAATTTCAGTGCGGTTGGGATAGTTGGTTTGATTGAGATAAAACTGGTTGTATGCTTTGAATTCTTGTGGTTCTGTACCATCGCCGCGATCGTAGTGATCGACGAAACCAGGACGAACATATACAGGATCTATGTCTAAGTACTCAGGACGGCAGATTATTTCTAAAATTTCTTCGCGGTTGCGGAAATCATCACAGTATTTACAAGCTTCTAAGAGTGCTTTAAGCAGAGCAAGATAAGTTTCTGGATATTTCTGCGCCCAATCTTCCCGCACTCCCAACACTTTTTTTGGCTGTCCTGACCAAATTTCTAAAGCTGTGGCGGCAACAAAGCCTAAGTCTTGATGAACAGCAAGATAATTCCAAGGTTCTCCAGCACAGTAACCGTCAATATTTCCGGCTTTGAGTTGAGAAACCATTTCCATTGGTGGAATCACCGTTAAGCTGACATCTCGATCGGGATCGATGCCACCAGCCGCCAGCCAATAACGCAGGATTAGGTTCACCATTGAAGTAGAGTGAGCTACACCCAAAGTTAGAATTTGGTCGGGAGCAGCGTTAATTGCTGTTTTTAAGCCAGCCAGATTTCTGACACCTTGGCTATATAATCTTTTGCTTAAGGTAATGGCGTTCGCATTGCGAGAGATATTTAGGGCATTGATTATAGGAACTGGTTTTTTACCACCAGCACCCAAAGTTAGGGCTAAAGGCATTCCCGCCAGCATTTGGGCGGCATCTAATTTGCCAGTAACAACCCCTTGAGCTATTTCCTTCCAGCTATTAGCACGAGTGAGGGTGATATTTTCTAAACCGTACTGGGCAAAGAAGCCTTTTTCTTGAGCAACGATTAAAGGTGCAGCATCAGTCAGAGGCATAAAGCCAATTTCTAAATTGACTTTTTCTAAGCCGTTGCGGGATATGGCTACTGGTGCTGAAGTCTGCTGTGCTTTGCGTTTCTTAACCAGCTTTTGTTGGTTGAGGAAGTAAATCATTTCATTCCGCAGACTGTAGTAGCTGGGATGTTTGACGACTTCCAAGCGTTGACGCGGGCGAGGAATTGGCACTTCGAGAATTTGCCCAATGTGAGCTTCTGGGCCATTAGTGAGCATGACAACGCGATCGCTCAATAAAAGCGCCTCATCTACGTCATGTGTCACCATCACACAAGTAACGTTGTGTTCGTTGCAAATTTTCATCAGTTGTTCTTGCAAACTACCCCGTGTTAGGGCATCTAACGCTCCAAATGGTTCGTCTAGCAGTAATAACTTGGGACGAGTTGCTAAGGCGCGAGCGATCGCTACCCGTTGTTTCATCCCCCCAGATAACTCGCTAGGACGTTTATTTGCTGCCAAACGCAGCCCCACCATATCGATATGTTCTTCGATAATGCTTCTGCGATCGCCTTTGGGCTTATCCTTGTACACTTCATCCACAGCTAGGGCAATATTTTCCCGTACTGTTAACCAAGGCAGCAAAGAGTAGTTTTGAAATACAACCATCCGATCTGGACTGGGTTCTCTAACTTCCCGCCCTTCTAACGTCACACCGCCAACACTTGCTCTATCTAAACCTGCAATGATGTTGAGCAAAGTAGACTTACCACAACCAGAATGTCCAATTAGAGAAACAAATTCCCCTTCTTGGATTTTCAAATCAATATTTTTTAGAGCAATATATTTGCCGCCATTGGGAAGTTCAAATACACGGTCGATGTGGTCAACTTCAACAAAAGTAGTCATTGGTCGTTAGTCCTTTGTCATTTGTTCTTAGTAACTACTTTTATTATTCTGGGACAACTTTGCTGGCTATAAAACCAACCATTCTATCTAGTAACAATCCGACTAAACCAACATAAATTAGTGCGAGAATGATTTCGCTTAAGTTAGTTTCTGTGGTTGTGTTGTAAGCATCCCAAATAAATGAACCAATTCCCACACCGCCGACTAACATTTCTGCTGCAACGATTGCTAGCCAAGATAAACCAATGCCAATGCGTAACCCTGTGAATATATAAGGAACAGTTGCAGGAAACACAACTTTTAGAAAATACTTTAGTCCTTTCAAACGTAAAACTCTAGCTACGTTTACATAGTCTTGAGGAATTTGTTGCACGCCCACCGTAGTGTTGATCACAATCGGCCAAATGGATGTAATGAAAATCACGAAAATAGCTGAAGGATTCGCTTGTTGAAATGCTGCCAGGGAAATTGGTAGCCATGCTAGAGGCGGTACTGTTCGCAACACTTGGAAAATAGGATCTACGGCATTATAGAGTAACTTGTTAGCACCAATGAAAATCCCCAATACAATGCCAACAATTGCTGCTAGCGAAAAGCCCAAAGCAACTCTTCCCAAACTACTAAGTATCTGCCAGCCCAAGCCTTTATCACTTTCACCATTATCGAAAAATGGATCAATTATAAAAGGGTCCCAAGTTTCTGAAAATGTTTCTATTGGGCCAGGTAAACCGAAGTTAGGAGTTAAACAAACTAGTTGCCAAATCACGAGAAAAATAGCTAATGCTACCAGTGGTGGCACAATTTTTTGCGAAACTAATTTATTAAGATTTTTGCGGTTATTCTTTCTGAAATTGCGACTTCCAAGAATAGCTGTCATTTTCTTTGTTCTCCGGTTGCCTTTACGTAGCTAGGCGTAAAATTAAAGTTTGTAGTGAGTTAGCGCAGTATTATCACAAAGTGAGATTGTGCCTAAATACTTCATTAAACTTTCTTGATTTTTAAACTTTGCAAATATTCTTCTGGTTTCTCAGGGTCAAATTTTACACCATCGAAGAAAGTCTCAACTCCACGAGAAGTACTCTTAGGAATTTCAGAATCAGCAACACCAATAGCTTTAGCTGCTTGTTTCCACAAGTCCTCTTTATTCACTTGATTAACTATTTCTTGAACTTTAGTATCTTTTGGTAAATAGCCCCAGCGAATTTCTTCTGTTAAAAACCAAATATCATGACTTTTGAAAGGATAGGAAGCATTATCTACCCAGAATTTCATCGGATGTGAAAAGTTTTGCTCAGTCCGTCCATCGCCGAAGTCAATATTGCCTTTAGACCTTTCTAAAATATCTGCAACAGCAACGTTAAAGTATTTACGACCAGAACAGATTTTGCACATTTCCTCTTTATTTTCGGCGCGATCGCACCATTGTTGAGCTTCCAAAACTGCCATCAACAATGCCTGTGCAGCATTAGGATTTTGATCAACCCAATCTTTCCGCATTGCAAAAGCTTTTTCTGGATGATCTTTCCACAACTCGCCTGTAACTAAAGCTGAATAACCTAATTTTTGGTTGACCAATTGAGCGTTCCAAGGCTCTCCCACACAGAAAGAATCGATAGTAGCGACTTTCATATTCGCCACCATTTGTGGTGGTGGTACAGGTGATAAAACCACATCTTGATCTGGATTAATACCGCCAGCCGCTAGCCAATAGCGCATCCATAAATCGTGAGTGCCGCCAGGAAAGGTCATACCAAATTTCAAGGCTTTTTGCTCGGCTTTGGCAAGACTCGCAGCTTCTTTCAACGCCTTACTTTCTAATTTTACATTCAGGTCTTTAAATTTATTGGCAACAGAAATAGCCTGACCATTGGTATTTAATCTTGCCAAAAGATACATTGGCACTTTATCGTTAATGGTCATCAAATAAGGCATGGGGCTGAGGATGTGTGCGCCATCAATACCACCGCCAGATGAGCCGATTTTTAAGTTATCACGGGTGACAGGCCAAGATTTTTGTTTGATGATCTCAACATCAGTCATGCCGTATTTGGCAAAGAAACCCTTTTCTTTAGCAATAATTAGAGGAGCAGCATCAGTTAGAGCAATGAATCCTAATTTGGCTTTAGTTGTTTCTACCTTCGGCGCATTCGCTACTGTAGAGACATTTGCAGCCGGAGCCGCAGAAGGTGTGTCACCACCTGTTGACGCTGTATTGCTACCGGAAGAACAACCATGAGCCAAGATAGAAGCCGCCGCCGCAGTAGTGGTGGTTAAAATAAATTTTCTACGCGAAATATTTTTCATTTGTCCTTTATTTTTTGTCATTTATTAAGCACTACCAATTCAGTAACGAGGCGTAAATAAATTCAAGTTTGTAGTGAGAACTTTAGTCTTAATAAACCTTGCTCACTCACTACGAACTAGGATTTTATTTACTATTTCATGCTCACCAGCTACTTACTAACTGTTAATTACTAAAGCTTCTTGCTTGAGTTTTGCCCCAAAGTTTTTGATTAGTAAATCTTGCAATACTGGCTGCAAGTCTTCGCATGGTATGCCTTTGGTAACGCAAGTTCCTAAATGAGCGTCTTTGCCAACTTTGCCACCCATATATATATCAACGCCTTCCAAAGTTTTGCCATTTTTACGAGTTTTAGTTCCCATCAAGCCGATATCTGCAACTTGGGGCTGTCCGCAAGAGTTGGGGCAACCTGTCCAGTGAATTCGGACTGGATTGGTGAAGGTTAAATCTGCTTCTAAGGCTTTAATCATTGCCAGGGCGCGGTTTTTGGTTTCGATAAGGGCAAAGTTGCAAAATTGTGCGCCTGTACAAGATACTAGCGATCGCGTTAGCAAACCTGGATCAATAGAAAACCTTTCCAGCAAAGGCTCTGTCAAAAATGTTGCTAAACGCGAGTCAGAAATGTTGGGGATAACGATGTTTTGCTCAACTGTGAAGCGAATTTCGCCACTGCCGTAAACTTCCGCTAGACGGGCAATTTCAAACATATCTTCAGCATACAGCCGCCCGACAGGAATGTTCAAACCTGCGTAATTCAATCCTGGTTGTTTTTGTTTATATACCCCGGTATGGTCGCGTTTTTCCCAGTCGATTTCGTCTTTTGCTGCTGCGGGTAATAATGATTTACCCAAACGGCTTTCTACTTCTACTCGAAACTTTTCTACACCCCATTCATCAATTAGCCACATTAGGCGCGATTTTTGCCGATTAGCACGCGGGCCATGATCACGAAAGACTTCCAAAACGGCTCTACATACAGCGACTACATCTTCGGGAAGTACCCAAGCATTTAGAGGAATCGCCGCCTCACAACGTTTAGCTGAGAAAAAGCCACCCACAATGATGTTGAAGCCAAAAACTTTTTGGGGATTAGGGAGTAGGGAGTAGGGAGTAGGAGATTCTTCACCACTCCCCACTCCCCACTCTCCACTCCCTTCCTTAAATGCTGGAACAAAAGCTAAATCATTAATTTCAGCGTGAACTGAATTGTCTCGTCCACCTGCGATCGCAATATTAAACTTCCGTGGTAAGTTGCTAAACTCTGGATTCCCTTCGCCTTTGTTGGTGAGCATATCTTGAATTTGCTGTACTAACTCTCGTGTGTCGTACAACTCATCTGCATCCAATCCCGCCACCGGATCGCCTGTGATGTTGCGGACGTTATCCATCCCTGACTGGACGCTGGTTAGGCCAACTGCGTGAAATCTATTAAAGATATCTGGTAAATCTTCAATTCTGATCCCCCGTAATTGGATATTCTGTCTCGTAGTAATATCGGCGCAACCATCATCACCGTAACGTTGCACCACTTGGGCTAAAACACTCATCTGACTGCTTGTGAGAATACCGTTAGGCATCCGCAACCGCATCATAAACTTACCTGGGGTGACTGGGCGAAAAAACACACCCACCCATTTGAGCCGATGATCTCGATCGATTTCGTCCATTGCTTCCCAACCAAGGGCAGCAAATTTCTCTATCTCACTCTTGATGGCGAGTCCATCTTTTTGCGCTTTGAATTTCTCGAACTTATTGAGGCTGGTAGTGGTAGTTGCTGTGTCTGTCATGATCTGACTCTCAATGCAAATTACTGAATCTAGTGAGAACTTGTGATGATGCTTGCTCAATATCAATTAACCCGTAGTTCCATCAGGTGTTGTATCTACGAGGCTTAGGAAATAAAAACTTAATATTTGCTTATGGCTGATTATTTTTACTTAAGAGCATTCCAAAGCGAAACTCCAAATCCGTGATTAGTTAAGAAAAACTTGTTGCCATTTACATCTTGGGAATTTGTCAAGCAGGTTTGGATAATGTTCATGTAACAATTTCGATACTCATAAGTTAAAGCCAGATTTATGTTAAAATCGTATAAATTGTTACGGTTTTTTGGTAAAATTGCTGAAAATGAATAAACTATATGCATTTTTTGCATCAAAGCCAGCCAATGAGCCACGCAAAGCGCTTAATGAAGGGTATTTGAAATGATCAAAGGGATTTTGGATTGCTGTAGATCAATTCTGAATCCAAAATTGACTAGCAGATGTTAGCTAAAACTTAAATATCATTTCAGCACCTATGAAACGTCGTGATTTTATTAATTGGGTAGGTTTGGGTGGGATAGCGAGTTCTCTACCTATAGCGATCGCAGCCTGTTCTTCCGGGACAACTTCAGCAACGGGAGATTGGCAAACAGTAGGAACTTCGGCAGAATTAGATAAAACAGGTCAATTGCTGGCGAAAAACTCACCTGCTGGGCCTGTGTTGGTAGTCGGTACATCTAAAACTGCAAATCTGACTGCTGTTAACCCTACCTGTCCTCATGCAAATTGCACCGTAGCATGGCAAGCTGAGGCAAAAAAATTCGCCTGTCCCTGTCATGGTTCGGAATTTGGCATTGATGGTAAAGTGCAAAAAGGCCCAGCGACAGAAGCGCTTAAAACTTACGCCGCCAAGATTGAGGGCAATTCAGTTGTAGTCAAGCCAAGTTAAACAATACAATTTAGGGTATCGTGAGTAATATCAACCAGCTTTTAGTGCAAGCCCAGACAGCACATGATACGGCTGATTGGTCATCACTAATTCAATATTTACAACAATTAATTTTAGGGACAAACTCTGAAGATCCAGAGATAGTTAAAAATCGAAAATATCTGCTGGCATTAACACTTTCGATATTAGAGAAAGGGGATTTTCAACAGCGTTGGGAAATCACCAAGGTGTTAATTCACTTGGGAAATATTGCTATCCCACCACTCATTGAGATATTAGAAGACGAAAATGCAGAGGAAGAATTACGCTGGTATGCAGCGCGGACTTTAGGCGAGTTTCAGCACCCAGAAGCGATCGCACCCTTGGTTGAATTGTTGAAAACTGATGAGGATGAAGAAATCAAAGCGATCGCAGCTACAGCAATAGGGCAAATGGGTACTGTTGCGATCGCAGCACTTTCTGAACTTTTATTAGATGAAGATACACGACTTTTAGCAGTGCGATCACTTTCCTGTATTCCTCAAACAGAAACCATCACACCTCTGTTGAGTATAGTACAAGATTCACAAGCAACAATCCGCACTGCTGCAATTGAAGCCCTCAGCAGTTTTCATGACGAACGTGTACCACCAGTATTGTTAAACGCTTTGGATGATATCGCTGCTACAGTCAGGCGTGCAGCAGTCCTTGGTTTAGGTTTTCGCCCCGACTTACGCCAAGCATTAGATTTGGTGACGAGACTACAACCCAAGCTTTACGACTTTAATATTGATGTTTGTTGTGCAGCCGCAGTTTCTCTTTCCAGAATGGGTAGTGATGACGCTGCAAAACATTTATTTGATCTGCTAATATCACCCCATACACCGCTACCATTGCAATTAGAAACCATCCGCGCTTTGGTTTGGGTGGGGACACTATCTAGTTTAGAATATTTGCAAACAGCGTTTAATCAAAGCACTTCAGAGACACTTTGGCAAGAAATTGTTACAGTTTTGGGGCGAGTGCAAAAGCCGCAAACCATACAAGCCGCAGAAATATTATTGCAAATACTACAATCGCAACATCCAGCCACAGAGATTGCTAATGTAAAAAGTGCGATCGCTTTGTCTTTAGGACAGTTAGGTGAAATACAAGCTATTGAACCATTGATTTCGCTGCTAGCTGATTCTAATCCATCGGTGAGACTGCACGCGATCGCAGCACTCAAAAATCTGGATGGGGAAGTTGCACATCAACAATTGCTGCAATTAGCCAATGATGTTTCACTCATAGCAGATTTGCAACAAGGAATAGCGATTGCTTTGGCTGAGTGGTAATTTCGTCAAATTGGAGGTCAGATTCCTCTACTATGAACAGGTGATTGTCCGGCTATGATCTAAAGCATATTGCCACTGACCAACTTTATGAAAACCTTTACCGCGATAATTGAGCGAGATTCTGATACTAATCTTTACGTTGGTTATGTGCCTGGATTTCGCGGAGCGCATTCTCAAGGAGAAACCTTGGATGAGTTACAGGAAAATCTACGCGAAGTGATTGAGATGCTTCTAGAAGATGAAGACGCGACATTTGAGACGGAATTTGTCGGTACACAGCAGATCGTGGTTCAGTAAACCATGAGCAACATTCCTGTCCTGAAGCCACAAGAGGTCGTCCGCATTCTAGAAAACCTTGGTTTTGTGGAGGTGCGCCAAAAGGGTTCACACAAGCAGTTTCGTCACCAAGATGGTCGAGGAACAACAGTTCCGTTTCACAAGAGCCGTGATATTTCGCCGAGATTGCTACGCCAAATTGCGAATGATATTGGTTTGTCTGTTGAAGAAATGCTGGAGTCGCAGTGAGATTCATCCTCTCCTTTGGCGTTAGGACATCGATACAAAGCGGAGAATTGACGAAAAAGGCGGTAAAATCTGATTTACCTAAATGTAAATCAGAGCAAAACTACTGTAACAAACTATACTAAATTGTGGATAAAAAACCGTTAACTTAAATGAAAGCTATAAATGTAATTCAGGCTACATAAAAATGCGCCTAGAGCAGTTGCAAGCCTTTCTGGCGATCGCACAAACCGGCAGCTTTCAACAAGCAGCGCGAACATCTGGTGTTACCCAATCGACCATTAGTCGCCAAATCCAGGCATTGGAAGCAGATTTGGGTGTAGAACTATTTCATAGAAATAGTCATGCAAAATTGACGCTGGGAGGTGAATGTTTACTACCCCGTGTCCGCAAAATTTGCCAAGAATGGCAGACAGCCACAGAAGAATTAGCTGATTTAATTGCCGGAAAGCAGCCAGAACTTTGCATTGCCGCCATTCACTCCTTATGTGGATCTTACTTACCCCCAGTGTTGCAAAATTTTTGTCATGATTATCCAGATGTGCAATTGCGAGTGACTTCATTGGGAAGCGATCGCGCCCTGAAAGTCCTCAAAGATGGATTGGTGGATTTAGCAATTGTGATGAATAATCGCTTTTTAACCACTGGTAGAGAAATGGTGGTAGAAGTACTTTATGATGAACCTATAGAAGTTCTGACCGCAGCCAATCATCCACTAGCCCAATATGAATGCGTTCCTTGGTCGGAGCTAATTCGTTATCCCCAAGTGGTTTTTAAAGATGGTTATGGGATGCAGCGCTTAATACAAGATAGATTTGAGCGAATGGAAGCTAAACTCCAAGCAGCTTTAGAGGTAAATACCTTAGATGCCTTCCGGGGAGTAGTGCGCCAAGGAGAACTAATAGCTTTACTACCTCAATCAGCACTAATAGAAGCACGTACTGACCCTACCTTGGCGATTCGTTCCTTAGCCAGCAATAGTAATAGTGGTTTAGCAGACGGTTCCAGTTTGACTCGGCGGGTAGTAATGGTAACAACTCAAGATCGGCTGCTAATTCCCCCCATCAAGCACTTTTGGCAACTCGTGCGCGAAAATATCCCATTACAAATTGATCAGCAACGATCGGCTTCTTAAATGTTATTAGTCATTGGTCATTAGTCATTAGTCATTAGTGATTTTCGGTTATTTACAAAGAACAAAGGACAATGGACAAATGACATAGACGCGTTTGCGGCTTCCCATAGGGTAGGACAAAGCACAAATGAGCAATGTATTTAGGGAATTACTGAAAAAAGTAGGTAGCGGAAACCATACAGGCGAGAACTTAACTCGCGCTGAAGCGGCCACCGCCACTAAAATGATGCTGCTGGGTGAAGCTACACCAGCCCAAATTGGAGCGTTTTTGATTGCTCATCGAATCAAACGTCCTACAGGGGAAGAGTTAGCAGGAATGTTGGATGCCTATGATGAACTGGGGCCAAAACTGCAACCATTCGACTCTCGGCGACCAGCGATCGCTCTTGGCATCCCTTATGATGGCAGAACACGCACAGCACCAATTAGTCCGGTAACAGCTTTACTACTCGCCGCAGTTGGACAACCAGTGGTAATGCACGGTGGCGATCGCCTTCCAACAAAGTACGGCTTACCTCTAATAGATATTTGGCAGGGTTTAGGAGTCGATTGGACTACCCTACCACTAGCAAAAACTCAACAAGTGTTTGAGCAAACGGGAATCGGCTTTATTTATCTACCTCAGCATTTTCCTTTAACTACAAGTATTTGGGAGTACCGCGACCAACTTGGCAAACGTCCGCCATTGGCAACAATGGAGTTAATCTGGTGTCCTTATGCCGGGGATGCTCACGTAATTTCTGGGTTTGTTCATCCGCCGACAGAAGGGATGTTTCAGATAGCTTTGGGGCTGCGGGGAGTAACAAAATTTACATTAGTGAAAGGATTGGAAGGTAGTTGTGATTTACCGCGCGATCGCACTGCGATTATCAGCTTATCTTCATCCGTAGCATCCCAAGAGGTAGAACGATTGCACCTCGTACCGCGTGATTACGGCTTTACTACCAAGAACGTACCCCTTGGAACTACTGAAGAATTGGTGGCGGATATTCAGAAAGTTTTGGCAGGTGAACCAGGCGAACTAATGCAAACAGCCTTGTGGAATGGCGGATTTTACCTCTGGCGGAGTGGTATTTGTCGAGATATGCCAGAGGGTTTAGCGAAGGCAGAAGAATTATTAACCAATGGTGTAGTAGCAGCTAAACTCCAAGAACTCAACCAGGTAGTAAATTCGCTCTCAGCAGCATTTGTGCCAGTGTAATTAATGACGAATGACGAATTACGAATTACGTAGCTTGCTTCTCGCCTTCTCTACGAGACGTTACGCAAATGGCGAGTATTACGAATTATTCCCTTAGCAAGTCCTCTAAAATAGATTTTTGTTGCAACCAATCCTGGCCTACTTGGATACTAATATCCGAGCCAAGGTTGCCAGTACTTTCCACACGCACTTCGCCAAATCCCAAAGTGTCACGAATTAATTCGGCACTTTCACCATCTCCTTGCTGGGCGACAATATGAGTCACCTCTAGAGGTTCACCCCATGCCTTGGCTACATAGATGTTGCGATATCCAGATTTTTCCAAAGCTCTAATCAATGGTCGCAGGTTAGAGCGATCGCCACCTGTACTATCTTGAATTGCTACACGCAAAGAGCCTGGATCAGCCATTTGCTGTTCCTGTTCTGATTCCAAACCAAAGTGTTGAGCCATCAGTTTGGCAATACCATCTTTGTTGGGCAACCAATAGCTAGCATCAAACTCACTCTTTTCGCTAAAGCGACCTGGCAGCATTAACATTTGCATATTAGAGCGATTTGTCCGCACCCCAAAACCCATTAGTGCCACTAACTCTTCAACCGTCAAATTGGTATCAATATGGTCTTTCACTACCTCAAGAACTTTAGGGAATTGAGCTACAGTAGCTGGGTTGAGTGTTTGATCCATTAAGGCACGCATGACCATTTGCTGCCGCTGAATTCGACCAATATCACCAAGTTCGTCATGGCGAAACCGCAGCAATTGCAGTGTCTGATCGCCGCTGAGATGCTGCTTACCTGCCTTCAAATTGATGTACAAATGCTGAGAATCATCTTGGTACTTCATATCTTTGGGGACGTAGACTGTTACGCCTCCCAAAGCATCGATCAGCTTGGCAACTCCGAGAACGTTAATTCGCACATAGCGATCAATTCCCGCCCCACCTAAAAGATTACTGACGGTTCTGGCAGTCAAAGCTGGCCCACCTTCAACATTGGCGGCATTAATTTTTCTCACCCCATACCCCTCTATTTCTGTACGGGTATCTCTGGGAACAGAAAGCATAACTATTTTTTTCGTCTCTGGATCAAATTTGACCAAGAGCATCACATCGGCAAGACCATCAAAGGAGTTTACCTGGGGCAGATATCTCAGGTTTTTGGTTTCTTCGGGAGGGTTTTGAACATCTGGGGGAAGTACGCTCATCCCCATAACTAAAAGATTGACTGGGCGAGTTAATTCTGAAAATCGCAGCACACCTCCAGAAATGCGATCGCCATCAAAGGCTGCCTCCTCCTGTGGACTTAGCTGGGCTTGTTGTAAAGGCGTACTGGTTAAAGACACCGCTAAAAGCGCCCCTGCTGTTGCTGACACCATTGCAATTCCACTCATCCCTACCCAAAACCACAGCCAACGTCCTGATTTCGAGTTACGGGAAAGGGAAATTTTTTTACTGGACTTTGAGGCTTTTCCCGAATGATTTTCTTCCGCCGAACTTCTTTGAATGGTCACAGACTTCCTCACACTTACTCAATAATCAAATTCTGTAAATTTGCCGACTAAAAACATACAGATAAATCAACCCATAATAACTAACTCTTAATTATCAGTGCTAACTTTTTTAATGTAGTGTCAACCACAACACTTATAGCAGCATTTTTCCTTTTTTTGATCAACCTGGATATGTTTTACTGAAGTATGGCAATAATAAACTGGATTTGACTACATATATAGATAAATCAACAGTAATTTTTTCGGAAATAAGTAAAATTACTGAAAAATTATCACCCCAAAAAATTAAGATAAGTACTTACCGAACACTCGTTCTGCTAAATTAGTAAACCCTGGTAAACGCCCAGATTTGCCTTGCATCAGGCGCAAAATCAACCAAACACTTACTAAAAAGTAACCCGACGTGAGAAAGCTATTCAAGATAAATAGACGTAGCGAAAAAAAATCTGAAGTTGCTGCTCCGGTAGCTAATAATAAATATCCCAACAGCCAAGTAACTGCCAAAGTAATAGATAGACGGCTAATAGCAAGTTGTTCGCGACTTCCCTGGCCCCGATAGAGAGTCCACAAGGAGGGGAAAAAGCCGATAATCGGAATCAAATATAAAAGTAACTGTGTTTTGGGGATTGGGCATTGGGTATTAGGCATTGGGTATTGGGCATTGGGCATTGGGAAAATACTTTCTTTGTCCCCATGTCCCCTTGTCCCCTTGTCTCCCTTATCCCCCTCATCTCCCCGCTCTCCATTGTCTTTCGGTTCAAAATTTTCCATTTGGGTTAGTCTAACTCCTAAACTAGAAGGATGAATAAGACTCATATAGTTAGAGATAATAAGCTGTAAAGAAAGATTTCATTTAGTTGTATCCCGCAATCAGCTCAAAATGCAGACACGCAAGCTACTCGACTGGTGGCAAACATTCACACCAATAGCGCGAATCGGGGCGATCGCGTTATTCCTGCCGCTACTAGTTCTTAATGGTTGGGCACTTTCAGTATTTTTTGATTATTTCCATTCTCTCATAGTCATTTTAGTCGGAGCCTCAGTCTTAGCATTTCTGCTCAACTACCCCGTGAGTTGGATGGAGCATCATGGCGCTAGGCGAGAGCAAGTCGCTATTTTAGTATTTCTCTTGGCTTTATCGATTTTATTAGCGTTGGGTGTGACACTTTTTCCACTGGCCCTTACCCAAGCTCAACAACTGGTGGTTCGTTTGCCAGAGTTAATCGACTCTGGACGCTCTCAGTTAATGATATTAAACGAAAAAGCTGAGACTTTTGGCTTACCGATTAACCTCGATGCTCTGGTAGTGCAAATCAACGATCGCGTCAAAGGACAATTGCAAGCGATCGCTGGACAAGTTTTAAATCTGGCGGTAGTTACAGTTACTAGTCTGCTAGATATTCTCTTAACGATGGTTTTGACTTTCTACCTTTTACAGCATGGGGGTGAACTCTGGCAAAGTTTAGTGGGATGGCTACCTACTAAATTTCGCGATCCTTTCTCGAAAACAGTCCGCCTAAGCTTTCAAAATTTCTTCATCACCCAGTTGATTTTATCGACTTGCATGGCATCAGCCCTCATTCCTACCTTTTTGTGGCTGAAGGTGCCATTTGGCCTATTATTCGGTCTAACTATTGGTCTGATGGCTCTCATCCCCTTTGGTGGTTCTGTAGGCATCGCCTTGACTACATTATTGGTAGCGTTGCAAGATTTCTCAATGGGCGTGAGAGTTTTGATAGCAGCAGTAATTGTACAGCAAATTCTGGAAAACTTAATTGCCCCCCGAATTTTAGGCAGCTTTACTGGTTTAAATCCGGTTTGGATTTTAATCTCAGTCTTAACAGGGGCCAGAGTTGGCGGGCTGTTAGGTGTAATTGTGGCAGTACCTACAGCTGTTGTAATTAAGACCGCTTTAAGCGCCCTACGTCCGGGAGCGCTAACCAGCGAGACAGACGACAGTGCCACTGGGGAAATAACTGCATCTGTTGCAGCAAAAGAACCCCCGAAAGCTGACACCAAAAATACTCTGAGTATTTCTGAACCAACATTACCCTAGAATTCAATTCAAAATTCAAAATTAATAAATCCAAAATGAATAAATTTGGATTTTTTACTGTGGCTCAATGATGGAACCCATAAACAAAATGTTTCCCGTTTGATTATCCCTAATAGCGCAGAAGAAGGGACGATCAACAATCATTCGGAATGGTTCTGGTTCTTCCCTCAAAGATGTTGTTACTATTCCCACTGAAGTAGCCGCAGCCGCTTCGGTTCCTTCTTCATTCACTTCGACAAAAGTTTTATGCTTAACTTGGCTAATGGCAAAATTTTTACCCATGCCGGAAAAATTGGCTTTGCTGCTAAAAGCTTCTTCCATGCCTAAAGTTTTCAAAGCATCATTTAGGGTAACATCGTAATCTGTTTTGAAGCGGGGTAGGCGAATAAACCCTTTTTGTTCATTGAACTGAGTCATCCATTTTTCCCAGTTCTCAATATTCAAGCCTTGATAGAAGGCTTTAAGGTTAGAGTTTTGTTTGGGTAGGAAGATATAAAAACTAACTTTCCCGTCTTTGCCGTAAGGTAAACTAACTGCCTGAAATTGTTCGCTTTCATAGTATTTATAGTTACCTTCTTGCGACATCATCGGGTGTTGTTTTCGTCTGCCAGATGTGATGTAAAAAGGGTATTGAGCGGTTTGACTTTTCTCAAACTCGTTACTCCAATTACCTTTAAAATATATGGCATTAATTAAAAACAACACTTGATTGGGTTGAATTGTTTCAACTATTTTAGTAATTTTGCCCTTAGTATTTTCTTCTACCCAGTTATTGATAATAGTAGATGCGGCGGCATCTTTGAAGTTTAAATTGCTGACCTTAGCTTGATAGAAATCCTGGGTTCTCTTGAGGAAGTCTGGGGCAAAGCTAACATCTTGATTTGCCCAAAGTGAGTTAGCAATGCTCAGTTGCACTTTCGCATCCTGAGTGTCTAAAAGCTGCTTCAATGCCGCCGCGTAAGAAGAGTTGATTTCTGGTAGAGTCATCCCCTGTAATTCCAGGGTTTTTGCCATTGCTTGTTGAGTCGAGCCGTTAGCGCCGTTGTAGGTCATAGCAAGAGCGATCGCGACGCTTGAAGGTGAGATAAAAACATTTTTCTCACCTTTATCATCTTTCAGAACTTCTGAAAATAGTTTGAAGCCAAACTTATTGC
This sequence comes from Nostoc sp. FACHB-892, assembly GCF_014698795.1. Lineage (GTDB taxonomy): Bacteria > Cyanobacteriota > Cyanobacteriia > Cyanobacteriales > Nostocaceae > Nostoc. Next base: position 535,298 of record NZ_JACJTR010000001.1, read on the forward strand.
TAGACTCAACTATTCTTGTATCAGAGTTGACTGTTTTTTTTTGCAATGGAGTTTCTGACTGAGGTAAACTAGATTGGGCGAGGGCACTTCTGTTACTCTCGACTTGAGAACATCCTAATACGCTGAATAGAACAACACTTGCAGCTGCTAGAGCATAACGTCTGCCCAGACTAACACCGTAACGTCTTTGCAGAAAATTTTCTTTTGCATCACTAAGTTTTTGTCGATTCATTCTGCTACCTCACTTGCCAAAGATTCCCGATCTGTGCTCATGGTTGACGCAGACACTGTGTCAATGATTAACTATTGCATTTGCTTCAATAGAAAAATGGGACTGTTACAGTTTTTGTAACAGCAAGTTAATAGTTCGGAGGAATTAAACACAACTTCTTAAGGCTGCTAATTCCTAATTGAGGCGGTTATGCAGGCGAATTATGAAAAATCCCGATTTGCAGGAATTTTTATATTTTTCAATAAAAGTATTCTAAACTACCTAATCACAAAAGAACCACCGTTCTTGATTTTTAAAGATGAAATTATGTTTCTCAGTTCACGAAATACGAAATTTTTCTAAGGAAGCACGGCTTGCGCCCCGATAGGAGAGCGTTGTTGAAATAGATGAAAACGCTGTAAGTTGACAAAGTTGTGCATCCCTCTTTCAATTGATAGGTACACTCCACCAAGCTAAACTATAGGCTTGAGTCGCTTCATTAAACTTTTGACGGAACTGGACGCGGATTTTATAATTGCCAGCAGCAGCAACGGGGCAAAAAATATGTTCTACACTATCAATTTGGCTGATTGAGGAGCAAACAGCACCAGCATCTGAATTTTGAGCATCGGCTTTTACTAAGTAAAGGTCGAGATTATTTAAACCGCGATCGCGAAAATTTTCACCCAGATCATATTGCTGGTTTTGATTTTTATCGTTGAGTTCTACCAATCGATCCCAACTCAGGGTAACAGCAACAAAACTTCCCTGCTTTAACGGCTTTGCCAATATATAGTCACCAGAAGCTCCAACATTGACTGTGCGATAATCCCAACCAATCGCTGGCACCGCAGCTGATGGCTGCCATTGACCGGCACTAAATTGCTGATAAGCACGAAATACATTTAAATGACCCGCTCCCATTTGGGCATCTAAGGGAATCTTTGGATCTTTATAAGCATCAGAATCTAGCCAGTTTTGATTTTGTTTATCAATTAGGGTTCGGGTCATTCCCAAGCGTAAGCCATCGCCACTGTCTAGGATTTTATCTCCTGAATTCAGCAATACAGCTTTCATTACTTGATGACGGCGAGAATCGGTACTCCAGTGGGGTTGTTTTGTCCGCATCTGTCTGTCAGCCAATTCCTGCAACAGAGCAACAGTAGCCGTAACTTGAGGTGCTGCAAAACTTGTACCTGTAACCTTGTTTAATTTGCCATCTGGATTGATCAAGGGAATATTATTCCCAGGAGCAACTAAACTGATAGCGGGACGCCCATCAATATTAAATTCCTTGCCAGCTAACCGTCTGGTTGCTCCTTGGTTAGCACCGGCCAGATTAGCCACATCTACTTTGTTAAAAACTCTCCCTCTGCGGGATGAAAAGGCCACGTTCATTGCGTTAAAATTATCTGTAGGAATAGGAATACCACCCTTACCCTGGTTGCCTGCGATCGCATACACAACGTCATGAACGCGACTAGACCAGTCAATACATAAAGTTAGTAAAGCATTGCCGTCTAAAGTAGCCTCTGGTCTAGGATCGCGGCTTAGAGGTTCACCAAAGCTAAAGTTAATAGCACGAACATCGCCACTATTTTGTAGCGCTATATGCTGGGCTGATAAACACTCTTCTGGTTGACCCATGTTTTTAGTTGAACCCACCGCAGACGAATACAGTCGCGCTCCCGGAGCAATTCCCGGCAAAGCTTTGTCTCGACTTACCATCACACCAGCAACATTGTAGGCGTGGGGGTCAACACCGCTATTAGATTTAGCTGGCCCATTGCGTAAGAATACTCCCGCTAAAGATATGGCGCGATTTTTAGACACCGCCTTATCCCAGCCAAACATTCCCGGTCGGCCAATTTCAACTTGACCAATAGCAATCTTACGACCGATTAAATTATAAGGAGGTTGATGTAGCTTTAGAGCATCAATGCCGTTAGTTCCCAAAGCAGATTCTAAAGCTAAAGCAATTACCGGCGCACTCAGACAAGAAGCACTTAATCCCCAAATTATCCAGGTTAGTTTTTTAGTCATTGGTCATTTGTCATTTGTCATTTGTCTTGGGCATTGCCGCACCCTCTTATAGAGAAGTATTGAGCATGGGTTATTCTCCTTGTGCCCAGTCCCCAGTCCCCAATCCCCGCCCCCGAAAAAAGCCGGGATCAAAGTTATGAGTCTTGATCAATGTTTTGTTACAATGCGTACAGACGAGGACGCTTAAAAACCCACTAGCCATGACCCAAAACCTATCTCAAAAGCCCATTGTAATTTCTCCATCTATTCTATCGGCCGATTTTAGTCGTCTGGGTGACGAAATTCGCGCCGTAGACGCGGCTGGAGCGGATTGGATTCATGTTGATGTCATGGACGGTCGTTTTGTACCTAATATTACGATAGGCCCTCTGATTGTGGAGGCGATTCGTCCGGTTACAACCAAACCACTGGATGTCCACTTGATGATTGTGGAGCCAGAAAAATATGTAGAGGGATTTGCTAAGGCGGGTGCTGATATAATCTCCGTACACTGCGAACATAATGCTTCCCCACACCTACACCGCACCTTAGGGCAAATTAAAGAGCTTGGTAAAAAAGCTGGAGTTGTACTCAATCCTGGTACCCCTCTAGAGCTAATTGAATACGTTCTAGATTTGTGCGATTTAGTACTAATTATGAGTGTTAACCCTGGTTTTGGTGGTCAAAGCTTTATCCCTGGTGTATTACCCAAAATCCGCAAGCTGCGTCAAATGTGTGATGAACGCGGTCTTGACCCTTGGATTGAAGTGGATGGAGGACTGAAGGCAAATAATACCTGGCAAGTTTTGGAAGCGGGAGCTAATGCAATTGTCGCTGGTTCAGCTGTATTTAATGCTAAGGATTATGCTGAGGCTATTACAGCAATTCGTAACAGCAAGTGTCCTACCCCAGAATTAGTCAAGGTTTAATTCATTTTTGGATTAACTATACTCCACAAAAATAAGGTGGGCAAATTGCCCACCTTATTTTTATTTAGAAATAAAAAACTGGAAGCTATTCAAGTTTTGAACTTCCAGTACTTACTATATAAATTGAAAATTTAGAAAACAGAGATAATCCAGGTTGGGAGGACTAGGATTAAAATAGTCGAAAGAGAAGCGTATGAGCTACTAGTTCTACTAGCCACGACAGGGATTTAACCGTAACTTTTCTATTTCCGTTCTCGGTATTGGTGTTAAGCGTTTGCTTTATTAACTAAAGCAACACCAATCAAAGTGTAGAAAGTTTTATAAGCATTACTCGCACCGTCTGCAGTCGGTAAAAGCTGTATAAACTTTGGATTGGGAGAAGCTACCGCTCCAAATTTTCTTTGCTCAAACTCTCTCGAAAATAGAACCACCAGTAGCAACGGTTGAATCATCAGTCTTGGTGTACTTGGTGTAGGAGTTATTTACTCCATGAAATGCTGACTACTTTTGTAATCAGTTTTATTTCTTCCATAGTCAGAACTAATCATTGATTTTATTATTTAAAATTAACTTGCTTGCCGCCAATCACCTCTATTTTGGTTGAAGTTGTACTGTACTTTTTATTAGTTTACCAATCTCATCAGTATATATTTGCCATTTTGGCAGATTTTTTTAAACAATATCAAATTCCTCATTGCTATAGAAAACCTGCCATGCTAACAATTTTCAATTAGCATAGCAGGCTCTTAGAGACTCAATGAAACCTACAGTAGAACCTATTGATTCCAAGTACTTTTTAATTGAATCCACAACTTTTCAATGAAATATCTTGAGTGCTTTCTGGTTTCATTTGCGATTTTATTGATTGATGCTCGTTAATTTGGTACGCCAATCTTTGATCTAAACTACCACCACGAATTTCCGTTTTTTGCTTTCCGACTACTTCCAGATAAGCTCTGTCTTTGATTTTGGTTAAGCAACTGGATGATCCATTACTATCAGATATTGCATCATTAGTATGTTGCAGCATTTTTATGTTTTCACTTTGCTGTTGATTTACCCTAGTGGCTTTAGAGTTTTCTTTTAGCAATCGATTGTAGGTGCGGTATGGAATGTAATGGAGAGGATTATAGCCAGCAAATCGCAGCATTAAAACACATGCCCAGGAATATTTACCAGCAAGAATTGCCTCAACTACTTTGTCAAATTGTTGAGCCTTCACTGTCTTATCTAAGTTACTACTAATGCCTGCAATGTCTTGATTCATCATAGTTTTTATTTACCTGGGATGAAGTAATTTAGGTTAGATTCTGCGATTGTTGATTTTTAAATTAAAGCTTACAAACTGCACTAGCCTTTTTGCAGCTTCTAATCGCTTTTAGGATTAACAAACTGTTTTCAACTCCTAATTAAACAACTTTGTCTGTTCAATTGGTTGTATTTCTTACTACTGCTAAATTAAGCATTTTCCGGGAAGTTTGCATATTTTTTTAGGTAATAGAAAAAATATTTGTCTTTGAGCATTAACAACACTATTGGTATTTATACTATTTTTTACTATTAATGCCATCTACGGATTTAGCAGATTATTAAGCTAAATTTACTGAATCTACTTTGATATGCAGATGCGTATTGTGCAACTTTTAATTTTGACCCCCTTTGCTAAATAATGAGGGGTAAGACCCCTCATGCAATATCAATTTAAACCTTTTATTATTGTCGAGTCACTAGAAAATATTAGCATTAACTAGGAGGTAAAACAACTTGTAAAAATAGCAATATATAAAAGTTTGATAAAACGAGAATTTTCATACTAATTGGAAATATTTTTAAAATATTCTCAATTAGAGAATATTGTTATCTTTTATCTTTGTATGCCTTGATATACAAAGGTTACAGCTTTAGCATATCTAGGATAAAATCGCTATAAAGCGCTCATGGATATCTCATGAGTATCATCAATAACTTACAAATAATCTAAATTCTAAAACTAATTATTTATTAGTAGGAATATCTGATTTTAATAATCACAAGTGGAGTTTATTAAAATATACGCAACAGAATGCTAATACAAAAAATATAGCAGGCTGAATCTGTATAGCTTAAGCTAATTCACTAATATATATAAAGCTAAATAGCAGAGGATGTTGCTAGTTTTATTCAATAGCAATTTATAAACATATTAATATCTAACAATTTTTTATATATAAGATTACAGATGCCGTTGCCGTTGGGCTAGATGGTAATATAAACCAAAAATTACTATGAGTTATTGATAAGCCCTTTGTTAAAAAGTATACCTATGTTTGTAACAAAGATATAGCCGACATTATGAAGGTAATAGGAGCTTGATTAATTTGGGTTAATTTCTGTTTAAACTTGCGTGCTAAATCGATATTTAAAGCACTAATCTCTTCGTCCAAAATCAGAATCGCTGAATTCTTAATCAGTGTGCAAACCAATGAAGTAAAAATAATTTGTCTGAGTAATTTTCGGTAATGCCACAATGTTTGCCAATAATAATTGAAGGAGAGTTTCTCACCTTTGGGAGCATTCAAGTTTTCCGTAAAGTTTAAAAGTAGGGTATATGCTGTCCTGCTAGCTTCAAATTGTGAACGCCAAAGCCATTCCTTGCCTATGGCTGGATTACTTAATATGCGATCGCCTTGAACTCGCCAGACAAGTAAATAATAAATTACTTGCCAATGAGCTACCCACGGGTTATAATATGAGTCCAGCTTACTAAGACTCGCCCTTACTGCTAGCGCTTCCAAGAGCAGATGAGTTGAGGCTTCTCCTTGAATAGTTGCGTTTGACGCAATTAGCTGCACCTGACCCTGGCAAACTGAATACAAAAAATTTCTATTTTCTTCAATTTTCCCATCTAGATTGTAGATAATTGTCTCCTCACCTTGTTGAAACTCATGGAAAACCCGAACTTGGCTAAATTGCGATTCTAGGTTTGTATCCTCGGCAACTAAGCTCAAAAATCTGAGCATAGCTACTTTTGGAGTGGGAGACTGCTGATTACTTGTATATTTCACATCTCCCCGGACTCTTAATGATGAAGAGGAGTTCATGGTTTAATTTCGGTTGTTTGGGTAAACTTAATAGCTTGTGCGAACTAAGTATTTATAGAGCGAAAAGGTTGATAACTCTTTCGCTGATTTGGTTTTACATCATTCGACTAGCCTATGTAAAACGCAATTACTTATGTTTTTAATCACACAATATTTCAATTTCATTTCTTACATTTATGGCTAAAGCTAGTAATAGTTGCATTTTTTGAAAGAGTGGTCTTGAATTCTCAATCCTTCAACTCTTACCATTACTGAAAATTTCCTTCGCTTCCGGAAATACTCGGAAAATAAAATCACAAAACTAGACTCTGCTTTTTCAGATGAAGACAGGCTAAATTTGGCATTACGCATACCAAATATGACCGTTCGTAGGGACGCACAGCTATGCACCCCTACGTGTGTTGCATCAAAACGGTTTTCGTTTTAATAGCAAATCAATTAATAACTAAGTAAATTCCCCAAATCGCCATTGCCCGTAAGTAAGTGCTAGCGCGGAAAGTACCAGCTGCGGTGATAGCTTCAGGGGTACGAAATTGCAGACCATTGTCATAAATTTGCTGCACTACAGCTTGCGTCAATTTCAACGCTTCATCCTTCATTCCCATCTGCACAAGAAAAGCCGCCAGTCCAAAGTTTATACCTGTCCAAACTTCTAGGGGATGAGTCGCTTTCGGGTTTTCTGGTGAACCGTCAGGACGAACACCATTAGCAGCACCAAACTCACCATTGCAGAATTTCAAAAAGCACGCATCATAAACAGTTTTCAAGGCAGAGAGGGTGCGATCGCTCGGTACAATATCAGGTAAATCTAGTAGTCGGGCGTAGAATTGTCCGCACAATTGATCTGCCATGACTACATCAGAGCCACTTTCACTATCAAGTTTGTAATATTGCCCATTCCAGAGTTTTTCTTGATAAATAGGGCGAGATTGTTTTAACCAAGCTTCATAGGTTGATTTTTGAACCGCCAAGATGCTAGGGTCGCCAAGTTTGTGAGTTAATAAAATATCGCAAATTGCGATCGCAGCCTCTAGCGCCGCCAACCACAACCCACCACAATAGGCGCTGACACCTTGTAACCGCCAATCATCAAAGGTTTGGTCAGGCGCACCGGAATTTTCGGGAATCCCATCGCCATCAAGGTCAAAAGTTTTCAGGTAGTCGAGGGTTTGAACGATCGCACTCCAGCAATCTGCCAAGAATTCTACATCGTCAGCACCCGTGAGTAAAAAATCACGGTATACTTGCAAGACAAAATCACTACCCAAATCCTTCCATAAATTGCAGTCTTGATAGCTGGTGTAGTTGGTTTTCTCCCAAACGTGTTCATTGGGTGCGCCTAAGTCGTGGGGTGTTGCACCTGCAACTTTGCGAACTGCGATCGGGCTTTCTGCCTTAATTGTCATGTAATAGCCAATGATTCGGGGTGTATCATCACCTTGAGGAATCGCTCGTGCAAATGCCCGCATTACTGACTTCTCTAATTCTGGAAACAGCATCAGCAGGGCAAAGGAGCCATATAATCGCACATCTAAACTTTCATACCAACGGTAATCTAGACACTCTAGCACTGCAAACTGACCGATGGGGTCAAGTTCTGATGCTGCATTCCAGAGAGTACCGCCGCTGGTAAGGTCATAAAGCTCATTAAATAGAGCCATCTTAAACCAGTTGGGTAAATCTTCCCGGTCGAGAATCGGTTTTTGCCAACTTTGAATTTGCGATCGCCAGCTTTGATATTCTTGTAGTGCGGTAGATGCGATCGCCCAAGCGTTGTTTCCATTTTTACCAAAAAAGTCTGTATATCTGCGGTAATAATTGACCCCGGTGGCAAATTCTGTAATCGGCAAATCCCAAGCCAGGACAAAGGGAATTTCGAGAGTTTCTCCTGGTTGAAGAGTGAAACGGATTGCCATTGCAGCCCCTAATTGTTCACCTTCTGCTACTGGATTTGCATCTATATAATTGGGCAAAGAACCATCTTTTGCAAAGTTTTGCCACACCTCATCACCTGTACCATTAGGATTCCATCGGCTGTGATGAAATACTTGCACCTGGGGATGCTTAACTGTAGCAATACACCAAGTTCCGTCACCTTCTTGCAAAGCATCACTACCAGCCCGACCTAAAACACAGCCAAACTGTTGTGTATTTTCAACTATCTGGTTATAGTTCCCTTGACTTTCGCCCCACCGTGGTTGGTATTCGTAAACCGGACTACCATCATCGCGCACCCGCACTTCGGGAGATTTGAGAGCGTTTGTAAACCAGCCCACCATATTTTGCCAAGTGAGCATAATGCTGAGAGTAATCGGTGCATCCGTGGGGTTGTAGGCATTCCAAAGGAATATTGCTACAGGGTAGCTAGCTTCTTGGTAATTACCTGCCCAAATTGGTGAAAACTGCTCACAAGTCAACTGTGCTTGAAATACATTTTCATACGCAAACCAGCTACGTGGGTATAGCGCGTGATAATTGCCTGTCCCTTGTGTAGCGGGAAGCGTCGGATACCATTGCCAAGCTTTGAGAGTGTCATCATCTGGCGCTTGGGTAGATAAAGCGTAGGCTTGGGAAGATGTGCCATTTGACTCAAACACACTGAATTGACAAGCGGGAACGTTTTTGAAGGTATGCTCACCGCCGTCGATGTGCCACAAGTTAAAATCTCCCCGTGAAGAACGACCGATGCAACCCGCACCAAAGCCACCTAAAGGCATACCATGCCAAGGGCCATCATCGATATTACTTGCATAGCGGACGGTATAAGGTTTGTCCCAGCCTAAGCCGATGGGACGGCTCCAAGTGCAAGAGGGAATTTTCACAGAGAGTTGATTTGTCATCGCCTAATGTTACAGCGTGCAGTTACGTCCATGAAGACTAGCGCGATGTGCGATTTTTCTCAAGGGGCACAATGATCTAAGGGCATGGGTATTGCCGTGTCCCTATCTGGTAATTTTGTTGTATATGTGGGCACTCTAAAGTTAAGTAACATACTGGAGATTAATTTCTATGTCCACAGCCCCAATTAGTGCAACACTAGCGCAATCAGAGAGAGATGCCGTCTTGCAAGCGATCGCCACCATTAAAGAAAAACTACCATTTTTGATTGATTTAAGTAACGAGGAGCGTAAAGCTTTACCCAAGATGGGAGATAAAAGCCGTGCCTTTGTCAGCAAAGCATTGGAAGTAGCGACACAGAACCCAGAGTTTTTGCCGCGATCGTTTGACCTCAATGAGATGCGGAAAGACGTACAATTATTTGAAGCTTTGTATCCAGTATTGCTGTCTTTGTCGCAATTACAAGAGTTGCTGGATGATACTTCGCTAGCAGTGGGCAGTGAAGCTTATGCAGCCGCGTTGCAGGTGTATAACTATGCCAAAGCTAGTGGACAAGGCGCTGGTTTAGATGGGGTAGTTGAAGAAATGGGGCAAAGGTTCGCCCGTAAATCTCGGAAATCCAAGCCTCAAGCAGCAGCGTTGTAGAAAATAGCTCGGTGATTGCACTTCTAAGGTGCAATGTTGAGGTTCAGAACTCGGATGTTGGAGTAAATTGCTCGGCGTTCCGAGTTCTGAACTCGAAGCTTCAACCTCAGAACATAGAATTTCGAGATGAGAACACAAAACTTGGAGCTATGAACAGCAACGTCCGAGATCCAAGAGTGAATGATAGTGAGTTAGGAGCGATCGCTTTTGTTATCATCCCATCTTCACAAACCTGCAACCTCAAAAAACACAAATTACTTATCACCAATATCTTGCGTAGGGGCACAACAATGTTGTGCCCTGATATAACTGTTCACCCTAGCCAATATTTTATTTGTAATTTCCCATAGAGTAATTAGTACCATTCAAATGGAATACGCACTGTGCAAAACAATATTGTTTCTCGTTGAGATGCCAGATGGGTTCGGGGCACGGCAATGCCGTGCCCCTACAATGGTCTGTACTTATTATCTCCATCATTTAGGCTCAGAACTCCAGTTTTCACTTTCAGAACTCGAAACTTCGACCTTTGAACTCGGAACTTCGACCTCTGAACTCGGAACTTCAACCTCTGAACTCAGAACTTCGACCTCTGAACTCGAAACTTCGACCTCTGAACTCAAAACTTCGTGTTTGGAACCGCAACATACGAGATCCAAGGCTCAATAATGGTGATTCAAGGGCGAATATTTTCCTTATTATTTTATCTTCACAAACCTGCAAACTAAAGCTACCACAAATATCTTGCGTAGGGGCACAACATTGTTGTGCCCTGATACAACTGTTCACCCCAACCAATAATTTATTTGTAATTTCCCGTAAAAGAATTAGTATCATTCAAATTTAATATGCATCGTGCAAAACAATATTATTTATCGTTGAGATGCCAAATGGGTTAGAGGGCACGGCAATGCCGTGCCCCTACGTTTTGTATATAGGTGCAAATAAAAATCATCGATTAAAATAAACACATATTGCTAATAACTAAATATAAAAATTCATGGCTTATGATCCACAAATACATCATCGCCATTCTATTCGCTTAAAAGGGTACGATTACACCCAATCTGGCGCATATTTCATCACCATTTGCACCAAAGCGCGGCAATGTTTATTTGGTAATGTGGTTAAAAGCGAAATGCAATTAAATTATTTAGGTCATATTGCCTTCAACTACTGGCAAACAATACCCGATCATTTTCCCCATATTGAATTAGATACCTTTGTAGTCATGCCTAACCATCTACACGGCATCTTAATCATCACCGATAAACCTGTAGGGGCACAACATTGTTGTGCCCTCAATCAACATCTCGCCCACAACACAGAAAAATTCGGTAAACCTTTACATGGTTCTATTTCTACAGTTATTCGTAGCTATAAAGGCGTTGTCACCAAACGCATTAATATAATTTGGCAGACCAAAGGACAATCAATCTGGCAACGAAATTTTTATGAACACATTGGAAGAGAACAAAAATCTCTAGATAATATCCGAGAATATATTTTAAATAATCCCCAGCGTTGGGCAGATGATCCAGAAAACCCGCAACATAATTTTGACGATGGAGATTTCCTGTTTGACATCCCTTTTTGATTTCAAACCCTGTGTTATGTCATAAATATCAATTCGCGTTGAGATGCAACACATTGATAAGGGCACGGCATTGCCGTGCCCCTACGATTTTCTAAACTGGAACTACGTTGTAAGCACTCAATAATGGCACAAATCACATTTAAGGTTGAAGTATTTTGGGATTCAGACGCAGAAGTTTGGGTAGCAACTAGTGATAATGTACCTGGATTGGTAACAGAAGCTTCTACGATTGAGGTTCTGACGCAAAAGCTGCGAGAAATAATTCCAGAACTGATCGTTATCAACAAAATTGTCCCTCGTGACTATGTGGGTTCTATCACCTTTGAGTTAACCAGCCATCGACAAGAGTTGATTCAGGTGGCTTCATAGATGGGTGCGTCGTTTACTCCTGAGTTGAAAAAGATGCTTTCAGAAGTTGGGTGCTACTTTGAACGGCAAGGCAAAGGAGATCATGAAATCTGGTACAGTGCAATTACAGAGCGTCGGTAGAGCAGCAAGAAATGCTACTAGAAATCAGATAGGAGGTAAACAAAAATGCTAAGAACCATTGAAGGAATTTATAAAAACGGCAAAATTGAACTAGCTGAAACGCCACAAGGTATTACTGAAAGCAGAGTCTTTGTTACTTTCTTAGAGACAAAAGCCATGACTTGGCCAGAAACAATTATGCAACATCAAGGTGTAGTAGAAAGTATCATTTTTGAATCCTACCGAGACGAACTACTACCACCTAACGAAATCCATTTGTAATCATGGGTTACTTACTCGATACCTGCGTAATTAGTAATTTTGTCAAGGGAGAACAAAATACTCTCAAGCTATTAAAGCCTACAACTCCCACTGATATTTTTATTTCCTCCTTAACAGTAATGGAGGTAAAGTACGGATTAGCAATCAATCCCCAACGTGCCTTGAAAATTCAATCAGTGATTGAAGCATTATTAGGTTCGATTACAATTTTACCTTTTGGTGTGGAAGAAGCATAACTTGCTGCCCAAATTAGAAGTATTTTGAAAACAGCAGGTAATTTTATTGGTTCTTATGATATGTTGATCGCAGCAACAGCACTAACTCACAATCATATTGTTGTAACATCTAATATTAGAGAATATCAAAGAGTACCCAGCTTGCAAATAGAGAATTGGCGTTCTTCTTAAATTACGTATCTTTGCACCTTTTCTCAAACTCGCACCTCATAGTCTCATTTGGGCATCTTCTATCGCGGAAATATTAGAGATAGTTTTTAATAGTGCGATCGCAAAGAATAATATAGCGAGGTGAAGACGACAAGCCCTGTACGTCTATGCTTCCTCTTTGAACTCGATACTCATGCTCAGAACTGCAACATCCCAGATTCAAAGGTAATTTATTTTAGTTTCCACTATAAACTTTGAGGCGTTGCTGAATTCAGCTATTGTAGAAAGTAGTAATAACTTCTGGGAAAGTACCAAATACTTTCCTTAATGCAGTGAAGTTGACTTTGCAGATAGTTTGGCTGCTACGGAATGTATTGGAAATGGGGCTTTAGACTACTAATTGTATTCTTCGGGTTGTGGCTACTCCTGAATCTGGGTTCCCGCTTGGGAGCGGAGATTTTTTGGTTTCAGGAAGTCGGCTACCTCCAAGTATTTTTGTTGAGGGTGGTAACTCGCGGTGTTTTATGGATAGTAGTGGCTGGGGTAACTGCTGCCTATCTACTGCTAAATCTGGCCGTAGCACAACGGCTAAAATATTCCCCGTCTTTGAAGATTGAGGAAGTCAGGCGTGAGGAGGCAGAACTGAGCAGTGAATTAAAAAATTTTCTCACTCCTCATTATTCAAGACGCAACGAAATCCAGACAGTTACGCCACAACGCTTGAAACCATTTAGATTGCGCTGGTTATTACCCTTAGCTGTGGTATTAAGCTTTTTGATTGGGTTAATGCTAGCTCACTATGGTCAAATTGCTCTTTTTTACTGGAATTCTCCAGTAAATCAGGCTAGTCTACCCATTCCCTCTCTATTTCGGCCAGAGACAATTTGGCAACTCTTCAGACAGATTGTTTCTCAAGTCTGGTATATCGGCTTAATTGGGGGAGTAATGATCGCAATCTTAATCTATCCCCAATTTTTATTAACTGCGATCGCGGCTGTATTCAGTCCCATTTTTGCCTTCATCCTATTCCAACACTGGCCAAAGGTGCTGCAATATTTTCACCCCACCCTTTTCAACAGCACTGAGCCTTTATTTGGTCGAGATATCAGCTTTTACGTATTTTTCTTACCTGTTTGGGAACTGCTAGAACTCTGGCTGATGGGATTATGTTTGTATGGCTTCGTCGCCGTTAGCCTTACTTATCTTTTGTCAGCTGACAGTTTGAGTCAGGGGATTTTCCCTGGTTTTTCGCCCCAGCAGCAGCGTCATTTATCCGGTATGGGTGGCTTGTTGATGCTGGTAGTAGCTCTGAGTTATTGGCTGAGTCGCTATGAACTGGTGTATTCTACCCGTGGAGTAACTTATGGTGCAAGTTATACGGATGTAATAGCCCAGTTGCCAGCTTATACCGTCTTGTGTATTGTGGCAGTAGCGATCGCAACTTACCTACTTTGGCGAACGTTTTTCTGGAAATCCAAATCCCAGTATCGTCGCTTAGTATTTTACGGATTAGGGGTTTATTTAGTACTAGTTATATTAGCTGACACTGTTTTACCTGCTGTAGTGCAATATTTAATTGTCCTACCTAATGAATTGCAACGAGAGCAACCCTACATTCAGCGAACTATCGCTTTGACTCGCCAAGCATTCGATTTAGAGGCAATCGATTCCAGAGGCTTCAACCCTCGAGGAATGCTGACTGAAGCTGATATTCAAAACAATGACTTGACAATTCGGAATATTCGCCTTTGGGATCAGCGACCGCTTTTAGAAACTAACCGTCAGCTGCAACAAATTCGGCCATATTATCGGTTCCCCGATGCCGATATTGATCGGTATACTCTAAAAACAGATGTAACTTCACGCCGACCATCAGCCCCTCAAAACCCACCAGAACCTAAGCAGGAAGCAGCTGAAGCAACAGAACGTCGGCAGGTACTGATTGCCGCACGAGAATTAGACTACACTGGCGTACCACAGGAAGCTCAAACGTGGGTTAACCGTCATTTAATTTATACCCACGGTTTCGGGTTTACTGTTAGCCCAGTTAATACAGTTGGAGCGGGTGGGCTACCAGAATATTTTGTTAAAGATATTAGCGGTAACAGTAGCGCCCTCACAACTTCGAGTCCAGCGATTCGTGACAGTATTCCCATTGGGCAACCACGGATTTATTACGGTGAAATAGCTAATAGTTATGTAATGACTGGCACAAGAGTTAGAGAGCTAGACTACCCCAGTGGTAGTGACAATGTTTACAACTCTTACGATGGTCTGGGTGGAGTTCAAATTGGTTCAACATGGCGACGGTGGTTATTTGCCATGTATTTGAAAGATTGGCAGATGGTGCTGACGCGGGACTTTTTGCCAGATACAAGGGTACTATTCCGGCGAAATGTCAAGCAAAGAATTCGAGCGATCGCACCTTTTCTGAAATTTGACAGCGATCCTTATTTAGTTGCTGCTGCTGCTAATCAAGATTTTCCAAGTAATCCCAGCTATCTTTACTGGATTGTTGATGCTTACACAACAAGCGATCGCTATCCTTACTCAGACACTGCTAGCGACGGTATCAACTACATTCGTAACTCGGTCAAGGTAGTAATTGATGCTTACAATGGCAGTGTTAATTTTTATATTGCAGATTCCAGCGATCCGATTATTGCTACTTGGTCAAGGATATTTCCCAACACCTTCAAACCGCTCAGTGCCATGCCGGTTACTCTCCGCAGTCATATCCGGTATCCGGTGGACTTTTTCAAAATTCAATCTGAGCGCTTGATGACCTACCACATGACTGACCCCCAGGTATTTTACAATCGGGAAGACCAGTGGCAGATTCCTAACGAAATCTATGGCAGTGAAGCCCGTCCGGTAGAGCCGTATTATTTGATTACTAGTCTACCCACCGTACCCTTTGAAGAATTTATCCTGCTTTTACCCTACACTCCCAGGCAACGGACTAATTTAATCGCTTGGTTAGCGGCGCGATCGGATGGAGAAAACTACGGTAGGTTATTCTTATATACTTTTCCCAAAGAAAGACTGGTCTACGGTACAGAACAAATCGAAGCGCGGATTAACCAAGACCCAGTAATTTCTCAGCAAATTTCTCTGTGGAATCGCCAAGGATCGAAAGCCATTCAAGGCAATCTACTAGTAATTCCCATTGAAGAATCGCTGCTGTATGTTGAGCCAATCTATCTAGAAGCCACACAGAATAGTTTGCCAACTTTGGTGCGGGTAATTGTGGCTTACGAAAACCGGATTGTCATGGCACAAACATTAGAAGAAGCATTGCAGGGAATTTTTAAACCAGAAGTTACACCAGCGCCTGCAATTATCCGTCCCTTTGAAGAAGCAGTTCCGCCAGGTTGAGGAACTGTGAGAAGGGAAGGGGTTGGGGTGCAATAACTGTGGGAATTGTGACTAAAAAAAATTGACTTTAACAAGGAGTTTTAACTTTAACCCAAGCGTATTGGTCTTAAATGCAGGGATTGCATAATTTAACAAAATTTATTGCAACAGACATAGTTGAATGATTCAACATAATGTAATAGACACTAAAGGTTAACGAACATGATGCAAAGTAAGCAACTAGAGATTCGGCACATTAGTCCTAAAGTGAGGCAGTTGATTCAAATGTACGCCGATGTTAATAATTGTACCCAGCCTGAAATGTTAGAGCGCATTGTTTTGGAGTGGAACGCCCAACAAAGCGAGAGCGAACGACCGCCAGGAGATGAAGATGAATAATTTTCTGCTACAATCTCTAGTCTGCTTCTAGCAAGAGGCTTTAATTTATTTAGCTTTTTAATTGTAGAAAAACTTTCCAGAAATCGGGTCTTGTTTGAGGGATTGAATAAAATCCCCCAAAGTCATCATGTTGCCCGTTAAGGTGAACTTAGGAGTACCATTTTGAGCAACAATTCTCACTTCACCGTCTTGGATCTGAATCTTATTTTTAATGCTATCCCATAGAGCATTGAAGCTTTGATCATCCTTACAACCATTGGCTTCAAGGAATCTTTGACGTACTTCTGTTTTTAGTGCTAGTGCTTCTGCTGCTTGAGTCCGCGCCTCAAAATGCTTAATTACGTCTTCGTAAGGACTTTCCCTTAAAGTTTTATTTTCAGCTTGAACTTGCTCTAACTGAGTTTTTATGGCTTGCAGTTGGGACGCTAAAGCAGCTGATTTCTGGTATTCAAGTTTTAAGGCTTGTTTTGCATTTGCTAACAAGGCTTTATAATCTGGCTGATCTTGATTTTTTTCGGATTGCATTTTTATCTCTTGATAAACAGCTTTTCGCTGAAAAAATCTCGCCAGTTCTATTACAAAAATTGGCGAGAGTTTAGGAAATATTTTCTGTATTATCTAAATATTCGTTATTTTACCAATAATGGTGTTTCCGAGTGAGGGTTCTCTTGGATACTACTCAGACTAGAACTAATATGGGAGCGGATAGCTTTTTCATAAACACTAGTCTGCTGAGTGCGTACCCCTATAGCTTGATATATTAAATTGATTTCTGGGAATTCAGACCAGTACATCAAGAAAATATCTTTAGCTGGAGTAATAATTTCATAATTATTCTCTTGTCTTTTCTTTCTGAGCTTACAATTATTTAGTTGTAATTTTTGTCTGAATAATTGTTCAAATTCTGAAATTAAATCTGAAGTAGTTTTCATGGTTTATACACGTTAAAACGTGTTAATGATGCAAAGACTATCTTGTGATACTACTGAGTATGACACTTCAGATACCTCTTACGATATAGTGTATCAGTTATCCGGCATTTGAAGCTTTAAAGTTTACCTTTGCGTACTCACTTTGGAGAAGCAAGCTAGGCATAGCATCTCCAAGAGTTACGGTACTTCTTAGCAGAGGCATCCTGTATAAGTACAACGGCTAAATCATCGCCTTGCGCCGCAATCAGTACCTATAGGCTACAGCCTGGGCCTTCAAGACCCTCTGTAAAGCTGATTAATTCCAAGTAATCTGGATTTTCCAGCAGTTTTTTGGCTGCTAGCAAGCCGGCAATGCTCCAAGTTTGATATACTCTAGCTTCTTTCCCAATCAAACGACCATTATTCCCATCGTAGTATTCCGGGAATTTATCCTTAAATAAACGCCTTTCGGCAATAGCTACTGCTGCTTGGGCAAGTTCTGTTCGACCTGCTTTCAGTGCCGCCGCAGTAAATAACCACAGCAAAACGGGCCAGTTACCACCGTTGTGATAAGACCAAGCCCTGTTTTTAGAATCACATCCTGTAACAATTCTCCACTCCAAACCATCCATTGCTGGAAAGCAGATTTTAACAGGCATATAGCCGATCAAGTCTTGCCAACGTTGGGCAAATAAATTCATAATGCTTTGAGATTCTTTTTCGCTTGCTAAGGAAGCTAAGATTGCCATCAGATTTCCCAGAGCAAAAAAGCGAAAATCTATCCGTCCCGGCCCGAGATTTCCCGCTAAATATCCTCCAGTTTCGGGCAACCACTCGGTCAACCAAGTCGGGATTGATTCTGAGTTGATGTTGAATTTATTAACAATTTCTTTACCAAATTCGTTATCCTTGTAACGATAAATTTCCCCCAATCGCTTCAGGTCTAGCCAGTAATAGTTACGGATATGATATTTCAAAGATCCCAATCGCCTATTGACTTTGCCAAGGTAGGTATCGCCATCCCCATCTGGTAAAAGCAAGTCACTAGCAGCCCTGAGAGACGCATAAAATAAGACTTGAATTTCTAGAGGATGTTCGTAGACTCCCATGCGACGGTCAATCATAAATGCGCCATCGGGAACTAACATTGTTGGGTACATGGAAAAGCGATGTACCAAGCAAAGATCCAAAATTAACTTGATTCCTGCTTGAAAATCTGGCTGACGCGCTAGAGTTAAATCACCTGTAGCTTTTTCATAGGCGCGTAGCAAGAGAATCCACCACATACAAGAATCAATTGGGGGAACGCGAGCGATCGCCAGTTCACCAAAATCAGCGACCAAAAATTCCTCATTCCCATTAGAATGTACTTTGAAACTTGCAGGCATTAATCCCGCTCCTGGTTCAAAGCAGTCTATCTGCTTTTCATGACTTTGTAATTTCAGTGTTTCTACTAAGAAGTTACGCACAATCTCTGCTTTGCCGTTCATGAGAAACACTAAGGCAGAAGGAACAAAATCGCGGAGAAAGCACTGATCGTAATTGAGTGCATCTGACTCCGCATCTCTGGCGGCTACAGTACCAATGGGTTTTCCCTGGTAATAAATTATCGACTCTTCCAACAATTCCCAGGCTTCTGCTTCCAGCAGACTGTTCTTATCGATCGCGCTAGTCATAGGCGTTTAATTCCACTAATGGTATGTATCGGCTTAATTGTGGAAAGTACGCAAGCCTACCTCAACGAACAGGCAGGGAGAAAGGGCGAATCCCCTTTCTGTTCTATCCCCCTTACTCCCTACTCCCTTGCCTCTTTTTCAAGCTGACCAGCTCTCTCGGAAGTCAGCATATAGAGTCAATCCACCATCTACGAATAGGGTTTGTCCGGTGATGTAGGCGGCTTCATCCGAAGCTAAAAAAGCTACTGCGGCTGCCATTTCCTCTGAGGAGCCAGCACGCCCCATCGGAATGTGACTTTCTACGATCGCCTTTTTTTCGGGGTCATCTATCCAGGCTTGATTTATTGGCGTGACTGTTGCTCCGGGGGCAATGGCGTTGACACGAATACCTTGGTTGGCATATTCCAATGCTAAAGTTTTGGTTAGGTTTTCCATACCACCTTTGCTAATGGAATAACTGATATACATCGGTCGCGGAATAATTTCGTGAACGCTAGAAATATTAATAATCACCCCCGGACGATTAACAGACAGGAGGTGTTTAATAGTTTCACGGGCGCAGAGATAAGCACCCCGGAGATTAACTGCAATTACCCGGTCAAAGTCTGCTGTGGTAACTTCATGGGACGGACTTTCTGTTTGAATACCAGCATTGTTGATTAAAATATCTACACTGCCAAATTCATTTACTACGGTGTTGACCATCTCAACAATGTCTGATTCTTGGGAGACATCTCCCTGAACCGGTAGCGACTTCACACCACAATTTTCGATGTTGCCGCAGGCTTTTTGCAATGCCATCTCTTCCGTTTCTGCCGCGCCTTCCGGGTCTTTACGGTAATTGATAGCGATGTTGCACCCTTCTTGAGCAAGTCTGATAGCGATCGCTTGACCAATACCTGAAGTTGCACCTGTAATTAAAGCATTCTTTCCTTTTAACCCTATCATATTTTATGCCTAAGCTGCCCTTGCTGGAATTTGCACTCAGTTAAAATTTTTGATTTTAGATTATTTTTTCTGATATCTAAATTTGCTGTTGTCAACCCCCAATAGAGGTAATTTAAAATTACAAAGGTTTTCGTTTACATAAAGTACATTTCATCTTCAACTCCTCTTCTTGCCAAGGAGCTACGGTGTAAGCACAAGTTATGCGATTCCCCAAAAGTCCTCTAAAACTTCACCTTGTCCTATGGGAGATCCCTCTCCTTACTAAAGAGAGGGATAGCTTATGCAAAACCAGGGTGAGATATCTCAGGGGCAATGCTATTATTCCCTAACGTAAATTCTCTGGCACATTTTCAGGAACTACCCAATAGTAAATAGTTTTGCCATCTACAGTCAGGGTCTGCTCTGGTTTCCAATCACCCATATCGAAGGCGTGAGAGACAACACGAGTCCCAGGTTTGAGTTCACTCAATATCTTCGGGCGGAGTTTGGCATTGACCTCTGGCAGTAAGTAAAGTGTAAGTACTGTTGCTTCACTAAAATCAGTGGTGAACAAATCTTGCTGGACAAACTTCACGCGATCTGTTACTCCTGCTTTCTTGGCATTCTCATTAGCTTCTTGAATGCGTTCAGGGTTGATATCTACGCCGACACCGCGCGTACCATACCTTTGCGCCGCAGTAACGACAATTCTTCCATCACCACTGCCAAGGTCATAAAGCACATCATTCTTACCCACTTTTGCCACTTTTAACATTGCATCTACCACTGGCTGTGGTGTAGGTACGTAGGGAACATCGCCAGCGCGTTCTTGTGGTTGAGTTGTAGGAGTTGTCGTAGCTGGTGCTTCGGTTTCGGTCTGACCCGTCAAAGTAGAAGGAGAAGGTTGTGTCCCGGCTTGTAAGTCTGTGCCTTGCGGTGTACATCCAGAAATTCCCAAGCTGGTAATACTAACCCCTGTAACCATTAAAAACAGAATTTTTTTGAAGTTCATGAATTTTCTCCTTTATTCAGTAGCTTGTGGTCAGTAGTTAGTAAAACAACTGATATTCATAGAATTTTGAATTGCTTATAGTTTGGGTTATACAATCCAAAATTGTTTGGTAGCCGTACCACTTTGTGGAAGCAAACTACGTGTAGCTTTCCGCAGAAAGTCCCAAAATCCAAAATATTAAGTCTTACCTTGGCGATAGTTATTCCAGAACAACACGGGGATACCTGCTGCTACAACTAAAACACCTGCAACTGCTCCCACACCTGTATAAGCCAAGCTGGAGTAGAGCAAGTAACCGCAGACGGCACAAAACAGTAATGGTGTAAAAGGATAAAATGGCACGCGGAATGGACGCACTATGTGGGGTTCGCGGATTCGCAATACCAGTAGTGATATGCCGGAAAGCAAAAAGAAGAACCAAAATATTGGGGCGGTGTAATCCACCATTGTTTCAAAGCCTTTGCGGGTGAGCGTGCCTAAAAAAACCAGTGCTAAGGCGATCGCAGCTTGCAATAATAAGGCATGGATAGGACTACTAGGACGTTGTTGCCATCGTCCCATAAAACCAAATAGCGAAAAATCTTGTCCCAGTGCGAAATTGGTACGCGCTCCGGTAAAGATTGTAGCGTTGGTTGCTCCCAAAGTAGCGATCGCAATCAATACACTAATGAATAAGGCTCCCGGTTCACCCCAAAGAGAGCGCATTAAATCTGCTGCTACTGCTTCAGACTGTGCCATATTTGCTAATCCCAGTCCCCGCAGGTAAGCGAGATTGATGAGTAAGTAAATGGCACTGATGATGCCAATACTCCACATTAGCGATCGTACAATATTACGTCGTCCATCTTGAATTTCTGCTGAGATGTAAGCCGCCTCATTCCAACCGCCATAGGACAATAGCACAAATACCATAGCTAGCCCCCACGTTCCTGATGATGCAGATTCTACAGGGGCGGCAGCAGCAGAATTAGGAATGGCGGTAAGCCCAAGAATTACTACCAGCAACAAACCCAGAACTTTCGCAGCACTCAGCAAGTTTTGCGTCCACTTACCCTGCTGCAAACCGATGATGTTCAAAGCAGTTAAAAATGCGATCGCTATAGCTGCATAAATAGAAGACGAAAACGTTCCTAGCCGCCATATCTGAGAAACATAATCGCCAAAAACAAATGCTAACAGGGCAATAGAACCAGTTTGAATCACTGTCATTCGCGCCCAGGCAAATAAAAAGGCGACTCCCCGCCCAAATGCACGTTTTAAATAATAGTAGACACCTCCAACATCGGGATAGACAGTGGCCAACTCTGCATAGCACAGCGCTCCTACTAGAGATACCACGCCACCCATTAGCCAAAGAAATAGTACGGCAATATCACTACCTGCTTGACTTGCCACTAGAGCCGGGGTTTGAAAAATCCCCGCCCCGATCACAATACCGACAATCAGAGCCACTGCATCTGATAATGTCAGCGATGGCTTGGGTGCTGCTACTTGATCTGTTCCTGTCTGCTGAAGCAAACTGTAGTCTTTACGTCTACTCACGTTACTTCCTTATTAATGTTGAGTGGCGACTCGCCGCTTTGTTTCATCTTTGTTTGCACTGTTTTACCTATATCTCTATAGTTCAAAACAAATGTGACTCAAAAATGACAATCATCAATAATATGCCTTCAAACGGTAATATCCACCACGCCACATACAGATCAATCTCCCTACAGCGATCGCTTACATTTCTCTTGCTAGACAATGTCTATCTTTGGCAATTTAATCTGAAACAAGGAACTGTTTCCCTGTTTGTTCTTAAGGCCCAAATATTCCCTATCTACCTCCGATTTTTACCAGAAGTATTTACATTGTTAGTTTGTCCTAATTCTGGTAATAGGCTAGGATATCTGATTCAATAAAACGTCTTCCGTAAGTTGGATTTATAGTAATCTAAAGAATGATTGACTAATAGTGGCCAATCGTGCTTGGTTTTATCAGACAGCTAGAGACAGCGATCGCCTAAAACTTTAAATTAAGTAGGGACGCACATAAATGTGCGTCCCTACTTAATAATAAAAATCTTTTTTTATCCTTAATCCTTTAGTATCTGCTACTGGGAAAAAGTAGAATATCTATTAATTCTCCCATTACTAAACCCAATACAGCTATGACTGTTAAAACCCAAAACGAATCTAGCTTCTTAAAGCCAGAAAAGCGCATTTCTAAATCAGCTAAAAGTGTACTTGCCAAGGGGATGATAAAAAGGCTTAAGAATAGCGACCAAGTTGCTACAAAAGCAATTGATATACTTAAAAATAATATGACAGCTAGAGTCTTAGACCCAAATTCAACTAAACGCTCTAACCAAGAAAAACTTTTTCGCACTACAGCTATAACCATAGCAGCAACAAAAGCTCCTACCAACCAAACAATATGATGAGCAGCAAGATACCATCCCAGGAGAGTGTAAGCCAGCCATAGTAATATTAAAGGCATCAAAGGAATCCTATTAAAAAATTCCACATTCATACTGCCAAGGCTTGTGAAAAGAAAGACCAAGTTAATATCTTAATTGTAGTCAAAGCTTGTTACTACTCGAATTTCTAAATATACCAACTGCGCTCAGGATATTTCTCTATCTACAGGGCAAATTTCAGGGCATACTCTTTTGTCGTGGCAATATATAGTTCGGGAATCTAAGCCTTAGACGCTTTTAACTTTGTTTGGTGCGATCGCTTGTAGCTAAAAGTTCAGAAAATCAGGCTGATCCAGCAACAAGAATATATTAATTTTCCGTATATTTCCCCTAAAAAAGTTATATTTAAAACATAGTAGTACTAACTTAAGAACAAAAGTACTAAATTTTAAAATACTAACGATGTATAAGTAAATTAATTTTGACTCTCAGCTATTTGCCATGAAATTTAATGAACAGGTAGTTACAATCCAGCGTGTACAACTTTGATAACTGTCCACAATACTGTTGCATATATCAAGCTCATGGTAATATTATTTTACTGTCAGGAGATATTATTTTATACATTAAATTGTAACCATGCGGAAACAGCTAGTTAGGTGTGCTACCTCCAAAAAACAAAAAGTTATTCAACACACTCAAAAAATGTACAAAAATGCTAATCTGCAAAGCACAGAGCTTTTGAAAATTTGCTTATATAAGGTACTAAATAGCTAAAAAATCCCTATTTTAGTAATTATTAAAGCTAGCTAATAAGGTATCAAAACCTCTTAAAATTTAGACAAGAATAAATAGGAAAAACTTGACACTAATTCAGGCGTTTTTCGTATATGTAAAAATATCGAAAAGCCAAGTTTGTCTTGCCAATAAGACATTAATATTGCGTGTTTTATTTAGATATTGATTTCTCTTTGTGGTTAGTTACCTAATATAAAATCCCTATTTTATGGCTGAAAATTTAAGATACCTCTATCAAATGAGGCAAACATTAAAATCTAACAAATGATTTAGTAACGACTAGATTATTAACAACGTCACTAAGAGTAACAGGAAAACATGAATATCATTGTTCGTTTGTTTGGAGCGATCGCTTTCCAAATATCTGCGATCGCAGCGATGTCTACTATGGCAATGTCTAATGAAAAGCCCCTGCGTATCTATACCCAAGAGACTCCTGCTGCTTCTCAACAGAAAACAACGCAGAAGATTTGCTCTTTAGATCCCATTGAGGATTTATTGCCTCCACTACAAACCAAGGCAAGTAATTCTTTGCTTTCTTACCTTGCCGAACAAGGTTTTACACAGACTCAAGAGGGTTCTTGGGTCTGTTATGCGAACAATCCTAAAAAAGAAGGGCGTTACTTTACCTTATTTAAGGTTAAACAAGTCGATGGCAGACTTATAGCAAGTTCCTTCTTAGATGAGGGCAGTCTGATTCAGGGACAGGAAAATCGGAGTTTGGACTTCTTTATGATGCTGATTAAGCGTCATATGAATAATAGTCAAGAGAACCGTCAAGGTATACGTAGGTATTTAGAAGCTTTTGTCTCCTTAGTAAAAGAAGGGAAGATCAAACCCACACGTCGTGGGTTTATTTTTGACCAACCAAACCGGGCATTGGTCTTATATCACACACTCTCATCAGGAAATCTCAAGGGTACTGGAATCACGATCAACATTGATTTACCTAAGAGTTGAACTTGAGGACTGGAGATTGGGGATTCAAACCTCACTCAACTCCTAAAGAAATTTTCTCCCAATCTCCAATTCTAGTTACCCATGAGAGGAACACTGTTCGCAGACTCGATGAGTCTGCCGTATTGTTGCGACTCGTTGAATTCCTGAAGCTATTAATATCGGCCCCACGGACTGAAAGAGGGACGTGAACAACCAATGAAATTGCTGTCATTTAGTGGAGGTGCATCTTGCCTAAATCAATTGTTCAAAGAATTGCAATGCCGTTGGCACAGCGTCTTGTAGAGAAGACAGTTCGGTTTGCGACCATCGTATTCTCATCTGTTGCAGTAGTACTCACTACCTGTCAGCCTACTTTTGCACAGCTCAATATTGGACGCTATGGTATCCAACAAGGACTGGAGTCTGAGTATCTCCAATACCAACTCAATAACCAGAATCTGAGCCAGATGCGAGTCATTCCTGGATGTGATGTGGGATTTGGCCTGACTTGCAATAAAACTGGATCAGTAATCCAGCGATTACTGGATTTAAACGACGGCGCTAGCTATCAAAACCTCCTGATCCGAGCAGCCGGTGGGGAAGAAAACTTCCAGAACTTTGCTAGCTTTTACGGTAACAATCCCAATCTCTCTGCCGTGCCTTTCGCCTCATTTTGGAGAAACGAATCTCCCGCAATCATGGATGGATCTCAATACCTTCTTGGACAACCTATTGATCGAAATCCAATAGAAGGACTCGGACATATAACCAAGCAGTTTTACTGGTCACCATACTCCGGAACCAATAACTCGGTCAGCCTCCGGAATGGATTACTAGACTTGAAGTTGTCATACGGACGACTTCTATTTGAAGAAGCCTCAAAAATTTCCAACATTAAAGAGCAGATTCAGTCTCTAGGTCTGTCGCCAGAGATGACGAATTTCTATGTAGATAAAATTTCAACAGGCTTGGATGCGTTGAGTTCTGGAAATCCGAATCAACTCCAACAGAGAATCTTTGAAGTACTATCCTTTCCATACTCCAAAAATGGTGGGGAATTCGGACGTCCCAATAACGCGGTTCCACAGGAATTTAGTCAGCTATTGGGAGAAGATATCCCAGGAGATATTTTGCTGAGTGATAATCCAGTAGCGTTGGATGGAGAAGCGATGAGCTTCGGTACTTTCCCCGCCTCTGTGGGAGATGTTTTGGTACAAGATAGTCCTGATTCCTTTCCACTCTGGCCAATAATCGGAATTGGGGGTCTTGGTTTAATTTTGCTTCTCCTACTGGATGGCGATAGTGCATCAGCTCAAACACCTGTTTCTTCAGAAAATGCACCTTTATCTCTCAACAGCCAAGGCGAATGCGATCTGACTCCCAGTAGTAATGGTTCTGATCACACACAGATCATTGAGATTCCGTGTAATCTTACTCCTACAATCCCTACGGAAATGAAGAGAGTAGTGGAGCCATCAATGATCAAAGCGCTTGTATTACTAATTGTTCTACTATGCATAGTCCGTTACAAACACCGATCTTTAAAAATCCGTAATTCGTAATTTTTACAGCAGTTTTCATTTCTTTGAAAGATATCTTTTGTAGGGGCACAGCAATGCTCATTGCTGTGCCCCTACAGTACAAGTCTATTTACCAAGCGATCGCTTGTAAAAGTATTCAGAATTTACGCAACTTCTTTTTTGCAAATCTGGATAGTACTTGAATAATGCATTGAAGTTATTGAAAAATCAATAAAATTCAGTTAGTAATTGAAAAAATATTAAAACTTTATCTTATAAAGGTTAATTCTTTAAAGTAACTATATAGATCAAATCTATACTTGTAAACAGATAAATAAATAGAAAGTTTTCCTAAAAAACTAGTTAAAGTTGTATATAAGTAATGAGCCATTCACCAATATTTAGAAAATTAGCCAACACACTTGGGATTGTCAGCTATTGTCAAAAGCATGATATTTCAACGAGTGAAGGCATTGAGCGCATTGATCAACTTAAAAAACTGATGTCATTGCGTAAAACTAAGCGGCGACAATTTTTGACTGATTTAGGGAAATTGACAATATTGGGTGGGACAATTGGTGTAGGGTCTGGTTATTTTCATCGTACTTTAGCCGCACCTTCATCAGTGGATGCAAAGATAGCTATTGTAGGTGCTGGTTTAGCAGGACTTGCTTGTGGCTACGAACTTCAACGTCAAGGAATTAAAGCTACTATTTACGAAGCTAGTGACCGAGCAGGAGGACGTTGCTACTCACTTGATGGTGTCTTCCCTGGTCAAGTTGCCGAAAGAGGCGGCGAGTTTATAGACAATCTGCACAAAACAATCTTAGGATATGTAAGCGAATTTAAGTTAGAAGTCGAAGATTTATCAAAGCAACCAGGTGAAGTATTTTATTACTTTAATGGTCAGCGTTATCGGGAATCAGCAGTAGTTGATGAATTCCGAAATTTTGTTACCGCAATGAGAGTTGATTTACGCACTCTGAAACAACCTACTGCGGATAACTTCACTGTATCTGAGCGACTACTGGATTTGACTAATCTCCAAGATTATCTTGATAGTCGTGGAGCGGGAACTTTACTCAAAAATGTAATTAAATCCGCATATATTAGTGAATATGGTCGAGAAATTGACCAACAAAACTGTTTAAATTTTTTACTATTTATTCATGCAGATAGACGCTCAAAGTTTAAGCCTTTTGGTGTATTTAGCGATGAACGCTATCATGTTATTGGAGGCAATCAACAGATTGTTGAAGGTTTAAAAAACCGTTTACCAGGGCAGATTCAGTATGGTAAAAAGCTGATTGCTGCCAGGAAAGATAGTGCTAGTAAAATTGAATTAGTTTTTAGCAATGGTCTTAGTGAAAAGTTTGATGCTGTTGTATTTTCTCTTCCTTTCTCAACTCTGCGCGAAGTAGATTTAAAAGGGCTTCAACTACCACAGTGGAAACTTGATGCGATTAATAATTTAGTCTATGGAACTAACTCAAAACTGATGGTAGGTTTCAATGGTCGTCCTTGGAATATCCTTGGTAGTAATGGTAGTGCCTATGCTGATCTTGCCAACCTTCAAGGTATTTGGGAAACTAACCCTAGTAAAGCTACATATGGCCGAGCAGTGTTAACTGATTACGCTGGTGGCAATTTAGGTGCAAGACTTAACCCAAAAAATCTTCAACGAGAAACTGCTAAGTTTATTAATGACCTGAAGTTTGTCTTCCCTGGCGCAGATATTTCGGCTGTACGGATTAAAAATACCGAATATCTAGCTTATTTAGAAAACTGGTCGTTAAATCCACTCACCAAAGGAAGTTACACCTGTAACCAACCTGGTTACTTTACAACAATTGCTGGTAATGAAGGCAAATCAGTAGATAACATTTACTTTGCAGGAGAACATACTAACTCATTTTATGAATGGCAAGGTTTTATGGAAGGAGCTGCAATCTCAGGTGTTAATGCTGCCAAGCAAATTTTGAAAGGTATTAACAAATAATTCTTTATTTATCAATAAAAAACTCCATCCACACTTTAAATTTAGAAGCTGAAAAGTTCTTGAAACTTCCTGGCTTATGATTGCTCAGTGGCATATTTTATAATTTTATCGACATACGCAATGCACTTTGCTTGAAACAGAATATATTTATACCACTCACAGTCTTATTTAGGACTTACGCACAGGTGGAAAATCGAACCACAGAGGCACAGAGAACACGGAGGAATAAGAGTTTGAGAGGTATTTTGCGTAAGTCCTGTTATTTTGAATATTTAGAAGCTTTTAGAAGTATTTTCCTAAATATTTTACCATAAAAATATCTAATTATAAGCCCATTAGCTAATTTCTTCCCTTGGGTATATAACTTAAAATCATAAGCAAAACTCTTGACAGATATGGCAGGAGTTTTATTTTGCTAAACCTATAATTAAATCCTTGTAAACATTCAAACTTTATATACTGGAAAATGTGTAGTGATTTTGAGTTAATTAAAAAACAGATCAATAAACATAAACTCTAAGTATCGTTGTTTTCCATATTTTTTGATATGTGCATCTAAAATATGGACAATTTCTAAATTTGTGATGATTTAGGTAAGCTCAAGTCTTGTTTATAAAATTATGCTGAGTTTTATTCCTCAAAGAAAGTTTGTATATTCCAAGGCAAACGGTGTTACCAACTCAGCCCCAATAACATAATATTCAGGATGTTTTTTAAAATAACTAGTGAGTTACCCGGCTATCAAAAATAAAGATACTAAAGAATAGCAAAAGGTAAATAATATGTATCATACTCAAATGTTACCAACAACCATAGCAACCAATAGTAATTTACATCAAGTAATCGTTAGTGAAGCAAAAAAAGATCAAGGGCAAACGCATGAATTAACTATTACTGATATAGCGATATCTTTATCTCCTGTTGGCTTTATAATTAGTTGGATGGTTTTTTTCCTAATATTGCGAAAAATCCGGGCAGTTTTAGATTACAAAATGGTGTTTCCCTCTAAAGCTACACACAAACTTCCCTGTAAAAACTGTAGCTTTTATTCCAATAATCATTATCTAAAATGTGCAGTAAATCCTTCTATTGTTCTCACCGAAGAAGCAATGAATTGCTCTGAATACTCACCTAACAAGAAAAATTTGTCCTCCAAACATCCTTTTGGCTAGAAATAATAATTTTCAATCTGATGCTGCACGAGTATCGAGAGCTACTTAATATGTAGGTTCTTTAGCTGGTAACACCAGCGATCGCCTGTCTTTTTCCGTTACCTTTATTTAGCTGCCTGCGCCCTGATTAAGTTGAATTAATAGCCAAGTGAGATAAGTACCGAAAGGGCCCCAAAGAGCATAGGGTAGAAATAGCCAAGAGGCTTTTTGGGAAATTGGTTTAACCAGAAATGCCAAAATGTAGACTAAAAGTGTTGCCAAGCCACCGGCAATCATTCCACCTGTTAGGCTGCGAAGTTCTACTACAATGGGACTGTAAACTGAGGTTAATAGGGCGATCGCTGCATATATAGCCATCAACAGCCAAGGACGAGACTGTTTTGAGGTTTTCTCCCAAACGATAATTGCTGAGATTGTCAGACAGACCCAAATGAATGTCCAAATAAATGGGATGAGAAATTCAAAAGTCAACCAGCCGGGACGCTGCAAGTTTTGAAACCAAGGATCACGGAGTGATGTTAGCAGGCTACCGCCAAAAAATAGTGCTGCTGAAACTGCTGTGATAATCCATCTCGCTTTCACAAAGGTTTCCTGCCATGTAGGGATTACACTTGTAGTCTAGCTCAGGGTTGCGTTAGTGTTCAGATAATAGTGGGATCTTTTAGTTTTCATATTAGCTAATAGATAACTATACTTAATTACATTAGATTGATGAAAAAGGTTTAATCCAACGGAGTTGAATCGCAATATCAAGAGCGATCGCAGCCAGCGCAAACCATAACAAACTTTCTCCCGCTAACACTAAAAAAGGCCAAATTGTGCTATTAGAATCCCAGCCAAGTTCTATTTGAGTTAATCCCCGCACCAAGCCAAACGCCAGCACACCACCGACTTTGAGTTGGGGATTTTTATCCGAGCGGATAATGTAGCGGTAGGTGACACCAAATAGCAAACCAGTAAAAGTTGCAACTGCACCACTCACCCACAAGTGCCAGTTAACATGACTTTGCAGACTTGCGAGTATCTGAAAATACTTTGCTAGTACTAAATTATTCAAAAGACTAGCGATTGCAAAAGCAAAACACACAGATAGACCCCCAATTATTCCAGCTTTGAGGGATTCTATGCGTTCTGCCATTAATTGAGGATCTAAAGTTACGCTCACTCTATATAGAAATTAGGGATTAGGTATTAAGGAAATTTTTCCTTACTCTTCAGTATGATAAATGCTACAGCAGTTTTGTAATCAATTAAATGCTGCTCTTATGTGGGAATTCTGATGATAAACTCGGTTCCCAGACCTGGTTGAGAATTTACATCTAATACACCTTTGTGTTTCTCTACAACTATTTCATAGGCGATTGACAAGCCAAGTCCTGTACCTTTCCCAACGGTTTTCGTGGTAAACAACGGCTCAAACAAACGTTTTTTTAACCGTTCAGGAATACCAATCCCATTGTCAGCAATCCGAATTACAACTAATTGTTCAGAATATATTTCTGTTGCAATTTTAATCTGAGGAATTAGATTGCTCATTTTGCCCAGCGTTATAGCTTCATCAAGGGCATCAATTGCATTCGCCAAAATGTTCATAAATACTTGATTCATCTGCCCAATATAGCAGCTTACTTCTGGTAATACTCCATAACTTTTAATAACTTCAATGCGGGGACGATCGCCATTAGCTTTGAGGCGGTGTTGCAAAATCATTAACGTACTATCTAGCCCTTGGTGTAAATCAGCAAATATTTTGGTATCACTATCCGAACGACAGAAGGTGCGGAGTGAATTAGAAAGGTTTTGAATTCGTTCACTTCCTAGGTGGAGTGAGTTCAAAATTTTCCCCATATCTTCGAGAACGAAGCTCAAATCCAAGTCCTTAATAGCAGTGGTAATTTTGGCTGTTGGGTTTGGATACTCCTGTTCATACAGTAGGAGCAACTTGGTTACTCCTGAAATGTATTCTTCCAAGGGTGGAATATTGCTGGAAATAAAGTTGATGGGGTTGTTGATTTCATGGCCAATGCCAGCAATTAACTCTCCGAGTGTTGATAGTTTCTCTTGCTGCACTAGTTGGACTTGCGCTTGTTGCAAAGCCTTGGTGCGATCGCTAACTTGTTGTTCCAAAGATTCAGTCAATTGTTTGAGTTGTAAATGTACGCGCACTCTAGCAATGACTTCCTCTTGTGCAAACGGTTTAGGGATGTAGTCTACTGCACCAAGGGAAAATCCCTTCGTTTTGCTTTCCGTATCCGCTAAGGCAGTGGTGAAAATAATCGGAATGTTTTCAGTGACAGGATTGGCTTTGAGGCGGCGACAAGTTTCAAATCCATCAATACCCGGCATTTGTACATCCAGCAAAATCAACTCTGGTTGATTGCGTTCGGCTTGAGCGATCGCGCTTTCTCCATCGACTGCAACACGGAAACGAAAACCCTCACTATTGAGCGCTGCACACAGGACAGATAAATTTGTCGGATTATCATCCACAATTAAAATAAATCCGTTATTTCGGGATTTTCTCATGATGAGTTGAAAATTAAAATTTAACTGAAGTTAGTTGATGTATTCTTGAATAAAGGTTTCCAAACGTTTAAGTTGGAAATTACTAGCAAGCTGTACGAGTTGTTGGACAAAAACATCTAAATTATCGTTAGCAGAAATTTGTTCAGCTAGTTCTAAAATATTTTGAATATCGCCGTCCTGTGCAAGTTCTAGTAATTGTTGTAAAACCTCTTTGGCAGGATAAATCATCTCCTCATTTTGTTTATCCAAACCACCTGTAGAGATTTTTTTTATTGCGTCTACCTTAACGTCAAAAATCCATTCCAATTGCAAAAATTGCCGTAGCATTTCCAGCAGCGTTTCAGCTTCTATAGGCTTTGGCAGAAATGCATCTGCACCTACATCAATACTCTTGTGCTGGTCAATTGCAAATACGCTGGCTGACGAAGCGATGACAGCAATCTTTTTAAATGGCCCAGACTGACGCAAACGTTCGATCAACTCAAATCCATTCAATTTAGGCATCACTAAGTCAGTAATAATCATGTCTGGTTTGTAGGCTAGAGCCTGCTCCCATGCTTCCTGACCGTGACTAGCTTCTACAACAGTGAACCCAACTGGCTCTAGTAAATTTACAATTACTGATCGGTTTTCCCATTTGTCATCTGCAATCAAAATGGTGCGCCTTTGTCCTTGATAACCAATAATAGTTCCCTCTTCAACCACTCTAGAAACCTTTGCCCACTCTTTAGATTCTGGCAATTCTGCCTCAAACCAGAAAGTGCTACCTTTGGATAAGGTACTTTGCACCTGAATTTGACCACCCATCAATAAAACAATTTTTTGGCTGATTGCTAATCCCAAGCCTGTACCTTCAGATTGTCGTTTCTGACTTCCCACTTGCTCAAAGGGCTGGAAAATTTTCTCGACTTGTTCAGGGGTTATACCCGTACCTGTATCTACTACCTGAAAGCGAATTTTGTAGTTAGTTTGTCCATTGCCATTTGATTCTTTACCAATGACTTGAACTTTGAAGGTGACACTGCCTTGATTAGTGAATTTCATGGCATTACTAAGCAAGTTAATTAGTACCTGCCGCAAGCGTTTTTCATCAGCATGAATACCCGTTGGTAAATCAGGATCGAGTTCAACGTGAAATGCGATGACTTTTTGTTCTGCACGGATGCGGCAAATTTCAGTTACGCTATCTATAAAGGCAGGCAAGTAGAAATCAACTGGATACAATTCTAGTTTCCGGGCTTCTATTTTGGAGAGATCCAGGACATCATTAATTAGGGTTAAAAGATGAGAACCACATT
Source organism: Nostoc sp. FACHB-892 (assembly GCF_014698795.1). Classification (GTDB taxonomy): domain Bacteria; phylum Cyanobacteriota; class Cyanobacteriia; order Cyanobacteriales; family Nostocaceae; genus Nostoc. The sequence continues at coordinate 568,691 of NZ_JACJTR010000001.1, forward strand.
GATAAATTATGCTGAGTCCTTTGCGTCCTTTATCACTCAAAGATTCTGTACGTTGGAGAATTTGTGTATAGCCTAAGATGCCGTTAAGAGGTGTGCGGAGTTCATGACTCATATTGGCGAGAAATTCACTCTTGGCTTGGCTGGAGTTTTGAGCAACTTCTTCTGCAACGCGTAGTTCTTTTTCGATGCGCTTGCGCTCTAAAATTTCACTTGAAAGCACTCGATTGATAGCTTCTAGCTGGGCTGGGCTAGGTAGTATTAAAGCTTGAGGTATAAGATAAAATAACGCAAATGCCGTATATATAGAAATAATGGCAGTTACAGCTTTTAAACCACCTGCAATCCAATAGTCTGGATGCCAAAGCGTCCAAATATCTATCAAGTGCCCAGTACCGCAGGCAATGATAAAAGCACCAAATAATAAAAAGATTCCATTGAAAGGAACGTCTTTGCGCTTGGAAATAAAGTAAATCAGTAGGAAGGGAATGGAATAATAGGCTAGAGCGATGGTGGCATCAGAAATAATGTGCAGCCAAACTAATCCAGTTTGCCAGAGATAACAATGTCCGTGGGGAATAAAACCGTTAGATTGGAAAGGATAGTTGAAAAATGTCGGCATTATACTAGGGGTTGGTGGATTTGAAATATATATCCATGACCCTAGTATTCCCAAACTATCAAGTCGGAAAGCGCGATCGCTGTTTTTTTATATTGGTCTTTATTGATGCTTGAGGTACTAAGCTTACCAAGAAAAAATCGTGTGTGTTTGCGTAGGCGTAGCCCGTCGTAGACATCACACGCAAAAGTTACAGTGGCATTTATAAAAAAAATCTGAGTCTGCCCAATCCCTGTATGATAAATATTAGAAACCTTTTGTAATCATTTGAAAAGCGGGACTATGGAGATTTTGACACTAGGTTGGGTATCACTGTTAGTTGTGTTCACTTGGTCAATTGCAATGGTAGTTTGGGGACGTAACGGACTGTAGAGGCATCGTGGAAAGTCCATTTTTGAGCATTTTAACAATAGTAGCCGTAGTACTACTTGTAGTAGTCACTGGTGGTGTTGGTTATTTAACCGTGGCAGATTGGCGCGATCGCCGTCGCCGCGATGAAGACAAACGCATCAGCCGCAGCGCCACTCCCAAGCGGCGATAATTCTCTCGTGGTTGAAAAATGTTTTTGTAGGGACACGATATTATCGTGTCCCTACACTGTTTTTTGGCATTCTCAACAAAGAACTGTTAAATTTGCGATCGCTAGGGGAATCATAAGCTAGAAGACTTTCAATATTTAAAGTCCCACTGGGAATGGAACACTCCTCTACTACTCAACCCATAGCACCAAATTTAGAACAGCAAGAATCTCATTCAGATGTGACATCCTGCTTGCGTCAGAATGAGCAACAAAAAGCGTTGTCTGGAGTTATTGCCCGCATCCGCGAGTCTCTAGATATTGACGTAATCTTCAAAATTACAGTTACTGAAGTTCGCCAACTTCTAAAAAATGATCGAGTTAGTGTGTTTCGTTTCTATCCTGATTTGGCATGGGAAGGGGAATTTATCTATGAAGATGTGGCAGCAGAATGGGATTCAGCACTAGCAGCAAAACTGCGCGACCACTGCTTTAGTGAGGAGTTTGCAGAACTATATCAGCAAGGTCGGATTAGAGCAATAGCCGATATTTATCAAGTTAATGCCAGTGATTGCTACATCCAGATTTTGGAAAGATTCCAAGTACGTGCCAATATAACTGTCCCCTTAATCAAAGGTAAACATTTATGGGGCTTATTGTGTATTCATCAGTGTAGTAGTCCTCGCGAATGGGAAGCATCAGAAATTGAGTTTGTGCAACTGATTGCTGAACATTTGGGAGTTGCTTTGCAACAAGCAGATTACGTGGAACAAGTAAAACTACAATCAGCAGAATTAGCACAAGCAAAAGCCAGAGAAAAAGCAGCTCAATGGCAAAGAACTATAGCCATAACCATTGAGAAGATTCGTCAATTCCTAGACTTGGAAAGCATTTTCCGCACAACTACCGTAGAACTTAGGCAGCTGCTAAATGCTGATCGCGTGGCTATTTATCGCTTCAATCCCGATTGGAGTGGTGAATTCGTGTTTGAATCAGTGGCAGAGGGTTGGATTTCCCTCATACATGAGCAATTGCAGCGCCCGGAATTGAGTGAAAACGTTAGTAAATGTAGCGCCAAAGATTTAGCTAAACCTCCAGTCGCTGACACCTACTTACAAGATACAGAGGGTGGTAGCTTCAGCCGCTGTGAAGTGTACCGTGTTTGTAATGATATTTATAATTCAGGCTTTAGCGACTGCTACATTAAAACCTTAGAGATATATCAAGCAAGAGCTTATGCGATCGTTGCCATTTACCACGGTCAGAAGCTCTGGGGTTTGCTAGCAGTGTACCAAAATGCCAGAACCCGTGATTGGCAAAAAGATGAAGTTTACTTGCTTACTCAAGTGGGTACGCAACTAGGTGTAGCTTTACAGCAAGTAGAATTTATCCAACAAATGCAGATTCAAGCAGCAGAGATTAGCAAAGCTGCTGAAAGACAAAGGGCATTGGCGACCACCGTAGAAAAAATTCGTCAGTCTCTTGATATTGAAGCCATCTTTAAAACCACAACTCAAGAAGTCCGTGGGCTTTTAGAAGTAGAAAGAGTAGCAATTTACCGCTTCTATCCTGATTGGAGTGGCGAATTTGTGGCTGATTCTATTGTTGATGGTTGGACACCGATGGTTAAGCCGCAGCCTGTGACAGAAGGCGTTTTTGTACAAGGAAAACAAGCAGGTAAGTATGCACGGAATGAAGTTTTCGTCCCAATTTCTCAGGGTGAGAAGTTGTGGGGATTGCTAGTAGCTTATCAAAATTCTCGACCCCGTTATTGGCAAGATGAGGAAATCAACTTATTGGCGCAAGTTGGCGTTCAATTGGGGGTAGCATTACAGCAAGCTGAGTCGTTGAAACAGATGCAGGTGCAGACCCAAAAACTGGCTCAAGCTGCTGCACGAGAACGGAAAGCAGCCGAAAGAGAGAAGGCATTAGCCGCAACGGTGGAGAAAATTCGCCAGTCTCTTGATATTCATACCATCTTTGCCACCAGTACAGAAGAAGTCCGGCGGCTATTGGAAGTTGATCGAGTGACAATCTATCAATTCAGGACTGATTGGAGCGGCGAATTTGTGGCTGAGTCTTTAGCCCAAGGTTGGACACCAATAAGGGAAATTGTACCTGCGATGTCTACGACGGGCTACGCCTACGCAGATGATTACTTGCAAAAAACCCAAGGCAGAAACTTTGCTAATGGTAAAAGTATTATTATTAAAGATATTTACAGCGTTAATTATTCTATCTGTCATATTGCCCTGCTTGAGCTAATGCAGGCTAGGGCATATATAATTGTGCCGATTTTTCAGGGTAAGCAACTTTGGGGATTACTAGCAGCTTATCAAAATATCAAACCCCGTGATTGGCAAGAAGATGAGGTAGATTTGCTGATGCAGATTGGTACTCAATTAGGGGTAGGGCTTCAGCAAGCGGAATTACTCGAACAAACTCAACGTCAAAAAGAAGAACTCACCCAGACTCTTAAAGAATTACAGAACACTCAAAGCCAGTTGATTCAAAGTGAAAAAATGGCAGGTTTAGGGCAGTTAGTTGCTGGCGTTGCACATGAAATTAACAATCCGATTAGTTTCATTTACGGCAACATCACTTATGTTACTGAACATGCCGAAAATTTACTAAAATTACTGCGTCTATATCAGAAACAGTATCCTAAGACAACAGAGGAAATTAAAAAACAAGTAGCAGCACTGGATTTGGATTTCATTAGTGATGACTTACCCAAAATTCTAACTTCAATGAAGATGGGGGCAGAGCGAATCTCTCAACTCGTCTTGTCGCTACGAATTTTTTCTCGACTTGACGAAGCAGGAATAAAGCCCGTTGATATTCATGAAGGCATCGATAGTACTTTACTAATTTTACAACATCGACTGCAACCACAGACTAATTCTTTTGCTATTGAGGTAGTTAAACAATATGGTGAATTACCTTCAGTAGTCTGTTATGCAGCCCAAATAAATCAGGTGTTTATGAATATTCTCAACAATGCGATTGATGCGCTGGAAAACTCAGAAAAAAGTGGAAAAATAATTGACAATCCTAAAATTTTGATTCGTACAGAAGTCCTCGAAGGGAATACTATTCTGATTCGTATTGCTGACAATGCTTGTGGAATTCCAGAGATAATGCGATCGCGCATTTTTGAACCTTTCTTTACCACCAAACAACCTGGACAAGGTACTGGCTTAGGGTTATCTATTAGCTACCAAATTATTGTGGAAAAACACGGCGGTAAGATCAAGTGTGTTTCTGAACCTGGCAAAGGCTGTGAGTTCTGGATAGAAATCCCAATAAAACGATAGTTAGTTAAGAAAGAAACCAGGCTATGCCAACTCTTGAAGAGGCTATGCTAACACCTACGCTTTTTTAACGAACTACGAAGGAAGAAAAGAGCGATGCCTTTGGCAGGCTTCTCTACGAGACGCTACGCGAACGCCTACCAATGCTGAAGATTTTGCTGGCGATCGCTTATTATAATTTCATTAGTATTAGTAATATAAGTTGCTCTATGAATTAATATGGAAACTAAAGAAATTCTCCAAGCACTCCCAAACCTGAGCGTAAGCGATCTAAAGATAACTGAATCAGCCCTGCAATTGGTTCTTCAAGAAAAAAACTCACTCACCAAAGATGAGCAAAAACGCCAATTAACACTAGCGGCAGTGACAGCTATTGCAGATTATGCACCTAGTAGTGAATTAAATATATTCTCAGACTTAGAGGGAGAAGACTTTTGTCATTATCCAGATCAAGACTTTTACAACTCAGGGAATTAGGAGACAAAAAATGACCATACAGCTACAATTGAAACCAGAAATAGAGGCTCGTCTCATTGCTGAAGCTGCTGCACAAGGTTTATCGGTAGAAGCTTATCTTGCATCTCTCATTGAAAATAGTTTAACCAGCCATAAAGAAAGTTTTTTTTATCAAGTATCAACTCAGGAAGAATGGGAAGCTGTATTAACAGATTTAATAAATAGTCCCACTTTTTCTTTAGCGCCAGCACTTTCAGATGCAGCGATTAGTCGAGAGAGTATTTACACCAGAGAAGATGAAATGTTATGAGCTATTTGGTGGATACTAATATTTTGCTGCGTTTGGTGCAGAAGAATAGCTCAATGCACTTTGATACTCAAAGAGCCATCTTGATGCTCAAGAGGCAAGGGGAATTATTATATATAATTCCACAGAATCTCATTGAGTTTTGGGCTGTTGCTACAAGACCAATTAATAGTAATGGTTTAGGTTTATCCACGGCTCAAGCAGTAGAAGAAACTGATAAACTTAAGAAGATATTTATACTACACCTTGATATACCTGCTATTTTTAGTGAATGGGAATCTCTAATTGTTAAATACCAAGTCATGGGAAAAAAGGTGCATGATGCACGTTTAGTTGCGGCGATGATAACACACCAGATAACACATTTACTTACATTTAATATTGATGACTTTAAACGTTTTTCTGAAATTGTAGTTGTTGAGCCACGCAGTGTTACACCGCAGCCTTAATTATATTGCCAGAGCGATCGCACTTGGGAGATTTAGTGATCGCTCTTTTTAACAAACCACAGAGGCGCAGAGAACACAGAGGATGAAGAGAGCGATCGCATTTCCAATGACGTAGGTTATGCGATCGCTTTTTACTCTGAAGGTGCAATTAGGCTATGGCTATTTCACTCTAATTTTAAAAGTAGTGACTCCAAATCTCTATATCCACTGATGACACGGGCAATATCAATTCCATCTTCTCTAGGATAGTAGAAGATGATATATTCTTCAATGTTAAAGCCTCGTAGATTCGCAGATAATTACTCATAACTCTTTCCCATGTTGGGAAATCCAGCAACTAATTTGCATTTCTGGCGAATAGCATCAAAAAGTTTACTAGCAGTGCTGGGGCTAGTCTGAGCAATATATTCACAAATAGTATTTAAATCTTTGACTGCTTCATCAGAAAAGGAGTAGTTGCTCATTTTTGAGACTCAGCAATTTGATTGATTTTTTCTTGTAGTTGATCAAATACTATCTCACCATCTGTAACCTCTCCTCTAGCAATTTGCTCCTTTCCAATCACTATTTTTTTCCGAAGTTCTTCCAAACGTTGTTCTCGTGCTTGTAACAATTTGAATGCTTCGTTCATAACTTCTTCTGCATTAGCATATCTCCCAGCTTTAATTTGGGATTGAATAAACTGCTCATGCTCAGGTTTTAGGGAAATATTCATTCTAAATAACTCTACTAACTTGACTATATGCAAATTTTATCGTTAATTGACTTGACGAAGGAATACGACTCAGTTTTCAACTGAAAGATTCATGCGATCACAATGTGGCTCCGCAGGAGTATCGCATTTGTTATAAAAGTGAAATTAGGCGATCGCATTTCAAGAAAAAGCAAGCGATCGCTATTTTTAACGAACCACAGAGACACAGAGAACACATAAGGCGATGCCTACAGCGGGCTTTGCCTAAGCATTTCAAGAAAAAGCAAGCGATCGCTTTTTTATCTCACGCAATAGGCACACTCGATTAGGAACCGATTCTTGATCGGTTGAATACCATGTAAGGGTCGGGACGTTCTCAGTAAACTAAAATAGCTATTCACGCTAAAATATAATATAACTACTAGTGCTAAAACTGATTAATATCTACTTGTGTTTTTAACTTATCTACTTACAAGGTATTTATGAACAATAATCAACCGGTCACAGCACAATCATCAACTACACCCCGCGCTGAACTCTTATTAGAAATTCAACAAACTCCAGAAGAATATGTACCAGAATTACTACAAATTGTCCGTCTATTTCGTCAAAGTGTGACCATGAAAAAGACATCATTAAATAACTGGGAAAATGCTCTTAATGAAATTAATCAGAGTGATGCCGTCAAACAACAAGAAAGGAAAACAAACATAAAAAAATATTTGACTCATGGAATGAGTTAGATGAACAAAAAGAACAACAACAAACTTTAGAAATTATTGAATCTATGAAAGGTATTTCTATTTAAAATAGGATGAGTAAGGTTATTCTCTTAGATTCTGCACCAGTAGGATTAATTACTAATCCAAAAGCAATGCCTCTAGCTGTGCAATGTCAAGAATGGTTTTATACGCTATTTGAGAGAGGATATGAAGTAATTTTACCAGAAATTATAGATTATGAAATTAGACGGGAATTATTAAGGGAAAATAAATTATCAGGAATTAGAAAACTTAATCAACTAAAGTCAGAAATTATCTATCTTCCTATTACAACAGAAGTGATGTTGAAAGCAGCAGAGTTATGGGCACAAGTCAGAAATCAAGGTAAATCGACAGCAGATAATAAAGCTTTAGATGGTGATGTAATTTGGGCATCTCAATCTATTTTAGTTGCTAATTATGGGCATGAGGTTATTATTGCCACAAGCAATAAAAAATATCTATCTATTTTTATTAATGCTAGAGAATAGCAAGAAATTTAGAAAATGAACCGAGCGATCGCACGGTGGAGATTTTGCAGGCGATCGCCTTGTTTAACGAATCACAGAGACGCAGAGAATACAGAATCGGAAGAAAGTGATCGCAGTGTGGAGATTTTGTGATCGCTCTTTTTAACGAACCACAGAGAACACAGAGGAAAAAGAGAGCGATCGCACGCTGAAGATTTTGCAGGCGATCGCTCTTTTTAACGAACCACAGAGGCGCAGAGAACACAGAGTCAGAAGAAGGGCGATCGCACTGTGGAGTTTTGGCGATCGCCTTTTTTAAACGAGCCACAAACTACGCAGATAATGGGTTTTCCGCTATTATAGTAGCAATTGATCTACCAATATTATGGAAATATTCACTTGTTACACCTATAGATACAGGATGTTTAGTTATAACAAACACAGTCTGACTATTTCTACACATTAAGAAACCTTCTGAAGTTCGTGAAAACTCAACATCCTTTATTTTTTCGGTTATTCTTCTCCAAGAAGGCTCATATCCCACACCGTAGAAAACAACCGCTTTAGGTTGATGTTCTTTTATTCTTTGACTAATATGATTTATTCGCTTTTCAAGACAATAATTTTCATAAGTATCTCTATTAGATAAAAAAGTAAGCTTAGAATATTCACCATATATCCAATGTTTAAGAGATGGTGAGGGTAAAGGTAATAATTCTAATAAACAAGTCTCTTTATCTTTTCTACCTAGTTCCTCTATTTGATATTTACGAATATCTTCTAGGTCAATATTATCTTTTCCTTTAGCACTCAATATAATACGAATTAATGTCCTCCAGACTAGCACATCCAATTTTGCACCTGGTTTAAAACTCGCCCCATATCCGATAGCTTCATGATACTCTGCAATATCTTCTATTTCCTTATGTTCTCTCTCTGACCATTTCTTTATTCTGTTATTAATTTCGTTAAAATCTCCTCCTGCTTCTTCCATACCAATAAACCAATAATTCCCTTGATAATTACCATATCCATAAAATGCATCCACTATTTTTTCTAGAAGCTCATCATTAAAAGAATCTTGACTGAACATAACTTTATTATTTTAATTAGAAAATCAAAACTTGTTCATCAAAAATAATTGAGCATACATAGAATGTCAAGTTAAATAACTAAAGTGAAAATTTTCGGACATTATCAAGTCATAAATAAACTTTCTATTCTTTACGCCTTTGCATGAGGCAATTTTCCCACAAAAAACTTGCCTCAGAAGCATCACACCCCCAAGGCAAGCCAACTCTCTAATTCTTTCTTTACTTCACGCCCTTAGCGCCTTTGTGGTTCGTTAAAGTTGCTTCACTTCCGAAACCAACTTCGCCACCATATCCTTCGCACTACCAAAAAGCATTGTAGTTTTATCCTTGTAAAACAACTCATTATCTACACCAGCAAAACCCGTACTCATCCCGCGCTTAATCACAATCGTCTGCTTTGCCCGATCTACTTCCAAAATCGGCATACCATAAATCGGGCTATTTTTATCACTCCGTGCTGCCGGATTTACTACATCATTTGCCCCAATTATTAAAGCCACATCTGCTTGATCGAACTGGGGATTAATATCATCCATATCGTACAACTGGGTGTAAGGCACATTTGCCTCTGCTAGTAACACATTCATGTGCCCCGGCATTCTACCAGCAACGGGGTGAATGGCATACTTGACATCAACGCCCATTTTTTCTAACTGATCTGACAATTCCCGGACGCTATGTTGCGCTTGGGCAACTGCCATACCATAACCAGGAACAATTACCACAGAACGGGCATAACCCAACATCATCGCCCCTTCTTCAGGATCGATACTGCGGACAGTTTGATCGATCGCACCACCACTAGCAGCACCACCACCAGAACTAGAACCTGTACCAAAAGCGCTGAACAGCACACTAAATAAGGAGCGGTTCATCGCCTTACACATAATCTCGGTGAGGATTAAGCCAGATGCTCCTACCAAAGCACCAGCAATGATTAACATATTGTTCATCACCACGAATCCAGCCGCCGCCGCCGCCACACCTGACAACGAGTTCAACAGCGAGATTACTACTGGCATATCGCCGCCACCAATGGGGATGACGAACATCACACCCAACACTAAGGAAACGCCAACCACTCCCAAGAATATGGGTAAGCTATCTGGTGTGATGATTAAATAGGCACTACCTACTACATAAGCACCTAAAAGCAAGAGGTTAAATGGTTGCTGGAAAGGAAATGTAATCGGCGAACCGCTAATTAAACCTTGCAATTTGGCAAAGGCTAAGAAGCTACCCGTGAAGGTAACACCACCGATTAACACGTCCAACAGGATGGAAATGTTGACATCAAGAGGTATCGGCTGCGAACTATCTAATAACCGCCAGAATTCGGCAACGGCGACTAATGCCGAAGCCGCACCGCCCAAACCGTTGAGCAAACCCACCATTTGGGGCATTTCGGTCATTTGGACTTTGTAGGCAACGATCGCACCAATTCCCGATCCAATCGCCAAGCCTAACAATATCATCTGGTAGTTTAATACATGCTGATCGAGCATTGTCGCTGCGATCGCCAGTAGCATCCCCACAGCCGCTACAATATTACCGTTTCTCGCTGTAGCAGGTGATCCCAGCTTTTTCAAGCCCAGAATGAATAACGATGCAGCGACTAAGTACGTCAGCTGAATGCCAGTTGGTAAAAAGTCGCTCACGCTTTAATCTCCTTCTTCTTGAACATTTGCAACATTCTGTCTGTCACTAAAAAACCACCCACAACGTTGACTGTTGCCAATACCACAGCAATCAAACCGAGAATTACGGACACACTTGTGTCTCTTGCACCAGCAGCAACTATTGCTCCAAGTACCGCAATGCCAGAAATCGCGTTTGAGCCTGACATTAAGGGTGTGTGTAGAGTCGGTGGTATTTTGTTGATGACTTCAAAGCCGATAAAAGATGCCAAAACAAATACAAACAAAGCAGCAAGTAATGCCTCTGTCATGAAATAAAAACTCCTTGTGTAAATGGGCATGGGGCATGGAGCATTGGTTCTTCTCCCTTATCTCCCCTTACTCCCCCTGCTCCCTCATCTCCCTAATTAACCGCCGGTTGTTGAGTAGTCAAAGCTTGTAGCGCATCCCGCACTCGTTGATTGCGAATTTCACCAGCATGGGTAACGCAAGCTGCATCAACGATGTCGTCCCCAAAATCAACCTGCAAAGCTTTGTCTTTAATTAGCAGTTGCATCAACGAAGTTACGTTCTTGGCATACAACTGGCTGGCGTGAATTGGCATCGATGATGGGAGATTAATGGGGCCGATAATTGTTACGCCGTTCCATACAATATCTTTACCGGGTTCGGTGCAGGCGCAGTTACCACCCTGTTCAGCGGCCAAATCTACAATCACTGAACCTGGTTTCATCTGTGCCACCATTTCTTCTGTGACGAGCCGTGGTGCTTGTCTCCCTGGCACTTGGGCTGTGGTAATTACGACATCAGAATTTTTGATGTGTTCAGCAACAACTTCTTGAGTACGTTGTTTGCTAGCTTCAGAGATTTCCTTGGCGTAACCACCTGCGGCGACGGTTTCTTCGTCTAATTTGACTTCAACAAATTTTGCCCCTAAGCTTTGCACTTCTTCTTTGACGGCGGGACGGATATCAAAGGCTTCTACCACTGCTCCCAAACGTCTAGCGGTGGCGATCGCTTGCAATCCGGCTACACCAGCGCCCATAATAAATACTTTCGCTGGAGCGATCGTGCCTGCGGCTGTGGTTAACATCGGGAAATATTTCGGTAATGCAGCTGCGGCAATTAATACTGCTTTATAACCTGCTAATGAAGCTTGCGAGGACAAAGCATCCATACTTTGCGCCCTGGTAGTACGGGGAATCATTTCCATACTCAAGGCTGTGACTTTCCGATTTGCTAGTTGCTGTGCTACAACAGGATTTCCCAAAGGATTGAGGAAACTGACTAATACAGCCCCTTCCTTTAACAAATCAACTTCTGAGCGTCCATCTTCTCGTTCTTGAGGTGGACTGACTTTCAGCAGAATATCTGTTTCGCCCCATAATTTGGCAGTATCGCTGATTATTGTGGCTCCTGCCGCTTCATAGTCAGGATCGTTGAAAAAAGATCGCTCTCCTGCACCTGTTTCCACCCAAACTTCCAAACCTTGTTTTACCAATCGAGCAACAGTGTCAGGAATTAATGCCACACGACGTTCACAAACTTCAATTTCTTTAGCAACTGCTATTCTCATGAAATCTCCTGAAGATAAATACCTAATCTCTGCCAAGTAAGCGATTGTCTAGATGAGGGATATCCCGCACTCATAGTACTTAGACGGCAAAATCAGCCATGATTTTTACTTGTAGATTGAACCTTGAAACTTTCCTCTCCCACTCTTAGCTATCCAGGCAAAGCCTGACTTTGCCGTTCGCAGATGTCATATTCTCAGATAGTTGCAAACAGGGTTACGTATTGCACATCCTAAATTGATTCCCAAATTTTGCATCTTTATCTTCAGCTTGTTTTCGGGATTGAGAAATTTTGGTATTCCTTTCTTATAGAGTAATATTGACCAAATTTTGAAAGCTTTATAATTTCCCAATCAAATTTTAATGATTACGACTTCGATTTCAACTCATTTTAATCAATTTAGCCCAACTTAACTGGCGATCGCTGATGCCACACCTCAATTTTTATAACAAAATTCTCAAATTTAGATACACTTATACATATTTAGAAACACAATCCAATCCCAACTGTATTTCTATTTAGTTCAAAATTTTACCAACCTAGTCATCAAATCAGCAGCCTGTAAGGGTAATAAACTAAATAGATTGTATGTTAAATTTGCAACTAAGTAATATTGCTGTCCGCCCAAACATCAAGGAGGATGGCACTTTTTATTGTTACTGAACGTCAATTGTTAGGAAGTGAGTAGTAAACTTTAGTAACGAATACTAACACACGGTTATTTTAGATAACAGATTTATATTTTGGTAGAGGAAGCCCAATTATGCGACGTTTACTTTCCGCTGTAGCCGTGACTAGCTGTTTAATGACTGCATTTCCAGCCCTGACTTGGGCGCAAAGTTTACCTGGGTTTACGCTGTTTAGCGGCATCAAACAAGAAAATCAACTCCCCTTCCGGTTAGATTTTGGTGGACAAGCTAATGGTTGGGATAGATACATATTGAAGATTCCAGCCCAAAGAATGAAATTGGCTGTTGGTCAATTTGCCATTACCTATCCTGATTATTACAAAGGAACTTTTGACCAGAAAAACATTCAAGTCCGAGTCAAAGGCAAAGCAGTTCCGCTTTCTGAGGTTAAGTGGGACAAAGAAGGTAAGCTGATTAATATTTTTCCCCAAGAGCCGGTGCCAGCAGGTAGTGCAGTTGAGGTAGTCTTATCTAACGTGAAAAACCCTGCCTTCGGCGGAATTTACTATTTTAACTGTCAAGTTCTCTCCCCTGGCGATGTGCCACTACTGCGCTATATGGGAACATGGATTTTAAGCATCAGTTAAAAGTGGGGTGGGGAGTCGGGAGTGGGGAGATGAGGGAGCAAAGGGAGCAGGGGAGGCAGGGGAAGAAGAATATTGCACAATACCCTATTTCCTATTTTTTAATAAAGCGATACAATTAGAGATTGTGAGTTTTTATAAAAATCACCTAAGGAGGAGAACAGTATGAAAAGAACACTGGGCGGTACTAGCCGTAAGAGAAAAAGAACCTCTGGTTTTCGCGCTAGGATGCGGACACCAGACGGCAGAAACGTGATTAGTGCTAGGAGAAAAAAAGGGCGTCACCGTCTGAGCGTTTAGAGCATATTAAGCTAGAAGAGCATCTGTGGCTTTGCCTAAAGCAAATCGGCTAAAATCCCGCAAGGATTTTCAGGCAGTTTTCCGGGAAGGGATTCGGCGTCATGGTTCTTATTTAATATTGAGAGCCTTAAAACCTCTATGTTTGACAAAACCTTCTTTGGACACTGCCACCCAAACGACACAAGCAACTGACTCAGCACATCTTGCCAGCACGCGCATTGGCATTTCCATAAGCACAAAAGTCAGCAAAAGGGCAGTGGTTCGCAACCGAATCAAACGGCAAATTACTTCTGCTTTACATAACTTGCTGCCCAAATTATCACCAGGATGGCGGCTAGTGTTCATTGTCAAACCCACAGCAGCAGAATCTAAGTGCGTAAGCCCACAATTTCTGCAAGAATTAGAGCAGTTGTTGGCACAAGCTGAGGTGTTCGATGGGAATTCGTGAAGATGTTTATTATGAAGGTGGCCCCCATATTGGGGATTTAATTGTCAACCTGTTGATTGGGCTAACCATTGTCGGGATACCATTAACAGTTGGGGCAATTGTTAGAGCATTGTGGCTGCGTTTCCGCATCACCGATCGCCGGATTACCGTGACGGGAGGTTGGCAGGGACGCGATCGCACTGACATAATTTATTCAGAAATCGTTAAAGTTGTCACAGTCCCCCGTGGCATTGGCTTATGGGGAGATATGGTGCTAACCCTAAGAAACGGCAGCCGTCTCGAACTGCGTGCAATTCCTAAGTTTCGGGAAGTCTATGACTACATCAACGAAAGAATTGCTGCTAAAAATCCCGAATATAGCGCTGCTGCTAACAAGTGATGGGAGCAAGCAAGGGGAGATAAGGGAGAAAAACCAATGCCCAATACCCAATGCCTAATGCCCCATTTGAATGTGCGGCTATCCGTAGCGAAGGGTAGTCGCACATAATTTATGATTTAGATAAACTTAGATTCAGTCAGTTTACAGTACCTCAGGTTGAATTCAGAATAATGGATTTTGGTATCGGCTTTCTCTCGAACAACGTGATGCTGCCAATCATAGATTTTTTCTATGGTATTGTGCCTAGCTACGGATTGGCGATCGTTGCTTTGACCCTGATAGTCCGCTTCGCGCTCTATCCCCTGAGTGCTGGCTCAATTCGCAATATGCGGAAGATGCGAATTGTACAACCTCTGATGCAGAAGCGGATGGCAGAAATTAAAGAGCGCTATAAGGATGAACCGCAAAAGCAGCAGGAGGAAATGGTCAATGTTCAAAAAGAATTTGGCAACCCTTTAGCAGGCTGTTTTCCATTACTAGTGCAAATGCCGGTTTTATTAGCGCTGTTTGCCACTTTGCGGGGTTCGCCTTTTGCAAGTGCGAACTACAGCGTTAACCTGCAAATTCTTCCCGCAGAACAAATCGAACAAATTCAACCGCAAGCCTTTGCCACTGCTCCTCAAAATATTTATATTGCTGATGGAGAACACGTTAAAGTAGCTGCCATCCTTCCTAGTGGTAACAAACTAGCGGTGGGAGAACAAACTAAGATCCAATATCAGACCGTTCAGGGCAAACCATTTCAAGTACTCTTAGCAGAACACCCAGAAAATAAGCTGACTCCTGATTGGAAAGTCACCAAGGGTGAAGATAGGGTAAAAATTGATGCCGATGGCAATGTAGAAGCTTTGCAGCCTGGAGAAGTCACTATTCAAGGGACAATTCCTGGGCTAGCAGCAGAAAAAGGCTTTCTATTTATTGATGCCTTAGGCAGGGTTGGTGCAACAGATCCAGATGGCACAATCCATTGGGATATCGTTGCTATGATCGTCTCCTTTGGAATCAGCCTTTATGTTAGCCAAATGCTTTCTGGGCAAAATTCTAGTGGTGGCAATCCGCAGCAGGATACAGTTAACAAAGTCACCCCAGTAATCTTTTCTGGGATGTTTTTGTTCTTCCCCTTGCCAGCAGGGGTGCTGATGTATATGGTGATTGGTAATATTTTCCAAACTGCACAAACTTATCTGCTCTCCCGCGAACCTCTACCAGAAGAACTGCAAAAAATCGTAGCAACCCAAGAGAAAGAAGCAGTAATCGCAGAACAAAAGGCATTGCCATTTGAACCAAAAAGTGCCAAGAAAAAGGCTACAGGGGGATCATGAGCAATATTCCCATGCAGCGAGGTCAGCAGTGGTTAAAAACCCTGCTGGAACTCACTGGAATACCTGCTGAAATTCAGGGTCATTTAGAAACTACCCAATCTCAAGACGGCGATTCTTCAGAACCAGATAACTACTGGTTAACAATTGACCAAACTAATTTGACGACAGAACAAATCCAGGTATTAATTGGTGCTGATGGTTCTGTGTTAGATGCGATTCAGTATCTAGCAAATTCGGTTTTAAACCTGAGCCAACCACCGGAGGAACAAGCTTCTTACACCATTGAGTTAAATGGCTACCGGGTTAAAAGAGAAGCCGAAATTCGCGCATTAGCAGAAGCAGCAGCCGATGAAGTGCGCTTTTCTGGTAGAGAAGTGGAAATCAAATCCCTCAGTTCTGCTGAAAGGCGGCAAATCCATACCTTCTTGAAAGAGTTTGGAGATTTAGAAACCTTCAGTCGCGGTAAAGAGCCGCATCGTCATTTGGTTGTGCGTCCAGCTTCGTTGGAAGAAGTTGGGAGTTAGGAGTTAGGAGTTAAGAGTTTGGAGTTAATTGAAACTCTTAACAATATAATTTCTTTCAAAATTTCTCTTGTTCTTAAGAGATAAAATTAAAGATGTAATATCAGTATTATTGCTGGTAAAGAAGATAAATTTTTAGTGAGGATGTCTCACAAATCCTATGGACGCAATTTATATTCCGCAGCTAACTAGAGCATCGGAGCGGACAGAGGAAGTTCAGGTTCAGGAATTTCTGCCTGGTTTGGAAACGTTGACACCAGTTCGTGGCCATGTGCGCGTTCAGCATCATGGCAATTACTTGGAAGTGTCCGCCCAAGCAGAAACAATTATTACTTGTACCTGCAACCGATGCTTACAGCAATACAATCGCCGCTTAGGGCTTGATACCAAAGAAATCATTTGGTTAGATGAAACTGCAAATCAGGTAGATGACTTGCCCCTAGAACGGGAAGTGACTATGGAAGATTTGTTGGAAACCCTACCACCCGATGGTTATTTTTATCCCAACGAATGGCTGTATGAACAGATGAGCTTGGCAGTACCCCAGCGTCAGCTGTGCAATCGCAATTGTCCAGGTATTCCTGTAACTAGTACAGTTGACAGTTCTGATATTCCTGAAACTCCAGTTGATAACCGTTGGGCTTCTCTGGAAGCTTTGAAAAAGCAACTTCCGGGGTAGTAATTTGATAATTCCGTCAGACTTAAGTCTGCACCTAAACGAACTAAGCCTGTCTACACAGGCTTATTGTTTTATATTTTATTAAATAGTTCTAATACGAATCACTTATTTAGGTTTGTATAGCAAATTCTTCTAGGTCAATACCCCAATTCACCCAGCTAATCGCCTGATATGCAGATTGAATATTAGGCGGTACGCGCAATACATGGATTCTACCAGTGCTGGGACAAGTCATCTTCAAAAGATAAATTGGCTCTTTGTTTTCACCGTCATCAATTTTTAATAAAGTGTATTCTTGATATGAGTCTATGATTGTAGCTTGTAACTCCTCAGCAATACGTTCATAGCCGATTTCTTGGATTAACACTCGGCGCAATTCCACATTTTGTTCTTCTAAAAACCATGAAATTTGCCAATCTTGCGGGCGGACTTTACCATATTTTTTGGGCAAAATAACACCGTGATAGGCATAAACATCACATCCATTTGCTATTTTTATAGTTGGTTCTCCCTCCGCATGGAGGCGATAAGCGCTGTCATAAAGAAACTCTAGAGGGTAATCGCATATCAAACACAACTTTTCAAAGGGGAAAATCCAGCCACAAAATTTTATAAGATTTTGAAATGCTTCCCAAGCTTTAGGCGAGTAAATACAATTTAATTCCGAAATTATAAAATCATATTTACTCGCAATATTTTCCCAGGTTTTGGGATTAATACAATTATAAATAATATCAGTATATAAATTAATATTGGGATGTGGTAAATTATGTACGGCCGGAATATATGATAACATCTGCATATTAAGGTATCTATCAAGTTCGTATGCAATTTGATTAGTAAAACGTTTATTTAATTCTGCCATTAGTTCCTTTGGCAGTTCTCTAGCAATACATTCTCCTAAGTTTTCACTAAGCTTTTTCCGATCTTTATTCCCCAAGTAACCAAGTAAATGAGGTGCATGTAACCTTTGGAAAATTATTTTTAATGCAGAATTATTACTGTCTGAAAAAATAATTTTTGGTTTGCTTCTTCCTGTTAGTTCATAAGCAGCTTTAACTGCTTGCTGTGCTTCATAACGGTCAAAAGTTTTATTTGAGATTACAATATTACGCCATTTTTCTCGATAAGAAGATATTAAAGCTTGTTGCTCTGAAGTTAGCTTTTCAATTGTATTATTGGACATATTGAGTGACAAAGTTCCTTTCAGCTACATTATGGCTCAGGCAATATAAAATCTTTAGTCCTGAGCAAGCGACAACGCTAAGTAAGATTTGGACTAACTGAAAATTCTGTGATGTTATTGGCTTTTTAGTTGTTAGAGGTGATACAAACCTGAACAATGAGAGAAGAACTAATAACGATAGCCAAATATGAACTTCCGTGAAGAGTTTAAACTGCTGTTACGCGCCCGCTACCCGTTGATTTATATTCCCACTTATGAAGAGGAACGGGTAGAAGCAGCTATCCGGGAAGAAGCAAGCAACCAGGGTAATCGCCCAGTGTATACTTGGGATTTTGTTGATGGCTACCAAGGAAACCCCAATGATGTTGGGTTTGGGCGACGTAACCCATTGCAAGCTTTAGAATTTATCGAAAAGTTACCAGCCTCTGCACCTGCGGTATTAATTCTCCGAGACTATCATCGCTTTTTAGATGATGTAGCGATCGCCCGCAAACTCCGCAATCTGTCCAGACTCCTCAAGTCGCAACCAAAAAATATTGTTCTACTGTCGCCGCGCATCGCCATCCCTGACGATTTAACCGAAGTGCTGACAGTCGTGGAGTTTCCCTTACCCGCCGCCCCAGAAATTAAAACTGAGGTAGATCGCTTGTTACAAAGTACTGGTAACTCACTTTCTGGCAAAGTTTTAGATGACTTAGTGCGCTCTTGTCAAGGGCTTTCGATGGAACGGATTCGTCGAGTCTTGGCAAAAGCGATCGCTACCCACGGAGAATTGCAACCAGAAGATGTGGATCTGGTTTTGGAAGAAAAGCGCCAAACTATCCGCCAAACCCAAATCTTGGACTTCTACCCCGCCACTGAGCAAATTTCTGATATCGGCGGACTGGATAACTTAAAAGACTGGCTGATTCGCCGGGGAGGCTCATTTACTGATAAGGCGCGACAGTACGGATTACCGCACCCCCGTGGTTTAATGTTGGTAGGTATTCAGGGAACTGGTAAATCCTTAACGGCAAAAGCGATCGCTCATCACTGGCATTTACCCTTGTTACGTTTGGATGTGGGAAGGTTATTTGGTGGTTTGGTGGGTGAATCAGAATCTCGCACTCGGCAAATGATCCAAGTAGCTGAAGCCCTTGCTCCTTGTATTTTGTGGATTGATGAAATAGATAAAGCCTTTGCCGGACTTGGTAGCAAAGGTGATGCAGGAACAGCTAGCCGTGTATTTGGTACTTTTATTAACTGGCTAGCTGAAAAAACCTCACCCGTGTTTGTCGTCGCCACCGCCAACGACATCCAAGCTTTACCGCCGGAAATGCTCCGTAAGGGGCGATTTGATGAAATTTTCTTTGTGGGATTACCCACCCAAGAAGAGAGAAAAGCGATTTATGATGTTCATCTATCCCGATTGCGCCCCCATAATTTGAAAAGTTATGACATCGAAAGGTTAGCTTATGAAACGCCCGATTTTTCTGGGGCAGAGATTGAGCAAACTTTAATTGAAGCGATGCATATTGGATTTAGCCAAAACCGCGACTTTGCTACTGATGACATTTTAGAAGCAGCCAGTCAGATTATCCCCTTGGCGCGGACTGCTGTAGAGCAAATTCAGCAACTCCAAGAATGGGCGGCGGCTGGGAGAGCGCGTTTAGCATCGAAACACAATCCTTTAAGCGAACGCCTCCGGCGTACTACGTAAACGCATTCGGCAGTAGCTACAATAATGAATTAGCTAATAATTGCTAGTCAGTAGTCAACAGTTAATCATGAATTATTATTGACTATTGACTATTGACCACTGGTGATCAGGTTTTAACTATGTTGTCTGGTTTAGCAAAATTTATACTTGGGTTTTTCTTAGCGATCGCTGTACTAATAGGTGGCGGTGCTGCAATTGCACTCTATTTTATGAATCGTACCGGCATACCCCCTGCCAAACCCGTTTATTCTAACGATAGTCCTTCGGTGAAAGCCCAAGCTCCCAAAGCAACTGAGCCTGGAAGTAAATCTAACCTTACACCCGGTACAAAGGCTGAATCTTCTCCAAGCTCAACCTCCGCCCCCACAGAATCACCAAAGGCTACCCCATCACCAAAACCATTGCCATCGGGAGCTTACCGGGGGCGTGTTAATTGGGCTGAAGGCTTGAGTTTGCGATCGCAACCAAATCAACAAGCTGAAAAGATTGGTGGGGTGGGTTTTAATCAAAAAATTATTATCTTGGAAGAAAGCGCGGATAAAGGCTGGCAAAAGATCCGTTTGGAAGGTAGCGAACAAGAAGGTTGGGTGAAAGCAGGTAATACTGAAAAACTTGATGAACAATAGGCATTGGGAGGCGGAATGGCAACATTCTGCTTGTTCATAAATCTCACCAAATATCGAAATTCGCCAAAATACTATCAGTGATTGGCGAGTATTGCCGTGATTAGTGCTGGATTCCAATCTGCTCAAAAAGTTACAGATGTAAGCTGATGCGCGCCTAAATTGTATAAACACTCTTTACGGTCGTTATGAACTTGTTCAAAAGTAATTTTGTCCGCAGTTTCATCTACCTTCCTAAGTCAGACATGCATTTCTAGAGCAATTACTTGTAAAGTATCATACATAAAACAAACATAACACAGAGGAACTGGTATAATTCTGTATAGCCATAACTAAAAAAGCAAGTGAAAACAGGGGTAGATAGCTATTTAACTAAGCTCGCCTCAGTCTATGAGGCATCTGAAAGCATCAAGGGTGTTCCTATCGTAGTTAATTTCAAATTTTTGAATTGGAAAAATATATCTACGGGTGCTGCAATGCGTCTTTTATCTGTAGCATTGATTACGGGGCTTATGGGTATAACTGGGCAAGCTTTAGCACTTCAGAAAATCGGAAGTAGTGGGGCTAGCGTTACCAGTAGCCAGAGATGTTTAAAAAAGTTGGGTTATTTTAACGGCCCGGTGACAGGTAAATTTGCTAATTTGACTCAGAATGCTGTTATTAAATTCCAGCAAGCTAATAGAATACCTGCTGATGGGGTTGTGGGTACTAATACGCAACAAGCCTTACAACGAGCATGTCAAAGTAGAAATACTAGTGGCGCATCGCGATCGCCAGTTGGTCAATACCCTACTCTCTCTCAAGGCAAAACTGGTGCAGCCGTGACAAGGTTACAACAGCGTTTGCGGCAGTTAGGCTACTTGAATGCTAATGCCACTGGAAATTTTGGCCCAATAACTAGAGATGCTGTAATTGCATTCCAGCGAAGGTATCGCATATCTGCTAACGGGATTGTAAACCAACAAACTTGGAATGCACTACTGGGTTATTCTCCGACTTCAGCCAGATCAAGTCTCTCGACTCAAGAAGTGAAAGAACTACAAGCCCGTTTACAACAGTTAGGTTTTTTTAATATTAATCCCACTGGGAATATTGGCCCCTTGACTAGAGAAGCTATCATTCAATTCCAGCGAAATTATGGTCTACCTGTTGATGGCATCGCCAATGCCCAAGTTTTGCAGGCATTGCGTAGAGCCTCCACAGACGGATATGCTAATCAACAACCAAGCATAAATGAGGCTAATGGTTATATATTACCTGAGACTAATCGCTATGTAGTACCTATTAATACTGGCTATGTATTACCTGAGACTAATCGCTATGTATTACCTCCCGCCAATGGCTATGTAGCACCTCAGATTAATGGCAACACATTAGTTGCTAATAATCCTTACAGAGTAATAATACCAATTTCTAATAATGATACTCTGATTAAAGTGCAACAATATATACCCGATGCCGTTATAGAGCAATCCAATCTAGGAGATTATGTGAATGCTGGGGCATTTAACGATCGCGCACAAGCAGAAGCGCTAACGAAAAAGCTCCGCTCCTATGGTCTGGATGCACGAGTAAAATTCAATTAAATTGACAAACTCAACTGCGAACCTTGCTGAGTTTTATTCACTTCAATCCTGGCTTGGAAAGCTTCTTTGAGGTGGGGCATATGCGTAACAGTGAGGATGCAGGCAAAATCGGAGGAGATGGCATTAATCGCTGCAATCAAGCGATCGCATCCTTCAGCATCTTGTGTACCGAAACCTTCATCTACAATCAACAATTGCAATGCCGCCCCCGCCCGTTGCGCTAATAATTTTGCTAGGGCTAAACGGATGGCAAAGTTAATTCTAAAAGCTTCTCCACCAGAGTAAGTTTCATAAGCTCGTGTTCCTCTAGAATCGGCGATTAAAATATCTAAGGTGTCTATCAGCTTGGCATTTTTCTTGGTTGATTTAGCACTGCGCCCAGCTTTTTGAGTAATAAATTGAACATGAAACTGATTACCACTCAGCCGCGAAAGTAGTTGATTTGTCTCAGCTTCTAGTTGCGGTAACACATTCTCAATCATCAGTGCTTGGATACCATTTTTACCAAAAGCTTGCGCTAATTCCTGATAAACACGGCATTCCTGCTTGCAAGATTGGAGTTGCTGCTGCTGTTGTTCGTACTGAATTTGCAGCGTTTCCAGTTGATGCGCCAACTGCTCTAAACGCCCTAATTTGGCAATTTGCTCATCGAGTTGCCGTCTGCGTATTGCTAACTGCTGCTCTAAAGCTTGAATTTGGGCAGATGGGTTAGCTGTTGCTTGTAATTGCTGGATAATGCTTTCGATTTGTCCGCCGAGTTTTTGCCGCTCTGTTACTCTGGCGCTTCTGGAATCCTCTAAGTCTTGCAATCTCGTTTGGAGTTGCGGATATTGCTGTTGGGCTGACAGCAGTTGTTGATACCGCAAATGCCAAGATTGAGCTTGACGGACAGCCATACGCAGATTGTTGTGCTGCTCGGAACTGTAGCCAATTTCGGTAATGTGACGCTCAAGAGCCGCGATTTGTTTAGCACATTCAGAATCAGTCTGATCTTGCTGGATTCTGGCTTGCAATTGAGCAATTTGGGATTGTAATTCTGGTTTTCGGGCTAATAGTTGCGCTTGTCGTTTAGTCGCATCTTTAATTTGCCCTTGTTTAATTTCTGCCCATCGCCACCGTTCAACTTCGCTGCGGGCGAGGGCGTGGTCTTGTTCATTATAATTAGCTTGTTGCAGATATTGGTCTAGCTGCCGGAGTTCGGCTTGTTTATCAGGAGCGTAATCACCAGCTTGGAGCGATCGCTCTAAATGCTGTTTTTCAGCAGCAATTTGTTGTAACTGTTGTTGGACATCAGTTGTAGCTTCTAACTGTGCTGCCAACTGTCCCCTTTGTTCGCGTAAACCATCGTAGCCCGCCAACTGTTGGGAAATTTCCCGATATTCCTGCCTAAGTACCTGAATTTCTCTGTCTGACACAGCCATTTGTTCTCGCACTACCCAAAACTGCCCTTGAGTATCCTCTAACTCAGCCTGGGTTTTTTCTACCACCCGGCTCCAGTGATGTTCATCTAAAGGACGTTCGCATAATGGACAAAGTGCTTCAGGATTTTGGAGCATTTGCAATTTCTGCTCTAATTCTCCCAGCAGTTTTTCATAGTCGCGTTGATGAGCTTGTAGACGTTCGATAAAGTGCCGCCTTTCTTGCCCTTTTTCTTGGACTCGTTGTAAATAAACCCGTTTTTTCTCCAGTTCTTCAATCTGGATTGCTACATCCATCACCGCTTGTTGCAGTTGCGGTTGGCGGCGGTGCTGGCGTTGCAATTGGTTCTCAGTACTTTGGAGTTGTTCGAGTCGCGCTACTAAACCAGCATGAGTGCGATCGAGTTGGCTTTGTAAAGTTGCTCGTTGTTGCAACAAAGGAGTAACTTGCATTTGCAGCTGATCTAAACGTGCAACATGGTGACGCGCTGCGGTTAGCTGTGACAAAGCAGCTTCTACTTCACCTGATTTAGTCAGAGTTTGCTGAATATCTCGCTCTTGTTGCTGCAAAGCTTCTATTTGGGCTTGGGCTTGTTGCAGTTGCCGTTCGATTTCGTGAATTTGTTTGGTAAGCTGTTGTTGCTTTTGTTGGCGAGTCTGCCCAGCGCGGGTATATTCTTCAAATTTGGCAGCAAAAGCTTCTTCTTGAGATTGGAGACTTTGATATTGGGCGTATCCAGCTTTAATTTCAGCTTCTTGATGTAATATTTTTTCTAAATCTGATAGCTGAGAGCCAATAGCTGATTGTTCTTGTTGGAGGCGATCGCAATCTTGGGTAAGATTTTGGTATTGCTGCTTTACAAAACTGAGTTGTTGTTCCCAATTTTGGCGCTGGTGCTGGACAACTTGCAAACTTTGTAATTGAATATTATCAAAAGCTTGTACCTGTTGCAGTTGGTTGAGTTCGGCTTCTAACTCGACTCTTTGCGCTTGGGTTGTCTCGCGTTGTTGCAGCTGAATTTTAATCGATTCCAAAGAACGCTCTAACTCTACTGCCCTGGCTTTGAACTGACGAGAAGATTCCTTTGCCCTTTCTTCCAAATCATCATACTGATTGAGTTTCAACAACTCCGCTAAAATTTCTTTGCGTTCCGTCGGGCGTTTGAGCATGAACTCATCTGCACGCCCTTGACGTAAGTAAGCAGAATTAATAAATGTATCGTAATCGAGCTTGATATGTTCTAAAATCAAATCTTGGGTTGCTCTTACCCCTTTGCCAGTGAGTGAGCGAAACCCAGATGGTATTTCTATTTGAAATTCCAGAACGCTAGTACCGCCCCGAATTCGGGTACGAATCACCCGATATTTTTGCTGGTTGCTTTGAAAAGTAAAATCAACTCGAACTTCTTTCGCACCAGAATAGATTACATCATCTTCAGCAGTGGCGCGGCTTTCACCCCAAATTGCCCAAGTGATTGCTTCCAAAAGTGAAGATTTACCCGCACCATTGGAACCCGAAATACAAGCCGTATGCAAACCGCCAAAATCTAAAGTTGCATCACGGTAACTAAGAAAGTTTTTGAGGATAAGTTGTACTGGGATCATTCACGCTATAGCGCCACATCTACTTTTAATAGTTAACAGTACAGATGCACTGTTTGTTAGTTTAGCTATCTAGATATCAGGTTTCTAGTCTTGAAGACATCAATTTTACAAAAATTAACAATAGGACGAGTTAATTTTTCTTGTTGCATGAATAAGTTTTGCTATCTTTGGAGAAAAATGAAACTTCCCTGGAGGCTTTTGGTTATTTCTCCCTGTTGTCTGAGATAAAAATATTCCTATTTAATTTATGAGAATTGAAAGTCACATATCCCCGACTTCTCAAAGAAGTCCGGGATCTTGTCTCTTACGAATTATTTAGGATTGCATAGAGTCGCCAAGAGAGAATTTGTCATTGGCTAATTGTGATCGCTATCATTTGACCTAGACCGAGGTATCAGCAGTCCAATATATGTACCGACAGCAAATTTAGTTAAATCTAGAAATGGAGGGCGACTCTTTTCGTCGATAACCGCAAGAGTTAAAGAACCAATGACCATAATCAGCGTAACAACAGCCAGCACTTCATCTCTTGAAGGAAGTTTCTTGGATAACATTGGCCCACTCCCAAATCATTTGAATCACTACATCCCTACTTTGACAGGCTAGTGCTTGTTGTAAGTTTAAATACAGGCTTGGGATATGAATGACTTGTGTATGCGATGAGGATGAATTGCAAAATTGGCAGTTAGAATCAGCAAAAGTGTAATGGTTAGCTTATGTCAGGGCGATCGCTTTTCTGTTCTCCAGAAGGTATCCAAAAAGTAAAAAGAGCTTTAATTCGTTATTCCTTAACTCAAAAGGCATTAGCTGAAGATTTAGAAGTAACTCGCCAGCCGATCGGAAAATTCTTTACAGGTAAACCTGTTGACCGCAATATCTTTGTCCAGATTTGCGACAGGCTAAATTTAGAGTGGGAAGAAGTAGTTACTGAACCAGCCAGTGAAGTAGAGGTAAATCAGGATAACAGCATTGATATTGATGCGATCGTGCAAGAGGTACGCGAAAAAATAAAACCCCTGATTCAAGAGCGCTGCGGCACAATGCGGGTGCTAGATATGACTCAACCCATCGGATTGAATGACATTTACACTAGCGTCTCAACTATCATATGCCCTAAATCGTGCTATTACATCGACATCAGACTATGAATTACAACGCTCACTAAGAAGGTTTAAACAACAAATTCCTGATCCAGATAAGGATAAAGGAATATTTAAACCCTTGTGGAGAGCTAATGGAAAATCTTGGGTTGAAAAACTCAAATTTTTACTTATTAGATATCGAAACATTGGTCACGAATGGCATTTTACTGACGAGCAAAAAGAAATATTTAAACAATATTACGATGCCCATAAAATACTTGTATCTTGTTTAAAGAGTGATTGTTATGTCAGCCGGAAAGTTCGACAGCAAATAGAAGATACTTTGTTATTACCGATCGCAGAGATTAAATAGCGTCAGCAGTAATCTTAAATACCCGTGTAGCAGTCGTTTATCTTTCAGTCCCACAGGTAAATCATTTTGGGGGTGATTTGCAATCGCTCTTGTCGATTCCCATCACTGACGCAAAAGCGATCGCAAGTGTTTGTACTTTTTACTGACGTTGACTCGTCATATTACGAATGAGGCTCTCCCAACAATACAATTGAACACTTCAATTCTTTAATTAACTGCGTTGTCACTTCGCTAACGGCTAATCCACCTGCTGTGCGATAACGAACGGAACGTAACACTGCTAGATCAAATGCCTGAGCTTCCCGAATTATGGTTCTAGCAATATCATCACCCCTGATTGTTTGGATATTCGTATTCACCTGTAATTGGCCTTTAGAAGTAATATCAGACAACTGAGATACAAAGTTTTCTACTCGATTAGACGGGGTTTTGCGGTTGTATACGTGTAATAGCACTACTTCTGCCTGATTAACATCAGCCAAAATCTGGGCAAATCTCAAAGCGCCTATAGTTTGGCGCGTTAAGTCTCCAACTGGTACAAGAATTCTTTGAATTGTCTTAGGACTACTTAAAAGGCGTGTTACTGCTACTGGACAGTGAGAAGACCAGAAAACACTATCAATTACACTACCAAATAAGCGGGCACGCAAACCTGTTGTTTGCGACCAACCCATCACTACTAAGCTAGCGTTTTGTTCTCGACTGGTGCGGCTAATCCCCAAGGCTGCATCATCATCAATCCGAATTGCTGGTAATACTTCCACCTCAAATTCTTGACTGATTTCTTTAGCTAAATTCAATCTTTCTCGGCTTTGATCGAGTGCTGTTACTAATTGCGGATCATCCATCTGAATATGTGCTTTAGTAATAGCTAATGGCACAATTCTTCCAGATTCATGACTTGCCAGGAGTGCTGCCATTTCTATTAGATAGCGCTGGGTTTGGGGGTTGTATATTGGCACTAATACAGTAAATGGATATTGATTTTTATCTACTTGCTCATCTTCATTATCTTGCCACCAAGTTGTCAAACTATCTGTTTCAAAATCTGTCTGAGAAAGCTGTAGTGAAGGAGCAAATCGTGCTGTTATTATGGGGCCCAGAATTGCAGTTACCAGCATGAGAACAATCACACTGTTTAAGACAGCTTCACTGATTAAACGCTCACCAGCAGGATTTACCGTTTGATAAGCAACTAAGGTTGCTGCTAGTGTGGCTGCTACCTGTGGTAGTGATAATGACCACATTGTTAGCAATTCCGCCGTGTTGTAGCGATACAATAATTTGGCTAAGAATGCTGCTATAAATTTGCTGCCAATCAAAGCTACTACAATTACCAGAGTCAGCCAAATTGAACTGAGGGTTTTGATAAATGCAGGAATATTAATTAATAATCCCATGTCCACAAAGAAACAAGGGATAAATAAAGCACTACCAATAAATTCGATTTTCTCTCTGACTGGGCTACGTCCCAGAACGTCGTTGACAGCTAAACCTGCTAAAAAAGCACCAACAATTTTTTCAACTCCAATTACCTGCGCTCCGACAGATGCTAAAAATAATGCTAGTAAGATAAACAAAAACTGGTTACTTTGTTCATCCCCAGAGCGGCGAAAAAACTCTTTTCCTGCCCAGTCAAAGCCAAACAGGACAACAGCAGTGTAAATTGCTAATCCACCCAATAAAATCGCTAAACTCATGGCGGAGAATTCTCCTCCATGAATTCCAACACAAATCGCCAATACTAGCAAAGCACCTGTGTCAGTAAAAATTGTGGCACCAATCGTGACGGTTACAGCTTCATTCGTTACCACTCCGAGACGACTCACAATTGGATATGCCAAGAGGGTATGAGAGGCCAGTAAAGAACCAATGAGGACGGAGGCATTCCAACTAAAATTGAATAATCGTCCTGTAGCAATGCCAGCAATCATTGGAACTAAAAATGTTAAAATACCAAACCCAATTGAGCGATTTCTAGTTTTACGAAACTGCTCTAAGTCAATTTCTAAACCTGCTACGAACATTAAATAAAGTTTGCCTATTTCTGAGAGCAGATTAATAGTTTCAGACTCATGATTTAATAACTTTAGCCCATTTTGACCTAGTAATATGCCTGCCACCAACAACCCCACTAATCCAGGTAGCCGCAGCCGCTCAAATATAGGAGGTACAGTAAAGATTACTGTTAGGAGAATTGTAAATGCAACGATAGGGCTGTCTGTGAGCGAGTTCAGTGCCATGTTTAATAATTAAGCCTAAATAAATAGTAAAGTAAATCTAGAGATAGCATAAGAAATTTTACTTAAAGTTTTTTGTTTATTCAGTTTTATTAGTTACAAATCATAAAAACTTTAACAGCATAAAGGTTGCGATCGCATTCCGATTCTACCTTAAGAAGGATTTTATATATCTACAGTGTGAAATATTGATACAATTTATAGTAATAAAAATAATTGCTCTTTAAAGAGTAAGAAATTCTTTCAAAAAACTATAAATAGTTTATTAAATATAGCAATTCTTGTTTAAATGATTATGAATGCACAGATGTGTGCCCTTAATTCTCTGCATCATATCTAGAAAAATCTGGAAGACCGCTCTTATGGGTTCCTATCAATGATAATTTTAAACATTGGGAACTTCTAAAAATCAAAGTTTATGAACACAGCCGACGATAAAACGATTGTTCGCGAGTATTTCAATTCCACAGGGTTTGACCGTTGGAAGCGAATCTACGGCGATGGCGAAGTCAATAAAGTCCAACTAGACATCCGCAATGGACACCAGCAAACCGTGGATACAGTTCTCGGCTGGCTGAAGGCTGATAATAATTTACCAGAGCTATCAATCTGCGATGCTGGCTGTGGTGTCGGTAGTCTCAGCATTCCTTTAGCGGTAGATGGTGCTAAAGTTTATGCCACCGATATTTCTGAAAAAATGGTGGAAGAAGGCAAAGATAGAGCAAAGCTTACCTTGGGAAATACTGAAAATCCCACTTTTGCCGTGCAGGATTTGGAATCGTTGAGTGGGAGTTACCATACCGTTATTTGCTTAGATGTTCTCATCCACTACCCCCAAGAAAAAGCGGATGAGATGATTTCTCATCTCTGTTCTTTGGCACAGTCGCGGATAATTCTCAGTTTTGCGCCGAAGACTTGCGCTCTGAGTATACTTAAGAAAATTGGCAGTTTCTTTCCCGGAGCAAGTAAAGCGACTCGTGCATATTTGCATCGTGAAGCTGATGTGGTGAAAATTTTAGAAAGTAATGGCTTTTCATTGCAACGAAAAGCGATGACGAAGACTCGTTTTTATTTTTCCCGTCTACTGGAAGCTACACGTAATTGAAAATTTTAGCACTAATAGCCGACAGGCTAAAGCCTGTCGGCTACACAAGCTCAGTTAATCTACGTAGAAGACGGCAGGTTAGTTTTATTTTTAACATTTGACGCTTGCGTAAATTTCAGCTTACTAAGCTAATTCGTGACTAAATTGTATAAACACTGTTTACGGTCGTTAAGTGTTAACTGTTGACGGTTAACGGTTAATCTAATCAGCATTTAAATTGCAACATAGTTATTAATAAATATAATTTACCATTTTTTCTATTTGTGCAACAAAGCCGTATAAAGTTAGAGAGTTCTTGGGAGATTTTAGCGAGAATATCAAAACGATTATGAAAACTAGCATTATCTAAAATTAAAACAATCTTGGGGTCAATATCCTGAAAATCTTCGGCTCTGTTTCCCTGACTTATCCATTTATAGATTATCTGGATCTCCATGCATACACCAATATGCTACTGTTCTGGGGGAACAACCTAAAAAATTATAAGCAGATGATAGGGAGTTAATTATGCGATTAGAACCACTTTATCAAAGAGACAGAGAACAAGCTATACAAGAAGGAAAGAAACAAGGAGAACAACGTTTAGTTCTACGTTAACTCAATCGCCGTATTGGTGAGATTGATACGTCATTAATCGAGCAAATTCAACGCTTATCGCTTGAACAATTAGAGAATTTAGGAGAAGCATTGCTAGACTTTTCTAGTGTTGCTGATTTAGAAACTTGGTTAAACCAACAATCAATCTAATTTATTATTACTACACCTGGCGAGTAGAAGTCGCGGCTATACAGACGAAACCCACCTCCGTAGGTTAAAAATTCTTGATTTTCTCTTAGTCCACGGAGGTAGCCTACCCTGCGGGAACGCTAAGGGCGAATGTTTGTGTAGTAGCGAATTCTATTCGCTTAATACTTTTCAAACTAAACTAAACTTTCAGTATAAAAAAAGTTGCTAATAACCGATTACCAGTAAGGCTTTCATCATAAAAGTAAGCTAAACTTTTATAGCCAAGTATTGCCTAAAAATTTCATAATTAAAGATAGAACATCCCAATGGAGAACATAAAAATGCTAGAACAATATCGTAAACACGTTGCCGAAAGAGCAGCACTCGGTATTCCTCCTTTACCATTGGATGCGAAGCAAACCTCAGAATTATGTGAATTACTGAAAAATCCGCCCAAGGGTCAAGAGGATATATTATTACATTTATTGCGCGATCGCGTTTCTCCTGGTGTTGATCCAGCAGCTTATGTCAAAGCCGGATTTCTCACCGCGATCGCCAAAAAGGAAATCACTAGTCCCTTGGTTTCGCGCATAGAAGCGGTGCAATTGCTGGGCACGATGGTAGGTGGTTACAATGTGCAATCTTTAATCGATTTGCTGCAATGGCCTACCGTATCCGTCTCAGACTCATCTGAAACACCTTTAGTAATGGGTGGACAAGGAAAGGAACCCATTTCCGCCTACGCCGCCAACGCCTTAAGCAAAATCCTCTTGGTGTACGACGCTTACCACGATGTTTTAGAGTTATCTAAAACCAATCCTTTCGCAAAACGGGTGGTTGACTCTTGGGCGGAAGCTGAATGGTTTACCATGCGCCCCACAGTTCCAGAAGCGATTACTGTCACCGTTTTTAAAGTTCCAGGCGAAACCAATACCGACGATTTATCACCCGCCCAAAGCGCCACAACTCGCCCGGATATTCCCTTACACGCTTTAGTGATGTTAGAGTCACGGCAACCGGGAAGTTTACAAACCATTGCCGAACTGAAGAAGAAAGGGCATCCTGTAGCTTATGTGGGAGATGTAGTTGGTACAGGTTCTTCGCGTAAATCTGCCATCAACTCGGTGTTGTGGCACATGGGAAATGATATACCTTTTGTGCCAAACAAACGCGCTGGGGGTTATGTTTTAGGTGGTGCGATCGCGCCAATCTTCTTTAACACAGCTGAAGATGCCGGTGCTTTGCCTATTCAGTGCGATGTCACCAAACTCGAAACCGGCATGGTAATTACCATCCATCCCTACAAAGGCGAAATCACAAACGAAGCAGGCGAAGTCATTTCTACCTTTGCCCTCAAACCTGACACCATCCTCGATGAAGTCCGCGCAGGTGGACGCATCCCCCTACTTATTGGACGTACCCTCACCGATAAAACTCGTCTTGCACTTGGTTTAGAACACAGCACCGTTTTCACCCGTCCCCAGCAAGCCTTTGATACAGGTAAAGGCTACAGCCTAGCACAGAAAATGGTAGGTAAAGCTTGCGGATTACCTGGTGTGCGTCCCGGCACATCTTGCGAACCCATCATCACCACCGTTGGTTCTCAAGATACCACAGGCCCCATGACCCGCGACGAATTAAAAGAACTCGCCTGTCTTGGTTTCAGTGCAGACTTAGTAATACAAAGTTTCTGCCACACAGCAGCTTATCCCAAACCAGTAGACATCCAAACCCATCACGAACTCCCCGACTTCTTTGCTTCTCGTGGCGGTGTCGCCCTCCGTCCCGGTGATGGTATCATCCACTCTTGGTTAAACCGGATGCTGCTACCCGACACCGTGGGAACTGGCGGCGACTCTCACACCCGCTTCCCCTTGGGTATTTCCTTCCCCGCCGGTTCTGGGTTAGTGGCCTTTGCAGCCGCCTTGGGTGTGATGCCTTTAGATATGCCAGAGTCAGTTTTGGTAAGATTTAAAGGAGAATTGCAACCAGGTATCACCCTGCGCGATGTCGTGAATGCCATACCCTACGTAGCAATTCAAAAAGGTTTGCTGACAGTAGAGAAGCAGAACAAGAAAAATGTCTTCTCCGGACGAATTCTGGAAATAGAAGGTTTGCCAGATTTAAAAGTTGAACAAGCCTTTGAACTCACCGATGCTAGTGCTGAACGTTCTTGTGCCGGATGCACAATTAAGCTGAGTGCAGAGACAATTTCTGAATATCTGCGTTCTAACATCGCGTTGCTGAAAAATATGATAGCACGGGGCTATCAAGATGCGCGTACCATGCTGCGCCGTGTGGCAAAGATGGAAGAATGGTTAGCAAATCCTGTGTTATTAGAAGGCGATGCCGATGCGGAGTATGCCGAAATAATTGAAATTGATTTAAACGAAATCAAAGAACCAATTGTTGCTGCTCCCAATGACCCCGATAATGTTAAATTATTATCGCAAGTTGCTAATGATCCTGTGCAAGAAGTATTCGTCGGTTCTTGTATGACGAATATTGGTCATTATCGGGCAACAGCGAAAGTTTTGGAAGGTGCAGGTGAAGTGAAAACTCGCCTGTGGATAGCACCACCAACGCGTATGGATGAACACCAATTAAAAGAAGAAGGTGTATACAGCGTTTTTGGGGCTGCGGGTGCTAGAACAGAAATGCCAGGATGCAGTTTGTGTATGGGTAATCAGGCGCGAGTTGCTGATGGCACAACAGTGTTTTCTACCTCTACCCGCAACTTCAATAATCGCATGGGTAAAGATGCGCGGGTGTATCTTGGTTCAGCAGAATTAGCCGCAGTTTGTGCGCTGTTAGGACGGCTTCCCACAGTGCAGGAATATTTGGATATTGTGGCGAGTAGAATTCATCCTTTTGCAGATGATTTGTATCGGTATTTGAACTTTGATCAAATTGCTGGTTTTGAGGATGAAGGGCGCGTGATTGCGTTGGAAGATATGCCGAGGCTTGAGGATATTTTGGGTATGCCTACGGCAGCGAGGTAGGTAATAATTGACATGAAATGCCCCAGGTTTTAATCTGTGATTACATTAAAAAGCCCGCATTAGCAGGCTTTTTAATGTAAATTCCTCACACTGAAGTCTTTGATAATACAAAAATTAGTTATTATCGTATATGATACATAAAGCAAATAACAAGCATGAAAGCATCAGAAACAACTCTTCGTAACTTACTAGAAGGTGGTAAACAGTTTCAAATACCTCTTTTTCAGCGACCATACTCTTGGAAACAGGAAAATTGGAAGACTCTTTGGGAAGATTTGATGAGTCTCTATAATGATGAAGTACAAGGTTCTTATTTTCTTGGCCCCATAGTTACACAAGCTGAATTAGGAACAGCTGACGGCATCACTCCATATGTTGTAATAGATGGGCAACAACGTCTTACCACCCTTAGTATTCTCTTAGCAGCATTACGAAATCATCTTAAAAAAGATGATAAACAAATGTCTGAACAGATATATGAATTTTATTTAATTAACAAATATCATAAAAATGACGATTACTTTAAAGTATTACCTACTCAAAATGATCGTGATGCATATAAAAATATAGTTGAAGCTAAAACAGCTAAAACAGCTAAAACCAAAAATCCAGAATTGCAGTCAGGGCAAATAAATGAAGCTTATAATTTTTTTGATAAACGGCTGAAAGAATCTGTCCCTGAGCAAGATATACCTCTTGATTTAACAAAATTGAAAAAAATTATATTAGAGCAATTAGTTATAGTAAATATAACTTCTGATGCAAACGATAACCCATATCTTATTTTTGAAAGTTTAAATAATAAGGGAGAAGAACTAACTCAGGTAGACTTGGTTCGTAACTATATATTTATGAGGTTGCCGCATGAAGAGCGAGAAGAGGTATATGAGAATGAATGGTTACCTTTTGTAGAAAGTTATAAATCTAGTGTTAGCCAAAAAGTGTATTCAGACGAATTAACAAATGCATTTTGGTTTTATCTACGTAAAGATGGTGAAGCAGTTAACCAAAAAGAAATTTCAGTAAATCGCAAAGTTTTTTCCAAGAGAATAAGCGTCAAGATTTTGTAAACAGAGATACATTTTTTGCTGAACTATGTGAAACCGGAGGTGATGATTAATTAGGTTTACTTATAGCAAGGCATAT
>NZ_JACJTR010000010.1 GCF_014698795.1 Nostoc sp. FACHB-892
CATGGCCTGTAATCGGAATCTGGTTCACCGCCTTGGGTGTAAGCACAATGGCGTTCAACTTGAACGGTTTCAACTTCAACCAATCAATTATTGATTCAAGCGGTCGCGTGATCAGCACTTGGGCTGACGTAATCAACCGGGCTAACCTGGGTATGGAAGTAATGCACGAGCGTAATGCTCACAACTTCCCCTTAGATTTAGCTGCTGGTGATGTTGCTCCTGTCGCTCTGAGCGCTCCTGCTATCAACGGTTAATTCTGAAGTTTCGCTCTTATTAAAAAGCGCTCTCCCCAAAAGGAGGGCGCTTTTTATTATTAATGATAATAGCGCGTAATTCTGACAGCGCCTTCTTACTTGATCGTGCGGTAGTGTAAAAACAACTGACTTCCAACCTGACGAGTTTCTACGAGTTGGAGATGAGGAGCAGCATTGGGAAGAAAACCCTCTCCCTCAACTGGGCTAGGGGCCTGCTTTCCTCCATAAATGACGGGCCAAATTGTCAACCACCAATCATCAATTCGCCCTGCTTTTACTAAAGCAGCTGTTAAAGAGCCGCCTCCCAAAACAATGACCTTGTGAATACCCCGCTCTGCCATTAAGCTATAGGCCCGATCCCAGTCCAGGTTTGTCTCTCCCAAATCGATTAATTCAGCCAGCTTTTCCAACGTTGTTGCATCAGGATTGCGCTCCACACCAGTCCGTGTCGTAAATATCCATCGCTCAATGTCTTGGCTCAAAAAAGCCAAGTCCAGGGATAGGTCAAGGGAACCTGAGACAACGCAGGTAATGGGCTGGGGAGACTGACCCCGAACCTTACGTGCTGCCAACAGTTCGGGATTGCGAATTGTATAGGTTATCCCCTCAGCCCGAATCGTCCCTGCTCCTACCAGGATTAAATCGGCAAAAGAGGCTTGATACTCTAGGTGTGCTTGATCAACTGGATCGGAATCACGAGGCGCTTTAGGATCTACGGCGCTAATTTTTCCATCGGCCGTCATCGCAAGAACCACAGTTGTTTGAATAGCTGACATGATTACATTCTGACGGTTCTTTATAATTTTACCTTTTTGAATTCTTTGCCATGAATAGTTGTTGTATTGTGCTTTAATTTACTTTCTAAGCTATGGTTCAAGGTGGTAAGAGAATTGTTGTTGGATCATTGCCTCTACACAAAAGTCTATTTTTTTAGACCTAAGCAACTGCCATGCTCAGAAACATATCTGCAATCGTACTTGTCTTAATTTTTATTTTGGGGTTTGCATCTCCAGTTCAAGCTGCAACTCCCCGTTCAACTTGGGTGGAGAATGAAATTTACCAATACAATCATCCCTTTGCTTCTCAATTGCCTCAAGAATTGGCAATAAAAATGCAAAAGATGAAGGCTAGCCCTTTTGCTTTTTATCGGGGAACAGATCACATTTTTTATCGTGATATGCAGACTTTGCCAAGTTCAGGATTTGTGAATTCTTCAACCTCAGCCATATGGTTAGAAGGAGATATGCATCTGCAAAATCTTGGAGCGATGAGAGATAGCAACGACAACAACGTCTTTGACACCACCGATTTTGATGAAGGCTATCTTGGCCCTTACGTTTGGGACTTACGACGGATGGCAGTGTCCATTTTGTTGGCAGCCAAAGAGAACGATCTTAGCTCAAGTGACGCTCAAGATATTGTCCGTAATTTTTTGGATACTTATCTAAACAAGATGAGCGACTTTAAGGGAACCAATAATGAACTCTCATACCGTTTGGAATCTAGCAATACGAATGGTGTGGTCAAAGATTTGATTCAAAAAACATCAAACAAGAACCGTTCTAGCTTGCTAAGTAAGTACACGCAGTTAAATAACAGTAAAAATCGAGTATTCAAGACGACCTCAAAACTTCAGCCTGTATCCAGCAGCACCTATTCTGACATTGCTGGGGCTATGAGCAGCTACATTGCCTCAATTCCTAGCAGTAAACGCTACAACAATAGTTATTATGCTCTTAAAGACATTCGGCTAAAATTAGGTTCAGGCATTGGTAGTCTTGGTAAGTACCGATATTACTTACTGATTGAGGGGCCAAGTTCAAGAACCGACGACGATCGCATTTTGGAGATGAAGCAGGAAGGTAATAGCGCAGTTGCTATCGCAGTTCCAGGTCTGCTGCCAACTTCAGTTTACGGGAACCAAGAAGGTGCGAGAGTTGCGATCGCTACTAAAGCAATGCTCTTCAATACTAACCCCTTGGTTGGCTACACTACCGTTAATGTTATCCCCTTTATGGTGCATGAAAAATCACCCTACCAAGTTGACTTTAACTATACATTGCTAACCACTAAGTCAAAATTCATGGATGCGATGGGGTATGCGGGGAAGGTCGTTGCCAAGAACCATGCAATCTCTGATAAAGACTATGATGCTGCGATTATTCCCGTAAGCGTTGACAAAGAAGTGACTGATATTGTTAGCGGTAACAAGGCTGTATTCAAAGACGAAATTATTAACTTTGCGATGGACTATGCAACTCAAGTTGAGTATGACTACACGAGTTTTGTAAATGCTTATAACCAAGGGGTGATACTCTACTAAAACACCGATTCAGGATTCAGAGATAACTCAGAATCTGGCTAGATGAATGATACTGTATAGGGCGAGGGCGAACTGGCAACTTGCAGCGCTCCCCCCGAAATGACCGAAAATAATTGAGTGCTATTCAAACCTTGAGGAGTGAATTTATAATGTCTCGTCTGCTAACAGCCTTCGCAAAGCGACTCCTGCGGAGTATCACTTTTGTAATCTTGCTAACTTTGATTAATACTTTAATACTTCCTGCCGCCACTTGGGCTGCCTCTTCTAGTTTGGGAGTTGATAATGGTCATCTTAGTTCTTGTCCGGCTTCAGACAATTGTGTTGTGAGTCAAGATGGTGATCCCAAACACGCCATTGACCCAATTCCCTATCATATAGATCGTGATGCAGCACGAAAAACCTTACTAAAAGTTCTCACCGTCGTTCCACGCACAGAAGTTATAGAACAGACAGATAATTACATCCATGCTCTTTCTAAAAGCCGCATCTTCAAATTTATTGATGATGTTGAGTTTTATTTCCCTGCCAATGAGCCAGTAATTCATCTGCGATCGGCAGCCCGCTTGGGAGAGTCGGATCTTGGTGTTAATCGCAGGCGTTTGGAGCAAATTCGTCTAGCTCTGCGTGATCTAAATATTTGATTTTAGCTTGAGCAGCAATATGAACAGCCGGATAAAAATGCTTCGTCCCCTGACAATTGTTTTGATAATACATTACGTCTAGGTGTGGCGATCGCTTCCTTTCCTCTAAGAAAATTTGCCCCTAAGCGATCGCTATTACTCATACATTAAAACTGGCAGAGGAAGCTCGATTATTACTTCGCTTTTTGTAATAAGCGAATCTCCTTTCTCAATAATTCTGGAATCTGAGAAGGGCGTTCAGCTACTGGAACCTCCGCTTCTTTTAAAGCAGCTAATTTACTTTGAGCTGTGCCAAAGTTAGGATCGCGTCCGATAATCGTTGCTAAAGTCCCAGTTTGACGCCAAGTTTTTCCTGGTGGTGCAAGTCTTCCTGCAATGTAGGCAATTACTGGTTTATCAATCGCCTCAGTAATGTACCGAGCTGCTGCTTCTTCACTACCACCACCAGGTTGACCAACTAAAACGATCGCCTCTGTGGTTTCATCTTCATCGAGAATTTGCAACCATTGGAGAAATGAGGAACCGACGATCGCATCGCTACCAATACTGACACTAATGGATTGCCCTAAACCCGCTTTTGTTAACTCGTAAGCAACTTCGTAGGTGAGGGTGCTACTACGACTAACGATCCCCACTGGACCAGGGGTATAAAATTCGTTAGGCTGAGTACCTAAGAGAATTTTCCCCGGCACAATGATCCCCGGACTATTTGGCCCGACTACCAAAGTTTCACAGGCTTCGGCTTTGCGGAGTAATTGCACCATATCCAAAGGCGGCACGCCAGCAGTGATAATAATGATTTGGCGAATATTAGATGCGATCGCTTCTAATGCCGCATCTAGCACGTCGTAAGGATCTACACAGATAATAGTCGTGTCAATTACCCCAAATTGTTCTATTACCTCTTCTACTAAATCAAATACTGGCAGTTCATGCATTTCCTCCCCACCACATCCAGGATTGACACCGGCTACCAAGTTCGTACCATAAGCTTTCATTTGAGCAACATGAGTGCCTGATATGAATTCACAAAAGCCTTGAATTAACACTTTGCTGTCTGGCGTTAGGTTCATAAAAAATTACCGTAAGTTTGACAACCCAGTGGTCTAAGACACTAGGCATAAAAACGACATATTTACATTGCCGTTTCAATTTTTACATTTCAAAAACTAGCCTTGAGGCTGAGTGTCCCAAAAGTAGGTCAACCCACATCTAGATAGAAATATTAGTTAGTCCCAAAAACTGGTAGTTCCTTATTTTGGGTGTTTAATTCAAAAATTTACGCTTTGCGGTAAAAGTTAATAATTTTTGATTTTTTAATTGGAACGAAGTCACAGTTACTACTTCTTTCTAACCATTGGTTTAGAAAGACGAATTGCTGCCGCTACTGCCTCATCTAAATTTTCTACCACAAGGAGCGCATCGCTGGGGGTCTTTAGTGTTGCTAAATACTTTCTAGCAGCATCAAATTCAGAACCAGCAAGACGGATAACTAAGGGTGAAAAATTCTGCTCTCGCCGACTTTTATTACCATTAGAATGTACAACCTGTGATTGAAGTTCACTGTTGTCTTGCTGCACAGTTCTGGCTATAACTTCAACCACTTCCTCAGTTTGAGGAATGTTACCCAGAAGATTAATTAATATTACTTGAATGCTGTTATCAGCCTCTAGGATTTTTAGACCTGTCTCTAGGCGATCGCAGAAAGTAGTTGGTGTAGTATCTGTAATAAAAGCATGACGTAGATTCAAACAAACACCTGGATTGCCACCAGCATTAGCGACTAAATCCAAAGTTGCCAACACTGAACCAGTACCATTACCTAAAATCCCGATTTTGCCGTGCATTTTCAGACTATCCCAGTTGCCTAACATACCATTGGCTTCAGTATTGGTATTACGGCTGATAATTTTTGCCGCCATTTCGGCGAGGTCAGGATGACGCTTGATTGCGCGTTGATTGACCCTGACTTTACCATTAAGAGCCATAACTTGACCAGTAGCACTGACTGCCAAGGGATTTATTTCGACTAAATCTAGGTCTTTTTGCACAAATAACTGGTACATCTTTTGGACAACGCTGCTTACCGACTGCATAAGCGTCCCCTGCAAACCCATTTTTAAAGCCAATCGTCGGGCATAAAATGGGGAGAATTCCTGTTCCACGACAACATAGTGCATTTTTTCCCCAGCAGATTCCCAATCGATGTTTGCTTCCTTGCAACCTAAAAGTACTGGTCGGCAAACAGCAGTATCTAAAACCACCGCTAGATAAAATTCCTGGTTAGCGTCATATTGCGATTCTGCCAGCACAACTTCTGGCAATTCGCCCCATATTGGTAAACTAAAGATATTTTGAGCAGCTGCGATCGCATCAATTGTCGTTTCCGCAAACCTGACTCCACCTGCTTTTGCCCGTTCCGCTCCATGTACTTGAGATTTCAGTACAATTGGAAAGCGAATTTTTAAACGTTTCAAATCTGTAGGATGGTCAATTCGTTGGGAAGGCAATACAGGAATGCCTATCTTCCCAAACCATTCTTTAACTTGATACTCTAATAGATCCATTGATACACCTTATATTTACACTTTCCTAGCCTTTGCTTAGTGCTGTCTTAATATTTTGCAGCACTTTTCTTTCAGAATTAAGCTTTTGGCAGCTATAAAAATTTATTTTTCACGGTTAATTTTATCTTATTCAGCAAATGAGGCACATTAATTTCGATATCTAATCTGTTGGTGCTAGAGCCACAACACATAATTAATCTCTTCAGTAAGTTTCCTAGCATAGAAGATAAGTACCATTTCTGTCAAAACCCTCTGACTTAGCATAGTTTCTTTAATTTTTGGATAAATTAGGCACAACTTCTTTGCAACTAGAATTTTGCAGCACATGAACTCATGTGTATTTTATTGTCCCCAAATAATCCAGTGAAAATACTCAATAAATCTATTATTCCCATTTTAAAGACTCTATTATTCCCATTTTTTATTTGTAATTTACATCTGAAGACAGATTATTTAATTTTGCATCTCCTACTGTAAAAATGTAGCAGTGCGAACATAATTGCTTTTTTATTTTTGGTGAAAAGTCAGAATATGTGTTAGAAAGTTGGTCGTTCAGATTTTCAGGCTGTGATTAGTTAAACTGTGTATTTGCATTCAACAAACTTAAAAAGTTCATTTCATCCTCTTAAGGATAATCAAAACAATATAGAAATTGAGCGGGAAAGCTCTATGAAAGTAGCAGTCCAGCAGGAAGATTTACAGCTTTTAGCCAAAACTTTGCAGGAACAATTACTTGTAGAAGTCTCATCGGCTGGAGTCTTCGAGGTTAAGTGTGCCGTCAATAAAGACGAGCTAATGATTTTAACGCAACACGAATCAGATGTAATAGTTGATGCTCAGATCATCTTTGCAGTAATTGAGGAGGTACTTCAGTCTTTAGCGCCCCACAGAGAGCAGCGAGTGCAATGTTTCCTTAGAGTTTTTGGTGAACAAGTTCCTTATGGCAAATGTTTCTTAGTTCTGAAACAGAGGGGAGGCTGGGGAAATGAGGAAGCAGGGGAAGCAAGAGGAGCAGAGGGGCAATACTTTTCTCCCATTTCTTCATCTGCTCTGACCTATTCTCCATCACTTGATAAGGCTGAAGAGGAGGAACTATTTGACCCATTTGCATATGCGCCGAATTTGCCGACTTCAAAGCCAGCATCTCAAATCAAACTCATCTTATTGGGTGCAGCTTTGGTGGGAATTATAATCTTGGGCGGCGGTGCTTACTTCTTGGCTCCCCCTTGTGTGATGTCTGAGTGTAAAGAAATACAAAACGCCGAGCAATTAAAAACAAAATCTCCGCAACTGATGCGCCGCGCCAAGTCTGAAAAAGAATTAGTAGCTCTACAACAGCAACTTGCAGCAGCCAGCGCAGCCCTGAATGTAATTCCTAGTTGGTCGCCCCGTTCTCAGTTATCAGAAGAGCTAAAAGCAAGTTTGTCTGGACGGTCAGAAAAAATCAACCAGGTGGTCAAGGCTTTGCAGACGGCATCCTTGGCGACACAAAAAACTCAAACTCCTGCATATAGCCTAGAGGAATTACAAGCTAGGCAACACTTATGGCGACAGGCTATAGCACCACTAGAAATTATAAGTCCTGATAGTGAACTCTATGGGCTAGTACAAGGGAAATTACTTAATTATCGTGTCCGTTTGCACGCTCTGAATCAGCAAATATTTGCTGAGGA
The DNA here is from genome assembly GCF_014698795.1 of Nostoc sp. FACHB-892. Classification (GTDB taxonomy): domain Bacteria; phylum Cyanobacteriota; class Cyanobacteriia; order Cyanobacteriales; family Nostocaceae; genus Nostoc. The sequence continues at coordinate 7,459 of NZ_JACJTR010000010.1, forward strand.
AAAATGGCTGAAGAAATTAACAGCAGCAAAAGCTGTAGCTAATGCAGCCGAGAACCGACAAGCTACTGCTAAATCCTTGAATGACTGGCAAAAGGTGCAGTCTACTTGGCTGGTGGCGATTAATGCCTTGAATAGCATTCCCCGGACTAGCCCTGGATACCAAGAAGCCGAAAAGCTTTTGTCAGATTATAAACCTAAGTTCGTAGCAGCACGCGATCGCGCTACTAAAGAACGATTAGCTATTAAAGCCTACCAACAAACCATTAGCACTGCCAAGCAAGCCAAAGTATATGAGCAACAAAACCAATGGCTTGCAGCCGCGACATACTGGGATCAGGCTTTGCAAACAGCTAAACAGATTTCCCAAGATAGCCTGTACTACACTCAGGCTCAGTCCCTCATTAAACCTTATTCAGTAGCCCTCAAACAAGCACAAGAAAAAGTACAAGTTGTTAGTAGTTTGCAACAAACCCGTACCGACCTAGATAAAACCTGTATTAATGAAATTCGGATTTGCACATTTAGCATAGACAATGCAGGAATCATTGTCCGGTTAACCCCTGAATATGACCAAATCAGGCAAAATAACTTGGCTAATCCTTATTCTGAGAACTCAGGTTCAGATACTACTGTTGATGTTACCAATCACTTGCAAATCTTACGAGAAGCCTTAGCTGTAATTGGTGACAATGCTAACTTGTCCCTTTTTCTCTACGATTCTCAAGGTCAAGTAATTTATACACGAACTTTAGGCGGGTAAGTAGAAAGGTAAAAAGTTTTAAATCCATACGGGTTTTCATTGATACCGATCATCTGTGAGGGCATAGAACAATTTGCTCAAGTTGCTTATCTCCTCAAAGTTAATTTTGTACAACTTCAGAAAAAATTGGGATTACGATATCAATTTAGTCTATGAATATTTACCTAACTAACTGTGCTGCGGAATTGAAAAATTGACGACACAACCCTTTTGTTACTAACAGTGTTGTCAACAAGTTAGCGAAAGCAACCATAAATATAATCAAAATTTCATAAGATACAGCATCCAAGGGGTGGACACCAGCGAGTAACTGTCCGGTGGTAATTCCTGGTATTGCGACCATACCTATAAGTATCATTTGATTGAGAGTCGGAATCAATCCGGCTCTGATGGCATCTTTGCGATACTGGCTAACTGCTTGCTGGGGAGTTGCGCCTAAACTCAAATGGGTTTCTATTTCAATATGGCTGGAATTAATAGTACTGACAAGACGTTCGCCTGCGATCGCAGCCGCATTGGTAGCATTACCTAGAACTATCCCTGCTAAGGGAATTATATACTGTGGCTCATACCATCTGTCTGGTTGAACGATCAAAAAGTTGGTATAGAACACTGTCAGGACGGTACTAATTAAAATTGCACCCCACACCAAAGGCAACACATGAGGAATTTTTTGGCTGATGCGATTTCGTGCGACAATCGCCGTAATTGTCAGCATGACTGCTAATAACGCCAAAACTGCCCAAGCATTGTCTAAAGCCAAGATGAAATCTAAAATGTATCCCAATACAAGTAGTTGTAAGATGGTTCTCCCAGTACCAAGGGCTAAGTTTAACTCTAGCCCTAATTTTTCCCAGGCTGATAAACCAATGGCGATCGCCATCAATCCCACAGCAATAACTAAATCTACCAAATCCAGCTTGATCAGCTCCTGCATGGGTTCTCTATCTCCTGGTATTTTCCTCTCAAAGCAGCCCACATAAGAGGAACTTTGCTCCGATGTGTTGGATCTTGGTTGATATATATCACCTTTATCAATTCAAAATTCAGAAATGGTACAAATTTAACATGGGAAACACCTAGTATGCCTACTATCTGTAAATTAAATATGCGGTAGTTTCTCGCGCCACAATTTAAGTAAAAACCCTAATAGATGCGTATTTTGGGCGATAGTCTTTTAATAGCTCCTATTTGATTAATAATTCAATTAGCAAAAATTGACTCTCGAAGTGTATCCTTTGTATCTTCCAATAAAATAAGAACTCATGATCCAAAGTGTAAATCCTATCCCTGCCTTTGATATCAAACAGCAATACACCACCATTGAAGCAGAAGTAAGTGCAGCCGTCTTAGAGGTTCTGGCTTCTGGTCGTTATATTGGTGGCCCCTTAGTCCAAGGTTTTGAGCAACAGTTTGCTGCTTATAATACTGTTACTGAATGTGTAGCTTGTAATTCTGGTACTGATGCGCTCTACTTAGCTTTACGAGTCTTGGAAATTGGTGCAGGCGATGAAGTGATTACAACGCCTTTCACCTTTATTGCTACATCTGAAGTGATTAGCGCCGTCGGCGCAAAGCCTGTTTTCGTTGACATTGATACTACTACATTTAATTTGGATGTGGAGCAAGTAGCGGCGGCGATTACACCCAAAACCAAAGCGATTATCCCGGTTCACCTATTTGGACTACCTGTGGATATGACATCATTGATGGCGATCGCTCAATCTCACAATTTGTCAATAATTGAAGATTGCGCTCAGTCTACAGGCGCAAGTTGGGCTGATGAAAAAGTAGGAAGTATTGGACATATTGGTTGCTTTAGTTTCTACCCTACCAAAAATCTTGGTGGTTGCGGTGATGGCGGGGCAATAACGACTAACGACCCTGCGATCGCCACTAAACTGCGAATATTACGGGATCATGGTAGTAAAATTCGATATTTACACGAGGAAATCGGTGTAAATAGCCGCTTGGATGCTCTCCAAGCGGCTATTTTGCAGATTAAGCTACGTTATTTAGATATTTGGAATAATCGCCGACGAGATATCGCCAATTATTACTACCAGTTCCTATGTCAAATTCCGGGGATTGTCCCGCCCCAAGAATTACCTGAGGGTGTTGGGGTATGGAATCAATACACTATTCGCATATCAGGCGAAGGGCGAAATGGTTCTAGCGCCAAATATCGAGATTGGGTGCGTAGTCAATTGCAAGAGCAGGGTGTGAGTTCGATGATTTACTACCCCTACCCTTTACATTTGCAGCCAGTTTATCAAAATCTGGGTTATCAAATTGGGGATTTACCAATAGCAGAGCAAGCTTGCCATGAAGTTATATCTTTGCCTATGTACCCAGAATTGACACAACAGCAGCAAGACCAGGTGATTTATGCGTTGAAAGAAGTTATGAGTTAGGAGTTTGAAGTTAGGAGTTTGAAGTTAGGAGTTAGGAGTTTGAAGTTAGGAGTTAGGAATGAATAAGTTCATTTAACTCATCACTCCTAACTCATCACTCCTAACTCCTAACTCATTTCATTACTGCATTTGCAGTCGCTAAGGCTTCTACCAAGCCACGAACAGCCGCAATCATTGCTACTTCGCTATTGAGTTGGTTGATGGCGGAACCAACACCAACACCAGCAGCACCAGCAGCGATCGCTAATGGTGCGGTAACGTTAGAAATGCCAGAAGCACACAATACTGGTACTGAAACTACACGAGAAATTTCAAAAGCTGCTGCCAAAGTGGGAGCAGCTTTTTCAATTAATCCTAAAGTTCCAGGGTGAACTGGATTACTACTAGTACCGCCTTCGGTTTGGATAATATCTGCTCCAGCTTTCACCAGTTCTTCTGCTAACTGTACCTGTTGATCTAGTTCCAAAATGTGGGGAACGGTAACAGATAAAGTGATTTCGGGTAGAAGAGCGCGGGTTTGCTTAGTCAGCTTTAGCACTTCTGGAGCCTCAAAGCGTTGTCCTTGAGCATAAAAGGAATCGAAATTTCCGATTTCAATTAAATCAGCACCAGCTGCCACAGCTTGTACAAATTTCTCTGGCTCTACTGCTGACACGCAAATCGGTAAATTTGTCAAACTTTTAGCTAATTGTACCAAAGCGCGATCGGCGGCAATATCGACAAAAGTAGCACCACCAAATTCAGCAGCTTTAACGGTAGCGGCGACGCTAGCGACATCGAAGTTATTCAAACCGCTAATCACTTTTAGAACGCGGCGGTTATTAAATGCACGTTGGAGTGTGGAATGCATCGTCATGGTTAGGCTTTTGAAGCTATGAAGATTAGAAATTAGGTATATTCTACCGTCACTCAGTTAATGAGTAACTAAATCACTACGGCAATGCTGAATTTATTCAGCTATTCGCTTATATGCCCCGGCTGAAGTGCGGGGATATTACATATAAAGTCTCAATAAGTTGTCAATATACCAAAAAAGCTGATAAGCAACAAATATTTATAAAGTATTGACTACCTAATGTAAAATAAAAATGCCTTTATGTAGGCAAAATCCAGATAAAAAAATGAATCAGTATTCCGTAATAAGCAGCAATGTCGTAAAAGAAAAAGCCAGCGAGTTGGGCTTTCACAAAGTTAAAATTGCTGGTGTAGATAGGGTAGATGCCACAGAAGCACAGAGGTTAAAAGCATGGATTGAACTGGGTTATCACGCTGATATGGAATGGATGGCTAACCCAAAACGCCAGGATATTCGCTTAGTTATGCCAGAGGCGCGATCGCTAATATGTGTGGCGCTAAATTACTACACTCCACATCAACGTCCAGAAGGCGAGGAATACGCCAAAATTTCTCGTTATGGCTGGGGAAGGGATTACCACAAGGTGATGCATAAAAAACTCAAGCAGCTAGCCATATGGCTAGAATCACTTGATAAAGGTGTATTAGCTCGTTATTATGCAGACACTGGCCCGGTACAAGATAAGGTGTTGGCTCAACTTGCCGGAATTGGTTGGATTGCCAAAAATGGTAATGTGATTACACGAGAATATGGCTCTTGGGTATTTTTGGGAGAAGTGTTGACTAATTTGGAATTAGAGAGCGATCGCCCGCACACAGAACACTGCGGTAGCTGTACTCGTTGTCTTCAAGCTTGTCCTACAGGTGCAATTACTCAACCTTTTGTTGTGGACGCTAATCGCTGCATCGCTTATCATACAATTGAAAATCGGGCAGAGCAATTGCCACAGACAGTTACACCTCATTTACAAGGCTGGGTTGCTGGTTGTGATATTTGCCAAGATGTTTGTCCTTGGAATCAACGTTTTTCCCAAACAACCGATATTGAAGAGTTTCAGCCTTATTCTGGGAATATTGCTCCCAAACTGCTAGAATTAGCCCAAATCTCAGATCAGGAGTGGGACAAACGATTTCCAGCATCTGCCTTGCGGCGGATTAAGCCAGAAATGTTACGACGCAACGCCCTAGCTAATCTTGACGCATCCAGGCGAAATAATGACCCCGAAAGTAATTATTTTTGATTTTGATGGGACTATTGCTGATACAGTAGATGCCCTTGTAAGTATTGCCAATCGTCTAGCTGTAGACTTTGGTTATAGACAAATAAGCCCAGAGCAATTATCCTTTCTTAAAAACTTAACATCTAGGGAAATTATTAAGTACTCAGGAGTTTCTCTATTTAAGATACCTTTTTTAGTTAAAAAAGTTAAAGGAGAATTAAAAAACAAAATCCCAGAATTAAAACCAATTCCGGGAATTAAAGAAGCATTAACGGAACTCCAAAATGAAGGATATAAACTGGGAATTATCACTTCTAATTCTAAAGACAATGTGACACAATTTTTAACAATCAATGATTTAAATCACCTATTTGATTTTATTTACTCAGGAATTACGATTTTTGGTAAAACAACCATAATCAATAATGTATTAAGGCAAAATCAACTCCAACCTCAAGAAGTTATTTATGTTGGAGATGAAACCAGAGATATTGAAGCATCAAAGAAAGCAAATATTCAAGTAATTGCAGTAACTTGGGGCTTTAATTCACCGGAAGTACTAGCCAAGCAAAATCCAGATTATTTAATTCAGCGACCTAGTGAACTACTAGAAGTGATGAATAGTCATTAATTAATCAATAGTTAAAAGTTAATAGTGAAAATCTTAACTATTGGCGATTTGGCAAAACAGTAGGGTGGGCCATGTATATCAATCCCCACCCTACAAAATAGCAAGATATTAGGAAAACTTAATTCTTCCGTTCACCTTTTTCCAAAGCTTGTTTGACTAAATCATCACTGACATTAGTTACACCCTGAGTCTTAGAATTCCCAACTTCCTTTGCTAACTCAGCAAAATCATCAGGGTTACCAGTTGACTGCGCTTGAGTTGTTGTCTCTTCTGGTTGAGAGATTTTATATTTAGGTGCAGTAGCTGCTTCTGCTGCTGCTGCGCCTTCACCTGTGCGATCAACTTCACTAACGCTGAATTGTTGTGCAGTTGCATAATCAGCATCAAAATCGACCTTTGGTGCTTTTTCTTCACCACTAGCTATGTTTTCGGCAGCTAATTGAGCATCATGAGTGGGAGCTTCATTAACATTGGGCTTTACTTCATCAGGCATAATTAAAATCCTTAGGTTAAATTTTTATTGCTTACTTGAAAGAGCATAGCAAAGTAATTAAATCTTTCCATGCTCCTTTAGGAGAGACTTTACCTCTATTAAAAGATAGATTAAAGCTGTAATTTGCAATTAATATAACTCATTCTCTTGATAGTAGAATCTGATGCTCAAACTTTGGTAAGCCTTAGTTTGGCGTGTAAAATTCCCTTGGAAATAAAATTATGACTGCAAGTTACGATAAAAGTATTTCTCAAGCCCAGAGCAATGAATCCCAAAATTTGGTAGATGCATTTAACAATTTAGATACCGATGCAAAATTAGCCTGGTTCTATTTAGTTTATAAAAAAATGGGCGATTCTATCACACCAGCTGCTCCTGCTGCGGCCGAACCTGAGTTAGCACCACTTCTGCTAAAAGATTATTTTGAGTTATCAGATGAGCAACAACTAGATATTATGCGGGATATTGTTAACCGCAAAGACACAGAATATTCCCGTGCTTATGGGGCGATAAAAGAAAATAACCAGCTTTTAGTTTGGTATGCTTGGGCGGTAGCTATGGGCGATACGGTAGTTGACTTACCAGCTAGCTACGAGCCAACTAAGGCAATTAATGATCTGATTTCCCAAATTGAAGGACTAGATTTTGACGAGCAAATTTCGGTATTCCGAACAATAGCTGGTGAAGTGGGTTACACCGATGTTAAGCCGATTGAGACGCAAGCAGAAACTGGAAAAACGCCAAGTTTGTAATCCGCCGTGGCTTGGTTACATACACAACACAAAAAAAGTCCGCCTACCTTGCGGGAACGCTAAGGGTAATGCGGACTTTAAATAATTTATGAGACAGCCAGCTGACTCAAGTCAGATGCTGTCAGATTCGAGTGTACTACTTGGCCATCACGGAACCAAACAATGCGCTGGGTTTGACGAGCAACTTCTGGTTCATGAGTTACCATGACTACAGTAATTCCACTAGTATTGAGTTCGCCAAAAATATCCAATACTTCTTGGGTTGTGCGTGAATCAAGTGCGCCGGTGGGTTCATCGGCTAAGAGTACCACGGGACGATTGACAATGGCTCGTGCGATCGCTACTCTTTGTTGTTGTCCACCAGATAGTTGAGTTGGTTTGTTGTTGAGGCGATTTGCTAAACCCACTCGTGTCAATGCTTCGGTGGCGCGATCGCTTCTTTCTTTTGAATTCACACCAGCATACAACATTGGCAGCATCACATTTTCTAATGCTGTTAGTTGGGGCAATAAATGAAATTGTTGGAATACAAACCCCAGTTTTTTGTTGCGGATGTGTGCCAAGGATTTATCATCCATTTGCGCTACATCAATATTATCTAAATAATAATGTCCGCCTGTGGGTCTGTCTAGACAGCCGATAATATTCATAGCTGTAGATTTGCCTGAACCAGAAGGCCCCATAATTGAACAATATTCGCCCTTATGGATAGTCAAATTCACATCATCGAGTGCTTTAACTTCAGTTTCACCACTGCCATAAATTTTAAAAATATTCTCTAAACGAATAATTGTTGATTTAGGGATGGGATTGGGAACTAGAGAATCGGTAATTGAAATAGTGTTTGTCATAAGAATTTAGTTATTAGTGAATTATTTACCAAATATCTCTTTACCTCAACCTAATCAAGAAGATTGAGTTTCGCCATCCCCATTACTAAGCACTTCTTAAAGCCACAATGGGGTCGAGTTTAGCAGCGCGACGTGCGGGAACAACGCCAAAAAATAAACCAATCCCACCAGAGACACCAACTGCCATACTAATCGCTACAGGAGAAAGACTTGCTTCTAAAGGAGTCAACGCTCCCACTAATAGAATGCCACTGATACCAACCGCAGTCCCAACTAAACCGCCAGCTGCGGAAACTATCACTGCCTCAATAATGAACTGGAGCAAAATATCTTGTTCAGTTGCTCCGATCGCTTTTCTTAATCCAATTTCTTGGGTGCGTTCGGTGACGGAGACAAGCATAATATTCATAATGCCAATACCGCCAACAAACAGCGATATACCAGCGATCGCAGCTAACATAATTGTCAATGCACCTGTAATTTGACCGACAGTTTGCAAAGCATCCTTTTGAGAACGAATAGTAAAGTCATCTTCACCATTAATTTTGTGCCGTAGACGCAACAAATTAGTGATTTGGAATTCTGCTGCATCTACGCTCTCTGAATCACGAGCGGCTGCAACGAGGTAATCTAAGGCGATACCATAGGGAGAATTCTTTCCCACAAGTCGGTTTGCTGAAGTTGTAATTGGTATTAAAGCAGCATCATCATAATCTGCTCCCACACTGGAACCTTTGGCTATTAACGTCCCAATCACTTGAAAACTGGTATTTCCAACTCGCAATTGCTCACCTATTGGGTTACTACTACCGAATAGTTTTTCTGCCAAGTCTCCACCTAACACCACCACTTGGTTACTTCGCTTGATGTCTACATCGCTGAAAAACCTGCCTTTATCAGTTTCAAAATCCCGCACAGATATGAAACTGGGAGTTGTGCCAATGATGTTAACATCGGTGTTTCTATTACGATATGTAACTACCTGTCTTCTATTTAATTCTGGCGCAACTCCTACTACTGTTGGCACTTGAGAAGCGATCGCTTCCGCATCTTGTAACACCAAAGTTTTTGGCACTTCAAAGGAGATACGCTGAGTTTCTCGATTACCTGGTAGTACAAATAGCACATTTGGACCTAATGACTCCAGCTGCTTATTAACGTACTTTTGCCCACCTTCACCAATGCCAATCATGGCAATTACTGAAGCGTTGCCAATAACTATACCCAGCATTGTTAGGGCACTACGCAGTTTATTTGATAGCAGGGTTTTCCCCGCCATTTGGACACTTTCTAAAAAATTCATGTTTTAAATTATGAATTACGAATTATTCTGTTCTTTTGCCTTTTCAATTTTGTAATCTTTGGGTGGGTTCACAAAAACGCGATCGCCTTCTTTAACTCCCCCTAAAATCTGAGTTTGGTCTTGGATTTGTGCGCCAACTGTAACTTCGCGGAACTGGGGTTTATTGTTTGCATCTAGTACAAGTACGCCAGTTTGACCCTTTTCGGTGACGATTGAGACTGTTGGTAATACTAAGGCATTATTAACGCGATCGCCCAAAAAAGTCAGATCCACATTTAAGCCAGAACGCAGTTTATCTGTGCCAGTATCGAGAGCAACCCGCACCTGGAAGGATGTCACGCCTTGTTCCACCACTGCTTCGGGAGCAATCAGGCGCACATTACCTTTAAAAACTTGATCCGGATAGGCATCAGCAACAATTTCCACCTGCTGTCCCTGCTTAATTCTGCCAATATCGGCTTCAGGAACTTGAGCTAATACTTCTAAACCGCGTGCTACAGCGACAATTGAACTGGAAGTTGCCGATGCGCTAGTAGAAGCCGAGGTTGTGGGTGTCACAAAAGCGCCCACGTTAGCATACTTTTGCGTCACAATTCCCGAAAAAGGAGCGCGAATAATAGTCTCGTCCAACTGCACTTGCACGCCCTTTAATTGAGCTTCAGCGGCTGCAACTGCTGCTTGACGCTGGACAATTTCTTCAGAACGGGTGCCATCTTCTAGCAGGATCAATGCGGCTCGTGCTTCATTCACAGCGGCTTGGCGTTGGTCGATTTCCTCAGTTCGAGTCCCACTTTCGACTAACGAAAATCGTTTTCTAGCTTCTTCTAAATTGGCTTTAGCACTCTTGTCTTCGCTGATGGCTTGATCGAGTAATTGTTTTTTCTCTGCTCCCTCTTTATATAGATATTGATAACGCTTTACCTGTTCACTGGTGTAATTCACCTTTGCTTGAGCCGCATCCACTTGGGATTGAGCTTGAGCAATCTCTTGGGGACGATTACCAACCTTAGCTGCGGTGAGTTGGGCTTGAGCTTGTGCCAATCGCGCTCTAGCTTGAGCAATTTCTTGAGGACGGCTACCAGCAAGGGCTTCGGCTAACTGTGCTTGACTTTGGGCTAAGTTGGCACGATACTGGCTCCTTTGGGCCTCAATGCCGGCGCTATCCATACGACCGAGAATTTGCCCTTGTTGAATGCGATCGCCTTGTTCCACATATAATTGCGACAGCACTCCGGGGTTCTTCGGACTAATATTTACACTCTGAACTGGCACAACTTTGCCACTAGCTGTAATCCGCAAAGTGACATTTTGGGCTGCCACTGGCACAGTTAATTGAGCAATGTCTTCTTTGTTTGTTCCTTGATTTACCAGGGTGTAGGTTGTGAATGTACCAGCAACCAAGACACCCCCTGCTATCAGCCCCATCAGCCAGCGTGATGGATACTTAACTTTGCCAATAACAGGAATTTCTATGTGTGTAGCCATGTCTAAAAGCCTATGAATCTTGCTTTATTGGAGTAGCCTGTAGTTATACGATGATGTCCGTCGAATTGCCCATAGCAAAAGTACCCCAAAAAGCCAAAGCAGCCCCTTTGTCCCTTAAGAGCAAGGGAGGAGGCGTGAGGGTGCATTTTCGGGGAATTATGCTTAATTGAGCAAACATAAATACTAGAGGGCAATTGCAGGAATCGAGAGTTGTTAAAATTTTTAAATTAAATCTTTATTAATAAACTAACAACTAGACGCATAATTAGCTTCATAGTTGCTTAATCTTTCTTGATAATAGGTATTTAATGTCTGCATGCCTTCACCTGAAAGGGTGACTTTACCCACTAGTACTCCAACCCAAAAATGAGGTGTGATATCATGTCCGCCAAATTACCCATAAAAGAACTCCTCCCCGCCTGCGGGGAACTTGGGGTTCCCTCTGGGGATTAGGGGCAGGGAGATAAAGCACAGCTTTGGCGGGGTGGGGTTCTCAGGTTTAATAAGCAATCAAGCGGACATGATATCAGTTTGAAGAATCAGAGCTGGTAGGGGCATGGCATTGCCATGCCCCTACGAGAAATGTGTATATATCAGGATTTTTGTGAATTGGTATCAGTATGTAGATAGATTGCTAGCGAAAGATATTATTGCAACCGCCCAAACATAGCCTGCTGGAAGTATTGTTCTACCTAAAGTTGAACAATATGCGAACTTCTTGTTGCGTTTCCCGTTGACGACGTTTTTTCTCTATACCTAAATTTTCTGGTTCTCTTGTCCAGACCTGCTGTTCAATAATTCCTAATGGGAGTGCCATTAATTTCTCAAAGAGGGAATTAATCTGTAGACATCTCCAGAAATTAATTATGCGTTACCTGAAACCCTTGTAGAGACGTTGCTTTGCAACGTTTCTACATTCATTTTCGGAGATGTCTTGTTAACAGTGACAGCTAATTAGTTAACCTATATGTGAAAATACTTTAAAAGTGGGTGACGAGGGAATCGAACCCGCAACCAATAGATTAAGAGTCTACTGCTCTACCGTTGAGCTAGTCACCCACACGAATAACCATCATAGCAAACTTATAACCAATTAGCTAGTGCCACGCCCAAAAAACAAGTTAAAGGGGGAATTTGATGGTGAAGGTGGTTTGATCGGCTGCACTCTCTACATTAATTGAGCCACCTAAATGTCTGACCATTTTCTGCACTAATGCCAATTCCAGTCCAGTGCCGCTATGTTTCCAAGGATCATGTTTAGAAAGGTGATAGAAAGGCTCAAATATCCGTGATAGTTCTTTGCTGGTAAGCTCTAGCCCAGAATTGCTAATATTAAGCTCTATTGCATCCCCTGTCAGGTGAGCAGAGACTGTGACGGACTCACCTGCTGGGGTATATTTGCAGACGTGGTTGAGTAGTTCGGTGATAATCCTCTCTAAATCGGTGATATCTGTCTCTAAAAGCGGGAGTGCATGATCAATACTCAGATTTAACAGCTGTCGTTGGCAGTTGGTGAGTTCTCGAAAAGACTCGACAATGGGGTAAAGCCAGCTTTGTAAGTCAATGGCAATCAAAGTTGGGGGATCGGGTTCGGCTTCGAGATATGTGAGTGTGAGTAGATCGTTAATTAACTTGCTTTCTCGCGCACACTCATTATGCAGAATCTGCAAGAGTTGTGGAACTATTTCTATCTCTAATATTTCTGCTGGTGTGAGGACGCTTTCGAGGGTTTGGACTGCAAGGCTGATGCTAGTTATTGGTGTCCGTAGTTCTTGTGAGAGGTTTCTGAGAAATTGATTTTTGAGGCGATCGCGTTTTTCTAATTCTTTAAACTGTGCTTGGGTTTGTTGGTAAAGTTGAGCTTGACGAATAGCGATCGCACATTCATTTGCTACCTGCTGCACTAGCTCGATTTCAAATTCATCAAAGGCCTCTTGTGTCGGTCTTGTCAACCAAATATTTCCCAAAATCCCTTGAGTATCAAAAATCGGACAAGCCATCTGGGACATAACCAACAAGTTTGGTTGCCATCCAGGCACAATTTCCAAAAACTGCAAAGGTTGTTTTTGCAACAACGACTCATAAACTTCAAGACGGTCTGCAATCTGCCTAGTCAATCCTTTACACTGGGGTAGGTTCTTGCTGTACTCGTAAGTAATAGTAACCTTGGTTTGACAGGCGCTATAGAGTTCAATTTGGCAACGATCAAGGTTTAGTAACTCTGCTAATTCCTGGGTGAGTGTCTGCAACACCTGACTTTCATCGAAACTATCGCGGATTTGTTCTGTTATCCGTCGCACCAAGGCTTCAAACTTTCGCACCTGCTGCAACTGATTTTTATGCTTCTGTTTTTGCAATTCTAACTTTGCTTTGAGATCCTTGAACTGCTGACGAAGTTCTGCCTGTCCGGTAGCAATGCCGATTTGAGTTGCCAATTGAAGAGTCAAGTCAGTTTCTGTTTGCTGCCATTGACGCGATTGGCGGCAATGCTGGGCAATCAATAGCCCCCACATATCTTGCTCTTTGAAAATCGGCACCACTAGATTGGCTCTCACCTGCAAAGATGCAAGAAAATCTATATGGCAAGGATGCAAGTCGGCTGTATAAATATCTTCGACAACTTGAATGCAACCTCGCTTATAGTGTTCTCGATGTTTGCTACCCAAGCAGGGATCGGTGATGTTTTTTCCCAACAGTGGATCAGTCACAGTTGATTCGGCAATTATTACTCCACTGCCATCAGTCTCAAAGCGATAAATGAGGACGCGATCGCAATTCAAAAACTGTCGCAGTTCAATTGTTGTCTGATGCAGAATTGTCTCTAATTCTACAGATTGGTGAATCCGTCTGGCGATCGCTTCTAGCAGTTGCCCCCGTTGAAGTTGGAGTTCGACTGCTTCTTGGGCTTGCTTCACAAGAGTGATATTGCTACTAGTACCAATCAGTCGATAAATCCGGGAGTTAGCATCCCTAAGTGGCGTGAGAGTCGTACTCCACCAAGTAGGAATTCCCTGGAATTGCAAACATTGTTCATAAGAAATAGTTTTGCCGAACAGCACACATTCAGCATAGTGTTGACGCACCTTAGCAGCATCGATGGGAGAGAGAATATCTTCTGGTTTTTTGCCCCGAAGATCATCTGAGCGAATGCCTATCCACCGTTCATGAGTGGGATTAAGTGCCACATAGCGAAAATCTCCGTCCTCCAGAACATCAACTACAAATATCGATGCCTGCACAGAATCGTATATGCTCAGTAGAAACTGCTCACTACTGCTTTGATCATCTACTTCTGTGCCGAAGATAATCTGAGGAGGCGATAATTTTCTCAACTCCATAGTTGATTCTGCTGGATTTTTATTCATGCGAGAGTCCCTGTCTGGTATTACTGACTGTTTTAGGCGCTCTCTTGTCGCTATGCTTGTAGTAGATGCACTTTAGCGCCTATAGCAAAGTATTGTCAGCTGTTGCTCATCGAAATTTGAATCTTTCTCTACTTCTTGTCAGAAATCTAGGAAAGCTAATAGGAGTCAGCTTAACAAATCCTGCTTTTTGAAGGCGAAAATACATTTGCAGGTTAGGGCAAATTTAATGATTTTTGAACGGTTTTTCAAGATTTTTGCATATATCTAGGTGCAATCACCAAGTTATACCAATTAAATTTACAATTCTTAATAAACTTGTTGGCGAGGGTGGGGAATGGAAAGATACAATAAAAGATCCAAAGGATCTTCTATTTCATCCTCAGTTCAACCAAGAGGCAGGGGGATAAAGGACATCCAAAAATTAAATTACTCAATTCGTGCGTCCAATACGACTGTCCGATTTCTTCTCCCCCTGCTCCCCCTGCTCACCAAAGCGATTGATTATTTTTTTATTTGGAAGTCCCTAATATCAGATGGGGATTCGACTGTTCGACAAAGCTCAGTATCATATCGGTGTGAACAAGGGAATGGAAACTCACGCTCGCAATTTATGAGCATTCATTCCGGTGAGGATACCAACCAGCAGCCAAGTGATAGCTAATCCCATAACCTCACCGAAGAATAACTGCGTCAGATGGCGTAAGATCATCCCGAAAACAGAACCCACGGGGAGAGCAACAGCCCAACTTGCCGAAGAGACAAATATCCATCGCCACGCCACAGGCTGGGGAATTGCTAACCATTGTGCCAATCCGATCCCCAAGCCGCCAAGTGCCCCATAAATCGCCCCAGAAAGGATTCTCAAGGGAAGAATCTGAGTGCTAGGTACAATCCAACCCACCGCACCAATACCGATAAAGGTGATGATACTCCAACCTAAAAGACTTGACAAAATCCACCTGATACAAAATATAGGTTCTTTGAGAAGACAACCTTGAGGAAGTGCGATCGCAATTGAGCCAATAGCCACTTCTACTACCCCAATATCTGGCTTCTCGCCAACTTCAATAAAGAGTAAACTTAATAAAAACCCGCCAAAAGTAGCAAAAGTCCACAGCGATGTAAAGGTAAATATAATATTTCCAGGCGCGAATGGCATCAAAGTTTCTTTGGTTTTAATAGTTTGACAGTTTTATCATTAAACATCTCAAGAAAAGCTTTGCGTCGCTGTTGGGGTGATTCCGGTACAATGTAACCCCAGAGACTCTCCCAGTAGAAAAAGGAGATACCGTCAAAATTGCGATCGCGCACTACTTGAACTTGTTCTCTAATTTGTGCGATTTTCACAGGATTATGCGCCGTTCCCGTTGATATGCCAATACCTACAGGAATTAGACTTCGAGTCAATTTTATAGATGGAAGTTCTAGTTGAGCGATAAAAGAGTTTTTGTCATTCCGATATACTTGCAAAATTAACTCATCAACTAAACCTTTTTTTACCCAATTTTCCCAATCTTGCAAATAGTATTTGTAGGCAAAAGCTTGATAATTAGGAGACAGAGATATTTTAACTTTGGGTTTAACTGCCTTTACAGCTTGATAGATTTCTGCCATGAAATCAGTAATTTTATCTGCCCGCCAACGCATCCATTCTGAGTTAAAAGGATCAGTTGGGGGACTTTTGCCTTGATGCTCTTGCTGGTAAAGTTCTATAGTGAAGCGATCGTAGCCAAACTGTACAGGCATCCCAAAATGATCATCAAGCTGAATCCCATCCACATTGTAATCTCTGACTACTTCTAAAATTAGCTCTTGCATAAACTCTTGCACTTGTGGATGTAAGGGATTCAGCCAGGCTAACTTACTTAGTAAAATATTATCAAATTCTTCTGGTGGGGCATCTTGGGTAGACTTTATACCTTCTTGCCCAATTGTCAGCCAGTCGGGATAACGCATTGCTAATTGTGAATAATGCGGCGTCATAAACCCGTATTCAAACCAAGGTATCACTCTCAAATCTTTATTTTTAGCAAGTGTTACTATCTTTGTTAAAACATCCTGTCCACCGTGCATGAAATTTAGCAAAGGTTGAGTATCTGAGCCTGTAGTCATTTTAGCTACAGCACTCTTATAAAAAGTATGTCCTCGGTTCCAAACTACAGGATAAATTGTATTAAAGTTGAGAGCCGATAATTGGCTTATAGCACGGTTAATACCCCAAGGTACAAATAGTACACCACTAGCAACATTAGTGATCCAAACGCCGCGAATTTCTGTAGTTAAAGCACGTGTTTTTTGGGAATAAACTGGTGGTGAAGAGGGTGAAAAAACTGTTAAAGCGACTACTAATCCCAAACACAGCAAGTAAGAAACACAACGGCGAGCAACCCGATTCATTTGTAAGCGTGACCTAGTGCGATCGGAATATATATAATTACAAAATAAAGTTGTAATCCTCCGGAGGATGTAAAATAATGATGATTTTATGCTAAAATACAAATTAATAAGTGTGGCTAAGTAAACAATTTTAGTTATTTTTAATTCCGTGAAATACAAGAGGTCATAGTGTGCGTGGTTTCCTCAAGTTAGACGCATCCCTCGAATTTTCGTTCCCCGTCAGAGGCTGAAAATACAGGCAATGATACTCCGCCTCTATATTAACTTGAAGCAGAGTTTCTTACTAATGCATTCCCTGGCATAGCCAGGGAACGAAAGGAACTTTGTGGAAAATTAAAATCTTTCCACCCCTTCAAATTGCTTAACAGCCGATGCATTTGCTGCTTCACCACAAGTCCGTGGTGTAGGGAATATCTTTTCAGGATTTGCTAACCCTTTAGGATTAAAAACTTCCCGTACCCATTGCATAGTTTCTAAATCAACTTCGCTAAACATCTGTGGCATATAGCACTTTTTCTCTGCACCGATGCCATGTTCACCCGAAATACTACCACCAACTTGGACACAAAGTTTAAGAATTTTCCCACCCATTTCTTCTACTTGCTCTAATGCTCCAGGCACAGAATTATCATAAAGAATTAACGGATGAAGATTGCCATCGCCAGCATGAAATACATTCGCAACCCGATAACCGTATTGTTCACTTAAAGTCTTAATCTCGTGCAGAACATAAGGCAACTGAGTCCGAGGAATTACACCATCTTGTACATAATAATCTGGGCTTAAATGCCCAGCCGCAGCAAAAGCGGCTTTGCGTCCTTTCCATAATTTTAATCTGGTTTCTGGGTCAGTAGCAGAAGTGACATTTCGTGCCCCATTCTTTTTACAAATTTCAATAACTCGCTGCTTATTTCCTGCAACTTCCACTTCTAAACCGTCAATTTCTATTAGCAAAATAGCAGTAGCATCGCGGGGATAACAATTAGTTGCTACAACATCTTCAACAGCATTGATGCTGAAGTTATCCATCATTTCCATACCACCAGGAATAATCCCAGCGCTGATGATGTCAGAAACAGTTGCTCCCGCAGCTTCAATGCTAGTAAAATCTGCCAACAGCACGCAAATTGATTCTGCACTTTTGAGAATTCGCAAAGTAATTTCTGTGGCAATTCCTAATGTACCTTCGGAACCAACAAAAACACCTGTTAAATCATAACCAGGCATTTCTGGGATTTGTCCGCCTATATCGATAATTTCCCCTTCCGGCGTGACAATTTTTAATCCTAAAACGTGGTTAGTAGTAACACCGTATTTGAGACAATGTACGCCACCAGAATTTTCTGCAATATTGCCCCCAATAGAGCAGATAATTTGACTAGAAGGGTCAGGAGCGTAGTAAAAACCAGCACCACTAACAGCCTGCGTTACCCAACTATTAATCACCCCTGGTTGGACAACTGTTCGTTGATTTTCTAAATCAATGCTGAGGATTTGCCGCATTAAGGAAGTGACAATTAAAACAGAATCTTCTAATGGCAAAGCGCCGCCAGATAGACCAGTGCCAGAGCCACGTGCTATGAAAGGGATAGAGTATTGATTGCATATCTTCACAACTTCTGCAACTTGTTCTGTAGTTCTGGGTAACACCACCACAGCCGGACGTTGGCGATAACCAGTTAAACCATCGCATTCATAGGTAATGAGTTCTTCGCGGCGTTGCACGACACCATTTTTGCCAAGGATAGCCTCGAATGCTTTGAGAATGGGTTTCCAGTTGCGTTGTTTTTTGTCTTGGGTAAGCATAGTTTTTTAAAGTTCAAGGTAGATGTTGCAGGCTGGCTAGTATAGCTGTAATTACTATTGTTGCAAGAATAGTAGTCAAAAGTGAGTAAAAGCGATCGCCTGATTTAAATACGGAAGCTGCGATGTCTCTTAAGGAGTACGTTGAATAATGGTAAAATTCAGATATTCTGTTAATTGTGGGGCTAGAGTAACATAGAGTCAGACATTTAACAGGAAAGTGTGAAATGACTTACCAAGTATTAAATTCCACCTCAAAATTAATTGCAAAGCTGCAAACCCTAGCACCCGAATAGCAACAACAGGTGTTAGATTTTGTTGAATTTTTAGCACAAAAATATGCTCAACCCCAACAACCACCACAGAAACGGGTACTAGGTTTAAACCAAGGTAAGATTCGGATAAGTGATGATTTCAATAACCCTTTACCTGATAAATTTTGGTTAGGTGAAAGTGAGGGATGAGACTGTTATTAGACAATAAAGCAATATGAATCAAAACCTGACTCAAAAAATTCAAAATGATTTTGATCGCATTGCTCTGTATGACCAACAGGGATGGGATCATAATAATCACTATCACCATTTTTTACTCAAACAGTTACCAAAGCCATGCAAAACTATCCTGGATATCGGTTGTGGAACAGGTGAATTTTCACGTCTTCTCGCTAAACGTACTGACAGAGTTGTTGCAATTGACTTATCCCCAAATATGATAGAAGTTGCCAAGCAACGTTCAAGACAGTATACAAATATTGATTTTCAACTTGCTGATATTTTGCAGTGGGAGTTTCCTGTTGAGCAATTTGATGCGATCGTTTCTATAGCTACAGTTCATCATCTACCAGTAGAAAATTTGCTGCCCAGTCTGAAAACTGCTTTAAAACCTGGTGGCAGTTTAGTAATTTTGGATTTATTAGAGCATGAGAATGTGCAAGAAATGTTAAGCGATTTTGTTGCTGTTCCTCTAAACTGGTTGCTTCAAACGCTCAGAAATAGGCATATTCAGCCGTCATCAGAAGCAGAAGAAGCAATGATAGAGCATCTTCGTACAGACAAGTACTTTACCTTATCGCAAGCACGACGAACTTATACAAGATTCTTGAGGAAAGCGAAGGTTAGAAAGCACTTATTCTGGCGTTATTCCGTAGTTTGGAAGAAAGGTAATATCCGTCAGGTAAGTTCAGCCATTATGTAGTTTTTGGATAGGGGATACAAAGTTAGTTACTGTTTTACTATATGCAATCAATTAACCTAGAAATAACGCTCTTAAATACTGGATACAATCATGGTTCAGCAAGTTCTAATCAATGATGATGATTACTATGTGCCAGATGCCAACCAGCTAGTCACTGAAGATGATACACCTGTGGACAATTTTGCTTCTGAAAAACAACAACGTCTCTTGGTTGGCTCTCTTTACAGTACTCTACAGCAGCAGACTTTTTTAGCAGCAGCTAATGTCGGTATTTACCATACAGACGGTCAACCCGCAATTGTACCCGACGTTTTTCTTAGCTTGGATGTGCAAGTACCTCAAAATTGGTGGGAAAAACAAAATCGTTGTTATATGGTTTGGCGTTTTGGCAAACCTCCAGAAGTTGTCCTAGAAATTGTTTCTAATAAAGAAGGCGATGAACTTGGCAAAAAGCTGAAAATTTATGAACAAATGCGGGCTAGTTACTACATCGTATATGACCAGAATCAGCAATTAGGAGAAAAACTACTACGTGTTTATGAACTTAGAGGAAGGCGTTACTTTGAAACTTCAGAAAATTGGTTAGAACAAGTTGGTTTAGGTGTAACTTTGTGGGAAGGTAAATTTGAAGATAGACAAGATACTTGGTTACGCTGGTGCTACCAAGATGGTAATGTTTTATCGACTGGAGATGAACGTGCCGAACAGGAACGACAACGCGCTGAACAGGAACGACAACGTGCCGAACAAGCAGAACAACGTACCCAATTACTAGCAGATAGGCTACGGGCTATGGGTGTAGATCCCGACAATCTCTAGAACACTCACTGTAAAGGCGCAAAGTTTTTTGCGTCTTTGCATGAGTTTATAATTATCATGAACTTGTGCAACTTATAAACTCATTTATCCGATGCCAAACCTTCTCTAATAAATTAGAATCATCTGCATCAAACCATTCAATTTGTGGATAGGCTCGAAACCAAGTACGTTGTCGCTTGGCAAATTGTCGCGTATGCAAAATTGTTAATTCTTTCGCTTCATCTAAGGAAAGATCCCCAGCCAAATATTGCTTGATTTCTTGATAGCCCAAAGTATTCAACAAAGACAAATCAACGCCATATTTTTGACAAAGATACTCTACTTCAGCAACCAAACCATTTGCTATCATTTGCTCAGTACGCTGTTGAATACGAGCAAGCAACTTTTCAACATCGCAATCTAAACCAATTTGCAAAATCGGATAATTGGGCGGATTCTCCCCTTGCTGTTCTGAAATCGGATATCCAGTAACATAATATACTTCTAATGCTCTTAAAGTTCGCACTAAATCATTGGTATGAATCTTTTGTGCTGCAACTGGGTCAACTTGTTGTAACATTGCGTAGAGTTGTGGTTGACCGAGAGATTCAAGTTGCGATCGCAATTCAATTTGTGGTGCAACTCTCGGAATTTTCATCCCTTGGACAATGGAACGTATATATAAACCAGTGCCACCAACTAGAAACAGTGGTGTAACACCAACAGAAGCAATTAAGGCTTGTGTTTGCTCCTGATAGTCTGCTACTGTCATCATACCTGCTGGATCGCAGATATCTATTAAATAGTGCGACACCAATTTTTGTTCAGCTACAGTTGGTTTTGCCGTCCCAATATCAAACTCACGATAAACTTGACGAGAATCAGCACTGAGAATTACAGAACCCAACCGCATCGCCAGAGCCAAAGCCAAACCCGATTTACCCGTTGCCGTCGCCCCACAAATCACAATTAATTTAGTCATTAGTCATCAGTCATTTGTCATTAGTTATTAAGCTATTCTCCCCCTGCTTCCCCTGCTTCCCCTGCTCCCCCTGCTCCCCCGACTCTCCGTGCGCCTCTTCCACGGTAGTGCAACCCCAGTATAAACTTCTCTAGAAAATGCCCTACAGACGCCAGCAAGGCTTTTGTGTTACAATTTTGGAGTGTTTTTACTTTTATTTGTCTTTAGGCGATTTCAACCCCACGCATCAGGAGAGTTTACATGACGAGCAGTTACAGTGCCGATCAGATTCAAGTTCTGGAAGGTCTGGAAGCCGTCCGCAAAAGACCAGGAATGTACATCGGTACCACTGGGCCGCGAGGACTCCACCATTTAGTTTACGAGGTGGTGGACAATTCAATTGATGAGGCTTTGGCGGGTCATTGCACTCATATAGAGGTGGATATCAACGCTGATGGTTCAGTGACTGTAACAGATGATGGTCGCGGTATTCCCGTCGATACTCACTCGCGCACCGGAAAATCGGCTTTGGAAACCGTAATGACGGTACTACACGCCGGTGGTAAGTTTGGCGGCGGTGGTTACAAAGTTTCTGGAGGATTGCACGGGGTTGGTATTTCTGTTGTTAATGCCCTATCTGAGGTTGTAGAAGTTACGGTTTGGCGAGATAAAAAGGTTCATATTCAACGCTATGAACGGGGTATTCCAGTTACTGAACTGCAAGCAAAGCCTTACAAAGAAGCTAGAACTGGAACTTCTATCACCTTCAAGCCAGATATCCAAATCTTTACAACTAGTATTGAGTTTGATTACATCACTTTATCAGGTCGCCTACGGGAATTGGCGTATCTGAATGCAGGTGTCAAAATTACCTTTACTGACCACCGTTTAGAACTACTAAAAAGCGATACACCCAAGGTAGAAACCTACGAATACAAGGGTGGGATCAAAGAGTATATCGCTTACATGAACCGCGAGAAGCAGCCGCTGCATGAAGAAATTATCTATGTGCAGGGGGAACGGAACAATGTACAAGTAGAAGTTTCTTTGCAGTGGTGTACTGATGCTTATACGGATAATGTGCTGGGTTTTGCCAACAATATTCGTACTGTGGATGGTGGTACGCACTTAGAAGGGTTGAAAGCAGTTCTGACTCGGACATTAAATGCGATCGCTCGCAAGCGCAATAAAATTAAAGAGAATGAACCTAACCTCAGTGGCGAACACGTCCGTGAAGGTTTGACTGCCGTAATTTCTGTTAAAGTTCCAGATCCAGAATTTGAAGGACAAACCAAAACCAAACTCGGTAACACTGAAGTTCGAGGGATTGTTGATTCTTTGGTAGGAGAAGTCCTCACCGAGTACCTAGAATTTCACCCTGCAATCGCAGACTCAATTTTAGATAAAGCTATCCAAGCTTTCAAAGCTGCAGAAGCAGCGCGTCATGCGCGGGAATTAGTTCGGCGCAAATCCGTACTAGAATCTTCGCCATTACCTGGTAAATTGGCAGATTGTAGTTCTCGCGATCCCAACGAATCGGAAATATTCATCGTGGAAGGGGACTCAGCCGGTGGGAGTGCCAAACAAGGACGCGATCGCCGTACTCAAGCTATCTTGCCTCTACGTGGTAAAATTCTCAACATTGAAAAAACCGACGATGCCAAAATTTATAAAAATAACGAAGTTCAATCGTTAATTACAGCACTCGGTTTAGGTGTCAAAGGTGATGAATTCGATTCCACCCAATTGCGTTATCACCGGATAGTCATTATGACCGATGCTGACGTAGATGGGGCGCACATTCGGACTTTGTTGTTAACATTCTTTTATCGATATCAACGAGCGCTGATCGAACAAGGCTTTATTTATATTGCTTGTCCCCCACTGTTTAAAGTAGAACGGGGACGTAATCATGAGTACTGCTATAGCGATCGCGAAAAAGATCAAGCAATTGCTAAATTCCCTGCTAATGCTAACTACACCATCCAACGCTTCAAAGGTTTGGGTGAAATGATGCCACAACAACTCTGGGACACCACAATGAACCCAGAAACCCGCAAAATGAAGCAAGTCGAAATTGAGGACGCTGCTGAAGCCGATCGCATCTTCACAATTTTAATGGGCGATCGCGTTGCTCCCAGACGGGAATTCATCGAAACCTATGGTTCTAAACTCAACTTCACCGATTTAGATATCTAATATCAATTCTTTGGCACGACTCCAATAATTTGTGAAATTGGTAATGGGTGATACGTTTTCACCCATTACCTTTTTTATATTCAAAATTACTATAAAAAGTACTTATTTTGGCTGATTACAAATCAGGTAATATATCAGTACCTTATATTGACATTTTTAATACTACAAACTATGTCATTAGATGAGTGACTATATCCATAAATTCATTAAGTATTATTAATACCCTATTTAACTGGATTCTACACAAAGCGATGAAACCGAGCAAAGGCATAGTAAAAAAAGCATTATTCAATATTATTGGCATAAGTAGCTTGGTTGCTCTGTCTGCCTGCGCCCAGCGTGTTGAAACTCCTACCGCAACTGTCCCTCCCGTCACGCCAACTCCTACTGCTACCATTGCAACCCAAAATTTAGCAGAACTGGCAAAGTCCGCAGCTAGTCAAGGACAGTTTAAAACTCTCATCCAAGCAGTGCAAGCTGCCGGCTTAAGTGAACAATTGGCTGCACCTGGCCCTTACACAGTATTTGCTCCTACTGACGCCGCTTTCTCTGCTTTACCGAAAGGTACTTTAGACCAACTCTTACAGCCAGCAAACAAACAACAATTAGTCAGTCTTCTACCCTACCACACTATACCTGGGGGAATTACCTCCCAGGAATTGACATCTGGACAAGTTAAAACAGTTGAGGGTAGTCCTGTTCAAATCACGGTTGATCGTGCCAACAACTCAATCACAGTCAACAACGTTAAAGTGACTCAGCCAGACATTCCAGCTAGCAACGGCATCGTTCATATAGTTGATCAGGTACTTCTGCCACCTAATTTTTCCGCAAATGTAAACAATACTCCAACGCCACGTTAGTTCAGCAAGGCTTATAAGGGGTACTCGAAACTATGCGCTAACAATCAATAAAAAAATTAAGTTGGCTTACAACACAAGTGTAGTTTAGTACTACATAAACACAAAATTTCTCAAATTTTCAGTTGGTGAATATCCATATAATTTGCTTATTGTCAATATTTTACAAAAATTCAATCTTCGAGTGTTAGCTAAACTACCAACTTTATTGGAAATTTAGTTAAGATAATAATTTTTGCACTGGCTGGCTGATTCATTTCAACAGCCAGCTAGAAACACATTTGTTATGCTTTAAGGAAATAACTGAATCTCATCTATCAAGCAGCAACTAATAAGTATTTTAAGGATTTCTCATAATAAGATGACTGAAGATTACCGAAACAAAAGTATTGTTTTTGACAAAAAAGTTACGCAAATCAGACTTGTAACCAAATCATCAGGCAACCTTTTGGGTTCTCTTGGTTCGAGCTAATCCTTACTGGAAGCAGGCACTATCTGGCAGTAAACTTGTTAATATCTTCATGTACTGCCGTCGCGATCGCTATTGTATCGGATGTATCTAATGAACTTTTGCCTTAAATAGGACTTTATTTGCGAGTTTACAGGACAAATCATATTTGAATTGATTAAAATATCCTTGTATACAATAAGAAAAGTTTGTCAAGTTTCATAGGGCTGAAATCGCCACAGTGCGCTAACGTGTGAATAAGACCAAATTAGTTAAACTCAAATTGATCTGCTATAAGGTCGATTCTGCTACAGCCTCAACTCCTCAGTTAAGCTAATTAGTACGCAGAAGGTTAACTGCTTTAAGGCAAGCACCATCACCCTTGTTGTATTTACCCAAGGTCAAAACCAGCTTTAGTTTAAGGAATGCGTAATTTGTGAAGGAAATGTAAAATGGGTAGATTGAGACTTATCATCTGAGTTAGCATATAATTCACTCTTTCTAAGTAATTAATGTTGTGTAAAATACATGAAATTCGGCAAAAGCAAAGGTACTTACTTTGTAATGTAATAAGAGGGTCACTGCAATTCCGAAAAGTAGAGAAAAATTTAAGGGTATAACTCCCGTTTTTAATGTCTTTTTGGTAATAGTGACTAATAATTGCTTTAGGAGTTCATGATTAATACACAAAAAGAGTGCAATTTCTGTGAAACAGGCTACAATCGGAAGAGTCTTTATAGGAAAATCTGCCAACAGTCTGAATTCATTAATATAGAGTGGCAAATTTTTTGATAAAGGCGAGTCTTTTTTTTGACCAGTTAGTTGAAAGCAGTGTGTGATAGCAACACACATAACATTTACTAAGATGAAGCAAGTCACTTTTAGTAATCGCTTAAACTAAAGTAAAAAACCTCCAACCGGAGGCGTAAAACGTCCGAGAATATCTCTGGCAAATCTGCCAAAAAGCTTATTTTCGGTTGACAAATAGCTCGTTTAAAAGAGCAGTAAACACATCTTGAGTAATTGATTCTGCAAGGAGCATGAGGAACGCGGCATGAACCAGGCTAACAACGTACTCGAAAGCATATATCAGCCTGACCTAGAAATAATAAATCAGCCTGAGCTCGAGTTAGAAGAACTCTTAATAGACGATGAAGAGGACTTGCTGATCATCGATGAAGGTGACGAGGAATTTTTAGAGCCTCAGTCTGATGAGGACGACGCAAAGTCTGGAAAAGCCGCTAAATCGCGTCGTCGGACACAAAGCAAGAAAAAGCACTATACCGAAGATTCAATTCGGCTTTACTTGCAAGAAATCGGTAGAATTCGGCTGTTGCGGGCAGACGAAGAAATTGAATTGGCGCGGAAAATCGCCGATTTGCTGGAATTAGAGAGAGTCCGGGAAAGACTCTCAGAACAGTTAGATCGCGATCCTCGAGATAGTGAATGGGCAGAAGCAGTACAACTGCCACTACCAGCCTTTCGTTATCGCCTCCATGTTGGTCGCAGGGCGAAAGACAAGATGGTGCAATCTAACCTCCGTCTTGTAGTTTCAATTGCTAAGAAATACATGAATCGTGGTTTGTCGTTCCAAGACTTAATTCAGGAAGGCAGTCTCGGTTTAATTCGTGCCGCTGAAAAGTTTGACCACGAAAAAGGTTATAAGTTTTCTACATACGCTACATGGTGGATTCGTCAAGCAATTACCCGCGCGATCGCAGATCAATCCCGCACAATTCGTCTTCCAGTTCATCTTTACGAAACCATATCTCGGATTAAGAAAACTACCAAGTTACTGTCTCAAGAAATGGGTCGCAAACCCACTGAAGAAGAAATCGCTACTCGCATGGAAATGACCATTGAGAAGTTGCGGTTCATTGCTAAATCTGCCCAGTTGCCAATTTCATTAGAAACGCCTATTGGTAAAGAAGAAGATTCTCGATTAGGCGATTTTATTGAATCCGATGGTGAGACACCAGAAGACCAAGTTTCCAAAAATCTTCTGCGCGAAGACCTTGAAAAAGTCCTCGACAGTCTTAGTCCTCGTGAACGCGATGTCCTCAGACTACGTTACGGCTTGGATGATGGTCGGATGAAGACCCTTGAGGAAATCGGACAGATTTTCAACGTCACCCGCGAACGGATTCGTCAAATTGAAGCGAAAGCGCTCCGCAAATTACGCCATCCAAATCGCAACAGCGTTCTCAAAGAGTATATTCGGTAGTCAACTAGTCATTAGTCATTAGTCATTGGTCATTAATAAATAAACAAATGACAACTGACAAATGACAAAAAAATAAAAAACCTGGTAGTGAATTAGCACTCCAGGTTTTTTTATTTATAGGTCATCTTAGATATTAAAACTTACTTATAGGATGCCCCAAAAATGTAGGAAGCCTTGACCAGAAAAAAGCTCAACCAAAACGGCTGCTGAAAAGCCGATCATTGCCAAGCGACCGTTCCAAATTTCTGCTTGTGGAGTAAAGCCCCAGCGCCAAGCGTTGCGATCTTCAATTACAGGAGTGGTTACTT
Organism: Nostoc sp. FACHB-892; assembly: GCF_014698795.1. GTDB lineage: Bacteria > Cyanobacteriota > Cyanobacteriia > Cyanobacteriales > Nostocaceae > Nostoc. The sequence continues at coordinate 34,783 of NZ_JACJTR010000010.1, forward strand.
TTGTTGTAGTTGCATTTGTCATGGTTTTGACTCCAAACTTAATTTTTAAGGTTTATTGCCTTATGTAAACTAATATAACAAATATTTTTATAAAAGCAACATTTTTTATACTTTTGTTTCTATAGCTTGACATAAACGATAGGAATTAATATGAGCAAAACATCTATCTTTGGATACAACTATAGGACTTACACAAAAACCTCTTAAACTCTTATTCCTCCGTGTCTAATTTTTCGTTGCTTGTGCGTAAGTCCTGAACTACTCAACACTTTTGATAGAGTTTCTTAATTTATTGAGAGTATTTTGCAATTATTTTACTATATAAATAGTTTTTTCTGGCTACACTCGTTGAATAGCAAAAATTTAAATTACAGATAGATGTGTATTAATGATGGTTTAAGTAGTATTTTTTAGCATTAATTTAGGAATCTAGAGTACAAAATGCTTACAGTTGAACGTTGACAATATCTTGTTTACCAGTCTTGTGGCTGAAGAGTTAGGTGATTAAGACTGCTTTATATCTACGCAGTCACTAAAATTATTAATTTAGCTTTGTCATCCAAATAGTTAAGTTAGAGTTATTACAAATAAAAAATAATTTATAAGCTTAGGTAATTTTCATTTGATAAATTTATATTTAAACTGTTTGATAGTAAATCGAAAAAATTTATGAACAAACAGCAAACTAATGACTTTGACAAAATTATCCTTACTGCCTTCATGGTTAGCCTAGCTAGACAGTTCACAGATATTCCTTATGCTAAAGAGTTGGCACAATTAATAGAGATGCAAGGGTTGGTAAAGCTATCTCAACCACAAAATCAAGATAAAAGTATTTTACTTACCGCACGTATAGAAGCTCGTTATAAAGCCATCAACCAGGTAATAGCTCAATATCAAATAACACAAATTCTAGAACTAGCATCTGGTTTGTTACCGCGTGGGCTTTTCATGTCTAGCAATCCGAATATCGTCTTTATTGAGAGTGACTTGCCTAAGATGATTAGTTGTAAACAGCAACTAGTTCAGCAACTTGTCGGGGAACGTCCTAACCTGCATTTTCTAGAAATTGATGCTACTAACCATCCCAGTGAGTTTTGGAAGAGTACTCCTCTACTCAAAGCTGGACAACCAGTGATGATTTTGTGTGAAGGATTGCTGACACATCTGACTTTGGTAGAAAAACAACTTGTGTGTGCCAATGTCCGCGAGATTCTTCACTCTTATGGTGGTGTTTGGATTACTCCTGATTTCATTGACACAGCGAGTTTAGTGCGATCGCAACAAGATGACTCAGGTTTAGAAAAGCTATTACAAACAGGTACTAAACTTACAGGCAGGTCTTTAATAAATAATAATTTTGGCACACTCGATCAAGCACGGCAGTTCGTTTATGAACAAGGTTTTCGTGTGACAGAACATAGTATGTTGAACGTAATAGACGAGTTAAGTTGCTTAGAAATTTTGGGCACTGATGCAGAAGTGGTAAGAAGAATGCTTGCTACTCAATCTGTCTTGGCACTTACTCTCGATAGCCACCCAAGCTAAGAACTCACCCGGCGACATTTTTTCGCCAAGATATTTTCGAGTTGCTTCTGTTAGGTTTGCGGTGTCAAAATCACCTTTAATATCGCCAGCCTCCCGCAGGAGTTCGAGACGCAGTTGAATTAGCGCCTCTAAATCCTGTAAGTTGGCTTGTCGCAAGTTAAACATCACCCTAATTTACGATCGCACTTCGGCAACGGTGATAATTTTTTCATCGCGGTTGAGTTGGATGATACTCTCACCTTTAACATCTCTGCCCAATATTGGCACTGTTTCCACAGATATCCGCACTACCCGCTCTTTATTCGTCACTAAAGCTACCTCGCTAGATGCGATCGTCGCTATAACCATACCAGCTAAGTTGTCAGTTTTGCTGGCGAATTTCAGCGCTTGCGTGCCTAAATCGCCGCGATTAGCCGCTCTTAGCTGACTCGCAAGCATTCGTTTCGCATATCCTTCTTGAGTAACTAGCAGTAACTGGTCATCTTTACCGACAGTGGTACAGCCAACCATTTGCTGATTTTTTAATAAGCGAAATGCTTGTAAACCCATCGCTGTGCGGCCCATGATCGGTAGTTGTTCATCATTGACTGCAAAGCGCAACAGTCGCCCACCGGAACTAGCTAAAATCAGATGATCCCCTGGTTTGGTGAACTCGGTAAATGACAATTCATCATCGTCTTTGAGCTTCAAAATCGTGATTCCGCGTCGAGTCAAGTTAGTAAATTCTCCTAGAGAGAGCCGCTTAATTCGTCCCTGTTTTGTTAAGAGAATCATCTGCTTAGTTTCAAGATTTTCCGGCAGCAAAAAGCGGCTAACCACAGCTTCTTGAGCGCCTTGAGCAGTATTACTGAGCATAGTAATCAAAGGTTTCCCTCGTGGAGAACGCCCAGTAGTTAGGGGAATTTCTCCCACATTCACAGGATAGACTTTGCCGCTAGCGCTTAGTATTAGCAAGTCTTTTTGGGTGTCAGTCAACACAGTTTGGATAATGAAGTCATTATCATGCAAACCATTTTCAACTTTTGACTTTTTCCCAGATGGTTGGGTGCGGCGCACATAACCCCGTTGGCTAAACTCTAAAATCGCTTCCTCTGCCGGTTCAGAAGATTTAAATTCTTCTTCCTCTACTCCTCTTGTTCCTTTGTCCTCTTGTATTCTTGTGTCGCTGCCGTTAGGTGCTAACTTAGTACGCCGGGGATCGCTGTACTTGCGCTTGAGCGATCGCAAATCTTTTTTCAGCACCTTTAATAATTCCCGGCGATCGTTGAGTAATCGCTCTAATAAACTAATTTGTTCACTTATCTGCTCAAATTCCTGCTGCAAATTTTGCTGTTCTAAACTAGTGAGGCGGCGCAACGGCATAGCCAAAATTGCATCCCCTTGTACCTCACTCAAGTCTAGTTGGCTACAAAGATTGATTTTTGCCGTACTCCCATCAGGAGCTTGTCGCAAAATTTCAATTACCTGATCCAAATTAGATAGTGCTTTGAGTAAACCTTCCACTAAATGCACACGACTTTGGGCTTTCCCCAACTCGTAATTGTAGCGACGGTTTAGCGTTTCTTCTCGGAAACTCAAAAACTCCTGCAACAGTTGACGCAAACTTAACTGGCGGGGTTGTCCATTGACTATTGCTAGGAGAATTGCCCCAAAAGTCATTTGCAAAGCAGTTTGATGATACAAATGCTGGAGAACTTCTTGGGGATTGGTATCGCGTTTGAGTTCAATTACTACCCGCATCCCTTCGCGATCGCTCTCATCCCGGAGATCAGAAATTCCTTGCAAGCGTCCTTGATTTACTAAGTCCGCTACCTTTTCAATCCAGGCAGCCTTATTTACTTGATATGGCAACTCTGTAATGATAATTGCCGTCCGTCGCTTGCTTCCTCTTGTGGCTGTAATTTCCTCCAGAGTCGCAACTCCCCGCAGCAGAATCCCACCTTTACCTGTGGTATATGCTTCTCGAATTCCAGTCTCACCAATTATTTCTCCACCAGTGGGAAAGTCTGGTCCTGGAATTAGCTCAAATAATTTTTCATCTGGCAAATCTGGGTTGTCGATTAAGGCAATTAACCCATCGACAACTTCCCCCAAGTTGTGGGGTGGAACATTTGTCGCCATTCCCACAGCAATACCAGAACAGCCATTGAGCAACAGAAACGGCAACTGAGCAGGTAACACCGTTGGTTCCTGCTGAGAATTATCGAAGTTCCCGACAAATTCCACAGTTTCTTCGCCAATTTCTGTCAGCATTCCCTCATGACTGATGGGTGCGAGGCGCGTTTCTGTGTAACGCATCGCTGCCGGCGGGTCATTATCAACGCTGCCAAAGTTACCGTGTCCTGCTAGTAAAGGATAGCGGCTAGAAAAATCCTGTACCAATCTCACTAAAGCATCGTAAACTGATTGGTCGCCGTGGGGATGGTATTTACCCAACACATCACCCACTACACGGGCACATTTTCGATAGGGTCTATCTGGTACTAAACCGAGTTCGTGCATGGCATATAGAATGCGGCGATGCACTGGTTTTAAGCCATCACGCACGTCTGGTAGCGCTCGCCCGACAATCACGCTCATGGCATATTCTAGATAAGACCGTTGCATCTCGGTATGCAGGGCTGTTGTAATTACCTGTCCCGTTGAGAGAAGGTTTAACTGTTTTGCCATGAGTTTTTTCCCTGAAATTTAACTATACAAAAGCCGACGGAACTCAATATTGCAGCAACCACAGCATAACGGATGAAATGGGATTCCTAACAAAATATTGATAGTCATAAAAGAAAAAGCAGTAGTATCATCCTTGATGACAGGATGTACATTGACTATTAAAAAGGAAACAGATAGCAGGTAGCTGTTTTAATCGAATGATAATTTACCGCACACTTAATTTGTATCGACTCCATAGCCAGGATACTTGCCATGACTGCATTTTCTCATTTTTAATTTTGAATTGCCTAATCCCCTTACCTCTACCTCTATAACTAAAATTCTCATGAAAACTGTTTTAATTGTCGAAGACGATCTAATTAATGCTCGCGTTTTTTCCAAGATTTTGTCAAAACGTGGCGGCTTGGGAGTGAAACACACTGAAAATGTCGAAGAAGTAATAAAAATTGCCCAATCAGGAGAAGCCGACCTGATTTTGATGGATGTTTCTCTGTCTAGAAGTGTTTACCAAGGTAAGTCTGTTGATGGAATCAAAATTACACAAATGTTAAAATCTGATCCAAAAACAGCAAACTTACCTGTTATTTTGGTGACAGCACATGCTATGGAAGGCGATCGCGAAAACTTTCTCAAACAAAGCGGTGCTGATGGCTACATTTCTAAGCCAGTTGTTGACCATCAGCAGTTTGTTGACCAAATCATCGCACTTCTACCCACAGACGACTGTTGAGAATTGACGACTTATTTCAGGAATACTCGCCCGCAAACGCTTTTGGGCGACTAGCTCCTGTTTTTATTTAGTATAGATGTACTACGAAAAGGTACTGTTAGGCAAGTGGTAATAGGAAAGTTATGAGTTATGAGTTGAAATATTTACTTTTAACTCTTAACTCCTAACTCCTAACTCCTATATTATTGGGTAGGTTGTTGTTCAGGGGCTGATGATGAGTTTTCTCGTTGCTGTAAGGCTGCTTGAATACGAGGTAATTCTAGGAATTTTTTCGTATCAGACAGTAGCCGATCGCCCCAGAGATTTTCTTTGAGGAAATCCAAATTAGCATAGCGCGAATCGATGCGGAGTGCGGCTTCTCCGAAGGTTAGTCCTTGTTGGCGTAAGCGTAGCTCGCCGGAGGCATCGCCTTTAGTATACAGTGCCACTGCCAAAGCCAATAAAGGTTCTGCGGCTTGTTTATCAAGGGTTACAGCAGATTGCCACCGCTTAATCGCTTCGGGAATATTACCCTGTTCGTAGTTGATTAAGCCAATATTGTTGATGGCTGGCCAGAATTTTTTATCTTGAGAGACTGCTGTGTTGTACTGCGTAATTGCATCTGGCAATCGACCCAGCATAAAGTAAGCATTACCCAAATTAAACAACCCTTCTGGATCGTTGGGTTTTAACTTTAAACCATCTTGGTAATTGACAGCAGCTGCTTGGTAATTTTTTTGCTGAAAATTAGCTGAACCTATAGCAAACAAAATATCACCATTTTTAGGGTTGATAGATTGCGCTTTTTTCAAGCTTGCGATCGCCGCGTCAAACTCTTTGGTTTGCAGTTGCAATCCACCTAAGAGCAACCACACCTTATCATTCTTCGGAGCCAGTTGACTAGCCAACCGCGCTCGTGGCAAAGCTAATTCAACCTGTTGAAACTGAGCTAGTTGAGCCGCCTCTTGTGCCAAGCTCAACCCCTGCTTCTCTAACTTTGTTGCATCTAATTGCAGTGTATGGGGTATTAATGCCTGCGCGTTAGCGGCTTTTGGCATACTCCACAAACTACAGGCTATTAGAAAAGAAATCAAACGAACATATTTAGGCACACTACCGCCTTTAAGCCACTAATCAAAGAATCTTTCAGCTAGCTTAAACGATCTCCGCTATTGACGGCAGTAAAATCTTACAAAGAAAGGCAGGAGGCAGGAAGAAAGAAGTATTAACAGAAACCTTAATTCCCCTTGTCCTCTCAGTCACTATTAAAAGATGACTTTGGTCATACATCAGTCTGGAATTACTAGTGACTTTGGTCATACATAGACCGGGACTTTTTGATCAATAATTATAATGTATGAATTTATACGATGAGGTAGATATTATCAAAACAAAAGCAACTGTCTAAGATTGCTGAATCCAGACCTCAGCAGAATAGAACTTTAATGCGAATAAGGAGTTAATTCCGTATTGAAACCAAGCCGTGTATTTCAGACTTGCTAGTGGATTGATACTGCAAATAAACCTTTAAAACACTAAAAACTCCAAATAATTGTCAGTATAAGGCTACCAGGCTATAGTTTTAGCCTTGAAAAATTAGCTTGGTAACATTCTTTTTAAATAAAATAGATATGAAAATTGATACATCCAAGACCGTAGATTCATCAGTTTTGGTTCCAGAGGTAAAGAAAAAAAAGGGCAGACGTAATTGGCTGTCTTGGTTAATTGCTTTTTGCCTCTTGGGTGGAATTGGCTATGCAGTTTACTATCAAGTAGCTGTTGTTTCCCGGCAAGAAGCCAGCCGTCGAGTGCTGACAAGACCTGTACAAAGGCAGAGTTTAACAATCACAGTTTCAGCCAACGGAACAGTCAAGCCTGAGCGATCAATTAACCTCAGCCCTAAAAATTCAGGCATCTTGAAAACACTGCTAGCCAAGGAAGGGGATATTGTCAAACAAGGACAGATTGTCGCTTATATGGATGATTCCAACCTGCGGGGGCAACTCACCTCTGCTCAAGGACAATTGGCACAAGCCGAGGCGAATTTGCAAAAAGCGATCGCAGGTAATCGCCCTCAAGATATTGCTCAAGCACAAGGAGCATTAGACGAAGCCCAAGCGAATTTGCAAAAGGTACAAGCAGGCAATCGCTCTCAAGAGATTGCCCAAGCACAGGCACGCTTGCAAAGCGCTCAAGCCGCCCTTCGCCAAGCAGAAGATGATTTTGTTCGTAATCAACAACTTTACAATGCAGGCGGTATTTCCCTTCAGACTCTTAACCAAATCCGTGCCACTCGTGACAGCGCCCAAGCTAGTGTAAATGAAGCACAGCAAGCACTGGGGTTGCAAAAAGCCGGGTCGCGTCCAGAAGACATCGAGCAAGCACAAGCTGTGGTGAAGCAGAGACAACAAGCTTTGGCACTTGTGAAAGCCGGAACGCGCCAAGAAGATATTGACGCAGCCCGCGCCCAGGTAACATCTGCTCGTGGTTCGCTGCAAAACATCCAAGCCCAAATCAATGACACGGTAATTCGCGCCCCTTTTGATGGTGTGGTGACAAAGAAGTTTGCTGATCCCGGCGCTTTCGTGACACCCACAACTGCTAGTAGTGAAGTAGCTTCCTCTTCTTCTTCTTCAATCTTGTCTTTAGCTTCAACAAATGAAGTTGTCGCAAGTTTAGCGGAAACAAATATTTCCAAAATCCGCCTTGGTCAAAAAGTCTCAATTAAAGCAGATGCCTACCCAGGAAAAACCTTTGAAGGTAAAGTTAGTCAAATTGCTGCCCAAGCAATAGTAGAGCAAAATGTTACCAGTTTTGAAGTGAGAGTATCACTTTCAGATCCTCAAAGGCTACTGCGATCTGGAATGAATGTAGAAGTAGATTTTCAAGTCGGTCAAGTTGAAAATGTTCTAGTAGTGCCAACTGCCTCAGTAGTGCGCCAAGACAATGCTACAGGTGTGTTTGTGGCTGGAGCAAGTAATAAACCTGTGTTTACTCGCATCGAGACTGGCGTTACCGTGAATAACTTCACCGAAGTTAAGTCTGGATTGACAGGAAACGAGCGAGTATTACTGAGTTTCCCACCAGGATCACGTCCGCAATCAACACCACGAGGAGGAGTTTTTCCTGGTCTAGGAGGAGGAGGAAGATCTGGCGGCGGAAGAGGAACTGGTGGTGGCGGAAATCGTTCAGGCGGTGGTTCCCCTTAAGGAAGAAATGAGTTTTAAATGAAACCTTATGTTTAAGATATTTAAGGGCTTTTACAAAGCTAAGAAGACCCGCACAGTACCGTTGCTGGAAATCTTGGCAATGGCGGCAGAGACTCTGTGGAGTAACAAATTACGCACAGGTTTAACTATGTTGGGCGTGATTATTGGAATTTCTTCAGTTATTGCCATTACTTCTGTCGGTCAGGGAGTGCAAAAGGGGGTTGAGCAACAGATACAAGCCTTGGGTACAGATGTGATCCAAATCTTCGCGGGTGCTGCAAGAAGCGGGAATGTCAGACAAGGAGTAGGTTCTAGCAGTACCTTGACTTGGGAAGATGCAAAGGCGATCGCTACACAAGCACCATCAGCACACATGGTTTCTGCTTATCTCCAACGGACTGCCCAGGTTGTATATGCAGGACAGAATACCTCAACAACCATTTATGGCACAGATTTGAACTACCCAGAAGTGAGAAATACCCACCCTCAGCAAGGGAGGTATTTTACTCAGGAAGAATTAGATACTGCCGCACAGATGGCCATTCTTGGCCCTACAGTTCAAAGCACACTCTTCGGACAAGGTGTAAATCCTATCGGCGAGAGAATTCGTATTCAGGGAGAAGCTTACGAAGTGATTGGGGTGATGGAACCTAAAGGTTCTCAGGGACCGATGGATCGAGATGACCAGATTTTCATTCCTCTAACTAGTATGTCCAAAAGGCTAGTTGGTAACAATGCCCTGGTAGGCGTTTCTGTAAATGGAATTTTAGTCAAAGGTGCTAATCAGGAGGAGTTAGAAGCCGCTCAGTTTCAAGTCACCAATCTCTTACGGCTACGTCACAACATTTATCCGCCACAACCTGATGATTTTCGTTTGACCAATCAAGCCGATATTATTAGTACCTTCACTAATGTTGTGGGTTTATTTACAGTTATGGTAGTAGCGATCGCTGGCATTTCGTTAGTGGTTGGCGGAATTGGTATTGCCAACATTATGCTGGTTTCTGTAGTCGAGCGGACGCGAGAAATTGGGATTCGCAAAGCCGTAGGAGCCACCAATTCTGCAATACTTAATCAATTTTTAGCTGAAGCGATCGTGATTTCCATTGCTGGTGGAGGTATTGGGATGGCGACTGGCGTTTTATTAGCCTTTATAGCTGCAAACATTTTCAAATTTCCCTTTGTCATTTCTTTCTTGTCGATCATTGCTGGCTTTGGACTTTCGTTAACCGTTGGCTTAATCGCTGGGGTGATTCCAGCACGGAATGCCGCCAAATTAGATCCAATCACCGCTTTGAGAAGCGACTAAATAATTCGTAATGACGCTCGAAGACTCGCTAACGTAATTTGTAATTCGTAATTTACTATGACAACGATGATTTGGATGGAATCTATTACCAAAACCTATTACTTGGGAGAGGTTAGTGTTCCAATCCTTAAGGGAATTGAACTTTCCATCGAGGAAGGGGAATATGTGTCGATTATGGGTGCGTCAGGTTCGGGTAAATCCACGCTCATGAATATTTTGGGATGTCTGGATCGTCCTACAACTGGAGACTATATTTTTGAAGGCAGAAACCTGACAACTTTTGATGATGATGAATTAGCCTATATCCGCAACCAAAGAATAGGTTTTGTTTTCCAACAATTTAACCTATTGGCACGGGCAACAGCGCTGGAAAACGTTATGTTGCCAATGGTTTACGCTAACTTACCGAAACCAAAACGCCGTGAAAGGGCATTAGAAGCTCTAGAAAAAGTAGGGCTAGAGGCACGCATATCTAACCGTCCTAGTCAACTTTCTGGGGGACAACAACAACGAGTAGCGATCGCTCGTGCTTTGGTCAACCGACCTGCATTAGTCTTGGCAGATGAGCCAACAGGAGCTTTAGATACTGAAACTTCCCATGAGGTGATGAATTTGCTGACAGAACTTAATGACCAGGGTATCACAATTGTGATTGTCACTCATGAGCCAGATATTGCTGCTCAAACCAAAAGGATTATTCGAGTTCAGGATGGTTTGATTGTCGGCTAATTTGTTAATATCAACCTTTAGAGGGAGAATTTAAGACTTAAATCTCTGTAGTCAATCAGGATGAAAACTTTTGATTGTATCCTCAAAGAAACCTAATTAATGACTACATCTAGATTATGAATTTCAGCTTATTCTTCGTACATTTTACCTGGGTTAGCGTAGTGAGCGCTATTCTGTTTCCAATAGCAAGTGCAGCGAATCCCCCAGCACCGCAGAATTCCTCAAGCAGTGTAAAGGTTCCCGATAACCTCAACCCCAATCCCAATCCTCTCCAATTGCCTACCAAACCAGAGGAAGTAAAGGTTCAGGGAACTGTGCCAATCAGTTTGGCACAAGCTTTGGAACTAGCAAAACGCAACAATCAAGACTTACAAGTAGCCATATTAGAGCTAGAACGCAGTCGCTCGGCGCTACGTGAGTCTCAAGCCGCCTTGCTTCCTAATGTTAATATTGACAGTAGTTTGACTAATCGTGGTAATGGTTTTACTAACAGTTCATCTCAAGGTAGTACCTCTTTTAATGGTTCAGCACAACTGAATTATGACCTTTATACTTCCGGGAACCGACAAGCTAATATCCGAGCGGCCGAGGAACAGCTACGGATAGATCAATTAGATGTTGAGAATGCATCTCAGGAAATCGAGCTGAATGTCACGACTGAATATTACGATTTGCAACAAGCAGATGAACAAGCACGAATTAATCGGTCTGCTGTGGAGAATGCTCAGGCTAGTTTGCGAGATACTCAAGCCAGAGAACAGGCTGGAGTGGGTACGCGGTTCGATGTGTTACAAGCTCAGGTGAATTTAGCAAACGCCCAACAACAACTTACTGATTCTCTTTCGGAGCAACAAATTGCCCGTCGTCGGTTAGCAACTCGGTTAAGTTTGGCACAGTCGGTTAATATCACTGCGGCAGATCCGGTACGATTAGCAGGTCTTTGGCAGCCAACGCTAGAAGAAACTATTGTCCGAGCCTTTCAAAATCGTCCAGAACTGCAACAGCAATTAGCACAACGTAACATTGATGAGCAACGGCGGCGACAAGCACTTTCACAGCTAGGGCCGCAAATTAGTTTGGCAGGGAACTACAATCTGCAAGATCAGTTCGATGATGGCATTAGCATTAATGATAGCTATTCATTGGGACTCGACGGAAATTTAACTTTGTTTGATGGAGGAGCGGCAAGAGCAAGGGCGGCTCAGTCGAGAGCTAATATTGCGATCGCAGAGACTCAATTTGGTAGCCAGCGCGACCTAATTCGCTTTGATGTAGAACAGTACTACTCTCAATTGCAATCCAATTTAAATAATGTGCAGACTTCTAGTGTGGCTTTAAATCAAGCCAGCGAAGCTCTGAAGTTAGCAAGGCTGAGGTTTCAAGCTGGTGTGGGTACTCAAACAGAGGTGATTGATGCTGAAAATGACCTGACAAGAGCAGAAGGTAATCGAGTCACAGCTATTTTGGATTACAATCGCGCTCTAGCTAATTTGCAAAGAGCAGCCACTTCTAGGCCTTCGCGCTGACGTCAAATCATTAAATAAATTCAAGCTGCTAGTCGTTTTTGGGTAGAAGCTGGTTGGCATCCGCCGCAATTTCATCCCTATCAAGAATAAGATGAATGGGTAAAACTTAGATTTGATTAAACTACAAAAAAGGATGAGTTATAACTACAAGCTTAAAATCTTACCTTTTATAGTAATTTTCTTGTTAATAGTAGAATGCTTGCTAGTTTACCCAACTTCCATAGTAAGAGCAGATTCTTTATCGACCCCATACGAACAGCGGATTATCCATAGTCCAGATGGTATCGGCAAATATTACATGGGGCGAGAAATTGCCAAAGTTATGGGATACATAGGCGCTGGCTGGCTAGAACGTCCAAGTCGAGAGGGAGAGGAACAGCCAAGTAAAATAGTCAGCCTCCTCAACCTAAAACCTAACGATGTAGTAGCCGATATTGGCGCTGGTACAGGTTACTTAAGCTTTCGCATTGCACCTCTATTAACAGCAGGTAAAGTATTGGCTGTAGATGTTCAGCCAGAAATGTTGGAAATAATTGAGTTATTCAAAAAAGAGAAAAATATCACCAATGTTGAGCCTATTTTGGCAACCCTTAGCGACCCAAACTTACCATCTGAAAGTATCGATTTGGCGTTGATGGTAGATGCTTATCATGAACTTGAGTATCCCCAAGAAGTGATGCAAGGGATTGTGAAAGCGCTTAAACCAAGTGGTCGGGTGGTGCTGGTTGAATATCGGGGCGAAAATCCCTTTATTATGATTAAAGGTCTGCACAAGATGACTCAAAAGCAAGTCCGTAAAGAAATGCAAGCCGTTGGTTTGGTTTGGCGTGAAACTAAAAACTTGTTACCTCAACAGCATTTAATGGTGTTTGAGAAACACGATTCTAGTGATTTTAGTTGATTTTGAACTTACTTCCATCCCTCTCTCTTAAAAGGAGAAAAGCTTTGATACTTACTCCCATTACCTTGTAGGGAAGGGGCTGGGGGTTAGGTCTGTATTAAACTCAACCAGAAGCGCTATATAGTAATTTAGTAAATCTGTAGGAAATGCACCAAGCGATAATAAAGTAAGACTCTTTGCCAGAGCAGAAAATCATGGTCAACATATCACTCAAGCAACGAATTCCTCCCTTAGAGAATGGCGATCGCCTCACTCGCTACGAATTTGAGCGCCGCTATTAAGCAATGCCACGAATTATTTGGTTACAGCAATTTTCTGGTATCACTCTATTTTTTTGGGGATGAGACTGGCGCTTTTGGTTGCACTATCCCAAACAATCCAGCTAATAGAATTATCTAAATCATCGGGGCTATTTGAAACTTTGAAATATAGCTTTTCTTCGCCTTTAGTTTCAACGGCAAAGTCGGCATTTTGAGCATAAACTACGATAAAACCTTTGTCTCGCAAACAATACATCGCCCAGGCTTTCAATGATTGCTTGTATGGTTCGTGTGGAATTGGCGGTTTTTTGATTGTGTCTTCAATTAGTTTAAATATTTGCGTGATTTTCGCGGTCATAGTAGATACTTTTTTTATTACCTTTAAGTTAACTAGCTTCTGGATCGCAACGAATTTCAATCATAAAGCCATCTGGATCGTAAAAATACACTCCTCTACCAGTAGGACGATTGACTGGGCCATGTGCGATCGCTATTTTATTTTCTCTGATCACTGTCACCGCTTGCTCAAATAACTGCGGATCGATATCAAAAGCCAGATGGTATGCTCTGGTGAATGTTTTCTCTGGATTGGGATCTGGTGGTGATAATTCTGGTTCCCCAAATAAATCGAGTATCGTTCCATCCGGGGTGATGAAGTTGGCTACTTTCCCAGATGCGACAAGTTCCGTTAGGGTTGCGGGTACTTCGTCGCCTGTGAGTTCGTGCAAACCCAGGATTGTGCCATAAAAATAGCGGGAAGCTTGCACATCCTGGACGTTGAGGGCTATGTGATGCACTTTACGCAGATTTCCTGGCGCAAGGACACTGTTCGCGGATTGGGTGCTAGATAGCATAATAAAACAAAATTTCCCTACAGAGATAGAAGCTCGGCTTTTTTCTTAAAGTTTATTATGAATAATAAACACTTAGCATGGCTTTTGATTATTCTTTAGACTTTAAAAATCTTGATTTTCGCCAACATCCTGAACTCTATCGTGTTGGCAAGGGTGAGCAAGGTGTCCTTTTGGTAGAACCATACAAATCAGAAATTCTTCCCTACTGGCGGTTCAAAACTCCTGAGATTGCTAGAGAGTCGAGTGAAAAAATCTATGAGATGTTTCTTGATTATTTAGATAAAGATGATTTTGTCGGCGCAGATATGGCACGAAAGTTTATCCAAATGGGTTATACTCGCTCTCGCCGTTATGCTAATCATAAAAGCGGCAGGAAGTATAAACAAAATTCCGAAACTTCAGGTGATAAAAAAGAGATTCTTCCATACGAAGTAGACTCAATGAAAGCGGAATCAGCAGCTATATTTAAAGCTAAGTGGGTAGAAGCAAAGACAAATGATAAATATCAAGAGCTTTTAGCCAAGCATAAACAGATGTATGAGAGCATCTCACCTTTGCAAGTAAATATAGCTGGCGATTAGAAATCGCGGCTACACAAACGTTCGCGTAGCGTCTCGCAGAGAAGTCCGCCTGCGCGGACTCAGGAATTTGAAACCTACACAGGTGGGTTTTGTCTGTATAGCTGCAAATGACTTTTGCCAGGGCGAGTCTTTGATACTCGTGAACGAGTCTAGAGGACTGATTGCAGAAACTTTTTACATTGTCGCCGATTAATTTAAGAGTAACGCGATCGCATTTTCCTACTCAGCAATCCAACAATAATCATAGTTGAGCGATCGCATCTCCCTTATCTTCATCGAATTTCCTCTCTGGGAAGCCGACAAAAATCATACTGTGTAACAATAGCTGTAGCTTAGAAGCATGGCTGACAGCACTAATACACCACGGCGTAAATAGAGCAACCACTTAAAATCTCTAAATTTATTCCATAACACTTTTGACTTTTGACTTTTGCCCTAAGGTACTAGTTTCCACAGTAACCTTCACCGTATTATCCCGAATTACTGAAATTATCGCCGATATTCGTCGCCGCAATCGCCGATTAGCTGATACAAATCTCGTGACTGGCGAGATACTGCACTGATGCGATCGCGATCGTCTGCATCTAAACTAAAACTAAATACTTTGGCATTATCTTCTATATGTTCAGATACGCTAAGTCTGGCACCAACTATCACACCTCCCACAGTTGGCTGATCTAAAATGTAACGCACTGCTACGTTAGAAATGCTGACCCCATGCTTATTAGCAATTTCCTTTAAAATAGCCAGCAACTCTTGAAATAATTGCCAACCACCCCAAGCATCGATCATATTTTTATATTTTTTCAAACTAGCAGTGGACAAATCAAATCCTCGTGGTTCAGGTTTGCCCAAATAGTTTTCTGATAACAAACCGCCGCACAATGTACCGTAAGTAAAAAGCTTTATATCATGCTGTTGACAAAACTCCATCATATTAACTTCGGGGCGGCGGTCAACCAGGGAAAATTGCACTTGGTTAGAAACAATTTTGATGCCTGCTTCGGTAATAATCTTCAGGTTTTCTGTGTCAAAATTAGTTAAACCTAGATGCTTAATTTTTCCCTCGGTCTGAAGCTCTGCCATATATTTGAGGGCATCCAGGTAATTTTTATCTTGATATTCCCACCAATGGAATTGCATCAAATCTAACGATTCCACATTCATCCTTCTCAGGGAAATATCAATATTTTCCTCAACCAGCTTTTTCGTCATTTTCCCTGGACGAGGAACCCATTTTGTAAAAGCTTGTACCTGAGATAAAGCATCTTTCCCACGAGTATCAATTAGTTGGCAGCGAAACTCACCAATAAAGTCTTCAGCCGGGCCATAGTGGTCTGCTAAATCCCAAGTGGTAAAGCCTGCATCTAAATATTTGAACATAGTCTCGATGGCAGCTTGGGGATTTATCCGTCCGTGTGCGCCAGAGACTTGCCACATCCCATTTAATATGCGGCAGATGTTCAAATCGGGAGTAAATTGGAGACGGCTAGCTGTGGGTAAGTTCATTTTCAAATTTAGGAGGAGTGATAAGTGAGGAGTTAGGAGTTAGTAGTTATGAGTGAGAGGAATGAAGAATTAGTTAGTCCGTAAGTAAGCATCTTATTACAAGATTATTAGCCTTTATACTTTCTTAAGAACCATTTATAACAGCGATAATCAATAACTCTTAAATCTTAACTCCTAACTCCTAACTTTGAACTCCTAACTCCTAACTTTTTAACGCCAGTCTTTTCCAGCTTCTTCAAGAACGTAAGCAGCAACATCTTGGATTTGCTGTTCAGTGAGGCGTTCTTTGTAGGCTGACATATTATTTTTACCATTGGTAACTATAAATGTAACTGCCTCTATTGAATCCATACCATACTTTTTCAGCGCTGGCTTTTTAAGATTTTTACCTCGCCTGATTATGTTGCTGCCGTTGATATGACAACCAGCACAATGAATACTAAATATTTGTTCACCGTTAACTGTGTCTGCTGCACTAGCAGGTAAATTAAAACTGCTTATCAATAACAAAAACGTTACTAATACTAATGTGAGTAGTTTTTTCAATTAAATTCTCCGGTTGACATACTTGTTGTAGGTATTAGTGTCAGAACTAATACTACAGGGATTCAAAGTAAGTTGTAAATCCAGCAAAACTTGCACAATCTTCTTGAAAAGCTTCTGCATCATTAACATCTTCAATTTTGTAGGACATGATACGTGTGCCATCTGGCTTTTTTTTGGAACTAATCAATTCACCTTGATATTTCTCTGCGATCGCTTTAAATTCAGTACCATGCTGCTTCCAAGCATCATCTGAACAAGTAATATTTACTTGCCACATATTTTTATCTCAATTACTACCAACAAATATTAATCATCTCACGAATGGGCATAATGCTACACATCACCTCCTTAGGGTTATTATTTTCTATCTAAAGAAAGTGCCGAGCATTATCAGACTACGCCATAATATGGATGTGGGAACATATTTAGAAAATTTTATCCAAATTAGTTAAATCCCAAGAGTTGAAAATGCCTAACAATATCAAACAACAAATTCAAGCAGACCTGCAACAAGCTAAAGAAACTGGACAATTAAGAACTGAACGGATTCGAGAAATTGTGAAATCGGCAGTTTCTCAAGTAGCTTCTGAGTTTAAACAAGGTTCAGGTGAAGTTCGTAGTCTTGTTAAAGATGCTGTTTATGCTGTAATTGAAAACTTCCAAGAAAAAGGTAGCGAACTCAAAGATGAAGTGACAGCTTCTATTGAAGGCGCACTAGAAGGGATTAATAGCAAAAGACACGAAAGCATTGCTCAAACTCAAACAGATATAAAGAGGCTACAGGCTCAACTGGATGGTGAAGAGGAACAACTCCAACAAGAGGTTGATGTAATTTTGGCAGAGATTGAAGAGACCGGTAAGGAAAAACCTGCTAGTACCAAAACTGCAATTGATTCTGCTGTTAATGCTCTTAAAGATAGTGAAGAAGCAGGATTGTTAAAGAAACGTTACGCCCAACTGCAAGCGCAGCTAGCCATTGTTCGAGCTAACTTAGCTGCACGCTATGGCGGACGTAATATGGAGGTTCAAGATTATCTAGACGAGGCTAAACACTGGTATGATAAAGCTCGTCCCCAAGCAGAATCTATGGCTGTACAGGTAGAGGAAAAGCGATCGCAGCTAGAAGATAAACTAGGGGAAGCTGGTACATCTCTAGCAAGAAAAGAGCGCCAAATCAAACAAACGTTAAGGGAGTTACTCTTAACGGCGGCTGACTTGTTCAAAGATAAGGAAACTGCTAATAAAGAGCGGGATACTATTCATAAATAGACTGGACTCTCTTTTGACAAAACACTGATACATATAGCTAGATTGTTGTAGGGGCGCGGATATTACCAGCGCCCCTACAAACGTATTTACATCATTATTAAATAATCAGTTTCTGTAGAGTGTGTTATGCCAAAGGTTAAAGCACTGCTTGATAAGCTGAAAAAATCTAAATTTCATAATCTAATTAAATCAAAATCTTTCTTGGGGACATTCAAAAATTAAATTACTCAATTCTTGCGTCCAATACGACTGTCCGATTTCTGCTCCCCTTGCTTACCAAAGCGATTGATTATTTTTTATTTGGAAGTCGCTTGTGGGATGGGCAGCATTTGACTGGCTTAGACTGAGCTTTGTCGAAGTAGCGCTCACGCCGAATTTTTGCCCGCCCTAATTATATAAATTAAATGTGGAATAGCTTATCAATCATAGTAATACTAAAAACTGAAAGGGTACGTTAGGCTAAAGCCTAACGCACCTTACTTAAGATTTACTAAAATTTATCTTGCGTATTTAGTAAATATTGCCTTCTCTATTGAGTTGTTCATCATGCTTGGCAATGACCCAAATTGCATGAATACTACCGGGTAGCCAACCTAGAACTGTGAGCAAGATGTTAATAAACAGAGTTGGGCCAACTCCAACTGTTAGGAAAACGCCTAAAGGAGGCACTAACAAACCTAGAAGAAAACGAACTAATTTCATGATTTTGCTGTATTTTTGTGATTTTCTTTAATTACATTCTGGTAGAGATACCGAATTAGGAAATCTACCTAATGAATTATCTTAATTCGGAGATTTTATATGGAGTAGAAACAGAATATAACTAATATCTCTACTCCTACTGATACTTATCTAGAGGGTAACTGATCTTGGCTTTTAATATCACCACTACCAGTTAAAAGATTTTTTTCAACAAAGTAGTTGTTAATTAAGGTGTTAGCGAAGGTAAGAATTACTGGACCAAGAAGGAAACCAATAATTCCGCGAACTGCGAACCCAGGAACTAATACTGCTGCTAACCAGAAACACAAACCGTTAACGACGAGCGAAAATGCTCCAAACGATAGAAAGTTAAGTGGTAAAGAAAGAGTAGACAGAATTGGTTTAACTGAACCGTTAATTAGACCAATTACTAAAGCAGCAATCATAGCTGCGGGAAAATTAGCAATATTAACGCCTGGAACAACTAAATCAACAATCAACAGGCTCAAAGCTGTAGCTAGGGCGGTTAATAATGGTGTTAACATTTTTTCTTACCTAATCACTAAAGATTTTTTGTAACTTCTTATCTCATCTTTAACTATGTGCTAGGTTTTAACCTCTCTTGCAAGATAGAATTTCCTTCTACCGTTAGGCCGATCATTGAGAAAACAATAACAGGTTTTGTATGAACACAATATATTGTATGGGCGCATAGTTATGCGCCCATACTCTATTTTACTAATTGCAAAACTTACAAGTGCCGTGAACCCTTCTTTTTAAAGGTGCATTAAACAAATTTAACGCACCACTACGAATTAAAATTAATATCATGTTCGCCAAATTACCTATAAAAAAAGAACCCCACCCCAATTCCTCTCGAAAAGTGGGGCAGGGAGACAAAGCACAGCTTTGACAGGGTGAGGTTCTTCGGGTTTAATAAGCAATCAAGCAAATATGAGATCACTCAGATTTCCCAGACTCAGGCTGATAGTAAAGAGCCGATTTATACAAGATTTGTTCTTGATGAGTTTCTAAAGTGCAATTAGACAAGGGGTAAGTTACACAAGTAACAATATAACCAGCCTGTACTTCATTTGGGCGTAAAAATTTTTGCTCACTTTGGTCAACTTCACCGCTAATGAGTTTGGCGACACAAGCAGAACATTCGCCTTGTTTGCACCCAGATGGTAGACGGATACGAGCATCTTCCGCTATATCCAGAATATATTGATCATCTGGTACTGGAATGGTACGATCTAATCCCAGTGTAGGATTGATGAATCGAACTTGATAAACTGCCATTTCCTGTTTCTAATTATTGTTTAACTGCTTTCATCGACAAACTAATCCGCTTGAGTTGCTCGTTGATTTCTAGCACCTGCACTTTGACTACTTGTCCGACTTTAACCACTTTTTTAGGATCGTCTACAAATCTATCAGCCAGTTGGGATATATGTACCAAGCCATCTTGATGTACGCCGATATCCACAAACGCGCCGAAGTTTGCGACATTTGTGATCATTCCCTCTAGTTCCATTCCCACCTTCAAGTCCCTGATTTCCTTAATTCCTTCTTTGAAGGTGGCATACTTAAATTCTGCACGGGGATCTCTACCTGGTTTTTCTAATTCGCTAAGGATGTCGCGCAGTGTGGGTTCGCCGACACTATCGGTAACATATTTCTTCAGGTTGGTCTTTTTAAGTTTTTCGGCAATTTCTGTCACCTGATTTAATGGCACATTCAGATCGGATGCGATCGCTTCTACTAAAGAATAACTTTCTGGATGCACTGCTGTATTATCCAATGGGTTATCACCGCCGCGAATCCGCAGAAAACCCGCCGCTTGTTCAAAAGCCTTTGGCCCCAGCTTCGGAACCTTCAAGAGTTGTCGGCGGTTTTTAAAGGCTCCATTCTGGTTACGATAGGCGACAATATTATTGGCAACTGTTGCCGTAATCCCAGAGACGGAAGTCAGAAGTTCTTTTGAGGCCATATTCAAGTCTACGCCGACGTAGTTAACGCAGCTTTCTACAGTCTCATCCAATTTCTTTTTTAATAACTTTTGATCGACATCGTGCTGATATTGTCCCACACCAATAGATTTAGGATCGATTTTCACCAGTTCTGCTAAGGGGTCTTGCAAACGGCGGCCGATGCTAATTGCACCGCGCACGGTAATATCTAAATCGGGAAACTCTTCTAGCGCTACAGTACTGGCAGAATATATAGATGCACCAGATTCATTTACCATCACCTTAACTGGTTTGCGTTCTATGGTTTGTAATACTTGCGTGACAAACTCCTCTGTCTCGCGGGACGCTGTACCGTTACCAATGGCGATTAACTCAATCTTGTACTTTTCAATCAGATTTTTGACAGTTTGTGCAGCTTTAGCGCGTTGTTCAGCCGCTTGGTGAGGAAAAACCGCTTGGTATTCCAAAAATTTTCCCGTTTGGTCGAGGACAGCAACTTTACACCCAGTTCTAAATCCAGGGTCTATCGCCAGCGTTGGTTTCATTCCTGCTGGTGCAGACAGCAGCAACTCTCGCAGATTAGTTTCAAATGTTTTGATTGATTCCATGTCTGCATAGACTTTAATCTCAGAAATTACCTCTCCCATTAGAGAGACTTTCATCAAACGATTGAATGCATCCTTCAACATCGCTTGATAAAAATCCCGAATTGTCCGAACTTTGGTTTTAATTTCTTTCGACTCAAGATAGTAAAGTATCGTATCTTCATCAAAAGCAATTTCAAAGCTTAATACTTTCTCCGTTTCACCCCGACACAACGCCAACATATTGTGAGGTGCAATATTTTTTACCTTAATTTGATAGTTACGGTACATCTCAAACTTGGTTGTACCTTCGGGATAATCATCTTTGATGCGGGAGACAAATACCCCTTCTTCGAGAAGATAATCACGAATATATGCGCGTAACTCCGCTTTTTCAGCCACTTCTTCCGCTAAAATATCAGCAGCGCCTTTGAGTGCTTCTTCTGCTGTTTTTACTCCCTTAGCTTCAGAAATATACTTAGCCGCTTCTGCTTCTAAAGAAATTGTTGTAGTAGTATTTTTTACATTTAATGATTTGATTAATTCCGCCAGTGGTTCGAGTCCTTTTTCTCTGGCGATAGTGGCGCGGGTGCGTCGTTTTGGGCGATAGGGTAGATATAAATCCTCAAGTTCGGTTTTTTGTAAGCAGGATGAGATTTTGGCTTTAAGTTCATCTGTGAGTTTACCTTGTTCTGCGATCGCATTTAAAATTACAGATTTTCGTTCTTCCAGTTCTGTTAAATAAGTATATCGATCAGCCAGTTCACGTAGCTGCACTTCATTCATCTCATCAGTGCGCTCTTTACGGTAACGTGCAATAAAGGGAATCGTTGCACCCTCCGCCAAAAGTTCCAGCGCATTTTGCACCTGATGGGGTTTGAGATTTATTTCAGTTGCCAGTAGTTGAGGAATGTTCAGCATTGAGTGTCTAAAATGAAAAAATGAAAATGCTACTTTTAAAGGTAATATGCTAGATGCTTATCCTGGCGCAAGGCCAAAGTTTTAAGCTAATTTACCAGATGATTGCTCACAAGAGCGCAATTGGTAAAATAGACAAAATCCACTCAATCCGCGTGAGTAAACAAGAGTTTATATAGCATAGCGCAGCTATACTGAGTTAGGACGGCAGAACGAGCATCACTAAAAAGTGCGTATCCTACTCTTAAAGCTTGCTACGTGCAACATCAATCACAGAAAAAGAAATTATTTGCCAAGCTTTTGAGTGCTTTTTCTCTCGTAATCATTACAGCGTTTCTACATCAGATGAGGTACATCCTCAAAGTTGAAATGCTTCATATTTCGGGTATAGCCATACCTAACTAGTATAAAAGCGCAATATCAATAGGTATAAATTACAGCGTTTCGTAATCTTGACTTTCTATAATATTTATTTCGCTTGACTGTTGTCGCTAAAACCTTATTGGATGTAAAATTAACCACACTTCCAAAAACAATTTCAATTTGTTTTATAAACATAACAACTTTTAGTTCAGAAATTTGTACGATGCCTTTGTTTTTTTTGATACCACTGTGTACTGCTTTAGCCATTGGCTACTTCTTTAAAAAGAGTAGTGATGAAATTGCATATATTGCAAGTGTATTTGCAGTTATTAGCTTTATTTTCAGTTTAGTATTAGCACCTTGGCAGATTCAGTTTGGATTGCTAATCGTTGTCTTAATGATTACCAATAGACTTTTGCAGGAAAATGAGTCCAAAGAAACTGAAGCTAATAGAAAAAAAACTAGAGAAATTAAATAATTTCAACTACCACGAACTAGTTTTTCTCAATTTTAAACTGCTGAAAATGATATAGGAATCTATTTTGATTTCTAAAGTTATTTGCTTAGGCAGGGAGTAGGGAGTGGGGGGTAGGGAATAGGAAATCAACCTTTTCTAGTTGTATGGGGTTTTTTGGAAAATCAAATATGAGTTTTATATAAAATAGCTAATCTATAGGAACCCTAAATCATTCATGAGATTTGTGAACTATATTTTTCTTCTCTTCTCCTTGGTGTACTTGGCGTACTTGGCGGTTCGTCATCATTTAAATTTCTCACAACTCAGATAGGATTGCTATAACAGAGAATTCCAAAATAGAACCTTCTGGTTTACTTAGACCTAGCCTAATTTTAAACTAGGTTTTGTTTGACATATCTGAATTTAAAGATTTTCGTAGGTAAATAGAAAACAATTCAGACTCTCGATTAACATTTAGAAATTCCTGTAATTGGTGCTTCTTTATACTAATACATAAACTGTTTACGCTGTTGTTAAAGTTTCAAATTTACTCTCTCAACTCTTAGCTTTGCACCTTTAGAGTTTGATCCTAAATTGCTACATCTGCAAGGTTATTAGCTATAAAGTAGTAGATAAACATACAAATTCTTAAAAATAAAGATTCATCGAGAGTAAAATGTAGATTTTATAAAGTTTTTGTTTAAGTATATTTCCTTAAAATGAATTTTTGATGAAGTATAGCGATAAATTTGCAACACTGTTTTCTCGTGGTATTCTAGTAAGTGATTATATGTAAAAATAAATTATGAGATAAAGCTCTAGTTAATATTACATATAGTTAAGAAAAATCAAACCAAAGTGACGCTAAAGATAATGTAAAAAAAAACTCAAACCCCCTTCACTCAATGTAAGCAGCAAGTTGATTGATCGCCAAAAGCTAGTTTACATTAGCCCTTAATCCCGTCAAAAATTCCATTTTGACATTCAGTAAAATCACCCAAAAATCTGTAAAGTACATTACTGTAGAGTTATCTATTGATAGTTGCTCTTCTCAGGCAGACTTCTGTTAATTATTGTGTTGCGGTGTTTAAAAATAACACCTAGTACACACTCGGTTAGAGTACAAATTTTTATTATTTGTCCACAAATTTGTGGCAAACTACTCAATCTTCCTGATGTCTGCATCTACTTAGATATTGCGATCGCCTACAGCGAGCTGATACGCAATCACACTAAAACTAGTCTCGAAGCATAACTAGCTGATACGTAATATATCTGTAATTTGCAATTGAGCAAAGCCTAAATTGATTGTGCCAATTGCCAAGTCGGGAACAAATTTAGCATAATCTACTGCGATAATATCGGACGTTGGCATAATACAACAACCGTCTACAAGCTATATAGTATTTAGTTGCTAACTCTTGGATATAAGCTTCGATGATTATTTTGATGTCAGCCACTTCAACATAGCCTTACTAATTTGTTTGTTTACTGAAGTGAAAGTTGAATTGCACAGAAGGTGTGACCGAAATCCGAAACGTTCAAAACAATGGGCTGTTTACTGTCCGGTTCATACCTACTATATCGATTGAGGCAAATGTACTATGAAATCTATCTCGCAAGCTTCAAACTTTAAAATAATTCCTTATATTATCTTATTTGTCAGTATTTTATTTAGTATTTCTGGGCAGTTGCTAATGAAGCATACCATGAGTCACACAGATGAGGGGCTATTTACTTGGGAATTTCTTCAAAAATTAGCATTAGCTATTACTGTTTATTGCTTAGGAATAGTAAATTGGATATTAGCTTTGCGCTCTGTAAAATTGAGTATTGCTTATCCACTGACTAGCTTAAATTATGTCGGGATACTTTTCGGCTCATACTACTTTTTTAATGAAGTAATTACATTAACTCGAATAGCAGGAGTAATTACTATTTTTTTGGGTGTTCTTTTAGTGGTTATTCCACTGAAAAAAGCTACATAA
Source organism: Nostoc sp. FACHB-892 (assembly GCF_014698795.1). Classification (GTDB taxonomy): domain Bacteria; phylum Cyanobacteriota; class Cyanobacteriia; order Cyanobacteriales; family Nostocaceae; genus Nostoc. The sequence continues at coordinate 59,388 of NZ_JACJTR010000010.1, forward strand.
ATTTATTTATAGTAAATTGCATAACAAGGATTGACAAATGAACATCATTACTTGGTCAGTTTTAATGCTTGTAGTTTTATTCGGAACCACAGCTAACGTATCACTAAAATATGGACTTCACATTTCTAGTCCTACTAAAGGAGAAAACGCATCTATTCAAAATCTATTATTGTCTCGTTATTTTTGGATTTGGTTTATCTGCTATACATTTATGACTATTTTGTGGCTTTATGTATTGCGGATAATTCCTCTAAGCCAAGCATTTCCAGTTTTAGGATTAATGTATGCATTTATACCAATTGCTTCTCACTATCTTCTAAAAGAGCAGGTTGTATTTAGCCAATGGTTAGGAATTTCTATTATCATAACTGGTGTAATTCTTGTCGTAAATTAATGGCTCAAAAAGCAGAAAACAAGGCTATTAATATTAATTTTTTTGAAAACAAATCTCACAAATATCTTTACACAAATTAAATTTAATTTATGAACATAGGCATCATTGGTGGCGGTATAACTGGACTAGTATTAGCCCAACGTCTTTCAAATCAAGGACATAAAGTAACTGTATTCGATAGTAATAAGCAGCTTGGTGGACTTACCACTTATCATGATTATGGCTTATTTACCTGGGATCGTTTTTATCACGTTATCCTCCCTTCTGATACTCATTTAATAAATTTTATTAGAGATATTGGTCTTGGGGATAAACTGCGTTGGCATCGTAGTTTAACAGGCTTCTACGACAATCAAAAATTTTATTCTATCAGTAATTCTATAGAATTTCTCCGTTTCCCTCTGTTTGGACTTATAGGTAAAATCAGATTAGCTTTTACTCTCTTATATGGTTCACGCCTGAATAACTGGCGGCGTTTAGAAAAGATATTAGTTGAAGATTGGCTATTGAAACTCGGTGGTAAAAGTACATACGAAAAGCTTTGGAAACCCTTGCTTTTATCCAAGTTGGGAGAGAACTATAAGCGAATATCAGCAGTTTTTATCTGGGCTTATATCAAACGACTATTTTCAGCGCGGGATTCTTCATTAAATAAAGAACAACTAGGTTATGTCTCAGGCGGTTACAAAACTGTTTTTGACCATATAGAAAAATTAATTTATGCGGCTGGAGGCCATATCCATACAGGTGTTGCGGTGGAATATATCGCACCTCATCCAGAAGGTGGAATGTGGGTAGAATATCAAGGCAAAAAGGAGCATTTTGATAAAGTCATCTTTACTGGCCCAGTTAATATTTTGCAACAGGTTGCTGCTAAAGAACTGGTGAAAGTTTCAGACACAGGTGAAACAGTAGAATACCTGGGCGTAATCTGCATGGTACTTATTACTCGTAAGGCTTTAGTTCCTTATTACGTAGTAAATATTGCCGACAGAAATGTTCCCTTTACTGGAGTCATCGGTATGAGTAACTTAGTTTCTTTGCAAGAAACAGAAGGATATCACATGACATTCCTACCAAAATATATACTTTCCACTGACCCGTTATTAAAACAGCCCGATGAGGAATTGCGCCAAGTATTCTTCCAAGGTATACGTTTGATGTTCCCAGAACTCAAAGCAGATGATATTGTCGCAGCTCACATTAATCGAGCTATTAAAGTACAGCCACTACAAGTTTTAAATTATTCAAGTCTTGTTCCAAAAGTGAGTACTGAAAACGATGATTTTTTCGTCGTCAATACCTCACAGTTGGTCAATGATAGCGTTAATAACAACGCAGTCGTCCGACAGGTAGATGAATTTCTCAAGAAATCAACATTACTGAATTCTTGAAAATTGAAAATGAGATTTTGAAAATCACACGAGGTACTTATGAGTCTTTTTGTTCTTTTACCCGCATACAACGAGCAAGAATCAATTCGCCCCTTGTTTAAAAAGTTCCAGGTATTGCAGCAAATCTCTAATATGGAGATAAAACTGATTCTTGTAGATGATGGTAGCAAGGATACAACTGCTCAGACTGCAATAGATGAAGCTCAATCACTGGGGATATCACTAAAATTAGTTCAACATACCAAAAATGGTGGTTTAGGTCAAGCAATTAAAACAGGTTTCACGACTTTTTTAGAAATTTCTAAAGAAGGCGATTTTTTAGCCGCGATGGATTGCGATAACACTCAACCACCAGAACTGTTGATCAAGATGTATGACACCATGATAGCTGGTAGCTATGATATTGCGATCGCATCGAGATATCGAAAAGGCTCTAAAGTCATAGGCTTATCAAAATTTAGAGAGATAATGAGTTACGGCGCAAGCTGGCTTTTTAGAATTGCAGCTCGTGTTCCAGGTGTAAGAGATTACACTTGTGGTTACAGACTATATAACCGTAATTTAGTTAGTAAACTGGATATGTATTATGGGGACAGTTTATTCACTGAAACTGGTTTTGCTTGTATGATAGATTTACTATTGAAGACCAAAGTATTCAAACCAAAAATTGTAGAAATTCCAATGGTTTTGAGATACGATGAGAAGCCGACTGCCAGTAAGATGAAAATTCTTAAAACTATTACTCGAACCCTAAACGTCTTGTTTAAGAATTTATCATCGACAGGGCAAAGTTCTAATTTAGGTGATGCTTTCAATCAGCAAGAAACAGCAAGAATTCCACTGAAAATGACAAACAGAAAATAAACCTGAGAAGGATAGTCTGGATTAAATTAAGCTAATCAGCAAACAATATTGCATATTTAGTAGGAGTAAGTAATCAAGAAGTTTCTGTATTGTGACCAGAGTGAGAGCATCTCCTAGCTCGTGACTACCTTCGTTGAAAAGAGTGTTAGTTAAGTACATAATATAGGTGCATTTCATTTTAACCGACACCCTCAATCAAAAATGCGAACTTTCAAAATCTCAGCCCGCAAAGGCGGGCTTTGTTTATATATAAAACTTACGCAGTACTCTCTGAAACTCTTATTTCTCCATGTCCTCTGCGGTAGTCTGCGGCAAGCCGCTTTGCATCTACAATGATTTTCCGTTAACTGTGCGTAAGTCCTGATATAACCACAAACTTCTAGCTAAGACAAAGTGCAAAATTCCTTTGTTAGGAGGGAAATCCACACTGCCTTTTTACCAACTGTAGCTTTCACTGATTTGTTAGACTGAACAGACCAGGATTTATCAGTCAAATCTCTGAATTACGCCAGCAGACGAGGCTACCCATGCTTACAAGTACGCTACTTCTCTCGAATCAACTTCCCACCCTCCAATATTCCTCCACACCAGAGCGTTTCGATGAAACCTGGGAAGCCCCCCTGGCTACCCTCCTGGGACTAGGACGCGCCGCTGGCGCTGACTTCATCGAATTATTTTTAGAACGTCGTAACTATATTAGTTCTCTTGCAGAAGACGACTCCATAACTAGTATTTCACCCAGCCTGTCTACAGGCGCGGGAGTCAGAGTATTTCGCGGCAAAGCCGATTGCTACGTCAGCACTAATGACCTTTCTTTTTCTGGTTTGAAAGCAGCTTTAGAAAAAGGTCTTTCTATCCTGGGACTGCAACTACCTACCCCTAAAGCTTTCATCCCAGAAATCAACCTGGAATTATTGAGAGATTACGCCACTAAAAGAGGCAAAGATGCCTGGCTACCAGTGTGTAGCTCCATCCGAGAAATGGGAGAAGTCCTCCTTGATGGTACTGCCCACCTGAAGCAAAAAGCTAGCCACGTCCAATCGCGCCGTGCTAGCTATTTCCGGGATTGGCAAGAAGTTTTAATCGCCGCCAGTGATGGTACTTTTGCTCGTGACATTCGCCTCACCCAGTCAGTAGGATTTAACCTCCTGTGTGCTGATGGTGCTAATCGTGCTTCTATCGGTGAACGCGCTGGTAACACCAGTGATGCCAACTTCTTAAGAACTTGGGATTCTCAACAAGCCGCCGAAAAAATAGCAGAATCTGCTGGCAAAATGCTTTACGCAGATTATGTAGAATCGGGTACTTACCCGATTATTATGGCTAATCATTTTGGCGGCGTAATTTTCCACGAAGCTTGCGGACACCTGCTAGAAACTACTCAAATTGAACGCAATACCACTCCCTTTGCTGACAAAAAAGGCGAAAAGATTGCCCACGAGAGTCTGACAGCCTGGGATGAAGGGCGGTCTGAAAATGCCTTCGGGACAATTGACATGGATGACGAAGGTATGCCTGCTCAAAGAACCCTATTGATTGAAAAAGGCGTTCTCAAAAACTTTTTAGCAGATAGAACAGGTTCTGCACGCACTGGACATCCCAGAACGGGAAGTGGACGCCGCCAAAATTATACCTTTGCTGCTGCAAGCCGGATGCGTAATACTTATATTGATTCCGGCGAATATAGCAATGAAGATTTATTTGCCTCTGTTGATAAAGGTATTTACTGTAAAAAGATGGGTGGTGGTAGCGTTGGTGCTACAGGTCAATTTAACTTTGGTGTCGATGAAGCTTATTTAATTGAAAATGGCAAAATCACCAAGCCGTTAAAGGGAGCAATTCTTATTGGTGAAGCTAAGGAAATTATGAACAAAATTTCTATGTGTTCCCAAGATTTGGAAATTGCACCAGGTTTTTGTGGCTCTGTAAGTGGCAGTATTTACACCACAGTAGGACAACCCCACATCAAGGTTGATTCTATTACCGTCGGTGGACGATAAAAATTTAGAATTTGGATTTTGGATTTTGGATTGCAATATTCAAAATCCAAAATGCTCAAGCTCCCTAATTTTTGCGTGAGTTCAATCTAAAATCTCAAATCCCAAAGTGTTGAACTGTTACCTCAGCCATAACTCTACGAGATAAATACAAGCCGTAACATCCAAAATCGACTATGCCAAATATCAATGAAATTGCAAATTCTGCCAAGGACAATGCTGAGAAACTTGGCATTAAGAAATTCGACATCTATGGCTCAACAGTAGATGATACTAGCGTGCAAGTAGACCAAGGTGAGCCAAAACAAGTCAAAGCCTCAAATCGTTCTGGTGTTACTGTTCGTGTCTGGAATGAAGATAATACAATGGGTGTCACCAGCACCACAGATGTAGACCCCAAAGGACTGGAATTAGCTTTGAAAACTGCCTACGAAGCCAGTTTTTTTGGTGTTAAGGAAAATGTTCCTGATTTTAGTCCAGAAGCTACTGTTCCTATTGCAAACAAACCTCAAGATAAGACACCACAAGCACCTGTTGCTGAACTCATAGAAAGATTGTTGGTAGCTGAAAAAGAATTACTGGCAGCTCATCCAGCCATTAAAGGTGTGCCTTATAATGGGTTATCGCAAAGAGATATTGACAGGTTTTATCTTAATAGTGACGGTGCAGTGAGAACTGAATCTCACTCCTTAGCATCTGTTTATCTTTATAGCAAAACAGAGGAAGAAGGAAAAAAACCTCGCAGTGCAGGCGCTTTTAGAATCAACCAAAGTTTAGACAATCTAGACATTAATGGTTGCATCAAAGAAACCGCAGATAAAACTATCAGTCACCTGAACTATGAAAAAATCAAAACTGGTAAATATCGGGTTGTTTTCTCACCGGAAGCTTTCTTAAGCCTATTGGGTGGTTTTTCTAACTTGTTCAACGCTCAAAGTATTTTGGACAACCAAAGCTTATCTACTGCTGATGATTTAGGTAAGCAAATTGCTTCCCCTCTGCTTTCAGTTTTTGATGATGCACTTCACCCAGCTAACATTGGTGCAGAGAGTTTTGATGGTGAAGGAACTCCTACTCGTAAAATCTCACTGATTGAAAATGGTGTTTTAAAAAGCTTTCTCCACAGTGCAGGTACTGCCAAAAGGTTCAATACCCAGCCAACAGGTAATGCCAGTATTGGTGCAAAAGTTAGCGTTAGTCCCAATTTTTATCATGTTTTTACAACAGCAACTCCTGAAGAAGAGTTAAGTTTAGAAACTGCTGAAAATGTGATTTTTATTGATGATTTACAAGCTCTCCATGCTGGAGTTAAATCCTTACAAGGTTCCTTTTCTTTGCCGTTTGATGGTTGGCTAGTTAACAAGGGTGTCAGGACGAGTATTGAGTCAGCAACTGTTGCTGGCGATTTCTTGGAACTCTTAAAGTCGATTATTTATGTAGAGAAAGAAGCTGAGTTAACGCCAGGGGGAGTTTGCCCGAAAATCTGGGTTAATGAACTGTCAATTACTGGTGAGTAAAAGTTAAAAAGTAGAGAGTTAGGAGTTAAATTAAACTCTTAACTCATTACTTTTGCATAATGAGTGATCATTAATATTCACCACCTACGCTAATGGCAGTATTAAAGACATCAGCACCAGTTAAATCAATATTAGCCAAAACTGCGCCATTTACGTCAGTATTATATAAATGAGCATTACTCAAATCAACATTAGTGAGATTAGCATTATTTAGGCTAGTACCACTGACAAAAGCATCTGTAAGATTAGCAGATTTCAAATTGGCACCAGTTAAATCAGCACCTTCTAAGTTAGCACTTTCAAGGTTAGCTCCTTTTAAGTTGGCATTTCTCAGGTCAGCACCTATTAGATGAGCGCCTTTCAGGTTTGCTCCCGCTAAATTACATCCGAAACATTCTCTAGTTTCCAGCAAGCGCCGGACAGAGGCGGAGTTTTCTGCTTTGACGGAAAGGGGAGCAGCTAAAGATAGCGTACTGAGTAAGGCTGCTGCCGTCAAAAAAATTGCTTTCATATTTACCTCTGACACTTCTAAAAGTCATTAAAATCTTGACTTCTACGTTCCTAGTGTCCCAAAATTTCAGAATACTGCCCTCATGCGATCGGAGGAATATATAGTATCTATGAGAGTAAGTATTCTTCCGTAAGGTAGTCCTATGGGACTAATATTAAAAGGTTGTTAGCAATAAGTCCGCAGGCTATTGCGAGGGAATAAGAGTTCCAGAGAGTTTTTGCATAAGTGCTATCTGACACCACTAAGCTGCTGTTATCGAATACACAGAAGGTGGAAGTACGAAACTTGCCTACACGATTATCGAGTAAAAATGTATTGCCAAGGTTTAGCTTGAGTCTATCCTGTTATATCATCTCTGCTTGATTAGTTATCAAACCCGAAGAACCCCACCCCGCCAAAGCTACGCTATCTCGCCTGTTCGCAAGCGAAGAGGGGATTAAGGGGGATTCAGTGCGGTCTTCTCCCCAAGTGGAGCATCTCTTGCGTGTGGGATGCAATGACTGTGGGAATCGTAACTAATGCGGACATGATATTTATTAAGTTTTACCGCTACCTAACAAATACAGCAGTGCCATGCGAACGGCGACACCGCTGGTAACTTGCGATTGAATCAGACTAAATTCTGGGTCATCCATCAATTCAGAACTAATTTCAACACCACGATTGACTGGGCCTGGATGCAAAACTTTGACGCTAGGTTTACAAAGTTGCAACTTTGTGCGTGTAATGCCGAATAGCTGATGATATTCTCGCAAACTTGGCAGCAAATGAGCTGTCATGCGTTCCTTTTGCAGGCGCAAAGTCATGACAAAATCGGCATCTTGTAAAGCTGGTTCTAGCTGCCAATGTAAAAAAAGTTGGGGAGTGGGGAGTGGGGAGTGGGGAGTGGGGGATGAAGAGATAATAAACTCCTGATTCCTGGCTCCTGCTTCCTCTAAGATATACTCGGCAAATAACTTGGGTAAGAGAGTTGGTGGTGCTGCCAGATGCACTTGGGCACCACTGGCAATTAAACTCCAAATATTCGATCGCGCCACGCGAGAATGGAGAATATCCCCAACAATGGCAATTTTTTTACCCTTTAAAAGTTCCAGTCGGGGACTAGCTGGGTCAATTAGAGTACAAAGGGTAAATAAATCTAGCAGTCCTTGGGAAGGATGTTCATGTTGACCATCACCAGCATTGAGGACACTAACTCGTACACCAAGACGATCCATTTCAGCCGCGATCGCATTTGGTACTCCTGCTTCTCGATGGCGGACTACCATAATATCAGTTCCCATTGCCAAATAGGTCTTCGCCGTGTCGAGAATTGTTTCTCCCTTAGTCATAGAGGAAGTGGCTGCGGCGAAGTTCAACGTATCTGCACTTAAGCGTTTTGCTGCGAGTTCAAAACTACTGCGAGTCCGGGTAGAAGATTCAAAAAATAAATTCGCCACCACCTGTCCCTGCAAGGTTGGCACTTTCTTCGTCCGCCGCGATAGCACCTCTTGAAAACTAGCAGCAGTTTGCAAAACTGTATCGTATTCAGTGGTAGTAAAGTCAGCCAGGGAAAGAATGTGATGACGATTCCAGGTAGTAGTAGGCATAGAATTTGGGGAGTGGGGACAAGGGGACAAGGGGACAAGGGGACAAGGGGACAAGGGTAATAACCCAATGCCCAATCCCCCATGCTCAATGCCTAATGCCTATTTCTTTCAAGTTGGTAAATGGAAAATGTTTAAAGCTAGAGAAATTAGGCTGAGGAATGTTAAAAACCCAATTGTATCTAGCATTGTAGTCACTAATGGGCCACTAACCAAAGCAGGGTCAAGTTTCAAGCGTTTCAAACCCATTGGCAGTAAAGTGCCGAGTGTAACAGCCACTATTGTATTAGTTGCCATTACCATTCCGGCAATTAAAGCCACCCATCGCTCTTGGGGCCGCGCCCAAATTAAGGAAAGTAGGATCATTGTTGTAGCTAAAACTACGGCTGTGCCTAAACCTGCTAGAAGTTCTTTGCGAAGAATTTTCATTGTATCTTTGGGTGTTACCTCGCCCACTCCCAAGCCGCGGATTGTTACCGTTAATGATTGAATCCCAACAGTACCACCAGTGTTAGAAAAAATCGGCATAATGACTGCTAAAACTGGCACTGCGGCAATTACAGATTGAAAAGGCGCGATCGCACTGGCTGCACCAATATATAGTGCCATAATGCCCAACAGCCACGGCAAGCGGTTGCGGATGGTAAGCAGGGGAGAGGATAAAGCTGCTTCATCACCACTCACACCCGCCAGTTTTTGAATATCTTCTGTGGCTTCCTCTTCTAAAATATCCATAACATCATCAATGGTGACGATGCCAACCAACCGATCTTCCCGATCAACTACGGGGATAGCGATTAAGTCATAGCGCTGCATGATTCGCGCCACTTCTTCTTGGGGGGTTTCAGTTCTAACTTTGATGACGCGATCGCTAGCAATATCCTTGATGAAAACATCGGGAAAGGTAAACAACAACTGGCGCAGTGAAACTACTCTTACTAATGTCCGGTTGTCGTCTGTGACGTAGGCGTAGTAAATCGACTCTTTGTCTTCGTCCTGACGACGGATTTTACTTAAGGCTTCACCTACAGTCAATCCTTGCCGCAACCGGACATATTCGGTTGTCATCACCCGCCCAGCAGTACCTTCTGGATAGCCGAGAATCGTTGCTGTTGCTTGCCTTTGTTCTGGACTCAGTTCTTGTAATAACCGTTTGATTACCCCAGCAGGTAGTTCATCAAATAATTCTGCCCGTTCGTCAGGACTCATTGCTTCTACAAGTTGCACTACCTGGACATCATGCAGAGAATTAATTAATTCTTCCTGCACCTCTGTTGGCAGATATTCAAATACATCAATTGCCTGAGCTTTGTTGAGTAAACGGAATGCGATCGCGCGTTCTTTCTCAGGCAGTTGTGTAATGTAATCTCCCACATCCACAGGTTGCAAGCGATTTAAATCCCATTTCAACTGGTTTAAATCGGTAGTTTCTGTTAGCAAATCACGAATATCTTCTGTGAGCATGAGATATATCTCCTAAGTCTCCCCCGCGCTGGAAGACTTCCTCGCCAGCTCAGAGGAGGTTGATACTGCCATCTGGTGGACTATTGCCCATAAAATTTCAACAAATCAATATCGATATCTAAATTAAGGCATCGCTAGTCATCATCCTAACCCGGAATAGCGCTCTCCGGTAAATACTGAATCTTAGCATTGAGTATTTATAATATTTACCACTAATAGCTAACTTAATTACCCTGGAGTTTAGGTAATTTCCGTCTAGCTTAAAGTAGATTTTACTATTGCTAAAAGCTATGTGTCTTGCGAATCAACAAATTTTATCGCAAACTTTATAGAGTTAAAATATTTACAACACTATTAAGTGATTTGCATCAAGCAACTTCATGCATAGTCACCTGGACGACGGAGAATCAGAAATGGGCTGACAGGTTTCACTTCGTAGTCGTAGTAAGGTGTTTGAGCTTTAGCGTAGGCGTAGCCCGCCGTAGGCATCGCTTTCCACTCAGGATCCTGTAAAATCAGGATTGTCTGATGTTTCTGAGTATCATGAGTATGCGATCGCATTGCTACAATCTCTCCTTAGTTGGATAAAGTTGAGCTTAGTGCTATTTAATTTTATTAGTTAGAAGAAGTAGGGTTGGCGCAATACAAGGAGTAAGGGTCGTTGTAATTGTGATGAGTTGGTTTGGTTCGTTCTGTTTGTTCTTTTCGCGCCTTGCTTTCACAATATTCCTCTAAATTAAGACCTATTGTGTATTCTTCTGTTGTTCTACCATACTTTGATCTGTTTTCTTGAAGTCTTTTAATAGAGTAAGAACATACCCAACGAAATACTGGATAAACGTCTTTTCTAGTATCTAATAAAATTGGTTTCCCTGGTACAATCTCATCCTTAGCAGCTTTATCATAAGTTCTTTTTGTTATAGCTTCTTGCTCCATTTGACTTCTAATTTTATCATCTTTGCATACTCCTTTCATGTTAATTTTTTCTTCATCATATGATTCAGTAATAAAGTCAGTAAACAAGGGATTCATCTCTACACTAATACTATTAGAATTTGATAGATTATTATCTTTCTTTATTTCATAATTACAATTAAAGGGTAGCTGCCGTTTATCTTTATTATCTTCATCTTTTACAGCTGATATATTCCCTATAGATTCATTTTCCTCTTTTTCTAGCTCTAACCTTTCTTTTATTTTATCGTTAAATAAATTACAAATTTGAGTTGAGTTTATTACTTCTTCTTCTTTAGAAGAAATTCGAGGTATTATTAAAAGTTCTCGAGGAGTGGAAGAGATAGTATTGTCTCCTCCTTTTATTTTATAGTTGCAAGTAAATGATGGCTCTTCGTTAGTTTCACTTTTTTCGTTAGTTTTCCAAGAAGTGGAGCCTACTATTAATTCATTAATTCCTAAATTAACTTTTGTAGTGTATCCTTCACAGACTCTTGTCAAAAAGTTAGAATCAGTATTTATATTTGGGGAATTTTGAGGATTTATAAACTGAAAAACACTAAGCCCAGACAAGGATAATAAGAAGGCAGTGAGCAAGTTACCTATTATGGGATGCCTAGATGCATATTGGAAAATGACAGGATTAGTTAGTGATCTTATAACTAAATCTGGGAGTTGTTCAAAAGGATTGGGATTATTGGGTGGAGTAGGAGTATTAGACATAGATTTACATTGGTTGTTGGAATTATCTAAGTTATTAGAGAAGCAACGCAAACAAGTTTATTGTGATGGTAGGCAAAAGATTACCATCTCTAAATAAATAATTAGCAATTTTTAAATTAGCAATAAATCTATCAAATTCGTCATTATATAATAGGAAATAAAATTTGATTTTTAAGCAAATTAAAAATTGTATAAATTCTTTAATTGTGACATCCTCCATACATTAATTTGGAGTACTAAATGAGGATGTAGGCTGCCCAAATTCACAGATGGGCATCCTACTTCATTTGTCACATCTACGATGCCCAGTCGCTCGATAAGGATACCTCTAGAGTCAATTTGACTGCGAGTCATATATAAAAATGAGAAGATTAGAAATTTCACCTGTTAAAACATTGGAAAAGTGATATATCAATGCAATTAACTGAGAAAATTCTAGAGATAACTACAGTAGCTCAATATGGATTCCAGAAATTTAAATGAGAAGGCATTCCAAACAGGCTAAAATCAGTAATAATTTTAAATAAAGTTATAATAAGCACTTATGTTTCAGATCGGCAATAGTTCCAATGGTAAGCTAATGAGCATTTAAGTTGTATAAAAGCAGGGCTGAAGCCTTTACTACAAGCGAATCGATCTGGAAAAATGAATGACGATTAGCTTACTAGCACAATTTTGCCGTTAACTTAACTTGGAATGTACTCAGAGGGGTATTAACAGGAGATAATAATAAACTCACACTACCCTCAGCTGTTGTCCCATCAACCATTACATAACTTGTTCTGGCTTGGTTTAGGTAATTCACTTCACAGTTACAGGGTCGAATTTTGCAAGTAGTTCTGAACCAAATCATGAAAACATCTACCAATTTGCGAGCTAGTCTGGACTATTACTACCAGCAAATCAAAACGATCATTCTGACTCGGCAGAATCCGATTACTGGTTTGTTACCTGCTAGTACAGCGATTACAGCCCACGGCGATTATACCGATGCCTGGGTGCGAGACAACGTTTACAGCATTTTGGCAGTTTGGGGTTTAGGACTTGCATACCGCAAGATTGACGACGATGAAGGACGCACCTATGAACTAGAACACAGTGTCATCAAACTGATGCGCGGGTTGCTTTTTGCAATGATGCGACAGGCTCATAAAGTAGAGACATTTAAACATACTCAGTCGCTACTGGATGGACTGCACGCCAAATATAATACTGCAACTGGTGACATTGTTGTTGGTGATGACGAATGGGGACATTTGCAACTTGATGCCACATCTATATTTTTGCTGATATTGGGGCAAATGACTGCTGCGGGATTGCAAATAATTTATACGATTGATGAAGTGAATTTTGTCCAAAATTTAGTTTATTACATTGGACGAGCTTACCGCACACCAGATTACGGCATTTGGGAACGTGGTAATAAAATTAATCGTGGTAATGCTGAGTTAAATGCCAGTTCCGTAGGTATGGCAAAAGCTGCTTTAGAAGCTATCAATGGACTGGATTTGTTTGGTGTGCATGGTAGCCAAGCATCAGTGATTCATGTGCTACCAGATGAAATTGCCCGCGCCCGGATTACCCTGGAATCCTTATTACCGAGAGAATCTGGTTCCAAAGAAATTGATGCGGCGCTGTTAAGTATTATTAGTTATCCTGCCTTTGCAGTGGAAGATTTGCAATTACGCGATCGCACCTTAAACGATATTATCAATAAACTCGCAGGTAAATACGGCTGCAAACGCTTTCTACGCGATGGACACCAAACCGTTTTAGAAGATAATCATCGTTTGCACTATGAACCGTGGGAACTGAAGCAATTTGAGCATATTGAATGCGAATGGCCGTTATTTTTTACTTATTTAGTTCTTGATGGATTATTTCGCGGTGAACAAGAACAAGTTAAAAAATACCAAGAACTTTTAGAATCATTACTCATAGAACAAGGTGGTTTACGTTTGCTGCCAGAACTTTATTATGTTCCAGCCGAAAACATAGAAGCAGAAAAGTTAGCACCCCAAACGCAACCACGTTTGCCTAATGAAAATGTTCCCTTGGTGTGGGCGCAGAGTTTATATTTTCTCGGTCAAATGTTGAGTGAAGGGTTACTGGCAATTGGTGATATTGACCCTTTAGGAAGACATTTATGTGTGGGAAAACAGCGCGAATCTTTAGTACAAATTGCTTTATTGGCAGAAGATGAAGATTTACAGAAGAAACTAGAAGTTCACGGAATTGAAGCACAAACGCCTACCCAAGTAGAACCGATTCAGGTGAGAAAAGCTGAAGAATTTTCAGCTATTTATACCCAAATTGGACGTAACGATAAACTTGGTTTAACTGGGCGGCCAGTGCGACGACTGCGGAGTTTAACAACATCTAGAATATTTCGGATTAGCGGTGAAACAATTGTATTTTTGCCTTCTTTCTCAGACTCTCAACAGTTTTACTTAACTCTTGATTACCATTTTCTGCTAGATCAAATTAGAAGCGAACTAGCTTATATTCAAAAATACTGGAGTGATTTAGGTCGTCCTACCTTGACTTTAATGTTGACGCACACCATGTTAGAAATCGGTTCTGAAGCATTACTAGAACTGATGCAAGAACTGAAAGATGGTATTTGTAACGGTGTGCGGGTGAAATTAGGGCGGCTAAATCAGCTAATGCTAACAGCCGGAATCCAAAGAATTGATTTTCTCCCAAATGCAGAATTTTCGCGATCGCCAGTGAAAAATGCTAGCCCACGTTGCTATTATTTGGCTTATCATCCTGAGAAAAATTGGCGCTTAGGACATACTCAAGAGTTTCAGATGGAGTGTGAAACCAACTTCGGATTATTACTTTCTTATTTACGCTCATCAGAAAATATCTACGAGCAGATCGAGTTATTGCAAACTTTAACTCGCTTGCAAGGAATGGAATTTGATACAGGGTATGGCGGCCCAGGATATCCTGTCACCGTAGCCGATTTACTTGATGAAGTTTACACCAAAGCTGGAGATTTAGGTATTTGGGCAGTAGTGCGCCGGGCTGCGGGGTTACGGCAAATGGTTGATATTAGCCTATCAGATGCAGTAACGAGTATTTTGGTGCGGGGTAAGCAAATTGCTGTGGGTAAAGCTTACAGCGAAGCTTCCTTGATTAGCGTACCTATGTCTCACGATGAAATTGCCGATAAAATTAATCATTTTTGTCGTGAAGATATACGCGATCGCGTCCTCACTCAAGAGATTTTAATTTATGTTGGCATCTTAATTCGCTCAGAACCCGAACTATTTCAGGGACTACTAACGGTGAGAATCGGCTATCTCATCTTATTGATAACCAGCGAACTAGCGCAGGAATTACACGTCACTCAAGATGAAGCATACGATTACTTAATGCAACTTTCACCCTTTGAAGTTAAAGTGCGCTTGCGTCAGGTATTAACTGGATATACTGGCATGAGTAACCTATTGCGCCAGCAAGAATCACTGCACGTCAAACAAAAAGAAAGTGATATTGCTTGGGTGGTGTTACCAGGAATAGGAGAAGGGATAGAAGTTCCGCCGGGTGGTTGGCGACGGTTCCGCCAAGCCGAGGGTGCGACGGGGCGCGTACCAAAAGAATTTTTTAAGCAAGTTTGGCTATTAATGCAACATTGCAAGGGTCTAGTAATTGGGGATAAACTAGAGCGGCGCAATCGTTTAGATAGTGAGATAATGTTGTCGGAAATGACAGCCGGTGAAAGAAATTTTGCTCTGTTAGTCGAGCATTTGCTGAATAAAATTGAAGCTCCAGAATACCGCCAAGTTAATATTGAAGCATTAATCGAATTAAGTGCGATCGCAGCTAATAATCCCAAGCTGCAAATCGAAGAATATATTGTATTGGATGTGTTAATTGGACATGCAGTGCGATTGGCGTGGCTAGAAAATCATAATCATCGCAGTGATCGCTATGACGAGGATAAGGCGAGTGCGTGGCGATCGTTTTACAACACCTCTCCTAGAGATTGCGCTAGTTATATATTGAAGGCGTTCAGGTTCTTGACGGAATTTGTGAAAGATTTTTAAACGCAGAGGGGCACAGAGGGAAACGCAGAGGAGCGCAAAGGATGAGAGAGAATGATTTGAGTGGGGTGATTATTGGTTGTGCGATGAAGGTGCATACTGCTTTGGGGCCTGGTTTATTGGAGTCGGCTTATGAGGAGTGTTTGAATTATGAGTTGAACAAAGCCGGGTTGAATGTTGGCAAACAAATTCCATTGCCTTTGGTTTACCAAGAAGTGAAATTGGAATGCGTTTATCGATTAGATTTGATTGTCGAAAACCAAATAATTGTAGAGATTAAATCTGTAGAATCCTTCCACCCCATTCACTCCGTCCAACTCCTAACCTATCTCAAACTCGCAAACTGCAAACTAGGACTACTCCTCAACTTTAACGTCCTCCACCTCAAAGAAGGTATAAAACGCGTAGCCAACAACCTCTAACTCCCTCTCTGCGAACCTCTGCGCTTCCCTTTGCGTTCCTCTGCGTTAAAAAAATATCCCCTACCTCAGATTCCAAAAGCAGGGGTTTTATTAAATCTACTTAACCGAAACTGCATCAACATCAACAGTGCTTGCAGTAGAACTAGAACCCTCAGTAGTATTAGGCACTTCAGTACCCACCTCACCCTTACGAGCTTTCCAGCCCTCAATTACTAGCCCAGACACTTCAGAAACTAGCAGAGTCAAAAGGAAAACATCATCAATCTGTCCCGCAACGGGTATAAAATCTGGGAGAATATCAAATGGGCTGACCAAATAGGCTAGTGTTCCTAAAATTACCCACCAACGGTACTTCGGGTTACGAAGCACATTGCGATACCAGGTGTAAAGTGATTCGATTGAAAATTTCATATTTTGAACCTCCAGTTATCTTTAATTTTGACAAACTATTCTAAAAACTTCCGGTGCGAATAACCGCCCTAGTTAGTCTGGAAGACGCTACTCGTAATTTGTCAGCAAATACCTATTCTGTAATTCTCCATAAGAGTTTAATACCGCAAGGGTTTGACAATTAAAACGTCTAGTAATTGTAGTAATTCGGATTATGGCAATCCAGCAGCAAGTTTGTCTAACAATCTAAGTCAAATACGCCATGCTTACACTGTCTTTTTAAGTTTTCGAGAAATTTATATTTTGGAAGTCCCTCATTTTGCATTAATCTCTAGAATTAAAATGCTTCAGCACATTTGCTCTAGTCATGGAGGGAGGAAACTTAAACAGTGGATATTTTAGATTTATTTTATAAGGGCGGGCCAGCGATGTGGCCTCTGCTTGTTCTATCAATTCTGTCTTTGAGTGTGATTTTTGAGCGTCTATGGTTCTGGTTGCGAATTTTGACTCAGGAAAAGCAAATAGTCAATCGCATCTTGGATGCTGCCCAGGATAATTGGCAAGTAGCTGCGGACATTGCAAGACAAGCAAGCCATCAGCCTGTCGGGCGTTTTCTCTACGCCCCTTTACGTTTAGCCAAAAGCAATGCAGAAACCTTTCGACTAGCACTTGAGGCTACAGCCGAAGATGAATTGGCTGGGATGCGGCGGGGCGAAAAACTTTTAGAAGCCGTGATTGCCCTCGCGCCGTTGCTGGGATTGTTAGGTACTGTTTTGGGCCTAATCCAGTCTTTGCGCTCAATTCGGATTGGCGACTTGGGAACTGAATCAACCGCCGGAGTAACTACTGGTATTGGTGAATCCTTAATTAGTACGGCAGCAGGGCTAATAGTTGCCATCATTAGTTTGGTATTTTATCGCCTATTTCAAAGTTTTGTAGTCAACCAAGTCAAAGTTTTTCGGAAGGCAGGGAATGAGATGGAATTGCTCTACCACCAGTCCCCGCCTGACTTTAGTAATATTACATCACCAATTGTGCGGGAAAATTTCACTCCACCCCGCAAGCCAGGAAAGACTAGATTGCCTGAACCACCTGAACCCCCGAATTTACCTAATTAATCAAGAATTCAACCCTCAAATTAGGCATTTAAATTGAGAAAATGAAAGTTAATCTACATACCCCAATTGAAGAAGTCCAAATTCAAATCATTCCTTTAATTGATGTTGTTTTTTGTATTCTGACGTTTTTTTTGTTAGCGGCATTACAATTTACCCGACAACAGGCAATAAATGTTGATTTGCCCAAAGCCAGCGCCAGTTCAGTATCTGGAGTAACATCACAGAGTGGAAGTCTGATTGTAACTATCGATGCTGTTGGCAATACTTACATAGAAAAACAGCCTGTAAAACGGGGCGATTTAGGAGTGGCGTTAAAACAGTATCTCCAAGCAAATCCTAATGGGGTTGTGGTGCTGAATGCTTCACGGACAGCAATTTACAATGATGTTATTGAAACATTAGACTTGCTACGGCAAGTAGGAGGCGATCGCGTTTCTTTAGGAATTATTCCTGGCCCATCTCAACCACCCACAAACTTACTCAACCAGCCTAATATCCCCTCTTTCCCAATCGATCCTGGTGCTGCACCAATACCCACAACCGCACCATTTCCAGGGATCAATCCCGAAGGAAATCTTGCCCCTAAATTTCCCTTAGCACCTGATTCTGTACCTCTTCCTGGTGTAAGTCAGCCTCCAACTGGGCAAGGCATTAGCCCTATCAACCCTGGTATTTCCAACCCGCCAGCATCCCAAGCGCCTGTAGCACCTAAACAAACTCAACCTAATCCCAAAAGATGAGATAGGAGCATGGGGAAGAGGCTGAGGGGCAGGAAGCAGAGGGGAAAGAGGTAACTTATTCTCCCTCTTGCACTCTGCCCCCTGCCTCCCCTACTCCCCTTCAAACTTTTCCCAAACCTAAAGATATCTGAAATAAAATTCCGTTAGAGAAAAATTTACTGCTAATTTATAGATAATTGGTTGAGCTTTAAAGATTTTTTCACCGAGAAACTGAAGTAATTTATCACCAATTGCCATTCACGTTTCAGGGGTTGTGGCATGAATATTGTGACGCTTTTAATTGTTTGGTTAGTAACAGCTATCAGCTTGTTAATAATTAGTAAATTACCTTTAGGAGTTGAAATTGATACTCCTGGTAAAGCCTTTCTTTCTGCCGCAGTGCTTGGTATCGTGACGGCAATAGTCAGACCGATTTTAAGTATCGTTTTTGCAGTACCAAATTTACTCACACTCGACTTACTATCCGGCATTTTTACATTTATGATTGCCGTAGTTTGTTTTAGTATTGCTGCTTGGTTAGTAGAGGGCTTTCGCTTGCGTTACGGTATTTGGAGTGCTGTTCTTGGGGCATTTACGCTGACTATAATTAACAGCTTAATCTACAAGTTATTGGGCGTCTAAAAATTAGAAGTTAAGAGTGATGAGTAATGAGTTTGTTAATAACTCCTAACTCCTAACTCCTAACTTCTAACTTCTAAATCCTAACTTCTAACTCCTAACTCCCATCTACCATCTCCTAACTATTCGTTAGAACTTGGCGGAGCAACTGTGATAGTTGATTGTTGTTTACGTTGTTCGCGTTTTTTGCGATCGGCTGAGAGCATATCTGCCATCACCACCAGTGCTTGCGCCATCTTCTCTAAATTAGAACGGTATAGCTCCAAATCCTTGTTGAGTTTGTCATCAGAAAGGTGCAAGCCCGCAGCGATCGCTTTTAGCGCCTCCGTGAGTTGCTTTTCATCTTTGACTAATTCGGGATCTGACTGTTCCAATAACGAAAATACACCAATTGCGAACAAACGGTTGTATTTAAAGTTAGGATTATTGGCGATCGCTTGCAGTTGTGCTTGCAAGTCAGCATCTCGATCTAAGTAAGTAGTCTGGCCTAGCCACGCAATTAAATCTTTAACTGGCAAACCTTTAGCTACAGCTTGCAATCTTTCAGCATCCTGTCGATAATGTTGCGGATCTTGTTCTATAGCGCGACATAGGGCGTTAAAAATTGATTCTTGATCCCGTTCTGGTTCATAGCCTTGCATGAAGCGGTCAAAAGTAGTGACGACGCCCAAGGCATAAATTGGATTGTAGCTAAAATCGATATTTACTGACAGCAGATGCATTTCTACCATCAATTCTTCTACTACCCGACGATAAATAGTGTTAATCGGACGAGTGTGAAGATTGTAAAAAGTTCGTTTTGTATCAGAGACAGTACGGACGTTATTCACAAAGAAAATGTTAAGGGCGACGTATCTCTATTTTCTCGCTTAAAGGCTACTTTGCCAAGTTTAGCTTTTGACTGGTGACGGTTTCATTTACAATATAGACAAATCAAAAGTATTTTATAAGCTCGTAGCCACAGGGAATAAGACGGTTTATCCCAAAAAAACTAGCCAAAGATTTTTATCCTTAATGATTCGTTTATTGCATTTATGAACTTCTCGCCACAGTTAATTGCTTTAGGTGAGTACCTAGCTGGTGAATTTGATAATCGGGAACAAGCCATAGCAGAATCAGCTTGGTATGTCCACCTGTGCCTGTGGCAAAGACCAGTTAATCTGTTTACAGAAGATAGCATCACACTGTTTGCCGAACAGGCTAACGTTATTAACCGAGATCAACCTTACCGTCAGCGAATTATGCGGTTGCGCCAGTGCGGCAACTCTGATGCATCTCTGGAAGTACAATACTATATGCCTCAAGATCCGGGTGCATTAAGAGGCGCAGGCAATAACCCTGCTCTACTGAACACATTAACACCCGAACAATTAGATTTACTACCAGGTTGCATCCTAACAGTTACGCACGAAAGACAAGCAGGCGATCGCTATAAGTTTACCGCTACCCCACTACCAGAAAATCGTTGCAGCTTTACTTATCTTGGGAATAGCATCTCTGTTTCTTTGGGATTTGAAGCCACTGCAATAGAATTTCACAGCTACGACAAAGGAATTGATCCAGAAACTGGAAAAGCAACTTGGGGAGCGATTATGGGGCCTTATCGCTACACCAAACGAAATCAGTATTTTATAACATAAAGTTATAAGTCATGAGTTATAAGTTATGAATTTTTGAATTAACTCCTAACTCCTAACTCCTAACTCCTAACTCTTTTTTAGCTAGCGATGCTACGAGGTACACCTTCTAAAGCTTCCTCTTCTGTTTCAAAGATTTCAAAGACAGTATCCATCATCGTTACTTCAAACACGAGTTTGGCTTCTGGGTGTACATTGCAGATGCGGAAACTGCCCTTAACTTTATCAGCATCACGCATTCCAGCCACCAAAGATGTGAGGCCAGAACTATCAATAAAATTTACCTGAGCCAGATTTACCACTACATGGCGGCTGAGTTTGGAAATACACTCCTGTAATTTCAGGCGAAATTGCCAAGCAGTGGTAATGTCTAGGCGACCTGCTGGCGTTAGGACAATAACGGTATTTCCGTCTTGGGTCGTATAACTTTTTTGCTCTATATGAATCACTAAAGCCCTCCCCGTGGCATTTCTCTTAAGATTAGCTACTTACAGAATTGTCTAATGCTGTCACTTGAGATTAACAAGCTATAGCTAAAATTGTCACCTTTTTCTGCTAAGTGCTTACCTTTGGTAGTTTAACTCACCAAACTTGTACTGCGTAGTAATTTTAAATGGGGAGTGGGGAGCAGGCAGCAAGGGAGAAGAGTTTTCCCCTCTGCCCCCCGCACCCCGCTCCTCTGCCTGTTTTCTATGCCCAATCCCCAATCCCTAATCCCCAGTTCCTATTGAGGTGATGTCCAGTTGATCCAATCTTGAGGCTTAAGGAAAGTTTCATACAACTCGGCTTCGGGGGAATTGGGTTCCGGTTGATAGCCGTATTCCCAGCGCACTAAGGGTGGTAGGGACATGAGAATTGATTCAGTGCGTCCGTTGGTTTGCAGACCAAAAATAGTGCCTCGGTCATAAACCAAGTTAAATTCTACATACCGTCCCCGGCGGTAGAGTTGAAAATTCCGTTGGCGATCGCCATACTCCATCCCATGTCGCCGTTCTACAATTGGTACGTAGGCTGGTAAAAATGCTTTACCACAGTCTTGTACAAAGGCAAACAAATCTTCCCAATTGCGTGTTTCTGGTGTTCCCACCTGGTTGCTATAAGTAGCCGCTTCACCATTGGGATTTGGCCCACGATATAAAGCACCCTCGCCATCTTGGTAATCAAAAAACAGACCACCTACACCCCGTGTCTCATCACGATGCTTGAGGTAAAAATATTCGTCACACCACCTCTTAAACACTGGGTAATACTCTGGGTGGTGTTGGTCACAAGCTTGTTTTAATGTTTTGTGTAAATGTGCTGCATCTTCAGCAAACGGGTAATAAGGCGTTAAGTCAAGACCGCCACCAAACCACCACACTGGCCCCGCTTCAAAGTAGCGATAATTTAGATGAACTGTGGGAACATAAGGATTGTGAGGATGTAACACCATTGAAGTCCCCGTAGCATAGAAGCCATGCCCTGCGGCTTCCGGGCGTTGGGCTAAAATTGAGGCTGGCAAGTGGGAACCCCAAACTTCAGAAAAATTTACACCAGCTTGTTCAAATATTGCACCTTCTCGCAGCACGCGCGATCGCCCTCCACCTCCTTCTGGGCGTTCCCAACTATCTTCGTGAAACTTACCCACACCATCTAGTTTTGCCAATGATTCGGAAATTTCGTCTTGCAGCTGTTTCATAAACTGACTGACTCTAGTCTGAGCGTCAGGTGCTGGTAAAGACTTGAATGATTCTGCTGGTACAGTTGGTGTTTGCGAGTTGGTCAACATAGATTCCCGAACCTAAATTACAATTTCCAGAAAGCCACAAATTTCTTATCTTAAAATTTGGGGGAAACACGCGCCAACAATCAAGCTTTATTTGCCCAACCCGCTTTTTCTTACTGGTTAAGCATTTATACGATTGATGGGCATCACTAGAGTTATTTTCCCTCAAATACGTATAGGCTTGTATATTGACTGAGTTTTTTTTGAAATTCTTATTGGAACATTCTGATATAAACACCAGACTTTAGTCGTAACCTTGAAGTATTCAGGGTTTTAGTGGTCTGCTCAAAACTCCTTTGCCATATTATGCCGAATCAAGGCTTGATATATTTAGGACATTTTTGAGAAAGTTTTAATTTAGAAGTTGAGCGTAGTTGCTCACAATACCAGAGTTACCAGAAAGTGTCTAGCGAGGAGGAGGATTAGGAAAATGCAAGATTGGTTATCCAAATTCATCCACCGCAAACGTCGTCGGTTTTGCGCTTCTCTGGTGCGGACGTATCGAGAGATTAGTTCTGCCTCTGTAGATGAACTGTGGCAAAAAGTCGCTGACTTAACGGATGTTTCCTGGCATCCACTACTTAAGAGTACTAACGTACCCTACGGATTAGTACCCAAACCAGGATTGATTTTTCATGCTGTAACACGCTTTTCACCGATTCCCATCCGTATTTTTGTGGAACGCGTCAATCATAAAGAGATGCTGAGTATCCGAGTGCTGGCGATTCCTGGGATAGAGGAACGGGTAACTTATCAAGTAGAGTCAACGGTTTGTGGTACTTGCCTGTCTTATTCTGTAACGCTACGCGGGTGGTTATCGCCCCTAATTTGGTCTTTATCCCGTCCTTATGCAGACCGCGTAGCACGGTCTTTAGTAGAGGCTGTAGAAAAGACGGCATTGCCAACGGTATCTGGTAAGAAAAAATCTCTTAATGACAGTTGTTTTGATTTTTAGGTAAGGGGGAGCATGGGAAGCAGGGGCAGGGTGCGGGGGAGAATGTTTCCCCTTTTCCTCCTGCTCCCTGCCCCTCTGCCTCTTGCCAATGCCCAAAGAAAGTTAAGATTCTATTAGGTAATAATGCCATTTACTAAGTTTTATTACGGCAGTAACAGTGAAAACACTCAGCTGACCTTGCTTAAGAAAGCGTCTAGTTAATAGCTAAGATGTTCTCCGCAACTGTATTTATTCATTTTGAATTTGAATTTTTATGTACGATGTCCTCGATTCTCGCTCTGTCTTAGAAGTATTGCGACCAGTGGAAGACCCAGAACTCCGCAAAAGTCTGGTAGAACTGAATATGATTCGTAACGTGAAAACTGACGGTGGCAAGGTTAGTTTTACATTGGTGTTGACTACTCCCGCCTGTCCTTTACGTGAATTTATTGTTGAAGACTGTAAGAAAGCTGTCAAAAAGCTACCAGGCGTTATAGATGTCAGTATAGAAGTGACAGCAGAAACACCGCAACAGAAAAGTTTGCCTGATCGCACTGGTATTTCTGGGGTGAAAAATATCATTGCTGTTTCCAGTGGCAAAGGTGGCGTTGGTAAAAGTACGGTAGCGGTGAATGTAGCAGTGGCTCTAGCTCAAACTGGGGCGAAAGTCGGCTTGCTAGATGCTGATATTTATGGCCCCAATGACCCCACCATGCTAGGTTTAGCCGATGCCCAAATTGCAGTGCGTTCCACTGAAACAGGCGACATCCTAGAACCTGCTTTTAATCATGGCGTCAAATTAGTTTCAATGGGCTTTTTGATTGACCGAGATCAGCCAGTAATTTGGCGGGGACCCATGCTCAATGGTGTAATTCGCCAGTTTCTCTATCAAGTGCAATGGGGAGAACTTGATTATTTGATTGTAGATATGCCACCGGGAACCGGCGATGCTCAGTTAACTTTAACCCAAGCAGTGCCGATGGCAGGGGCGGTAATTGTCACCACACCGCAAAACGTAGCTCTGTTAGATTCTCGCAAGGGATTGCGGATGTTCCAGCAGATGAATGTCCCGGTATTGGGAATCGTAGAAAATATGAGCTATTTTATACCCCCCGATCAACCAGATAAGCAGTATGACATCTTTGGTTCCGGTGGTGGCTCTAAAACAGCTACTGAATTGGGAGTGCCATTATTGGGATGCGTACCTCTAGAGATTTCCACACGAGTTGGCGGTGACAGTGGTGTGCCGATAGTTGCCGGTGATCCAGATTCAGCTTCAGCAAAAGCATTAACAGCGATCGCTCTTACCATTGCTGGTAAAGTATCAGTTGCTGCCTTGACATAATTAATTTTAATTTCAATCTTCTTCCTGGGCTAGAGCTTGGGAATAATAGGGACTGGGGATTAGGGATAAGGGAGATGAGGGAGCAGGGGGAGCAGGGGAAGCAGGGGAGGCAGGGGGGGACTTGGGGACAAGAGGTGAGAACTTGAAACAAGTCTTTCCCCTTGTCTCCAATTCTCCTTGTCTCCAAGTCCTCTTGCCCCATGCCCCATGCCCAATGCCCCATGCCCCAATTCCCAACACTTAAATCTAAAAGTTAAAGTCTAAACTTACACAATGTTATTAAAACGATCGCTCCCCAAAATTCGCTGGAAGTCTTGGGTTAAGCCCTGGCAGAATGTAGATTGGCTACTATTTTGTTTACCAATTGCTGTCAGTATCTTTGGTGGACTCATGATTCTCAGTACGGAACTGAAGCAGCCAGTAACTGACTGGTGGTGGCACTGGATGGTAGCGGGTATCGGCGTGCTTATAGCCCTGTTTTTATCTCGTATCCGTTATGAAGTTTTGATGCAGTGGCACTGGGTAACTTACGCACTAACGAACTTCAGCTTAATTGCTGTAATGATTGCTGGCACTAGCGCCAAAGGGGCACAGAGGTGGATTCCTATTGCTGGTTTCAATGTCCAACCCTCTGAATTTGCCAAAGTCGGTATGATTATCACCTTAGCAGCTTTGCTACATAGGCGTACAGCTTCTAACCTCGAAGGTGTTTTCCGCGTTCTGGCATTTACTGCTATACCTTGGGGATTAATATTTTTACAGCCAGATTTAGCAACATCACTGGTATTTGGTGCGATCGTTTTAGGAATGCTGTACTGGGCGAATGCTAACCCAGGCTGGTTAATTCTGATGATTTCTCCTGTGGTTGCCGCAATTTTATTTAGTATTTCTTGGCCTTTAGCAGAGCCGATAGTTTTATTCAAAGAACTATCTTTTGGCCCATTAGGGATAGTTTGGTCAGTGGCGATGGCTATTGTGGGTTGGCAAACTCTTCCCTGGCGTCGATTTGGTTTAGGTGCTATCGGTGCATGGACTCTTAATATACTGGGTGGCGAATTAGGAGTCTTCGCTTGGAACCATGTTTTGAAAGAATATCAAAAAGATCGGCTAACTGTATTCATGAACCCCGATCACGATCCACTCGGTGCTGGATATCACCTAATTCAATCTCGCATTGCTATTGGTGCTGGTGAAATTTGGGGATGGGGTCTGTTCAAAGGGCCAATGACGCAACTGAATTTCGTACCTGAACAGCATACAGACTTTATTTTCTCCGCAGTGGGAGAAGAATTCGGTTTTGTTGGTTGTTTAATAGTGCTGTTTGTCTTCTGCTTAATTTGCTTCCGTCTACTGCATATTGCCCAAACCGCCAAAGATAATTTTGGTTCCTTGTTGGCTATTGGGGTTTTATCCATGATTGTGTTTCAGCTAATTGTGAACGTTGGCATGACAGTTGGTTTAGCGCCCGTGGCAGGCATTCCCCTACCTTGGATGAGTTATGGGCGTTCTGCTATGCTGACCAACTTTATTTCCTTGGGAATAGTAGAATCGGTAGCAAATTTTCGACAAAAGCAGAAGTATTATTGATTCGTCATTAGTCATTAGTCATTTGTCCTTTGCTAATGACCCTTTGGGTGACGCTCGTACCTCTCTACGAGACGCTGCGCGAACGCTACCGCTACGCTAGCCTCTCACGAGTGGGAGAAGACCACACTGGCTCACCAATGACAAATAACAAATGACTATTAACAAGTATTAAGCTATTAAAAGGAAACAAGCGAGGCTAAAAACATGATTCTGCCTGGAGCAACTGTTCGCGTCAAGAATCCCGCAGATACCTATTATCGCTCCGAAGGACTCGTGCAACGGGTGAGTGATGGCAAGGTAGCCGTATTATTTGAAGGTGGTAACTGGGATAAATTAATTACCTTCCGCCTGAGCGAATTGGAACTCGTAGAGACCACAGCCGGACGTAAAAAAGCCAAATAAAATTAGTTAGGAGTTAGGAGTGAGATTAGTTAGGAGTGAGAAGTTAGGAGTTAGAAATTATGATTCTTCAACTCATCACTCCTCACTCTTAACTTTTAACTCATCACTCCTAACTGTTAACTCCTAACTCAGCACTCCCATGCGCCTCCCTTTACCACAATTTGCCACAGGCGATCGCCATCCCAACCACATTGCGGAGGTGATTGAAACTACTAGTACTGAATTTTTAGCTCAGTGTCTAGAACCAGAAGATTTGAGCTTTCCTTCTATGCCGCCCTTTGGTAGTTGGGTATGTTCTGTAGACGAAGAATCGGGCAATCAAGTTTATGCTGTGGTATATTATGCCACTACTATGCCAATAGATTCCGTACATCGGGCCAGAGCTTTGGGGTTGTCATTACAAGACTTACGCGAAGAACAACCCCAGATATTTGCCATGTTGAGAACAGAATTTAGAGCTGCGATCGTCGGATTTAAACTATCTTCGCAAAATCAAAGTTATAACCAAAGAGTATATCAATATCTACCACCCCGTCCCCCGCAAATTCATCAAGCTGTTTATCGATGTGAACCAGAAGCTATCATTAAATTTACTGAAGAACTAGATTTTTTGCGAACATTGCTTTGTATTAACGGTGCGCCAGTAGAGTCTTTAACCGCAGCAGCCATTCGAGATATATACCAGTTACGCAAAGCTGACCGAGAATGGCTAATTAAAGCTGGACGTAGCCTGAGCGTGCTACTCAAAGATGACTATGATCGCTTGCGGTTCATTTTGAGCCAAATCCATCCGTAGGTAGTTAGTTCTTAAACAATTACCTAGTTAGTGTAAGTTAAGATTTTTAATTTTTCCTCAGGTGGCTTCTCCATCCATTTATATCGATTAAGCGATCGCCCCTAAGCTAATCGCTGTTTTACCATAGCCCCTTCAATTCCTACCTATGGAACTCATATCACAAGTTCTTGTTCTGGAACCAACTTCCCAAGTTCTTGGCAAAGAACCAATTGTTCCCTTTGCTATTTTGCTGGTGGTCATCTTAGTTATACCCATCATGTTTGAGCGACTAAGATTACCAGGATTAGTGGGTTTGGTTTTGTCAGGGCTGGTACTTGGCCCTTCAGGCTGGAATCTATTTCAGCCTGACTCGCCGATGATTAACCTACTATCAGAAATCGGGTTAATTTACTTGCTGTTTGTCGCAGGGCTAGAAGTTGATCTAAAACAGTTTCGCCAGCAAAAAATTCGCGCCTTTGGGTTTGCCAGCTTGACTTTCACTATACCCCTGGTGATGGGAACCTTAGTAGGGCTGATTTTAGGCTATGGCTGGAATACTTCAATCTTAATTGGCTCTTTATTCGCTTCCTACAACCTTTTAGCATATCCCATAATCACTCGTTTGGGAGTGGTAAACAACGAAGCTGTTACTGTCACCATTGGAGCTAAGATTTTTACAGATATTAGCGCACTACTGATCTTAGCTGTTTGTGTAGCTATGGCTGATGATAGGGCATTTAGCTTTGCTGAACTACTCACCTTGTCCGGTCGGTTAACTATTTACTCTGTTGCCGTTGTCATAGGCTTTGATTGGGCAGGCAAAGAATTTTTCAAACGGTCTGGAGACGATGAAGGAAACAAGTTTTTGTTTGTGTTGCTTTCTGTGTTTCTGGCGGCTGTGGGCGCTCGATTGATTGGGATAGAAAAAATTGTTGGTGCTTTTTTAGCGGGTTTGGCGGTGAATGAAGCTGTAGGGGAAGGACTAGTCAAAGAAAAGGTGGTATTTATTGGCAGTGTGCTATTTATTCCCATTTTCTTTGTTGACCTGGGTTTACTGATTAATCTACCCGCTTTTGTGAACAACCTGGACACGCTCAAGTTAACGCTGTTGATGATAATCGGTTTGATTGGCAGTAAATTGATTGCAGCTTTGTTCACAAAACTGATTTACCGCTATAACTGGCAAGAAATGCTAACCATGTGGTCGCTATCGCTTCCTCAAGTTGGTACAACGTTAGCAGCAACGTTAGTGGGATACCGGGCTGGGTTGCTGCCACTAGAAGTATTACACAGCGTCATTATCTTAATGGTTGTCACATCAACCTTGGGGCCGTTGATGACTAGTAGAATAGCTGTTGGTTTGAATTCATCACCAGCCGAAGAGCCAGCACCATCCTTACCTGACCAAAACGCACCAAGGACAAACAGTGCTTTTACTATAATCGTACCTGTGTATAATCCTCACACCGAGCAGTATTTGATTGAAATGGCGGCATTATTAGCGCGTCAATCTAAGGGGAAAATTATACCGCTTGCGATCGCTAATGCTGCTGCTCAGATGGATGCACCTCAGTTAGAAGCTTCTCTAAAACGAAGTGAGCAGTTATTAACTAAAGCCACAGTACACAGTCGAGTATTGGGTGTGGCCGCAGAACCAGTGCTGCGAATTGATGATGCTTTTGCTCAAGGAATTAGCAGAGCTGCTCGTGAACAAAAGGCTAATTTAATTGTTATGGGTTGGGGTAAACGCACTGGGTTGCGAGCGCGTTTATTTGGGAATGTGATTGATGGTGTGCTTTGGGCATCCCATTGTCCAGTAGCGGTGACACGTTTAGTAGAATCACCAAAAAAAATTCAGCGCATCTTAGTACCAGTAGAAAACTTAACAGCACCTACATTACAGCCTGTACAATTTGCCCAGATGCTGGCAGAGGCAAATCAGAGCCACATTACTGTACTGAATGTGTGCGATCGCCGCACTAGTTCGAGTAAAATTGCTTGGAGGCGATCGCATCTCTCACTATTAGTATCTAATTTAGCTTTGGCCAATACCCCAGAAATTCAAATTATTGCTCATGAAAATGTTGCCCAAGCAATTTTACAGGCAGCACGATTATATGATTTAGTCGTTTTACCTTTTATACGTAATCGTACTAGCCCTGGAGGGTTAGCCATTAGTGATGTCACAACTCAGTTAGCCAGACAACTTACCTGCTCCATTGTTATGCTTGGAGAACCGCAACGCACTCAAACTACAAATGTAGTTATGCCTAACACGGTTACCAGCATTACGTCTGCTGTATGATATGAAGCATAGTTAAGTTCACTCACGTGGACTTAAGCTACTCGTTGGTATATTCTGCAAAAAGCATTGCATTGACAAAAATCTTTGCAACAAATGAATTGGCTATAGGAATATACAGATGTATGCTCCTAAAAACTTATGTATTTATAGCAAGAATTTCATTTCGTGAAATGATATAAACCTCTGCAATTAAATACAAAGTGAGATGTTGCTAAATGCGACAACTTGACTATTACAAAAATATCGGTAATGGTAAGACCTTCAAGTGCAAAGAGTCAACCTATTTTTGCATCCAAATAAAAATAGTAATAACTGCAAAGATACTTTATATTGTTGAAGATTTGATGAATTTCAGGTGGAAGACCGACACTTTTTAGACAATGTTTGTTATTTTTTTACTAGTGAAATTGTTAAGTAACCAAGTAAAAATATAACTGTAGGGAAATAAGTAAGTTCAACAACACTTTTTGATTAAACTTTAGTTCTTTTTTGAGTTTTGTATTTTGCCCCCAAGCTGGGTAATCTAAAAGTCAGTGCAATAGCTACTGAAAAGATTTGTAAGTAACTAGGAAACTATGAGAATTTTGGTGACGGGCGGTGCTGGGTTTATTGGTTCCCATCTTATCGACCGATTAATGGCTGATGGGCATGAATTAATATGCTTGGATAATTTTTACACTGGTCACAAACGGAACATTCTGAAATGGTTAGGTCATCCGTACTTTGAACTGATCCGCCATGATATTACCGAACCAATTCGGTTAGAAGTGGATCAAATTTATCATTTAGCTTGTCCTGCTTCACCAGTACATTACCAGTACAACCCAGTGAAAACCGTTAAAACTAACGTGATGGGAACACTCAATATGTTGGGGCTGGCTAAACGTGTGAAAGCTAGGTTTTTCTTGGCTTCAACCAGTGAAGTATATGGTGATCCTGAAGTTCATCCCCAAACTGAAGAGTATCGGGGTAGCGTCAATCCCATTGGGATACGTTCATGCTACGACGAAGGTAAAAGAATTGCTGAGACACTAGCATTTGATTATTATAGGCAAAATAAAGTTGATATTCGGGTTGTTCGGATATTCAACACCTATGGGCCGAGAATGTTAGAAAATGATGGTCGGGTAGTGAGCAACTTCATAGTTCAAGCCTTGCGAGGTAATCCTTTAACCGTGTACGGTGATGGTTCGCAAACTCGCAGTTTCTGCTATGTTTCCGATTTAGTAGAAGGGTTCATCCGCCTAATGAATAGCGACTACGTTGGCCCAGTAAACCTGGGCAATCCTGGTGAATATACAATTTTACAATTGGCACAAGCTGTGCAAAATATGATTAACCCGGACGCGCAGATTAAATTTGAAGCGCTACCTTCGGACGATCCCCGGCGTCGCCAGCCTGATATCACAAAGGCAAAAACTTTGTTAAATTGGGAACCCACTATTCCTTTGCAAGAAGGATTAAAACTAACAATAGAAGATTTTCGCGATCGCATTGAAAGCGACGTAAATAATTCAGCTACCTAAGCAGCAGCTAGCGTTGCTCTAATTTTCATGCAGGCTCACCCTATCGGTAGCTAGTATGCTTATTGGCTGAGTTTACTGCCAGTGTCCAAGTGTCATCTTGATACTTCTTTTTGAAGACTAACCCCAAAAAAAGTGAGGAGTTAAAAAATGCGTGTTTGCGTGATTGGTACTGGTTATGTTGGTTTAGTTACAGGTGCCTGCTTGGCTTATATTGGACATGATGTAATTTGCGTAGACAACAACGAAGAAAAAGTTAAGTTAATGAAGTCTGGGCAATCTCCAATTTTTGAGCCGGGACTCTCAGAAATTATCCAGTCTGCCATTCAAACAGAAAAGATTCATTTTACTAGTGATCTCGCTGCTGGAGTCTCCCACGGAGAAGTTCTGTTTATTGCTGTGGGAACGCCACCTTTACCCACTGGTGAAAGTGATACTCGTTATGTTGAAGCTGTAGCCCGTGGGATTGGGGAAAATCTCAACGGTGGTTATAAAGTCATAGTGAATAAATCTACAGTACCAATTGGCTCAGGTGACTGGGTGCGGATGCTGGTTCTAGATGGTGTTGCAGAGCGGCAGAAAACACTAGTACCCGCAGGTGGAGTGCCGAGTAACGATAAATTACCTGAGGTTGTAGCCGAGTTTGATGTAGTGAGCAATCCAGAGTTTTTGCGTGAAGGTTCGGCAGTTTACGACACCTTTAACCCCGATCGCATTGTACTAGGAGGCAATAGTCAAAGAGCAGTAGCCTTAATGCGGCAACTTTATGCGCCAATTGTGGAACGCAAGTACGCTGATGATCAATCTTTACCCCCAGTCCCCATTCTGGCAACAGACCTGAGTTCGGCGGAGATGATTAAATACGCCGCTAATGCTTTTTTAGCCACTAAAATTAGTTTTATTAACGAAGTTGCTAATATTTGCGATCGCGTCGGTGCTGATGTAACTCAAGTAGCCAAAGGTATCGGTCTAGACTCCCGCATTGGTAACAAATTTTTACAAGCTGGGATTGGTTGGGGTGGTTCTTGCTTTCCTAAAGATGTCTCCGCGCTGATTCACACTGCTGATGACTATGGTTATGAAGCCCAGCTACTAAAATCTGCTGTCAGTGTCAACGAGCGCCAGCGATTGATTGCTTTGGAGAAACTTCAACAAGTTCTTAAAATTCTCAAAGGCAAAACTGTTGGACTACTCGGTTTAACCTTTAAGCCTGATACTGATGATATGCGCGATGCTCCAGCACTGAACCTAATTGAGCAGCTAAACCGACTGGGAGCCAAGGTCAAAGCCTACGACCCCATTGTTTCCCAAACAGGTATGCGTCATGGGCTTTCTGGTGTACTAGTAGAAACCGATGCCGAAAGACTAGCTGACGGCTGCGATGCTTTAGTACTCGTCACAGAATGGCAGCAGTTCAGCACTCTCGACTATGTGAAAATGGCAAAATTGATGGCCCACCCCGTTATTATCGATGGTCGTAACTTCCTTGACCCCGAAGCAATGATCCGGGCTGGATTCCAATATGTAGGGGTGGGACGATAGAGTCAGCAGTTAGGAGTGATAAATCAAAATTAATTACAACCTATATTAATAACTCCTAACTCCCTTCAAAACCTCAACACTTAAAATACCGCCTAGATGATTCTAGGCGGTATTTAATTTGTTTAAAGCTTTATGTAAAGCTGCTCATAAAAACTTTACTTTGCTTTTTTGCGTAAGAATTTATTATCAGGCGCTATTTGGAATACGTTCAATTTCAGCATATCCACTGAAAATAAGTTTTTGACCTTCAGTTTCTAATCGGTTGAGGCGCATTTTCACTCCATCAAGGTCAAAACGATCCAAATCGACCATATTATCTAAAATTTCTACCAGCGCCACGCTCAAGGTTTGCGAGATTTCCCGTTGTGCTTCTGGCACTTGATCAAGTTGAATTTTTGGATCTTTAAAAGAAACTCGCCGCCGCCTTTCAATGCTTATACTTAAAATCATGCTCAGGGGTACGAGTTCGCCATTGTTTAAATCTGCTTTTGCTGCAAGCTGTAAGCGATTCTCTGGCAATAGCTGTACCTGAACTTCGGTAAAAGATACTGGTTCACCGCCAGATAATTCTGTCAGGGATGGTACGGTGAGGTTAAGCAGGCGCTTTTTCACCAGTTCTGCATTAAAGGCTTGGTTTATGCCTGCTTCTGATAATATTACTTGCGCGACCGCTTGAGTAGGTTGCTTGAGACTGAGTTTGCCACTTAAAACCGAGCCGAAGTCAATGGCAACCGCATCGGTTTCAAAAGACATCTCCTCCACCGCAAAATCTCTCCGAATCACCAAGCCACGACCGCTCATTTTGAAGCTATCAATGCTGCCTTGCAACAGTTTGCTGGAGGGATAGCAGCGCACAAAGACTTCTACTGACTCGCTTTGGGTAAACAGGTGGCGAATCGTTTGACTGGCGACCGTGTTGAGCATCCGCTCTCCCCAATCTGTGCCTTTAGGATTTTGTAAACCAGTAAGTCCGCCGAACATGTGGTTTTTAGTCTCTAGAAGTTCTTTGTACTTTTGTAACAAACTGTGAAGAATACAGCAAGCGATCCCGTGATTAATTGTGCTGATAGGTAGACATAAAATGACTGATGGTTAATATCTGTATGTATTAAAAACTACAGCTAATTTATGTAGGAGAACGTCACAGCATTTATGGCATTAGCAATCATATTTTGTATATTGTTACAATGCATCATTTATTATGCGATTAAAAAGCATTATTTATATGGTTGCAATGTATTGTTAGTAATATAATACTACAAAGAGGGCGGCTGAGTCTTTCTAAGTCAGCCTCAACCTTATGGTTTCCATACGTATAGCGAGGTCTTAATGATACGCTCAAATACTGCATTAGCAATATTATTCATGCTAATTTTGATATTATTCTGGATTTATTTAAGGTATAAAACCACAATAATATCAAGATATTTACGCCCTCTAGCAATTTTCATCATAGTTTCTGTGGCGATCGCTGGTGGAGGTATTGTATCCGCACAAGTAACACCGAACCCAGCACCCCTAAATAACATAACGAGTTTACCACTGCCTACACCTGGAGACCCTACCCCGGCGAACCCACCACTCTTGACAGCAGTGCCTCAACCAAGCAATCTCGCAGACTTTGTTGACGACCAGACAGCTCTACTCAAGCTAGGAAAAGCCCTATTCTGGGATATGCAACTTGGTAGTGATGGCGTTCAGTCTTGTGCTAGTTGTCACTTTCATGCCGGAGCTGATAACAGATCAAAGAATCAAATAAATCCTGGTAGTGGTCTTTTAGAATCACTGAAAGATATAACTTTCCAGGTAGGTGGTGGTGCAAACTATCAACTCACGGCGGCAGATTTTCCATTTCACAAACTGGCAGATCCTAATGATCGAACCAGTACAGTTATTTCTGACACTAACGATATCGCCTCATCCCAAGGTGTGTTTAACAGTGTTCTTAAGAACACTGTTCCGGGTCAAGCAGTGGATTCGACTACATCTGAGCCTGATCCAGACGGTTTTCAAGTCAATGGAATTAATGTGCGTCGAGTTGCGCCACGTAATAGCCCAACGGTAATTAATGCAATCTTCAACAAACTCCAGTTTTGGGATGGTCGCGCCAAGGAAACCTTCAATGGGGTGAATCCAAAAGGAGCAGCAGACCTTAGTGCGAAAGTTTACAAAGCTACAAAACCAAAGGAACTAACTGCTGTTTCCGTTTCGCTCAACAATTCCTCTATAGCTTCTTTAGTAACCGGACCACTATTGAGTGAATTTGAGACATCTGCTAATGGTCGTACCTTACCTCAAATCGGTGCTAAGTTTCTGCGAAAAAAAGGTCAGAAGATCAAAAGCCTTAGACCCTTAGCTAAACAACTTGTAGATCCGCAAGACAGTGTTTTAGGATCTGACAGTCGATCCCGTCAGCCCGGTCTGAAAATCGCATCTTATGATCAGCTAATTCGGAAAGCTTTTAAGAAGCAATGGTGGAAATCAAAGTCAATCATTCAAGTTGACAGTAAAGGAACACCAACAATCCTCGCTAAAAATGATGATGGTAATGAGAGTGAGGAAGGACAGACTTTACCTGCTAATCAGTTTTCACTCAGAGATTGGAATTTCTCTTTATTCTCTGGGTTAGCAATGCAAAAGTATATATCTACTCTTGTGTCTGACAAGACACCTTTTGATCAATTCCAAGCGGGAAATACCAATGCTCTCACCGATCAGGAAAAAAGCGGTCTGAGTGTCTTTGTCAATAATGGGGTTAATGGTGGTGGTAGTTGTAACGTCTGCCATGCGATTCCAGAATTCACTACCGCTTCGGTGAGAAGAACCGCAGGAGTAGCTTCAACTGATTCAACTGATCCGCTAATTAATAATCCAACTAACGGCTTCTTTCCTAACTTCGGTGTCACACCTGCTTCAGATGACCCAGGAGCCGGAAACATTACCACATCAAGGTTCAAAGCACCTGCCCTTCGTAACATCGGCTTGACAGCTCCATATATGCATAACGGTGGGATGGCAACTCTAGAGCAAGTAGTAGACTTTTACAATCGTGGCCGAGGTGACGACGGTGGACGTAACGCACCAGTATTAAACTTAACCGATACTCAAAAAGCCGATTTGGTCGCTTTCTTAAAAAACGGACTTACTGATCAGCGAGTCCTCCTTGAAAAAGCACCCTTTGACCATCCGCAATTGTTCATCCCCAATGGACATCCCGGCAATCAAAGTTCAGTGACTGCCAGTGGCAATACTAATGGAACTCCTACTGCTACAGATCAGCTAGTGGAAATACCCGCAGTTGGTCGTAATGGTGTCACTAATCCTAAGCCAAATTTCTTAGGACTTTGAATTTGAAACTATAAGTATCACTGTCAAACAAGTTATTTTGGACTAAACACAGAGCCAGCGATCGCACTTATTTTACTTACCTTTTAAATAAGTGCGATCGCTTCATGAAGTGCTTCTTCTTCAGTTGAACCAAATGCTGAACAGTATTTCAAATCAGGAATATCAACAATGTAACCATCATCTTCTTCACTATAGAAAATATTAATATGATAGCGTTTCATCCTTAGCTCAGTATCGCCACCAAAATCCGAAGCAAGTCGTCTATGTCAGCAGGAACACGATATAAATTCAGGTCTTGAGTTATTTGTTTACTTTCTCGATTCAATAGAGCAAATTGCCAAATATCCCCTGTAGAAACAGCTCCCTGTAAATTTGGTTCTTGAGAGCCAGTCCACACATCAATAGCAATCAATTCTACAGCAAGCTGGGTAAAACCTCTTGCCAAATCAGCATTTTTAGCTTCTGCAACTAAGAGTTTATGGTCTGCGTGCAAATAATAATCAAGGGAACCTTTTAATTGTTCTGTAACTATAAGAGGATATTCGATCCTAAGTTGGGCGTGAGTGTAATGAACAACATCCAATAAAATTGGCGCAATTAGTAACTCTCTACGGGCTGCTTCACTAGTCAAACTAATATATGGCAAACTCTCCTCAATTCTAGATTTTAGATTTGCAAGTCTGTCTAATTCAATGCTGGACTTTAGTTGATTGAGAGAGGAACGTTTTAAAGAATAGCCAAATTCAGCCAGTATATCTTCTGGCTCAAATGACATCTCAAAATAGCTTCTGAAAGTGTATGAGTGATTTGGTTGAAGAATGGGAATTTTGCTCATACTTGGATAATTCGTAATTCGTAATTGAGTTTTTTAAAATAACATCAGGTTTTCAATAGGTTCGCTTGTCATACAACTTGTATGACAAACGTAATAGACCTCCTACCTCGTCAACAATTTCCGCCGCAGATTGTCCAATGCTGCATTAGCGCTGACATGACGAATTAAAGCGCGTCCTCGCACTGTACCAAACTGATACTCAAAACTTGTCACTTCATCCTTTGGCCCAGCTAAACCAATGTAAACTAAACCCACTGGCTTCCTATCTGTCCCTCCAGTTGGGCCAGCAATACCAGTAATACTCAATCCCCAAGTTGTTGCCAGGCGAGTTTTTACCCCAACAGCCATTTGCTCTGCAACGATCGCACTTACCGCCCCAAATTTATCTAAATCTTCCTGGTTAACCCCCAGCAGCCTAACCTTCACGGAATTGTCATAAGAAATTACTCCACCCCAAAAGTAATCAGAACTCCCAGAAATCTCAGTCAACATTTGCCCTAAACCGCCGCCAGTGCAAGATTCAGCCACTGAAAGCGTTTCTTTTGATGCCCGCAATAACTCACCAACCACAGAAGCGAGAGTATCATTATCAACGCCGTAAAAATCCAGTCCGGCAATTTCTTTAATTTGTTTCTCAATAGGCGCAATTAGGGCTTCTGCTGCTGCTTCTGAAGTTGCTTTAGCAGAAACTCGCAATCTTGTTTCTCCCTTACCTGCATAAGGGGCTACTGTGGGATTTGGTAACTTTAAATAGGAAGAAACTTTTTCGGCCAAAGCAGATTCACTAATTCCCCAAAACTTTAAACTCCGGCTGTAAATAATTTCTTTACCCCAACCTTGATTTTTGAGAAATGGCACGGCTGTTTCTTCCCACATCAGATGCATTTCACTGGGAACACCGGGAAAGGTAAAAATCGTAATTTCAGGACGGGCTTGCCAAATGATACCGGGCGCTGTTCCAGTGCGGTTGGGGAGGATTTCTGCACCATGAGGAATTAAAGCTTGCTTGCGATTACTTGGTGACATAACCCGACCCCGTTGGGCGAATTTTTGGGTTATGTCTTCAATGATGTCAGAACGTTCTACCAACGGGGCTTTAAAAAAATCGGCGATCGTTTCGCAAGTGAGGTCATCTGGTGTCGGGCCGAGTCCACCAGTGAAGATGAGAATTTGCGCTCTGGAAATAGCAATTTCTATAACTTGCTTCAACCGTTCTGGATTATCCCCAACCACTGTTTGATAGTAGTGGGGAATTCCGAGTTGCGCTAATTGTTGCGCTAAAAATTGAGCATTGCCGTTGAGGATATCTCCTAGCAGCAGTTCAGTACCAACACAAATAATTTCTGCACTCATTGGATTGGGGAAGGGGAGTGGGGATGGGGGAGCAGGGGGCTGGGGGCTGGGAGCAGGGAGCAAGGGAGAAGATTTTTCCCTTCTGCCTCTTTTCCATGCCCCATGCCCAATTATGCTAGTGCTGGTACAGGAATTTCCAGGTGAGGATATAAGGGGAAGCGATCACACAATGCTGCTACCCGTTGCCGACAATCTTGGGTTACTACGTCGGAATCTGGAGAAAGCAGGCGATCGCTAATAATATTTGCAATCTCGGTAAATTCTGCTACTCCCAAGCCCCGTGTGGTCATTGCTGGCGAACCTAACCTCAGTCCGCTGGTAACAAATGGCGATTGCGGATCAAAGGGAACAGTATTTTTGTTAGCAGTAATATTTACAGTACTAACTAACTGATCCGCCTGCTTACCAGTTAAACCGACAGAACGTAAATCCACGAGGATTAAATGATTATCAGTGCCATTTGACACTAGTTTTAAACCTCGGTTTTGT
This sequence comes from Nostoc sp. FACHB-892, assembly GCF_014698795.1. Lineage (GTDB taxonomy): Bacteria > Cyanobacteriota > Cyanobacteriia > Cyanobacteriales > Nostocaceae > Nostoc. Next base: position 97,975 of record NZ_JACJTR010000010.1, read on the forward strand.
AGTTGTTCTGCCAAAGCACGAGCATTTTCAATCACTTGGGCAGAATAGGTTTTAAATTCAGGCTTTAGGGCTTCTCCAAAGGCTACTGCTTTACCAGCAATGACGTGTTCCAATGGTCCGCCTTGAGTGCCAGGAAAAACAGATTTATCTAGCTTTTTACCTAGTTCTGCGTCACTAGTCAAAATTAAACCACCTCTAGGACCGCGTAGAGTTTTATGGGTAGTTGTTGTTACTACGTGACAATGAGGAATGGGATCGGGATGAAGACCACTAGCAACTAAACCAGCGATATGGGCAATATCGGCAAGTAAGTAAGCACCGACTTCATCAGCAATACTACGGAACTTTTCAAAGTCAATTATACGGGGATAAGCCGAATAACCACAAATCAGCAGCTTAGGACGCTCCCTCAGCGCCAGCTCCCGAATTTGATCGTAGTCAAGTTGTTCTGTTTGTTCGTTAACGCCGTAGTGGCTAACTTGGAACCACTTACCTGAGACATTTACAGGTGAACCGTGAGTGAGATGTCCACCATGAGACAAATCCATCCCCATAATTTTGTCTCCTGGTTCCAACAGCGACAAGAACACTGCAAAATTGGCTTGTGCGCCAGAATGAGGTTGCACATTCGCATGAGCAGCACCAAATATTTGTTTAGCCCTGTTAATCGCCAGTTGTTCGATTTTATCGATATACTCACAACCGCCATAATAGCGTTTACCAGGTAATCCCTCGGCATATTTATTTGTCAGTACCGAACCTTGAGCCGCCAGTACCGCAGCAGAGGTAAAGTTTTCGCTAGCAATCAACTCCAAGTGATCTCGCTGACGCTGTAATTCGTCGTTGATTAACTCCGCGATCGCTGGATCGGTGGAGGTAAGAAAGTCTGAGTTAGTCTTAGTCACTTCAATTATCCTTGTGGAAATTTGTACAACGGCTGATTTTGGTTGGGCGCAGCACCTAACAGTCTACTCTCAAGAGTCCATAGCCCAAAGTCTATAGTTCAATGATTTTTGACTGCTCTACGGAGGCGATTAATCGTCTCCGTACTATTGAGGTTTAGTTGTGCCAACTTATTTATTATTAGACAGATTAATTATCATAACGTTGCTTTTTGAAGCTGCGCTAAACAAAGCTTGTTGCGTAGGCGTAGCCCGTCGGAGACATCGCTCCTCTGTAAAACAAAAAGCTCAACGCTTCAGCAATTGGCTGTGCGTAATACAGCACTTGCAGAATATGGCTGCGAAGTTCTACCCTGGAAAACTTAAGCAGTCAATATTTTTGACAAATGAAAAATTGTTTGAAACTTAACTTTGAGAGTGGCCAAACAGCATTAGCTATTCGAGTTGATCAACAAGTTGAATTACCAGATGCTCTTAAGCGAATAGGACTTGGCGGTTCACGTTCTGTTTTAGTAATAGTGGGGGGTGCAAGTAACATCAGTGAAGCCGACTTTCTCCGCATTAAACGGTTATTTACAGAAGTTTTAGCCCCCATAGCCGAAAGTTTAGGGGCTTATGTTGTGGATGGAGGTACGGATGCGGGAGTCATGCAATTGATGGGTGAGGCTCGCACCCATATAAATGCTAAGTTTGCTTTGATTGGTGTAACACCCGAAAACAAAGTGGCTTTACCTAATCAACAAAAACCTGCTATTGATTTGACATTACTAGAGCCAAATCATACTCATTTTGTACTGGTTCCTGGCAATAATTGGGGCGACGAGTCTCCTTGGATATCTCACGTTGCAACTGTGTTAGCCAATAATGCACCTTCGGTAACAGTACTTTTGAATGGTGGTGAGATTACCTTTGAAGATGCCTTTTCTAGCGTTAATACTGGAAGATTAGTTGTTGTGATTGCTGGTAGTGGTAGAACCGCAGATATACTTGCAGATGCCTTGCGCGGACAGGCTACTGATGAGCGAGCTAAAAAGTTAGCGAAATCTGGTAGATTACAATACATCGACTTGAACGATATAGAGAAGGGAATTGAGAATTTAGGCAAAATTATTAAAGATTTGATTTCTAATTAGGGGTGAATAATGGGAAAAAAAGATAGTTATCAAAAAAACATAAAGGAAGATTTTGACAAGTTATTTGAAGGTATGAAGTTAGGCGATGTGCAAAAACATTTTTTGCGATCGCGCTGGTTAGATCAAGTAATCTGGATGGAAGGTAAGGCGAATTTTTCACGCGATCGCCATTATTTGTTGCGGATAACAACTATTGTTGGTGGTATAATTCTGCCAGCATTGGTGAGTTTAAATATTAACTCTACTCTACAAGTTAACGATAGAGTTAAGAATGTCATTATTTGGTCAACTTTTAGCTTGAGCCAAATAGTTGCTATTAGTGCTGCCATTGAAGAGTTTTTTCATTATGGAGAACGTTGGCGACACTACCGCCGTACAGTCGAATCTTTGAAAAGCCAAGGGTGGCAATTCTCACAATTAACAGGCCCTTATTATAATTATACAAGCCACGAAGAGGCGTTTAATCTTTTTGCAGGTCATGTAGAAGATATTATTCAACGAGATGTTGAAATATACTCTACTCAAGTTGTACAAGAAAAGAAAGAACAACAACAGAGTCAGGACAACTCTATCCTGATGCTAAATACAAAGATAAATAATTTGCAAGATAAGAAAGAAGAATAAAGCCTCTTAAGCAATATCACCAATTTAGATGCGTTTACGCTAATTAATCCATTGATTTTAAAGTTAATTTAAACTCAGTGATTTAAGTATGATTTTATTTTATGGTATAAAAAGTACATAAATAAGCATTGTTTTAAATAAATTAAATTTATTGTATAATCCCTCAGTTATTCAACTAATCTAACTCACGTTAAAATATGCAATTAAATATCTATTCTGATAGAAATTACCTTCCTGAAGGGATGGAACCAGTTATAATACTTTATCCTTTTTGGAAAGAATTTATCCCTAGTGAAAAATACCCTTGGTCTAGAGCGTATGGCAAGTATATAGAAATAAGTAATTCCCTTTTTAAAATGACTTCGTTAGAAGAAGCTGACATAGTTGTTATGCCTACAAACTGGAGATTAATCAGAGGAGATAGTTGGAGAAGTAAAGTTAATAAAGAAGCAGAAAATCTATCTATTGAATTTGCAAATAAAGTAGCTAATAGCGGCAAAGAAATAGTTGTTTTTTTTGCAGGTGATTGTTGTGCCGAAGAAATTCCTGTCAAGAATGCAACAGTATTCAGAATGGCAGTATATCGGTCTAAAAAGAGGCAAAAGGATATTATTATGCCTTCTTTTACTGAAGATTTTGTTGAAGAATATTTAGGGGGTGAAATATCCCTCAGGCAGAAATCTGATAAACCTGTTGTTGGATTTTGTGGTTTAGCAGTACCGGATTCATGGGAAAAGAAACTGAAAGCGTTTTTATATCACAGTTTGATGTTAACCAAATCATTAGAGCTTGGAGTTTCGCCTTACAAGGGACAAATTCTGCGTAGTCAGGCTCTGAAAATACTTGCAGAAAGCCCCTCTTTAGTAAAGACAAACTTTATCATCAAAGGCGAAACAGTATTTCTAAATACACAAGATATAGAGCAAAGACAGAAAGCTCGTGCTGAATATGTGAAAAATATGGTTGAGAGCGATTACATTTTGTGCTGTCGTGGTTCTGCAAACTATTCCATTCGATTATATGAAATTCTCAGTTGTGGTCGTATTCCAATTTTTATTGATACAGAATGCGTTTTACCTGAAGATTCTATAATTGACTGGAAAAAATATTGTGTCTGGGTAGATGAAAAGGAAATACCATATATTGCAGAGAAAGTGGCTGAATTTCATAGCAATCTTTCAAACCAAGAATTTTTAAATTTGCAGCATGAGTGCCGAAAACTCTGGAAGAATAGGCTTTCGGCTGAAGGATTTTATAGTAATTTTCATCTTCATTTTCAGGCAAAATAATTCATTCAAAAAACTATGTATAATCCTTTGTTTACGTAGTCTAAATTTGTCATTTAAATTGTGAAATAGGTTCACTTACAACACGGTTCGGTTAAGTTTCCTCCGCCTGCGGCGACCTGCTTAAAAAGAGGGTAAAAGAGGGTTATTAGCAAGCCTTTTTAAGTCTCGCTAGCGATATCGCTAAGTGTAAGGGCACGATAGTGCCCCTACATACCTCACAAACGAAAAACCTATAATTAGCTGCCTTTGGGTACAGTATCTCCAGGACCAGCAGTGACAATTATTAAATTTTCCGGCTTAATTAAATCTTGAATTGCCTGTTGCATCTGAGCCATAGTTACTGTTTCAATCCTTTGGGGAAAGTCCCGGATTTCTGAGCGTGAAAGTCCCAAGACAGCATTATCCAAAATGATACTTGATACATTACTAGGATTAGCTAAATCCACAGGGTAGCTATTGGTAATTGAGCGTTTTGCCGTGTTGAATTCAGCCTCAGTTACTCCTTGTTCGCGCAACTGTTTGAGTAAAGCGAGAGTACTAGCGATCGCTTTTTGGGCATCACCAGGAGCGGTCTGCATCTGAATCAAGAACGGGCCGGGATTGATTCCGGCGGCAAAACCACTATAAATACCATAGGTTAGACCTTGGCGATCACGCACTTCTGTACCCAAGCGGCTCGATAAGGTATCACCACCCAAAATTTGATTCATTACCAATGCTGCATAAAAACGGGGGTCTTTCCGAGAGATACCGTTGTAGCCTATGTAGGTAACAGCTTCGGATTTACCAGGTATCACTTTGTTCAAGCGTGTCAAAGTTTCTGGTAATGGCACAGATGGTATTTTGAGAACAGGTGGCTTATCTGTAGCTGACCATTTGCCAAACGCCTGATTTAGCAAAGCTTTTACTTTAACTGGCTCAAAGTCTCCAACTATTGCGATCGTTGTGCTATCTGGTCGGTAGTGTGTTTGGTAGAACCCAAGCAAATCATCACGAGTAATGCTCTTTAAACTCTCGGCTGTGGGAAAGCTATGGAACGGATGATTTTCTGGGTAAATTGCCTGCTGAAATACTTGCCTTCCTAAACCTCTGGGGTCATCTAGCTGGACTTTGAGGCTTATTAACGCCCGTTGGCGGCTCAGTTCTAACTGTTCAGCTGGGAAAGTAGCATTTTCTAACACATCTGCCAGAGTTTGAATCAATATCGGCAGGTTTGCTGAAAGTCCCTCACCGCTAACGCTAACTCCTTCGCGGCTGGCACTGAAGCTCAAATCTGCTCCCCGGTCTTCTAAAGTTTTTGCTAGGGTAAGAGCATTTTTAGTCTGCGTCCCATTCATTAAGTTGGTCGCAGTTAGATTCGCTAATCCAGCTTTTTGATTGCCGTCAAATTCAGTACCAGCGTCAATTTGTCCGCTTAGGTTAATGGTGGGAAGGCTGCGATCGCGCAAGAGCAAAACCCGCAAACCGTTATTTAAGGTAAACTCTTCTGGTAGTGATTGTTTGCCCGAATCTGTAGCTGATGTGGCAGGTGGAAGATATTTAGCCAGTTCTGCTGGATCTACAGGTTTACCGGGGCTGAAATTTTCCACCGTGCGCCCAGAACCAGCGCTAGAAGTCCCTGGTTTACCATCTGGTTGAGTTGGCTCAAAGAAGCCGATAGTTTGTTTAGCCGGATTGAGGTAAGTTTTTGCTGCTTGCTGCACCTGATCTGGGGTAACTTTAGCGATCGCAGCCAGATACTGTTCAATAAAATGATAATCGCCGGCCACAATTTGGTTATATCCCAGTTGGGTTGCCTGACTAGTGATGTCTTGGTTACCCAAAACAAAGGAGGCTTGCAGTTGTGTCTTCGCCCGGTTCAATTCTTCAGTAGTAACTGGCTGTTCTTGCAATTTTGCTAAAGATTCTTTGAGTACTTGGGCAATTTTCCCCAACTCTTGACCCTGAGCCGCCGTAGCATTAATTTCATACCAACCTGGTTCGATGAGTTCGGCAGCACCACCACTAACTGAACTAGCGAGTCCAGATTCTACCAAAGCCTGGTAAAGTCTAGAGCTACGCCCACCTGTGAGGATGGCATCCATCACATCAATTGCCGGGACATCTGGATGCTTGATATCTGGTAGAGGATACACAGCTTGCAGTAGTGCCGCGCTCCCAGGTTGCTTCAAAATAATCGGTTCTTTTTTAGTAGCAGGAGCAACTGGAGAAGACGCGGCGACATTTTCCCTCACCGTGTCCTGTTTTGATCGTTTTGCCAGCTTTCCATAAGTTTCTTTAACAATTTTGAGTACAGGTTCTGTGGCAAAATCGCCTGTAATCACCAAGGTGGCATTTTCTGGGCTGTAGTAGGTTTGGTAATAATTCCGCACCTGCTCCACCGTGAATTTCTCTACATCAGCTTTTGTGCCTCCCACAGGTAAGCCGTATGCTCTGTTAGGAAAAGCATCTCGCATCACTGCTCGACTCAGACGATAGCCTGGTGAATTTTCGTACCCCTGTAACTCGGAGATTACCACCCGCTTTTCACTTGTGAGTTGTTCCGGCCCAATTAAAGAGTTTTCCATGCGATCAGCTTCCAGTGTCAGCAGTGCTTCAAGTTTGTCTCGTTGTACTGTGCCAAAGTAAGCTGTTTCGTCATAACTAGTAAAAGCATTGAACTGGCTACCCAAGGCACTAAATAACCTTCCAAACTGTACTGGACGGGCAGTTGTACCCTTGAACATCAAATGTTCTAGCTGGTGAGAAATACCATTTTCTCCCTTAACCTCGTTACGTGAACCAACTTTATACCAAACTTGTACACTCACTACTGGAGCAGTATGGACTTCCTTTGTTAGCACCGTTAAGCCGTTATCCAACACCATTTTTTGCACCCCTTGGGTGAATGAGACAGCAGATACAGGCGCGACTGCTGTTGGTGTTGCAGCAATAGTGAAATTGCCCGAAAACGATACGATACTTAGGATAAGACTGAGTAAAAACCCGATAATCATATATGAGCGTAACTTCATAAATAAGCGATCGCTTTTTATAAACTGGTAATTATTTAACAAACTTTGCGTAATTCCCCTCCCTCTGCGTTAGCAGCTACGGTGTACATACAAGTCTAGATAATTGCACCTGAGAGCAGGTTTCATTGCCCTAAGCTCTAAATTTTGGGAATAAACTGAGTTTCAATTCCACCTAAATTTGGGTATTTATGGGGGCCAGAAGCGATGAAACCTATATGGGCAATACTTGTCTGTACACCGCAGCTTAAGAAGAGGATTGGGGGGATCAAAAACCTATAGGGGAACCTTAGAAGACTTGTGTGTAAACCATAGCTTACTAAGGACAGGGTGAGGTTTTCTTTAGTTTTGGGTAATTCGATGACTTGTGTGTAAAGGGTAACTCCGCCAGCAGAGAGGGGTTGGGGGTAAAGTTTTTAAAAGAACCAACCGTAAGAATGCAAACCTTTACCCAAAAGATTCACACCGAGATAGCAAATCCAAACAACAACAAAGCCAGTGGCGGCTAAAATGGCGGGACGCCGACCTTGCCAACCACGAGTGATTCGGGCGTGTAGATAAGCGGCGAACACCAACCAGGTGATTAATGCCCAAGTTTCTTTGGGGTCCCAACTCCAGTAGGAACCCCAAGCTTCGTTAGCCCAAACGCCACCAGCAATAATGCCAATTGTCAATAAGGGAAATCCGAGTCCGATGATGCGATAGCTGATGTTGTCGAGGGTTTCGGCAAGGCTAAGGCGCTGAGGTGAAAGAGGTTCAGAATTTTGGATTTCGGATAGCGAAGCGTTAGCGAGTCCTCGAGCGTCTTGTGGATTTTGGATTGGGGCTGTTGTGACTAAACCCAAAACAGCAGTGCTACCGTTCCCGTTGCCGTTGCTACTAGTTTCAAAACGGGTAAAACCGTTATTTTCGGCAGAAGGGGCTGGTGGTTGAGAAATTAGTTCATTTGCTTTGTGCAAGCGGTAGCCATTGCTGCGATAGCCACCAGTACCTACAGAACTACCTTGTAGTTGGATGTTTTGACCGCGAGTGACAATCAGAAAAGCGATCGCTAACAATGCACCCACCATTAAAGCAGAATAACTCAACATCATGACGCTGACATGCATCATCAACCAATTTGACTTTAAGGCAGGTACTAGAGGTTCTGACGCTTGCATCTGGGATGGTAATGTCATGGTAGCGAAAGCAGCGATCAACATTGCCACTGGAGCTGTAACAACTCCTACTAAGCGGCTACGGCTACTACTTTCAGCAATTAGATGAACGGTGGTAATTCCCCAAGTTAAGAAAAACAGGGATTCATAGAGATTACTTAAGGGAAAGTAACCAGCTTCTATCCATCTTGCTCCTAGTAGAGTCGCCATGCACAAATTTGCGATCGCCATCCCAGCTGTCCCCAAAGCGGCTAGATAAGGCAGATTCGGAAAAGCCGCTCCTCCCCAATACACAAGCATTGTTAGGAATAGTATGGCAAAGGACGCATTGTCCAGCCAGTTCTGGAGTACAACCAGATTCATAAAGTCTTCTCTCCGTGGATGATTTAAAATATGGATTCTGACTGTTCTGATCCTATATGCTTACAAAGTTATGGGATAGGGGAATTGGGAATTGGGCATTGGGGACAAGGGGAAAGACTTGTTTCAAGTTCTCACCTCTTGTCCCCTCATCTCCCTCATCTCCCGCTGCTCCCCCTGCCTCCTCTCCTCCCTCTGCTCCCCATTCCCCTATCTAACAGAGTTGCTTTTATTGCTTTCTGGACTAGGCAAGGCAGTCGAGTTTCTAACTTTTTTAAGTGCTATAAAAATGTCATAACGGTTACTGCGATTGTCGCTGACAGCAGATGTCATCCCAATTGAGCGCGTTGCAGCTAACAAAGTTTGTTGATTAGGAATTAGAGTTGGTAAAGGGAAATTTTTCACAGTTCGTTCCACATCCAGGAAAAATTGACCATTTGTCGGATTTGGTTCTGTAGGAACTGTTTGTTGGAAGGAAAGAGTGCTAGCTAATAGGTTGTTGGGTTTGGGAACAATTTTATCAGTGATGGGAGCGCCCACTACTAAAAAGGCAACATCTCCATCTAACCAGCCGTGGGTGGCAGTTAACGTACCATAGGGTGAAACCCAGTTAACAACAGGTTGCCCTGCGACTTTCGCCGGTTGGACTTGGAACTGGAATTGATTTCTCATCACTTCATCAAGCTGTTTTATGGATGCTTCAGCTGATTGGCGATTGCTTGCCTGTACCATGAACAGCAAACCCACACGAAAATCATCTGGTGAACCTTGTTTTACAGTAGTAGGAATAAGTGATAAAGAAAACTCGCCTTTCATCCAACTGAGCAAGTCCTTATCTAAATCAAGGTTGGTAAGCGATTTTATGCCACCTCTGATCTGTTCTGGTGCGATCGGCGAGAGGGGATTTCTCTGAGATGTTAAAATGTAATCTCCCCATAATCTCTGTAAGTTACCACCAGATAACATCATTAAGGTTTCTGCTGGTACTCGGCTTTGCATTTTCCCAGCTTTGTTTTCTACCGCCAGCATACGTTGACTATTAGGGTTTAACCAAGAAACGCCCTTAAAGCGAATTCCTTCTGGCTCTAAAGTCATTGTCCCCGCTAAACCTTGATTATTTTGCAGTTGAGCCAGAACTTGAGCAGGTAAAGGGCGATTTGGAGAAGCCGCAGCTATTTTGGCTGCTGTAGGTACATTTACGTAAAACTGGCCAAAGCGTTGGTAGTTAGCAATTTTTGGAAAATTCTCAGCAAAGCCGCCTGTTGTGGCTAGGGATGTTTGATTTTTGTAAGCGTCAATTGCTCTTTCTGTGGCTTTAGGACTATCAGTTATAACTAAAAAACGCCTATCTAGTAAGGCTGCTGATAAGTTCTCGCCTGCTTGTCCTTCAATTTCTTTAATGGTGATCCCTTGATAAGTACGATCAATCCATTTGCCTTGTTTAAGGGTTTTGGGTTGTGCCAAAATATTTTTGGCAATTTCTGCGTTTTTGACTGGCAATACCATTACCATCGACTGCTGATCACTTGCTGCATCTTGATTAGTGGTAACTGGTTTGGGTACAGCTTTATTCGCTGTTGCTGGGGCAAGAATTGCGATCGTAACGTCATTGCCTACCCAAGGAGCGATGTCTTTCTGGAAGTCATAACCATTATTAGTTAGAAAGCGATCGCGCAATTCTATTAAATTTTTGTCCAGTTCTGCTTGGGTTTCTTTTGTGCCAAACTCCCGCAATTTCTGCCACTGCTGGGGATCTGTTGTCAGAGAAACCGCAAATAGGGCATCACCAGGAATAATATTTGCACCTACTAGCAAATCGCTAGAAGATATTTGTCTCTGGCTTAACAACCAGTATGCTACACTCCCGGCACCAATCAATAGCCCAGCAGCCGAGAGCGTCAGCACCAGAGAGGGTTTTTTAGTTTTCTTCATTGGAACAGACACAAGAGGCGGTGCCATTGAAATCTATACCTTATACTTGCAAACTTATTACTTGCTTGATTAGTCAAGTACACTAACAGGTTTACCCATCCCTTAGGGCAGCTAATTATATTAAATTTTTCCACCCTAGATGTTGATGGTACTTCGGTAATCAAGTTTTCCTAGTCTTTTAAAGGGATGTTTTTGGCTCAGTTACCATTTTTAACACGCTTTGTTGAATTTCGTAGGACGTTTCCCTGAGATTAATTCCTCTGTCGGGAAGTTTCCGCAAGTAAATCTATTATTCTAAGCAATTTGAGAATATAACTAACTGGACAAAGCTGCAAGTCAATTTCAGCGGCTTGGCTCTGCTCAGTTGCAATACGCGATCACCTACGGCGGGCGGGTACGCCATCGCGCCACATCAAAAGAGCAGTATTTTTTGGGAGAATGCGGTAAGCAAAGCTATACCGTTAGGCTTATCATTTACCTATATTTGCAACTCAAATCCAGGTAATATATCTTCTCCAGAAACAATCGTTGGCATTTGCACAACTTCTACAGCTTTCAAAAGTCGGTAAATTTCAACTTGGCGATCTTGAAGATTAATTAGCCAACCCAAGCGCAGACCATTTTTAATGTATTCCTGCATTTTCTCTTGAATCGGTGCAAGGCGATCTGTCTCCGAGCGCAGTTCAATCAAAAAGTCGGGTACAAGTGGCGGAAATTTTTTTCGTTGTTCTGGTGTTAAAGCTTCCCAGCGTTCCAATTTTACCCAAGCAGCATCAGGGGAACGTTTTGCACCGTTGGGAAGTATAAAAATAGTTGAAGAACTAAAAACTTTCCCTAATTTAGCTTGACGATTCCAAATTTCTAAATCAGCGATCAGTCCAGCTTCTTGATTTCCACTTTCTCCTCCTACTGGTGGCACAATTATTAATTCTCCAGCTGCATTCATTTCCAGGCTTACATCACGATTGGCAATACACAATTGATAAAATTGCTCATCGGTTAAATGAGCAATCGGTTCTAGATTTAGCACAACAGTATTCATTAAACTTTTCCTCGTGTTTTTCTTGCTAACATCAGTAGGAAATTCTTGCTTGTTGGAAAATTTCTTGAGGTGTAATTTGCTGACTCTATTTTAAAGAGGATGCGATCGCCTAACAACGGCAAACAATCACCGAAAACTCATTAATTTAACGGCACTAATACCAGAAGCGATCGCTGCCACAATAGTTCAACATTCCTTTGATTATTTCATTGTGTTGCTCAGTAGCGATCGCCACGGCAAGCAGGTACGCCATCACACTACATCATGGATTTTTACTGATTTTGGGAATTTAATTGCATAACACCCAAATATTTAGTTAAATAAGGCGAAAAAACTTCATAAATTAACGTTAGTGGTTGTCCATGATGCCAAAACAAATAGTGGCGACCCCAAAAAGGCCCGATTACATCAAAACCAGACTCTAGCGCCGATGAGTCACCATAGTAAATTCCTCGAACATCCCGATACAACTCTGTGCGAAGACGAGCTAAACTTGCCCAAATTGGTAATGAACGATTTTGCAAATACTCATCTACATGACTAGCCTCCCACCACGAGGTAGCATAGGCTAATCGTTGACCAGAAGCAGTTCGTAGCCACACTTGCCGCCGTAATCGCGGCCCTGGTACAGCTTGGATCAAGTCAGGTGCAGCATCTAAGTCCATACCAATCAATGACATATCAATGACATCTACTTCTACAGGCTCACCTGTAAGCAATTCTAGGTGACGTGTTGGAGAGCCGTCGCCCAAAAGCATTAGCTGCCAAGCAGGTGCTAGCTGAGTATGAGGTAAACTTTTTTGAATTACTTCCTCCCCTCCTTGCCAAATCGGAGTGAGGCGATGCCAAGCTGCTGGCAGTGTTAAGTTGTTTGTCGGCGTAAAAGTAATACTCAATGCTTTTTACAAAACTTCACGTATCTCTATAAAAGCATAAAAAACCTGAGCTATACCAAGATTTAAGGGTCAACAGTCTAAGGTCTATTGACCTATGACTATTGACCCTTTATTAACAAACAAAATATGCGGATGGCGAGACTCGAACTCGCAAGGCAAAGCCACACGCACCTCAAGCGTGCGCGTATACCAATTCCGCCACATCCGCACGGCTTGTCTAAGCATAAACTATAGCATAAGAAAATAATTATAGTAAGGTGATATCTAAGTTATATTTCTCAAAAATATAAATTTCTTCAAGGCGGTATCAGACTGACAGAAATTTAGCAGATGCACAAGTGATATTAAAAAGGGTAGAGCGACTGTGGGAGGTGCGGTGCGATGGCGTACCCGCCCGTCGTAGGCGATGTCTACAACAGGTTACGCCTACGCAAAAGCCCAGTTTAGTAAGCTAGGCAAGATTTACAGCAGCAATGTTGTTAGTCTAGTAAGACTAGTAGAGGCAGTAAGCCTGCAATATGCGAGTTTGCTTAGTAATCAGGGTGGCGAATCTCCTGTGATAATTTGAAATAATGCGAAAGCATCGTTTCAAGTTGGATCGGAGAAAATGTCAATCTACTGGTAATGATATCGAAACTAAAAAATGAAGTTTGACAAAATATTAATTGCCAATCGGGGAGAAATCGCCCTTCGCATTCTCCGCGCCTGTGAAGAAATGGGAATTGCGACAGTCGCGGTTCATTCCACCGTTGACCGGAATGCTCTCCACGTCCAGCTTGCTGATGAAGCGGTTTGCATTGGGGAACCTGCTAGCGGTAAAAGTTATTTGAATATTCCCAATATTATTGCTGCTGCACTGACGCGCAATGCAACTGCTATTCATCCAGGTTATGGCTTTTTGGCAGAAAATGCCCGGTTTGCGGAAATCTGTGCCGACCATCATATTGCTTTTATCGGCCCAACTCCAGAAGCTATAAAGCTGATGGGGGATAAATCCACTGCCAAAGAAACCATGCAAAAAGCTGGAGTCCCGACAGTACCAGGTAGTGAGGGGTTAGTAGAATCCGAGGAAGAAGGATTAAAATTCGCCAAGGAAATCGGCTATCCGGTAATGATCAAAGCCACAGCAGGTGGCGGTGGGCGGGGTATGCGCCTAGTGCGTTCTGAAGATGAATTTGTCAAACTTTTCTTAGCAGCCCAAGGCGAAGCAGGAGCCGCTTTTGGTAATTCTGGCGTTTACATAGAAAAATTTATTGAACGTCCCCGCCACATCGAATTTCAAATTTTGGCGGATAACTACGGTAATGTTATCCACTTAGGCGAACGGGATTGCTCAATTCAGCGCCGGAATCAAAAGCTACTAGAAGAAGCACCAAGTCCCGCTCTCGACGAAGAGCTACGTGAGAAAATGGGACAAGCTGCTGTCAAAGCTGCCCAATTCATTAATTACAGTGGGGCAGGTACTATCGAGTTTCTCTTGGATAGATCCGGTAAATTCTACTTTATGGAAATGAACACCCGGATTCAAGTAGAACATCCTGTAACAGAGATGATTACTGGAATAGACTTGGTTGCCGAACAAATTCGGATTGCTCAAGGAGAAAGACTCAAGCTTACCCAAGAACAAGTAGTCTTGCGGGGTCATTCGATTGAGTGCCGGATCAACGCTGAAGACCCAGATCATGACTTTCGTCCTTCTCCTGGACGGATAAGTGGCTATCTGCCCCCTGGAGGCCCTGGTGTTCGCATTGATTCCCACGTTTACACAGATTACCAAATCCCGCCTTACTACGATTCTTTGATCGGGAAGTTAATTGTTTGGGCCCCAGACCGAGCCACTGCTATTAACCGTATGAAACGCGCACTCCGGGAATGTGCCATCACTGGACTACCCACAACAATCGGGTTTCATCAAAGAATTATGGAAACTCCACAATTTTTGCAGGGTAATGTCTATACAAGTTTTGTCCAGGAGATGAACGGTTAGGGGAGTGGGGAGAGCTGGGGAAGCAGGGGGAGCAGGGGGAGCAGGGGAGGCAGGGGGGACAAGGGGACAAGAGGTGAGAACTTGAAACAAGTCTTTCCCCTTGTCCCCAATTCTCCTTGTCTCCAAACCCTCTGCCCAATGCTCAATGCCCAATTCCCCATTCTCAATGCCCCATGCCTAATTTACACGAGCCAGCATGGTCAGCAATCCTTGCTGACCTAGTAATATTTCTCGCACCAGACTGAAGATACCAACCCAAATAATAGGTGTAATATCCACTCCGCCTATAGGTTGTACTAGTTTTCGCAATGGCACTAAAAATGGTTCGGTAGGCCAAGCTATTAAATTAAAGGGCAAACGATTCAGATTCACTTGCGGATACCAAGTGAGAATGATCCGAAATATAAATAAAAATGTCATCAGCCCTAACACAGGGCCAAGAATCCAAGCAGTCAGGTCAACACCAGTCATCGGTTTAAGGTACTATCTGTAAAGAAAGAAAAACTTAGGCGGCAAGCCGCGCTTCGCTCACGCCACAAAATTTGAAGCTTTGTAAAGCACTCTCATCATCATTTTAACCAAATGCTGCCACTTCCTTTTGGAATACAAAAGCAAACTTACTCACAGCAGTTAACAAGTTTGGCAGTTCAGATTTAGAGGCTTCTCAAGAAAGTAATACACTATTAAAATTAAGATGAAGTGTGTAAAAAAAGGTTTAGAAGTATGACGCCTTCTTTAGCAAATTTTCTTTGGAGTCTGCTATGGGGTACTGCAATTGTTGTAATCCCCGCTACAGTTGGTCTAATTTTCATTAGCCAAAAAGATAAAATCCAGCGTTCATAATGCTTGTGAGAGTTGAATTAACTCTCATAACCTATTGTCTGTCAGCTATTTATGATTGCACTAAAAGCAGCAGTGTTTGCCGCTAGTGGTAGTTGTAGATTACAGACATAAGTGTTTTTATTTTTCGGTGAACAGCTTCAGAGCTTCTTTGCCAGAGGCTTTGAAGCTTAAATATATCGTGACTAATTACAGTAGTGATTTTAATTGTGACTCGCTAACATAGATTTGATATTGGGAAAACAGCAATGATAAATTTTGGGCTGAACTCAGCCAGTTTTCTGGCTCAGGTAAATTTTGGGGCAAACTCAGCCAGTATTCTAGGAATTTTCCTGGCTGTGGCTGGGGCAGCACTGTATTTTCTCCGCACTGTGCGTCCTGAATTGTCACGGGATCAAGATATCTTTTTTGCAGCAGTCGGTTTGCTCTGCGGCTTTATTCTCGTGTTTCAAGGATGGCGCTTAGACCCGATTTTGCAATTTGGTCAACTGCTTTTAGTTGGCACAACTGTATTTTTTGCAGTTGAAAGTATTCGTCTGCGGAGTATAGCTACCCAACAAGCAAAGCGCAACACTCCGATTGTGGACGATGAGCGAGAGGTAAGCAGAAACTATTCCTATAATGATCGCAGAAAGTATGAAGCTCAAATGGATGCAGACTTAGATCCATTGCCTTATGAAGAGGAGGAGGAACGCCCCGTGCGTGCCCGGATTCGCGGTAGCAGGGATGAGATTTCAACTCGTGATGACTATTACGAGGAGCAACCCCCTCGTCGTTCAGAACGCCGCAACAGCAGCAGTGAAAGACAGGCTCCAGTAGATAGAACGCGGCGGCGGACTTCTGGGCGTCCTGTAAATCGCCCTTCTGAAACCTCTGAAGAAGAAAATTGGGGTTCTTCATCTAGGCAAGTTGATGATTGGGAAAGTTCGGGAGGGGAAGTCAGAAAACCTTCTCGTCGTAGTAATAACGGGCCCCAGCGTTCAGAAAGTCGTGAAGATGATGTTGCTCCCAGACCAAGAAGACGTCGTCCACCGACTGACTCAACTCCTCGAAGACCGCGTGAAGATGATGAAGCTATCCCAACGGATTACGTACCATACAACCCGATTGAAAAGCCAAATGAGGGACTAGATAATTCGACCGATTTTGATGATGATGTTTAAAACAGTTGGCGTGGAAGTAGGTTTAAAGGCAACGGAAAACAGTTGAGGTGGAAAAATTTACGCCTACATTTTGGCTCCAAAGACCAATTCATTGGAGCCTGGTTTTTGGTTTAACCAGTTTGCTTGCATCTTGTGGTTCTAACAATATTCCCATAGGGCCTACTTCCCTCAACAGTCGCTACACCGAGGAGCAACCTGCTTTGAGTGGAAATGGGCGCTTTTTAGCGTTTGTAT
The DNA here is from genome assembly GCF_014698795.1 of Nostoc sp. FACHB-892. GTDB lineage: Bacteria > Cyanobacteriota > Cyanobacteriia > Cyanobacteriales > Nostocaceae > Nostoc. Next base: position 114,545 of record NZ_JACJTR010000010.1, read on the forward strand.
CTAATCGGAATGGTAATCAGCAGCTACTGGTTTTCGATTTGGAGAGGCAACTGTTTATTGCTACACCTGGCATAAACCGAGTGGAGACAATTGCTGAAAGTCCTAGCTTGAGCTATACCGGTCGTTATATTGCTTATCTTACTAGTGACCAAGGTAGACCAGTGGTAGCGCTTTACGATCGCGCTACACAGCAGTCGCAAATCGTCACACCAACCTATCGCGGCTGGGTGAGAAAACCAAATATCAGCCCAGATGGACGTTATGTTGTCTTTGAAACCGCCAGCCGTGGCCAGTGGGATATTGAAGTCTTAGACCGGGGGCCAAATATTGAGTTAGATATTCCTAATGGTGCAACTGTAGGTTCACCTCCGTAGAAGAGAGGGAGCAGGGGAGCAGATAGCAGGGAGATGAGAGAGAATAATTAATGCCCGCCCCATGCCCAATATATGAAACGTATTTTTTTTATACCTGCATTTTTAGGCTTAAGTTTATTAACTGGGTGTTTTGGCTACCCCCGCCTTTTGAGTTATCCCTTTGATCCGGGGGGTCGGAGTCTCAATAGTTTAGCGTCGGAATTAAATCCTCAAATTTCTGGGAGATACATTGTTTTTATTACTGACCGACGCGGTAGCCAAGATGTTTATATGTTTGATACAGTGACTCGTGATTTAGTTGATTTGCCGGGTTTAAACTCCTTGGATGCGATCGCAACTCATCCTAGCGTTTCACAAGATGGCCGTTATGTAGTGTTTGGTGCTAGCCGTCAGGGGCGATCGGCTATTTTTCTCTACGACAGGGAAACACGCCAATCACGAAATTTGACTAATAACCTACAATCTGAAGTCCGCAACCCTACAATTAGTGCTGATGGTAGTAGGATCGCTTTTGAATCCAGTAACAACGGTCAGTGGGATGTTTTAGTATATGACCGTTATGGACAGCCGTTGAATATACCTCAAGAACCACGTTGAAATAGAGTTAGGAGTTAGAAGTTAAAATTCCTAACTCTTAACTTTTGTTTTCTAACTGTTGCACAGATTCAATGAGCGATCGCACTTGTTCCGTCCCTTCAGAAGGTTCAAATGACAGGGGAAACTTACCCCGAACGATCATCCGTAAACCGAGGGGTGCAAGACTGAGTAATCCTCTTAAATCTTTAAAGTAATTACCGACAACTTGTAAACCAAATTGACGTTCATCAATCCAACCACCTTCTTTAACTAAATCCACCAATACTTTTCGGTGACGAATTGAGCGACTATCCTTAGCTTCTTTGTGGGTGAGAATTTCTTGTTTAATTTTGGTAATTTGTTCTAATGGTGCAACCTCCATTGGACAAACTGAATCGCAATACAAACAACGGGTGCAACCCCATACGCCTTTAGTACCTTCGTTATAGCTTGCTAAACGATTTTCGGTGTCGCTATCGCGGGAGTCTGCTACCATCCGATAAGCTTTAGCAAGGGCATGGGGACCAACAAAGTTTGGATCAACTTCACGGGCGTTGCATTCAGAGTAACAAGCACCGCACATAATACAGTTACCAGTTTGATCGAGGCGCGATCGCTCTTGTGGTGTTTGCAAAAACTCTCTTTCTGGTACTTGTCGGGCTGCCGTACTTACATAAGGAGCAACTGCCTCTAGATTATTCCAGAAACTGCTCATATCTACAACCAAATCTTTAATCACGGGCATATTCCCCAGAGGAGCGATCGTGATTTCGCCAATGGCATTTACTTTACTTTGGGATGATGGTATTTGTTGTAATCTGGCAAGTTCACTGCCAACATTTTCTTTACAAGCTAAAGCCGAACGGCCATTAATTCGCATAGCACAACTACCACAAATTGTATTACGGCAATTTTTACGAAACGCCAAAGTTCCATCTTGCTCCCACTTAATATGGTTGAGGCAATCCAAGATTGTATTACTTGGTTCTGCCTCTACAAGGTAGGTTTGCACAACGGGGGAGGAATCTTGTTGCTGTCGAATAACCTTAAAAATAACTTCCATAACCACTAACCAAAATTTTAAAATTGCTTCACCAGCCTCAAAAATCATGAGTCAAGGCAGGTAGTTACGAAAAGTGAGCTATACTCTTTTTGCCCTTCATTCAAAGCCTGGTGTTGATAGGCTGACGACGAAAGAGCGACTGATTATACTTTAAGCATAACCATTAAAACTTTACTTGTAGCAGCGTTTTAGGCAAGATTTGTGTCAAATTTCAAGATAAAACGCCAAAAATGTAATCATAGCTTTGCATTGAATTTACCTGTTTAGGAATGTAAGGGAAAGAGCATTTGCTATAGACAGGGATTTATGTTCGTCTCTGACCTAGCGATTATATCCAAATTAAATGCATGTTACTTGAGTCAGAGCATCTAGCAGGAAAAATTCTGCCTTCGGTACTGCTTGACGGGATTTTTTGATTATATAGAAGTGTAAAAGGGTATGTTCAATATATGGTAGTGGCAATCAAGCGCTAGGTATATGTTAAGAGATTTATTCTTCCCATAGACAGACGTACAAAATTGTCTGACTGCTTTTGAGCTTACAGTAATAAACCGAAGAAGAATCCTTATCATTTTCAAATAAAACTTCTTGCACCGGAAATCCTGGATGTGCAAGACTTATATATTTTTGCCTCCTCTCAATCAAGAAAATCTTGGATTTAACATATTGGTCAAAACTGCTCGTCTAAATTAGATAAATTTTTATAAAAGGCATAAAGCAATACTCACGCTTGCAATAAAGGGTTACGAAAATCGTCACTGCTTTTTCCAACCTTTAAGTCCAGGAATTTAAATAAAAATTTACTAGCAATTTTAATTCAAAATTAAACAATTATTTTGCTATTATTAGTCCATGCTAGTATTTAATATAAAATTGCGAAGACACAAAACCAGAATCAATAGCCGTATCAGCGCGGCTACTACTGCTTTGTTGATTCGTAATGTAGAGACAAGAAAATTCGCGTCTCTACTGGCAGGACAAAAGGGTGTATACCCATAGGACTCTATTGAAATACTATGCTGTTCTAAGCTTGAGAGGACGAGTACAGAAAACTCTACCTGCTCATTGGCAAGAAGGGCAAGCACTAGAAGTGGAAAACCTGCATTTTTTTTGGATCTACGACTTATTTGGAGTAGAACTAACCCAATTTGTAAAGGTGGCTGAAAGTTACACCGCTACAGTAGCGCCAAAAAAGAAAATAATTTCATTTCTGATGGCGAATAATGGTTAAAAGTGCCGTGAAATCAGCAAAATTAATTTCTATGGCAACTATGACCTCTAATTGGTTGTGGACAACCATATATAGAAGTGCTTTTGGCTCCTATCGGCAGGAATTGACCCATTACACTAGAGTCCTAAGTAGCTCTATGCAAATGCTAAAAAGCCAAATGCTGGCATGAGACTACATAGTTTATCAGTTTGGAGAGAGTAAGGAAAATTTGAGCATAATGACTGAAACTGCAACCGCACCATTAACCGGAAAAGCACTACTTGCTAAAGTAAAAGAACTTTCCACTTTACCACGCCGAGAAAGAGCTAAACAGTGCGGCTATTACACTGTTACTAAGAATAACCAGGTTCGTGTCAATCTCACCGATTTTTATGACGCTTTGCTCTCGGCTAGAGGAATTCCTCTAAGTCCAGAAGCACCTAAAGATGGTCGTGGTCGTGAACCGACATATCGGGTTAGTGTCCATCAAAATGGTCAGATTGTGATTGGTGCTACATACACCAAAGCAATGAGCTTAAAGCCTGGAGATGAGTTTGAAATTAGGTTGGGATATAAGCATATTCACCTGATTCAACTCGGTGAAACTGACAAAAAACTAACCTCACAAGATATAGACTCCGACGAATCAGACGAAGATTTGGAAGACGAAGAGTAAATTTGCTGATGGTATGGTGAGGATAAGTTTCAATTGATGATAACTTGTCCTTACCCCGGCAGAAAACTAGTAGCTCTGATTTAGAACATTTTGTCTCAGGTAAAAAATACGATTAGACCCCTTGCAAAATTCACGAAATTTAGTAGAGTCTTGATTAATCAGCAAGAAATCTATAGTGCAAGAAGTCTATCGTGTTTTTTTTGTTTACTTTAATAACTTCCTTTGAGCCTTCGCTCAACGCCTTACTGGCGTTTATGGAAAATGCACCAGCACTAATTATAGTGATGGCATTTTTTATTTTCTGGATAGTTTTCTGGTTACCAGTAGCAGCAGTATCAGCAATATTGCTTAATTGGCGACCCCTTAAACCTTTGCAGCCAGAACAAAAGATGCCGTTATTGGTGTCACTTTACCTATTAGCTCCCCTGACTCTGTGGGGAGTTAGTTGGCTCACCAATAAATCTTTTTCGGATTACGGCTTGGTTGGCAATATTTCAACTCTTGGTTCTTTAGGATTAGGTTTTGCTTTGGGAGTGGTGAGCCTAGCTATTGTATTTAGTGGGCAATTCGGGTTAGGTTGGTGTTCTTTTGAAAAGACGAATTTCAAGTTACTACTACCCATCTTGCTACCAATTTTTTTGATAGCGTTATTAGTCGGTGGGATAGAAGAGTTGATTTTTCGCGGTTTCCTGTTTACTGAATTAGGGCAGGACTATCCAGTTTGGATAGCAGCAGCAATTTCTAGCCTGATATTTGCCTTGCTACATCTGGTTTGGGAGCAACGCGAAACGGCACCCCAACTGCCTGGATTGTGGCTGATGGGAATGGTACTGGTGTTGGCACGCTTTGCCGCGAGCGGTAATTTGGGTTTAGCTTGGGGGCTGCACGCGGGATGGATATGGGCGATCGCTACCCTAGACACAGCAGAACTAATTACTTATACAGGTAAAGTCTCTGATTGGTTTACAGGTAAGAACAAAAAACCCCTCGCTGGCTTGGCGGGAATTATTTGTGTATTGGGAACTGGAGTGATTATCTGGCTTTTCTCTAGGTATTTTTAACTTCGCGTTAAGGTGCAATATTTGAGGGAGCGTAGGATGAATAACAGAAACGCTGATTAGATAGGCATAAATAAAGTAAAAATAGGGTAGGCAAGATGCCTACCCTACAAAAATTAATCATCTGTTGTGGGGTATCTTGTCCGTTAGAGATTCGTTACCTAATCCCTAATTTCTTAACCACCGAAACCAGGAATTAAACGCTTGAGCGCGCGACCGGCAACGTCGCCATAACGCAGTTCTCCACACAGAATTTTACCCATGATTTTGGCACCAGAGGGGCGCTTAACACCAACTTTGTAGCCAATGCTAGGAAAGCGATAGAATGCTCCACCTAATTTTTTTGCCCAAGCCATTTCGGTACCCCATTCTTCATTAATGGCTTCACTATATTTTTCTAAAGCGTTGGTATCACCAGAAAGAGCCTCATTAATCGCTCCTGCTGCCATCAAACCGCTAAAAATTGAGGGGCGAATGCCTTCTGCTGTCATAGGATCAACCACACAAGCAGCTTCCCCAGCCAAAACTGCATTTTGAGTATGCAACTTTTGATTGCCATCCCACAAACTAAGGGGATAACCATACTGCTTGCTAGTTTTGATATCTACATTAAACGATCGCGCGTACTCATCTAAAATCTTTTTAAAGTCTTGAGGTTCGCCGCCGATAAATGTACCGACACCAATGGAATAACCATCCGCTTTCGGGAAATTCCAGATGTAACCGTTTTTCACCAAGCCAAACTCGAAGTGAATTGTAGATTTATCCTTCACAGTTGCGGAAACTTCTGCTTCTAAAGCTCCTGCTAAACGACGTTTACGTTCTTTGAAGCCGAGCCATTTTGCCATTGGCCCTTTTACACCATCAGCCGCGATTAAGTAGCGAGCAGTAACTGGCCCATTGGCTGTATTAACTTGCCAATAGTCACTTTTAAACTCAATACCTGTTACTTCAGTATTATCTCGGAGTTCAGCCCCTTGCTTCTGTGCCTGCTGCACTATAAAATGGTCAAAGATATCTCGTCGCACCATCCAGACTGGTTCCTTGGTGGCGATTTTCGCTTCCACGGGGTCGCCTAATTTCCAGGTAAAGCGAAGGGAGTCAGCTTTTACAGAAATTGCTGGGCTAAAATCAAAGTCAAACCATTGAGCGATCGCTGGAGATACACCACCGCCACAAGGCTTATATCTTGGTAGGGATTCTTTTTCTAAAACTAATACTGAGCGACCCTGTTTGGCTAAATGATATGCAGCTGTTCCACCAGCTGGCCCAGCGCCGACAATGATGCAGTCGTACATATGGCTGAATTTTTGTTCCTGAATTTGTTTATTTTCTATTGATTAGAGGCAATTTATCATAATTAGTAATTAAATATGGGTTGATATCTCCGTCACAAAACATAACTAGGCTGGCGACACGAGAAAGCAAATCCGCGTACTCTTACAAGCAAGCTACGCGAAGTGTCTGTTTGCGACACGCTCCTACGAAGGTAGAAAGCATCATTATGAATTACGAATTATTTAAGAATTGCCCCTACTCTAATTATTTATTTCCACTTAGTTGCTTGATCAGTTTTTGTTAAATGCTAAGAAATGATAAAGGCTGAAGAATTTATCCATGATCCTTCAGCCTTTATGCTTTAGACTTTAGACTTTAAACAGTCGTGATGTCTTTTTCTTTTTCTACCAATAGTGCGTCTATTTTGGCAATATACTCGTTTGTCAATTTTTGCAAGTTGTCTTGTTGGTCTTTTGATTCATCTTTGGAGATTTCAGACGCTTTCTCCTGCTTGCGAATCGAGTCTATGGCATCGCGGCGGATGTTGCGAATAGCAACACGACCTTCTTCAGCATACTTAGTAGCCATTTTGACGAATTCTTTTCGGCGTTCGCTTGTCAAAGGCGGAATATTCAGCCGAATTACAGAACCATCATTACTGGGGGTTAAACCCACATCTGAGAGGGAAATCGCCTTCTCAATGATGTTTAGGGTGTTGCGCTCGTATGGCTGAATCTGGATTGTCGAGGCATCTGGCGTGCTAATATTTGCCAGTGATTTTAAGGGTGTAGGCGAACCGTAATAGTCCACTAATATCTTATCTAACAGACTCGCATTGGCGCGGCCAGTGCGAATCGTGTTAAAAGCTCGTTGAGTTGACTCAACAGAACTTTGCATTTTACTTTTTGCGTCAGCTAATATCACAAGAACCTCCCACAAGGGTACCGATGGATTCTCCCAAGACTGCTCGGTGGATGTTACCTCGCACCGTTAGGTCAAATACCAGAATTGGGATATTATTTTCTTTACACAAGGCGATCGCAGTACTATCCATCACCCGCAAATCTTTGGCTAAAACGTGCGCGTAGGTGAGGCTATTGTAACGCTTGGCGTTAGGATAAATGTGAGGATCGGCATCATATACTCCGTCTACTTTGGTGGCTTTAAAAATCACTTCAGCATCAATTTCTGCCGCTCTTAGTGCCGCAGTGGTATCTGTAGTAAAGAAGGGATTTCCCGAGCCAGCACCAAAAATTACCACCCGCCCTTTTTCAAGATGACGGATGGCACGACGACGAATATATGGTTCTGCTAATTCTTGCATAGCGATCGCAGTTTGTACCCGCGTCTGTACCCCTATGTGTTCTAGCGAATCTTGCAGCGTCATGGCGTTCATTACCGTGGCAATCATCCCAATATAGTCAGCGGTTGCCCTATCCATCCCCGCCGAAGCTGCTTTGACGCCACGAAAAATATTGCCGCCGCCAACAACTATGGCGATTTGAGTGCCAGTGGCTATCACCTCTGCTAATTCTTGTGCTATTCCTTTGACCACTTCTGGATCAATGCCATAGCCCATGTTGCCCATTAAGGCTTCACCGCTCAGTTTGAGTAAAACCCGTCGGTAATTCGTTCCCATGAAGTTCCGCTTTATCAAAAAAGTTGCAATTGCCTCCAATTTAAGATAGCAGTTACAGGGACTATCTATGTCTAGTTACGCAAAATCAATGTAGTACCTATTGGTTCTGTTTGTGGTATATCTATTTCTTGACCAAGAAATAAAGAGGCGATCGCATTTCTCAAATAATCCTCTCCTACCGATAATGGGTCTTGGGGATGATCGTCAATTTTACCTTTGTAACGTACTATACCATTAGTATCTATTAAAAATGCCATTGGTGTTTTTGTAGCACCAAAACTGCGGGTGACATCTTGTGTCGAGTCCCACAAGTAAGGAAAGTTTAAATCATGACGTTGGGCAAAAGCTTTCATATTTTCAAAGCTTGGCTTAGTGTCGTGATTACCATCACTACCATTCATCCCAATGAGTGTGAAGCCTTCTGGGCCAAATTCGGCTTGAATGTTTTTTAACCTGTCTATATAGCGCTCTACATAAGGACAGTGGTTACACATAGAAATAACGCCGACTGCTCGGAACTTCTCAAGATAACGCCTGAGATGGTGTACTTGACCATCAATTCCTGGTATTTCAAAATCGGGTGCATAGCTCCCAATGGGAGTATCGATTGTTTCTAGTAGATTCATGATTTCTGGCTCGCAGAACTAGGAACAAAAAAAAGATTATTAAATTCAGCGTCAGTTTCCAGTTGCAAACCACCCCTTAGCCGATGCCTCATATTCGACAATATTATAGACTCTCATTAGCGATCGTAAATTGTGAAACTACTGAATCTAGCACTAATGCTAATTCGCTCACATCTAAAAATAGCAAAAATATTACTTACATTTAGAGAAGTTATAATTCCTAATGCTAGACATAATCTAGGTTGTGGGTAAATTACCTCTATCAACAAGGCGAAAACTTTCTATGCTGGATAATAAAACTATCAGCCTAGAAGCTTTCGTGGTGTATGTCTAAATTATCACTAGAGCAAAGGATTTTCTTTGAAAATCTGATAAATTTTATTCAAATTAAAAACAATTTTGCTTGTGCCTTGCGCCTGAAAGGCTTTTACCCTTGTATTAATCAAATTTACTATGACAACCTCAAGTTCAAAAATAGCACTTAACTCTACAAAAACCTGGATTTGGCAAGGTTTCCCTATCTGCTATCAAACCCAAGGAACCACTGGACCAGTTGTTGTCCTCGTGCATGGATTTGGCGCTTCTTGGTGGCATTGGCAAAAAAATATTCTAATATTAGCACAAAATTGCCGTGTTTATGCGATCGATTTGATTGGTTTTGGCGCTTCCGCAAAACCTAAACCTGGTGAAAAAATTGCCTACACACTAGAAACCTGGGGACAGCAGGTAGCAGATTTTTGCCGCGAAGTAGTGGGTGAGCCAGCTTTTTTAATCGGAAATTCTATTGGTTGTATTGTAGCCATGCAAGCAGCAGTAAGCAACCCAGATATTGCTTTAGGAGTTGCTTTACTCAACTGTTCTTTAAGGCTGTTGCACGATCGCAAACGGGTAACTTTACCTTGGACTCGTCGTTACGGAGCGCCTCTACTGCAACGCTTGTTATCTATCAAACCAGTTGGCGATTTCTTTTTCAATCAACTCGCCAAACCGAAAACGGTGCGGAAAATTCTGCTGCAAGCTTATGCGAATGCTGAGATGGTGACAGATGAGTTGGTAGATATTCTGACTTCACCAGCAAGCGATCCGGGGGCTGTTGCTGTGTTCCTGGCTTTTACTTCTTATTCTACAGGGCCACTACCAGAAGACCTTTTGCCACTGTTACAGTGTCCTGCGATTATCTTGTGGGGAACGGCTGATCCGTGGGAACCAATTAAATTAGGGAGAGAATTAGCTAACTTTCCGCAAGTAGAAAAGTTTATTCCTTTAGAGGGAGTGGGGCATTGTCCGCAGGATGAAGCGCCGGAGTTAGTCAATCCGATTTTGCTCGATTGGATTTTGGAGCGATCGCGCTAATAGAGTCGGCAAAACTAGAAGCATAATCCTGGTAAGGAATAATTGTTGGTAGTTGTATTTCTTTAAACTCAAATAGTTTAGTAACTAAGAACTAACTGACTTAAGAAAAAAGCAAGTGCTGCACTACCCAAGGGAACTGTTAAATTGTCAATACCCAAAAATGAAACAGCCTCTAAACCAGTAGCGATAACTGCTACTAACAGTGATACTGCCCAAGTTTGCCAACTGTTTCCTTGAGTTCCAACTAAAATCAAACTACTGACAACATAGCTAACGAGCATCATAGTTAGGGAGCCTTCCCAACTTTTTTCTGTCCCAAAAACTTTATACTTATGTTTACCAAAGCGTTGCCCAATTAAGGCTGCTAGTCCATCTCCCCAAGTCATTATCAAAATTCCTAGTGCTGCGTATTGGGGTTTTTGCAAGTACCAGAACCAGGCGACTAAAATACCGAAACTGACAGAGTAAAAAAATGTCCCTAAGCTTTGCCGTCCAACGCTATTAATACCAGGAAGAATTGGTAATCGGTAGGATAATAAGGTGATTGCACTCGCTAAAATAGAAGCTGTAATGCCTACGCTAGCGGGAATATTTAGCCACCAAGCGATTAAAATCACATTACCAGTGCCAATATGAACTATCTTCCGCACGATTTCTGGCTTGTCGGCAAAGCGGTTTACCACCCATGCAATCAGGAGGATGAGTAACACCCAAATTGCAGCCGACGCAATTTGCAGCCAGAAAACCGGAATTGAGGTGAAGTCAGAAAATGTAATTAACAAAGATGCGACAAATGAAAAGTTTTACCCCTGTTACTAATTTATAAGATTTGGGTAGCTGCAATGAAATTATTATTTATTTGGCTGATTCGGGGCTACCGAATGTTTATCTCGCCGTTGTTTCTCCCGACTTGTCGCTTTCAACCAACTTGTTCGATGTATGCTATTGAAGCTATTGAACGATTTGGAGTGTTGCGTGGTAGCTGGATGGCAACTCGGCGGATTTTGCGGTGTCATCCGTTTCATCCAGGTGGTTACGATCCAGTGCCAGAGGTGGTGGAAAAGGTGAAAGAGGAGTAGTTTGAGGATTAGAGTTTAAACGCAAAGGGACGCAGAGAATGAGGAGAGAGGTAAATTATTAAAGGATGTGTTTGTGGGTATAGCTATTTGGGGAGATGTCAACAGATGAGGTTGTCATCTAGCGTGGGGGGGTTGAATAATTTAATTTGGATTTATCATGTTTAATCCGACTGCGATTTCTATACCTGAACCACAAATTCCTACTCCTGGGCCGAGTCCGCTACCTAGTCCCAATCCTGAGCCGAATCCGCTACCTAGTCCTGAACCTGTACCGGGGCCAGCGATTCCTCAACCGTTACCGGGGCCTGTACCAGAACCAGTACCTGCTCCCATTCCTCAGACGGTTCCAGGGCCAATTCCCCAAACCATACCGGAACCTGTTTAGATTACCTTGGTAATGTAATCCAAAATCTCAAATCTAAAATCCAAAATGCTAAGAGCCGGAATTGTCGGACTTCCCAACGTCGGAAAATCTACTTTATTTAATGCTGTAGTTGCTAATGCCAAAGCTGAAGCAGCTAACTTCCCTTTTTGCACGATTGAACCGAATGTCGGCGTTGTCGCAGTACCGGATGAACGGTTAAATGTTCTTGCTAAAATTGCCAGTTCAGCACAAATTATCCCAGCGCGGGTTGAATTTGTAGATATTGCCGGTTTGGTTAAAGGTGCTAGTCAGGGTGAGGGACTAGGGAATCAATTCCTGTCCCACATCCGGGAAGTTGATGCGATCGTCCATGTAGTACGTTGTTTTGAAAATGACGATATTATCCACGTTGCTGGTTCTGTTGACCCTGCGCGAGATATTGAAATCATTAATATAGAACTGGGTTTATCAGATTTAGCACAAATTGAGCGGCGAATTGACCGTACTCGTAAACTAGCTCGTACCAGCAAAGATGCACAGTTTGAAATCACAGTCTTAGAAAAATTAGCTGCGGCTTTAAATGAAGGTAAATCGGTGCGTCAGGTAAGCTTGAATGAAGAAGAAACAGAAATTATTAAAGGATTAGAACTGCTAACTTATAAACCGATTATCTACGCCGCGAATGTATCTGAAGATGAGTTGGCGACTGGTAATCATTTTGTGGAAACAGTGCGGCAAATTGCAGCAACAGAAAATGCCCAAGTTGTGATAGTTTCGGCTCAAGTTGAAGCTGAATTAGTGGAATTACCAGAGGAAGATAAAGCTGATTTCCTCGCGTCTTTAGGTGTGGAAGAAGGCGGTTTGAAATCGTTGATTCGGGCAACTTACACGCTTTTAGGCTTGCGGACATATTTCACTTGTGGCCCCAAAGAAACCCGCGCTTGGACAATTAATGCCGGAATGTCTGCACCTCAAGCTGCTGGTGTAATTCACAGTGATTTTGAACGGGGATTTATTCGCGCCGAAACTGTCGCTTATAAAGATTTGGTAACAACTGGTTCGATGAATGCTGCAAAGGAAAAAGGGTTGGTTCGCAGTGAAGGGAAAGAGTATGTTGTGCAGGAAGGGGATGTAATGTTGTTCCGATTTAATGTATAGGGTAAGTACGTGAACTACCGACACTGAATTGAAGCCTCAAGTACAGTGTCGGCTTACAATTTCACTGAATTTTAGGTGACAGCGTGAACTGAATTAATTACTCCAACTCGCTATCCTCCACATTATGGAATGTCTTCCACATCCAGCAACACACGCACAGAAAAGCCTAGCCAACCAACCAATAACATAGAGAACGCGCATATCACATATAACAGCGCGATTCCTGCACCAGTACCAGTCCCAAATAATTCTCCGAGAATACCAACTAGAATACCCTCTGATTGCAAAGCGGGTGTAAAAACATTATCTGCCAATGGCCCTGCTATTAAATAGCCTACCGCAGAAGCGATCTGTAAAAATAGCGATCGCGCTGCAAAAACTCTTCCTTGCACATTAGGAGGTACTTTTGCTAACCAAATAGCAGTATCCGAACTCCCATTTAAAGGGAAATTAAAAGACGAACAAAATTGAGCCGGAATCCAAACCCAAGGTGTTCTACCCAAACCAAAAACAATTTTACTTATACCTGCACCAATCATCCCTAATAAAATACCTTTGATTTTTCGTCTAAAACCGCCCCAAGTACTAACAATTATCGCCCCTGTTACACCACCAAAACCAGCCGCAGAAGCTAAACTACCTAGCATTAAAGTATTATTATTAGTGCGCGACAAAATCATTGGTGCGTAAAGGGAATCTCCAATATCATGGGGTAGCCAAAATAATAAGTTAAGTATTAACAATGCTAATAGACTTTTGTGAGTGGCAATATAACGCCAACCTAATCCCAAATCTTGCCAAACATTGACTTCACTTTCATTTTTTCTTGGTGGTGGTTGAGGAATACTAACGAACAATAAACTGCTAATTGCTATAGCAAAAGTAGAGATATCAATCAACCAAATTCCTAAAAAACCAATGACTGTGTAAAGATAGCCTGCTAAAGCCGGGGCAATAATATTGCTGCCATAACCGGATACAAATTGTAGGCTACTAGCGCGAGTATAGTGTTGTTTGGGAATCATCAGCGACACTGATGCTGAATATGCCAAAGACTGAAATTGATTAAAAGTTCCGACAATAGCGCCTGTGAGATAAAAGTGCCAAATTTGTAAGTTATTAGTCAGATGAAGTAGCAGGATAAAAATTGTGCTGAGGACGGCTACTGTGTCACCAACCATCATCAAGAATTTACGGTTAAATCGGTCTACAATTACACCACTGATTGGGGTAATGATAATACTTGGTAGTAAACTAAAAAAACCTACCAAAGTCAGAGTAGTTGCTTTACCTGTAATTTCCCATGCCCAAATTTCAATCGCAAAGCTGGTCATACTGCTACCGATGGTAGAAACTAGCTGACCAAGCCAGACGATGAGAAAATTACGCATACTGGCTAGGTTTGGTTGTTGTGACATTTGTAGGGTTTTTTTCGGTATTTTGATGAGTGTAATTTCAGTCAGTCTCCACCATTTCTTCCTTCATGAGTGCAATTCGTTCATGTGGTTGCATCAGAGGGCAGTTTGGACACTTTTCATCGTATGGAGGAATAAAAGTATATAAGCAGCAGGTGAGGCGGACTGTGGTTATGACTGGTAAACCGGGTTCGTTGAGTTGTTCGGTGCGTACTAAGTTGTAAAGGGGATTGCGTCCGGGCATGACTGAACTGTAGGGTTGTTCATATAAGACGGAATAATCTGTTTGTATCGCTTCTAGATTTGTACATTGGCTAAGTTCAGAAAACTGTCCTTCCGAAGCGTTCACCGCATTACCCCACATGGTTTTTTTGGAGAGTTTGCTTAAAATATGAACTTTGTCTATCATGGGTGCAAAATTGCGTTGGAATAAGCTAGTAAATACAGTTTGGTGTAGGGTTTCCACGCTATTTACTATTTTTCCTGGATAATCTTCGGAGATGGGGATAGGTAATCTGTGAGGATAAATTACAGTACCACTCAAATCATGAAACCATAACGCCTTGGGTTCACCCTTCTTTAAAACAAAACTTACATTGTCAAGTCCAGCATCTAACCCAACACCAGCCCAAGTCATCAAGGCTAAAACACCCGGTAATGTTGTCCAGCTATATACTTTGTTCCATATAGATGCCGCAATGCGAATATCTTGAGTTTTTTGGTATATATCGCTGGTTTGCCATTGAGATAAAAGCCTATCTGGTTCGAGATAATTGTCTAATGAAATCACCTCAGCATCATCAGGAGGCTGAGTCAAAATTATACAATCTGTATAAAAACTATCTAAATTACTTTGAGCAAGAGTAAATATTTCTTTGACAAAATTCAGGTCACTGCTGTTAGTTAGTTGTTGAGGCATTATTTTTCTATGATGATTAACTCTCAAGAATTGTTTACCAAGTATTTAAACAAATCATCCAAAATGGCATTTGCTGCCAGAATATTACCAAATATCCAGTAACTAGAATCAACTATATACACTCGGTTATTTTTAACTACATTCAAATTTTGCCATAACTGGCTGTTGTGATACTTTTTAAAAGCATCTTCTGCACTTGGGTCTAATGCTACAAATAAAATATCTGCTTCTAATAACTCTAAACGCTCTAAGCTAACTGAAACTAAAGGTTGATTTTCATTAGTATTCAGTTGATTTTGCATATCTGGTAGAGGTATTCCCACCTCTGTAATTAGACTTCCAGGGAATGAATACTTGGTACGAAATTCTGGAACTTGTTTGCCAGCATAAAAGCGGCTGATGGAAACTGTCGTTTTTGTGGGTTGATTATTAATAACTATGCGTAATGCTTGAACTCGTTGCTGATATTGCTCAAGTAATTTTTGTGCTTTTTCACTTTTACCTGTGATTTCAGCAATCTGCGATAAAGAATCCTTCCAACCAGTTTGAATGTAATCAAGTGTGACTGTCGGTGCTATTTGTGAAAATAAATGGTATGTTTCTTCACTGAGAGAAAAACCCAAAATTAAATCTGGGCTTAACTGCACCATTTTTTCTATATTTGGCTGACTTTCTTTTCCTAAAGAAATTATACCTTCAGCTTTTTTACCTAACTTTGGTATGATGCTACCCGCTATATTTGGCTGTGTTGCTGCTACTGGTTTTAAGTCCAGTGCGAGCAATACTTCCATAGAGGTTTCATCTAAAGCAATAATGCGTTGAGGTTTTACAGGTACACAAGTTTCTCCTAAAGGATGTTTTATAGCTCGACAATTAGATGCTACTAAATTTGCTTTGGGTAATTCTGTGATTTTAGTGTAATTTCCATAACAACCCTGTACCAAAATCACAGCCAACGTTATGATAAAAAATAGTTTGATATGAGGTTTGATCATTATCTAAATTACACTTCATTTTTTGTCGTGTAGCAGAATGCACCATCTTAAATTATTTCGATGTGTTTATAATGCTAGTAAAACCAGAAAAAGATGATGTAAATTTTGCAAAATTTCATGACTCTTCTAGTAAGTATTTAATAAGGTCGTCTAAAATAGCATTAGCTGACAGGATATTTCCAAAAATCCAGTAACCTGAATCAACAGTATATACTCGATTGTTTTTAGCTACATTAAGTGTTTGCCATAACGGATTATTCTGATATTTTTGAAAATTTCCCTCCGAACCTGGGTCTAGTGCGATAAACATCGCGTCTGACTCTAGCAAGTCTACACGTTCTAAACTAACATTGTTATAACTGACACTTGCGCCAATACTAACCTGGCGTTGTGCCAGGGGTATAGATAATTTTAATTCCTCTAAAATAGCTACAGGAAATGATAATTGATTTAAGAATTGTGTAAATTGAATACTTGTGTAAAACCGCATTACAGAAATTTCTTTATTTTTGAATTTCTCAGCAAAATTTAAGCTTAATTTTTCAATTCTTTGTTGATATTCTGCCAGTAGTTTTTCTGCTTCTTGAGTTTTATCAACTACCTTGGCAACCTGTAGTAAAGTTTCTTTCCAACCATTTTCTCTATATTCAATGGAAATCGTTGGAGCTATTTGAGAAAATAATTGATAATTTTGGGAACTCCAAGAAAAGCCTACAATCAAATCAGGACTTAATTTGACAATTTTTTCAAGATTGGGCTGGCTTTGCTTACCTAAATCGATAATATTATCAATTTTTTCTTTCAATATAGGTGCTTTGTTGCCTACTCGATTTGCTGTAGTTGCTGCTATTGGTTTTAAGCCCAATGCTACTAAAATTTCTAAACTCTCTTGGTCAGTCACAATGATCCGTTGAGGATGGAAAGGAATACAGCTTTCTCCTAATTCATGCTTAATAATCCGACATTCTGATGTAGGTAGCTTGACTTTTGGTGAGTAAGTTTTTTTAGGAGAAACGATATAACAGCCTTTGAGAAATATTATAGACAAAGTTATTATCAATAATAATCTTATGTAATACAACCATTTACTAATCATTGGATATTTTGGCGATGAATTTGGGAATAAAACAGCCCTAATATTATTCAAGGGCTGTATGTAATTCTTCTTAACTCGCAATTAAGAATAACTGTCCATGTGAGCAATTTGTAAATTAAAATTGCCAACCCAAGGTAAATTTCACCGTGCGTGGTGCGCCAGGAAAAACGCGCAGGTCGCCTTCAGCTGTCTCAAAATATTCATTATCAAACAAGTTCTGGAAATTCAGAGCCGCTCTAAAGTTATTCCTGCGGTAAAACAAGGCTGCATCAGTGCGTACATAACTTGGTAAACTGAAGGTATTATTTAAATCTCCCTGTCTTTCTCCTACATAAAAAAGTCCTAAACCAAACCCTAAGCCTTGCAGATTACCTTGTTGAATATCGTACCTACTCCACAAACTAAAAGCGTGTTCTGGGACATTATTAATGCGATTTTCTTCCGGAATACGATTGTCTTCAGTTACTATTGCATCGGTATAAGCGTAGCCACCAATAATTCTCCATCCTGGTAAAATTTCACCTGTTATATCTAATTCAATACCGCGACTTCTTTGTTCTCCTGCCTGAAGAGAAGTCCTTCCACTTGGATCGTCTAAATCAGTAAAGAGAACGTTTGACCGAGTTATATGGTATAAAGCTAGAGTTGAAGAAAGATTACTTGTCCAATCTACTTTCATCCCCACTTCATACTGAGTTCCCCGTTCTGGTATAAATAGTCTGTTGCTGCTTGAGTCCGTAACTTGTTGGAATGAACGGCTATAGTTAGCATAAAGAGACACTGCTTCGCTTGGTTGATATACAATACCAACACGGGGACTAAATGCTTCATCTTGTTGAAAATCCGTTGTTTCTCCTTGTAGTTCCTGCGTGACGATATCAAATCTTCCACCTAGAACTAATTTAAAGTTGTCTGAAAAAGAAATTTGGTCTTGTAAATAAATACCCAAACCTTCAGATATTGTTGGTGTATCAGGAATCACCTCAGTAATTGCACCAAGACTATCACGCCGATAAATAGGATTAAAAATATTGATGGTATCAAGCTCTCGCAAGGAATCTAGCCCTTCATCATAAGAAATATCTCTTGACAAATCTATCCCAAATAAGAGTTTGTGGTCGAGGCTACCTGATTTGAAATTACCGACAACATTTGTATCTAAATTGTAAGTTTGTTGGGCAAATTTAGATACATATAATCCTCGTTCTAGGGTACGCTCATCCTCTAAAAGTTCTGAGGGAAACAAAGAATTTTGATCCACACTCAGGTATGAAAAATTAAAGTTATTGCGGAACTGCCAATTTTCACTAAAACGATGTTCAAAATTGTAACCAACCCGCAGTGATTGACGATTATTTTTATCAATTTCATCAAAAGGTTCGCCAATAAAACGACTGATTGGTAATTGACCATTGCGGTTAGGTAAGACTGTACCACGAGCAGGTAAACCCCGGTCGTTGGGTTGTCTTTGGTCTGAATATTCAGCTTCTAAAGTTAATTGGGTATTGTCTCCTATCAGCCAAGTTAAGCTGGGAGCAATAAAAAAACGATCTCTCTCAAAAAAATCAATAAATGTGTTTGTCGTAAATATAGATGCGTTTAATCTATATAAGACAGTTTTGTCGTCATTTAATGGCCCTGTAAAATCTATTGAGCCACCGTAGCTATCAAAACTACCGATGGTTCCCTCAAAAGAATAGAAAGGAATACTTTGAGGTTTTTTCGTGATTATATTAATCGTACCTCCAGCACCTCCTTGACCGAATAGAACTGAGGCTGGCCCTCGCAAAACTTCTATCTGCTCAATATTTTCGGTATTGATATTAGTTGTGATATTGGTATCATCTCTTAGACCGTTGCGGAGAATATTACGGTTAGTAAAACCACGAATGGTAAATCCTTCAAAAGCAGAACGTTCTGAGTTATCGGCTATAACACCTGGTGCATTTTTCAAAGCTTCGTTCAAACGCCTCACTTGCTGGTCTTGCAGGACTTGTTGAGGTATTACCTGAATTGCTTGGGGTACATCACGCAGAGGCGTATCTGTTTTTGTGGCGGTGCTAGCTGTAGGTATTCGATAACCATCCTGTTCACCTGTTACAACCAATTCAATAGGTTCATCACTTTGAGTTGTTGGTTGTTCTAGTGGTGTTTCACTTGTCGGCTGTTCTGGCTGCTGTGTTGTTTCAGCTACGGGTGCAAGTGTAAAAATTAAACCTTCATCACTATCAAATAACTCTGCTGTTGGTAAACTTGTTTCACCTGTTACAGTCAGCCGTACAGTATTAACGTCAGCTTGAGTGACGCTGACAGAGACAATCCCGCTTAATGGATTAGCAATGCTAAAATCTTTACCTTCAGGTAGTGCTAACACCGCATTCGGGAAATCTGCAATATAATTATTCTCTGCACTTTTAATAACAGGTTGAAGTGCTTCTGGTTTAGCACTTTCTAAAATGACTTCAATACCTTTTTCTGTATTATTGACTTTTACGCCTGTCACTTGCACAAGTGCAACATCATTTTGTTGTGCCAGTAGTAACTTTGCTGTACTGCTAGAATGATGTGATTTAGTTTCCGCAACAGCTGGTTGTACAAGCAATGATACAAGTGCCAATACAATCCCGGCTGAGATAGTTTCTTTCGATGGTCGAGACTCCATACTCCTCACTCCACAAAGGCAAATTCAATATTGCAAATGATTTGCAACTGTCTGTGGAAAGAGTTTATGTAATTTACGAAGGGTAAGTCTATATAGTAGACGGAGAGTTTTGAACCATAGACGGAGAGTATGATTAATTTTTGACATAAACCTGCAAGTAAGCGGCAAATAGCTTATAACAAGTTGCAGCCAAGGAAAGATAGTAGGGGCGAGGTTAACCAGTGAATCTATAGGTAGACGCAATTCTTGATAAAACCGCCGCTAGTTAGGTGGGGAGTAAAAATATTTCTCATTACACAGCTTTTCTTCCTAACCGACAATCTTGGGGAGTGATACCAAACTTACGTTTGAAGGCGGCGGCGAAGTGACTTTGGTTTGCATAACCAACTGTGTTGACTACAGTTCTCACGTTCTGCTTCTGTTCTTGTAGTAACTTTCGCGCTATTTCTAGCCGATAGTCACGCAAATATCCAAATACTGTAGTGCCAAATACTTCACGGAAACCGTACTTGAGTTTGTTGTCATTAATGCTGACTTGTTTGGCTAAATCAATTAATGAGGGTGGATGATCATAGTTTTTGGTTAAAATATCTCTAACTTGATAAATTTTCTCAACATCACCAGCTTTGAGATTAATCAAGGGTTGTTTATCTCCCTCACCATCTATCAATTGAGCAAACTGCAAAGCCAGTAATTCTAATACCTTGCCTTCGAGATACATTTTTTGTATCATCCCTTGATAGGGTACATTGAGCATTTGCTGTAATGCTGTCTGCATGGGTAGAGTAATCTTACCCACTGGACGGTGAAACAGAGGAGGAGAGTCTTTTTCTAAGAAAGGCTGTAACTGTTTGGGTAAATGCTCTAGTCCATCGATGAAATATTTAAAGAAGTCTAAGTCTATACAAATTTTAATTACATAGATGCGATCGCCTGCAAAATATTGTTCTATTTCTTCAATATCTGGCAAATAAAATAAGTAATTATTTCCTATTGTTTCTTGGTAATTTTCCTTAATTCCTGGAATCCCTGGACAAATGACATTATGATTACCTGATAAATAAAATTTGGCTGTTAGTACGTAATCACCATAATGATTAACTTGACTACTAACTTGCTGGTAGTAATGATCATCAAAAATTTCTAGAATTAATCCTGGACGGAATTTAACTATTTGACAATATGTATTATATAAGCTGTTGCGAACTCTCTGAATTTGGTCAAATCCTTTAGTATTATACGATACCTCTAAATTTCCTAGAGTTTCCTGTTCAATTTGATTGATTTGCTCTTCCGTAAGGATATTTGTCATCTTTTAACGGCAATTTTAGTTAGAAATTGCGAATTATTCTTAACTACAAAACTACTAACGTTTAATTTACAATAGTCATGTAGATATTTACAAGAAAGAATACATACCCTTGTTTTTTAGCTACTTCCACCCAAAATGTATACATAGGAACCCAAATTTTCGTCATCTGTACCAACAATCACACCGCCTTCTGCACCTGGAACAAGTTCCATGCCTTCAATTTTGTGGTAATCAGAGCGGTAAAGGGGAACAAGTTGAGGATTTTGCCGCCATACAATTTTGTTACCACGGAATCCCAGGTGTCCAGCGACATACACAGCTGACTGAAATGGGCCATCATCTCCAGCATCACTTGCTGAAGTGATGTACACAATTCCTACGGGGTCTACCTTAATATCTGAAATATGACGAACATTGCCCGATGGAAAGGGTACTTTCAGATTGGCAGAACCTGCGAGAGTAATTTCATATTTAGCTAAGTCAAATATTCCCCAAAAAATAGTTGCTGGTTGTTCTCCTTCACCTCGATGCCCCCAAATAGCAACTAATTTACCGTCTATATTTTGTAATCCAAATGCTTCAAAGTTATTGCCTTGAATAATTCCTGGGAGATTAAATTCCTTGATCGTAGAGATGGTCTTATTGGCAGGCTCTAATCTGATGTAATAAGCTTTTCCAGAACTGCTTAAAGCTATAAAAGAGGATTTTGTTTTTTCTGGAACAGATGTTAAAGCTTCTAAATCGATGGGTAATTCTATGTTATTTGGCCAGTTTAATGGTAAATATTCAGGTTGGTTTTTACCCTTAATACTGATGATTGCTAAACGACCTTGATTTTTTTGTTTGTTGTCATGGGCAATCAAAAAATCTAAGGAATTGCTTTGTTGCTCTATCAAAGCCATACCACTGATACCAAAAGGGATACCACCGCGAACCGGACGCCAATCTTGCGCCCAAACTTGCTGGGATATGAGTAACAATGCACTTAAGACTACTATATTGATGATTAATTTAAGAAACCGAGGCATAGTATAAGGAATTGGGCATGGGGCATGGGGCATGGGGCATGGGGCATTGGGCATTGGGTTAGGAAAACTCTTCCCAGTCCCCAGTACCTAGTTCCCAGTATCGGTAAGAGAAGTGCCTTAGCCGATGCTCAATCATATCAAATCCAGGCAATTTGCACCCACATCAATAAAGCAGTTTTTTGTACTTGTGTTAGCAGTATATTTACGTAATTAATTAACTCAAGATAGCACTTTCTGTAAAGAAAGCAATAATTCGTTGACAGTATAGGGCTTCGACAAAAACGTATTGACACCAATTGCAGCTACTGCACTGAGCTTATTGTCAGACATAAGTCCACTGCTGGCAATAATTCTGACTTGGGGGTTGATTTTTCGCAGGGTACGGATGGCAGTTAAACCATCCAGCGAGGGCAGCATAATATCCATTAGTACGGCACTAATTTTTCCCCTATTTTTAGCGTACAGCGCGATCGCCTCAATGCCATCACCGGCAATTAGGGTTTTATAGTTGTAAGCTTCCAGCGATGTCCTCATAGTCTCTTGAATGGCAACTTCATCATCCACAACCAAAATTAATTCTCCATGTCCTGTCTGGAGTGGCAATTCTTCTGGAGTGAGTGTTTCCATTCCTTCCACTGCTGGCAAGTAAACCTTGAAGCTAGTGCCACTTCCCGGTTCGCTATACACATTCACAAAACCCCCGTGGCTTTTAATGATCCCCAGTGCGGTGGAAAGTCCTAACCCTGTGCCTTGTCCTACATCTTTTGTGGTAAAGAATGGCTCGAAAATTCTATCTAAGATTTCTCTGGGAATCCCCACTCCGGTATCGGAGACAGTAATCACTGTGTAAGGCCCTTCTTTGGCTTCCAGGTTCATGCGGGCATAATTTTCGTCAATCAACAGTTTCTCAGCAGAGATGCTCAAACTACCGCCATCGGGCATAGCATCGCGGGCGTTAACGCAGAGGTTCATTAGTACTTGATGCAGTTGGGTGCTATCTCCTGAAACCATCCACAAATCCTGCGGTATATCAGTGCTGATTTCTATGGATTTGGGAAATGTCTCTTTGAGAATCTTGGCTAGTTCTACAATTATATGTCTGAGTTGCAAAGTGATGCGCTTACCTTCTATACCTCGCGCAAAGGACAGCACCTGTTTAACTAAATCAGCACCGCGTCTAGCGTTAATTTCCAAAATCTCTAGTAGATGGTGGGTGCGTTCATCTGCATCAGGAAATTTGAGGGGTAGCAGTTGCGCTCCTGCCAAAATTGGTGTCAGGATATTGTTGAGGTCGTGAGCAATGCCACTAGCTAAAGTGCCAATACTTTCTAGGCGTTGGGCGCGAAACAATTGAGCTTCTAAGTGTTTTTTCTCAGTAATATCTGTGTCAACGGTAAGAATTGATTTGGGTTTCCCTTGTTCATCGCATACCAGACTCCAGCGACTAGCAACAAGAATTTCCTTGTCAGTTTTGGTAAGTTTATTTAACTCTCCCTGCCACTTTCCTTTACTAACAACTTGTAAAAGAGCCGCTTCGATTTCTGGTGAAAATTCGTCATACAAAAGCTCATTAGCATTTTTGCCGTAAGCTTCTGTCGCTTTCCAACCGTAAAGTGTTTCTGCGCCTTTGTTCCAGAAGATAATTTCATTGTTTAAATCTCGCAGGCAAATAGCGTCTGTGGTGACATCGAGTAATGCTGCTTGTTCGCGGATTTTTTCTTCTGCTAATTTGCGATCGCGTAGTGCAGCTTGTCGTTCGCTAATATCAATACTGGCACACGTCACGCCAACAATTTCTTGCGACTCATTCCGCAATGGCTCAACTGTCAAATCGTAATATCGAGTTGTATCTTTGATTGTAATTGATACTTCCTCTCGCGTTCCTATGCCAGTGGTTAATACTCCACGTTTAATTGTGGTAAGACGTTGAGCATCTTCAACTGGGATAATATCCAAGTCTTGTTTGCCTAATATTCCCTCAACCGTCAATTTAGATGGGGGATTGTAAACCCAGGTGTAGCGTAACTCACAATCTTGGTTGTAGACAAAGATGGGAGAGTTTTTGAGGGCCACCCGAAATCGTTCCTCACTCTGTCGCAGTGCGTTATCTGCCCGTTGACGTTCGATGGCATAACGCATTGAGCGCACCAGCAAGTCGCCAGTTACTTGCCCTTTCACCAAATAATCCTGCGCTCCTTCTTGCATTGCCCTAATTGCGAGGGTTTCATCGTTTATACCCGTCAGCACAATAATCGGAGTGGCTTTTGCTTGCTGGTGAGCGATGACAAAGGTTTCTAGTCCCTGGCTATCTGGCAGCGAGAGGTCTAACAAAATTACATCAAAAAGTTCCTTAGCTAAGTAGTTGAGTGCTTCAGAAAGCTTTTCAACGGGAATCAAATCAACTACAACTGTAGTAACTTCCTTTAAAAACTCCTGTAATAATAAGACATCACCAGGATTATCTTCTACTAATAAGACTTTTATATTTTTACCTGCCATTTCCATTACTCCGGTGGCAGTTTTACGATCGCAAACCAAAAATTTTCTATTGATTGTACAATTTTAACGAATTGATCGAAATCTACTGGCTTAGTTATATAACAGTTTGCACATAAATTATAGGCTTTGAGGATGTCTTCTTCAGCTTGGGAAGTAGTCAGAACTACTACAGGAATTCGTCTGAGATTTTCGTCTGCTTTGATTTCTGCCAGCACCTCCCGCCCATCTTTTCTGGGCAAGTTCAAATCGAGCAGCACAATATCTGGATGGACTGCCTTGACATATTTTTCCTGTTTTCGCAAAAATGCCATTGCTTCCACACCATCTTCGACCACGTTCAGGTTAATTGAGATTTTACTATCTTCAAGGGCGATGCGTGTAAGTTGGGCATCGCCAGGATTGTCTTCTACCAACAAAACCTCAATAGGCATAATCGCTGTTATGATACTCACGATTGCTTACCTGCTCTATCCGGGATTGTGAAGTAGAAAGTCGAACCTTCACCCGGTTTCGACTCAACCCAGATCCGGCCGCCGTGGCGTTCTATAATTTTTTTACAAATTGCCAGACCAATTCCAGTACCGGGATACTTGTCTCTACCGTGCAAGCGCTGAAAAATGATAAAAATACGTTCTATATACTGGGATTCTATACCAATTCCATTATCGCGCACCCAGAACAACCATTCATCTGCCGATGGGATAGGATTTAAACTTTCTGTATCTAGATTTGCATCTGGTTTGGCTACCCCAATGTGAATTAGTGGCTGCTGATTTTTGCAAAATTTGATCGCGTTGCCAATCAGGTTTTGAAATACTTGTGTTAATTGCGTAGCATCTGCCATCACTTCAGGTAGAGGATTATGAGTGACAACTGCCTGACTATCCGCGATCGCAATTTGCAGATTAGCGATCGCTTGTTCTAAGACAACACTACAATTTACTCGCATAAAAGGCTGTCCACGGGTGCTGACGCGAGAATAATTCAACAAATCATTGATTAGGGTCTGCATCCGCCGGGCCCCATCTACTGCATAGTTGATAAACTGGTCGGCATTGGTATCAAGTTGATTTTTGTATCTTCGCTCTAGTAGTTGTAAATAACTCGTTACCATCCGCAATGGCTCTTGCAAGTCATGAGAAGCTACATAAGCAAACTGTTCCAATTCCGCATTAGAACGAGCGAGTTCCTGACTTTGCTGGCTTTCTTTTGCTAATAGTTGTGCTTGAGATAAAGCAATCCCAATTTGGTTAGCTAATTGCTTTAACAATTCCGTCTCAAAATTATTCCACCGTCGAGGTGCGGCACACTGATGAGCCAGCAACAAACCCCAAATATTTTCCCTAACAAGAATAGGCACTACGAGGTTAGCCTTGATAGCAAACTGCTGAAGAAATTCTCGATGGCATGGTTGAATGTGAGCGGTTTCAACGTCTTCCATCGCACTCACTCTGCCTTTGCGATATCTTTCTATGTATTCTTCTTTAAAGCAAGGGTCAAAAATATTTCTTCCCAGAATTACCGGCCAACCAGGTAGCACTGCCTCTTGCACTACTGTTCCTGAACCATCAGCCTCAAGTTGAAAAATCAAAACTCGGTCAGCTTGTAGTAGTTTTTGTACCTCTGTTACAGTGGTTTTGAGGATTTCGTCTATTTGTAAAGATTCTCGAATTTTCAGGGTGATTTCGGCAAATAGTTGCGATCGTAAATTCTGTCGCTTTAATTCTTCATCTGCCTGCTTGCGATCTGTGATATCTGTATAAGAACCCACCATCCGCACTATATCACCCGATGCGTCCCAAAGTGCCTGTCCTCGATCTAGAATCCACTTATAGTTGCCGTCTTGGCATTGGACTCGATATTCACAGACGTAAAACGGCGTTTTCTTGGCAAAGTGGTCTTGGAAGGCTTGAAGTACCCAATCTCGCTCATCGGGGTGGATTAGTTTTGTCCATTCATCCCAACCGTTGGAAACTTCGTGGTCTTTATAACCGAGCATTTCCTTCCAGCGAGTTGAGAAGAACACTTCATTAGTTTTAAGGTTCCAGTCCCAAATACCATCATTATTACCATGTAATGCTAATTGCCAGCGTTCTTCACTCTCTCGTAGTGCTTCTGCTGTTCGTCGCCGTTCAGTAATGTCTTGGAAATAAACAGACAAGCCGTCTTTTGCAGGATAGGCGTGGACTTGAAACCAGCTCTTTAATGGCGGATAAAACTCCTCAAATTCTACACTCACCTGTTCTAAGATTGCCCTGTGATACTCACGATGGAATGTTGTGTCTATAAGTTCTGGAAATACCTCCCAAATGCTTTGACCCAATAATTCATTCTGTTTTTTCTGCAACAGCAGTTCTGCTTGACCATTAACGTAGGTGAATCGCCACTTTTTATCTAAAGCAAAAAACGCATCAGTGATGCTTTCGAGTAAATTAGTAATGCGGATTCTGGCCGATTCTGACTCGGCATGTGCTGCTTGCTCATGCGCCACGAGCTTTTCGGTAATTTGAGATACCTCAGTTACATGACGTCTGAGTTCTAGTTGGTCAATCACCAAGCGACTCAGAGCTACAAGCGCCTCCACTTGTTTTTGGCTCAATTCCCGTGGAGCTTGGTCAATTACACACAGAGTTCCTAACATATCTCCCTTGGGAGTAATTAGGGGTACGCCTGCATAAAACCGTATATATGGATAGCCAGTTACTACCGCATTATTTGCTAATGTTTCATCAGCTAGGGTGTCAGGAACCACCACAACATTACGCCGCTCTTGGCAAAGGTAAGATAACCCAACACACCGGGGCATTTCTGATACATCTAAACCTACTTTTGCCTTAAACCATTGACGGTTTTCATCAATAAAATTTACCAATGATATGGACGTACCACAAATAAATGCCGCTAACTGAGCAAGATTGTCGTAGGCTTCTTCCGGCTCGGTGTCAAGAATTTGATACTGGCGGAGGGCTTCTAGCCTTTTCGCTTCTGTATCAATTTGTCCAGATTTCATTAACTTTACTTAATAAATTGAAATGTAATCTCTAATAATCAACGTTGCTATCTTAAGCATAGCTTAAGATTTTTTAATAATTCTTAGTCTTTTTCCTGCCTCTGGCTATTAACGAAAGTCTATTACATTTTGTCAATGATTCGGCTCATTGTGAGACGGCTTATATGATTTTTGATTAATACAGGACGACGGAAATAGACATACTATTTCAAATAGCGCAAGAAGCTTGGAATACAATTTTTTGACTTTTGACTTTCGCCTTGCGGTACTAGCTCTAACTTTTAAAACATCCTCTAAGTTTCTTTGGGTTGTCCACACTAACACTTATTGATATTGCAACATTTGCGTAATTTGTTCAGAAACAGAGTGATATAAGATTAGAGGAAAACATCTCTGTTTGAAATGAGCAATCACTATTTCTATGGTTTATTTTTTCTGCACTAAGCTGCAAAACACACTTTATCGCCAGAGCTTTCTGAGTGCTAGTGTGTTAGTTTTTCTAACTTTGATCTTACCATTTTTTGCAACCAATTCAGGAATATTAAGTGCATCGGCACAGACGCAAACAGTCCAAAAACGTATAGACGAAGCGTTGCGTTTGTACCAAACAGGCGAACAACACTATAATCAAGGTCAGTTAAGCGAAGCATTAGAGACATTTCAACGGGCTTTAGCTATTTATCGAGAAAATGGCGTAGGCGTAGCCCGTCTTAGACATCGCTCCCACCAAACAAAGACCTTTAATAAAATTGGGGAAGTTTATAACGATATCGGTCAGTACCCCAAAGCCTTAGACTTTTACCAGCAAGCCTTAGAAATTACTAAACAAATCGGCGACAAAGAGGAGGAAGGTACAACACTTAGAGGCATTGGGTCAGTTTACAACAACATCAATCAGTACGCCAAAGCTTTAGACTGTTACCAGCAAGCCTTAGAAATTACCAAACAAATCGGCGACAAAAAGGGGGAAAGTAAAGCTCTAAATGGTATTGGAGAAGTTTACTATAGCCAGAGTCAGTATGCTAAAGCTTTAGAGTTTTACCAACAAGCCTTAAAAATTACCAAACAAATCGACGACAAGAAAGAGGAAATTCAAAACCTTGATAATATTGGAGAAGTTTACTCTAGTCAAGGTCAGTATGCCAAAGCTTTAGAGTTTTACCAGCAAGCCTTAGACATTACCAAACAAATTGACGACAAGAAAGAGGAAGGTAAAGCTCTCAATGGTATTGGAGAGTTTTACTCCAGCCAGAGTCAGTACGCTAAAGCTTTAGAGTTTTACCAACAAGCCTTAAAAATTACCAAACAAATTGGTGACAAAAAGGGGGAAGGTCAGGCCATCAATGGTATTGGGGCAGTTTATAACAAACTCAGTCAGTATGGCATGGCCTTAGAGTTTTTCGAGCAAGCAAATGATATCGCTAAACAAATTGGCGACAAGCAAGGGGAAAGTGCAAACCTTAGAGATATTGGAGAAGTTTACTCTAGCCAGCGTCAGTATGCCAAAGCTTTAGAGTTTTACCAGCAAGCCTTAGCGATTTACCAACAAATCGGCAGCAAAGGGGGGGAAAGTTCGACTATCAATGGCATTGCGGCTATTTACTCTATTCAAGGTCAGTACCCCAAAGCTTTAGAGTTTTACCAGCAAGCCTTAGACATTACCAAACAAATTGGCAGCAAAGCAGTAGAAGGTAGAACTCTTGCAATAATGGGGGGATTTTACTCTAGTCAGCGTCAGTATGCCAAAGCTTTAGAGTTTTACCAACAAGCGTTAGCGATTTATCAACAAATCGGCACTAAGGGAGAGGAAGCCTCTAGTCTCAACGGTATTGGGTCAGTTTATTATGGACAGAAGCAGTACCCTAAAGCCTTAGAGGTTATTGAGCAAGCCTTAGCAATTAACAAACAAATTGGCAGCAAAGCAGGGGAAAGTACAACCCTCAATAACATGGGGGCATTTTACTATAGCCAAAGGCAGTATCCCAAAGCTTTAGAGTTCTTTGGGCAAGCCTTAGCAATTAACAAACAAATCGGCAGCAAATCTGGAGAAGGTATAACGCTCAACAGTATTGGGGCAGTTTATTATGAACAGCGCCAATACAAAAAAGCCTTAGAGTTCTTTGGACAAGCTTTAGTAATTCACCAACAAACCGGCTCTCTTCGTAGTGAATGCATAAGCCTGAAAAACATTGGAGCAATATACGCTAACTATAATCAAAATCCCAGATCCTTAAACTTGTATCGGCAAGCTTTAGGAACTTGCAAACAAATTGGCATTAAGCTTTGATCTGATACTAAGACACAAAAACTGTATTAGGACTAGCCCTTTCAAGATGAACTTTGTACTATTAAATAATGCCGATTTTAATTCAATTTTGGTATTTTGGCTCAGGCTTGGAGTTTAATGCATAAATTCTTTGTTCAATTCCAGCCGATACCTGAAATGGCGTAAAAACGTTAATAGTATATCTGCTTACCTTAAAAGGGCTACTGTTAAACTCCTAGCAAAACGGCTTCTCGCAGCTTGGCAATCACATCACTTAAATTACCCGTGTTCAGGCGGTAACTTAGAGGATGGGCAATCAACCGCGCCGTACTTTCATAGAGAGTAGCAATTTCAATCAAACCATTTTCGCGCAAAGTCCGCCCTGTAGAAACCAAATCCACGAT
Organism: Nostoc sp. FACHB-892; assembly: GCF_014698795.1. Taxonomy (GTDB): domain Bacteria; phylum Cyanobacteriota; class Cyanobacteriia; order Cyanobacteriales; family Nostocaceae; genus Nostoc. Next base: position 144,605 of record NZ_JACJTR010000010.1, read on the forward strand.
CGCTTCTGACATTCCAGTAATCGGGCCTAGTTCAACTGAACCATACAACGGCACTATTTCCACAGGTAAATCCAAACTGTGGAAATATTCACGAGCGCAATTCACATACTTGGAGGCAATTCTACCATGCGGTGGTAAATCTAAAGGCAATCGGTAAGAACTGGATGCTTTTACCGCCACTGACATCCGACAATGCCCAAACTGCAAATCTACCAAGTGGGCAACTTGCGGTTGCTTCTCCCGCAGCACATCGTAACCGACAACACCCAGTTGTGCTTGACCATATTCCACATAAACAGGCACATCTTGCGCCCGTACCAACAAAGCTTTTGCAACTCCCTTAGTGTCAGGAATTTGAAGTTGGCGAGTTCCTGAATCTAAAAAAGCACTAAAATCTAATCCCACAGATTGTAGCAGGCGGATGCTATTTTTAAGGAGTTCCCCTTTTGGCAATGCAACAGTCAGCATTCTTTTTCTTAATATCCTTGGCGTTCTGGCAGTTGAATAATATCTCTATATGCTTACCACAAGCAGCATGAGAATTTTATTAGTTGATGATGAAGTTGAATTAACTGAACCCTTGAGTCGCCTATTAACTCGTGAGGGTTACATTGTAGATGCCGCTTACGATGGCACAAGTGGTAGTGAATATGCACAAGCAGGCAGTTACGACCTACTAATTTTAGATTGGATGCTGCCAGGAAAAACGGGGTTAGAGATTTGTCAGCAATTGCGACGGCAAGGCAAAACCACTCCCGTGCTGTTTCTCACAGCTAAGGATACTCTAGATGACCGCGTACAAGGTTTAGATGCTGGTGCAGATGACTATCTAGTTAAACCTTTTGAACTGCGGGAGTTATTAGCTAGAGTCCGTGCTTTATTGCGTCGTTCCGGTTCCCAAACTTATGAAACCACCACCGGACGTTTAACTGTCGCTGATTTAGAACTCGATTGGGAAAATCAAGTAGCCTATCGCCAAGGACGAATAATTGAGCTATCGCAAAAAGAAAGCCAGCTGCTCCAATATTTTATGGAACACACTGGACAACTAATGACTCATGCCCAGATTATGCAAAATTTGTGGTCAGAGGAAGAACAACCTAGTAGTAATGTGATCGCGGCATTAATTCGTTTGCTGCGCCGTAAGATTGAGGTAGGTAGAGAAACTGCCCTGATTCACACTGTCTACGGCAAAGGTTATCGTTTCGGTGCTTCCTCAATGTAGGATGAAGCTTTGTTGAAAATGGAGGTAATTCAAAATTTTGAAACCCTATGATGACTTGCCAGCAGCTATTTATCAGAGCAGTAGATATGCGAACGATTATGATAGTTGCGTAATGCCATTTCTTTGGGAGGCTGTGCCAAACCCTTTTAACTTTTTCCTTTCTTTCTTTGTGTCCTTCTCTGACGAGACGCTGCGCGTAGCTTGCTTCTCCGTAGGAGTATGCGTCCTTTGCGGTAGCCTGCGCCAAGCCGCTTTGCGTCTACGTTTCTCTCTCTTCTGTCTTGCACTTAAATATGATAGTTTAGCGCATCTTCATACAGAATTAGTATAAGTCCTGTAGTTATTAGCCCTGCAATTGATTGCAAGGCTAATATGGTAAAGGTTTTAGGTGATTTATTAACAGAAATTGCCTTAGTTATTTGGTTTTTTCAAAACCACATTGAAAGAATTTAAATATCCCGTAATGGTTTTAGCTAATGTTTTCTGCTGTTTTTTTGTAGTTATTGCCATTACTTGATACAATCTTCCTTCGGCAACATACATTCTACTTTTAGTGATTTTCCCTCCAGAATTGATGTACTCAATTTCTTTACCAGGATGATTATTATAACTACGAATATTTCGCTGACTAATTAAATTACTTTTCGTAGTCTTTAAAGCCATATCCCGCGCATTATTAAGTACAGTTTGAGGGTCAGTTATTTGACCGTAACTATAAGGAAAATCATTGTAAGCAACTACATAAGCTACTTGCTGTTTTGGTGGTTGAGCGACAAATATTTCTAAGTCAATTTCCCCCATGTAAGTTTTTTGGGATTGGGTATTTCTGTCGGGGCTTCCCGGCATCAAAATAGTAAACCGCCCATCTGGAGCCGTGTATAATTTCCATTGTGGCTGCACGGGTTGAGTAACCTTTGGCTTGGGTTTAACAACAGTCGTCGGAGTTTTGGGTTGACGCGCCTCCACGAGAATAGATCCACCGCAAACAAAGGTGGCAGCGAGTAATGGCAACAGGCTCTTAATTGTCATATTTTTTGCTTTCGAGATGCAGATATTACTGATGATGCTAGCTGTTATAACCTAGCAGCACATAAAACAGCACCTATTAGTCCCACTTGCGGGTTGAGGATAATATACACGGGTATCTCTTCGAGGAGGCGGCGCATCCTGCCTTTTTGAGTGAAATTTAATAAGAAACCGCTATTTTGGATTAAAGGTAGAATTTTAGGCGCAATTCCACCAGCGATGTATAAGCCACCATAAGGTAAGAGTTTAAGAGCGAGATTGCCGGCTTCTGCACCATAAGCCTCTATAAATAATTGCAAAGTTTGTTCCGAAAGGCGATCGCTACCTTCCAAGGCTGCTTTCCCAATAGCAGCACCAGGATCAACACTTCTCTCTTCTTGTCCGGCTTCTTGTTCCCAAGTTCTGACGATTTGGGCAATGTCTGGTGATTCTGCGGCAAATTTGCGATCGCGCAAAAATTGGTAAATCGCCACAATTCCCATTCCAGAAACTACCCGTTCCACAGAAAGGCGTTGGATATCATGTTTACCCAGCAGGTATCTCAACAGTTGAAACTCTATCTCATTCCGAGGGGCAAAATCAGCGTGTCCACCTTCTGAGGGAAAGACTTGATAGTTGTTTCCTTGTTTAATTAAAAATCCTTGTCCTAAACCAGTACCAGCACCAATAATTGCAATAGGTGCTTCGGGTTGAGATTTGCCAACTTGCAACGTCAGCAAGTCTTGTCTTTGTAAACCTAAAATACCATAGCCAATCGCTGCAAAGTCGTTAATCAAAGAAATATGCCGGATACCCAACTCTTTTTGTAGACGTTCGGTATCCAGAAACCAGACTAAATTGGTTAGTTTGGCAGTATTTTTGACAATGGGACCTGCGATCGCAAAACAAGCCTTTTCTGGTATTGATGATGTATTAGCTTTGGCCAAAAACTGCCGCACTATCGGTACTAAATCAGGAAAATCGGCACTATGGTAACTTTCCTGATAAATAGTATGTAAACCTGCTGAATCTGATGTTTCAGCCAATCGCAGAATAGTTTTCGTACCGCCGATGTCTCCTGCTAGTAACAATGTCATAGAATTTATTCGCTAATTAATTGCTTATTTGTAAGATATACCCAACGTAGCAGAAGCCATGAAAGCAAATATCTATCAGAGGTTTAAGCAAATCGAATTACTTCCTCTATGTGGGTTAAATGAGAAGTATCTCCCTTTAGTTCTAGCAACCATTCTGGATCTTCGCGCACGACTTTTACCAGGGAACATAGAGAAGCTTTGACTTCTGTTTTGGCAATTTCCCCCACTAGCCCCATTGCTCCCCCCAATACAGATGCACCATGAGCTACTAGCAGGATATCCTGTGGGAAGAACTCAGTAGCTAAACATCTAGCAGTTTGCCCAGAACGCTCTCGGACTTTTTCGTGAGTTTCAGGATATTTGGCGGCGATGCGCGAAGTATAGCTGGTGTCAATTCTGGGGAATAATTCTGCTAACGCTGGAGTTGAGAGTCTTTCAGGTTCTTCTGTCATCCAAGCTGGATTTAGCCATTCACTCAAACCTGTTTCCAATTTGATCGGTAAGTTTAGCACTTCTGCAACTGCGTTTGCCGTTTGTACGGTTCGCAGGAAAGGAGAGGCGAAAATATGGCTAATATTCTCTCCTTTTAAGCGCTTTGCTAACTGTTGTGCCTGCACCATACCGTCATCAGACAAGGGTGGATCGTAGCGCCGTTCGGCGGTGAGAAACCAATCAGGGTTTACGAAATCTAGGCGGTTAGCGTGTCTTGCGATCCAGACTATTTGACTCATGGGTTGTAATTATTCCGCTGAATAGAATTCGCCGCTAAACAAATATAGATATCTGCAAGGAGGGCTGCAAATATTAATATAGGGCAAAAATCGTAATAATATTTAATAATACTAATTATTAGGAAAAGTTATAAATGCTGTCAATGTAGTTTTACTTAAAGCCTTTTGAGCAATTTTTCTAAAGCTATATCAACAAATCCATTTAGAGGTTCATAGCCACCAAAATCAAATACAACATATCCTTTCATTCCAACAGATTCACTAAGTCCCGTTATCTCGCTTTAACTTGAGTAAATTACTACTTTTAATATTCCCAAAGCTAGATATAAATTTATATAATTGTTTATAACTTCAACCATCCAAATAGTTGCCCTACAGTTAATTGAAAGCCGTTAACTAAATCGGGAACTGGTAATATTTGTTGTTCTTCTTGTAAAAGTTCTGGTTGCTGCTTTGGTGGATAAATTAAAACAGAACGATCGCCTGGATCAATTAACCAACCTAAACGACTACCATGTTTTAAACAATGTAGAATATTTCCGGTTACTTTAGTTTGGCTTTGATCTGGCGAAAGAATCTCAATTGTCCAGTCTGGATAAGTATTGAAGACATTAGCCACATCTCCACATTCATCTAAGGGAATTCGTTCCCAAGCAAACACAGCTACATCAGGGACAATCGAACGTCCGCTAAAAGTACACCGCAATTCTGGGAAAGCAAGAGCAATTTTTCGACTTTCACCTACTTCATTTATAGCTGTGACTAATTTACCCCGTAATATGCTATGCTTCCCTTGAGGCATTGGCTTTTGAATAATTTGACCCTTGATGTATTCTGAGCTAGGCTTTGTTTCTGGTAGTTTCAAAAACTCTTCTAAAGTTAGCGGTTTAGTTGGTGATTTTACCATCTGCTTGTACCTCGCAAATTTTGATTTAATTAATTACCCTAAATAAGCTTTTTTAACTCGCTCATCACTAATTAATTCTGATGCTGCGCCTGTTAAAGTTATAGAACCAGCTTCTAAAACATAACCGCGATCGGCAATTTGCAGAGCAAGATTAGCGTTTTGCTCAACTAACAGGATAGTCACGCCTGTAGCACGGAGATTTTCAATAATCGAGAAGATTTCCCGGACGATCGCAGGTGCTAAACCTAAGCTAGGCTCGTCTAAAAGTAATAGTTGTGGCTTACTCATTACAGCACGAGCAATCGCTAACATTTGTTGTTCACCACCGCTAAGGGTTCCTGCTAGTTGATTGCGTCTTTGTGACAAACGCGGAAATAGCTCAAATTGGCGCTGAATATCTGCTTTTATCTCTGCTTGATTGGAGCGAATATAAGCACCCAAAAGTAAGTTATCAAATACTGTTTGCCTCGCTAATACTCTCCGTCCTTCTGGACAATGGGCAATCCCAAGTTGTACAACTTCGTGAGTTTGGCGGCGGGTAATATTATGTCCATTATAGATAATTCCGCCACTCTTAGGATTAACTACTTTAGATATGGCGCGGAGTGTAGTAGTTTTACCAGCACCATTAGCACCAATTAGAGTAACTACCTCGCCTTTTTGAATAATTAAATTAATTTTTTTGAGAGCTTGGATACCGCCATAATTAACATCAAGTTCTTGAACTTCTAAAATTGTATAGTTTGGTTTACTATCGGCTTTCATCGGCGGTTTACATCCAAAAATCTTGATTCAAAACCTAACATACATCAATCATACATTTCTTAAAACAGTGCGTAGACATTGCTTTAACTTAAAAACCAACGCCAGAATACTGCAATCTTTATAATGTACGATTAATTACTGATAAATATATTAAGCGTCCTGTGGCAAAAGCAGCAGATATTGGTAGCAAGCGACTAATTAATTTAGCTCCCGATGCATGGGTACAGTGGGTAACACAGCGTCCTGAAGTTGTGGCGAAAGAAATTCTTCTCGGTTCTGAGTTTCACTGGATTAGCCGGGAGACAGATGTTTTAGTGAAGGCATATAGTGCCACTCACGGAGATTTTCTCGTACTAAATGAACTACAACTGCGTTATACAGCACAGATGCCTCTACGTATGAGAGCTTATACTGCCTTGGCACAAGAACGCTACCGATTGCCAACTTACCCAGTACTTGTTAACATTTTACCGCCACCATCCACCTTAACTATTGCCAGTAGTTACGAGCAGGAATTTTTGGGATTACGTGCCATCCAAGATTATCGCGTGATTAATTTGTGGGAAATCGATGCTGCAATAGTGTTTGATCAACCATTACCATCGTTGTTACCGTTTGTGCCAATCCTGCGAGGAGGGGGAGAGGTAGCAGTTGTGCAACGCGCATTACAGGCGTTACGAGCAGATGAACAGTTGAACCAATTAGAATCATTGCTGGCATTTTTTGCTAGCTTTGTTTTAGACACGCCTTTAGTGCAGCAAATCATGAGGTGGGATATGGCAGTATTGCGAGAATCGCCTTGGTATCAGGAAATTGAGCAAAGAGGTATTCAGCTAGGTCTTCAGCAAGGTGTACAACGGCAGTTAATCCGAGTATTGCGACGACGTTTTGGTGAAATTCCTCATGAGGTGGAAGCAAGGCTTGAGGGTGAAAGTGTGGAAAGATTAGAAAATTTAATGGATAGTGCGATCGCAGTGCATTCTTTAGACGAATTTCTCACAATTATATCTGCGTAAATAGTGTACACACTCATATCGACGGTGAATGTGGGCTTCTGTGCGACTTCTCTACAAGGACAATACGGTAGTATCAAAGACTCGCTGAAAACCACGTTTAAGGGTGCGTAAGCCCTTTGTGGCTACCCGAATTCAATAAACGACTGCCCGAATTCAATAAACGACTACCCGAATTCAATAAACGACTACCCGAATTCAATAAACGACTACCCGAATTCAATAAACGACTACCCGAATTCAATAAACGACTACCCGAATTCAATAAACGACTGCCCGAATTCAATAAACGACTGCCCAAATTCAATAAACGACTGCCCAAATTCAATATAGGAACTCAGCAAATTTGCTTTTATTAAACACGAAAGCGATGGCTTTGCCAACGCCAAGGGCGATCGCTTTAGCTATTACAAAATTATTTAGTGTAATGCCACACTTCAAGTTACGATAAACCTTACTTATTGAGAGCATCTATACCCTGATGACAAGGCCTGCTGATGTCAGCACCAAAAAATTAATCAGCCTCGCACCCGATAACTGGGTAAGATGGGTAACGCAGATTCCTGATGTTGTTGCTAGAGAAATTCTAAATAGTGAATTTCAGTGGATTAGCCGAGAAAGTGATGTTTTAATCCGTGTCAGTAGTCCTCAACACGGAGAATTTTTGCTTCTCAACGAATTACAATTACGCTATCAATCCAATATGCCACGTCGGATGCGTGCATACGCTGCACTTGCAGAAGAAAAATATAACTTACCAACATATCCTGTTCTGATCAATATTCTTAAAACTGGTAACAACGAAATACCCACAAGCTTTACATCAAATATTGCAGGATTACGGGCAATACAAGATTATCGGGTAATTAACCTGTGGGAAATTGATGTCAATATTGCTTTTCAACAACCCTTACCATCCTTACTGCCATTTGTACCCATTCTCAAAGGTGGTGAAAATGAATCTATTATTAGAGAAGCATTGCAAATTCTCCGTGCTGATGAACAACTAAACCAACTGGAAACAGTTCTAGCTTTTTTTGCTACGTTTGTTTTAGAGAACACGCTCGTTCAAGAAATCATGAGGTGGGATATGTCCGTATTACGTGAGTCACCTTGGTATCAAGAAATTTTACGCGAAGGAGAAGCACGCGGGAAAGCAAGCGGGGAAGTAAGCGGGGAACTGCGAGGAATACTTTCTGCGATTGAAATTAATTTAGAATTGAAATTCAGCGATCGCGGCTTACAGTTGATGCCACAAATTAACCAGATTCAGGATTTAGAACGTTTGAAGACAATTTTAAGAAATGTTGTAACTGCAAATACTATTGAGGAATTGCAACAAATTTTGTAATTCTCAATTTAGTTATCATTAATTTCCCAAATAAGCTTCAATCACAGCTGGATCATTTCTAACTACAGATGGTTCACCCAATGCAATCAATTGCCCAAAATCTAATACTGCAATGCGATCGCATAAACCCATAACCAAGGGTACATGGTGTTCAATCAGCACAATTGTTAAATTAAACTGTTCTCGCAGACTACGGATAAATTCACTCAGTTGCTGCTTTTCATTGGGGTTCATCCCCGCCGCCGGTTCATCGAGAAGTAAGATTTGTGGTTCTAGGGCTAAAGCACGGGCAATTTCCAGCCGACGCTGATCGCCGTAGGCAAAGTTTTTAGCTTTCTCGTCAGCGCGATCGCTCAAGCCTACCATATCTAATAATTGTAAAGCTTTTCGCCTACTTTTTTTCTCTTCCCGACGCGCTGGTGGTAATCCCAAAAGTCCTGTTAATACATTACTTTTATTATCCAAATGTCGGGCAATTATAACATTTTCTAATGCTGATAAATCACCAAATAAGCGAATATTTTGAAAAGTTCGAGCGATACCTAAACCTGCAATTTGATCGGGGCGTAGTTGGGAAATGTTAGCACCTTGATAGCGTAATTCTCCACTAGAAAGGGGAATAAAAGCTGTAATCAAATTAAACAGTGTTGTTTTCCCAGCACCGTTAGGGCCAATTAATCCAAAAATCTCATGTTGATTGACTGTAAAAGATACATTATTTACCGCCACTAACCCCCCAAAACGGCGAGTCAGTGATTTGGCTTCTAAAACAATGTTGTTTGTCATTGCGCTGCCTTAATTAAATCGGCTGCTTTTTCACAAATCATAATTTTCGTTACTTTTCTTCTATTTATTAACTTGTCTGTTTTAATGTTTTAGAAATTAACTTTGTCAATTGCTTCTTACAGTTTTTCAAAATATCTGGAGTAACAAAGCCTTGGGGGAAAAATATAGTTCCTAAAACTATTAATATACCATAAATAATTAATCTCCCATCTCGTAAGAATTGGGCTAACCAATTGGGTAATCCTGCTATATCGGCTATTCTTCGTAAAATAATTTCTAATAATACTTTCAAGACAATAGCACCGACAACCGAACCTAAAAAAGTTCTAGAACCACCAATTAACACAATTGTTAAATAGGTAATGCTAGCATCAAAAGTACCTTGTCGAGCATTCCAGGTATTGAGAAAATGAGCGCTAATTACACCTACAATTCCAGCAAGCATTGCTCCGAGAGTAAAGGCTAAAACTTTGTAGTAAGTGGGGTTAATTCCCATTGCACTGGCAGCTAATTCATCTTCACGGATGGCGATGAATGCTCTACCTGTGCGAATACGTTCTAAACGGTAAAATAACACCATACTAATTAATAGTAATGGTATGGCAATCCATAAATATTCAAGTTGGCTTTGGAATGGCTGAGGAATACCAAAAATCCCTACAGCACCGCCTGTAATATCTAGATTTAAGGATACAACTCGCAATACTTCTACAAAAGCAATAGTTGCGATCGCTAAATAAATTCCCCGCAACCGTAATGCTGGAATTCCAACTATTACGGCTAATATACCGGAGATTAAACCAGCAATCAACATTTCTAATAAAAGTAATGGAATCGGAAATAAATTATTACTAGATGGAAAAACTTTTGTAGATAAAATCGCTGCAATATATCCACCTAAAGCATAAAATCCAGGACTAGCTAAAGACAATTGTCCAGCCATCAGAGGTAAATAAAGCGATAATCCTAATAAAGCCTCCAATACCATGTAGACTATTGGTGATTCATAAGTAGAGAAAAATTCAGCCATTGTAAAATATTTTGATTAAGCTGCTAATATTTGCTCTGCTGTTAACGCCAGCTCAGGTAAAGTTCGTGACATAATTCGTTCAGAACCTCTAAAGTGTGTACGTTGATATTTACCCTCAGCATCTAATATAAAAACAAACACAGTCGGAACTTTGGGATTTCCCAAATACTCTCTTGAACCAATTGCCAAATAATCTACAATTATTCTGTAACACCTAAACGTTGATATTCATCTAATTTATCAATGTAGTCATCTTCCCAATTAGTTGATGTTACCTCGATAGCTAGCTGGATGGGTTCTTCAAGTGCAGAATAAGCAGAACGATTTGAGCGCCATACATCTTTATCTATGACACTTACATCAGGCTTGCGTCCTTGCTCGATTCCATTGGCAGTTACAGTTCTAAAAACTGCTGTGTTATTAACTACATAATTGAGGTTTAGTCGTCTAATTTCATCATTTAAACCAAACAACATAAAATTGGCGACATCATCATGTTTTCTAGTTGCACGCACTTCTACAATTTTTCCATCCACAAGTTCATATAAACCTTCTTCTGAACACTCTTTCAAAAAATCATCAAAAGTTAATTTTTGTTTGGTGTATGTTTTCATTGCGCTACATCTCTTTAAACTTTCTGAATAAACCGACGGCCTAGCAAACCTTGGGGTCTAACTAACAACATGATAAATAATATTCCGTAGGCTACAGCGTCTTTGTAACCGGAATATTCCGCCGGAACAAAAGCTTCAACTAAACCAATGAGCAATCCTCCTAAAACTGCGCCGGGAATACTACCTAAACCACCTAAGACAATTACTGCTAAACCCCGTAATCCAAAAGCAATACCAAAATATGGCCCGGCAATACTAACACTAGAAGCAACTAAAGTTCCTGCTAATCCTGCTAGAAAACTGCTGAGAAAGAATGTTAAAATGATAAAGCGATCGCTATTAATTCCTAACAAACTCGCTGTTGTTGGATCTTCTGCGATCGCCTGCATTGCTTTACCATATTTAGTCCGATTGATAAAGTAGGTAATAATTGCCACAATCACAACTGATACAGCAAAAATTATTATCTGAACGGTGCGAATAGGAATTTCCTTTTCTTGAGTACCAAAATTAATAGAAGGCGGTAAATTACCATAAGTATTTGCGGGGTATGTGTAACTTTCTGCTCCTACTAAATACTGGATTAAGTTCACAATTACCACTGCTACCCCCAAGCTGGAAACAACGGTTAGCAAGGGATCAGATCCTTGACGGCGTAAAGGTTGGAAAGCAAGCCGTTCCATCACTACCCCTACCAATCCCGCCAAGGTACTTCCTAAAATTAAGGCGATAGCAAATGGTAATTTTATCGGCAAGACTGCATTAGCTAGCAAGCCATTAAATCCAAAGTTACCACCCATAAGGGCATAAGTTAAATATGCGCCCAAGGTAAAAATCGCGCCATGAGCTAAATTAATGATGCCCAAAATAGAATAAACTAAGGTATATCCCAATGCAAAAATTGCATAGATACTACCAATAGATAATCCGTTCAAAAATTGTTGCAGAAATAGAGTTATATCCATGTTGCAACTATTTTATAAATACGAATTTTCCAGTGTTTCCATCTTTATCCATCTTAATTTGGGCGACGTAAAATTCTTTTTGAATCACATCACCTACTGGTGTAAAAGCAATCTCACCTAAAGGAGTATTATACTTTCCAGCTAGTATTTGCTTGTTCAATTCTGTACGGAGTTTATCAATAGGTAATGTGCTGATTTTGTTTTTTTTATCCAACTCTTTAAGCGCTTCAACATACACCTGCACCGCCGCAAAAGCTTGACCGGTAAATTGGGCGGGTTCTTTCTTGTATTGCTCAACATATGCTTGGCGAAATACCTTATTAATCTCACCAGGATATTCAGGACTATAAGCTTGAGCAATCAGTACACCATCGCAAAGGGCTTTACAAACAGATAAAACATTGGGTGTATTCAGACCATTACCACCAACAATTATGCCTTTATAACCCAACTCTCGCAGTTGTCGCACCAAATTACCACCATCAGCAGCTAAACCCGAAATAATTACTAAATCTGGTTTTAAGTTAATTGCGTTGGTAGCTTGGGCTTGAAAGTCGGTATCGGTAGTTTGGAACTTTTGAACTGTTACTAATTCTAGCCCTTGTTCTTTAACTGCTTTTTGAAAAATCTCGGTTTCTGATTTGTTAAATGCATCATTTTGAGCATAAAAAACTGCTACTTTTTTAATTTGAGGATTCTGCTTGAGTGCAGCTTTCAGCGAATTAGGGGCAACTATAGAGACGGGAGCAGATACACGAGCGACATAATCACCAATCTCTGGAATCCCGTTTGCGGTATTTGATGCGCCAATAACTGGGACTTTAGCACGTTCGGCGATGGGATCAGCACTAAAAGCTTGCTGCGATAAAGTAGGGCCAACAATGCCGACAACTTTATCTTTGTTAATTAAAGTTTGAAAAGCGTTAATTGCTCCAGCTTCATCACCGCCAGTATCTTGGCTTACCAATTTAATCGGAGTGCCATTAATACCACCTTTACTATTGAAATACTTCTCGGCAATTCTGGCTCCCACGAATCCTTCTTGACCAAGTAATGCTACGTTGCTGGTTTGCGCTAAGGCAATACCGATGGGAATAGCACCTGGTGTAGTTGTTGTCTGGGCGGTGTTAGTTGTAGTGTTATTCGTGGTATTATCTGGAGAATTTGTCACAGAGCCACCGCCACAGCCTGTTAATAGCAAAGCGCAAGTTGATAATAATGCTGTTGTCTGAGCGATCGCGTTATTCATCGTTAAATAATCATCTAGTTATTAGATATTCGGCAAAAGTTAATACTAAAGTTTGTAATCTGCAAATAAAATGACGCAGATTTCCACTTTTGCACGAATTATATTAAATCATTCTTATTTGAACATGCAAAGACAAATATTCAAAGTCTTTGTAAATACAAATTATTATAAATACTGATAATCATATCATTTCCCGATTCTATTTGGGAATGTGCTATGAAGTCACTTTGTCATTCTGTGAAGTTCTAAGTAAGGACTCTTAAACCCTTTTTTCCTTACCAGCTAATTCCTTAGGTTCGTAGTGACGGCAACCGTTACAAGGGCCTTCGGGATTGACAGCACAACGCATATAGCCAGATCGGGCATTAAATTTGCAGCTGATATCGCCAATTAGGTAACCCACACCTTCTAAATAATAGCGATCGCTTTCTACAGGTCTAAGATTTTGCCGCCTCTGTACAGCTGAAAAATTCATGGCTGCTTGTCTGAGTCGTAAGCGCGATCGCGCATGAGTTTTGCGGATCACCCACAGAGAAATCAGGGACGGTAAAAAACCAACGGCAATCACTAAAAGTGTTTTTAACACCTTCTTTTTACCTCTTCTGTGCGCTGATTGATTGTCCCTGATGTTGCACTCGGTTTTACGGAGGTGCAATCTTAGGGCAGTTTGCCTAATTGCTATCATAGTTGGTAACAATTAGCAATGGCAGTATACTAAGTAATTTTGAGGAAAAATTTCCTTCTGCCACTTCAATCAGCATAACTGTTACAACCTCAGGGGTGATCTGCCGTTGAATGTTAATAATTTTAAGATTTGTGGACTAATATCTTTTTGAAGAAGCTTTTTGTATCAGCCTCAGCCCCATTCTTGTTTTTTCTGTGTCGCTGCGATGCTAATCTTTTTTTGGTTTGCTGACGAAGTTGCTGTGCTAGAAGTGCGGCTTCCCTTTCGGCTCGGAATAAATCAACTTTTCGCGTTGTCAGAATAAATGAGTCGTCAGGCTTTCGTTTCACCCAAGGGACGCTAACTGCGAAATAGTGACAAATATTTTTCCATAGCTCCTGCTTTAAAACTGGGTAACGTTTTTGAGTATTCAGTGTGTTGGCGATCGCTTTCAACTCTAATATCGCTGCTTCTAACTCTCCCGCCATCTGATTGATACGTTTGACTTGTCTTATCAAACGCTCTTGTTCACTAATGATTTTTTCCTGCTGGGGTTGCAGTGGCGCTATAGCTGTAGTTACAGATATAGGCAACAACGAAACTTTGAGTAAAATGGGCTTTTTATCCGTGTCTTGGATTTGTTTCATACTACCTCAAGCAAAGCTAGCTGACTTTTAAGGCATTTTAGCAGCTAATTAGTATATTTGTACTATAAAAATTGTCTATATGAGGTTTAATCTGATGAATTCTGCTGTATAAGCAAAAAAGCACTACACTCGGAAGCTGAAGTAGATCCGCCAGTGCTGATACTATTTCTAGTAAATTTCCTTGTCATTAATTACCTTTCTTATGAAATTAAGAATATACGAAATAACTGATACCGAAGAAATTATGAAATTGTTCTACGACACTATTCATGAAGTAAATATTCGTGATTACACACAAGAACAAGTAGATGCTTGGGCACCAGCAAATATGGATATTGAGGTTTGGATTAAAGGTTTGGGGAGTAAGTTTACTTATGTAGCCGAGGAGCAGGGTAAAATTATTGGTTTTGGGGAGTTAGAGGCTAATGGACATATTGATCGTTTTTACTGCCATAAAGATTTTCAAAGAAAAGGAGTTGGTAAGAAAATCTTAGAACAGCTTGAATCAAAAGCAAAGTCTTTAGGTATTGAAAAGTTATTTACAGAAGCCAGTATTACAGCTAAACCGTTTTTTGAAAGACAGAATTTTATTGTTGTGAAACAGCAAGAGGTAGAACGTAGAGGGCAAAAGCTGATAAATTTTGTTATGGAAAAACCAATTTAATAATTAAATTGGTTGGATTAACAATAGTAATTTTGTAAAAAATATATCGAAATATTGTCCGCTTTATTACTTCTTAAACCCAAAAAACTCCACCCCGCCAAAGCTGTGCTTTATCCTCCCCCCTTGCGGCTACGGTGTACACAATTCTTTTAGAATTACCCCACAGGCTTTGATCCCCCCAACCCCCCTTAAAAAGGGGGGCAAAAACCTTTCAAAGTCCTCCAATTTATCGGAGGATTTAGGAGGATCTACAAGACTTTGGTTTTGTATAGAGATATGTGTCACCGTAGCCGCAAACGGGGAGGGGTTGCAGGGTGGTTTCATACAAGCAGAGAAAATTAAAACTGGGTTTTAAAGCCTTGCTACCTTTCAGGGAGAGGAATGGAAGTGGGGTAAAAAACTATGTTACGTTACAAAACTTTTATACTTAAGTAAATTGTTTTTTAAAAGATTGATTTAAATTAACTCGTAAAATTAAACTTGTTTCAATAACTGATTAATTTGAATTTGCAGTTTTTCTCGTAATTCTTGTGCCTGCCGATAAGCCACTGTACGCCCTTTATTTGAATACTTGTGCAATTCTGCTGTTTCCAAAGGCTGAATAAAGTAACGCAGTCGAGTTCTCATTGCCCAAACTCCCATTGAAGGAAACAGAACTAAGACAAGCATTAAAGGTGAAAAAGGCAAAAATGGTAATTTGACTAATCGTTGCAATCGTTTTAAATTAACAGCCCAAGGATGTAAAGATTCGCTCCCAATGCAAACTACCGGGAGAATAGGAATTTGATAGCGATCGCTCAACTTAATAAAACTCACATCAAACTTTTCTAGTTGGTAGCGTCTCCTCCAACCTTTTAGAGGGCCGCGGATACCTTCGGGTGCATATAAAATAATTTCACCTTGGGCGTTCGCTGTAGGCGTTGGTGCAGCCATTGCGGCTTCAAAATCATTTAATTCGGCTCGCACACCACCCAAAACCTGTGACCATTTAGGTGGTAACCACCAAATCATCCAAGGATGCTCAAATAATGCTGGATTTGCTAGAAGTTGCACTCCCCATTCTCTAGCTTCACCTAATAAATAACCCAAGGTCAAAAAATCCCAAGGAAAAGACATCCCTGCGTGATTCATTGCCACAATTAATGGCCCTGTTTGTGGCAAGTTTTCGACTCGTTGTAATTCTCCACGAAAGTAGTATTTAACGATAGGACCGAGAACTTCTTTGCTAAAAGCTTGTTGATATTTAGGATCAAATTCACTAACTTCTGTTCGGGGTGAACGAAAACCAAGACGTAACCAACGACTCAGCAGCGCCAGATAAAATCCGCCAGGAACTAAAAATAACCCATATTCCAGCCAATTCCAACCATCTGAATCGGTATGATAGTGCTGCCAATGACGGTTGAATAAAATTAGCCAGCCTGGAGGATACCAAAGACAAAACCAATCAAACGAACTAAATATATAGCCTTCACCTGGTAAATTTTCCAGTTGAGGGTTGATAAGGTTTTCAGAATGTTGATTAATCAAAACAATAATATGGATTAGGCAAAAATTTTGATTTAAATCCTATCATAACTTTACAGCTTCGCTATTGGAATCTTACCTTGGAAGTAAAGTCAACTACATTTTTTTTTGAAACCCATTTAAGATCATTTTGGCAAAATTAGAGATAATTTGGAAAAGCTTATTTATCCAAACCAAAATATCTGTATGAATGTTAATCTAAGTTACCATTCACGATATTAAATTTCCCCAAATGATTTAGGATTACTATATATAAAATATTAAGTAAAGTATGAATTATGGCAAGATGATGCCCTAGTCATGCATTTTTTAGGTGCGTGATTATTGAAACTTATTAAATTGTTTATAATAATACTATTTTTGGATGACCTACCTGATAAAATTTAATGTTTATTTTATAGTTACCTTCTACAATTATTTTGTCTCAACAAGTTTTGTCGTATCACCTTAAAACAGTTAACAGTTATCACAAGCATGAGCGGGGCTTACATTAGTGAACAGTAATTAATGAGGACGATAAGTAAATATTGGGATTTCGCCAAAAGATAAAATTGATAATAACTAATGGCTATTGAAATTCTTCCTCAAGCTGGAGACAAATGGCGAGACACCTGTCTTACTCTTCCCATTATGGAACTAGAAAAGTCACTAAAAATTTCAGATTTAATCCGTGAACTTCGGCAGCACCTCGATCTATCTCAGGAAAAGTTTGCAGCCAAGTTGGGAGTTTCCATGCGAACAGTTAATCGCTGGGAGAACGGATCTACAGTGCCTTCACAGATGGCACTAAAGCTCATTGAAGAAATGTTACAGAAGATGGGCGAACCAGGCAAAAGATTACTGAACGAGTATCTCCTCAAAACGGAGCAACGGGAGGACTCCTAAGATGATGGTGAAAGCACCCGAAAAAATTTTGATAATGCGCTCCTGGTTACTAACCTATGGTGTGATGCTTCTGACAGTCATAGTGGCGTTGTTGCTGACGCGACTGTTGTTGCCAGTCTTCGATCCGAGTGTATTTACATTATTTTATGCTGCTGTGGCAATCAGTGCCTGGTATGGCGGCATGAGGCTTGGAGTACTTGCGATCGCCCTTTCTGTTACAACTGCTCTGTATTTTTTGATCGAGCCAGTCTACTCGTTCGATTTTCTCAGCCCGAATGTCTTGGTACGATTAGCCACATTCTCAGTAGTATCCTTCTTAATTACTGCCCTTTCTTCAGAGTTGCGAACTGCCAGACGCAAGGCAGAGACAAGCCTGAAATTGTTGCAAAATAGCGAAATGCGGTTTAGTCGGCTGGCAGAATCCAACATCATTGGAGTTATCGTAACTGATATGAACAATGGGTCGATCATGGAAGCCAATGATGCTTTTCTAAAGATGATCGGCTATACGCAAGAAGATTTGTCCGCTAACCAAATTAACTGGCGCGAGATTACCCCACCTGAGTATCTGCTTTTGAGTGAGCGTTCGGTGGAAGAACTTAGAACGGCCGGAGTCTGTAAACCGTTTGAGAAAGAATACATCCGTAAAGATGGCATAAGAGTTCCGGTTTTGCTCGGTTCTGTCCTAGTGGGAGACACTGAAGAAACTGTCATTGGCTTTGTTGTCGATTTGAGCGAACAGCAAGCTGCGCTACGCCAACGCCAGCAAGCCGAACAAATCTTGCGGGAAAAAGAGGAACGCCTGAAATTAGCTAATGAGCGTTTTGAGTTAGCAGCATCTGCGGTCAACTGTCTCATTTATGACTGGAATATAGAGCAGGATACCGTTGAAAGAACCGATGGTTTAACCCGGATTTTGGGCTATTCCCTTGATATTGCTGAACCAACAGGTAATTGGTGGCGTGAACTTGTTCATTCAGAAGATTTGCAGCGTGTACAAGAGCAGACGGCGATCGCTTTGGCAAATGGCGATCGCTATGCTGCCGAGTATCGCATTCGCAACCAGGATAATCAGTACATCTATATATTGGATCAGGGGATAGTAGTGCAACGCGATGCTGATGCAAAACCAGTCCGCGTAGTTGGCAGCACTACAGATATTAGCGATCGCAAGCAAGCAGAGAAGGCTATCCAAGAAAGTGAAGAACGTCTCAGGAGTTTTGTCAAAGCCAATATAGTTGGCATTATCTTTGGTGATGTGAATGGTAGCATCACTGAAGCCAACGACGAGTTCTTACGAATTGTCGGCTATACCCAAGCAGATATTCAGACAGGCAGACTACGCTGGACTGATATCACACCTCCTGAGTACCAATATTTAGATGAACTAGCTATTGCCGAGGCAACAGCAAAGGGAACTTGTACTCCCTATGAGAAGGAATGCATTCGCAAGGATGGTTCTATTGTCCCGGTTGTAGTTGGTTACTCCCTTTTAGGACAATCTCGGCAGAAATCAGTTGCATTCATTCTTGATATTAGTGACCTTAAACAAGCTAAAAAAGCTCTAAGTCAGAGTCAAGAGCAATTTCAAGCTTTTATGGACAATATTCCAGCCGCAGCATGGATTACGAATGCAGACGGGCGTGTACTTTACCTTAGTCCAACTTATTTGAGCATATTTCATGTAGCAACAAATAAAGCAATTAATAAAAACATTTTTGACCTATACCCAGCCGAAATCGCCCAACCCTTCCTCAATAACATTAGAATAGTTGCCCAGACAAATCAGGTTGTTGAAACCATCGAGTCTGCCCCACGCACAGATGGCACTCTGGGAGAATTTTTGGTATATAAGTTTCCCATTGCCGATGCATCTGGGCAACGCCTAGTAGGAGGAGTTGCAGTTGACATCACCGAACGCGAACGCATTCTTCGTGAACGCCAGCTTGCTGAACTTGCCTTGCAAGAGCGTAGTGAAAGACTTAAGCTACTTTCTGAAACAACAAGTGATTTGCTTTCAACCGAGCGCCCCCTGGATCTAATGAACAGCTTGTTTAGCAAACTCTCGGCGCAGATGGATTTGCATTTCTACTTCCACTATTTAATTGAGACACATGAAAATAAGCAGAAACTTCGTTTAGTAGCTTGGAACGGCATTACTGATGAAGTATTTCAAGCAATTGAATACCTGGAATTTAATCAAGAAATGTGCGGATTAGTGGCGCAACAACGCCATCAAATTGTCGTCAATGATGTGCAGCACTCTACCCATCCAAATGTCTCCATCCTCCAGGCTTTGGAGATCACAGCCTATGCAGGTCAACCGTTAATTGCTCAGGGAAAGCTCCTTGGTGTCCTCTCCTTTGCCAGCCGCACCCGTACTCACTTCACTTCTGGAGAAATTGCCCTGCTGCAAGCAACTTCCGATCAGGTAGCGGTTGCTCTAGAACGCGCCGAGTTAATGACTTCGTTACAGCAGCAAAAAGAGCAATTAGTCCAAGCTAACCGGATTAAAGATGAATTTTTGGCGGTTCTTTCCCACGAACTTCGCACGCCGCTAAACCCGATTCTGGGATGGTCGAAGTTACTGCAAACTAAAAAGTATGATGAAGCAACCACTACTCGCGCCCTCCAAACCATTGAGCGCAATGCCAAGCTTCAGACTCAACTAATTGAAGATTTGTTAGATGTCTCTCGGATTTTGCAAGGTAAACTCAGTCTGAATATTGCTCCTGTGAATTTGGAAACTGCGATCGCATCTGCAATAGAAACTGTACGTCTAGCCGCCCAAGCTAAATCTATCGATTTGCGATTTACAATTTCAGACTTTACTGCGGAACCCTACGTGAACGCCTACACTCAGTCGAACGATTTTGAATTGGAAAATTCTCACAGAAATTTAGAATCTATCGATTTTAACAACCAATCTGACAATCTAAAATCCCAAATTCAAGTTGCATTCTCAGCGCCCCAAAGGTGCGATCCAAAATTCCTAATAACAGGTGATTCTGGTCGTTTGCAGCAAGTTATCTGGAATCTACTGTCTAATGCTATTAAGTTCACGCCCCCAGGTGGACAGGTAGAAATCAGTTTACAATCACTTGGTTCTCAAGCTCAACTTCGAGTTAGTGATACAGGTAAGGGAATTAGCCCCGACTTTTTGCCATTCGTATTTGAATACTTTCGACAAGCTGATGGTGCAACTACCAGAAAATTCGGGGGATTGGGATTAGGATTAGCTATTGTTCGTCACATCGTCGAGCTACATGGAGGCACAGTTCAGGCAGAAAGTTTAGGCGAAGAACAGGGAGCAACCTTTACAGTCATGCTACCTATGATTAATATTCATCAAGATAGCCACCAGATTGATAAACAACCTGATGATTTAACCGATCTAAATGGGGTGAAAGTTCTGCTTGTGGATGATGAGCGTGATACGCGAGAGTTAATTGCTTTCATTCTGGAGCAGTCTGGCGCGGTAGTAAACCCGGTAGCATCGGCTGTGGAAGCACTACGAATTATGCCTCAGTTCCAGCCAAATCTGCTGTTAAGCGACATTGGAATGCCGGAAGTAGACGGTTATATGTTAATCCGTCAAATCAGAGCCATGTCCCCAGAGATGGGAGGGACAATTCCAGCGATCGCTCTTACAGCTTACGCAGCTGAGGCTGATTATCAACAGGCAATCGCCGCCGGATTTGGGGAGCATATCACTAAGCCTGTGGAACCAGCTAAATTAGTTCAAGCGATCGCCAACCTAATTTGTAGTTGTAGCAACCTGCAAACTAACTTACAATCCTATTAAAATCGAAGAACCATAATTAATTGAAGGAATCAATTCACTTTACAACTCGTCCCTTAACTTCATCTCGAACGTGGCGAAACGTTTCAATTGATTGCCCTGATTGCTCATCAAGTTGCCAATCTTCAAACACATTTCTCTCCTCTTTATGTTCTACCTAAGTCACCAGAGGCGCAAGGCAGAAGTATTATGTCAACAAAAAGATTCTATTCTAAATAATCTCCAAATTAGCCGCATTCATAGCTGCTTATTGATATAAATTTAGCCTTGGTATAGCCCGAAAGTCCTAAGAAAGTAATGCTAACTCCATACCAGAATTTCATCTGCTTGTGATTTCAATCAAGGGCAGCCTCATCAGGTAATACTTCAAGTTGTAACGCTACAGCATTTAGATAATTTTGGTCGTTCAAAACTTGTGCTGGTAATTTCTCTGCACTTACAGCAGCTCTTACCAAATCTTTTGCAATAATATTTTTACTTAGAGTTTTTAGTACTAGTGTTCCTCCGCTCGGAATGCCCTCTTGTAAAAGACCTCCTTGGTAAGCATAAGAAACAAGATCCAAAGGTTCTAGATAACTAATACTAGTAGAATTAGTGGGTAAATTGTTAAAATTCACTGCTATTGGTTTACTGCTGATAGTAGTATCTGTTTGAGCATCAGTAACACCGGGCATCAGAGTAATACAAGCAACAATCAGTACAGAATCTATTAAGGTAACAAACCTCATAGAGTTATCCTTTATTAGGTCAAGTGTAATCAGTTTTAGAAGTTTAAAAATCAAAAGGGGAGAATTAGGGGAGAATCAAACAACTTGTCCCCTTAAGTTTTTAGATACACACTAGTCCTATAGGTTTACTCTAAGCACAACATGGCTTATTAACAGCTTTAACTACCTCAGCCGAATTAACTGTAGCCACTAAATTCTTTTCTGGGGCTGTATCTCCCACCTTCACCACAAAAACTTCCCAACGATTCCCATCTGGATCTGTTACCCAAACTTTGTCTTGCAAAGCATAGCAACAATCAGTATTATCTTCGGTAAACAATGCTAACCCTGCCTCAGTAAACCTCCTGATAGCAGATTCCACCTCTTCTGTACTTTCAACTTGTATACCCAAATGAGACAATGCACCACCAGCCTGGATGCTAGGAGCCAGATTCAATGTCAAATTTAACGCTGGGCTAGAAATATCAAACTTGACATAGTCATCTTTATACTTCACAGGTTCCAGACCAAACATTGCCCGATAAAATGCTACAGACTTTTCAATGTCAGTAACATTTAAAGCCACATGAGTTTTCATAACTGCCATAATTTTACTCCTTGTAGGATTTTCACAAACATTGATTAATATCAATATTGATCTATATCAATATGTTGTCAGATATATTGATGAATGTCAATATAAGAATATGAACTTACCTAAACAAATTTCCACTTGTTGTACACCACTGCTTTCATGCTGCATTAAGGCTGACGAAGCAGCACAAACAGCAGTAATTTTTCGAGCATTAGGAGAACCGGCTCGGTTACAATTGCTTAGTCTTATTGCCAATCAACCTGCGAGTGAAGCCTGTGCTTGTGAGTTAACAGAACCTTTAGGGCTATCCCAACCCACTGTCAGCCATCATCTAAAGGTACTGTATGAAGCAGGTTTGCTAGAGAAAGAACGACGCGGTACATGGATTTACTATCGGCTTGTACCTGAGCGAATTGAAGCTTTACGAAACGCTTTGGCGCTACCTCAAAAAACCCAATAAACATATTTGTGATAGATTCCTAATTACGAATTACAAATTAGCAATTACACCGTGGATCTCGCAATGTTGCCTTTTCTGGCTCCCGTGGGAACCAAAATGCTGTTCGCTTGCAAACTTCAACCAGCATTAACATTACTGGTACTTCGATTAAAACACCTACCACTGTAGCAAGTGCAGCACCAGAATTTAAGCCAAAGAGGATTACTGCTGTTGCGATCGCAACTTCAAAGTGATTACTAGCTCCAATTAATGCTGCGGGTGCGCCATCCTCATAAGATATATTCAGTTTTAAAGCTGCCACATAACTAATCAAGAAAATAAAATTAGTTTGGATAAATAGTGGTACGGCAATTAACAAGATATGCAAGGGATTGCTAACAATTAATTCACCCTTGAACGCAAACAGCAAAACCAAAGTAATCAGCAACGCGGTAATAGCAATTGGACTGAGGTACTTGATAAATCTCCGTTCAAACCAGTCTTTACCTTTATATTTGAAAATCCAATAACGGCTATACATTCCTGCCAATAATGGCAACCCAACATAAATAAGTACTGATAAAACAATTGTTTGCCACGGTACTATCAAATCATTTGCTGCCAGTAACCACCTGCCTAAAGGTGCATACAAAAACAGCATCATCAAAGAATTCACTGCTACCATCACCAAAGTGTGTCCTTGATTCCCGTAGGAAAGATAACCCCACAGCAACACCATTGCAGTACAAGGAGCAATGCCTAGTAAAATCGTACCGGCAATGTAGGAATTAGCGATCGCTACTTCGTTGCCACGAATTAATTCTGTCCCTGTAATTAACGGACGGAATAACCAACCTAAGAAAAATTGGGAAAATACCACCATCGTGAATGGTTTAATCAACCAGTTAACAACCAAGGTGAGAATTACGGGTTTTGGGGCACGGATAGCATTTGCAGCTTGAGTAAAATCTATTTTGACCATGATCGGATACATCATGAAAAACAGACATACTGCAATGGGAATTGACACTTGATAGATACTCAGCGCATCTAGCGTCACCGCAACCCCTGGAAATAATCTTCCTAGTGCAATTCCCGCCAAGATGCACAGAAATACCCAAATGGTGAGGTATTTTTCAAAAAAACTCAGATTACTCCCTGCTTGTGCTGTATTCGGCTGCGAATTCGTACTCATAAATGTAAGTCTGAAATATTTTTGGGGAGTGGGGAGTAGGGAAGAAGCAGGGGGAAAATTCCTCTCCTCTGCACCCTCTTTCTTGCCTCTTCCAATGCCCTAATCTCCATCTCCAGCTTTCCAAGCGTTCGGCTTTGCCGTCCCGGAGGGAATCGCTTTGCTGGGTTCGGGATCGGGTAGCTTCAGAGAAATCAATGCTGCTGCTAGTACAAAAAACATGGATGTCCACAGACAGCCTACTAAACCAGAAAGCTGATATATCAAACCTGATAAGACAGTACCTATCAACCGACCACCAGAGTTTGCCATGTAATAAAAACCAACGTTCAGTGCTACCTTGTCATCATCAGTAAACGCCAGCACTAGATAAGAGTGAACTGCTGAGTTGAAGGCAAAGACTACGCCAAAAATGAGGAGTCCACCAACGATCGCAATATCGGCTCTTACACCTAATTGGAGAGCAAGAGCGATCGCAGCCGGAACTACTGTTAGAGTAAACGTCCAAAACTGGATGGTCTTTGATTGCGGCGGATGACCAGAACCAAATCGCTGGATCAGTATTGGCGCTAGAAACTGAACAAGGCCATAGCCAATTACCCAACAAGCCAAGAATCCACCGACCTGATAAAACGACCAGCCCAAAATTTCCCGTAAGAATACTGGTAATGCCACAACAAACCAGACATCCCGCGAACCAAATAAAAAGAATCGGGCAGCAGAGAGAATGTTAATCTCTTGGCTCTTAGAAAACAGTTGGCTAAACTTGACTTTCTTCTTAATTTTGCCCATCCCTTTGGGCAACAGTAGCCCTGTGAACATAATCAAGAACAGCCCTGCTGCCATAATCCACAGGGAATTGATAAAGCCAACTGAAGCCAAAAGGGCGCTACCAACAAAGAAGCCAACTCCTTTGAGGGCATTCTTAGAACCCGTTAGAACTGCTACCCACTTAAACAAAGATGATTGAGCATCTTGGGGAACTACCAAACGAATGGCACTCTTAGAACTCATCTTGGTTAAGTCTTTGGCAATCCCAGAAAATGCCTGTGCCACCATCACATAACCGACTGCAATCCACTGGGCCCAACCCGGATTGAGCCATGAGAGCATCACCATCGAGAAAACCTGTAGCCCAATGCCGGTGTAAAGGGTAACTTTCAGACCTAACTGAGAACCAATCCAACCACCTAAAAAGTTTGTAATAACTCCAAAGACTTCATAGAACAGGAATAAGGAAGCGATTTGTAATGGGGTATAGCCAATGTTGTTGAAGTAGAGCAACACCAACATTCGCAAAGCACCATCAGTAATAGTGAAACCCCAGTACGCGAGTGTGACTAGGATATAGTTTTTGAAGTTGGCGCTAGAAGCTGTGGTAGAAGCCATGAGGGAAGAGAGAAGAGATTTGATTTAAACGCAAAGGAACGCAGAGTAAGCGCAGAGGCACGCAGAGTATTTTTGAATGAAAATATTTCACGCCTTCAGGCTCAGAGCTACTTTCCGGGCGAGTTCAACCATCCGGTTGGCATAGCCCCATTCGTTGTCATACCAAGCGAGTATTTTCACTTGCGTCTCGTTCACCACCATTGTGGAGAGGGCATCAATGATCGAAGATCGAGGATCGTCTTTATAGTCGATAGATACTAAAGGACGTTCTTCATAGCCGAGAATTCCTTTGAGTGGTGCTTGCTCTGAAGCTGTTTTTAGTAAGCTATTAATTTCTTCTACTGTGGTGGGTCGCACAACTTCAAACACACAGTCTGTCAAAGAAGCATTGAGCAATGGAACTCGTACTGCCAAACCATTGAGTTTGCCGTTGAGTTCGGGATAAATCAATCCGATCGCAGTTGCCGATCCAGTGGTGGTAGGAATTAGAGACAAACTGGTAGCCCGGGCGCGGCGTAGATCCTTATGAGGGGCATCTACAATGGTCTGAGTATTGGTGTTGTCATGGATTGTGGTAATAATTCCATGCTTAATGCCCAAACCTTCATGGATCACCTTTACAACTGGAGCCAAACAGTTAGTTGTACAAGAGGCCGCAGTTAGCAAATGATGCTTTTCTGGTTCATAAAGTTGGTCGTTAACTCCCATGACAATATTCAAGGCTTCTTCCTTCACCGGAGCAGCCACAATCACCTTCTGTACTCCCTGCTTAAAATAGGGGTCAAGGGTAGCGGGAGTCCTAAACTTACCGGAGCATTCCAGCACAATATCAACGCCTAACTCTTCCCAAGGGACTTCACCAGGTTGGGAATATTCACTAAAGCTTAAGGGTGTGCCATCAATGAGGATGCATTCGCCGCCTTGTGCTTCTACTTCCGGTGTCCAACGCCCGTGGACAGAATCAAATTTGAGCAAATGAGCGGCAGTAACAGCCCCACCTTTAATCTCGTTGATATGGACAAACTCTAGCTCTGACCAACCCCATGCAGCCCTTAAAGCTAGCCGTCCAATTCTGCCAAATCCGTTGATGCCAACACGTACTCTCATCAATTTCCCTAAGTTTATTTAAATCAAAAATGCTTTGAGTATGTATATCAGTACTCCCGCGATCGCACCTATTTCACACGGGGGATAGCACCTTTACTGTGGTGATTCACTAATATCTGCAAATAATCAAAGTAAAAGTGCTAATTCTTATCAACCTAAAACTTGGCTTGTTTCCGTAATAACTCTCCAAGGGTCAAATTAAGTTCAGCCTCACCTTCAAAGACTGTTCCCACCTTTCCATTATAAAAATGAACATTATTCAGGTAGTAGCCTTCAGTTGGTAAGGGCACATAGCCCACAGAGCCTACTGTCGTTGGTGCTTTTTTAATGTAGAAATTTATGAAGTCTTTCACTGCCGATTTCTTTTGTGCAGACTCAAAATTAGCGTAGATAAACAAAGGTCTAGACAGTGGTTGATACTGGACTTTTTCCACTGCTTCACGTGACGGCAACACTGGGCCTTTGCCATTGTCTACAGCAATAGCTTTTAACTTACCTTGGTTTTCTTCATAATAGGCATAGCCAAAGTAACCCAAAGCATTAGGATCTTTGCTAATCCCTTGTACTAAAACTTCATCATCCTCGCTGGCTGTGTAGTCGTTGCGGCTAGCTCTAACTTTCCCTACTATTGCCTCTGTAAAATAGTCAAAAGTACCGGATTTTTTTCCTGCACCGTATAAAGAAAGTGGTCGATCTGGCCAAGACGCACGCACTTGGTTCCAACGGGTAATCTTCGCTTCAGCCGCAGGTTCCCAAATCTTTTTCAATTCTGCTCTAGTGATGTCTTTTGCCCAATCATTTTGCGGATTAACAGCGACGGTTAGGGCATCAAAAGCAATGGGGAACTCGTAATATCTCACGCCATTTTTGTTACAAGCTTCCATCTCTTCCTTTAAAATGGGTCGAGAGGCATTGCTAATATCTGTTTCTCCAGCACAGAATTTTTCAAATCCTCCACTGGTACCAGAAAAGTTAACTTGAACTTGGGCGTTATTTTTGGGGTCGGATTGAAACTCTTTAGCGATCGCCTGCGTTATCGGATACACTGTGCTGGAACCATCAATCTTGATCGCCCTCACCTTTGCCGAATCACTGACTTGTGTCACGTTTGGCGACTGCTGAGTTTGAGTAGATGAATCAGGTGTGGCTGTGCAACTGCTGACAAAAGCCAATATTCCAAATGCGAGAGCCAATTTCTTTGCTATTGCGTTCATTGACCTCACCCTTATAGGTAATTTTGAATGTATATATATATCATTTCAAAAAAACTTGATGTGTCAATCTAAAGCATAGCACTATACATAAAAATTCATCAAAAAAAATTGATGGATAGCTATTTTTCTTTGAAGACGCTAGTTTTTAAAGGCGCACATACATCTGTGCGCCTATACTGGATTTTGCCAAATCATGACTAATTACCCAAGGATAAACTTATTCTCAATCGCAGCAGGAACGCGCAGATGAAATTATGCAATTACGGCTAAAACCTGCCAGATATTCCTCTAAAACACTAAATTGGGGCAAATTCAAACTGTAATAAATCCAGCGCCCTTCCTGACGGGAGTTAACTAACCCAGCTTCCTTGAGGGTTTTCAGGTGAAAAGATAGTTTCGACTGATTTACCCCCAAAGCGTCGCACAAATCACATACACATAATTCTCGCTGTCGTAACAGTTCCAAGACACTAATCCTAAGTGGATCAGAAAGAGCATGAAAGCCAGCAGCAATTAAATGAGGAATGGTGGCAGAGGGGGTTTGCATGAATCAGATTTTGATAAGGTTATACTATCTCTATTGTGAAGCAGAGACTACAGCTTCAGGTTGATAGCGGATGCCAGCCTGCTTAAAGCGATGTAAAGCTTCACCCAAGCGATCGCAGTCGGCAATCAAACTTATCCTTACATAGCCCTCACCTGCAACCCCAAAGGCATTACCTGGGGTAACAACAACGCCAGTTTGCTGCAACACGTTCAGGGCAAAATCCGTGGAACCCATACCAACGGGACATTTCACCCAAAGATACATAGTCGCCTTGGTTTTGGGGATATCCCAACCCAACTCTCCTAACCCGTTAATTAGGAAATCACGGCGGGTACGGTAGCGCTGTTGTACCTCATGCAAATACACGTCTGGCAGTTGCAAAGCGGTTTCGGCTGCTTTTTGCAAGGCGGAAAAAATACCGTAATCCAAGTTAGTTTTCAGTGTCCGTAAACCTTGAATTACATGGCGGTTCCCTACCACAAACCCAACGCGCCAACCAGCCATATTGTAGGTTTTAGATAAGGTGTGAAATTCTACACCAATATCTTTCGCGCCGGGAATTTCTAGCAAGCTAGTGGGTTGATAACCATCAAAAGCTAACTCGGCGTAACACAAATCATGCACCAGCAAAATTTCATATTTGCGGGCGAAAGCGACGATTTCTTCAAAAAATTCGCGGGGTGCGGTGGCGGCGGTGGGATTACTAGGATAGTTAAAATAGAGAATTTTCGCTTGTCTTGCAACCTCATCAGGAATGGCAGCTAAATCAATTAACCAGTCATTCTCTGGTTTGAGAATCAAGCTGTGAATTTTCCCACCTGCGATCGCCGGCCCGCGAAAATGGGCGGGATAAGCTGGGGAAGGAACCAGAACTAAATCGCCAGGATTAACGTAAGCGATCGCTAAATGGGTTAATCCTTCTTTAGAACCGAGTAGTGGCAAGGCTTCGCTATCAGGATCGAGAACTACACCATAACGGCGATGATACCAGTTGGTGATTGCCCGGCGGAAACTAGCAGTTCCCTCAAAGGGAGGATAACCGTGATTGGCGGGATCTTTCAAGGCGGCGATCGCTGCTTCTACAACTGGCGCTGGCGTTGCACCATCGGGGTTTCCCATACCCAAATCAATTAAATCTAACCCTTGTTCCCGTGCTTTAGCTTTCAGTTCATCTAAACGGGCAAATACATAGGGCGGCAGTTTTTGTATACGTTCTGCTGGGACAATCCAATTTAAACTCATGCTTCAACCTCGTCACTGATTCCCTTGGGCGAAACTCGATTCATATCTTTACTCTCTATAGGTGCAGTGGTGGAAACCATTGCTGCCATCAACTGTTCTGGCGCGACTTTAAATGGAAGTCGATGGATGTCAGAATTGGGAACTAGGGCAACTTCAGCGGCTGTTTGCAACTCGCCTAATGTTATATTGCCCAATCCCAAACCATTTAATTTTTGGGGTAGTCCAATTTCTGTGTAGAACTTTAACAACTGTTGCCGTGCCGATGCTGCTAGTTGATTACCTTGTAGCATTTCTTCTAAACGCAGTTGCACCAAAATTCCGAAAGCAACTTTTTCGCCATGAATACTGCCATGCCCTGAAATATGAGTTAAACCATTATGCACGGCATGGGCGGCAACTGTGCGACACTGCGCCCCTCCAAGCCCTCCAACGACTCCAGCGAGTAAAACAGTTGCGTCTACGACTTCTCGCCAAACCTCACTACCTGGTTCTTTCAAAGCTGCGGCTGACTTTTGCAAAAGGATATCTCGCAAAACTCGTGCTTGTTGCACCGCAGCAATAATTAAAGTGTCTTGCAAATGCCCACTGCTAACTGAGGCTTCATACCACTTAGCGATCGCATCACCAATACCAGCTATTAAAGTCCGTTGTGGTGCAGTTTTAATCAAATCATAATCAAGTATCAATAAATCGGGACAACGAGATAGCCCTACATCGTAGAGAAACGCCCCCTCTTCGGAATAAACATTTGATAGGGCACTCCAAGCTGCACACGTAGAGCCTGATGTAGCAATTGTTACTATTGGCAACTGTAATTGATGCGCGACTAATTTCGCCGTATCTAAAGCTTTGCCACCGCCAACACCGATAATTACATCAGCTTTATGTTCTTTTGCTTTCTTGTGTAAAGATTTCAGGCTAGCTTCGCAGCAATCTGCACCATAGGAAGCTTGGACAGTATGTAACTGTTGCATTTCTAAAACTGGTTGCAAATTGTTTCGGCTGATGGCGAGAGTAGATTCACCTGCCACAATTAAGGGACGACTTCCCAAACAGGCGATCTCTGCTGCGGCTGCTTGCAACACCCCAGAACCACGGATTACTTTTGCTGGGGCAACTGTGAGCGTAAATAACGAACTAGAGGTTTGAGTAGACAAAGAAGGTTGAGTAGAAAGTTGATTAGACATATATATAATCTAGTTTGCCAAAACCTTGATATTTCTTAATCTAATAGATTTACAGTGAGGGGTGCTTGTTGCCAGATAGCTACAAACTTTTATCTTACTCAATTAGGTTTTAACCGAGCTAATCCCCAACTGGTTAAGCCATTTAACGACGTTGCTCGAATCTGTAATGTCCATTAGCCTGAAATTCCGAACTATCAAAGTTTTGAATAACCGTATGATTAGTTAACATTACCACTCTCAGATTCTCAATAAAAGTGATTGAGAACTGAATCATTTATATAATGGTCATTTCAGCTAGGGATAGGTGCGTCAGAGAAATGTACACTCTGATGCTGTTACCTTTGCTGCAAAAAATTGTAAAAATGTCAATAGTGGCAATTAGGATAATAACTGACAAATTACAACTGTCAGTATCTATTAACCGCACGCTGATTGATCTTTTTCCACAGTAAAATCACTAAAGTGTGAATATCTTAATCTAAGAATAACTCTTAATGTATCGGTAAATACAAAATAAATTATGTCATTCTGGTAACAAGCATTGGAATTGGGGATTGGGGATTAAGCAATAGTTCTTCTTCCCCT
Organism: Nostoc sp. FACHB-892; assembly: GCF_014698795.1. Lineage (GTDB taxonomy): Bacteria > Cyanobacteriota > Cyanobacteriia > Cyanobacteriales > Nostocaceae > Nostoc. Next base: position 175,736 of record NZ_JACJTR010000010.1, read on the forward strand.
GCTCCCTGCTCCATTCGCTTAAGCGTTAGGTTTTGGCAATTGGGCGAATTTGTCTGTGTAAATTTCGACTGCGATCGCAGAATTTTTGCGAGAAACGAGCGATCGCTTGGCTTCACCCAAGTAAACTGGTACAGAAGTCCCTGGCTCCGGGTGGATAATGGTACGGGCGCGAACTGTTAACTTGTCCTCTTGGCGTGTACCTGAGCGACCAGAAGAAAACAGATTACTAACTGCTTGACGTAAAGTTGCATCTAATTGTGTGGGTGTAATTTGAGGTGATGTGGCAATCACCGCTTGTGTTGACCCATTGTCATAAACTAAAGTGTACCGGGCTGCTCCTGGAATCACAGTCCGACTCAAGGGGACTATTGAGAGTGCAAATAAACCACCCGTCAGCACCAGCATAAAGCCAGTTGTACCCACCAGTCGAAAGCGGAGGCCCCATTTGAGAATAAAAGCCAAAACTGTTAAGGCAGCAAATAGCAAAGTAGCTATACCTGACCATTGGGTGTACTGAAGAAAGTTAGCTGTTGTGAGCATAAGGTTGGTTATGGATGCGTCTTTTTTTCGTTACCGACACACCCATTTTACCGAGAGCTTACACCATACTGATTATTGCAGTCATCAATGTCAGCGCTAAATTAATCTTTTTTGTAAATGCGTAAGTACGATAAGACTCATATTTGATTTTTGAAAAAACTCCGTACAACTCGAAAAGGCTGATTTCCTATTCCCTACTCCCCACTCCCTGCCTATCGCGCTTCTCTGCGAGACGCTTCTCTTTGCAGAGAGGCTTCTCTTTCAGAGACGCGAACGCCAACGCCAACGCGCACCATGCAAAGAGGTATGGCTACGCCACGCTACGCGAACAGAAATTAAAGCGGATTCCTATAGGATTTTTCAGAAATGTATTGCTTCACCAGAGACGATATGAGAATTTTTAGATGTCTGCAATTTAGTTTGAACACTATCAATCATTGCCAACCAATCAGCATCCTTATTCCACTTGGAGTCAATCCGGTTTTTAGTCGCTGCGTCATAGAGGTTACAAAAAACCACATTCTCTTCTCCAGCAGTTGCAGCGATAATCAGGGGCTTGGAAAAGTCCTGGACTAGAGATACAGCTAAAAGGAAACTTTTCGCAAAGTTCGTTTCTATTCCAGTCCTAACAATATAAATTTCATCGGCTCTAACAACGATGTCTAACTTCAAGTTGTCCTTTTCTCTAAATTCTTTCGTCGTTAATTTAAGTTCGGATATATAACCAGTCAGCCCTGTTTTTTGTACAGGAATAGTTATTTTATTATTGATATCGTAGTTATACCAAAGGTAAGATTCTCCGCTTAATTCCCCTTTTTTTACATACAAATATATAGGCTCTGGCGGGTTACAAAGACCTAGCTTAATTTCAGCAATCATGTTTTATGTTCCTTTATGAAAAATAAAATTTTTCAGATATTCCGTCAAATTGAATATTTTTTGAAATTGTACTTTAACTGAAAAATAATAAATATACAAAAGGGCATCTACAAGAGATGCCCGTCATGCAGGAAAACCTCAAAGGGTTGTTCCTACACCTTCCCAACAATCAGCAACAGTAACTAATAACTATTAGTCACACTCACAGACGTGAATATAGTAATCTTAGTCACTTAAAACTATAAATGCCCCCAGTGCATACACTGAAAACTAACTGATGGATATTTTAAGTTGCTGTTTGTCATTTCCTGATTAATTTGGATGAGATCCAAGCCTGTGAACTTGGTTATAACGATGTACTACTCCACAAATAGCAGCCAAAATTAACCATGAAAACGTATTCAAACGAAAATCAAATAGGGTTACATCTACTGTATTTAATAGAACCCACCCAACAAAAGCCAGCAGGTAACTGAAAAATATCAACCTGTCTTCTGCATTTATATATTTTGACTTGCGTAGTAATTGTCCGCCTGTAATCAAAATCCAAGCGAGTAAACCACAAAATAAAAGAGTACTAGGAAAACCAGTTTCAGCAGATAACATCAAAAATAAGTTATGGGGATGACCCAAGGGAATCTGCATTTTGGCTTTGTAAAGTGTACTAAAACTGCGTAAACCCCAGCCAGTCCAAGGATGTTCCTGAGCTAAAGACCAGGCAAACTCCCACTGAGTTTTTCGCATTAAAGCAGCTGGTCTGTTTGGATACATATCGTCATTTAATCTTGCCCAAAAGAAGGTAGGAATGTACTGACGAAAAAATTGAGCGACTGGCGAGGGAGCAAAAGCGGCCAAAAGCACACTAGAGACGATCGCAGCGACTCCACCCACAAGAATGCGCCAACCTTGGTAGAGTGCATAAGCTAAACAGGCAAAAATAGCGATCGCCCACCCATTGCGTGAACTGGTGAAAATCAAGGCAATGAAATTCGCTATCATTGCCACAGTTAGGAAGAGAAAGGGGAGTGAATTCTTCCCAATCCCCAATTGCCATTGTTCAAGCCACAACCCTAAAGTCAGGATGAAAACTATCGCTAGATAAGCGGCGAAGGTGTTAGCGTGCAAGAAGAGTGAAGCGATGCGGCCTGGCGGATTTCCTCCTGGTGCGATCGTCCAAGCTAAGACAACCCACAAAATCTTTAATTTTAAACTCCAGCCCAAAAATAACTGCCCCAAACCAAGAACTACTACTGGCATGGAACCGATCACTAAAATCCAAGCCATTTGCCGCAATTGGGCAAATGTTTGAATCAGAGCGCTATGGGCAGCGAAAATTAAAAAGAATGGTAATAAATTAAATAAGCCAAGGAAAGCTGCTGTCTTGTCATTGGCAAATCCAGCACTCATGATTAGCAACACACTCAAAAGGGCAAATCCCCAGTTGATGGGGCGGCGACTAATTGTGTGGTATTGTTTCAACCAAGTGATTAACGAGACAAAACCGATAGTCACAGCCCCGAATAAAGGACTCAATGGGAAGATTAACAGTGCCCATAGAGAGTAGTTCCAAGAAGATTGCCAACGAGACTTAAAATAGTAAAAAACCTGGTTCAAGCTGGCTCCCAACATTCCTCACGAGTGAGGCGAATTTGAGCTAAAGCGAAAATAGTAGGGATGATCCGACCGTAGTTAGTGGCGATCGCTCTCCACCCTAAATCCGCAAAAAACCAAGTCCACATCATCGGCCCAATCACAGCAAACATACTGCGGGCTGCCCCATAACGAGCAGCATTTACAGTCATACCTCGTTGGGCCATTCGCATAGCTACATAGCTTTTAAACTGCGTTGTAGCTGCTTTTGAACCTGTAATTGCCGCTTGTTTGGCTACTTCGTATGTAGCAAAGTGGATGGCAAATTGACGGGCAATTTGCTTAAGTACAAGTGGCTGGAGAAGAGAAGTAACCGCGATCGCACTACCGCCTTTGAAAAGCAACCCCAAGGGGTCACGCTGCAATAAGATTGGTAGCGGTTCTTTTAGTTCTGATTTGACAAGGTGACGCTGCACTCGGAGAGTCAATTTTTGTTTTTCCTGTTCAGGCAATTTTTTCCACACCTGTCCTAGCAGATGCAAAAATACTTCTGCTTCTAAATCAATGGTTGCCAGCTGATCAGAATAGGGAATTTTTAAATACTTACATACTTGAACTAAGGCTTGTCGGTAAGTTACATCGCCTGTGCGTCCCCGTAATACCGTCATGCCATCTGCCGCCAAAAAACGAAAGCGATCCTCTAATGCATCTAACCAAGCTTTGCGGTCTTGGCTTTGCACTTCGATGGGTTCAGGTGTGTGTACATAGTCTAGAGGATTGAACTTACGACTAAATAAAATTGCCGTTAAGTCTTGCAATTCTTCTTCAGTCGCTAACTCTAGCGCGGCCCTCATTTCATCCAATTTCCCTTCCTCCCTTCCGTGCAACTTTCTGTACCTTATTCTACTATTAGCTTTCAGCAGTCATTAGTAGTAATTTTGTCCTTTGATAATAACGAATAACTAATGATCAATAACTATAACCAATGACTAAGGACTATTGACTCATGACTGATATTGCAGTGATTGGTGCCGGAATAGCCGGTTTAGTCTGCGCCCAGCAGTTAAGTCAAGCTGGATATTCGGTGCTAGTGGTGGAAAAGTCCCGTGGTTTGGGAGGAAGACTAGCTACACGCCGCTTGCATGGAATTTGTGCGGATCATGGGGCTTGTTACTTGGAGCCAAAGGGTGAATTATTGGGACGTTTTGTAGAGATTTTGCGATCGCGCCAGATCCTCAAAGTTTGGACAGAGGAGGTTTACGAACTCACCGTAAACGCTCTTTTAACGGAACCCAAAAACCGCAGTCCGCGATATGTTGCACCTGAAGGAATGAGTGCGATCGCTAAATCCCTCGCCCCAGGTTTAGAAATATTACTGAATCAGCGTGTCGTTGCTATTACCTCAATTCCTGAAAATAGTTGGCGTTTGACTCTCGAATCCAGTAACGAAGAATTAACTGCAAAAGCTATAGTTGTTGCTATTCCTGCACCTCAAGCTGTAATGCTGTTGGAACCTTTGGGAGAAAGTGTATTGGATGCAGTCTTCCTTGATAACCTGCGTTCTGTAGAATTTTATCCCTCGATTAGTGTGATCGCTGGATATCCTCCCACATCTCAACCACTCCCTGAGTGGAAAGCTCTAACTTTTATGGATAATGCTGATTTAGCATGGATTGGTTTGGATAGTAGCAAGCGTCCTAACCCTCAGCAACCACATTTTGTAGTGCAAAGTAGCGCTAATTTCGCCCAACGCCATCTAGAATCCCAAGATTTACAACCTGTTGGACAGCTTATGTTGCAACGAGCAGCTGAATCTCTCTCCCTTCCTTGGCTGAATACTCCCGAATGGATGCAAGTACATCGTTGGCGTTATGCTTTTCCTAGCTGTCCTTGGCACGAAGCTTTTTTGTCTGCCGGAAGTCCCTCACCTTTAGTTTGCTGTGGTGATTGGTGTGGCGGCAATCTTGTAGAAGGTGCGATGCTTTCTGGATTAGCTGCGGCTGATGAAATTAATCATCAGTTGCGTCATTTACTTTTAGAGAATGTGAACTTTCTCAAGGTTTTAACCTGATCATTTTATCAGTAAAGTAATTCAAGATGCGTCAACATAATGTTGACGTACCCTATACTTTATATGCACTTTAATAAATGAATTATACAAATCGCTAATAAAATATTGTGTTCATAATTATTTTATCCAGGAGCGATCGCTCCTCCTTAATTAAAAAACCCCAAATTTGTTTGTGACAAATCTGGAGTCAGGAAAGATACGCATTTACCTATACAAAATTTTCGCCGTGAGAGTATCTTACGTCATCAGGGTATACACCCAAATGCAGTTAGGGATGTCTAAAAATTAACTGCTTTATTTACACAACTTTTTTGTTTGGATAACACTTACGCAAGAATTACGGAATAAGGAACCGCAGAAACGCAGAAAAGGCAATGTGTTGCGGGGTTCACCCCGTTATAGCAAGTGATGCGACACAGAGAAATGAGAGTTTGAAAGATATTTTGCGTAAGTTCTTTTGAAGTAACGCAAAACAGCCCCAGATGAACTGAGGCTGTTTTGCGAGAGTTGTTTGGCAGGAGGGGGTACATCAATAAGCGATGCCCCATATTAGATATAGATAATTCAGTATGCATCGTTATTCAGCCGGGTTTTGGCATATCCGGATAATTTGGAAAATTGCGCCTACGCAATTTTCCAAAAAGAAACTCCAGAAGCACTTAAGGCATTCTGGAGTAGTAACAGGTTTCTAACATCAATTAATTTTTACTTATGCGATCGCCAGATGTCGTTAGGGTATATACTCAAATGTATTTTATGTCTCCTCATCCGCAAATCGGACAGCAAATTACCTTCTTTTATACCCATAATCTCAATGCATCTATAAAGTTCTACGAAGAAATGCTGGGATTTGAGTTATGGCTTGACCAAGGAACCTGTCGAATTTATACTGTTAGTAGCTCTGGATACTTAGGATTGTGCCAGACAAGCGAAATATCAACTCCTTCAGCCGACAACCAATCAAGTGTTATTTTTACCTTGGTAACGCAGCAGGTGGATGAGTGGTTTGAATATCTCAAAGAACGTGGCATCAAATTTGAAAAGCCACCGACACTAAATGAAAAGTACAACATTTACCACTGCTTTTTACGTGATCCCAGTGGCTATTTAATTGAAATTCAACGTTTCGAGACTAAGAAATAAAAAAAGACATAACTAAATAAGTTATGTCTAAACGTTTAATTTGCAGGGCAGGATTTGTACAGGTTAGAACTTTTTGATTTACTGGGGTACATCATATCGGCTAATGCTGTATGACCATCATCGATAGCTATGTACCTTTTCCTTTATCGATTTATCTGGGTGAGGCGCGGGATTTATGCAGCTACCAAGTAATTTTTACATTTCTTTACAATTAGCTGCGTAGGCATTGCTTTTGACTTTTACATAGCAGAAAGCAATACGCTTGAAGGTAAGATACAGTCATTACAGTCAGCATATCTTGTGATCTCCGCAACAGTACTTATTACAGTATCGTCTTTGCCAATTTTGCTATTACTATAGTTATTATTTTTAAAGTATCGATATTTAATCTATCGGATCACTAAATATTATCTTAGGGTGACTGTATGGCAACCGAAAAAAGCACATGGCAAGGCAAAATATTACAACTTAAAGGTTCAGTTGTCAAAGCAATTTACAAACATATTTTATGGTGCGGAGCTTTCGGATTTTTGATTTCTCTGCTTTATCATTTTAAAGTGCCTGTATCCCAACCTATTTTAGGCAGTGTTATTCCTAGTATTGTTTTAGGTTTGTTACTTGTATTTCGCACTAATACTGCTTATGAGCGATTTTGGGAAGGTAGAAAATGCTGGGGATCTCTAGTAAATAACATCCGAAATTTGGCCCGGCAAATTTGGGTATCTATTGATGAGATATCTCCAGAAGATAAGGACAATAAAATTACAGCATTAAATTTATTGGTAGCTTTTGCCGTGACAACTAAATTACATTTACGGGGAGAAACAGTTAATAGCGAGTTAGAAGACTTAATGCCATCTAGTAAGTATATAAAATTGAAGATCATGAATAATCCTCCTATAGAGGTTGCTTTTTGGATAGGAGATTATTTACAGGAGCAGTATCATCGCAATTGCCTTAATAGCTACCAGTTGGTATCTATGCAAGAATTATTGAATAACCTTGTAGATAATTTAGGAGCTTGCGAACGTATTTTAAAAACACCTATGCCATTAGCTTATTCCATTCATCTTAAGCAATTATTGGTACTATATTGTTTCCTGCTACCCTTTCAAATAGTGGATACTCTGGGTTGGTGGACAGGTTTAATTGCTGCTTTGGTTGGCTTTACAGTATTTGGGATTGAAGCCATCGGCTTGGAGATAGAAAACCCTTTTGGTTACGACCCTAACGACTTACCTCTAGATGCGATTTGCGAAACAATGAAACGTAATATAGACGATTTAATTACTCTAACCCCAAATGCGCGATCGCATTCAAGTAATTTGACCTATGAAAAAAGTTGACTTTAGTTATAGCTGTTAAGTCCCATCTTACCGCGCCCTCCATCTTCTTTCGCAGTAATATATAAACGCCAAAGTATCTCTTCATTGGTGGATGTGCAATGATGCCTGTACGTAAAACTTTCTCAAAGCCTGATATCCAACTTTCTTATTTAGAGTGGAACCAAGGGCGAGAACCTTTACTGTTGTTACACGGTTTAGGCGATCATGCTCTAGTGTGGTCTAGTTTAGGAGATTATTTAACAGTAGACTACCACACAGTCGCGCCAGATATGCGCGGACATGGCCAAAGTAGTAAGCCTGAGAGAGATTATAGCTTTGAAAGTGCGATCGCAGACCTCGAAGCACTCATGGATCATCTTGGATGGACTTCTGCCCATATTGTCAGTCATTCGTGGACAGGCAAATTAGCCGCCATTTGGGCAAGGCAAAACCCAAAACGTTTGCGGAGTATAATTCTGGTCGATCCAATTTTCATCTGGAAAATGCCCAGCCTTCTCAGGGTAACTTTTCCTATGTTGTATCGCTTCTTGCCTTTTCTCAAAAGCATGGGTCCCTTTGCCAGTTATGAAGAAGCTGAAAAACAAGCACGACAGTTAAAGCAATATCAAGGATGGAGTTCCTTCCAGCAGCAAGTTTTCCAAGCAGGAATAGAACAAAAACTCGATGGTAGTTGGGGCAGCAAATTTACTATAGCCGCCCGCGACGGCATTTTTGAAGCAGTAATGCAAGTGCCTGGTTTTACAATTCCCCTTGACACTCCTGCCATCTTCGTCCAGCCAAAACAAGGATTGAACCGTCAAGATTGGCAAATTCAACCCTACAAAACCTATCTTAAAAACCTACGCATCTGCCAAGTTCTTGGTAATCATTGGCCGTTTTTGACACAACCAGAGGCATTTAACCAAACTATAGCAGCTTTCTTGGCAGAACACAGATAGAAAATTAATTATTGACGGGATTATCATCCGGCAACAGAAGAATTAATAGGAGCGATGTCTAGCAACAAGTAGCTACGCATCTGCGTTCCTGTTAAATCAGTCATTAGTTATCAGCATTCACTAATAACTGATAACTGTTAAAGTACGGATAAGCCAGTCATGAGCCTTTGTATCAATCCTGTTTGCCCTAAACCAAATAACGCGGATAATCATCAAAATCGCTTTTGCCAAAGTTGTGGTTCCCATTTAGAATTGCTAGGGCGTTATCGGGTAATGTGCCTCTTGAGTGACAAAACAGGATTTAGTAAAGTTTATGAAGCATATGAACAAGATACCCCTAAAATCCTCAAGATACTCAAAGAGGAGCTATCTGCCGATGCCAAATCAGTAGAACTATTTCAACAAGAAGTAACCGTATTGGGACAACTCAAGCATCCCGGCATTCCTAAAGAGGATAGTTACTTCCAGTATCAAACTCGAAATGGTTTAGTGTTGCATTGCATTGCAATGGAAAAAATTGATGGGTACAACTTAGAACAGTGGTTACAGCAGCAGAATCATCCTATTTCCCAAAAACAGGCTTTAGCCTGGTTAAAACAATTGGTAGAGATTTTGGATTTAGTGCATGGTAAACAGTACCTGCATCGAGATATTAAGCCATCTAATATCATGATTCGATCCCCCCTTGGGAAGGGTTGGGGGGATTTGGCACTGATTGATTTTGGCACCGCCACTGAAATTAATAGAACCGACCCAGACCAAATTAGTAACGGCAACGGGATGACAGCACTAATGTCATCTGGGTACAGCGCTCCCGAACAAATGAATGCTCAAGCAGTACCACAATCAGATTTCTTTGCCTTGGGACGCACATTTGTATTTTTACTTACAGGATACCATCCTCTAGATATGTATGATATCCAGGAAAATTTATTGCACTGGCACAATCATGCTATCTATATTTCACCCTTACTATTGGATTTAATTGATTGGCTAATAGCACCGGATATAGAAAAGCGTCCTGCCAATACTCAGGAAATTTTACAACGCTTAGAAGAAATTGAAACCCAACTAGCAGAAACTACTACTGAAAATCTTAATTTAGTGGAAGATTGTGATATTGAGCAATTGCCATCACCAATTGCTAAAACTTCATTTTCTCCACAAAAACAGCCAGAAGAAGTACCACTACTTAAGTTTTTTGCAGCTTTGCTAGTAATATTAGCATTACTTAGTATAGTGGCTTTAGCAACGCGGACATCAAAATTTTCTGTGAAGTCAAATTACAGTCAATCTTCCCAAAAAAAAGGTAAAATTGATTATTTTACTTATCAAGAAGGTAGAGATAGCCAGGGGAAGGTAGCCGAATTTAATATAGCTGTTTTATCACTAGAATATAAATGGCTTTTAGGTAGCAATTTTCAAATTAAATATAATGATGAAATTATTAGTCTTGACCTTTTAAAGTTGAGCTTAGAGCAAGAAGATATACAGAATATCATGGAAGACCCTAGTGAGATTATTTCTGTAGGCACAGCTTCTTGTAAAGGTAATATAGAAGTTCAAGAACGAATGGCTCTAGAACGTTCCAAACAAATCCAAATTTTAGTAAAAAGAATATTTATTAATACACCAACCGTTAAAGGTTATCGGATATTAAATTTGGGACAATTTCAACGGAGTGATTGTCAGGCAAATCAGGATTTAACTAAATATCAGAGAAGTATTATAATTATTGGGGTTAAAAAACAATCAGCAGGCGTAATTCTCGACGAAGCATTACGGGATAGGTTAGAAAAGAAACCTTTTGCTGATTTTAAGTTAGAAGATTATTCTTTGGGAACGGCAGAAAAATTTAAGACGATACCAAGTAATTTATAAAATCTCTAGTGAAGTACATTAGTGCATAGGCGTAACCCATCATATATATCATCACTTTAGTCATAAACTACAACTATGGTCATGTACATCCCCTATGGCTAAAGCAGCAGATATTAGCACCAAGCGATTAATCAGCCTCGCACCCGAAAATTGGGTAAAATGGGTAACGAAAATTCCCGATATTGTATGCGGAGAAATTATTAACTCCGAATTCCAGTGGATTAGCCGTGAAAGTGATGTCTTAGTCCGCGCTACCAGTCCCCAATATGGCGAATTTCTCGTACTCAACGAGTTACAACTACGCTACAAACCTGAAATACCCAAACGGATGCGGGCGTTATGCAGCACTAGCTGAAGAAAAGTACAATTTGCCAGAAATCTCTTGAATTTCAGATTTAGAGCAACTAGAGGTAATTAAGCGAAGATTTAAGACGCTAAATACTGTAGACGAATTGCGTAGACTTATCAGCAGTAGTATTCAAACTTCCTCAACTTAGTACATGATTTTATAAATTCGTAACGAAAGAATTGCTACATATCCAACCTTTGCGGTCCTCTGCGTTTCATTACCTTCAATTCTGCACGATTTGACGCAAAGCTGTACTTAGCCAAATCATTGGATGGGATTTTTTTAGTTAAATGTTAAATTATTTAAGCTCCCATCCCAGAGTAGCGCTTTAAACCTGCACGCCACAGCAAACGATTCGCACCCAAAAATACTAATATCCATCCCACCATAGACCCAAATCCCTGCCCTATATCCACAGGTAGCCCTACCAAAAGACTCGCAGGAAAATCAATTAAATAGGGAAAAGGCGTAAACATCACTATTTTCTGTACAGGTTCTGGAAAGACCTCTAAAGGAGCTATCAAACCAGATAAAAATAGATAAAATAACAACCAAAAATTTTCTAAAGCGCTAGCCCGTTCTGTCCAAAAGGCGAACATGGCAAAGGTGTACTGAATCGTAAACCGCAAAGCAAAAGCTAGCACCGCCGCCAATGTAAATAGTAAAAATCTACTTAAACTTGGTACCCAAAAGGCCTGGGGATAAAGAATAAAAAATAATGCCACTAATAGAAAAGCAAACGTTAGCCGAGCAAATCTTTCAGAAATATGAGATGCAACGTGATGCCATACTGGGTCGAGTGGCTGTAGTAACTTGGGCGAAAGCTTGCCTTCCACTACCTCTCTTTCAAACTCCCAGATTACCCAAACAACTGTTAATTGCCTGACAATGAAAACTGTGATAAAGTAACGAGCAAAATCTACAGGTGATAGCCCAAACTGTCCTCCTTGTGCTGCCTGTATCCAGATACCCATAAGGATAATCGGTAAAGATCCAGCCAAAACCCATAAGATTAGTTCTGCTCGATACTCAATCATATAGGCGTAATATACTAACAGCAAAGTTAGAGCTTTTCTAATAAATTTTTTCATCTATGGTGCATTTTCCTCTTGGCAACTCTACTCGTCTCACCACTAATTACACGACACCCGCCTGAAAAACTCGTCCAATTACTTCTTCTACAGGCGGTTCGGTAACTGTTAAATCAATTACCTCCAAATCTGTCAAAATCTGAGAAACGGTGCGGGTGAGCGCCTCTCTAGATACCATAAAATGCACCGATCGCCCTTCTAAGAGTTGCACATCACCATAGGTCATAAGTTTTTCTATCGGTAGAGGTTGGGCTAACTCTATATGAACTTCACGGTAAGGGGCAAAACGTTCTAGTAGTCCATCTAAACTACCGTCATACATCAGTTTTCCCTGGTGAATCAACAGCACTCGTTGACATAAAGCTGTGATATCAGCCATGTAATGACTCGTCAACAACACTGTAGCCTGATAACGCTGATTGTAGTCGCGCAAAAAATCGCGCACCGCCACTTGAGCATTTACATCTAGTCCCAGCGTTGGTTCATCTAGGAATAATACGTGAGGACGGTGCAAAAGTGCTGCCAGCAATTCCGCCTTCATTCGTTCACCCAAAGATAGCTTCCGTACTGGTTGGGTAAGCTTGCCTTCTAAAGAAAGCATCTCTGTTAGTTCTCCCACCCGGCGCTGGAACTCTTTATCAGAGATGTTGTATACAGCAGCATTAATTCTCAAAGAATCCAGCGCTGGTAAGTCCCAAATTAGCTGCTGCTTTTGCCCCATTACCAAGGTAACTTTTTGCAAAAATGTTTCTTTACGATGAAAAGGAATTTGCCCAGCTACTTCAACAGTACCGCTAGAGGGATGAATCAGCCCCGTCAGCATTTTGAGTGTGGTGGTTTTACCAGCCCCATTTGGGCCCAAAAACCCCACAACTTCGCCAGGAGCAATTTCAAAGGAAACATCCTGAACTGCTTGAATTGAGCGGTAGGTGCGGTGAAATAAGTGGGTAATTGTGCCTTTAATACCCGGACTTTTGACCGCTACCGGGTAAGATTTACTTAGCTTTTCAGCAATGATGATTGACATATTTTTTATATTAGAACCACAGATGTATATAGGTAAACACACATAAATCACTGGTGTTTAACCCTATTTATCTGTGGTTCCAAAGATAAAAGCAGGGATTTTCGCCAGTGAGATATCATGATTTACTGTGGTGGGCATTACTCAAGCACAACACATAGACTTTAGCGTAAACGTCCCGATCGCAATGTACTGATAATTAACCACAAACCCAATAAACTAGCGACGGCAAACAGGGTGGTGCTTAAAAAAGATAGCTGACTTGTCTGCGCTCTGGTGGAAATAATTGCTGCTCCCATAATCAGCGAACCCACTAATATACTAAAAGATAGTCGGTTCGCTGCATCGTCCATAGTGCGCCGCACACCATCTAAACCCCGCAGTGATAGATTCCACTGTAAGGTTTCTGAGGTAACTCGGTCTAATAACAGTTCAATTTGGCGGGGAGATTGGAGAGACAGACTTTTAATATCTAAGGCTGTTCTCAGGAGCGATCGCACTGGATTATCGCCCAATAATTGCCGACGAAACAAGTCTGTAATTAATGGTTTTATTTCATCAAAAAAGTTAAGCTCCGGGTTGAATGTCCGCGCCACACCCTCTAAATTCGCTAGGGTTTTAGCATACAAACCCATATTGCTAGGTAATCTAATTTTATTGTTGCGGGCAACTTGTAAAACTTCATAAATTATCTGACTGAAGTTGATTTGCGTGAGGCTGACATTGTGATACTTTCGCAACATGCGATCATAATCATTTTCTAACCGCGACAAAATTACTGGTTGACCAGAATCTGATAGCTGCAAAGTTAACTGAGCGCACCTTTGAGCATCTAAATCAACGATCGCTAACAACATCTCTGTTAATATCTGCTGTGTGCGGGGATCAAGTCTTCCCACCATGCCACAGTCTAAGAGGGCAACACGACCATCTTTGAGATAAAACAAGTTTCCTGGATGGGGATCAGCGTGAAAAAAGCCATCAATATATAGTTGTTGAAAAAATACTCGAAATAACAAAGTAGTTATTTCTTTACGCTCTACGGCAGGGTCTTTACCATTATTGTTGTTGTTCAAATCTGCCAACAAGAACGGCACCCCATCCAGCCATTCCATCACCAGTAATTTGGCTGTGGTCAATTCCCAGTTAATCTCCGCAACCACTATTTGTGTGGGATCAAACCAACGACTTTTAGATAAGTTGCGCCGCAGTTGGTCTGTAAAACCAGCTTCTCGTGTAAAATCTAACTCGGCTTCTAGCGCTTTAGTGAATTCTTCAGCGATGGATTTGATTTCGTAGGTTTGCCCAAACTCAGTCCGTGCTACTAAATCGGCAATACCTTGAATTAAAGCAATATCTTGGGCAATGGTCAGATCAATTCCCGGACGTTGCACTTTCAAAGCGACTTCTCGACCATCTGCTAATGTAGCGCGATGTGTCTGGGCAATTGATCCCGCTGCTACCGGGATCGGGTTAACTGTGCTGAAGGTTTCTGCTAGTGGACGTTTTAATTCTTTACGCAGGATTATTTCTACTTCTGACCAAGGCACTGGTGGTACTTCGTCTTGTAAAGTTGATAATTCCTCAATATAAGCCGCGCTCAGTAAATCTGGACGCGTAGACATTAGCTGGCCAAGTTTGACGTAAACTGGCCCCAAGTCTATCAAGATATTTTTTAAAACCGCAGGTGTAGGTAGCTGGGGTTCATCAGCTTTGCCACCAGTGAGTAACCTTCGCATATAGTCCCAGCCATTGCGAAGGAATACTTCAAGAATTTCTCGTTGACGGGGAACAGTTTGGGTGAGGAACATTTTGGGGAGTGGGGAGTGGGGAGTGGGGAGCAGAGGGAGCAGGGGAAGCAGGGGGAGCAGAGGGAGCAGAGGAAGAAGAATCTATAACCAATGCCCAATGCCCAATTCCCAAAGTCAAGTTATAATGGGAAAATAGGCTTTTTCGCCTCTACCAAGGGTTTTAACTTTTATAGCAGGTCGGTAAATCGGGAATCGCTTTGGAGAATTTTAAGGATCTGCTTGATTTCCTGGGTACGTTCTTTTTTAACAACGAGGGTGACATTGCGATCGCGCACAATCACCACGTCCTCTAAACCAATTGTAACAACTACATCCTCTGGATTTGAGGCATAAATAATTGCACCCTGCGTATCTAGCCCTACGTGCGTAGCCAGTTCCACATTGGGATTCTCTTCTGTTTTAAGTAAGCGTTCGATCGCATTCCAATCTCCTAAATCATCCCAACCAAAATCAACTGGCAAAACGTATGCTAGAGTTGTCTTTTCCATTAGCGCATAGTCTATACTCTTCTTAGGCAACTGGGGATAGATATCAGGGCCATGTTGTTCTAAAGGTTCGATAATTTCTGGCGCATGGGTATGTAGTTCCTTGAGAACAACCCCTGCTCGAAAAACGAACATTCCACTATTCCAGCTAAAACGTCCCGTGGATAAAAAAGTTTCTGCCGTTTCACGGTCGGGCTTTTCAGTAAAACGATTGACGTGATAAGCTGGCAACTCATTAAAGCTACCTATTTTTTCACCTTGTTCAATGTAGCCGTAACCGGTTGATGGAAAAGTAGGCTTGATCCCCAGTGTAACGATCGCTGCTGTGCTTGCTGCTAGTTGCGTAGCCGCGCTTAATGTGTGTGCAAACGCCTCTTGATTAGCGATCCAGTGGTCAGCAGGGAAAAAGCCAATAACAGCGTCTTCTCCATAGCGCTGTTTAATTTCTAAACTTGTCCAAGCAACGGCTGCGGCTGTGTCTCTGCCTTCCGACTCAATTAGTAAGTTTTTAACTGGTAGATCAGGTAATTGTTGTCTTACCCCTTCAGCTATCTGACTAGAAGTAATTACCCACAAGGAATCCCACCCGCCACCGAGTTCAATCAATCGATCGGCGGTTGCTTGTAATAAACTTCTAGAGCTACCATCAAGACTTAAAAATTGCTTAGGTCGGTCTTTGCGGCTCAGAGGCCAAAAACGTTCACCTTTACCACCAGCAAGGATTACGGGGAACAATAAAGTATTCATGTTGTCATACACGCCTACCGAAGAACATTACAAGTTTACAGTGAGCTTTTCCACTGGCAATATTTGTAGCTTGGATTAACATACCTTTAGGGAGTGGTTGAGTGGGGAGATAATTGTGATAAAACAAGTCGAATGGTCGGAAAATCCGCTTGGATCTCAGCAAGTTGCAGAATTTGAAACTGAGGTGCGATCGCAGCAAAGTCAACGAACGGAAAATCAAGTAACACCTGCACCAGTAGCTGATTCAGAGGAGGAGGATGTCGAACTAAATCCGCTAGCGCATCCCAATCGTAGGGTCGTCGAATCAATGGGTGCAATTCCCAATCAGCTTTACGAGAGACTGGGCTTAACCATGCCTCGATGGCTGTTGTGGATCATGACGGTTGTCATCGGCGTAGTCTTATCTGGGTTACTGGTATCAACCTTAGCTCTTTGGACTCCGTTATGGAGCAATCTAGATCGAACAGATGAAGATTTAGGAACTGCTCAAGACGAGGTAAAAATACCACTACCAGGGGAGTTATGGAGCAAACTCTCCCAGTACCAGCTTTCACGACCCATGAATATTTTAATTATGGGGATTGAACCAGTTAGCGGTACTGTTGATGGTTCACCAGAAAGCTTTGCTGGGAAAAGCGACACGATGCTACTGGTACGGCTCAACCCTAGTGAAAAATCTGTGCGGGTGCTTTCCATTCCTAGAGACACGATGATCGCCATCCCAGAAAAGGGAGAAAAGGGATTAACTAAGGTATCTGATGCCAATGCCAAAGGCGGCCCAGTCTTGGCAGCACGGGTAGTTAGCCGTACCTTAAACAATGCCCCAATTGATCGCTATATCCGTATTTCTACTAGTGGCTTACGGCAGTTAGTCGATCAGTTAGGCGGAGTAGAAGTCTTTGTTCCCCAATCTATGGAATATAAAGACTCCAGCAGTCGCCTGTCGATCAATTTAGTGAGTGGCTGGCAAACCCTCAACGGTGAACAAGCAGAACAGTTTGCCCGGTTCCGCGAAACAGGTTTGGGAGATTTGCCAAGAGTGCAGCGTCAGCAAGCACTTATAGCAGCATTGCTGCAACGCTTAAATAGTCCTACTGTCTTACCCAGGTTGCCTCAATTAACTCGCTTGATGCGAAAATACTTTGATACCAACCTGAAGATGGAAGAAATGATGGCGTTGGTGAATTTCGGCCTCAACTTGGATCGAGATAATTTCCAAATGACCGTGTTGCCTGGTACATTTAGCCGTTTTAGCAAAGACCCTGATAGCTATTGGCTAAATATGACTGGACAACAGAGCCTGTTGAATGATTATGTTGGGGTAAATGTACCTGGTCTAAAACCAGATATGCGTCAGGTTCCTAAGCTCAAAATTGCTATTCAAAATGCCTCCAATCAACCTCAGCTAACTGAAAAAGTTATTGCTTATCTGAAACAGAAAGGCTTTACTAATATTTACAAAGTGCCTGATTGGCCAGATACCCAACGTCAAACTCAGATTGTTGTCCAAAAAGGCAACCGACGAGTTGGAGTTGATTTGCAAAAAGTCTTAGGCTTGGGTCAAATTGAGGTAGCGGCGATTGGTGATTTAGAATCTGATCTCACAATTCGGATTGGTAAAGATTGGAAATAGTCAAGAGTCATTAGTCATTAGTCATTAGTCATTGGTTAAATGACAAGCGGCTAATGACAAAGGACTGCTGATAAATAATAAAGTTATGAAAAAGATTTTACTGCGCTTTTTAGGTTTGATTGTAATTTTGATACTGGCATTCGGGTGGATAATACTTAATCCCAAACCTGCTTTTGCTCAGATAAATACAATTAATTACAACAATATAAATTTAGAAAATCGTGATTTTTCTCATGCTGATTTGGCAGGTGTGACATTTGTAGCAGCAGAAATGCGAGGGACTAATTTTCAAGGAGCAAATTTAACCAACGCAATTCTCACTAAAGGAGTTTTGTTAAAGGCAAATTTGGAAGGTGCAAACTTGAGCGGCGCTTTAGTTGATCGCGTCACTATGGATGGTGCTAACCTGAAAAATGCCATTTTTACAGAAGCAACTTTGACCCGCAGCCGTTTTTTTGATGCCGAAATTACAGGCGCTGATTTTACCGACGCTTTGATTGATCGTTATCAAGTGTCGCTAATGTGTGAAAGGGCTGATGGGGTAAATCCAGTTACGGGTATGTCAACGCGAGATAGTTTAGGTTGTCGATAGTAGGGTTTGTTAGCGCAAAGAGTACAGCACCGCATAAATAAATTAAAGGTTTGTAGTAAGCATCTCTAGCCCTATTTAGGAACTTCCAATTTGTGAAAATTTGCCTGACAGACTGCGCGATTTCAGGTTAAATGTTTTAAAATATGCACTCTGCAAGAGTTGTCGGGTAATATTCGTGACACAACAAGACCAAAAACCTTCTCGTTCTTTCGCTGGAATTGCTGGCATTGTTGCCGTAGCCACATTAATTAGTAAAGTCTTCGGTTTAGTGCGGCAGCAAGCGATCGCTGCCGCTTTTGGTGTTGGTGCTGCTGCCACTGCCTATAGTTATGCCTATGTTATCCCTGGCTTTTTATTGATATTACTCGGTGGTGTAAATGGCCCATTACACAGTGCAGTTGTCAGCGTTTTAGCCAAGCGGCGGCGAGAAGAAGCGGCTCCTTTAGTGGAAACCGTAACAACGCTGGTAGCTGGATTGCTTTTGCTGGTGACAGTTGCTCAAGTTTTATTTGCGGATACAATCATTGATTTAGTCGGTTATGGTTTGGAAGCGACAACCAGAGAGATCGCAATTCAACAACTCCACATTATGGCACCAATGGCTTTATTTGCCGGTTTAATTGGCATTGGCTTTGGTACTCTAAATGCAGCCAATCAATATTGGTTACTCTCCATCAGCCCTTTGTTATCTAGCATTACCGTTATTATCGGCATTGCTTTCATGACCATACAAGTGGGCAAGGACATTATCAAGCCAGAAAACGCTTTAATCGGTGGTATGGTATTAGCCTGGGGAACCTTGGCAGGAGCAATTCTCCAATGGCTGGTGCAGCTAATTGTTCAGTGGCGGTTAGGATTAGGTACGTTACGCCTGCGGTTTGATTTTAAATCCCCCGGTGTTCAAGAAGTAATTAGAATCATGACTCCGGCAACAATTTCTTCCGGGATGATGCCAATTAACTTTGCTACTGTGCTTTACTTTGCAAGTCCCATCCCTGGTGCTGCTGCTGGTTTTAACTATGCCAATTTGCTAGTGCAAACTCCCTTAGGGATTATTTCTAATATCATTTTGCTGCCTCTATTACCGATATTTGCCAAACTTGCCGAACCAGAAAATTGGGACGATCTCAAATTACGTATTCGTCAGGGACTCCTACTTAGTGCTGTCACCATGCTACCTCTAGGAGCATTAATGGTAGTGCTATCTGTACCAATTGTCCAGGTAATATATCAGCGGGGTGCTTTCACGGAAGATGCTACGCAGCTAGTTTCCGAATTGCTAATTGTTTACGGGATTGGGATGTTTGCTTATTTGGGGCGTGATGTCTTGGTGCGGGTATTTTATGCCTTGGGTGATGGGCAGACACCTTTTCGCATCAGTACTTTTAATATCTTTCTCAATGCTGTGCTCGATTGGATTTTAGTTGGGCCTTTTGGTGCTCCCGGTTTGGTGTTAGCGACAGTAGGCGTAAATTGCAGTTCCCTGTTGATGCTGTTGTGGTTACTCGATCGCAAACTCAATGGTTTACCTTGGCGCGAGTGGAGTTTACCGATTTTGGGTTTGACTGCTGGTAGCTTGGTAGCTGGGGTTGCTAGCTATGGAACTTTGGTTGCTTCCCAACAGTTGTTAGGTAAAACGGGTTTACTGGTTCTGTTGTTGCAGTTGTGTGTATCTGGCTTCGTGGGGATTGCGGTGTTTGCTGCGATCGCTTCATCAATGAAAATACCAGAGGTGAATATTTTTATATCTCGTCTACGTCAGCGCTTTTTAAAGAAATAACGCAAGTCGCTAGTACACCCAGGTGGGTGAGAAATAATTCAGCCACTTGGGTGAACCAAGTGTGCGAGGTTACATTTTGTAAAAAAAGAGATTCTAGTACTAGAGAATATTGATTTTACCTAACTCTAGTGAGAAGAATTCTATGAAACTTACAAAATTAGCTGCCTCTTTCCTCGCTGTTACTTCCATTGTCCTCTCGGCAGGAATTGCTTCTGCTCAAACAGCCGGTACAAACGCTAACTACATCGGTGCTGGTGTTGCCGTTGGTGCAACCAGTGGCGGACAAGGAAACGATGAAGCACAACTTGGTGGTAATATTCAAGGACGTTACGCCCTTCCTAATGCGCCTGTTTCAGTCCGGGGTTCTTTGCTGTATGGTGGTGATGCTGCCGCAATTATGCCCATAGTAACTTACGATGCGCCCATCGCCAGAAATACTAATGTTTACTTCGGTGGTGGTTATTCGTTTGTAACTGACGAAGGTCAAAAAACCCCATTAGGCAATCAAAATGCGCCTGTAGTCACCCTTGGTATTGAATCAGAAGTTAGGAATAATGTCATTGCCTATGGCGATACTAAATGGGCTATTGACGCTTACAGAAATAGTGATGCTGATGCCGTCAGCTTCCAAGCCGGATTAGGCTATCGCTTCTAAATATTATGAGCTAGAAAACAGCTTGTTCGTAAGCTAAAACAATGATATTTGCTAGCCGTAATAGTAACTCATTCTGTCCTATCTGAGTATGAATACTCAGATAGGACGCATTTTTTTAATTATTTGCATTTATGATTTTAATAAATAATTATATTGGCTACTTTTCAAAAGTTTCTCTTAAAGTAAAATGGCCAATTTTGAATATGCGTAAAAGATATTACTCATGGAAAAAATTAATCTCATTCCAGAAATGCTGGGTGAAACAACTGATGTAGAAACTTGGCTGATTCGAGCTGGGCTAAGATTTTCAGACTTAGGTGACGATACTGCCAGTATTGCAATCCGTAGGCAATGGCGAGAGTATCAAGCCGCAGTTCAAAGATGCTGTGCAACCTTACACCAAGTACCGTCACGTGTTCAACTAAGCGGCGACTATGCCAAGTTGAGAATACCTGGGATAGCATGGCGTAAATGCAGCTACCATCTCAATTAAAGCAAGGAGCAAAATGGGAGCAACGCGAAAAAGTGATCCTCATGAAATAGGCAGGGGAGGCAAAGGGAGCAGGGGGAGTAAAGAAACATTCTGAGTACTTTTTACTACCGAAAAGGATACAGAGTAACTAAATTTATTTATGGGGATTGTAATTTTGAATTCCCCATACCCCTCCGGGGAAGCAAGCTACGCGCAGCATCTTTGCAGGAGAAGGGGTTGATGTGCCCTCTGCGCCTCTGTGGTAGTCTGCGGCAAGCCCTTTGGGAGAAGACCGCGCGGCTTCATCGCTGCGCGTCTACGTTTACCCTTCAAACTTAAGTTGACAGACCACTAGGGAAAACGCTACGCCAATAGCGAACTTCTTCTCTGCTCTCTTACGTTGCCCCTTGAGAAATTTTAACTATTTCCCCGTTATGATTAGAGTTAGTACGCATTACGGGTGCAAACCGGCATATTGAGTAACTAAT
The DNA here is from genome assembly GCF_014698795.1 of Nostoc sp. FACHB-892. GTDB lineage: Bacteria > Cyanobacteriota > Cyanobacteriia > Cyanobacteriales > Nostocaceae > Nostoc. The sequence goes on from NZ_JACJTR010000010.1 coordinate 197,251, forward strand.
TTAAGATAACAACAAACTAAAAGGCAAACTTGATTATTATCTATACAACTAAAATAGCATTTTGGTTATTTAAAGTTAAACAAATTAACCTCACTAAAAGTTTTACACAACTCGCAGTAAAGCTGATTGCCCTCAGTCAAGAGTTAGATTTAAACTCAGCTTCGCTAACCTTTGTGCTATGCATAGTCATTACTGCGAACATTTGACAATAAAATAACTAGATACCCCAAGCTAATCAGATTATAAAAATTTTTTGCTATGGGGAGTATCACAAAACCTAAAAGCACTAATGAGAGTTAGGATCAACTCTCTGCTTTGAAAAAGTCTTCTTTAAACACGAAAACCAAGTAAATTTTTTAGAGATAAGGCTATGGCGACCGAACAGTTAACTAGAGACAGCGACAATCTAGATTTAAATCAGCTACTAAGAACGCTGAATGCTGTTAAACAGGGTGACTTTTCTGCTCGGATGCCCATAGACCATACTGGTGTGGCGGGCAAAATAGCTGATACGCTCAATGAGATTATTTACCAGAATGAGCGGATGGCTGTGGAGCTACAACGCATTGGTAACGTTGTCGGCAAAGAAGGCAAAATTGCCGAACGCGCCTCTCTCGGAGATGTTCGTGGCTCGTGGTCAGATTGTGTTACTTCTGTCAATACTCTAATTACAGATTTAGTTCAACCAACAGCTGAAACTACTCGGGTAATTCGGTCAGTTGCCAATGGTGACTTATCGCAAACGATCGCTACAGAAATTGAAGGCAGACCCCTCCAAGGAGAGTTTCTCCAAACTGCTAATATCGTCAACACGATGGTGGATCGGCTCGGTTCTTTTGCATCGGAAGTAACGCGGGTGGCGCGTGAGGTGGGAACCGAAGGGAAGTTGGGCGTTCAAGCCGAAGTGCAAGGCGTTGCTGGCACTTGGAAAGATTTGACTGATAACGTTAACTTGATGGCGGGTAATCTCACCGGACAAGTTCGCAATATTGCCGAAGTTGCCACTGCGATCGCAAATGGTGACTTATCCAAAAAAATCACTGTCAATGTTAAAGGCGAAATTCTAGAACTAAAAAACACCGTCAACACGATGGTGGATCAGCTTAATTCCTTTGCATCGGAAGTGACGCGGGTTGCGCGTGAGGTGGGAACTGAAGGCAAGTTGGGCGTGCAAGCCGAAGTTAAAGGTGTAGCAGGTACTTGGAAAGATTTAACCGACAACGTTAACTTGATGGCTGGGAATTTAACAGCCCAAGTCCGTAACATTGCGGAAGTGACAACGGCGGTAGCGAATGGCGACTTATCGAAAAAAATTACTGTTGATGTCAAAGGCGAAATTTTAGAGTTGAAAAACACCGTCAACATCATGGTGGATCAACTTAATTCCTTTGCATCAGAAGTAACAAGGGTTGCCCGTGAGGTGGGTGCAGAAGGAAAATTAGGCGGTCAAGCAGAAGTCCGGGGGGTAGCGGGTACGTGGAAAGACCTGACCGATAGTGTGAATTTCATGGCGGGAAGCTTGACGGCACAAGTGCGGAATATTGCGGAAGTGACAACGGCGGTTGCAAATGGCGACTTATCCAAGAAAATCACTGTCGATGTGAAAGGTGAAATACTGGAGTTGAAAAACACTATTAACACAATGGTGGATCAACTTAATTCCTTTGCATCAGAAGTGACGCGAGTTGCCCGTGAAGTGGGAACTGAAGGGAAGTTAGGCGTACAAGCAGAAGTCCGGGGAGTAGCGGGTACTTGGAAAGATTTAACCGACAATGTTAACTTAATGGCGGGTAATCTTACCGGACAGGTGCGAAATATTGCCGAAGTTGCCACTGCGATCGCAAATGGTGATCTATCTAAAAAGATCACTGTCGATGTTAAAGGTGAAATCTTTGAACTCAAAAACACCATCAATATCATGGTGGATCAACTTAGCTCCTTTGCATCAGAAGTAACACGGGTTGCGCGTGAAGTTGGTAGTGAAGGTAAACTGGGCGTGCAAGCGGATGTGCGCGGTGTGGCTGGCACTTGGAAAGATTTAACTGACAGCGTGAACTTCATGGCGGGAAGCTTGACGGCGCAGGTGCGGAACATTGCTGAAGTGACTACGGCGGTTGCAACAGGCGACTTATCTAAGAAAATTACTGTCGATGTGAAAGGTGAAATTCTGGAACTCAAAAACACCATCAACACAATGGTGGATCAACTGAATTCCTTTGCATCAGAAGTAACAAGGGTTGCGCGTGAGGTGGGAAGTGAAGGCAAGTTGGGCGTGCAAGCAGAAGTGCGCGGCGTAGCGGGTACGTGGAAAGATTTAACCGACAGCGTGAACTTCATGGCGGGAAGCTTGACGGCGCAGGTGCGAAATATTGCCGAAGTAACTACGGCGGTTGCAACAGGCGACCTTTCCAAGAAAATCACCGTTGATGTGAAAGGTGAAATTCTGGAGTTGAAAAATACCATTAATACAATGGTGGATCAACTTAGTTCCTTTGCATCGGAAGTAACAAGGGTTGCGCGTGAAGTGGGAACTGAAGGTAAATTGGGTGTACAAGCGGAAGTCAAAGACGTTGCTGGTACTTGGAAAGATTTAACCGACAGCGTGAATTTCATGGCGGGAAGCTTAACGGCACAGGTGCGGAATATTGCCGAAGTTACAACTGCGATCGCAAATGGTGACTTATCCAAGAAAATTACTGTTGCTGTCAAAGGCGAAATTTTGGAACTCAAGAATACCATCAATATAATGGTGGATCAACTCAACTCCTTTGCAAGTGAAGTGACGCGAGTGGCGCGGGAAGTGGGAAGCGAGGGTAAGCTAGGCGTTCAAGCAGATGTGCGCGGCGTGGCTGGCACTTGGAAAGACTTAACTGACAGCGTGAACTTCATGGCGGGAAGTTTAACGGCACAGGTACGAAATATTGCTACAGTCACCACGGCGGTGGCAAATGGCGACTTATCTAAAAAAATCTCCGTTGATGTCAAAGGTGAAATATTGGAACTCAAAAACACCATTAACACAATGGTGGATCAACTCAATTCCTTTGCAAGTGAAGTGACGCGGGTGGCGCGGGAGGTAGGAACTGAAGGTAAGCTAGGCGTACAAGCAGAAGTTAAGGGAGTGGCAGGTACTTGGAAAGACTTGACCGAAAGTGTAAACTTCATGGCGGGAAGTTTGACGGCACAGGTGCGAAACATTGCCGAAGTTACCACAGCCGTAGCAAATGGTGACCTTTCTAAGAAAATTACCGTTGATGTGAAAGGTGAAATTCAGGAACTTAAGAACACCATCAACACAATGGTGGATCAACTAAATTCTTTTGCATCGGAAGTGACAAGAGTTGCCCGTGAGGTGGGAACGGAAGGTAAATTAGGCGTGCAAGCCTACGTCAGAGGAGTTGCAGGGACTTGGAAAGATTTAACAGACAACGTTAACTCGATGGCGGGGAACCTCACCGGACAAGTTCGCAACATCGCGGAAGTTACCAAAGCGGTAGCTAATGGCGACTTATCGAAGAAAATTACCGTTGATGCCAGAGGCGAAATTTTAGACTTGAAGAACACCACCAACACAATGGTGGATCAACTTAGTTCTTTTGCATCAGAAGTAACGCGGGTGGCGCGAGAAGTGGGAACTGAAGGAAAGTTAGGGGGACAAGCCCAAGTCCAAGGTGTTGCAGGGACTTGGAAAGATTTAACAGATAACGTTAACTCGATGGCAGGGAACTTAACGGCACAAGTGCGCGGTATCGCCAGAGTTGTAACGGCGGTTGCTAACGGAGACTTGAAACGGAAACTGATGCTAGATGCTAAGGGAGAAATTGAAACCTTGGCAGAGACAATCAACGAGATGATTGATACTCTAGCAACATTTGCCAATCAGGTAACCACAGTAGCAAGGGAAGTGGGAATCGAAGGGAAATTGGGAGGACAAGCTAGAGTCCCTGGGGCGGCTGGAACTTGGAAAGATTTGACGGATAATGTGAATGAACTTGCTGCTACACTGACAACTCAGTTGCGAGCGATCGCAGAAGTTGCTACAGCTGTAACTAAAGGCGATTTAACTCGTTCAATTGCCGTCGAAGCACTAGGGGAAGTAGCGATACTCAAAGACAACATCAACCAGATGATTGCCAATCTGCGGGAGACAACGCAGAAAAATACCGAACAAGACTGGTTGAAAACTAACCTAGCCAAGTTTACCCGAATGCTGCAAGGGCAGCGAGACTTGGAAACCGTATCTAAACTAATTCTCTCAGAACTAGCACCCTTGGTAGGAGCGCAACACGGCGTATTCTTCCTGATGGAGTCTGGGGAAAATATACCGTTTTTAAAACTAATTAGTAGCTACGCTTACCGCGAACGCAGACATCTAGCTAACCGCTTCCACTTGGGTGAAGGTTTGGTGGGACAATGCGCTTTAGAAAAAGAGCGAATTCTGCTGACGGACGTGCCAAGTGATTATGTCAGAATTGCCTCTGGTTTAGGCGAATCGTCTCCACTTAATGCCGTGGTGTTACCTGTACTCTTTGAAGGACAGGTGACAGCAGTCATAGAATTAGCATCCTTCCGCCGCTTTAGCGAAATTCATCTGACATTCTTCGACCAGCTTACCGAAAGTATAGCGATTGTCCTCAACACGATCGCAGCATCCATGCGAACTGAAGAATTACTCAAGCAGTCGCAATCTTTAGCTGAAGAACTACAAGTCCAGCAAAATGAACTCCGGGAAACTAATAAGCGTTTAGAACAACAAGCCCAATCACTCAAAACCTCTGAAGACTTACTTAAAGGACAACAAGAAGAGCTGCAACAAACCAATACCGAATTAGAAGAAAAGGCAGAGTTGTTAGCGATACAAAAGCAAGAAGTCGAGCGCAAAAATCGGGAAATTGAACAAGCAAGGCTCTCTTTAGAAGAGAAGGCAGAACAACTAGCCCTTTCTTCAAAATACAAGTCTGAGTTTCTCGCCAATATGTCCCATGAACTGCGGACACCATTGAACAGCTTGTTGATTTTGGCGAAGTTGTTATCAGATAATATTGATCACAACCTCACTGCCAAGCAAGTCGAATACAGCCAAACAATTTACTCAGCAGGTAATGATTTGTTGGCGTTAATCAATGACATTCTGGATCTCGCTAAAATTGAATCTGGGACTATGTCGATTGACATGACCCAAATGCCCTTGACAGAGTTAGGTGATCAGATTGAGCGCACCTTCCGGCAAATAGCTCAGAGCAAAGGACTTGCCTTCGCAATTGAATTTATTCCCGAATTGCCGGCAACCATCTATACAGATGTCAAACGCTTACAACAGGTGTTGAAAAATCTGCTCTCCAACGCTTTTAAATTTACAGAGCGAGGAGAAGTACGCTTGCGAATTGCGGTGGCGAAGCAAGGGTGGAGCAACGACCAGGTAACTTTGAATCGCGCCCAAAATGTCATCGCCTTCTCAGTTAGCGATACAGGTATTGGCATTGCTCCCGACAAGCAGAAAGTTATTTTCGAGGCATTTCAGCAAGCCGATGGCTCTACCAGTCGGAGATACGGCGGCACTGGATTGGGCTTATCAATTAGCCGCGAAATCGCCCGTCTCTTTGGCGGCGAAATTAAACTGGTCAGTCAACCAGGTCAAGGTAGCACCTTTACATTCTTTTTCCCACAATTGATTCCTGATACATCCAAACCACTCCCCACTCCTAACTCCTCACTTCCCGTTCCTAACTCCTCACTCCTCACTCCTAACTCCTCACTTCTCAGTGACGATCGCGCCGTTATTGAAAGAGGCGATCGCGTGTTACTAATTGTCGAGGATGACGTTAATTTCGCGCGTATCCTTTTAGATATGGCGCAACAGCACGGATTCAAGGTAATCACTGCCCAAACTGGCAGTACAGGTTTGATGCTAGCGCAGCAATTCCAGCCTTCAGCCATTTTGCTAGATATCAGGTTGCCAGAAATGGATGGTTGGACGGTATTAGATCGGCTCAAGCATGACCCAAATACCCGTCACATTCCTGTACATATCATGACAGTTGAAGAAGGGAGACAACGCGGTTTGCAACTAGGAGCGATCGCATATCTGCAAAAACCCTTAACCAGCGAGACAATATCTGAGGCGTTGGCCAAAATTAAAGGTTTTGTTGAGCGCCAAGTGAAGAATTTGTTAGTAGTCGAAGACGACGACATTCAACGGCTTAGTATTGTCGAGCTAATTGGCAACAGCGATGTTTCTACTACTGCTGTTGGCACAGGTGCAGCAGCCTTAGAAGCCATCGGCTCACAGCATTTTGATTGCCTTGTTCTCGATTTAGGGCTACCCGACATGACTGGGTTTGAACTTATCGAGCAGATAAAGCTTTTACCGAACGGCAAAACTTTACCAATTATTGTTTACACAGGTAGAGAAATTAGCAAAGTTCAAGAAACGGAACTCCGGCGGATTGCTGAAACAATCATCATTAAAGATGTGCGATCGCCCGAACGTCTTCTTGATGAAACAGCATTATTTTTACATCGAGTCCAAGCAAATTTACCAGCACCAAAACGAGAAATACTTGAACAACTGCATTCTGTAGACTACTTACTCGCTGGCAAAAAAGCGCTAATTGTAGACGACGATGTGCGTAACATCTTCGCGCTAACAAGTATGCTGGAGCGTTATCAAATACAGGTTTTATATGCTGAAAATGGCAGGGAAGGGATAACCCTGTTGGAAACTACACCAGATATTGATGTCGTTTTGATGGATGTCATGATGCCAGAAATGGATGGTTACGAAACAACACGCTTAATCCGCCAAAACGAGCAATTTAAATCTTTGCCAATTATTGCACTGACCGCTAAAGCCATGCAAGGCGATCGCGAGAAGTGTATTGAAGCCGGTGCATCTGATTACATCACCAAACCCGTAGATACTGAGCAACTGCTTTCACTCTTGCGGGTTTGGTTATACCGTTAATCAAAAGCAGGGGGGGCAAGAGGGCAGGGGGAGCAGGGGAGGCAGGGGGAGCAAGACGGCAAAGAAAAGGGATTATTATGAGATATCTTGAGGGTAGAGTGGCATTGGTAACAGGTGCTACGCGGGGGATTGGTAGGGGAATTGCTATTGGCTTGGGTGAGGCTGGGGCAACTGTATATGTTACCGGGCGCAGTCTCAACAACTCTTCTAGTGATGCGGTTTCAGGGAGTCTTAACGAAACCCAAGCAGCCATAGAGGAAGCTGGTGGTGTGTGCATTCCCGTCCGAGTAGACCACAGCGACGATGAGCAGGTGCGTTTACTGTTTGAGCGCATCCAAGATGAGCAGGATGGACAACTTGACTTACTGGTGAATAATGCTTACTCAGGAGTTCAGGCATTAAAAAACGCCTATGGGCAGCCATTTTGGGATTGTGAACCAAGTATTTGGGATGCTAGCAATAACGTTGGTCTTCGTAGCCACTATGTTGCGAGTGTTTTTGCTGCCCGAATGATGACCAAACGTCACTCTGGACTAATTTGCACCATTTCATCGTGGGGTAGTATGTCTTATATATTTAATACAGCATACGGTGCTGGTAAAGCAGCTTGCGATCGCCTAGCAGCTGATATGGCTGTTGAGTTAAAACCCCATAATGTCGCTTCTGTTTCAATTTGGCCAGGTATTGTTGGTACTGAGCTTTTTTCCCGTTTTGCTTCGGAAAGGAATCAAACCAATGCTACTGAAAATAATTTCTCATTTTTAAGCGATCGCTATAACTGGGAAACTCCCTTGCTAACTGGACGGGTGATTGCTGCACTTGCTGGTGAGCCAAATCTCATGTGTCGTACAGGGCGTGTACAGATTGTTGCCGAACTAGCTCATAAATATGGGATTGTAGATGAAAATGGCGAGCAGCCTGCATCGCTACGTTCTCTGCGTTTTGTGCTACCAGCTGCATTACCTGTACTAAGAAATTACTCATGGCTTATACCCGATATTAAAGTGCCGTGGTCGCTACTATTATTGAATGCGCTTAGTTCGCCTAAAATTTAATCAGCATAGGGCAGAAATACTCATTATTGACACTCTCAGGTCTAAATCTCTCAGTCTTCCGTATCCCATCCATGTATTTCTAAGCTGTTATAGCGTTTCTCGTTTACGTGAGGTACACCCGTAGGGGCACGGCAGTGCCGTGCCTCGGAATTTATAGTATAATATTATACTACATATGAATGGGAACTGCTATAAGCATTTAACTTGAACATTTACATGAAGGCTAATGACTGATAACCGTTAACCGTCAACAGTTAACAGTTAACGACCCTAAAGAGTGTTTATACTTTTTTAGCACGCATCAGCTTATGAGCGTAGTTAAGATGGGACTTCCCGCCAAAAGAGTGGAATTGCTATCAAACCAGAAATTAACTGAATGCCAGCAAAAATAGCCAGAGTTATGCCAAACCCAAAGTGTAGTAACTCTCCAAAAATAAGGCTACCAACACCAAATCCAGTAAATAGGGTAAACACTTTGAGTCCCATCGTTTGACCTAAATTATTGCCATCCCCCAAGTCAGTCACAATACCCACAAACAAAGGTTGCGTCAGGTCGTATCCCAAAGATAAGAACAGAACCGCTATCGTCGTGACATACGCGGGAATATCGAAAATCATCACAAGACCAGCTAAGGCCGCCATCACTAGTCCTAACGGAACTAGCCAACGTCTTCCCCAACGATCAACAGATCGACCAATTAGGGAACTCAACAGTAATCCAGGTATGCCGTAGCCGAGAATAGTCAAACCAATGCTCAAGGCATCCATGTTGTAACGTTGTGACAAATACAACCCTAACCAAGTATATACACCAGAGTGGTAAATCCCGTTCCACAAAACATAAGCATAGGTTCGTTGTCCGCGAAAAGTAATTAATATCTGGCTGTATCCTCTAAATATCTCGCGAATGCTAGGTAATTTTTTAATGCTGGGTGTATCGAATAGAGCGCCGTAAAGATGAAGCCGCCAAAGTACAAAAGCAGCAAGAACAGCCGTACCGATAAATAGCCATCTCCAACCCAAAAACGGTTCAAGAATTGCGCCACCTGCAGAACCTGCCGCCATTCCTCCTTCCATCGCTGCAAACACCAGCCCTAGCTTGCTACCTCGTTGCTCAAAAGGAAATAAATCACCAATCAATGCAAATGTGAGTGGAATAACGCCACTAGCTCCAAGTCCAGTCAGCAGTCGCCAAGCTGCCATTTGCGAAGCTGTCTGAGCCGTTGCGGTCAAAATTGTACAAATTACAAAAATTGCCAGCGAGATGCGAATTACAGGCCATCGTCCAAATCGATCTGATAGCACACCGTAGAACAATGCCATCAGTGCGTAAGATAACATATAGGCTGGAACGATAAATCCAATTTCCTGAACTGGAACGTTAAACACTTCAGCCAAACGTGGAATCAGGGGAGCAATCATATATCCCTGAAGAAAAATTAAACCAGCTGCGATCGCAAGTAAGGCAAACAGGCGTTGATGTTGCTTGAAACGAATTGCGCGATCAGCTGCTTCAGCATGAGGTAGATGCTCAATATGCTTTTTGCGGTTAGGCATGGATATCTAAATCTCCTAATTCACTTTCCGCCCTAAAGGTCTGGACACTAAAAATTTAGAAAAGTCAAAGTTTCGTGACAATTATGTTAACATTAATTACTTTCGCCTCAAAATTGTTTTGACTCAGGACTAGCCCTTTGAAGGTGGGTAAAAATTTTGGTCAATAAATTCCTCTTTGAGCTATTTACTCTGTGTTCTCTGTGGCTCTTCGGTTAAATAAATTACTTTTAAACCTTACTAGGCGCAGAGAGCGCTGAGAAAAAACAATCTTATTTTATGAGTCACCTTGAAAGGGGTAGACTCAGAACTTACGCACTGTACAAATGCATCGTGATATATATTACCTAAAATAGGAAGTTTTCAGGATTTTCGTGAATTTGTATTAGGTGTTGGGCTTGTAGATGTAGGTGAACCAACAATAATTTCAGGGCTGCTTGTTGATCAGGTGCAAGCTGTTCCCGAAACAATTTCAACAGTCAGTTTGTTAATTTTGGGAATTATAGGAGCATTTTCTGCCCTCCAACATAGCCAAAAATCGCGCTATTAATTCAGATTAAATAACTAGGTTGTGTTGGAATAATCAATGCTTAACCTGATTGCAAAGAGGCATTAAAGTTGCGCTGTTACACTTTGCTGTGATTTAAACGCGATAATCAGGGGAGTATATGCAAAACTTGAACTTTGAGCGCTTACTATCAAGTCGCCTGAGACGGCGACAAGTGTTGATTGGGACTGGAGCCTTAACTGGTTTTGCGATCGCCAATCAATGGTCTAACAAAGTTCTCGCCCAGCCCAAATTCTCTAATTATCCCTTTAGTTTGGGTGTCGCTTCCGGTGAACCACTCCCAGATAATGTAGTACTGTGGACGCGTTTAGCCCCCGATCCGCTCAATGGTGGTGGGATGCCACAATCTAATGTTCCAGTGCAGTGGCAGGTTGCTACCGACGAAAAGATGCGGCAAGTTGTCCGCAGTGGCACACAGATAGCTACTCCAGAATTTGGACACTCTGTTCATGTAGAAGTGCAAGGATTAAAACCTGCACGATGGTACTGGTATCAGTTTAGGGTGGGCAATGAAGTGAGTCCAATCGGACGGACTCGCACTGCTCCTAATCCGCGCGATCGCGTTGAGCGCTTCCGCTTTGCCTTCGCTTCCTGTCAAAACTGGGAGCAAGGATACTTCGCCGCCTACAAAAATATGGCTCAAGAAGATTTAGATTTGGTGGTTCACCTCGGTGATTACATTTACGAGGGAGCGCCGAGAGCGAATGCACTGCGACCTCATGAAGGTAATGGAGAGCCAGTGACACTGGAGGAGTATCGCAATCGCCATGCTCAATATAAAAGTGACCCCAACCTGCAACAGACTCATGCTGCATTTCCTTGGCTAGTCACTTGGGATGACCACGAAGTTGACAATAATTGGGCAGACGAAATCCCTCAAGATCCAGAAAAACAAACACGCCAAGCTTTTCTAGCTCGTCGTGCTGCTGCTTTCCAAGCATACTACGAACATATGCCACTGCGGGATTTTTCAAAACCTAGAGGCATTGATATGCAGCTGTATCGACGCTTAAACTTCGGTAACTTGGTTGAATTTAATGTTCTCGATACTCGCCAATATCGTAGCGACCAACCTTGTAATGACACTATTGAACCACGCTGTCCAGAAGCTTTTGATCCAAATGCCACTATGACTGGTACTGAACAAGAGCAGTGGTTGTTCCGCAATCTAGAGCGCTCTGGGGCACGCTGGAATGTTCTTGCTCAACAGGTTGTCTTTACCCAGCACGACTGGACAGCAGGCCCTGAGACTGCCTTTAATATTGATGCTTGGGATGGCTATGTAGCTGCCCGCAGCCGTATTCTCAACTTCCTTGCTCAACGTCAGCCAGCCAACCCAGTTGTCATTACTGGTGACACACACTCCAGTTGGGTAAGCGACCTGAAAGCTGATTACAATAACCCTAACTCTGCTACAGTCGGTACTGAGTTTGTTGGCACATCGATTACCTCAGGCTTTGGCGCTAGTGACCGAATTGAGAAGGCTTTACCAGAAAGTCCGTGGATAAAGTATTTTAATGGTAGACAACGCGGTTATGTTGTTTGTGACCTCAACCATCAACGTTGGCGTAGTGACTATCGACTACTGGCTCCATCTCCAGAGACTGGACCTACTGTGCCTAACCCAAATGCCCCAATCATATCAACAGTCTCGTTTGAGTTGCCGAATCAAGGTAGAGTGAAGCGGGTTCAATAAACTCTTGTAAAAGTCAAAAAATTAGGATTGTCATTCTGAGCGGAACCCAGTGGATAGAACGATCTCACTCCATGTTTCGCTCCCCTCAACACTTTGTCAGCGATCGCTACGTTTTCTGCGTTTTGTGCCGCCAGCTGCGTTACCTGTACTGAGAAAGAAAGTAAACTATTACGCCTTTAAATTACATAATAACTCATGAGATTTGTTGACTGTTGACTGTTAACTGTCAGCAGTCAACAGAAAAAAATGTGCAAGTTAGATGAGCAAGAGCTGATAGCGGTTCCAATACAGTTCGGTTAAGATCCCCCCGCCTGCAACGACCCCTTAAAAAGGGTGTAAAAGAGGGTTAAGAGCAAGCCTTTTTAAAGGGGGTTTGGGGGATCTTTAAGATATTAAAATGTTAACCGAACCGTGTTGCCATAAACCCAATGTCCAATATAAAAATTTTGTCGCACCTTCATTAAACAAGCTGTTTGAGATCATAAAACTTTGTATCCTAAATTAATAGGTCTTAATAGTTCTTTTAAAACTGGTGCAAGAAGATTTTAGGCTAATTGTTGATTTAGTTTTAGTTCTAGGTGTTGCAGCCTGCGGTGGGCTGTTGGCGGCACTTTTACGACAACCCGTGCTGCTAGGCTATCTGATTGGCGGGATGATCATAGGGCCAACCGGACTGGGGCTGATTAAAGAACTTATTCAAGTAGAGACTCTGGCACAGTTCGGGGTTGCCTTTTTATTATTCGCCTTGGGTGTGGAATTTTCCTTTGCGGAACTCAAGAAAGTAAAAGCGATCGCTCTTGGCGGGGGTGGACTTCAGATTGCTCTGACAATTTTGGTCACAGTCGTGGTATGTGGGTTAACTGGAGCTTGGGGAGCTTTACCTGCTAAGGGGATGTTTTTGGGGTGTATTCTGTCCCTGTCTTCCACAGCAGTTGTCCTCAAATGTTTGATGGAGCGTAACGAAACAGAAACGCCTCACGGGCAAGTGATGCTAGGGATCTTGGTAGTACAGGATTTAGCGCTGGGACTCATGTTAGCAGTCTTACCAGCCCTCAACCAACCAGCAGAAACCATTGGTATCGCCGTGCTGACAGCGCTGCTGTGGATTGGTTTATTTGCTGCTGGTGCAATAGCTGCGGGAATTTGGCTGATACCGCCTTTGTTGCGACTGTTAGCCCGTACCGAAAGCCGAGAACTATTTTTATTAGGGGTTGTAGCTCTATGCTTGGGCATTGCCCTGTTAACAGAGCATTTGGGACTGTCGATTGAGATGGGGGCATTTGTCGCCGGTTTGATGATTTCTGAGGTGGAATATGCCGATCAAACTCTGACTTATGTCGAACCACTGCGAGATATCTTTGCCAGTTTATTTTTTGCTGCTATTGGGATGTTAATCGATCCAGTGTTTTTGTGGAACAACCTGGAATTGATTTTAGGACTGGTGGCACTAGTTTTCGTAGGTAAATTTTTAATTATCACGCCCTTAGTAAAGCTGTTTGGCTACCCTTTGAAAACAGCCATAATCGCCGGTTTGGGACTGGCGCAAATTGGGGAATTTTCCTTTGTTCTGGCTAGTGAAGGGCAGACTTTGGGGCTGGTGTCTCGACAGATATACTTATTAATTTTGGGAACCACCGCAGTCACTCTCATACTTACTCCTTTTGTCTTGCGGTTAGTGCCATTTTTATTTAACTTTGCCGAATCAATGCCTTGGTTGAAACCGTACCTAGAAGAACAAGAGGCGCGGGATGTGTCGGAAGATTTGCCCTTTAAAGACCATCTGGTAGTCTGCGGCTATGGGCGAGTTGGCAAAAATTTAGTGAAGTTGTTGCTGCAACACGACATACCTGTGGTGGTAATCGATCAATCAGAGAGGAGAATTCAGCAATTGCGTGAGGCTGGGGTATCTTATGTTTATGGCAATTGCGTGAGTTTACATGTTCTGGAAACCGCCGGAGTGAGTCATGCTAAAGGAATGGCGATCGCACTTCCAGACCCCATGAGTACCCGTCTTTGCTTGAAACGCGCTCTGGAATTGTGCCCAGAATTAGATTTAGTTGTCCGTGCTACCCAGGATAAAAATATTGAGGTGCTGTATCAATTGGGAGCGAAAGAAGTTGTGCAACCAGAGTTTGAAGCCAGCTTAGAAATGGCAACTCATTTGTTAACTAGCTTAGGCTTGTTGTCGCCAACTGTCGTTCAGCGAGAAATGCAGCAAATCCGTAACGATCATTATTTGGATTTTCGTCCAGAGCGTTCTGCTAGTGAAGTTGCTCGTGATTTGCGCCAAGCAACTCGCGATCTAAATCAGCGCTGGTATCCTCTACCATCTAATTCGCCCTTAATTGGCATGAGCATAGAAGAAGCCGATATGCGCTACTTAACAGGAACGAGTTTGATGGCAATTCGCCGAGCTAACGGCGATGAGATCGATTATCCCAACAATCAAACCAAATTAGAAGAAGGCGATCGCCTGCTAGTAGTGGGAGCAGATGAAGAACTGGCGGCTTTAGCAGAATTCGCTAAGGGACAAGCTGCTGTTCCCGGAGAAAATAGTGCTTGCCAGTGGGTTACAGTGAATGCAGATACACCAACACTAGGCAAAACCCTTGCAGATTTAGATATTGGTAAGCAATTTGGAGTACAGGTACAGGCGATCCGGCGCGATGGTAAGTTTATTCGTTATCCTGATGGCAGCATGGACTTGCGAATTGGCGACCAAGTATTATTATGTGGTGGCTTGACAGGTCTGAGTCAACTACAACAGTTATTTGCGATCGCAACTTCAGTACCCGTTTCTATTCCAGTAGTGAAAGCTGCTGAGGCAGAAGCGCTCAATGAGTTTCTGCCTATGGATAATTGGCGAGAATAGTCAGCCCCTTTGGGGAAGTCAAAAGTCAAAAGTCAAAAATTTTGAACTCCATACTTCTCTAAGAGAGGCATTGGTCATTGGTCATTCACAAAGGACAAATGACTAACTCTTTGGCTTAATATAAGCGATCGCTTGTTTCCAAACAGTGGTTTGCTGGCTGTTTTCATCCGCAATAGAGATACACTGTGGGTCTTGCCATAAAACCTTTCCTGTTAGCACATCACCAGTCAGCAGCTTTAACTCTACTGGCGTTGTTTGTTTAATCAGGTTTTGGACTTGGATAATACTAGGCAAAGTGGTGTCAAAATCAGTAAGCATTTTTAGTAAAGATGAACCTACAAGGCAAAATAAAGAGTAACTAATCCTTGATAATTCATCCTTGAGGAAATGGCAATCGAATTTACTAAGTATCATGGTCTAGGCAACGACTTTATTCTGATTGACAATCGCTCGTCATCTGAGCCTGTAGTGACTCCAGAGCAAGCCATCAAGTTGTGCGAGCGCCATTTTGGTATCGGTGCTGATGGTGTAATTTTTGCCCTACCCGGAGAAAACGGCACTGACTACACCATGCGGATTTTTAATTCCGATGGTTCAGAACCGGAAATGTGTGGCAACGGCATTCGCTGTTTAGCTGGCTTTTTAGCAGACTTAGAAGGTGAATCCCGAAATAAAGACTCATATCGCATTCATACTTTGGGTGGTGTAATGACTCCCCAACTCTTATCTAATGGTCAAGTTAAAGTAGACATGGGTTTACCCAGGTTACTCGCTGGCGAAATTCCCACTACTCTTACACCCAATGAAGAAAAAGTCATTTCTCAGCCGTTAGAGGTGGCGGGGCAAACTTGGGAAGTTACTTGTGTAAATATGGGAAATCCCCACTGCATTACCTTTGTGGAAGATGTAGCAGCAATTGAGCTAGAAACTATCGGCCCTAAATTTGAGCATCACCCAGTTTTTCCCCAACGCATAAATAGCGAATTTATTCAAGTGGTACGCCGTGACTATTTGAAAATGCGGGTATGGGAACGGGGTGCTGGGATTACATTAGCTTGTGGGACTGGTGCTTGTGCTTCTTTGGTAGCAGGAGTGTTAACAGGGAAATGCGATCGCACCGCAACTGTAGAATTACCTGGTGGTCCCTTGCAAATTGAATGGTCAGAAATCGACCAACGAGTTTACATGACAGGCCCAGCTGAAAGGGTCTTTACGGGTAAACTGTAACCGACTTACTATTGGCATTACTCAAGTAGTAGTGCCATAGAAGTCTTGCACCAACTGCACGCCACGGTCGCCAGTGCTGCGTCATTGCTTCTAGTTGAACTGGTGTTGGACGCGTCGCTAATCCTTTGAGTTTTTGTAAAGCGATCGCGATCGCTAAATCGCCTTTAGGAAAGACATCAGGACGTTGCAGCGCCATTAGTAAGTAAATATCAACTGTCCAGTCTCCTATACCTTTAAGACGCTTTAGCTCAGTTCTGATAGTAGTTTCGTCCATTGTTTCCAGCTTGCTGAGGTCAAGCTGATCAGTTGCGATCGCATTCGCCAACCCACGGCAGTATATAATCTTTTGCCGACTGAATCCAATTCCTCTCAATTGAACATCATCCAATATCAGAAAATTTTCTGGCGTTAGAGTTACAACAACCCCACATAGACGTTTAAATATAGCCCTTGCAGCCGTTACGGAAACTTGCTGTTCTAGAATTATACACAACAGCGTTGCAAAACCCGGTTCTCTTTTCCATATAGGTGGAGGCCCCAGTGTATTTAAAATCCGAGCCAAATCGCTATCAAGATTGGCCAGCACCATTAAACCACGGGTAAGACTTTCTTCAGTCAGCGCTTCTAGTTCAGGTGTTTGAGTCATCTTTGAGAAATTTCGATTCTTGTATAAGCAGTTTTTGTTTGCGTTCAATTCCCCAGCGATAACCACCAAGACTGCCATCACTCCGCAGCACCCGGTGACACGGTACAATCAGCGCTGTTGGATTAGCTCCACAAGCATTACCCACCGCGCGGACTGCTAGAGGTTTGGCAATATCACGAGCAATATCAGTGTATGTGCGGGTTTCGCTATATGGAATTTTTTGTAATGCTTGCCAAACCTGTTTCTGAAATGCTGTCCCACGGACATCAAGTGGTAAATCAAGATGTGTTTCATCTCCCGCAATCAAGTTGAGAATTGCTTGTATCCATTCCTTGCGTGTATGGTCATCACGCACGATCTGCGCTTGGTGAAATTCTTGGTTCAAAATATGTTCAAGCTTGTTTGCTTTATCACCTAGTTTAACGGCGCAGATACCCTTCTCTGTTGTTGCTACAAGCAAATATCCTAATGGACATGGAGCGATCGCATAGACAATATTTATTGCCTTTCCGGCTTGCTGGTAAGTTTTTGGGGTCATTCCCAGTTGCTTAGGTGCTTTCTCATAGAGTTGGCTACTTGAACCATACCCTGTGTCATAAAGTGCATGGGCAATTTCCTCTCCTTCTTGGAGACGCTGTTTCAATCGTTGGCTACGCAGCGCATCTGCATATTGAAAGGGAGATACGCCAATTATTTGCTTAAATATTCTTTG
Organism: Nostoc sp. FACHB-892; assembly: GCF_014698795.1. GTDB lineage: Bacteria > Cyanobacteriota > Cyanobacteriia > Cyanobacteriales > Nostocaceae > Nostoc. The sequence continues at coordinate 214,545 of NZ_JACJTR010000010.1, forward strand.
CAAATAGCTGGAACTCATTTCAACGTGAGAACATAATTCTGGGAGAGTTGGGATGCGATCGCCTTGTGCTTCAATATATCGACATACAGCTAAGACTTTCGCTTTAGCTGTATTTGGAATTGTTTCAGATTGTGGCTGACAGCGCTTACAAGGTCGAAAACCTGTAATTTCAGCCTCTTGGGCCGACTGGAAGAAACAAACTTGATTGCGATTCGGTCTGCGACTAGGGCAAATCGGTCGACAATAAATGCCTGTAGAGCGAACACCGTAAAAAAGCTTGCCTTCAAAAGCAGAATCTCGATTTAGAACTGCTTCCCAAAGAGTGTCTTCCAAAACTGGTGTTTGTTGTAATTGCATTAATGCCTCCTTGGATGTTTTACAAAATATCCACTTGAAAATGCCTATCATTAGTTCCTATATGTTGGTAGCTCTATTTATTTTTTAGGTAAAACTAGATTAAATGTATTGTTCAACTACTTTCTATCTGATTATTGCGATCAAATCTGAGAAAGTGCCCTTGATCACTATTTACAACTAACTTTTTTGTCACCGGATTTTCCTCCTGACAAATCGTTCACCCGATTGGGTGAATGCGATCGCCTCATCAGGAACTACTCTGAAAGAAGGTGCAGTTTCGATTCTGTTAGCAATTATGCTCACAGAATGAAAACCGTTAAATTGGTTATTCTGGCTTTTAATTGTACATCAATAGCTTGTCTATCTAAGGGTCAAAGAGTGGATGAAACCGTTGTAAAATCGCTGTATACACCAAATTGCCAGCAAGAGACTATTAACTTGCTCTCAAAGCTTACTGTCAATTTACCAGGAATAATTTTCCAAGTTCTGCAACAGCAGGATGGTTCTGTGTTTGTCCTTTATGTTAGTTCTGGTTGTAAATATTTATATGAATTAGAACCAGAAGTTGTACAGGCAGACTTTAAGGTGCTATACAAACTGATTCATCCACAGGATATAAAAACTTTTACAGAATCTATAACTGTTTGTAGCACGAATATTACACCTTGGCATTGGCAAGGTCGGCTCATCACGCCTAGCGGCAAAATTAAGTGGATTCAAGGTAATTCGCAACCGGAATTACAACCTAACGGCGATTTTCTTTGGAATGGCTTGGTCATGGATATTACAGACCGAAAACAAGCCGAAGAAAAATTGCTTGAGAGTGAGGCGCGGTATAAAGCAATTTTGGATGCTATCCCCGATTTAATGTTTCGCATCAGCCGTGATGGCGAGTATCTAGATTTGAAAAGTGAGGGAGCAAATTTCACTCTTTCGAGAGAAGAAATTGTTGGCAAACATGTGGATGAGTTATTGCCTAGTGATGTTGCAGCGATTAGCCTGGAAGCGATCGCAAAAACTTTAGATTCAGGAACTTTGCAAAGTTGCGAATATCAATTACCAACGCTTTGGGGAGTTAAAGATTATGAGGCGCGGTTGGTAGTAAGTGGTCAAGATGAGGTACTAGCAATTGTCCGAGATATCACAGAACGTAAGCAAGCAGAAGTTACCTTACAAAATCTCGCTCAAAAATTTGCTAAAGCTTTTAGTTGTAGCCCCGATTCAATTACCATCAGTACGCTGCAAGAAGGACGCTTCATCGAAGTTAACGACAGTTTTGTGAAACTCTCAGGTTATGAACGAGATGAGGCGATTGGTAAAACTTCTTTTGAGCTAAATCTTTGGGTAAACGATCGCGATCGCCAGAATTTATTACAGGAGTTGCAAGCTACAGGAGTTGTTCGCAACTTGGAATTTGAATTTAGACAAAAGTCTGGCAAGATAATTACAACGCAGCTTTCAGCCGAAATCATTGATTTGGATGGACTTCCTTCGCTTTTAGCAGTCCATCACGACATTACAGAAAGTAAGCAGGTAGAAGCACAATTACGCCTTTGTGCCCAACGCGATCGCTTGTTGGCAGAAACACTAGTGCGAATTCGATCTTCACTTAACTTAGACGAAATTCTCCAAACCACAGTGACAGAAGTCAGGCAATTTCTGCAAGCAGATCGAGTTTTTATTGGCCTAAACAACACCAATTTAGGAATCAGAACTCTTGCCGAATCAGTAGATCCCAAGTATCCATCACTCTCAGGATGGTCTACTAAGGATGAAGCTTATTTACAAGAATTAAGAAATTTACTCAAAGATAATGTTGTGCGTGTTGTTGAAGATATAACGCAAATGGCATTATCTCCCAAAGTAAAAGCGCACTGTGAAAAATTCCAAACGAAGGCTACTTTGGCTGTACCAATTATGCTAGGTGACGAACTATTTGGAGCGTTAATTGCCAATCAATGCTCAGGTTCGCGTCATTGGCAGCCAGTAGAAATTGATTTGTTACAGCAGATGTCAGAACAACTAGCGATCGCCATTCAGCAAAGCCAGATATATCAAAAACTAGCAGAACTCAACACTACTTTAGAACGCCAGGTAGAAGAACGGACAGCACAATTGCAGCAGAAAATGCAAGAAGTTGAAAAACTACATCGTGTCAAAGATGTTGTTTTGCACACAGTTGCCCACGATTTACGAACTTCGGCGATGGGTAACTTGATGGTGTTAAAGAATTTGTTAAATCAGGGAGTGGGGAGTGGGGAGTGGGGGCTAGGGACTGGGGATCAGGGAAAAAGGGAATCAGGGGCTGGGGACTGGGGAATAGGGACTGGGAATCAAGGAAAAGGCGGACAAGGGAGAATAATTGGAAAAGTCTCTTCCCAATCCCCAATTCCAGTATCTCGCTCGATTATCGAACGGATGATTCAAGGCAATGATCGGCAACTGACGATGATTAACTCATTGCTAGAAATTAATTCCTGTGAACAGCAGGGTATTGACATCAAACGTGAACCTGTGAAATTTAGCACCCTACTAGAAGGAACATCCGCCCAGTTGGAACCTATGCTGACACAAAATCAAGCGACTCTAAAGAACTTGGTTTCTGCGGATTTACCGTTAGTAATGGCAGATGCGGCTCTGTTGCAGAAAGTTTTGGTAAATTTGATAACACATAGCTTACAAAATAATCCACCAGGATTAAATTTTATCCTAAGTGCCACCGTTGAAGACGGAATGATTCGCGCTCAGATTCGAGATGACGGTGTAGTAATGAGCAAACTAGAGTGCGATCGCCTTTTCGATCTCCATGTCCGTGATCCGCAAGACTGTTGTTCCACAAGCATTGGTTTAAAAATGTATCTTTGTCGGAAAGTTATTAAGGCACATGGCGGCGAAATCGGTGTTATTAGTAACCGCAAGCGCGGGTTAACTTTTTGGTTTACATTACCTCTAGCCAAAGAGGCAGGGGAGCAGGGGGCAGGGGGCAGAGGAGAAAGATTTTGAAATTTCCCAGCAATCAATCACTTGTATTGAGCGTAGTCGTAAAGCCTGCGGCATAGCTACGCTCAGTGACTACCTTGCCCTCTTTCCTGTTCGTTAGCAACTTCATCCGCAACAAATTGCCCATAAATCACCAAAAAATGAGAGGGTGTTATTTATAGCAATATTGAGTAAGGAAAACACCCTCAAGGTATGGGCAAAGTTGCTCGGATGCTAATAGCTACTCCGTTTACAACAGTGCAAAGATGGTGGAGAAAAGCTGTTTCTCCACCAACAGCAGATGAAATCAGTACTTCTTACAGAACTTGGCGCAACCGCTTTTTGTGGCAGAGATTGCGTTTATGGCTATGGCTGGCGCTGATTTGTTTGTTGTCTTTTACTTTGCGAGACATCTACGGCTTCTTTTTCCATTTAAAAGAGTTGGAAAAGCTGCCAGAAGTACTTAGAACTCAACGCCTTGTAATCAATATTGCAGTACTCCTGAGTACACTTATCTGCTTTGCCTTACATAAAACTAAATTAGGTCGCGATCGTCCAGATTTATTATTTTTGGGGTCTTCTTGGGGAATTAGTCTAGCATCGCAGTTCTTTGCAACCATCAGAGGTTTTGCCCTACCTGACACCATCGGTTGGTCGTTGCTGTTTTTAAGCCAAGCTATATTAATGCCAGTCTACTGGATTCTTCACTTGCTATCTCAAGTAGGTGTGCTGGTTTACTATTTTGGTATAAATACGGTATTTGGGCTAAAAACACTAATTCCCGAACACCCAGAAATATATAATGTAACGTTAATTTTATACATTTTTTGGTTTTGTGCTATATGCGACATTGGTGTTTATCTGTACGATCGCCTGCAATGTTCTGAATTTTATGCCCGTCAAGAACTAGAATCTGCCTACCAAAAACTCAAGGTTGCAGAAACTAAATATCGCAGCATTTTTGAAAATGCTGTTGAAGGTATTTTTCAAAGCAGTCCAGATGGACACTACATTACGGCAAATCCGGCTTTAGCACGCATTTATGGCTACTCCTTAGCGGAGGAGGTGACAGCAAATTCTACTATTATTGAACAATTGTATGTTGATCCGAACCGTCGGGCAGAATTTGTGCGCCTGATGGAAAAGTATGGTAGCGTTTCAGAGTTTGAGTCTCAAATTTATCGCCGAGACGGGAGTATTGTCTGGATTTCGGAAAAAGCCTACGCAGTGCGTGACGAACAAGGAAAACTGCTTTACTACGAAGGTTTAATTGAAGATATTACCCAGCGCAAACAAACTGAAGAAGAACTACGAGTATTTTTCCATGCAGTTTCTCACGACTTACGCAACCCAGTGCTGGGTACTTTAATGGTGCTGAGAAATTTGCTTGCACGTCCAGAGCAAAATATTTCGATTTCACGCTCAATTTTAGAGCGGATGATTCAAAGTAGCGATCGCCAACTTAATTTAATTAATTCGTTGATGGAAACTCATATCAGCGAAGTGCAAGGTATTGTTTTGCAACGTCAATCCGTACAATTACTGGCAGTTGTCGAAGCTGCGATCGCAGATTTAGAGCCATTGCTAGAGCAAAATCAAACAACCTTGATAAATCTGGTATCCGCAGATTTGCCGTTAGTGAATGCAGATCCTACGCAACTATGGCGAGTTTTTTCTAACTTAATTGTCAATGCTCTGAAACATAATGCCCCTGGATTGCTGTTGACAATTAACGCTACCCATGAGAATGAGATGATTTATTGTACTGTTAGTGATAACGGCGTGGGAATTAGTCAACAACAAAGCGATCGGCTTTTTGATCTTTACTTTCGAGGTGCAAGTATCCGCAATTCTGTAAGTTTGGGATTGGGCTTATATTTATGTAAGCAAATTATCAATGCTCACGGCGGCGAAATTGGTGTGAATAGTGCATTGGATGTAGGGGCAACTTTCTGGTTTACATTACCTATTAGCTAGTACCTAAAGCCTGCAAATTTCCCAATTTAGCTTCTGTTAATATAATTATATTTTCAAGCTAACTAGTACCGCAAGGCGGAAATAGAACAACCATTTCAAATTCCTAAAAAGCTAATTCCATAATACTTTTGACTTTTTTACCCTGAGCGCAGCCGAAGGGTGACTTTTGACTGCCGCCTTGCGGTACTAGGTGGTATTTAGTAGTTAGTATAGTGAGTTAAAAACTTACTCAAATTTGTGATTATTCAGGAAAAAACAAACCAATAGAACAACAAAATCCAGGTAAAAGTGGCGATATGATTTCATCATCACCTACCAAAGTAGCAACTAAAACTAACTGTGCTTTTTCTCGCCGATAAACTTCAACTTGTTTAGTAAAGCGATCAACAATCCAATACTCACGCACACCTTGAACTGAATATAGTTTCAGTTTTGCTTCTTTGTCTCGAAATTCGTTTTGTTTACCAGGGGATAAAACCTCTACTACTAACTCTGGTGCGCCCGTCAAATGTCCCGCTTCATCTTCAATTTGCGCCAGTCGTTCTCGACTTACCCAAACGACATCCGGTATAACGCTATCTGCTTGCGAAAAAAGCACCCCTGGAGCCACAATTGTTTCCCCTAAACCACTCGAATCTGACCAAACATCGAGTTGTCGAAAGATTTTGCCACAAACTTGTTGATGACGGCGGTGAGGAGTGCGAGTCACAAAGAGTTCTCCATTAATAATTTCATAGCGTGTCCACTCATTTTCGGGTAGAACCTCTAAATCGTGAATTGTCCAGCGTACTCCCTCAATGGCTTGGTTCATGATTGTCCCCGTTTGGCTCGTTGCCTTTGTTTAATTCTATCTTTTCTTCCGGCAAGGCAGATATTGTATTTAAATTACAACCATAATAAAAAGCGGAAGTTCAGGCGAAACTCTGTATGCTGACATTTACCCAACTTCAACCACCTAATTACAATGCCGCAGTTACTTTTACTCTGGCGCTAACAGCAGAAGAACGCACCCGCAGTCGTCATCGCTTTGAAACGGAAGATGGTATTGTGTTTTTACATTTACCCAGAGGAACTGTCTTACACGATGGCGATATTCTGCAAGAAGAAACCCATAATAGTTTAATCAGAATTACTGCCAAACCAGAACTAGTGCTGACTGCTTTTGCCCAAACACCACTTTTATTATTACGGGCAGCATACCATTTGGGAAATCGCCATGTACCTGTAGAAATTACCCCAACTTATTTACGCTTATCTTCAGATTCGGTTTTACGCACGATGTTGGAACAACTGGGATTAGAAGTTAAAGAGGAAATTTTACCGTTTCAGCCGGAATTAGGAGCTTATGGACAACACCATCATGCTCACTGATAGCCATCTTTTGAGTATTTTGCAACTGGCTAGCCCCGCTTTACCTGTGGGAGCATATAGTTATTCTGAAGGTTTGGAAATGCTGGTAGAAAATGGTACGATCGCTAATCACACACATCTCAAAGATTGGTTAAAAGCAGAGTTGCTCTATGGGGCAATTCGGCTAGAAGCAGGGGTGATGGTACGATCGCAGCAATCTGCAAAAATAGGTGATGTAGAGTCGCTATGCCGTTGGAATCTGTGGTTATCCGCAGCTAGGGAAACAGAAGAATTACGCGCCTCTAGTTGGCAGATGGGGCGATCGCTGATCCAATTACTTGGTAAACTAGAACCGCAGATTGTACCTATTGCCAATGCTGTAGGTAATCCTTGCAATTATGCGATCGCTTTTGGTATTGCCGTTGCCCATTGGCAAATTAGCATCCAAGCCTCATTACTCGCATATCTGCATAGTTGGGCAAGTAATTTGATTACTGCTGGTGTGAAACTTATCCCCCTTGGACAAACAGCAGGACAGCAGTTATTGCTAGATTTACAACCATTATTTAGCACTGCGGCATTAGAAATTCTCGCGTTGGAGGATGATGAGCTTGCCTGTTGTAGTTGGGGTTTGTCGCTGGCAAGTATGCAGCATGAAACGCAGTATACAAGGTTGTTTAGGAGTTAAAAGTTAAGAGTGAGGAGTTATGAATGCATTTCGAGTGGGGGTTGCTGGGCCAGTGGGGTCGGGGAAGACGGCTTTGGTAGATGCTTTGTGTAAAGGATTGCGTGAGCAGTATCAGATTGCGGTGGTGACGAATGATATTTATACTCAGGAGGATGCTCAGTTTTTAGTGCGTTCTCAGGCGTTGGCAAGCGATCGCATTTTGGGTGTAGAGACTGGTGGTTGCCCTCACACTGCCATCCGCGAAGATGCTTCGATGAATTTGGCGGCAATTGAACAGTTAGAGGAACGTTTTATCGGTTTGGATTTAGTATTTTTAGAAAGTGGCGGTGATAATTTAGCTGCTACCTTTAGTCCCGAATTGGTGGATTTAACCATTTATGTCATCGATGTTGCAGCTGGCGATAAAATTCCCCGCAAGGGTGGCCCTGGTATTACCAAGTCTGATTTGTTGGTGATTAACAAAACTGACTTAGCACCCTATGTCGGTGCAGATTTAAGTGTCATGGAACGAGATGCTAAAAAAATGCGGGGTGATAAACCTTTTATTTTTACTAATTTAAAAACTCAGTCAGGACTTGCAGATGTAATTAACTTTGTTTGCACAAATATCTGTTAAAAAGAATTTTATAACCCACGGAGGTGGGTTTTGTCTCTGTAGACGCGGTTTCTATAAAGCCCTCAAATGACGACTTCGCACCCGTTCAGCACTACCAGTGGGAATCGCAGCAATTAATTTTTGTGTGTATTCTTCTTTAGGTTCTTGGTAAATGCTTTCGGCTGTGCCTTCTTCAACAATTTGACCGCGATTCATGACTAAAATGCGATCGCTCATAAATTTCACCACACTTAAATCGTGAGAAATAAAAATATAAGTAAGCTGAAAGTCTGACTGTAATTCTTTGAGAAGATTTAATACCTGCGCCTGTACTGAAACATCTAGCGCTGAAACTGATTCATCGCAGATGATAAACTTAGGATTTAATGCCAAAGAACGGGCTATGCAAATCCGTTGGCGTTGACCGCCAGAAAACTGATGAGGATAGCGGTTAATTGCATCTGCACTCAAGCCTACCCGTTCTAAGAGTTCGACTACTCGCTGCCGTCGTTGTTGCTTGGTCTTACCCACGGCGTGAATTAACAACGGTTCCATCACCGCATCCCCAACCTTCATCCGTGGGTCGAGGGAACTGAAAGGATTTTGGAAGACTATTTGCATTTCCCGCCGCAGTTTTTGCAACGGTTCACCTTTGAGGCTAGTAATATCTTGTTTCTCAAAGATAATCTGACCACTCATCGGTTCAATTAATCGCAGCAAGGTTCTGCCAAGGGTAGTTTTACCGCAACCAGATTCTCCCACCAAACCTAGTGTTTCTCCTGGTTTGACATCAAAAGAAACACCATTAACCGCCATATTGTAACGTTTTGTACCACCAAACACTCCGCGCACTGGAAAACCAACTTTCAGGTTACGGATTTGCAGTAGGGGTTCCTTTTTATTGAAGTTTGCCAATCTTGCAGCAATCTCTTCAGTGGTGACTTCTATAGGTAGCGCAGGTTCTTTCGCCTGAATTACTACTTGTCCCGTTGCTGTCTCTTCTGCACTCATGTAGTCAGAAACAGTGAGTAATTTTTGGGGACGGCGGTTGAGTGTGGGGCGACAAGCTATCAAACCTTTAGTATATGGATGCTGGGGACTGCTGAAAATTTGCCGAGAAGTGCCAGATTCGACAACTTTGCCTTTATACATCACCGCTACTTGGTCAGCAATTTCTGAAATTAGTCCCAAGTCGTGGGTGATAAAAATCATTGCCATGTCACGGCTTTGCTGCAATTCTCGCAACAAGTCCAAAATTGTCGCTTGCACCGTCACATCCAAAGCTGTGGTTGGTTCATCGGCAATTAAGATTAATGGGTTGCAAGAAATTGCCATTGCAATCATTACCCGTTGCAACTGGCCCCCAGAAAGTTCATGAGGGTAGCGTTCCAGCATGGCTTCTTTGTGTTGTTTAACCAACTGTGCCAACTTTGATGCATCTGGTTTCGACGAATTGGCGTTGGTTTGATGCCAAGTTTCGATATATTGCTGCTGGATCTCTTCATCGCTAGCTAGAAGTTTAACCTCTTGTAGACCTGCGATCGCAATTTGTCGTGCTTGGGCTGCTGACACATTTTGATGCCGCATAATCGCTTCTGTGAGCTGAAACCCAATGTCATAAACCGGATTGAGCGAACTCATCGGTTCTTGAAAAATCATGGCGATGTCGCCACCCCGGTGTAACTGCATTTGTTCAGGAGGCAGTTTTACCAAATCGATGGGGTTAGCATTTTCCTGTGGACGAAACCAGATTTCACCGCCAGTAACTATACCGGGACTTTGCAACAAACCCATCGCAGCTAGGGCTGTCACTGATTTACCACTTCCCGATTCTCCTACTATTCCTAGAGTTTCACCTCGATGCAGCCCAAAGGAAATACCGTCCAAAGCTCTAACAGTGTTGCCATCACCGGGAAATTCAACTTGTAGATTGCGAACCTCTAGGACAGTTTCTCTCATAGGAGTTGGGTAGGAATATTAACTTAAAATTATTTGGATTTTAACAATACTTTTGATGTGTATGTGTGTAAATTTGGTTTTTACACTTCTTGGCAGTTTTCACTGCTTAAACTTTAACCACAATTGACATTACATACTTCCACAATATATATGTATTTGCGATGTAGAACTGCTTGCGATCGTCCACAGGTGCAACTTACAATTAGCCATTATCTGCCGAAGCGCGAGATTTTATCTATTTTTATAAGCAATAACCAACAGTTGAGGAGCATTAAAACCACCCTGAAGCACAAGGTCATGTATGATCTGCCATCCCTTTCGAGTAAACAACAATTCCCAAAACGATGGACTCGATTCTGAATATAGTTGTCTCCAGTAAAGTAACTCACGACGAGTCAAAAAACACTGGTCACAACGGTAATAATCTATACAAAAACCTGTTGTTTCCAGAAGCGTAAATATTTGCTTGTGACTGAAGGCATGAAGGTGGTATGGATCAAAATGACGCGTCTCACCTAGTGGTACAGACATCATCAATATACCATTGCTAGTTAAATAATTACTGAGTTGTTTTAAAAAATAGGTCGGATTTTTTAAATGTTCTATCGTCTCAAACGAGATAACAACGTCAAAACGCTCTGAACACTCAAATTGCTCTGCATCAGCGCAAATGAAGTTGATTCCGGGTATTTGGTAGTGTTTCTTAGCATATTCCACAATCTGGGAGCATATATCTACTCCAACTACACTGCTTGCACCTGCCATACGAAGCATTTGGCTACCATATCCACTGCCACATGCTATATCTAGAACTCTTTTTCCCAAGACATACTTAGTTGCAGTTTCGTAGCGTTTAAGATGTAGCTCCACGATCTTGCGACTAGCCGAATCATTAGCCATGCGCTTGGGAATCAAGCGTTCCCAAGTTACAGCCAGGTTATCCAAAGCTTCAACTGAACTGCTAACAAAGTTACTCATATAATTTACGGTTGACAAAGCGCTAGTGTTTTGTTGTGATGGTTCTCAATTATACATAGCTGCCAGCAACCCTAACCCTGCATTCAGACCAGACGCTCTTGTATACGATCTGGCTAGGGCGTTGATTTTGTTGGAAATACCATCAGAATTTCTCATGTAATTTTTGTGTCCTTAGTAGAACTAGAAGAATTAGTATAAGCGATGCCTCACGATCAAACGTAATATCATACTAATTACCCGGACATGATATAAAGCGTCAACGCAGAAGACAAAAAAATAGCACACCCTAAAGGATGGCTATTTGTAGAAATTGTCTAATCGTAATCATTAGTTAGCAAATTGAATACACGCTCAACTACCAACTTTAGAAGGGAATATCATCTGGATCTGGTTCTTGCTCTTTCACTGCTGGATAAGTGGTTCGCTCATAATTTGTGGGTTGGGGTATGGATTCGTAAGTTGTCGCTTGGGGAGTAACGCCAACAGGATTTGCAGCCGGGGTAGGCGCTGGACGTGGTGACTCGTAACTAGGAGTGTCTTTCTGTGGAGGACGAGATGCTGAAGATGTTTGTCGTGGAGCAGTTTCAGTGAATGATGGAGTTACGGTTGCTGAAGGCGATGGATCACTATTAAAACTACCTCCAACAGGTTGAATTTGTTGCACCGTCAATTCAGCACGTTTTTCTTTAAAACCTTCTTGTCGCTCAACAGTATTCATGCCTAAACGTCCTACTAGGATGACACGATCGCCTTGGTGGTAGTTTTGCTGAATTTCTGTTGCTAAATTCCCCCAGCCGACTACTTTCAGAGTGGCTGGCGGATCTTCTGGTTTCTGGGAATTAGGAAACTGCACCAACATTTCCGTAACTCCTAAATTATCTGCTGTATAACGGAGTTGCGGTTCGTTAATAATTTCCGCCATCAAAACGCAGCTGTTCATTAAAATTACTCCTGACTGCAAAAAGTACTGATTGAAAAAGAGAGGGTTTTTCTATGTAGTGCCAATTAATATCTAGATATGTTTAATTGTTTGCATTTTTTAATAATGGCTGAGTTTTTAGTTATTTCTAGCATAAAAGCCAAGCGATTGCTTTGAACAGCATTGAATATGCCGCCCGCCACCCTCGCTTGACTAAATGAGCATTGAATTCTGTCTGGAGTAGTATAATTGTACCACTATTTAAGAAATAGAAAAAATTCTTGGCAAAAATTAAGTCTTGACGTGAACTGGAAAAACACCCAAGGCAATCAACCTACCTGGTAGGTCGCGCAAGATGGGTAAGCGCAAAAACGTAGGTGGTACAAAGGTGCGATTTGAGGTGAGAACTGGGGCAAATACCCGCTTTTGGATAAAAGTTTGAAACGCCTGAATGATGCGTGTGGGCAATTCGCGTTGACGTTGTACTTTTGCTAAGTCGTTAAGTTGTACTTGTCGGTTTTTGAGGGGTTTGCTGAGTACATTCGCCGCGACTACAGCATCTTGAATTGCGTAGTTAATGCCAACTCCACCAATGGGGGACATTATATGGGCAGCATCACCAATGAGTAACAAACCGGGCTGATACCAGCGCTTGACGCGGCTGGACTCGACAGAGAGAAAAGCTATTTGTGACCAATCATGTAAATTTTGGATACGTTGCTGGAATTCTGGCACCACTTCCACAACAGATTTTTTTAATTGCTCTAAACCCGCAGCCCGTAGTTGTTGATAGCCTCCCTTGGGGATAACATAGGCAACCTGCCACTCATCACCACGGTCAAGCATGGCGATGATTTTACCTTGACCAAAGCGCCCCATCCCCCCTTCAGGGTCTTCTGGCTGACGCGGTAGGCGAAACCAGAGGATATCCATTGGCGGCGAGGTTTCGATGGATTCAAACTCACCCAGGTGGCGTAAACGTGAGTGGCGACCATCTGCACCAACTGTCAGTATTGCCCGGATTTCATGCCAGCCACCGCCTCCCCGATAGCGGACACCTTGAATTTCACCATTTTCGGCGATTAATTCTTGCACATTCGCACCCATTACTAGGTGGAAACTTGGATATTTTTGTGCTTCTTGGGTGATGAACTCCAGAAATTTCACCTGGGGAAGCATTGTAATGTATGGGTAGTGGGTTTTTAGGTGACTAAAATCTGCCAAAGTGACAGTATCTTCAGGAGTTTTAAATCTAATTTGACGCATTTTTGCATGAGGGAGTTTTAGCAAGCGATCGCTAAGTCCCAATTCTTCCATAATTTCCATCACCGACGGATGAATCGTATCACCGCGAAAATCGCGATCAAAGTCTTTATGTGCTTCCAGCAGCATCACAGAAATGCCTTGACGCGCTAACAACAGCGCCAATACTGCTCCTGCCGGCCCCCCACCCACAATGCAACAATCTGTGGTTTGTACGTCTACAATGTCATGGATAGCGTTAACGCTTGGGTCTTGGGAAAGATTTTTAGGTATATCGGTAGTCATAACAACACCTCCTGACAGCCCTAAAATCCAGGGTAGTTTGTTTTTGATGGTGCTAGCTGTTTTTTTAACTTTTCGTATTTACAGGGAAGATGTATTATGGGCGCTAAACTGTCATTAGTCATTAGTTATTAATCATTAGTCATTAGTCATTAGTTATTGTGTCCCAAGTTGTTTTAGAAAACGTTTATAAAAGTTTTTCCCCACGTAAAGGGGAAGGTGTTACCTCACAAACCCAATCTTCCCTTACGTCTGGGGAGAAAAATGATGCAGCGCAAGAACGTGCGGGAAGTGTTAACGTCTTACGGCGGATTAATCTAACGATCGCAGATGGCGAGTTTATGGTGCTAGTAGGCCCTTCTGGTTGTGGTAAAAGTACCCTGCTGCGCTTAATCGCTGGCTTGGAAGTGATGACTGGCGGTAATATCTGGATAGGCGATCGCTTAATCAATGACCTACCACCCAAAGAACGCGACATCGCAATGGTATTTCAAAATTACGCCCTCTATCCCCACATGACGGTGTACGACAACATCGCCTTTGGGCTGCGCCGCCGTTCTGGGAGAGCAGGGGAAGCAGGAGGAGAAATTACTCCTTCATCTCCTTATCTGCGGGCGTGGGCAGAAAATCTTTTTGTGGGTGCGACAAGAAAGTTACCTAAAGGACTGCGCTACATTTCTGACAAAGAACGGGCAGTGAATGAGCAGGTGCGTAGTGTTGCTCAACTGTTGCAAATCGAAACATTGCTGAATCGCTTACCCAAACAACTATCTGGGGGACAAAGACAACGGGTTGCATTGGGAAGAGCGATCGCGCGTGACCCCCAAGTATTTTTAATGGATGAACCGCTTTCTAACTTAGATGCCAAGCTGCGGGCGGAAACCCGCGCCCAAATTGTCAAATTGCAGCGCCAACTGGGGACAACGACAATTTACGTTACCCACGATCAAACAGAAGCGATGACAATGGGCGATCGCATTGCGATTATGTCTGAAGGCAAAATTCAGCAAGTTGCTTCTCCCTTAGAACTTTACAATCGCCCTGCCAATCTTTTTGTAGCAGAGTTCATTGGTTCACCACCGATGAATTTTATTTCTGTGGAATTTCATGCCCCACAGTTGATTACTCATTCCCAGTTTCGTTTCACCCTCCCAGAAGTTTGGGGAAAAGCTTTACAAAAATATGATGGGAAAACTCTAATTTTAGGTATTCGCCCAGAACACTTGAACTTGAGTATGCCTGCCACCAAAAATCTACCAGTGCAAGTAGATTTGGTAGAAAATCTCGGCAACGATTCCTTTCTCGCTGTTAAGATTGCCGAACCGGGATCTAAACCTGCTACTACAGCCAATTCCCTGCAAGTGCGAATTCCACCAGACCGATTTGTACAACCTGGAGAGCAACTATGGTTATCTCTAACTCCAGAGAAAATTCACTTTTTTGACCCGGAAACTGAGTTGGTAATATTTCCCTAGAACTATCCGCGCCTAATTGGTAAACCAAAATTTTCATGCACTTCTAAGAGGAACTTCAATCTCTTCAGTTCTCCATGCAGCGTAGGCAAATGCTTCATAGATGTCGGCTTCTTCGAGGTAGGGATATGCTTTGAGGATGTCACTATTACTATGTCCAGATGCCATTAACCCGACGATAGTACCAACAGTAATACGCATTCCCCGAATACAGGGTTTGCCACCCATTACTTCAGGATTGCGAGTAATTCTAGTAATATTTTGCATAATTGTTGCAGAGTGGGAGTAAGGTTATGGGATTGAAAAATCAAAAATACCTATATCAATCTTTTTTATTATCGAATTTTTACTGCGTTAAAGGAAATGAAGTTCAATGCCTTTGTAATTTATATCGCCTTTAATTTCGAGAACGCCTATCCAAATGATTACATCCAGTTCGAGAGAATGAAGCATCAATAATTAGCTATGCCTACGGCGGCAAGCTACGCACCCACACCCAAATTTCACAAGTGCGTAGCCGTGAGGTTTGTCGTCAGACATCGCACTCTCAAAATTACTAATTTTTAGAACTGCTAAAAGATAGCGCGGATGCTTCTACCTGATGCGGATGGTGGTGTTGCCAAAAACTCAAAATCTGTTCGCTAACCTGTTGAGGATAGAAGTAGTGAAAAAAATGATATCCTTCTGGGCATTCCCAGAGCTTATCTTCTGGCTTCAACCAATTCAACCAGTCATGCAATGCAGTTGGGTTGACTACCGGATCGCTCTTGCTACCACATACCATCATTGGCATAGAAACTCCACCCTTGGGTAAATAAACCAACTTAAATAAAGAGTGTGACGAGGGAGATTGTTCTAAATCTTTATCTAAAGCAGCTACTAATTTTTTAGTGGTATGAGGCGGTTGATTTCCAAATAGACTGCGAACGCTGCTTGCTAAAACTAGCTCACGGCTGATACTAAAAAGTTGTCGTTGAAAGTAATAGTGAGCTTGCCAATTGTTTGCAGGTTGAGCAGCTACAGCCAGCAAAGTGAGCGATCGCACTTTTTTAGGAAATCGCCGTGCAAAGGTTAGAGCGATCGCACCACCCATCCCATGACCGGCTAAATGTACAGGGCGAGCGCGCCATTTTAAAAAATCATATAGCAACTCCACAGCTTGATCTATGGAACTAGCTTCATCTTTGGTTTGCTGGTATTCCCACTGGGCGATTCTCATATACCCAGATAAGTATTGAAGTAATGGTTTATCAAAACGCTTCAAAACAGGGCTGGCATTTAACCATAGAACATCAAATGAATCAGACATAAATACCTATAACTTCTAAATTATTAATTTCAGATTTGCTACCTTACTCATGCCGAATTGTTTCAGCATCAAATTCAGTATTAGCAGTTTGAGTCCCATAGAATAAACTGATTTTTTTCGACATACTTTCACCTGATATATAGTTTTGCGATCGCCAAGATCCTATTTATCTTGTTGAAATATATTGCTGGCTTAATGAATATCTATCTCAATAAGTCTGAACATATCCTACCAGAGTTATTGAAAGTTTTTATCATTTATCCTAAGTTAAATTTTGTAAAGTATTTCAAGAAACAAACCGAAAAGGCGGGCGGCGCTTCATTCCACCCCAACTTTTTGTAAGTGGCTTACGATATGCTCACACAATATTCAGAATTATTACTGGTTTCAAAACATACATGGGCAGAAGAAGCTAGACAAAGTAAATTTTTTGTGCATTTATGAAATTTATCCAAACACTAAGGGTAGCTGTAATTCCTATTTTGACTGTGTTGAGCTTGTTGTCTGCATCAAATAAAGCTCTAGCTGACTATTTAACTAGTCAGGGTTCAGGAGGTAATTCCCGTTACGAATTATGGTCTACTGATGATAATAGTTATTACTATTTAAAAATCTGGTCATCTGAAGCAAGTCCAAACAGTGAACCATACTACACAAGTAGAGCATTCACCTCTACTGGGGAAGCTTTAATTTATTTTGATTGCAACTACGCTGGTAAGAATTTACCGGAATGTCAGAATGTTCAATAATAATTGTTAACCCTTCTCAAAGCATCCTGGGAGGGTTAACCATAGGAATTATATTTAATTTGTGAAAATTCGCAGTGTCCGTCCAGATCCCCGACTTCTTAAAGAAGTCGGGGATCTAACTTTTCACAAATAAATTAGGATTGCTATATTTTATATTTGGTAATATTTTAAATTAAATAATTTATAAATATAAATTACCTATATTTTTGATTGGTTTTTAATATTTTAAGTCAACTACAGACATAAAAGTGAAAGCCTACTTTCCTTCCGATAATTAGGCTGATGTTCAAGATAATTCGTAGTTCGTAATTAAAAAATTCAATTACGAATTACGAATTACAAATTATGCTTCGGCGGGTTGATATTCTTGTTGTCTTTCCACAAAAGTCTGGACGCGAGTGCGGTAGTTTCTCACTGTCTCATCTACCCATTCGCGATCGTTGCTATTTGCATACAAATGCACTAATGGTTCGCTGGCATCTGGTAAAACTAATAGCCAACTATCATCATAGGGTTGGCAAATTTTCACTCCATCAATTAGTTCTAGATTTTGGGCTGGGTGAGTTTCAACTAAGTAACGCATCAAAGCACCCTTGGCTGTCCACGGACAACGGACTGTATAAGTTTTGTGAATTACACGGGGCAATTCTGACCGCGCAGCAGCAAGCGATCGCTCCTGTATAGTCAACATTTCAATTAAGTAGAACAAGGTGAAAAAACCAAACTATGTAAAGATAAGTAAATACGTACAATGTGTCTACAAAGGTAACAGCGATATGGGCAGCCGTTTAAGGGTATTTCTGACTAGAGAGCAAGATAAAACT
>NZ_JACJTR010000100.1 GCF_014698795.1 Nostoc sp. FACHB-892
ATATGCCTTGCTATAAGTAAACCTAATTAATCATCACCTCCGGTTTCACATAGTTCAGCAAAAAATGTATCTCTGTTTACAAAATCTTGACGCTTATTCTCTTGGAAAAAACTTTGCGATTTACTGACATTAGTTCTAATGGATTTTCTAGTAGTACAACTACTAATGATGATAAAAACATCACCTCTGCTTTTGGGGAAGGTGCATTTAGCAATATTCTCGAAGGTATTAAAGCATCTAATCAAAGTCGCTCTGGGCAATTAAGTAGCCAAGAAAAAGTGTTCGTGATTGATGCTGATCAGACAGTACAGATATTCGTTAATCAAACGATTTCGTTATGAAAAAAAGTCTAGCATTAGCTGCAACATTATTGTTAATTAACTCTCATCAGGTTTTAGCTGGAAGTGTTAGAACTATTTATTCTCAAGATGTTGATTCTAATTTCCTGGAACTGAAAGTTTGTCAAGGTTATGGACTGACGATTAATTTGATGTCTACTGGAGAAGTTATCAAGCAAGTTTGGATTGGCGATCCATCTCGCTTTGCTTTTACCTCAAACGGAAACTTGTGTCAGAAAAGTAATGATAATTCTAATGATTCAAATTGCAGTCAAGGAAATGCGACGGTTTTATTCTTACGGCAAATCACACCAATTAAGTTCGCTAATTTAACTTCTTCTTCAGATGGAAATACACAAATAACCATCATTACTAGTGGGTCAGAGGGACAAAAACAATACCAATTTAAATTAGTTCCTGCTACAGGAAGTCCATCTTACACCAGTCTGGTAATTAAACCAGATTCGGCTCGTCCATTACCTGTAGTACCTGTAGCCATTAAACCGGAAGTAGTCCCAACAACCTTAGATAGGATACCAACGCCAGCAACAATACCCCAACCAACAGCAGCAACTATAAACTCTATATTACCTGGTAGGGCTTTACCAAGAAATGATGCTAATGCTCTTGTTTATGGTTTAGCGATCGCTCATAGTAATGGTCAAATTAAAGAGGGTTCAATAACTTGGAAAAAAGCTCAGGATGCGATTAAATTACTACGTCAAGGCAAGAGCAAAGAAGAAGCTATTTCGCGTTCTGGTGTTAAAAAGGAAGTTTTTAATCAGTTAATCCAGTGGGGGCAAAGATAATGAGTCAAAAGGTAAGAATTCAGGAGTCAGAATTCAGGAGTCAGAAGAGTAAAAGAATCAGAAACTCATTTGACTCATAAATGTGCTTGGAATATCAAACCTTTTATAAATTCTGACTTTTGACTCTTGAGTGCTAAATTCTTACGTCAAAAGCGTGACTTATTGAAAGAGTTGGGTAATTTATTTGGAGTAGTGATTCCCTATCGCTATATTTCTTTATTAGTTAATTAATCAGGAGAACAAATGAAGTTGAAAGGATATTTATTAACAGCTATGTCTTTAATTCCATTTGTCTTACCTGCTCCATCAAAGGCTGAAACTCCGACAATTACCTATTCGCAAGGTCAATATCTTGTTCAGGCTCCAGACTGGTCACGAATTACATGGGATAATCTCCCGCCTGTGCAACAATCGGGATATTTAAGCATTCCACAGAATATCATCTCGCTATTTGGATATGACCCGTCACGTTCCTGGTCAGCAGGACAAAAAGTTGATTCTGTTGTGATGCTGGGTGATGCGGATGATGCATTTAAAATGTCCAGTTTGAGCCTGAAATCGATAAGTTCAATCGCGCCAAATAATAACAAACTGACACTAAAAGATTTTGGATTAATGCAATGGCAGACACCAGCATCACTAGTTAAGTCCATCCCTAGTTTAGGAAACTTAAGACTTCAAAAAGTCCCACCAATAGCCGCCTTATTGTCTAGAAATAGGGTATTAAGTGGTGGAAACATTTCTCAAATTTTACGGTCAAACCCGGAAGCAGCGAATCTCCCTTTAGGTAAACTTGATTTAAGCAAGTACTCATTAAACTCTATACCAGGATTAACATCAACTTCCTTGGTCAAATTCAAGTCTTGGCAGCAAAGTTATATTAACCAAGTCCCTGGATTAAACCAAGTACCCTTCGATAAGATGCCCCAACCAATTAATTCTGGTGTTGGTGTTATGGGAATTGCTTCTGTAGTTTTTGGTACTTCTGAAAGAGGTGATGCTTGGGTTGGAAATAATTATTTTATCTCTGGCAGTGTAGTAAGGGGCGATAAAACTGTACCTACTGCTTGTGCTGCTGGTAAAGAATGCTCATATCTAGAAATGGGCGATTTCTCAGGTTCAGAGGGTGCATTATATGGAAAACGCTGGGCTTCTGGGTCATCACAGCAAGTAAAAGGTGGTTATGGTTTCTTGGCTGCGGTCAATTCCGGGAAGGAACCGACAGGACGGTTGGTATATGGTAGTGGATTCAAGGTTGCATTGATCGGAGTGAATGAATCATCTGGTACAGCAGACTTTGGGTTGTTTTTGCGAATCTGTGTGCGTCCTCCTTTTATGCAAAAAACTTGTACCCCCTATTTTATTGGGCCAGTGCCCTGGCTTGGAGTTAAAGAGAATGGGTTAGTGATTGTGGGGAGCGGACAATGACAACGACCAACACGCAAGCCAATGCGAACCAATTCATTCCACCAGGACTCTCTTCTGCACTAATTTCACCCGCAGGACTGGGGTTAGTGGCCTGTGGTGCGGTGATTGTGGTAGCCAAATACATAGATGCCATTCGGGGTAAAGCTAAATTAGCAACTGCAAGGTGGGGTGGAACAGCAGAGAAGACAGCAGCCCGTAAACTAGCGTGCAAACAAATAAATAAACGTAAACATAATCGTGTGTCTCTGTACGTCGGCACTCCCAAGAATATAAAAAGTGAAATTGTCAATGGCATCAGGAAAACGTGCATTCCCGAAGATCCAGTAACCCTTTACTTACCAGACGCACAACGGGGGATTTTCGTTTGTGGTGGCCCAGGTTGTGGAAAATCATTTTCAATGATTAATCCGTTGATCCGTTCAGCAATAGATCAAGGATTCCCCTTAGCACTTTATGATTTTAAGTATGCAGAGCAGGAATCAGCTTATTCCGCATCTAAAGGACAAGCCCCAATACTCGCGGGGTATGCACTCGAACGTGGTTACAAAGTCACTGTCTTAGCCCCAGGATTTCCAGAATCGGCAGTTGCCAATCCAATAGATTTTCTTCGCAATAATGAAGACTCGGAAATGGCGCGGCAGCTTGCGATCACTCTCAACCGCAACTTTCAACTAGGTGAAAAAGATTCAGGAAACAGCTTCTTCACGAATGCCGGAGATCAGCTAGTACAAGCTGTTTTCATGTTGGCGAAGGGAACTGCTTACCCAGATATCATGATGTGCCAAGCGATTTTGGGATTACCGAAGCTAGTCAAACGCATGGAAATTGCAGAAAATCTGAATTTCATGGTTAGAGAGGCTTTCGCACAGTTTGTATCTGTCGCAGGGTCGCCAGAAACAGCAGCTAGTATAGTGGGTACAGCTAGCGGATTGTTCAGCCGATTCATGGTTCCAGCAGCATTGGCGGCTTTTTGCGGAAAAACCAATATTCCACTGGACTTGAAAGGACGGCAGATGGTGATATTTGGGATGAACAAAGAAAAGCGTGATGTAATTGCACCATTGCTTGTTTCGATTCTGCATTTAATAATAAGCAGAAATGTCGCCTTGAAACGTACTTGTCCTCTTGTGCTTGGGGTCGATGAATTACCGACGTTATATTTACCAGCCCTAGTGGATTGGTTGAACCAAAACCGGGAAGATGGACTAGTTTCTATCTTAGGTTTACAAAATCTCTCAATGCTAATTGAGGCTTATGGAGAAAATACAACGAATGCCATATTTGGGGGATGCGCTACCAAGGCATTCTTCAATCCCCAAGATGATGTAGCGGCGGAACGTTTTAGTAAGTTTTTAGGTGAAGAGGAAATTAAATACAAGCAACGTTCTCGCTCATCAGGAGGAAAGGGCGGTGCAAGCATTTCTAATTCTGACCAAAACAGTACTCGCAAGTTGTTTGATGTCAATCAATTTAACACCTTACCAGAGGGAAAAGCAGTAATTATTAGTCCCGGTTTTCGTTCTCGTGGTCAAATAAGTTTGCCAATCTTGCAATCAATTAAGATTCCTCAGCATGAAATCCAATCTGAAGCTGACAGTGTGAAAGCTTGGTACAAGTTTCAAAAGTTCTTATCTAAAAAGTCTACTCTCTTAACTCCAGCAGATGAAGAAATGAAAATTCGCCGAGCCTCCGCGATAAAATTGTTACCTTTGATAGAAAATCAAGAGCAGTTATCAGAATATGCAAGCCTGATTTAAAGTGATATTTTCTGGGCTAAAATTGAAGTTGAAAATAGTTAGGATAAAATTCATGTCGTCAAGTAATTTTTACCCCCTCTCCGATTATGACAGAAAACAAATTGCTAAACTACCTCCAGATATAGCAGCCCTAGCAGATAAATATCCGAGCGAGATTTTAAACACTGCTGATAGTTGGGATAACTTGCCTTTTGATGCTAACTATCTTCCTGAGTGCCTTGAAGTCTATAGCAGCGATGCAGATGATGCCAATATTTTTGTATTAAATGGTGTTCTGAAAGATTATGTCCCATCTCATGCTGAAAAAAATACATCATCGATAACAGTGATGATTGATGGAGAATTTGCTTACATTGAAGTTGAAGGGAGACAGGTTCTTAATAAACTCGGTGGGATAGTTTTGCCAGAAGTAGCGATTAATCCCGAACTGTTAATTCAGTCAATTATCAAAGGTGAAAATAATGATTGAGGATGGTGAAGCGAATGAAATTAAGCGAGATTATCTAGACATTTTAGAATCTCTTCTGAAACTCATCCATGCGAAAGCTAAAGAAAAAGGATTAGATCCCACCAAGGATGTTCATATTTACTCTAGCTCTAGCAAAGTTTATCAAGGAACATTGGGAGAATCACCCTCTAAAAACTTATTAACACCAACAATAGTAGAGAACTTAAAAAAAGCTCTGTCTGACCCGAAAAATTCTCAAGGGGCAATTTCTATTAAAATTGGTCATGAAAAGGTATTCCATATTAAAAATGGAGAAGTACTGACTGACAAACTAGGTTTAGCTCCCCGTTCGCAGAAAAATGAAGTTGTAAGTAATGAGCGAATTTACAGTGTGGAAGCTTTGCAAAAACAAGTGGCTGTTTTGCAATCTAAACTAGAGTCGCAACAAAAACTTGTTGACAGTCTTAAAAAAAATGAACAAACACCTGAATCCTTGTCAGAACTGGCTGCTCAAGTTGCCGAAATGGGTAAGTCTTTAGAAAAGCAACAACAGTTGATTGAGAACACCCAAAAAGCTTTGTCCCAAGTAAATGAACGGTTTTTACCACAAGTTCAAAATACGGTTCTTCAAAACTGGGTTGGGTCAGTTGAACGCCAGGTAAAAAAAACAGCTAAAAACGCATTTGAGCGCCTTTTAGATGCGCTGACACCTGAAGTCACGAAGCTAAGAAAAGAAATTGCACAGATGAAAGCTCAAATAGAGCAACAAGTTACTAACCGACTAGATGAAGTCAGAGAAAACACAGATAATATCAGGGATGAACTCAATCAACAAATTGGGAACTTAACTCAAGAGTTACGTACACAGGTAGACGGTGTTAAAAACACTGTTGATCAAAGCCTTATGGGTGTAAAGTCAGCTATTGACAATACTCGAACTGAACTACGAGATGCTGTTAAGGATGTTAAAGGTAAAGTAGTTGAAGAAAGCGTTAAAGCACTGCTAAATATATTGGGCACAAATAACCCCGATGGTTCCAAGAGTTTCAAAAGTACAACTTTTGATTTTGAACGTCTTGGTGATAATGTAATCGTTCGTGCCAAAAACGGCGAGCCTGTTCTCACTGACGGAGTTTTATCACCTAACGTAAGTGACCAACAGTTACAGGCACTTGATAAGGTTCAATCTGTTGTTGATATGCATCGTCAACTTGAAAATAATGCTCAACAAAACTCGGAATCTAGAGGTATAAAGAGATAGAAAATTGCATCTTCCTATGGCGCATTGAAAAAAGTGGAACGGATAAGGGATGATAAGGGTGAATAGGATTGCAGGGAAAGGATAAAGGTTTTAAATACATCCTTTCCCCTTTCTCTCAGAAGTGTTTATCGTCTAAATCTACCTTGTTTTCTCTCGTTGGATTGGGGGATTTCTAACAAGCTCATAATCCGGTACTTATCCTCTCTAATTAAGTGGCGAACCATATTCATTTTCTGTTCAAAAGTTATAGATAAGTCAGCTTGACCGACTCGATAAAATAACTCGTTAACTTGATCACCTTTGACTTTTTCCCCTTGAGCATATTTTCCTACTTCGATAAATAAATCTGACATTTGTTGTTTATCTAAATGCTGGAGCATCTGCTTTATAAGTGACTCTACATTTGTTGTAACTTGTTCTTTGTGTTCGACTGCACCAGCAGTTTTTTGTTTAAGGCGCTCCGACAATTTATCAATTACGGCGACTACATTGGTGACAATCTTAGTAAAAGCGAGTGCAGACTCAACAGACGATTGCTCAACATAATCAACTATTGCATTTATGGCGAGTTGCGATATTTCACGTTGTTCTGATTGAATTAATGCTGTTGTCAGTTTGTCTAATGTAGTTGCTCCATTGGTTAAAGAAAGCTGATATTGAGACAGTTCCTTGATTAGTATTGGTAAATTAACCTCAAGAGACCCAACAGACGACTGCTCAACATAATCAGTAATCGCATTTACAGCAAGTTGTGAGAGTTGGTGTTTTTCCTGTTCAGCTAAGGCTGATGAAAGTTTGTCTAATGTGATTTTTCCATTGCTTAAATCCTGCTGATAATGTGAAAATTCCTGGATTAGAGGTTGCAATGTTTCAGCTAGTGCAACCTCAATAGACGATTGCTCAACAAAATTAGTAATTGCGTTTACAATTCGTTCACTACTTCCATAGCTTGTTGTCTGGTCAACAATTGCTGAATTTTTTCTGTCAGTGTCTCCTGAGATGCCCTCTGTTCGCTGATTTGTACCCCGACTGCCTCCAAAGAAGAGGTTAATTCTTGTAATGTCGTCTCCAAGCTGTTCGACTTCTTGGAGTTCAAGGCATCGGCTAATTGCTGTAAGAAGTTCTTCATTGTCTCGGCTTGGCTCTTTTCTAAGTGCAACATTTTCGCGCTCAAATCCTGGTTCAGTTTTTCGTGACTGCTCAACAATTCCTCTATTTTCTCGGTTAACACTACTAATTCCTGTGTCGGGTTTGGGTTGTTGTCGGTTAATGTCATCGGTTTGTCCTATGGATTGGTTTTGCTGTAAAGAACGTTGTTCTGGTGTTAACTTTCGAGGTGGTTCTATCGTGGCAGCACTTTTGTATTGATTCCGCCGTTGCCAGTCTCTTAAATTCATCGCTTCATGGCTCAATTTCTCATAAGCCAGTGGACTGTGAGCGACTATAAAATCATCGACACCTTTAAAAGGACCTGGCAGCGTTACGACTTTGACTTTGGCTCCTGATTTTTGTAACAATCTCCCAGTCACGGAAATATCACGTTGTATATTCTCCTTGGTTTCGGGTTTAGTTTCGTAATCAAAGCAGAACTTGAAAACTCTCCCTTGTGTGGCGAAAACCGCTAATTCCTCATGTAGGTAAGACTTACCGATTTTTTTACCAAACTCATCTTTGGGAGTTCGGTATCCCGCCGAAATTCCAGGTAGCCCAATGGCAGCATGACCCTGACTCAACAGACTGGCTGCTTTTTTCGCGCCTTCTGCGATCGCACAGGGGATATTATGTTTCCAGACACAGTACCAAAATCCTGACTGGCGATCGCTATCACTGGGATTCACGTTGTGTTTGGAGTAAATGCGTTCGGCAATATCGTCAGGGACATTAAGCAGGAAGATGCTTAATTCAACCTTGGGAGGATGCTCATATTTGATGAATTTCCCTTCAATTATTTGCCCAGACTGATCTTTTTTGGATCTAGGTGTATTCGGTTTGTAACACCCCCATCTTTTAATCGGCGGTTTCTCACCTGGCTTTAAGTCAGCGAATGAACGCGCATCAACTCCAGCATCACACCACCATCCACCAGCATCAAGATGCGAATATGCCCTTATAAAACCATCTGTTAGCCGTCCTGTATTTGTTCGATTCAGTTTTTCGCTGACCATGAGCCGTTCCCAGGCTTCATGCTCACCACCTGCATAGTTAAACTGAAGACTCTCAAAGTTCAACGCTGTAATATCGGGATGAATAGCACTATTTTCAAACTCCTGCCAATCCTTTGGTTCAATAAAATTGGGTACTTCTTCTGATTTTTGAGGTATCCAAAATGCTTCTGTTGGGGCAGCAGTCTTTAATACTGGTTTTTCAAAAGCAGGAGACTTTCTATCATCTCTATATTTCTCTTTGGGAGTGGGTTTGGCTACAGTTTCTAAACTCGTCGTAACTAATGGAACTGGCCGACTAACTGGTAAGGAAACTTGTTCAGTGATTGTTGGTTGAGCTTTTAGTACTGGCTCTTTAACTCTTGGGCTGATTGAGACAGTTGTCCCCTGTAGGAGTAGCGCTTTTGATGATTGTTTTTGCGTCTCTTTTACCTGCTTCATCAGCAATTCTAAAGCGTTATCTTTGGCTTTAGACTCTTGCGCCAGTTCCAGCAATTCTGATTTGTCTTTAGTATAAAGTTTGACGTTGTGCCTAGCTCGACTAATCGCCACATAAAAACTTTCTTGCCCAATGGTGTGATCTGCCGCAATCAAGGCTAAGTCAGTGGTTTTGCCTTGGCTGCTGTAGATTGTGCTGATAAGGGCATAGTCCAGGTTTTGCGCCTGTTTTAGGTTAATAATTTCAGTTCGATTGCTATCTAAATACTGAATTTGGGCGGAATCTCCCTCAATCGCCGTAACTACAAATTCTGGCGTTGCATAAATGCGGGATGAATTAACTAAATACAGGTATTTCTCTATACTTCAAGTAATAGAGTAACAAGCGAATTGAGTATTTAAGCATATCTACTGACTTGGAATAGCATAATGTTTTGCGATGTAGGCGTGCCAGATAATGACGTAAACGTGTATTTTCACCTTCTACTCTGGTCATATATGTT
>NZ_JACJTR010000101.1 GCF_014698795.1 Nostoc sp. FACHB-892
CTGAAGATGCCGTCGCTACGATGGTTGAAGATGCTTACGTTAACCACATCCCGGTAATGACTGGGGGAGTCGGGAAACCAGCAGTGCGCGAGTTTTATTCCAAATACTTGATTCCACAGATGCCGCCAGACCTCGAGCTAGTTCCGATTTCGCGCACGATTGGGGCAGATCAACTCGTGGATGAAATGGTGGCTAAGTTCACTCATACTGTTTGGATGGAATGGATGCTACCCGGCGTTGCTCCCACCGGAAAACGGGTGGAAGTGCCAGTAGTTGCGATTATTCGGTTTCGTGACGGCAAGTTAGCCCATGAACACCTCTACTGGGATCAGGCGAGTGTATTGATTCAACTCGGCTTGCTCGATCCGGGTACACTTCCCGTCGTGGGCGTTGACAGTGCGCGTAAGGTGATCGATCCCAACTTATCTTCAAACACACTAATCGATCGCGACTCAGTGTAGGAGCCAGCAAATATCAATGCCTAAACCCGCCATTTTGCAACCAGGATCGCAACTCGCCTGACCCAGCCACGTTCTATACCCGTGGTGAAAAAGGCTATCTGGATTATCCAGCCCTAGCAAAAGTTTAGAAACTTAGAAAACGAAATAACTCACATGAAAGTTTTGATTGTTCTTGCACACCCAGAGTCGAAAAGCTTTAACGGAGCAATGTTTCAGACAGCAATTGACACGTTCAAAGACTCTGGGCATGATGTTCAATATTCAGATCTCCACACCATGAGATTTGACCCTGCATCCGATCGCCGCAACTTTACGTCTGTCAAAGATCCTGACTACTTTAAGCAGCAACTTGAAGAGATGTATGCAATTGAAGTTGGAGGATTCATTCCAGAAATTGAAGCTGAGATCCAAAAACTGGAATGGTGCGATCTGATGATTTGGCAATTCCCTTTGTGGTGGTTCAGTGTCCCTGCAATTTTGAAGGGGTGGGTCGATCGCGTTTTTGTTATGGGGCGTGTTTACGGTAATGAACATATTTATGAAACGGGCAGATTTCGAGGTAAGCAAGCAATGCTCTCATTGACCACAGGTAGCACAGAAGAGGACTATCTTGCAGGCGGTTTTAACGGTGATATCCATGCTATTCTGCGCCCAATTCAGCGAGGGATGCTGCAATTCGTTGGTTTTGACGTTCTTGCTCCGCAGATTGTTTATGCCCCCGTTCGCCAAACAGATGCAGTTCGTCAACGTATCTTGAATGATTTTTCGCAACGATTGCGAACCATTGAACGTGAGTTACCGATCGCCGTAGGTCAGTATTGATCGGCATGGAACTGGCGGGACTGGATTTGTGGGGCACGCAGCCAGGATCGTACTCATCCTGGTTGTAGGAGGCGCTTCTTATTGCTGGCTCCTACACGTATTGCTCATTGAGTTTTTGACAAAGTGACACAGCCATTCACAACAAGAGGTAACTATCATGACGCTTAAAGACAAGGTTGCTTTAGTGACGGGAGGAACATCGGGCATTGGTAGAGCTACTGCGATCGCTTATGCTCAACAACAAGCAAAGGTGGTGGTGGTGGGTCGTCGAATTGACGAAGGTGAAGAAACGGTTCGATTGATCAAGGAATCTGGCGGAGAGGCGATTTTTGTGCAAGCAGATGTCACAAAAATAGCCGATGTTAAAGCAATGGTTGATAAAGCAGTTGACGTTTTTGGTCGGTTAGATATTGCTTCTAACAACGCAGGAACGATCGGCGAAAATCCTTCAATGATTGAGCAAACAGAAGCGGAATACGATCGCACGATGAACGTCAATGTCAAAGGCATTTGGTTGTCGATGAAATATGAAATCGCTCAGATGTTGAAACAGGGAAGTGGTTCAATCGTCAATACGGCATCTGCGAATGGAGTCGTTGCATTTCCTACCTTCCCCCTCTACACCGCGAGTAAAAGCGCGGTGATCGGTTTAACAAAAGCTGCTGCGCTTCAATATGCCAAAGCGGGTATTCGCATCAATGTCGTTGCACCAGCGGTAATCGAAACAGATATGTTTGAAGCAGCGACAGGTGGGCAGGATGAAGTTAGAGCTTACATGGCAGGACTTCACCCGATCGGACGGATTGGAACATCGCTTGAAGTTGCAAATGCAGTTCTGTTTTTATCATCTGACCTGGCATCGTTCACAACAGGTACAACATTGATGGTAGATGGTGGGTATGTAGCGCAGTAGTCGATCGGCAGTGCGAAATGTTTAATACAGCATTTCAAGCGACTCACTAAAGCAACACTGAAATCGGTTCGCTAACTCCATAGGAATCTGCGAAAAGTTGAGTGTTGGAACTGTCTACACTCAAGTGAACTAAGACAAAGAGAACTTAGGAGTTGATGATAATGTCCAAAGTGTCTTCTACCTCACCACCACAAAACTAAAGAAAGGAATCATTACCATGAGTACCCAACCGACCGAAGTGATCAAAGAGTTTCTGGCAAATACGGCAATCGAAAAGGTCGAGGCGGCTGCCCGACGGCTCGTCGCGGAGGACGCAACATACATTTCCCTGAATTTCGACAACCCTGAACTGAAGCAAATCTTGCCTTGGACGGGAACCTCCAAAGGTCCCCAAGCGTTCATCGATACGTTCTCCCGGGTTGCGAAATGGTGGACGCATGAGGATTTCGCCGTTACCGCCCTCTTTGGCGAAGGCGAGAACGTTGCTGTGTTCGGCAGGTTCACGTACCGCTCGGTCTCGCTGAACAAGGCGGTGACCTCACCGTTCTCGATCCACGCAAAGGTACGCAACGGGAAGATCGTGTACTTTCAGTTCATGGAGGATACTTTCGCGACCGCTCGCACGTTCAGCCAGAAGGGGACTTGGACCATCAAAATCGCTCCGAACCAGCCGGAGTTCGAGGTGTAATAGCAGCCTACGACGCCTAACCATGCGTTGCACCGGAACGCTACAATTTGGTCGGTTGAGTTTTCAAGGTTATCTGCGTCCGGTGAGCTTGGTCGTTAGGTAGCGAGGGTGAAGAATGAAAAGAGAGTTAGCGATAAATTTTTTGTTCTCGTTTGTGGGCGGCGCAATGGTCTGGGCCTTGTCACCATTTTTATCCGGGCAGGTCGAACCGTGGGATGCGAAAGGTTTTTATTATTCCGCAGCACTTCTTATTGTTGGCCTTATCGTTGGCCTTGCTCGGCCTAAACATGTTTGGTCGCACTATGCCGGTATTATTCTTGGTCAACTGACGTATATGCTTTGTTTTCTGCCCGGCGGTCCGTTAATTCCTGTTGGAGTCGCTTTTTTAGCGGCTTACTCCACAATCGCTTTAGCAGGAGCAGCAAGTGGGGCCTGGTTTCGTCGCGTCAGCCGGGGTGCGCGGTGATTTTGCTGCCTAACAAGGCGCAGCAGCGAACCCGGCTCTCGCGCTCCGGTTGCAATCCACGCTGTCACCGCGGACCGGGTCGCTGAGCTTGGGTCGTTATAGACCGTATGAATCTTGATACTGGTGTGCGTACCGCGCTGGCTACCGAAGCAGAATTAAAGCCATCTTAGAGGCGGCAAACGCGGCGATCGCCCAAGGCAACAATGTTAGTTTTACTGAACGCAGGATATCGAGTAATCACCTACGATCGCAGAGGCTTCGGTGCTTCTAGCCAACCCTCGTTTGGCTATGACTACGATACCTTTGCAGCCGATTTGAACACGCTAATGACCAAACTTGACTTGCAGGATGCTGTGTTGGTCGGCTTTTCGATGGGAACAGGCGAAATCACGCGCTATCTTGGCAAGTATGGCTCCAGTGCCGCCCTTTCTGTTAAAAACGGACGACAATCCTGAAGGCGTTGACCAAAGCGTTTTCGACGGCATCATGAAAGCGATCGTTAAAGACCGTCCAGCCTACTTCTCTGCATTTTTCAGAGAATTCTTCAATGTTGATGTATTGCTGGGCGATTCTCGTTCCGAGAGGCTACGCCAACGCATCAGCAATGAAGCGATTCAAGCCAGTTGGAATGTAGCAGCAGGGGCTTCTGCTAAAGGGACTTTGGACTGTGTACCCTCTTGGCTGACTGATTTCCGCGATGATCTGCCCCGCATTGATGTGCCGACTCTGATTATTCATGGAGATAGCGATCGCATTTTGCCGCTTGAGTCCACCGCAGCAAGACTTCTAAAGCTGATTAAAAACAGTCAACTTGTTGTCATCCCTGGCGGACCGCACGCCATCAACTGGACTCACGCCGATCAGGTCAATCCCCTGTTACTGGACTTTCTTCAGCAGGAATAATCAGCGATCTACTGCATTTCTGGCTTGCGAAAAAACTCTGTGATTCACCCCGTTGAGTCAGGCTCAAATGATACACATATTTGTCTAGTTCTGAAGAGGCAATTCTATGACTGTCCCCACTCAAACGTCTCGAACCGTTGCCGGAGTAATCAACAGCGTTGAAACACTCGAAGGGGCCGGATTTCTTGTACGTCGGCCCTTTCCCAAAAGTAGCTTCTCTGAATTTGACCCGTTTCTCCTCCTCGACGAGTTGGGTCCGATTAATCTAAAACCGGATCAGGCAAAAGGTGCACCCGATCATCCGCACCGGGGCTTTGAAATCGTCAGCTATGTCTTGGATGGACGGTTAGAGCACAAAGATTCTGCGGGGCACGCCGGGCTACTAAATCCGGGTGATGTCCAGTGGATGACAGCAGGTGCCGGGGTCGTGCATTCCGAGATGCCGGAGTCAATGTTTACCCGAACTGGTGGACGGCTCCACGGCATTCAACTATGGGTCAATCTGCCACAACGAGACAAAATGATGCCGCCCCGCTATCAGGAAATTCCAGCGGCTCACATTCCGGTCGCTCAAACCGAAGATGGGTCTGTGACGGTGCGGGTGATTGCGGGAGAAGCGTTAGGGGCAAAAGCCGTAATTCAGACGCGCACGCCGATAATTTACCTCCACTTCACACTGCAACCAGGGGCAACGATGATCCAGCCTGTAACAAAAGAGTACAACGCCTTTGTCTATGTACTGGAGGGGGCTGGGTTGTTTGGGACAGAGACAATGCCTGGTGATGATGGGCAGATGGTGCTCTTTTCTCAAGATGGAGAGGATGTGGTGATCTCCAACCCTGCTGATGCTCAGCGTCCTTTAGATCTTCTGCTGATTGCAGGTGTACCCCTTAACGAACCAGTCGTGCGCTACGGTCCGTTTGTAATGAACACTGAAGCTGAAATTATCCAGGCGATCAACGACTACCAAGAAGGAAGGATGGGACAGATTTATGCTTAACACATTTCAAGATTGGACTAGTCAACATCAACGCTTGAGTGAGATACGAATCAAACTACTGCATCTGCACAAGCTTTTACTAGAGACTGAGCGTCTTACCTATGAGCAAGTTCGAGGGCAAGTTTCTAGAGGTGAATTGCTACAACTGGTGATTAGTCATAAGCAGTTTGCCTGGTTGCATCGACTCTCAGAATTGATTATCCAAATCGATGAGTTGCGTCATGCCGATGAACCTGTTACATCAGAGGCAATTGAAGCGATTGACAGTGACATTCGGACACTGCTCAGCCCCGACGAATCGGGCGATGAGTTTGCCATGAAGTATAACACGGCGCTTCAACGCCACCCCGATGTCGTGTTAGCTCATGCAGATGTCATGATGTTGCTGACCTCTGACAGTATTTAACCCGCTTAACCACAGTCTGGAATTGCTTCGGGAACAGCTTTTGAGGATCTACCAGAAGATTGGTTATGTCCAGTCTGTGGCGCGAAGAATGTAAAAAAAACTGTGTGATTCACCCGGTTGAGTCAGACTCACACGCTAGGGCGTGTCTGAAAAGTAAACATTGAATGGAGACTTATAGCGATGTCTAAAAATCCAAAAATCGGCTTAGAAGGACTGCTTCGTCCAGAAGATAGCATCCTGGTACTAATTGACCACCAGCCCTATCAGTTCACCAACTTGAACAGCCATGAACCTACGATGATCATTAACAATGTTATTGGTCTTGCCAAATCGGCAAAGGTGTTCAACGTACCCACAATCCTTACCAATGTCATGGAAGAAAGAGGGGGTCATATCATTAAGGGACTACAGGATGTTTTTCCTGATCAAAAACCGATCAACCGCACTTCCATCAATACCTGGGAAGAGCCAAACGTTACAGATGTAGTGAAGAAAAGTGGCCGCAAGCAACTGATACTTGCTGCGCTTTGGACCGAGGTCTGTCTCGCAATGCCAGCAATCCAGGCGCTGGGTGAAGGTTATGACGTATTCATCGTTACCGATGCTTCGGGCGGTGTTACTGCGGAAGCTCATGACATGGCGGTTCGCCGGATGGTTCAGGCTGGTGCAGTTCCAATCAACTGGATGGCTGTACTTTTTGAGTGGCAACGTGACTGGGCACGCACAGAAACATCTGCGGATGTATCAGAGATTGTTCTTGAGCATGGCGGTGCTAGTGCAGTGGCCCTTGCATGGGAACTTCAGCTCCTTGCAACAACCCCTCCAGCGAACTCAGGTGGACATTAATACTTGAGGTTTTCTCTACGGAAGCAACAAGTAAAATAGGAGGCAGCATTTTGAAAAAGATAAAATGCTGTCTCCGTCTCAAGCGTTAGTGATTCATCTGTTGCGCCACTATTCTGAGGTCGTACAAATTATCATGCCTGAGAATAGAAGCTTAACTTACAGCCAATTGCAGCAGGCGATCGATTCATCTGAATTGTGATTTATCCTTAGCCGAACTAGCAAGTGTAGTTAACGTCAGCCCGACTTACTTTGCAAGTTTGTTTAAGCGAACGATGGGGATTTCGCCCCATCAGTATGTGATTCAACGGCGCGTGGAACAGGCAAATTTCTCGTCCAAAATTTACAGATTTTGAACTTGCTCCGATTGTGTAATTGCAAGCCTAAATTTATGCTGATCCAAAAACTAAACGACTGTGAAGAAATTATCGCTGGAGATGGAACTGTTCTGCGCGAACTGCTTCATCCTGACAAACAAGACATCAACTTGCGTTACAGTTTGGCGCATGCGATCTTGCCTGTTGGCGAAACTTCGATTCCCCATTCCCTAAAGACTTCTGAGGTTTATTACATCATTAGCGGTGTTGGCGAAATGTCGATCGACAGTGAAGTTCGTCGCATTGAAACAGGCGATGCGGTTTACATTCCTCCAAATGCAATCCAGTTCCTTCACAACTACGGCAACGAACCCATTGTTTTCGTTTGTCTAGTTGATCCAGCTTGGCGCAAAGAAGACGAAACGATTTATGCACCAGTCTGATTCGTGCAAATCTCACTGCTAGGGATGATTGATCACGATCTTAGGAAACCCAGCCATCGTTTTCAGTCAATGTTCATTGAAACTCTCTAGGAGCCATCATGAGTATTGCTGTAGTGAATGGCGCGTCCCATGTTGTGATGGTTGCCCATGCAGATGCTGTTGCCAAGCTCATCGATTGTGCTGCAACCGCGCTATAGACGAGGCATAAACGCATCCGGCTATATCACTGGACAATCCTTAGTGATCGATGGTGGATACACAGCGAACTGACCCATTTCAAGAGAGAACAGACGAGCTTGATTTTCAGATCACATCTACAAGGAGGGATTCTATGTCAACTTTTGTCTTAGTTCATGGCTCCTGGCATGATGGTTCTGCTTGGCATGCAGTCATTGATCAACTAGAAGCAAAGGGACATAATGCTTTTGCGCCGACGATCGCTGGACATGGCAAAGGCGTGAACAAAAACGTCAACCATGCTCAATGCACGCAATCGATCGTCGATTACATTGTGAGTAAAGACTTAAACGATATCGTTCTAGTCGGACATAGTTTCGGTGGGACAATTATTGCCAAAGTTGCTGAAGCAATCAGCGATGGCTTCGCCGGCCAAAGGCAACGCATTCGACGACTCATCTTCTTCAATGCCTTTGTCCTCAATGATGGTGAAAGCCTCAACGATAACACCCCACCGCACTCTCAAGCGTTATCCGATCAGCTAGCGAGACAATCGGGCGATCATACGGTGATGCTACCTTTTGAGATTTGGCGAGAAGCGTTTATCAACGACGCTGACCTCGAACTAGCTCGATCCAGTTACGCACAAC
This sequence comes from Nostoc sp. FACHB-892, assembly GCF_014698795.1. Classification (GTDB taxonomy): domain Bacteria; phylum Cyanobacteriota; class Cyanobacteriia; order Cyanobacteriales; family Nostocaceae; genus Nostoc. Next base: position 8,090 of record NZ_JACJTR010000101.1, read on the forward strand.
TATCCCCTGAACCGTATCAACCGTGGCTTGACAAGTTAGACCTAAAGCAGTTTTACTCGCTGCCCATCCCCAAAAGCTACCTCTACTGTACAGAAGATAATGTCCTTCCTCAAGGCAATTGGGGTTGGCATCCGAGAATGTCTAACCGCTTGGGGCTATTTCGGCTTGTACAAATGCCCGGTAGTCACGAGGTCATGTTTTCTAACCCGGTTGGTTTAGCAGAAAAGATTATTGTGGCAGGACGTGACTAGCAGCAGAATTTGCGATCGCCAACCCACTAATGTCGCCGTCATTAAACAAACAATGACCTGAAAAGGAGAAATCATGACAACTACATACCATCACAGTGCTGCTTTTGATTATATTGTGATTGGCGCCGGTTCAGCAGGCTGCGTTGTTGCCAACCGTCTTACAGAAGACCCTAATACTAAAGTATTGCTGCTCGAAGCGGGTGGTCCTGATACCAAGCCAGAATTTCAAGTTCCCTCAGTGTGGCCTACTACACTCTTAGGCTCGGAAGTGGACTGGGCATACTTAACTGAAGGGGAACCTTACTTAAATAACCGCAAAATTTTAGCTTCACGCGGTAAAGTCTTGGGCGG
>NZ_JACJTR010000102.1 GCF_014698795.1 Nostoc sp. FACHB-892
AACATATATGACCAGAGTAGAAGGTGAAAATACACGTTTACGTCATTATCTGGCACGCCTACATCGCAAAACATTATGCTATTCCAAGTCAGTAGATATGCTTAAATACTCAATTCGCTTGTTACTCCATTACTTGAAGTATAGAGAAATACCTGTATTTAGTTAATTCATCCCGCATTTATGCAACGCCAGAAAATCAATTTGGCTGGTATCCTTAAAGGATAATGGTTCTTGGCAACTTTTGGTGATCTTGGCTGGGGTAGGGCAGAAGGCAGAGGGCAGAGGGCAGAAGTAAGAAAGAAGAGAATTCCAGAAATCCTTATGTTGTAAGCTTTACAGAACATCTACATGACAATCTTGGTTGGAAGTTGGATCTGAACCTTGATCACAAGTCACAAACTCCATAATGAAAGGCAAAATCTTTAAAACCCTTCTGCCTTCTGCCTCCTGCCTTCTGCCTTAAAGTGCGTAACTTTCCATCATCACCAAAAGTTGCCAAGAACCGAAAAGATTGCCGAAAATTAAAGGATAAGCTTGCCACTGGTGACAGCTTCGCTATATCTACGCCGATTTGGTGGGGGCGCTCGTCTTTGAACAGATGAAGTATCATCACCTGCTTGCAGCAAATACTAAAAATTTTTTCAAAACTTACCAAACTTTACCAAGCTTAAACTCTGGAATGATCCTTTCCAAGCATCGTTCCGCAAGTGCAGCAATAGTGAAAGATGGATTGACAGCACCAGTAGAACCTGGAATCATAGCACCGTCTACAACGTACAAACCTTTGTAACCTTTAACTCTACCGTAATAGTCACAGACCTTACCTAATACAGCACCACCCAGTGGATGTCCTGTGATTCCGTCTACTACATAAGCGGTTGAGGGTTGGTACTCACTGGTAATATTGCCTCGATTGAGAGTCTCGCAGGTACGCAAGGCAGCTTCACGTACTTTAACAATTGCCGGATTGTTGTTAGGCCAAGTTAGTTTGACACTATCAGTAGATTGATCATAATGAAAGCTGCCTAAAGCGGGGCTAATTCCTATACCTAGATGATAGAGCAATCCCTCTTGAGTTTCATTCCACTGGGGACCTGGCAATAATACTGTTGGACTCAAAGGATTGGTATAGTCTTCAATAGCAGCACTGGCAGTACCTCCTTGGCTGGGATTGGTAGGAGGTAAACCAGTTCGTAAGCCAAAAGTATCTCCATTGGCACCCCAAAACTGGCCTAAATGTTTATTGAGCCTAGGCAAATTTCCTTTAGCTTTGGCCTTGACTAATAATTTAGTTGTACCTATGGAACCAGCAGCTAAAAAAACATACTTGCTGAAGAAAGTGCGCTGACCAAGGACATTCCCACCTTCGTCAATTTGATTACAAACAACAGTATAGCCGTACCTTGGTACTTCATATATATCTGTAACTACATGCAACGGCAAGACTTGTGTGAATCCACTTTGCTCGGCTTGCAGCAGGTAGTTGCGATCTAGACTTTTCTTGCAGCCACTATTGTTACCAAACCAACACTCACCAGCGATCGCAGAAGCAACACGCTCTCCAGCAATCTCTTGACGCACTACATCCCAATCTAAAGCTACATCTACTAATTTACCTGTCAGTCCGGCGTTGGTTGCTTGTTGTAAGGCGACTCGTGCCAGACGGTAATATTCTGTGGCTAGGATATCAGAGGGAATAGGACTAGGTTGCAAAATCGAGCGCACACGGGGATAGTAAACCCGATCCATCTGTTCATAAGAAATTGCTCTCGGAAATACTCTCTCAAAATTAGCTTTTGTAGGTTGATAGGTAACTCCGTTATAGACTAGAGAGCCACCACCAACTCCTGCACCTGCATAGACATTGATTCCGTCTTCTGGCAGTAATTCCAATACACCAGTGTAAACATCGATAGGGACAGGATCACCAAAAGTAGCAACAGAACTCAGCCAAGAAGAACGACCATCGGGGGAGCGGAGTGTAGCAAAGGTATTTTGCTTTGGGGTAATTGGCCAGCGACGACCACGTTCTAAGACGATACTGTGTATTCCCGCTTGGGCTAACCTGAGTGCTGCCACTGAACCACCGAAACCACTGCCGATAATGATAGCGGTGACAGGTTCGCTCTTGACAGCCCAAGAACTAAGATTACCAATGCTGTGGCTGAAAGCATACCCTCCCAGACCCAAAGAGGCAACTTTGAGGAAACGTCTTCGGGATAAATCAAAATTATTCATTGTGTATTGCAGAAATTAATTGCAGTGAATCAGTTCAGCAAAGTTGCGGTAAGCTCGGTAGTCCTGCGGCGATCTCAGCACTGGAATTACATGAGATTCGTTCATCAGAGTCTCTATATTGAGTTGTACAAATTAAATGTGCTTTCCGGTTGAGTAACTACGCTAACTTCTTCCTGTGCAGTTTTATTCACAAAGTAGGCACTTCCTCGATACACCAATCTATAAGCTACTGGTTGTACAGGAACTTTACTCTGCTTTGTATTCGGATCGATACGATAGGGAACCCCACGGTAAGTCAAATTAGAAGGTCTTTTGTTCTGGCTTTCACGCTTCAAAGCGTCGTATTCGTAGCTAACACCGCGATATTGAAGTTTCATGGTTTCACCTTTGGGTTTCATGGATTCACCTTTTGAATGAATGTACAGCGTTTTGCAACTCTATCAAGTACAGCAATAGAAAACCAATTCAATTGTTACATGGCTGCTCTTATACAAAATTAAGTCGCAAACTGCTGTAAATAATCCTCTTTAAAAGAAACCGTAAGCTCTTGTCGAATGATTTTAATCAGCTTGTAAACGGCTGCACTTCTAGGACATTGATAATCCCCATACATCACTAACACCACGGCGGCACTTAGCACACCTTGACTGTGATCTTGGGTTGAAGCTGGCACAACTAAAGAACTGGAACTATGGTCGTGATCATCTTTCTACATCTGTGTCAAACATGGAACCTTGCGATTCACTTGCTCAATCCATTTGCATGACTGTTTGCATAAATTCAATATAGGCGATCGCCTTCAAGCTGTCGTCTATAGCAAGTTAAAATTTTTACAGTACAAATCGATAGAGTAACCGTGCTATCGCAAAGTAGAAGGCTAGCTATAACTTAAGTTAGAATCCGAATCTGATCGAAAGTACACCTTACAAACTGACAATGCCGCGTTTAACGGCAACAATTACAGCTTGGGTGCGATCGCTAACATCTAACTTATTCAAAATCCGATTGACATGAGATTTGACAGTGCCTTCACCAATGCCTTATGAAAAACAGCAGGAAATGTTGTGGGAACTGGGGCAAATCGATATTGGGCTGGGGACGTTAGTTGCAACCAATGAACGAATAACTCAAGCAATTGATCCGAGCATCACTGAGTTAAGTAATTGGCTAAAACAGACACAACCTAATATCCATGTGGATGAAACGCCTTGGTCAGTCAAGGGAGTTAAAGAATGGTTGTGGGTAATTGCCAATTCTGAATTCTGCCTTTTTACTGCGGCCGATACTCGTTCTAGAGCTGAACTAGAAGCCATTTTAGGAACTCAATATTTTGGTGTCATCAGTTCTGATGACTATAGTGTTTACAATGGCTATCAAGCTTTTGCCCAACAAAAATGTTTGGCTCATCTACGCCGTCATTTCAAAAAATTAATTCAACTTCCAGGTCTTGACAATCAAGCGATTGGCGAAGCGTTTGTTGATTTAATTGATGAAGCCTTTAAAAATTACGCTCAATGGTTTGAGACTCTTGACTCCACCAGTTACAACGATTGGGTCAATCAATTCAAATGTAAGTTACAATCTTCGCTCAATCAATGGATTGACTTAGCTGGAGCTACAGCCGGTCAGCTTTTACGTTCTTTGCGTGATAAAGCCAGCCAATGGTGGTATTTCCTTGAAAATCCTGAAGTTCCTCCTGATAATAATCAGGCCGAACGAGAGTCCTTCGGACACGCTTCGCGAACGCTGCGTTTGGCTGTGACAAAACGTAAGGTAAGTGGTGGTTCCCGTTCGATGGAGCGGTTTCAACATACTGCCAATTTGTTGACGGTGGTGCAGACTTGTCGTCGTCAAGGTCGCTCTGTGATTGATTTTTTTGCTCAATCTCTATTGGCTGGCTCTGTTAATTCTCAATCTCGCCCTTCTTTGCTTCCGCAATATTAGACCTGAATCCTTACGTTCCATCCTACATGAGTCAGCAGTTATATAATGCTGCCCTTGAACCCAAACAACTTTTATTAATTCCAAAAGGAAAACATGTCCAAATTTATCAACCTGGAAGTAACTCGTATTTACAAGCAATTCAGAAATTTATCCAAAAGATAGAGTCTCAAGAGTAAGAAATAGATCCATCGGGATGGGCTTCGACACGATTCAAAAATAGAGTTTTCTCTGAACTAATCTATAGAATATAAGTTGGGGTCTGTGGGATAATCGCTATTTTGACACCCTAATTGAGCGTAAAAAATTATCCTGCGTCCGGTTGTGGCAATCGTATAATTCATATTGTGATTCAGCAACGCCTCTGCAACGCCCTCAGTTTTTATATGTAAGTTTAATAAGGCTCTCTATAAATTGATCGCATTCTTCCTCGGTACTACATAGATGGGGAGACACTCTGATCCCAAGTTCAGAACGCGTGTCAACATCAATGCCTAACTTCGCCAGCTCCTGTGCTACAGTCAGGGGATTGTTCACTCCCAAACAAACTGTTCCCCCCCGGGTACCTAAAGTACGCGGAGTATTTACTTTAATGCCGTAAGCATCAGCAGCGGCAATAAGATAAGTGGTAAGTGATTGATTTCGCTGATAAATCTGCTCAACACCAAATTCAAGAGCAAAGCGAAGTCCAGCGCGGGAGGTATAAATAGGCTCCATCGCTGGAGTTCCTTGCTGAAACCGTCGAGCCCCAGGAGCGGGTGTAAATGTTGATTCAAATGCGGTGGGATTGGAGTGACTAAACCAACCTGGATAGATTGGTTCAAGTTGTTCTGCAAGGGATGGACGAACGTAGGCAAAGGCTAAACCTAGCCCTCCCCCCAGCCATTTGTGAGTGCCACCAACTACCACATCAGCATCAAGTGTTGTTACGTCTAACGGAATCAGACCAACAGCTTGATAGGCATCAAGAATGACGATCGCCCCTACTCTATGGGCAGCTGCAATAACCGCATTAATGTCAATGCGAGAACTATTGAGATAGGACACTAAGGATATTGCTACTACTGCTACTCGCTCGTCGATTTTTGCTACCAAAGCCTCGGCGGGAATAGATATTTTATCGACAGCCACAACTTCAGTAATTTGAAACCCTCGACGAGATTGAGCAGCCCAAAGATAGCGACAGGATGGAAAGTCTAGCTCGGAAATTATGATGCAATTCTGTTTGGCAGTCGGGTTCAAGGTAGCTGCGATCGCAGCTTGACAGGCGGTAGCGCTCGGCCCCAGTGCTACCGATCCAGATGGGGCATTGAGAAGTCGTTCGATCAGCCCGAATATTTCCTCATACCTTTCCAGCCAAACAGGTAACGCTCGTCTACCCAAGAATAGGCTTTGTTTGTACTCTTCAATATCTAAAAACGCTTCATGAGGAAGACAACCAAGACTGTGAGTTGCTAGGTAGTTCCGTTCCTTGAAGAGGGGAAATTGTTGCCGCAAAGAGCTAACTTCAATAACTGACATAAAAGTTTCCTCTTTGGTCTTTTATTTCTATGAGATCAAGCATAGTTGGTAAACACCATTGAGAAAATTCGTTAGTGCAGTGTTAGTACTGTCTGCACCTCTTTGTACAGCTTCTATCATCTCATTCGAGTCTGGTATGAGGCGGGCTAGAGTGAGAGATTCGTCGGCATGACCGAGTTCGAGTTCCTCATGCATTGTCAGCCATTCACAAGAGGAAAGCTCGACTTTTGTCCGACGAAACTCCTTGCCTACACATATATCGAACTGCTTGCCGCGAATTTCCATGATTATTGCTGCTCCCAGTCCAATGTACGGGTTTGGGTCTGAGTATACCTCTTCCATATACTGACTCAGCTCTTTTCCAGGAGCAAAAGTTGCTTCGGTTATTATCGTCGGTTGCCAGGTAGTGATCGCTGTCATGAGTTTATTAAACAGCTTTCGATGGGTGCGAGAAAAGTCTCCATCTCCCAATTCATCATTCAGCTGTTTAGTAAGAATACAACGAATTTTCTCATCATCAATTCGGGCAATAACACTAGCAAGGCGACGGGCGAAATTTTCGACGATGCCCTTCTGAACATTGGCAAGTAAAATCCAGAGATGGGGAGGATTAACTTGCTCTTCCTGCAAGCGCTGTAGGAATGGGTGGTTGGTAACGCTATTGTGTTCGTAATGCAAAACTATCTCTTCCAATGGCGAGGGAGTTTTCATAATTTTTGTCGCTCCTGCGTCTTGGGGAGGGTTAACTTTGTGCGCTTCTACAGCCAAATACAATGTTATTCGTTGCTCCTGATTTTCCCGCCGGAGTGAGGTATATTGGTGTATCCCACTTCCCTCTTCAAGAGGACGGGTTGCAAATGCTTCAATAATTGAATTGTAGCTAGAGAGTGGCAAATTGTGTTTCGTAAAATAATTATGCAAGCGGTCTCGAACTATAGCATCATTAGGAGCATAGTGAGCAATAGGTAAGTGCAAAGTTCCGCTTGAGGGAGTAACATCATCTCCTGTCACGAAGGCAAAAGCCGAAATGATTGGTTTGGCTGAGAACAAGTGAACTTCTTCTACCATTGCTTGACAAAATTCTGTTGCATCTCCTGGCACATAGTTACGAGCTATACTTAGCACCTTTTCCAAGTATTCTGGTGTTGCATCATAATGTCGTAAATAAATTTTTACTCTAGCATCCTGCCCGTGAGATAGATCGAGGGAGAAGTAACAAAATTCGTCTTTGCCTAGTTCGCGTTGGGCTGAAATTTCAGCTAAGGTTGACCAGGCACTCGTAAAGCCAAGGCGAATTAAAGTTTCTTTAATTACTGCACCAGCCTGGCTCTTACCCTGAATTTGTGGATTGAGATAGAGCTTGAATTTTGGTTCTCGCTCCGCCCAAAGACAAACACTATGCCACAGTACAAATTTTGCTTCTGAATTTTTGGGGTAAAAGATATCTTCAACTGCATAGAATCGCTCCAGGTTGACCTTGAAGACATCTACAAGCAACTGGTTAATCTGAAGCCCTGCCTGCCAATATGACTCAAGATTTGGAGAGTTACCTTGAGCTTCAAACAAAATTCGCAATTCCGGCTGATTGCCCTCAAAAGCTACTGAGAATTCAAAGGGAGTATAGTCATCTGCGATATCAGATAACCACAGCGGATAATTTTCAATAGTTTTGTTACTCCAGGGTGAAGTTAGGGATTGAAACATCTCTAGTATTTGTGGGGTTTTGGCGGTCATCCCTGCTGCATGACAGAGTGCCTCTAACTTTCCTACACCATACTCAAAATATGTTTTTCTAGTTAGTCTTTCCTGAATTATCATCAGAATATTCTCAGAATTAATTGACGTTCATAGTGCGATCATATTCAGCTTCTGTTTGCTCAATCAATGAGGGATTTTCGCCGACAGTTCCTGCATTATTAAAGGCAATATCTAACCGATAAAAAACGCCAGCCGCTTTATCAACCATTGCTTTAACATCGGCTTCTTTCGTGACATCTGCTTGCACAAAAATCGCCTCTTTGCCAGCTTCCTTAATCAATCGAACAGTTTCTTCACCTTCATCCATTCGACGACCCACCACCACCACCCTTGCTTGTTGTTGGGCATAAGCGATAACTTCGTTAAGCTTTCCTTCGGAACGCTGCGCGAACGCTAACGCGGTAGCTCTACCAATGCCCGATGTCCCTCCCGTCACTAAAGCAACCTTGTCTTTAAGCATCATGATAGTTACCTCTTGTTGTGAATGGTTATGTTACTTGCGTCAAAAACTCAATGGGCAGCAATACGTGTAGGAGCCAGCAACAAGAAGCGCCTCGATCTATAACCAGGATGAGTAACGATTCTGGTTGTAGGAGCCGGGTTTGAGCATTGCTCTAATTCACACGATGAATTCGATGCCGTACTTGGGTGCTACTGCTAAAATTCGCTCGATCCGGGAGTAGCTGGGCGGGATGGCGGGTTTGGGTATTGATGTTTGCTGGCTCCTACACTTAGTCGCGCTCGATTAGTGTGTTTGAAGGTAAGTTGGGATTGATCGCCTTACGCGCACTGTCAACGCCCACGACGGGAAGTGTACCCGGATCGAGCAAGCCGACTTGAACCAATACACTTGCCTGATCCCAGTAAATGTGTTCGTGGGCTAGTTTGCCGTCACGGAACTGGACGATCGCTACTACTGGCACTTCCACCCGTTTTCCGGTGGGGGCAACGCCAGGTAGCATCCAGTCCATCTGGATCGTATGAGTGAACGTAGACACCATTTCATCGACGAGTTGATCCGTTCCGATCGTGCGCGAGATTAGGGTCAACTCCGTGTCCGGCGGCATCTGTGGAATCAAGTATTTGGAATAAAACTCGCGCACTGCTGGTTTCCCGACTCCCCCAGTCATTACCGGGATGTGGTTAACGTAAGCATCTTCAACCATCGTAGCGACGGCATCTTCAG
>NZ_JACJTR010000103.1 GCF_014698795.1 Nostoc sp. FACHB-892
TTTACAACAACAGGTCAAATTGCTCATATTCAATTAGGTCTGCAAGATGTTTCGGATCAGTTTCAGATTCCCCAAAAGCTGTATGGACGCGAAGCGGAGATTGCAGCATTATTGGCGGCGTTTGAAAGAGTAGCCCCAAGAGGGAATGTTGGCGAAGCCCAGCGACCAGAGTCAGGCATAGAAAATCCTCAATTCCTTGTCGAAATGATGTTGGTTTCTGGCTATGCGGGAATTGGCAAATCAGCATTAGTGCAGGAACTCTATAAGCCGATCACAGCAAACCGTGGTTATTTTATTTCTGGTAAATTTGACCAATTCCGGCGCAATATTCCCTACAGCGCCATTGTGGATGCCCTGCAAAAGTTGGTGCAGCAACTTCTGGGGGAACCGGATGAGCAAGTGCAACAGTGGCGATCGCGTCTGCTCTCAGCTTTAGGAAGCAATGGGCAAATCATCATTGATGTCATTCCGGAAGTTGAATTAATTATTGGCAAACAGCCACCCGTACCCGAAGTTGGTGCAACTCAAGCTCAAAATCGCTTCAATCTCACGTTTCAAAGGTTTGTGCGGGCGTTTTGTGCAAAAGAGCATCCCCTGGTCGTCTTTTTAGACGATCTACAGTGGATCGATTCTGCGACGCTGAAGTTAATTGAACTCATATTGCTTGACGAGCAAACTCAATCCCTGTTTTTGATCGGAGCCTATCGAGATCATGAAGTGTCTTCAACGCATTCATTAATTTTGATGCTGGAGAGCTTGCGAAATCAGGGGGCAGCGCTTCAGGAAATTACCCTGACCCCCTTAACGCTCTTGCCGTTGACTCAACTGGTGGCTGAGACATTACATCGCAATCCTGATACTGTTCGTTCTTTAGCCCAAGTCGTGTTACGTAAAACCGAGGGCAACCCTTTCTTTGTTGGTGAGTTTTTGAAGCTGCTGCATAGCGAAAACCTGTTGAGCTTTGATGCCCAACAGTTGAGTTGGCAGTGGAACTTAACTGAGATTGAAGCTCAAGATATCACCGATAATGTGGTGGAGTTGCTGCTGCGTCAGTTGCAAAAATTACCGTCAGCAACACAGCAAGTTCTCTGCATCGCTGCTTGTGTTGGGTCTGAGTTTGATTTAGAAACATTGGCGATCGTTTGCGAAAAATCACCGAAAGCAATTTTTCAGGATCTACTTGTAGCAATACAAGCTGGATTAATTCAACCTCTGTCTGAATTGGACGAAGATTTGTTGGTTCAAGAGTATAAGTTTTTGCACGATCGCGTTCAGCAAGCGGCTTATGCTTTGATTGATGAGTCGCAGAAACAGGTTGTTCATCTCCAAATCGGTCGCAATTTGCTCGAAAAAACTTCACCAGAGCAACGATCTGATCGGTTGTTTGAAATCATCGATCATCTCAATCAAGGACTTGAGCTAGTCACTGCTCGATCAGAACGAACTGAAATTGCCAGATTGAATTTAATGGCAGGTCAGAAAGCAAAGGCAGCAACGGCTTATGAAGCAGCTTTTAAGTATTTCACTACAGGGCTTAAACTCCTCAATTCAGAGAGTTGGCTCACTGAGTATGACCTCACCTTAGCGCTGTACTCAGAAGCAGCAGAAGCGGCGTATCTCCAGGGTTGCTTTGATGAGATGGAACAGTTGGTAGAAGTGGTACTCGCTCGTGCCAAAACAGTGGTTGACAAAGTGCAAGTTTACGATAGCAGCATTCAAAGATATTTATCACAGGGCAACCTGAAAGAAGCACTCAAAATTGGCTTGGAAGTGTTGAAGCTCCTGGGAGTAATCTTACCAGAAAATCCAAGTGAGTTAGATGTTCGAGGCGGATTGGAGTCAACGGCTGCACTACTCGCCCAACGAGAAATTGAAGACTTGGTTAATTTACCAGAGATGACTGCACCAGAACCGCTAGCAGCAATGTCAATCCTAGCGAATATAGGGGCTGCTGCATTCATAGTATCACCAGCACTATTCATGCTGATTACTTGCAAAACGGTAAATTTATCAATCAACTACGGTAATGCTATCTGGTCACCACTGTATTATGCTGCCTACGGATTTGTTCTATGTGGAGTTGTTCAAGACATTGAACTCGGCTATAAATTTGGTCAATTGGCTCTTAGCTTGGCAGAACGATTGAATACCAAAAAAGGCAAGGTTAGAGCATTACAGTTATTTAGTGGCAATGTTATGCAATGGAAAGTACATCTTAAGGAGACGATACCACTGCTGGTTGAGGCTTATCAGGAAGGAGTGGAAACCGGAGACTTTGAAACCGCTGGTTATGCTGCATATGACGTGTGCTACAACTCGTTTTTCGTCGGTGAGTCACTCATCCAACTGGAACAGAAAACGGCAACATACAGCAAAGCGGTTGATCGAATCAGACGGGAAAGCCCCTCGACTTGGATTGTAATCGTGTGGCAGACCATTCTTAATTTGTTAGATAGGTCTCTTAATCCCAGTCGCTTAGTTGGTCGGGTGTATAACGAAGAGGAGGCGTTATCACACGCTATTGCAGTTAAAGATGGAACTGCAATTCAAATGCTATATCTGCACAAAGTTATACTGTTTTATCTATTTGAAGAACACCATCAAGCTGAACAGACTGCTATTTTGGCAAGGCAACATTTTGAAGAGGTGACAGCAATAACGGTTCTACCTATATTCTGTTTCTATCACTCTCTGGCGCTTTTGAACCTATCGCTTGAGGCTTCAAACTCTGAAAAAGCAGCTTGGCTAAACTCTGTTAACACCAACCAAGAAAAGATGCAAAAATGGGCGAGTCATGCCCCAATGAATTATCTCCATAAATTTTATTTAGTCGAAGCAGAGAAAGCGCGAGTCTTAGGGCAGCTCTTTGAGGCTGAAGAGTTTTATGAACGGGCGATCGCAGGTGCTGCTGAAAATGAGTTTATCCAGGAAGAAGCATTAGCTTATGAATTAGCGGCTAAACACTATCTGGCGCGAGGTCGGTCAAAAATTGCTCAAACTTATATGAAAGAGGCGCACTATTGCTACGATCGCTGGGGCGCAACCGCTAAAGTTAAAGACTTAGAAACTCGCTATCCACAGTTCTTTCCTCAGTCGTCTAGAACCGCTTCCACATCAATTCCTATTACTGCTGAAACTATCACTAATCCCTTCCATACTGCTTTCGACTTAGCAGCAGTGATGAAAGCTTCACAGGCGATTTCTCGTGAAATTGAACTGAAGCAATTGCTGCGATCACTGATGCAAACTTTAATTGAGAATGCTGGCGCACAAACCGGATATCTGATTTTAGAAAACTCAGGAGAATGGTCGATTGAAGCGGCTTGTGAACTCAATGCCGATGAGAATGCTTGTGCGACTCAGGTGTTACAATCTATTCCAATTGCCGATCAATTGCCAGAATCAATCATTCAATATGTGATTCGGACTCTGAAGCCTGTCACCTTAAATGATGCGACTCGTGAAGGTGCTTTTATTAATGAGCCATACATTCAACAGAACCAGCCTCAATCTATTTTCTGTTTGCCGCTGCTGAATCAAGCCAAGCTGGTCGGTGTATTGTATTTAGAAAATCGGTTAGCAACTGGAGTATTTACACCAGAGCGATCGCAGGTCTTGCAGCTATTATCGACTCAAGCAGCGATCGCCATCGAAAATGCCAACCTTTACTCAGAACTGCGGGCTAAGGAAAGCAAGATTACCCAGTTCCTTGAAGGGATTCCGGTGGGAATTGCGATCGTGGATGCGACGGGTTGCCCTTACTATGCCAACCAATGCGGCAATCAACTCCTGGGCAAAGAAACTGATACTTCCATAGCACCGGAGCAGATATCAGAGGCTTATCAGCTTTATGTAGCGGGAACGGATCAAATCTATCCAGCGGAGAGCTTGCCTGCTGTGCGGGCATTAAGGGGCGAACGCATCAGGACTGAAGATATAGAAATTCGTCGAGATCATGTCTCAATTCTACTTGAGGCACGGGGAACACCAGTTTTTGATCAACAGGGCAATATCATTTATGCGATCGCTACTTTTCAGGACATTACAGAGCGCAAACAAGCCGAGAAACTCCTAGCCGACTACAACTGCACTTTAGAGCAACAGGTTGCAGAACGAACTGCTGCGTTACGACAGAGTGAGGCCAATTACCGTAACCTGATTCAAACTGCGAATTCAATCATCCTTCGCACGGATAGGCAAGGACGAATTCGATACATGAATGACTATGGACTGAGCTTTTTTGGCTATGAGGAAGATCAGATTTTAGGGCGTACCCTCCTGGAAACAATCGTTCCAGAAACCGAAACATCTGGACGTAATCTCAAGCAGTTTGTTCACAATCTGTTTCACAATCTTGAAGCTTCCTTGCCTCAAGCTTACTTGCAAACCGAGAATGAAAACCTTTGTCGAGACGGTAGACGGGTTTGGATTGCCTGGTCGAATCAAGTCATCTTCAATGACCAGGGAGAAGTCGTTGAAATCTTATCGGTGGGCAATGACACCACCCAGCGCAGACAAGCAGAAGAGGCATTACAACGCAGTGAAGCTAAGTTCCGCAATATTTTTGAAAACTCACAGGTTGGCATCTTCCGCACCCGCCTCTCGGATGGATTACTTCTCGATGCCAATCAATGCTATGCCAATCTGCTTGGCTTTGATTCATCAGAGGAGATGATTGGGCTTGAACACGCCACAGACTACTATGTAAATCCCAGCGATCGCCAACAATTCCTTGAAGTGCTGAAGCGGGATCGGGAAGTGCGAAGCTATGAAGCACAGGGGCGAAAACGAGATGGGACAGTGTTTTGGGGACTTTTCTCTGCTTATCTGAATGCAGACGATGACTACATTGAAGGGGTGATTGCGGATATTAGCGATCGCAAACAGGCAGAAGCCGCGCTGCAAGCCTCTGAATCAGAACTGCGAGCGCTCTTCTCAGCCATTCCCGATCCGCTGTTTGTTTACAATGCTGAAGGGCAAGTGATCGACGCAATCCCAGGAAATCCATCCTATGGAGAGGAGTATAGGGAGGAGTATAGGGAGAAATATATTGGTAAAACACTGCATCAACTCTATGCCAAGGAACAAGTTGATGAATTCCTGGATTATATTCAGCAGGTGGTGAAAACCCAACAAGTACTCACCGTTGAATACATTGAATGCCAGTGGATAGCTAGACGAGAAGTCTGGTTTTCGGCTCGCATTGCCCCGATTCGGCACGAACAGGTGATTTGGTTGGCGCGAGACATTACGCTGCAAAAGCAAGCAGAAGCAACCTCGATTGTGGAAGAACGTAACCGCATGGCACGCGAAATTCACGACACACTCGCTCAGGCGTTCACAGGCATTCTGGCTCAGGTAGGAGCGGCAAACCAGGTGCTAACGGATGATGTAGAAGCAACTGGGGCACACCTAGATCTGATCAAAGAATTGGCGCGAACTGGACTGACTGAAGCGCGGCGATCGGTCGTCGCGCTCCGTCCTCAGCTTTTGGAGTCGGGCAGTTTACAGAGCGCTCTACATCGTCTCATCGCTCAAATCAGAACTGCCGCAATGGATACCACTTTATATTATGAGATTGAGGGTGCAGCGTATTCTCTACCTGCTGAAGTTGAGAGTAATCTATTGCGGATGGGGCAGGAAGCCTTAACCAATGCGATTCGACACGCCAATGCTGATGAAATTCGAGTGGAGCTAATCTACGAGCATGATCAGTTTTTGTTGCGCGTGAAAGACAACGGGCAGGGCTTTGGGGTTGGAAGTATTCCGTCCTCTGAGGGATTTGGCTTACTAGGCATGAGCGAACGGGCAGAGCGCATCGGCGCACAACTCACAATTCGGAGTCAACCTGGACAAGGAACAGAAATTATTGTCACCGTTGATCGAGAGGCATCACGATGAGCCAAGCCACGACCATTCGGGTTCTAATTGCAGATGATCACGCCATTTTTCGGCAAGGATTAGCCACGATCATTAACCGTGACCCAGAGATGCAGGTGATTGCCCAAGCCGAAAATGGTGAACAGGCGATCACCTTATTTCGGGAACACCAACCAGATGTAACGCTAATGGATCTGCGAATGCCTGAAGTGGAGGGGGTTGCCGCCATCAGTGCAATTTGTGCTACTGCTAAATCTGCTCGGATTATTGTACTGACCACGTATGATAGTGACGAAGATATTTATCGGGGATTGCAGGCAGGCGCAAAAGGATATCTGTTGAAAGAAACTGAACCTGACGAGCTTCTGAATGCTATTCGTACCGTTCACCGGGGTCAGAAGTACATTCCGCCCGATGTGGGAGGAAAGTTGGTACAGCGCCTCAGCAATCCAGAACTGAGTGAAAGAGAACTAGAAGTACTCGGCTCACTGGCGCAGGGGATGAGTAATGCCGATATTGCGACTGCTTTAAGTATCGGTGAAGGCACTGTCAAATCTCATGTCAATCGGATTTTGAACAAGTTAGATGTCAGCGATCGCACCCAAGCTGTAATTGTTGCCGTTAAACGCGGCATTGTTAATTTATAGGATGTACTTTCGATAGAATTGGGATTCTAACTTAAGTTATAGCTAGCCTTCTACTCTGCGATGGCATGGTTGCTCTATCAATTTGTACTGTAAAAGTTTTAACTTGCTATAGACGACAGCTTGAGGGCGATCGCCTATATTGAATTTATGCAAACAGTCATCCAAATGGATTGAGCAAGTAAATTGCACGATTCCATGCTTGATGCAGATGTAGAAAGATGAACGACGATCGTAGCCACAGTTCCTTACTTGTACCACCTTCAACACAAGATTGGATTCAAGGTGTGTTGAGTGCCAAGGTAGTGCTGGTGATGTATGGAGACTATCAATGCTCCAGAAGTGCAGACGTTTACAAGATGATTAAAGCGATCAAACGAGAGCTGAATACTTGTTTTGGAGAAGATTATTTATGCTTCATCTTCCGTCATTTTCCGCAAGCACAGATTCATCCCCAAGCTCAACGGGCAGCCGAAGCAGCCGTTGCCGCCGCCGTCCAAGGAAAGTTTCGGTTAATGAGCGATACTTTATTTGACCATCAACAAAGGTTGGAGAACGGTTATCTTGTCGAGTACGCCAATGATTTAGAGCTTGTCATTCCTCAATTTCTCAAAGAGTTGTCTAAACAAGTGCATGTCGATCGCATCAATGAAGATATCGAAAGCGGAATAGAGAGTAGAGTGACGACTACCCCAGCCCTGTTTATCAATGGAATTCAGTATACCGGGCACTGGAACACGACTGATCTGATGGCAGCCATGATTGCTGCAAGTTATTAAGCTCCCCGATCTTTGCTCCCAATTCATATCTGACTTGTTTGTTAGTGCTAGTAGTAATCTTGAAGAAGACGGATTTTGCGATAACCCTTCGGGATAGCTTCGCTTACCGCAGACATTGCCCTACAAGTTGGTTTCTCCAGTCAAAGCCACTTAACCCAACAGTTTAAGCGCCTCACTGGAATGACACCCAAACAGGTACGCTAACACCATAAGAATGACAAACCGTCGTCAGAATCTGAAAGAAGTTGAGCATTGTCACTCACTACACTTCAGATATATAGAACATTGCACAGATGAAACCATGAAATTTTCTTCACAACAGCTCAAAACAATCACGGACCGTCAGTGCCAAAATGCCCCTGCACAGTATAGTGATTTAAAAGTTCTTTTTTTAAACTGCACACTCAATAGAACGCCAGTGTTATCCCATACACAAGGGGTTATTAATATTGCCAAAGCTATCTTCGAGGCCAATGGGGTAACCACTCAAGTCATTCGACCTGTAGATTATGAGATAGCAGCTGGGCTAGGGTTAGATATGTCACAAACTAACGAGTGGCAGGCAGATGAATGGCCCCAGATCCAGAAAGAAATTGATGCAACTGACATTTTAGTGCTGTGTACTTCAGTATGGCTGGGTGAAAAAAGTTCTGTTTGTAGTCGAGTTTTAGAGCGGATGTATGGATACACTCATCTTTTGAATGAGAAAGGTCAGTACAGAGATTATGGGAAGGTTGGGGCAACCCTCATTACCGGGAATGAAGATGGTGTTAAACATTGCGCTATGAATATTTTGTTTTCCCTATCGCATATTGGCTATACGATCCCTCCACAAGCGGATGCAGGCTGGCTAGGCGAAGTGGGCCCTGGTCCTTCCTATTTAGATCCAGGGTCTGGAGGGACGGAGAACGAATTTACCAATCGCAATACCACCTTTTTAGCTTGGAACTGTATGCATATAGCCAGACTACTCAAAGATAATGGAGGTATTCCTCCTCACGGGAACCAACCTGACGTCTGGGATGCAGGTTGTAAGACAGACTTCAAAAATCCTGAGCATAAACGCTAGCAGAGATAGTCAGTAAATCGCAAAGTTTTTTCCAAGAGAATAAGCGTCAAGATTTTGTAAACAGAGATACATTTTTTGCTGAACTATGTGAAACCGGAGGTGATGATTAATTAGGTTTACTTATAGCAAGGCATAT
>NZ_JACJTR010000104.1 GCF_014698795.1 Nostoc sp. FACHB-892
GGTTTGCAATAATGCCTCTACTTGTTTTTCTGGAGATTGCTTTTGCGCCATGTGATATATTCTACGGCGCTATGTGCATCTATCTACTTTTTATTTTTTGCACTACCCCGATTTATTGAGCGGATACATAATTTTCTTAATAAAAATAGTAGCCAAACTTTGTTCTATGAGTAGCAAATGCATTTTATTCATTCATTAATTACAAATATAAAAGAGGGGCGTTCAGTGAAACAGCGTGCTACACAATTCTGGAGCATTCTAGCCATTTAGCTGCTTCAACTTTTAGTGCAGGAGATGCTGGCAATCTAATAATAAATACACCAAAAATGGTAGTGGGGGATATGGCAACAGTTAATACTTCCACTATAGGCTCTGGCTCTGCTGGGAGTATTACTATAAACGCTTTCGATTTAGAGATACGCAATAGGGTAAGTTCATCTGCGATTATACCAGATTCAGACACCCAAAAAGTATTCGGAGTTCCTTCAGTACCAAGTGGCTCCCCTGGAGAGGTAAATATCAATACTGGGAATCTACGTATCACAGATGGTGGACAAGTTAGCGTTAGCAATGAGGGAACAAGTACTGATGCTGGAAGGCTTACAATTAATGCTCGGTCAATTACTTTAGATAATAAAAGCTCTATCACTACCGCAACTGCTTCCGGCGAAGGCGGCAATATCAAGATCAACACACAGAATTTACAGCTACGCAACAGTACTATTAGTGCAACTGCCGAAGGTAACGGTAATGGCGGCAATATCAAGATCAATACACAGATCCTAACTGGTTCAGAAAACAGCAGCATAAAAGCTAATGCATTTGAGGGGCGCGGCGGTAATATTCAGATAAATGCTCGTGGACTATTTTTATCTCCCGATAGCTTTATTACCACACGTTCACAGTTGGGAGTTGATGGTACAGTCCAGATCAACAGCTTTAACGTTAATCCTGCTGGCATTAAAGCAGCCCCAGAAATTGTTACAGAAACTCCTAATATGGTATCGGGTTGTGCTGCACAATCAGGCACAGGAAGTGATATGTTAATTGTGGCTAGCAACAGTCCACCGCCTAAATTTGACGAACATCTAGATAGTCAACCTATCTGGCAGAAAAATTCTGTTTCATCTAAGTCCGATGAACTTTCATCTAAGTTACAGCTATCAATAATTAAAGAGACTACGGAAATTGTTGAAGCTCAGAGTTGGATAATAGATTCCAGAGGGAACGTCGAATTAGTTGCGATAGCGCCTAATCAAGCTACACCTGATAGCTTTTTTTCTACCATTCCGTGTACATCGGTCGATTCTGTAGCAGAACTTTCCTATCCAGCAACACAGTAAAGCGATGATTAAATGGAGATATTGCCTCAGGTGCAAGAAGTATAATAGCCACTTTGTGGTTAGTAGATTCTAAATCTAGTGTTTTTTTAATGAATGAATTTTACAAAAACCTCAAGCATGGTATTCCTAAAGCAGAGGCTCTAAGGCTTGCACAAATCAGTTTGATGGCAATTCCTGAGTACAATAATCCTTACCATTGGGCCCCTTACCTGCTGGTAGGGAGCTGGTTGTAATAATTTATTACTTTTAACCCTTCTTGTACATTCTTTAACTCAGTTGGGTTGTTATTAGTTTTCAATAACTCAGATGCTTTTAAATATTGACGCTGCGCTTTATCTAGTACACCAGCTTGGAAATAGCGATCGCCTAGTACTCTATAGATAGTTGGATTCGTCGTACCTGATGCAATTACATTATTTAGTTTTTCAAATGTTTCATCGAAAAGGTTTCTTGAAATAAAGACAGTATCCATGTCAAGAGCAGCTTCGTCCGGGGAAAGTTCTAATTGATTAATTTGCTCTACTGTGTCTAAAATTCGTTTCACCTCATCCTCTGGTAACAAATAGACTACTGACTGATCTGCACCCATAAGATTTTCATTTTTATAAGCGAAGATAGAAATTTTACATGTTTGTCCAGAGAGCAAAGCTTTTTCCTCCAAAGGATAAGCCAATCTAGTTTTATTTACAACTCTTTCCCAAGCAAACTCAGGACAATCAAACCTTACTGTATAAGAAGTAGCACCCGCAACCGCAAGCCAAGCGACTTCAGTTCGCGGTTTTAGTGTCGGGATATGATAAGGATAAATAATTGTCGGCTCATCGTTTCCTACTTCCCCTCCCTTCCGTGTCCTTTGACAGAAGTTTCTGCTATCTATGCGGCAGACAGAATCAGATGAATAAGGTTTTGCACATTCATTAGAAGAAACAAATCCACTAGATAAGTCTAAAACTATTCCTGTGCTAAAACATAAAAATTTAATACTACCACCATCTAAAACTTCTAATTTCTCGCCATCACAAATCAAGCTTCCTACTTCAAAACGCTTATCACCTGGAGACATTACTCTTCCACTTGGCTTGCAGCGAACCTGATTCCTTTTATTTCTTACTAACGGCACATTTGCCAGTATTGGTATATCTTTTATAAGTAGAAAGCTCAAACAAAGCCCCACTAAAATTTTTGTACTCTTTTTCACAAGTCTAAAAACAAATAGTACGTTTATATATGCTTAGTTTCTCATAAAATTAGAAGAAAATCTGTATCAATATAAATTTATTTAGAAAATACTACTTTTTAAGTATGCGATCTAATAATTTTTGTCTCCAGTTAAAAACTTCTGGCAAAGTAGATTGAGCTAACATACAGCCTTCTATATAGATTCTAGCTGTGTCTGTGTCTCCCAAAGCTTCTTCGACTTGAAACAGCAAGCAGAAAGCATCCGTTCTTCCATCTAATCGAATTGATTTTTCTAAATGTTTTTTAGCTTCAATTAACTTATTTTGCTTAAATCTTGCCCAGCCTAAATCCTTATATAAAGCTGCTTCTATTTCCGGATCTTTAGTTTTTTGTAACCCTTGCAAAGCTAAAATAATTGCCGCACCATGTTCATTATTATTGTTTTTCAATCTTGACAAAGCAGTAATAGCAAGCACTGCATAGTCACTCTTTTGAATAGCTAATTGATATTCTTTCTCTGCTAAATCGTATTTTTGCTGATCTTCATAAAAATTTCCTAACCCGTAATGCGATTCCCAACTGTTAGGTCTAAGCTTAAAGGCTTTTTTATAGTTCTCTGTTACACACTTTGTATCTAATAATCTTTGGCAAACTAGTGCTAAGTTATTATATGCAGCAGCATCATTTTGGTTGTATCTAATTACTTGCTCATAATACTTTCTAGCAATCTTAGGTTCATTTATATTGCGGGAAGCTAGATTAAAATAATAATTAGAAATAGCTAAAGATAACCCTTGATACGAAGTGATAGCAATTGGTACAGCTAAAATACCTAAACTAATTATGAATCGCTTCGATGTAAGTATTCGATTAAACTTTAACTTAAACGGGAGGTCTTCTAAACGCTGTAAAAGTATTTGTGTAGATGGTGGACGTTTCCCTGGAGCCGGAGCCATCAAATCATCTAGCAAATCTGCAAAGGGTTTTTCAATATGTCGTGCTTTATTCCTCCAGATAAGTCTTGTTGTTTGCTGATCTGTTAGTAAATTGGTTACATGAATTCCAGTTACTAAATATGCTAACGTTCGCCCTAAAGCATAAAAATCTGATTGTGGTACTGCTTGACCGTTAATTTGTTCCAAGGGGGTGAAACCAGCCGTTACAAGTACTGTAATTTCATGCTGACCAAGCCCCATATCATTCCCCCCACTACCGCTAACTTTTGCTAGATAGCTACGGGTTACTTCTCGAACTGCACCAAAATCAATTAATCCTAGCTGACCATCAGGTTGAACAATTATATTTGAAGGTTTAATATCTCTATGGAAAAAACCACTACGATGTACTTCATCAAGAATTTTTACTATCTGTATAAGCCAATTCAGAGCTAAAGCTTGAGATATTTTCCCGTTAGCTTTTACCCACTGTTCTAAATTAAGTCCTTCAAATTTCTGCATTACTAAACAATGCAGTTCAGTAGAGCTATTATTGGGTGTAACAGTAAATAAATCGTCTACAACTCTAGGAATACCAGGATGATTAAATAATTGCAATGTAAGTGTTTCTCGCTCCAACAAGCTGATTTCCTTAGGTCTTTGCGATCGCAACACCTTCATTACTTTTCGAGTACCTTTATCATCCACTGCTTCAAAAATTTCTGTACTGTAACGGTAGTCCAAAGGACGTAATGGCTTAAGCAAACGAAATCGATGTGCAATCAGCAATTCTGTACCACAATTAACACATCTTTCGCTTTTGTCATTATTTTTACGATGTGTACACTTAGGACTAATACAATAGCTCACACATTTAGGTCATTAAATAATTAAGCCGATTTAAAATCATAAACTACATTTTGAACTGATTTTAAAGTATAGGTGCAAATATACTTTATAACTTGAGGCTCTAATCTCAGTAGTACTTCTTTATTATCATCCTTTTCTTGCTCAATCAGAGAACGTGCATACAAAGACTCTATGGCTTCAAATATTTCTGAGGTCGTTACCTCACCCTGTTGCCTCTCTTTAATTTCTTTAAGAAATTCGCTCAATACAATTGAATTTGCAGACTCTTGATGTAGTTTTTCCGTTAAATGAAACATAATCTGTTTCTCTAAAATAGTTAGACGGCCTTTATCTTCAAATAATTCATCCAAGCTTTCTTGGAATACATCTGTCATCAACACAGTTTTAAATTTCAAAAAATCCTTCACACTACCACCAAAAAAATTTTGAATTTTTTCAGCTAACATTTTTAATGATAAGGGATTTCCCCGATAAGTTTGAACTAAATCTCCCCATTTATCCTCATTAGTTAACCCGTGCGAACGAAAAATTTCTAAACCTTCCTTTCCCAACCCTTCAAGTTTTACTGTCCTAACTGGTTGCCCTTTTTTTTGCAGACGATTAAAATCGATAAATGGTTCACGACTAGTCAGTAAAAAACAGCTTTGATGCTGTTCCTCTATAACCCTATTAAAGAACGTTCCATACTCTGCATACTCCTTACCATAAGCATTTGAGTTGGTATTTCTATCTCCCTGTAATAAGGACTCCGCTGAGTCAAGAATCACTAAACAACGATGTGAGCGCAGGTAATCAAATAACTTTGATGTCCTAGCTTGGATGGATTCTGGTAAATCTAGCTCCTGGTTTTCTGAATAAGCAAAAATTCTAAGCAAGTCAGCAACTAAATCTGTAAGCAACGGTCTATACGAAACTGACTTCCAAATGAAACTATTAAATTCATACGACCCCATACGCAAAGCTTGAACTAATTTAGCAACTAAAGCACTTTTACCAATTCCAGCCGCTCCTACAATTGCTACACAGCGCTCTTGAGCTATCAATTCTTTCAACATCGCTAGTTCAGAAGTCCGACCATAAAAATTGGATACGTCAGGCAGATTTCCTACGAGCGTAGGCAAACCAGCAGTAGCTTCATTCCATTTAGCTGGTTCATTGTCAGCTAGTAATATCCGTTTTTCTACAATGCCCCGCAATCTTTTCTTAGTGACTTTTTCTCCATTCCCTAATATTCCTGTTAATAGTACCCACAGCTTAGGTGCTACACGCCTCTGCAAAAGATTAATGTCATAGAGACTCTTCTCTGCTATATCCTTGTAATCCAGATCAAGCCAAGCTGATCTAAGCACAATTTTTTCTGGCTCTTCTAGCCACCTGCCTTGTTTTGCAAACACTAAGTCATCTATGGCTTGGATAGCTTCTTTAGTATTCACCTTTTATTAAGCTCCTTTGAGTACGGACGTGCTGTTTTTTATCAATTTCACTAAATCAGAAGTATATACTTTTTCACTGATGAGCTTTAAAAAAGCTGCATAGTCTACTATTCCTTACTTGTACAACAGCTTCCTTTTTCATAAAATGCAAAGTTACTGACTTTGAGGCAGGAAACGGGTAGGACGGAGCTAAAAACTCTTTATGTGGATTTTAAACCCTGCATTCTCTACCTCACTTAACTTGCAAGCTGCTGTATATTTCAAACTTCACAAATCATAACAATTGAGTCGCTATTATATTACGATACTGATATATTGTAGTTCAAGTACGTACTCAACTAAAAAAAGTTTGGAGAGACTGTCAAAACTAGTATAATTGCGGGAGAACTAAAAGCAATGCTCAAAACCACATAAATCTAGGCAGGTGCTGCTCGATATATCAGATCACTTTTGAGCTTTTGAATTTGACTGTAACAGAGCCAGCCATTGCTCTATTTATATCATGCCTAAAGTATGAAGGTTTCAGAGCCATGATAACCAAGCTAATAAGGGGAAACATGAAAGCAAAAGCATCAAAAAATTTAAAGCACAAAGCGCCACTAAGGAGTAGGCGCTTTGTCTGTTTGTAAAACTCATCGTTAACAAGAGCGGGGTTGATCTCGAAGGTACAAAATCAGTGGCTATTATAGTTTGGCGACTTGATGTCCACTAAAACTGTCCGAGAGTTTTTACCACGCTGCAAGATCCATTATAGGTTCTACCGTTTGGAAAGTCTATTTCTTACGGCGTTTTTGGCTGTCAAAATTCTCGCTTTTAGCTAAAGTTTAAGTTTAATGAAGTAAAATTGCGAACTTTGTAGTCCAAAGCAATAGCAGCGTGAATAACCCCCTCTGAACTTGAAAACCGAGTTATCAGGGAAAATTAATATCATGACAAATAGCTATTCCCCCAAGAGCGCAGTGTTAGAGCGCATAGGGTCGAATGTAACGTTGTCTGCGGCTTCGTGTCGCAGAAGCGTCTACGTATGGCAACTTTATGCTGTGGTGTTGGAGAAATTCAGGAATATCTTAGCTAAAGTAAGAGTTTGGCAGCTTGAAAACTGGCTGCATTTAAACGAAGGCTACAGAAACATCGCTTCCTTGGAAAGCACCAATATCACTTTGAGATTAGACACATTTCTTTCCAAGGGATTCCGAGGAGAGAACCGATGAATTCAGCGACAACTGAATATCCAAACAATCTCACGGCTGCGGAATACTATGAGTTGTTAGCTGGTAGCGCCATTCATCCGGCGTTGATTAAGCGCAACTTTTTCCATGTAGAGGGAGAATCAGTTTATGATTTCCTGTTCATATCTGATAAACTGCCACGCAAGAATGCGGGTCGGGTAACAGATGGATACATAAAAATGTATCAGCATCTACTACTGGGTGGGACGTGGATTCAGTCACTTGACCCGTTCAAAAATTGGCAACCGATGGAATGGGGGCGGATTAAGCCCAACTTTCCGCGCTTTGATTGGCACTCCTGTAAACCAGTTAAATACGAGTCACCGCCCAAGACAGCCAACCGTGTTACTTATTTCGATGTTCCCAACTGTATTTTGAATCTAGTTGCACGGCGCTATAACGTTTCCGATATTCAAAGAGTGCTTTTTGCAAAACGTGGGAAAAAGCTAAGGCTTAAAAGTCGAAAGAACGCTGCTTCTCGCAATGCCGCTCTCTTGCCTTCGCTCTTGCAACTAGGACAAACTACGGCAATCCTAACGCAAATCGCCCAGTTAAGTCACCGAGTAGCTCTGTGTATAAAAGGCATACTCAATCCCCTAATGTTTTGGTCATGGGTTGGGCAGCACAAAGAATTAAACATCGGCTCTCAGCAGAAAAATTTACAAATCTCCTTCTGGGAGTGGGTAAAACAGCATCCAGAGATTCCAGTTATCTTATGCGAGGGCGAAAAAAAAGCGGCCTGCTTGCTTAGTTTAGGATTTGTAGCGATCGCACTGCCGGGAATTTGGAACGGGCGCGTGGGCAAACAGGATTTTGATGAACGGTTGCATCCTGACTTAGTACCAATGGCTCAGGCGGGACGCAAGTTCATCATTTTATTCGACTACGAAACTAAAGCTAAAACCAGGTGGTCAGTTTACCAGGCAACGGTACGCACTGCCAAAGCGATTGAGGCAGTAGGTTGTGAATGTGAAGTTGCATTACTGCCGGGGCCAGAAAAAGGCGTTGATGATTTTGTAGTTAGTCGCAGTGAAGATGCCAATGCTCTGCTGACTGCAATTATAGACGATGCCAAATCACTTGCCGATTACCAACGCTCGTATCGGGCTAAAAAATGGGGACTAAGTAAATACAAACCAGATGTCACTATTAACGTCAAGTATCTTTCTGAGGCTTTGTGCATTCCTGAACTTGAAGAAAAATACAATTTGCCTGAGCTTTATGAGCTTGAAAAGGAACAACTTTTCACGCCATCTATAAAAGGACATCCTCCAAACAAGGAGTCTACCGATT
>NZ_JACJTR010000105.1 GCF_014698795.1 Nostoc sp. FACHB-892
TGTCACTGCTGAGGATGTGCGATCGCTCTACCGTAAAATTGGTCAGCCTTTTGAACGAGTTTGGAAAGCAACTTTTATCCAACCCAATACCAATAATACTTCTCCGGCTTCCTAATTTCACAGATTACAGATTATATTTATCGTCGGCCATACCTTTACAGTAAAAGCAATCAGAGATCGCCAAACCCGCTTTACCCACCGCGACCAGAACTTTGGCTAATGATTGTCAGCTAATTTAGAAACTCTTATTAGCATAAGAGGCGTTTCCAATTCACATTAGGCGTAAATTAATTTTATTAAAAACTTAACGATAAGTATTATGTCTACTATTAAGCCACTCTCGATCTAATTAGAATTCTCGGCAAAGTGCGCTATTTAACACGCTAATACAAAACATCTTGCTCCTGATTGCAGCAATGTTCATACGGTATTGAGCCGAGATTTAAGTAATTTTCTGCAAGATGGTCTGGAGCCTATCTTGCCTTTAATCAAGCTTTAAAGAAACGCTGTGAAGCTACTGAACGATTCTCAGATGATTTGCGGACGATTTCAGGACGGTAGACTGAATAACCTGATTATAGAACAGCAAAGGAACATTTGCTTTTATTCATTCTTTGCTGCTGAAAAATTGAAGGTAATTAAACTAAGGAGTTTAATGATGACAACACAACAAATCCAAACCATTAACGGTGTTGCTCCTAGTGAGCTGCAAGAGTTAGTGACTACCGTTTCACAAGATGTAACTCAGGGACAAATGGCGTTTCAAGCAATAACCAGTATCCAACATAGTTAGTTAACCCAGGAGAACTAAAATGGCTCAGTATCGAAACAAATTGCCTCAATTATCGAGGGATTTATTCATCACGGATGGTGGCATTGAAACCACACTCATCTTTCTTGAAGGATTGAATTTACCAGACTTTGCAGCATTTGATTTGTTAAAGAATAACACAGGCTATCAAGCACTTCAGAAATACTTCCGAACCTATGCTGCTCTTGCCAGGAACTATCAAGTAGGCCTGATTTTAGAGAGCGCAACTTGGCGGGCAAACCCAGACTGGGGGACTAAATTGGGGTACTCTAGCACGGCTTTAGCAGAGATGAACTACAAGGCGATCGCTCTTTTGCATACCATTCGTCAGGAATACGAAACTGACCAGACTCCGATGGTAATTAGTGGATGTGTAGGACCCCGTGGTGATGGCTATATTCCCGCTAATGCCATGACAGCAAATGAAGCAGCCGACTATCACCACCCCCAAATAGAAGTATTTCACAATGCCGATGCTGATTTAGTGACGGCAATTACCATGAACTATGTGGAAGAGGCGATCGGAATTACTTGTGCTGCTGAGTTAGTAGGAATGCCTGTGGTGATTTCTTTTACAGTGGAAACAGATGGTCATTTGCCTACTGGTCAGACATTGAAGGATGCGATCGCCCAAGTTGATGCTGCAACAAATCAAGGGCCTGCCTACTATATGCTCAACTGTGCCCATCCTACCCACTTTGCACAACTGTTGTTACCTAACGAACCTTGGCTGGAACGAATTCGTGGCATTAGAGCCAATGCATCCACCAAAAGTCATGCCCAACTGAATGAGTCAGAAACCCTAGATGCTGGCAATCCAGAAGATTTGGGTAATCACTATCAAGCGTTGAAAGCTAAGTTAAAGAATTTGAGTGTTTTGGGAGGTTGCTGTGGCACAGATCATCGCCATATCGAAGCTATTTGTAAAGCTTGCTTGCCATTATTTTGGACTCATCTCTCATCTCAAATGAGATTAGAAAGGATCTAATTATGATGTTGCCTTCCATACTAAATTTCAATATATTTTGGTTGGAAATACTTATATGCCACCTATAGGCACTCTTATTCTGACCATCTCTGCTGTGCTTGCTTTTGCTAACAAATCTCTACTCTGCCACATGGCACTCAAGCACACTAATATTGATGCCGCTAGTTTCACATCGATTCGTTTGCTCTCTGGTGCTTTAATGCTTTGGCTGATAGTCCGGTTACCAGGAGAGATGATCGCCAGGGTAGGCAGTTGGTTCGCATCCCTGGTGCTGATTGCCTATGCTGCCTGCTTTGCGATCGCCTATGTCAACTTGTCACCTGGAACAGTTGCTTTACTGCTGTTTGGCTCGATACAAATTATTATGATTAGCTATGGGTTGTGCATAGAGGAACGGTTGCGAGGTTATGCGATCGCCGCCGGAGCAATCGCATCTGGGATGGGCTATGCCATTTGGTATCATGCCTTACCAGGCTTGCAAGTAACACATGCGGCAGTGGTACAACTGAGTGTGCCAATGCTGGCAGTGATCGCTGTTCTGGGAGGTATTGCTCTAGTGATTAGACAGCGACACACACCGCAACGGTCGAGACAAATTCCTTCCAATGCCAGTGAATTCATCAGGAAGCAGCGACGCGATTGCAGATTTCTTACCCTTTCTTTGCCTGTCAGACAGAGACTGATCTGGAGTTTATGGTTAATGACTTGGTTGGGATTGCTAGCTGGCTTAATTTCACGACAGTGGTAAGCTGTTCCACATTTAAGTTGCTGTAACAGCATTACCTTTGTTTTTCACTCGACGATACCATTTAATAATTAATTCGCCTTGATTTAGCAAGCGCTCTAATAGATTCTTTAATTGCTCAACTGATTGGAATAATCTATGAGCAATATATTCCTTAGCTGAGTGGCACACTAACTCGATGAGATTATAATCGGGACTATAGGGCGGTAGAAAATGCAGTTGAATATTTGGTAAATTTGTTTCAATTTCAGCTAAGATTATTTTCTTTTTATGATAGCTAGCATTATCTAAAACAATTGACTCCTGGTCAAAAGCCAGCCAGCAATAGTGTCTTGTAGAGAACATCTGAATGAATGAAAAATACTTAGATAAAGAGTACCTAAACTTTGTTTAAGTACCCCCCTATGCAAACTAATGACTAACCAACCAATAACAGCTTAGTTGCTGTCTTGCCTTTCCTAATCTTGCTTGAGACAGATTACTTACTCATACTTCGTTGGTTGCGCTCCAGGGCAATCCAACTATATCTGACAGTTAATAGTTCGTGAGCAGAAGCTCCCCTAGCTCAAGATTGCCTTTGACCAACGCTAATGCTACTTTACTTCTTAGAGTTTTTGTGCTTTGTCGGGTCAACTAACCGATATGATTGGTCAGATTCACTCGTTGGAGGAAACGGATTTCCAGCAGTTGATGTTACCTCTAGCCCGGTGCCTTTTCCATTAGAATTAATTACTTCATACTGTCCGCTAATAGGAGTGCGTTCCCCTGGACTATGCAAAGAATATTCAGGCTCATCTGATTGGCTTAACTGTGCAGTAATAGGACTGTAAATTAGAGAAAACTGGCTTTTAATTTCAAAACCTGGAAGATAGCCACCGTGGAACGGGATATCTGACAACTGACTGAATGTGTTTTTAATGGATGAGATTGGTTTAAGCAATTGTGAGTTGTTCTGGCTCCATCTAATAATTTGTGCATCTAGTAATTCTTGAAACTCAACAGCGTGTACTGTCGCATCATCTGAGAAAGTTTGGCTATCTGCAATGATCGATAACTTCAGAGTCAGCAAAAGTATCGTTTGTATTTCTAAAGAATCGTCTACCGAGGTAACTTGCGTACAAGACTCATCTACATAAAAACCAAATTGGCTTTTAAAATGTGAAAAACTCGGTGTTTGAAGTTGTTGACTAAGATATGACAACAATCCGGTATCTGGATCTGATAGAATCTGGCGAACGATGGGGATTTGTGTCATAAATGTTTTGCGAGTTTTAAATTAAACGTTTTCTTGACCAACAATTTCATCAGATTCAGCACTTTGACACATCCATCAAACTGACGAAACTTAGCTCAATCGCTCTACCGATTTACTTAAAACATCTTTGATGCTGCTTTTACGCCAGATATTGATAAATTCTTCAGCAAAGGACTGGTATTTCCCATAGATTTACAGTAGAGTATTTATTCCGTGCAAATTATTTATACCTACCTTCCCCGACTTTACTCATCCAAATTTTAAGCCAATGCCTTTGAGGAACAGCCAATGAATACTTCTAATGATATACATACAAAAAAAATCATCAAAAAATCTGAGAAGCTGACTCTGAGACAGATGAAGTTAATCGAGGAGGCTGAAGACCAACTTCTTGAAGCTAATACTGTCAATTCTCCAGCCCCTGTGGTTGAGGTTGAGGAGAAACCAGTAGCAATTTCAGAGCCTAGAGTTCCTGACTATGTTCCATTCCTTGACAATCCTCCAGTACAATCTGTTGGCAAATCAGGCTGGCAGGTTTCTGATATTTGGCGTGATATCCGCGTTGATGATTTCTGCGGGTAAAAACTTAGTAAAGATAGCTGAAAAAATACGTTGCTATTGTGTGTACGCATTGTCACAAACAGAAGTTTTCTTTTGATAAAGAAGCCTAAAAGATAATTAACGATAGCACTAAAATTGAATGCATAGACGCTCAGGCGACTCGTCGCAGACATCGCAATGGCATCAGGTAGTTGAATGGGTAAACGAAAGAGAAGACATCACAAGACATCCTTCCCTTGGATGCTAGAAGAAAAGAATCTGTTCATTACAAGGACTGGTAACGAAATAGTTACAGATGCAGGATGGGAGAAAATTTCATTTGAAGAAGCCAGAAAACTATTTAGTCCCGAAACTTTTCAAGAGTGGTACGAACTGTTCTTAGAAAATACAGATATCTTGGAAATACTTTCAGAATCTAACGTCGATATAGATTTAGATGATGAATCAGCAATAGATAACTTTTTACTTCGGAGCAACTGGACACCAAAACAAGTCCTGTTAGTTGTAGCGAAGGCTATCTATAAAAATCATACCTGGGTAAGAGGATTACTGATTTCTACACCTGATGTTGAAGAACCCAACTTTCACAATTATGAAATGGAGGCAATTCGTTTAGGAGTCCAATTGCGAAAATACATCTTTGAGGATATTCCAGTAATTAATGACTGCAAAAATGCTGTTAGATATTTACATGGGAGATACGCCCTCATTGGCTGGCAACCAAGAAATTGTGTGACAGCAGCTCACAACCTAAAAATATCTCAAGCTACTAAGGTTTACAATGAACTTCTCTGGGATGAAGATTGGCTAGATGAAGAAGACGAAATTTATTAGTCAAGAACAAAAAACTCTACAACACTGGAAAATATGCTCCTCATTACTGATAACTGGATAATAATAGAGTTACCCGGAAATAAGATCAGAAATCTTTGAAGAGCTTAAGAGCGATGGCGTAACCGTCATGAGCCAATGGCGATCGCTCTAGTAATAACCTAGCGTGGGTGCAGCGTAGAGGCTCTTTCAAGCGATTTATGGACGGATGCTTGGAGCGGGGTAAAGCACCTAACATAAATTGTTGAACTTTTTTATTCCCATAGACTAAGGCAACCGCCTGAGCAACTTTTGTAAACTATCTTTACACCAAGTCAACGTTATAGTTGCATTGTGCCTATAATAAGTTACGGCTAACTATAACTGAAAGTTAGCACCCTGTAAGTGTGTATCGTTTGAATTACGGATCAAAGGCGATACCAAAGACAAGCAAAATTTATCGGCAGCGCAATAGTTTCTATTCAGTTGCCAACATGCTCAATCCGCGATTGCATGTTGGTGAAAGAGTAGTGTCTGGGGGTTCGGGTATTTTAATCGTAGTTTTAGTCGGATAAAAGATAAGGGTTACTTATTTTGTGTTTGGAGGAGCGATCGTGTATACTGTGACTTTAGCCATAAGTTGTCACAATAGAACAACTTATGCCTTGGATTGAACTCGGACAACTTATGCTTGGATCTAGGAGTAGAAGGAGATATAACTTAGAGTCCGGTTGATGTTACTGCTTCGCTTGCAGGCCGAACTGTTGGCAGCGCTGAATAATCGGCAGGAATGAACTTAACTTTTGGACAACTTTTAGCTGGTTTTTCAACTGTGTGACAAGTGATGCCTTGCTTTCCAACTTTGAGGCAACTTTTAGCTGTATTAGTTTTATGGCAGAATAAATTTGCCTACGATAGTATCAGTGTTTGGCATTCAAAGGCGGACAAGTGATGCCTTGTGGCTTGGGCAGATTTTGTCTAAAGTCACATATACTGTCACTGAAAGCATAAGATGAGCAAGTTGCTCGCTTTATGGGTTCTTGGCAACTTTTGGTGATCTCGGTTGGGGAAAGGCAGAGGGCAGTCCCGATGAAACAAGTTTCATAGTCAAGCATGAAAATGCGATGTGAGACTGATCTATATAGATACTCATCGAAGGAGCATTTTCAAGTCAGAAGGCAGAGAGTTAGATTTTATTGCAAATATGTTGATCCGTTTCGTTAATGCTGGGATTATTATTGAGATAGTCACGCACTAAATCACATCCATTTTTAAGTAAATTATCTAATTGTATATCTTTTAAATCCCATAAAATCACAGTTCTATCCAAACCAGCAGAAGCAGATACCAAAATATCATTTTTGATGAAATAGACGTTTCTAATTGAACTTTTGTGGCCTTGAAGACTGGCAAATAAACTTCCATCATTTATTTGCCAAATTTTAATTATTCCATCCTCACTACCTGAAGCTAAAAGTTGACCATTGGGGCTGAAACTCACACTGAATACACCGCCTTTATGGGCAGGTATGGATTTTAGTAAAGTCCCATCAGTTGTTTTCCAAAGCTTCACTGTACCATCCACACTAGCAGATGCTAATAACATACCATCTGGACTAAAACTTACATTTTTTATGGCAGAATTATAGTTATCTAGAGTCCTTAATAAATGCCATTTTTGTTGATATTGCCGCCAAAGTCTAATATTCCCATCTTCGCCTCCTGACGCTAAAAATTGACCATTGGGACTAAAACTAACACTCAAAATTGAACCATGATGGCCTGTGAGAGCTTGTAGTATTTTTCCATCATTGATTCTCCAAATTTTAAGAACTTTATCTACCCCACCCGAAGCCAAAATTTCACCATCTGGAGTATTGGGATTGACAGCTATATCAAAAATGACTGTATCATCTTGCCAACTCTTCATTAATTTTCCATTTTTAAGATTCCAAAATTTAATTAGTCTATCAGCACTAGCAGAGGCTAAAAATTGATTATTTTGGCTAAAGCTGATGCCTTCAACGTCACGCTTGTTTGAGAAACTTTGTAATAATAGACCATTTTTACTACTCCAGATTTTTGCTGTATCATCATTGCTAGCGGTTGCTATAACTTCTCCATCGGAGCTAACACTCATTTTTCTAATCACATCAGTATGGTCTGTGATAATTTTGAGTAAATTTTCTTCTAGACTCCAGATAATAACTTTTTTATCTTCACTTGCAGAAGCTAAAATATGAGTATTTGGGCTAAAATTTACACTATAAACTTTGTTATTATGTCCTACTAAAGTTTCAATTAATCGCCAATCGCTTATCCTCCAAATTTTAACGGTGTTGTCATCGCTTGCAGTAGCTAGAAGTTTCCCATCTTGACTAAAATTAACGCTGTTAACATAATCATTATGAGATGTAAGGGTTTCCTTTAATTGCCAATTCTGAGTTTTCCAAACTTTCACCTTTGCGTCTTCACTAGCTGTAGCTATAAATTTACCATCTGGACTAGAGCTAATATTTAAAATCGCTTTATCATGAGCTTTAAAAGCTTTAATTAATTTGCCATCTTGAAGATTCCAAATTTTTATATTTCCATCTATACTTCCTGAAAATATTAATTGTTTACCTGGGGTATTGTTAGTTGGATAATGCAAAGACCAAATTTTCTTTTCAGAGTCTTTAATGATTTTAAATAATTTCCAATTTAGATTTTTATTCCAGATATTGATAATTTTATTACTACCATCAATCGCAGCAATATTTTCCCCATCAGAACTAAAGTTAATACTAGTCCACCAAACTCTTTCACCATCTTCTTTGAGAGTTTGCAATAATCTGCCATCTAGCCAGTTCCAAAGTTTTACTACTCCAGCTTCATCAATTGTCACTAATAATGTATCGGCTCAATAAGTCGGGGTAACGAATAAAAGTAAGAAGAGTTGCTAGCATCCGATTTCATGAGAGCTAACTATATTGTTCTAACGCAGGCATTCTATTTGAATGCAAACGCTTTACTATAAAG
>NZ_JACJTR010000106.1 GCF_014698795.1 Nostoc sp. FACHB-892
AACATATATGACCAGAGTAGAAGGTGAAAATACACGTTTACGTCATTATCTGGCACGCCTACATCGCAAAACATTATGCTATTCCAAGTCAGTAGATATGCTTAAATACTCAATTCGCTTGTTACTCCATTACTTGAAGTATAGAGAAATACCTGTATTTAGTTAATTCATCCCGCATTTATGCAACGCCAAAGCGATTAATATCCGCTTACAGAGACAGACTTTTCTTCAATCCTGGTGCGCTACTAAATTTCAGAAAGCTTTTAACTCCGTGTCTGCAACGAAGAATTCAGTAATTGTCCAGGAAGCATCAATCTTTCCCAATGCTCCAGAATTAAAAGCAATGTTTGAGTTTATAGAAGCCCATTATCATGAAGGAATTAGTCTGTGTGATGTCGCCCAAGTGCTTGGTTACTCTCCTGCTTATTTAACTAATAGAGTCGCAAAGCAAACAGGAGAAACTGTAAACAACTGGATCGTCAAACGTCGGATGCTAGGAGCGCAATTGTTACTTCAAAATCACGAGCAGAATGTAGAGCAAATTGCCAAAGCATTAGGCTACCAAGATGTATCTTATTTCTCTCGCCAGTTTCGCCTACATCATGGCTTACCTCCTCATACTTGGCGTAAACAATATCATGCACTTGCTTCAAAAGTCGGCATTTAAGTACTACAAATGAGTTGAATACTTTTAAAATTTTCTTTACGAATTAACTCTGACCTTTGATTTTAAATCTTCCCTCAAGGGTTAAGATCATTTCCTACAAAGGTAACTTCGAGTCCGTGAATGATTAGAAGTAGTTACTAAAACCCTTTGACGATTTTTACAGGCAGATATAGCAATTTCGCTACTTCTTTCATTAAGTGTTTAGGGTTTGAAGGCTTTTGAATATAAGTTTGAAACCCAGATGCAAGCGCTTTTTCATAGCATTCCTCAAAAGATACGCCACTTAAAGCAATTGCCGGAATTTCTCTAATTGGTGAGAGTGGTAGTGACCTAATTTTCTGTATTAACCAATATCCGTCTTTTCCGGGCATTGCAATGTCAGAAATTAAAAGATCCACTGCGTGTTGTTGAATTAGTTCAAATGCTAACGAGGCATTATCTGCCAACATTACATTAATTCCATATCTACAAAAAAAATAGCTTATTAAACTCAGGTAATTTTTGTCGTCATCAACTATAAGTATTGTTAATCCTTTAAAGATAATATCTATCTCTGTTCTCTGGTCTGAAGATTGTGCAGTCTCAAAATTTTCTACCATAATCGGATTTGACTGTTACTCGGTAATGCCTTACTTGCTTGATGAACGCAGGATCGGCTATAACTTACGACTGCAAAAAAGTCCCTTGCTTTATATAAAAGTTTGTTATGTAATATTCTTCAGCTAGAGTTTTGTGCTTTATGCAAAAATAACCAAAAATCTTGAAACTGCTCTCACAAAAGAGAATCAAGATTTAGAAGATGTTAAAGCCCTGCTAAAAGCAGTCTCTATCGCTGCGCTGGATTTATCCCCTTTTTCCGTACCCTCACAAACGTTTGTGCAATCATTCTAACCTCTCACCAATGGTCACAGTTATATCGTCCGGTGGGAGATTATTGGGCGATACCAATGGCACATTTCTCTTTCACAGACGCTTTGCGAACGTGAATGCTACCGGAAATGTCGGGTGGGGAAATTGGGTTATTGGCTAACCCAATGTCCACAAATGGATCACAAAATTGATCTAGTAGTTGCTTGGTGAAGTTGGCTCTTTTAAGGACAAGAGGTAATGAGACTCATGTTTTTAGCCCTTTCTCCTTTAACATGAACCCCTTTTCCCAGCCATCACCCAACGATGCAACGGTTGGCAGGCTACTAGGCTTGCACCTATACAATTAAATAAGGTATCGCTCAGTCCGATACCTTGACTAATACTGATATACACACTTCAATTTTACATCCGTAATCTTGCTGAGTCAATTACACTGCAATTTTCCAGCAGAATTTTAATTTTGAAGTAAAACAAGGGAACTCTAGGTAAGAGTTGATTATTGTTGCGTCTAGTATGATTATGGCTTCTCCGAATCAAGCCTCAGATTCTCAGAGAATTATTGCTATCACCGTTGAAAAAATCCGTCAATCTCTTGATTTAGAATATATTTTTCAGACAACTACTCAAGAAGTTAGGCAATTGTTCAACTCTGACCGTGTAATTTTATATCGTTTCAATCCAGATTGGAGTGGAAAAGTTGTCTCTGAATCCTTAGCACAAGGGTGGTTGCCTTTAATCCAGTAGCAAACGCATCAACCACAATTAGTAGAAAATATCAGTGAATGTAGCTTGAAAAATTTATCTATTCCTCCAATTGTCGATACTTATTTACAAGATACACAGGGAGGGCGCTTTTCTCAAAATGAAACTTATCGTGTTTGTGACGATGTTTACGGTGCTGGCTTTAGTAAGTGCTACCTGAAAATTTTAGAGCAATGCCAGGCAAGAGCTTACGTGATTACTGCTATTTATCAAAGTCAACAACTTTGGGGACTGCTAGCAGTTTACCAAAACGATGCACCTTGAAAATGGCAAACAGATGAAGTATATATACTTAGCCAAATTGCTTCTCAGCTAGGTGTAGCATTACAGCAAGCAGAATTACTCAAACAAACTCAAAGTCAGAAAGAAGAACTCGCCACATCTCTCAAAAACTTACAGCAGGCTCAAGCTCAGTTAATTCAAAATGAGAAAATGGCCAGTTTGGGGCAATTAGTAGCTGGAATTGCCCATGAAATTAACAACCCAGTTAGCTTTATTTACGGCAATTTGAAATCGGCTGATGAATACACCCAAAATTTATTTTCACTATTAGATATTTACCAAAGCCATTATCCTCAATCAATCAAGGCAATTGAGGAGTTTACAAATCTCATTGAACTAGATTTTTTGAGGTCAGACTTTCCTAAATTATTCAAATCGATGCTCATGGGGGCAGAGCGGATTCGAGATATTGTTCTTTCCCTGCGGACTTTCTCACGCTTAGACGAGGCTTCACTGAAAGCAGTTGATATTCATGAGGGAATTGATAGTACGATAATGATCATCCAAAGCCGCTTTAACCCTACTAAGGAGCGCCTGCAAATTGAGGTGATCAAAGAATACGGTAGCCTCCCCTTAAGTAAGTCGGGGAGAAAATTTATACCGCTATTTTCTCTACGTACCAACCATTTGCGCTCAATCTAATCACTTCTGCCCTATCTTTCACTTTCTGGGGTACATCTGCCGTTCTCAAGTTGAAAAGAGTTTTATCTTGTTCTCTGGTCAGAAAGACCCTTAAACGGCTGCCCATATCTCTGTTACCTTCGTAGACACATTATACGTATTTACTTATCTTTACACAGTTTGGTTTTTCCACCTCGTTCTACTTAGTTGAATGTTATCCTGGGCAGTTAAACCAAGTATTTCTGAATATTTTAGTTAATGCGCTCGATGCTTTAGAAGATTCAGCCCTTAAAGGTCGATGGACAACAAAAAAATTCAATATAATAGATAATCCCCGAATTTATATTCGCACCCGATTACTCGAACCAGATCAAGTCACTATTAGCATTGCCGACAATGGACTAAGAATACCATCCGATACTTTAAAGCAAATATTTAATCCCTTTTTCACAACTAAGGCCGTTGGACAAGGTACAGGGATGGGACTGGCTATTAGTTACCAAATTATCACACAAAAACATGGCGGTTCTTTAGATTGTATTTCCCAACCAGGAGTTGGTGCTGAGTTTATTATTCGTATTCCCCTTCAACAACTTGTGTCAAATTCATAACGCTTGATATCACCCTATTACCTTCTTTTCTTTTTTAGGAAACGAATGTACACAGCATAAATGATTAAACTGGGTAAACCATGTTTCAGATGAGCTAACCGCACTTCAAGTTACGATTCAAAGCACAATTAACATAAACATAAATGAATTGAAGGGTTAAATCTGCTGAAAACGACCTGACAAATTTGCTACCATGACTATTAACTCATCTGGATCAAATGGCTTGGACAAATACATTTGAAAGCCTGTCAGCAGTGCCCGCCTTCGGTCTTCTTCTTTGGCATAAGCACTCAAGGCGATCGCTGGGATTTTCCCCCCTTTTTCTACTGGTAAGGCCCTGATTTTACGAATAAAGCTGTAGCCATCCTCCTCTGGCATACCAAGATCCGAAATCAGTATGTGTGGCATTCCCGACTCTAACGCTGATAAGCCTTGGGCTACTGATGCTGCTTCACTCACCAAAGCACCATGTTGCTCCAAGATAAAAGCAACAAGCTCACGTCCATCAGCTTGATCATCAACAACTAATACTCGGAAACCGTTGAGTGAAATTTGACTATCAGAGCTAATAAATTCATTGAAATCAGGAGTTAGTGATACGTTTTGCGTTGTGCTTTGCCGATCCACGTCACTTTCTCCTACCTGTGGCAAAAATTGACAATAATCTTTTAACGATATTATGCCACATTATGCCACAAATCATCAGTCTGTTAAGAAGTTGAACTTAGTTAATGACCGAATGGCACGTTTGATAACGGCAAACCCATATATGTATAAGGCTTTTGAGTATGGGGTGTGGCTGAGTGGGTGTAGTGAGTCAGAAATTTATTTGTGCCTACACTCTTATTTACTTTTATTGATTTTTCCCTATACCCCATACCTACCCCCAACACCCAGCCCAGACGAGCTTTCAGCTTTTCAAGCGTGCCATTCGTTAATGACCTAATTTATAGTGTCTAGGTAAGTTTTTGTTGATATTCTCTATCTTTACGCTGCCACTATTTATCTACAGCTTCTTTGGCAGCCACAAGCATAGGTGCGATCGCTTTCGATAAGTTGGCTTTTAGCTTTTTGCGTATGCTCCCATTAGCGGCTTATAGTTGAAAGCGTTTAAGCTCAAGGACTGTTACTACAGTGATAAGTGATAAAATTCGTTATCACAGTGCGGCCTCGCGTTTCGTGCTGCTCTAACCGTTGCTCGACAATTTGGGCAATCTGTTCGAGTTCTTGCAACATCTCGTTCACATCGCTTAAATCACTTGCAAACGAGGTTTCTGCACCAATCGACTTACGAACCCGATTCGCCTCAACTGGGCGATCATCTTCTGCTCTGGCAATCTTGTAGTAATATTGCCCTACTTTACCAAAGTGGTGTGTTAGCTCAGTCAGCGATGCCTGCGGCAACGTCAGAGACGAACACTGTTTCAAATCTGCGCCAGTATCAATGCCAAGCGAGTGCATTTTCGCTGCTGTAACTCTAGATTTGATGTTATTGGATTACTTTCTATAGTCCATGAATACTCTTTTTAGTTCCATAGTTTACCCTGACAAAGCGTAAGAATTCAGAATGGGGATAATCTACTATTCAGACTCAAATTGTATTATTTTGTGTGAATTGAGCTTAAACATCAGGTATTCTCAAAAAATCATAAACGCCTCCTAATTGAACACGTTCTGGCGGGAGGTGTAAAACTGCACAGCATCTTTGCACTACTGCTTGATATTTTCGCCACTGCTTACGGATGCTTATACTAAGCGTATCATTACCCAAGTCAGAAAATTTTAGCCCTGCACGCAAGAGCCAAACTTCCACATCAGCTGTTTCACCAATAGGCTCTGAGAAAATATTTTTGTTAAACATTGGTACAAAAACTCCCTTTCAAATGTAATACATCAACGCCTTTTGTAGGCGTGTAGCTTGCTTTTCCCAAAGGTCTTGGAGTGAATACTTTTGCAAAACCAGGTTAGCCGCTTGACAAGCTTCTTGCCAAATCTCTTCCACAATGCTTGATTCTATGTTTTCAAGGGTTATATTGTTGGTAGATGCATCAATCTCTACTCCCTCAATGCAAGTTAAAACATCTAAAACTGTAATTTTCCGAGGCTCACGTGCTAAAACATAACCACCTTTAGAACCACGTATGCTGTTAATTAAACCTCGGCATCTTAGTGTAGCTAGTAGCTGTTCTAAATAGCGATTTGGTATACTTCTTAGCTCTGCTATTTCTTTAATTTGCATTGAATCGGCATTGTGGTAGCAATCTACCAATGCCAACATTGCTAGAAGTGAGTATTCAGAACTATTTGATAGTTTCATCAGGCTAAATACTATATAAGTTTTTAAGGCTTTAATCTTATCTCAACTCTAAAATAATTAGCTCATATAAGCTATCTCTATTTTTTCTTATAATGATAAATAAAAGTGATTAAAAAATCTTTAATAATCAGGTACGAACCACAACAGTTTGGCAAAATTGAAGGACGTATATCTGCGCTGTGGGAGTAAAAGTAATTATTGTTAACTATTGCTACTGTGATAGCCTAGAATACACTCGTTTATTTGTGTACTTCCTTCAGCACAAAAAAGTTCAAGAGAACTTGCTTCAACAATTAAATAAATCAGCGTGCCACTCGGTTTAGAGTTAAAAACTTAGATATTAGTAAAGGAAAGAAAACAAATATGGATTTGAAAGAAACCTTGATAGCACTTGAGGAACAATTTTGAAGGGCTAGTTCTGCTGTAAATGTTGATTTAATTCGGGGATACCTTACTGAGGATGCCCTTACAGGAGGAAATTTTGGAGTGTTGAACAAGGAAACTCTCATCGCGACCAATGAAGGGCAGCCACCATTCTTGTTTTGGCGCATTGTCGATGCGCCCCGAATTATGCAATTAACGACAGATAGCGCTGTTGTGATTTATAAAGCTAATGCACAGCGTGAGGGACGCGAACCGTTTACAGTAATAATGAGTAGTACCTATGTTAGCCGGGGTAGCTCGTGGAAGCTTGCGTTCCATCACCAGACACCACTCTAGACCAAAGAAGAAAGCTTTCTTGAGCTAAGGTAGCTCTTGTTGCTCCCGGGAGAGAATGCCATACTTGAATGACTTGCTCTAAGCCAATTACAAGTAATACAATGTCCAGATGGTTCTCCTGCAAACAGGCGAACGCTCCTCTATACATAAGAGCTTGTTCCAGTTCCATTACTCCAAGCTGGCATCGAGTGGATGCCAAAACAATTCGCTTTTTCCCATTCGCAATGGGCTACGCCCCGCTGCGCTAACGCAATTAAAATTACTGATAACTGAAGCTTATCATTTAATCAAAGATTATATTAAAGATTAGTATGTTAGCTTTGCACCCCAAAGGCTTAATTTCTAATTTTCTTTGCAATTGCGTTAGGGACGTAGGAGCGTCATTGCGAGTTGCGAATGGGCGAAAAAGCGAATTGGTTTGATGAGGTTTTTACCTCCAGAGATTCCATCGCGCGGGTGAGTGACTACAATTTGGAAAGGGTGCGATTATGACAGTGTACACCTTATATTACCGTGGTGAAATCCGAGGCGAGGGAATCTCTATCTCTTTGTACCCTCCCGAAAACTGGCTCCTTTCCGAAATAAGCAAGTAGTAAATAAGTCGAATCATCCAGAAGCATAATAGGGTTTAAATTGATTCACAGGGTATTTATAAAGTAAATCTAAAGAAGAGGAAATAAGGTTAAACAAAAAAGATAAGATACTCC
>NZ_JACJTR010000107.1 GCF_014698795.1 Nostoc sp. FACHB-892
ACTTGTTATCAATTAGGCTTGAACGACAGTTTTCATAACTTTTTAGTTTTGTCCTGATTTACAAGTAAGAGGTTGATTAAAGCGATAGTACAAATTAGGTTGAGCCATGTGCAGGGATTCCTGCGCTATTGAAGCTAGTTGTTGAGGCAAAACATCTATTTCATCAAATGAGGTTTGATTCATTTAGCACTCCAAAAGTTTGCTTTCCCTCTCTATTTATTTCTGGCAACAAAGGGCAAATTTTATGCAAAAGAATTTTTATTGTCACGAAAGTTTACATTGATCTACTTAAAGTTT
Source organism: Nostoc sp. FACHB-892 (assembly GCF_014698795.1). Classification (GTDB taxonomy): domain Bacteria; phylum Cyanobacteriota; class Cyanobacteriia; order Cyanobacteriales; family Nostocaceae; genus Nostoc. Next base: position 298 of record NZ_JACJTR010000107.1, read on the forward strand.
TGTAACAAAATCCAAATTTTGCATAAAAACCCACCTAAAAAAGCTGATAGATAAATAGAAGTACTTCAATACTTGTCTAATACTTGACGATACTGAAAACGGCTTGGATCTGAACTTTTCAATAATTGCTAAAACCTTTATCAGGTAACGTTCACAGATGTTAATACAAAACCCCAGCTATTATCCGTTCGCAGTAAAACTACTTTGTTGCTGCCTTTCCTTCCCTATGGAACGCTCCGCGAAGGGGAAGTAAAGCTTACCCTAACAATCTAACCTGTGCCCAATATGAATTTCTCAGTGACATGATTCCAGAACCAAAACCCGGCGGTCGGAAGCATGAAGTCAATATGTGGCAAGTTCTCAACGCGATCTTTCTTTTATGTTCTTGTAGAGGGAGTGCGATGGCGAGCTTTACCCGGTGACTTTCCCGTATAGCAGACGGTATACAGCTATTTTCTACTGCAAACGGCTAATAGCTAGACTTTTATTAAAGCGGATGGAAGCTTTTCTTAATAATGCTTTTAACAATTCTTGAAAAGTCAAGTTTCAAGCCGTTTTTAGTATCGTAACTGGCGCAAAGACGGAACATGGCTGAAAATTACTGATGCCTTTTGAAATCAATTCCTGAAAGTTGAAAGGAAAAAACACATGGATATTATTGGTACAAATGAGGGCGATTTTCTTGCTGGCACTATTGGCAACGATCGCATAGATGCTTTCGATGATGACGATACGATTGTAGCCTTAACCGGTGACGACGTAATCTTTGGTAACGATGACGAAGACCTGATCGTTGCTGGAGCAGGAAACGACACAATTGATGGTGGGGATGGCGACGATTTAGTATTTGGAGATGCTGGGAACGACTCCATTGATGGGGACAATGGCGTTGACGTGCTCAATGGAGGGGACGGCAATGATCGCATCATTGGTAACAATGACAATGACCGCATTTTCGGTGATGCAGGGAATGACAGCATTAATGGGAATGATGGAGATGACATTCTCAATGGCTCTGATGGCGCCGACGTAATTTCTGGCGACGCTGGAAATGATCGAGTTTTTGCGGGTACTGGGAATGACACGGTATCAGGTGGCGGGAGTTTTGACCAACTCAATGGTGATGCAGGCAATGATCTTGTTCAGGGTGAGGCTGGGAACGACACCGTATTTGGTGGGACTGGAGTTGGAAATGACACCCTTACTGGTGAAACTGGCACAGACTTATTGATTGGTGGAGCAGGAAACGACTCTTTATTGGGTGGTGATGGGAGCGATCGCCTGATCGGCGTTGAACCTTTTGCCCCAGGATTTGGATCGATTGTTAACGAGATTGATATTTTAACTGGCGGGGCTAATGGCGATACCTTTGTTTTGGGAGCAGGTAATGAAATTTTCTATAATAATGGCAATAATAGTGACTACGCCCTGATTACTGACTTCAATATCAGCCAGGACTCTATTGAACTACCTGAATCTACCTTTAGCTTGGGTATTATCTCTATTAATAATGCCGTAGGGACAGGGATATCTTTTAACAACGACTTAATCGCGGTTCTTGAAGGAGTTTCAATTTCAGATTTTAGCAGTGGCTTTGATTTCGTCTAAACACATTATCACTATAGAACTAGTATTTGATTTCTGAAAAAACTCCGTACATCTAAAGAGACGGAAAATCAAACGTAATGTTTCGGATAAACTTGTTCATTCATCCATTTTAAATAGCGGAATGTAAGGATTCAGGTCTAATATTTAGGAAGCAGGCATGGGCAAGACAGATAATTATAAGAATTAGCCTGTAGTTTGGACTTTGGACAAAAAAATCAATTACAGACCGATTTTGACGGCGAGAGGTTTGCACCACAGTTAACTTTCTTAGCAGTGGGTTTAAACCTGTCCATTGAACGGGAGCCACCACTAACTTTATGTTTCGTCACAGCCACTCCGTTGGGAACGTTCAGCCTGATTGTTATCAGGAGAGACTTCAGGGTAGTCAAGAAAATACCACCATTGGCTTGCTTTATCACGCAAAGAACGTAAAAAGTGGGCGGCTTTTGCTCCTGCAAGATTAACCCATTGAGCAACACTTGATATTCCCGCATTTCTCACAAGCTTCTCTGCTTTGATGGAGCAGAGGGGCGGAGGGGAAAGAACCGGGTATTTGAACTCTCCCCTGCTCAAGAGCATAAGCGCAGGCTTTGAGAGGTGTGGTGAGAAATCCGGGATATTGCATCCATTGATTTAAAAATAGAAATAAGCAATGCTAACAAACTTTTGGTATGCCTGTGAATTCAGTTCAACTATTAAAAACAAGCCTAAGCAGTTAACTATGCTCAACCAAGAGTTTGTACTATACCGCAACTCTCAAGGAAAAGTGTTTGCTTTGTTAGATAGATGTCCTCATCGTGGGGCATCTCTATCTAATGGCTGGGTGGAAGGTGACTGTATTCGTTGTCCGTATCATGGTTGGAAATATCAAGCAGACGGTACTTGTATTGAAATTCCTGCTAATCAACCAAGTGTGCCTATTCCTAAGAAAGCACGTTTAAATACTTATCCAGTTCAAGAGAAATACGGTTTTATCTGGTTGTTCTGGGGAGACCTTCCTGAAAAAGAACGTCCCCCAATTCCATCACTTCCTGAATTTGATACTCTTGGTTGGCGTAGTGTTTATGGCGAATTGCAATGGAACGCTCATTATACTCGTGTATTAGAAAACGCGATTGATATTTCTCATGTGCCTTTTATTCATCATAATTCTATCGGCAGTGGTATCACTCAGCAGCCGAGTATTGAAGAGTATGATGTGCGCCTAGGAGAGTGGAGTGCAAGTGCTACTATCACAGCAAATCAGCCCAAAAAAATTAAAGGTTTTTGGAAAACTATACTCAACAAACAAAACTCACGCCCTCTGAAAGTAACGCTCTCCTTTTTTATGCCTAGTATTAGCCGATTGGAATTTGACTTTCCTATTGGTGATTTCAGAATAATTCTCTTTATTGCTCATATCCCGATTGACGATAACACAACGCTCACTAAGTGGATCGTTCTTCGTAATTTTATAACATTACCGTTTGCGGATCAGGATGCGCGAAAGCGGGCTTTGAAAACCATGTTAGAGGATAAGCCAATTATTGAGTCTCAAATTCCCAAAGTTGTGCCTAATCATTTAGCTGATGAACTCCATGTTCCCTCAGACAACTTATCCATAGCCTATCGCAAGCTTCGAAAGAAGTGTCTAGATATGGGCTGGGGTAAGGAATCTGATGTCCCTACACAAGATTATGCAGATGGTCAAACATCAACAGATTTTCTATATCAGCGAATTCATGAGATTGCTACGTTAGGGAACAGCTAATATTTTTTAGCAAAAAATACTATTAGCTAAATTCACAAAGAAGGCTAAAAATATTTGCTGCCAGACCTGATTCTCAAGATATATACACATTGTGATAATAATATGAAAAATGCAGAGATGGCGACTTTTTTGTATCCAATTTATACATTTGCTAATTTGGGGTTAGCAATTTGGAGCTTTAGCTTATTTAGACACTCGTACAACATTAATACAACATTGCTAGCCCTGGTGTTAACTGGAATGACTTATGACAATTTTATAATTTCTATCGGTCGTTTCATTGAGCAAGGTGCTTTGTTGAAATCGCTTAATCGCTTGCGCTTTCTGTTACATAATTTATTTGTACCGCTATTGGTGGTAGTCGCTGTCAAGCTAGCAAGCAATGCTGGTGTTGTATGGGTAAATAACCCAACTGTGTACTATGGATGCTGGGCGATCGCTCTGGGACTGATTACATTTGGGTTGGTAAAGGACTTTGTTGGTTTAGAACTAGTACCGATAACTTTTGGAGGTAGCTTGCGTTATAAACCTAAAAGCTGTGGCTTACCGATGCTGCCAATCTTGACTGCCTTATTGGTAGCTGTGATGGGATTCTTTATCTGGCGTGAAATTAATTGGCCGTGGATGTTGGTGGGAACACTTGTTATGTTTTCTGGAAATGCTTTGCCTACACGCATTTTTGGTACTCTAATTAGTTCAGCAGTTGATTTTGTATTTATTTCGGCTCTGCTAACAACACAGCTAATAATATACTGATTTCAATTTCACCAACCATTCGCTAATAATATCGATACTTTATCCGGTGCTAACCTTTATTCCAGTAGTAGTCTGCCAACCCAAAATTGTTGGAACAGGGCTATTTTTTGAATTCAAAATTCAAAATTCACTTAGGAATAATAAGAATAATTTTGAATAATTATCCTTCTCCTAACGGAAACGCACTTGCGTTCGAGTCAGAGCAAGCACTGATTCAAAGAATCAGTGGTCTACAAGACGCTACGCTATCAGTGGCGGGTTTCAGCAGCCCACACTAATTGTAATTTTGAATTGATAATGCGTGAATTTTGAATTTTTTTGACGTACTAGTAGTAGTTAACACCAACATTAATGGGTAAATTTCCAAACAAGCTGTGATTGAGAAAGAATGATTCTAATAAAGAGTCAAGCGATGCCGTAGTGTGGGCAGATGCGGTATTTAGTTATGTTGATGTTTGTGTAACTTATTGAAATGGGAACCACCTCGTCAGTGGTTGGTAACGATATGTCAGATAAACAATTTTCATGGTGATTTGATTGCGTTCTCTGAATGCAGAAGCGGGAGGTAAATGTGTTAAAAAACTTTTGGTATGCATGTGAGTTCAGCTCAGTTATTACCGACAAGCCTAAGCGAGTTCCTCTTTTAAGCCAGCAGTTTGTTCTGTACCGTAACTCACAAAAACAGGTAGTGGCTTTCTTAGATCAGTGCCCCCATCGTGGTGCTGCTTTATCCAATGGCTGGTTAGAAAATGATTGTATCCGTTGTCCCTATCATGGGTGGAAATATCAAGCAGACGGTACTTGTATTGAAATTCCTGCTAATCAACCAGGGGTGCCTATATCTAAGAAAGCGCGTTTAATTACTTACCCAGTTCAAGAAAAATATGGTTTTGTCTGGCTATTCTGGGGAGACCTCCTTCAAAGAGAATGTCCCCCGCTGCCATCTTTTCCCGAAGTAAAAGACCCAACTTTACGATCTGTGCAATTCGAGTTTAAGTGGAATGCTCACTATACCCGCTTAGTTGAAAACTCTATTGATCCGGCTCACTCAGCTTTTGTTCATGCTAATTCTTTTGGTAGTGGCATGACCCAACAACCGCAGCTTCCAGAATATGAAGCAAATCTAGAAGATTGGGGTGGGAGTAGCTTGATTCATCTCAAACAGCACACCCCTAAAGGTATTTTTTGGAAATACACTCACCGTAAGAATCACCCAGAAATCAAGACAATACGTTCTTTCTATATGCCCAACATCATTTACAGTGATTTTGAAAGGTTTATAACTTTTGTTGCTCATGTTCCCATTGATGAACACACTACCGTTTCTAAGTTCATTCAATTTCGTAGTTTCTTAACTCAGCCTTGGGCAGATGCCATTTTTAAAAAGTATAGTTTAAAAATTAATCAGGAAGATAAACTAGTGGTTGAGTCTCAACGCCCTAAAATAATTCCTTACAATTTAACGGATGAAATTCATACTTCCTCTGATGCCTTATCACTTGCCTATCGCAAACTACGCAAAAAATGCCTAGACATGGGCTGGGCGACTGCGCCATTTTGAGCCTTTAAGTCATGAAGGACGCATCTTTTCTTTAACCAAGCGGCGGTTGCTTTACTCAACCATTTTTCAGACTTTGACATGGGTGCAGTAAAACCTTTATCGCAGCTTCGAGCGCGTAAATATGTTCATAGTGCTGGCGAGATTTTTCAGTGTCACGCCCATAAATCGTAGGCATTCTTGGGCATTTTCTTTGGGAGAAGAGCTAGCGATGGCTACGCCCGCCGCAGACATCGCAGAGCAATTGCTGTTTCCAGTGCAAGTTTTACCTGCTTGTTCGACACTTTGGCTCCCTGTGAAGATAGTTAAGCAAGAATAGAGGTGTATATTCTTGTAATTTTAGTAAATCGCAAAGTTTTTTTAAAAGAGCGATCGACAATGCTTAATACCTTTAGATAAAACCGTTTTTATTCCTACAATCAAATAGCTACGCCCACTAATCGCTAAAAGGTAAATTCACCAATTTTAACTCTTAAATTTTACCTTCTTTATTGTTAAATAATTACAACCAATTACCTAGAAGAACATAAGGTGCCCAAAAATATGGGCGATTTTCTTTCGCTAGAATTGCAAGTTGAGCGCGTTGCAGAGCTTGAGCTTTAGTGGCTCCAGCATCTAATTGCCGATATAATTCCCCCATAAATTCACTAGTAGACTCATCATCTATTGTCCACAAAGTAGCTAATGTACTACGTGCGCCTGCCCGTACCGCAACTCCAGCTAGTCCTAAAGCAGCTCGTTTGTCTCCTGTAGCAGTTTTACAAGCACTAAGTACGAGTAATTCAATTGTTTCTGTTCGGCTTTCGCCTCTAGCCCGTAGTAAACTATCTAACTCCCTAACTTTTAGTAGGCTATCCCAGGTAAGAATATAGGTTTGTTCAATATCTGAGCTAAATTGCCCATGAGTAGCTAGATGCACTACTGAGAAAGGAGTAGATTGAATTTGGTTTTGCAGATTAGCTTTGGTGAACTCTTGATTTAAGAGTTCTTTGCTTGATTTAACTTCAAATTGAACTTGTTTTAATTCTTGTGTAACATTTGAAAGTTCCGAAAAAGATTTACCTTCAATCAAGCGTTCTTGCTCAACCCCAGCAATTAAAAGGTTTAACTGCACGTTGTTTAAAGACTTAGGAGCAAGGAGTTGTAGTCCAGGCATCAAAGAAATAGCATACTTTTCTATCAGATATTTCTGCTGTTGCTGATCATAAAGAATCGCCATTGGGATATTCCGCAAAGAACCATCCAGGACAAACACTAGGGAAGTTATACCTTTGTTTGCAAAATCTGATTCAATAGGTTTAATTAACCAGTCATATAACTGTTGTGAGAGTTGCTTAACATCAGGCTCTCGGCTAGCAACGGGTAAATCTTTCGGCTTTGTTGCGTGAATGAAAAAAAGACATACTAATCCGATAGTGGAGTAGTATTAGTTTTCTACTTTGTAACTGTCCGGCTTGCCTAACTGGATCATGCGGTTAAGCGCAGCACATTGGAGAAATAATTCAACAGCTTGATTATCAAAGAAACGTCGT
>NZ_JACJTR010000108.1 GCF_014698795.1 Nostoc sp. FACHB-892
AACGTTGCCCTATTTCTTGTTGTTCCTTGACTTGCCCACTCGCCAGCCACCACAACATCTGTAACTTTTCTTTCTGGTTTCCCAAAGACGTTGTTTGTAGGCGTTTTTTTAGTTCCTCTTCGCTCTCGGCGATCTCAATCTTAAATGGGCGACTCATGGGTATGCTCACTTACCGAGTTTGTTTCTCCTTATTATATGTAGCTTCACATTAAATTGGTATTAGCCTTTTTGTCTCAAGCCCTACAGCGGAAATATCAAATAGTTGAAAATATTCATATTCCATCCGGTTAGCATTAACAAATTATGAATTAGCTAATCATAAGTAATTATAATTTATACCATGTCTGCTGCTTAGAAGATCCTGTATTTACAAGTATTAAAAGCTACAAATATTTTAGTGTTCGCTTTTTGGAGAAAAACTTTTTGGTTTACTGCAGATGTAAGCGACTGGTGACTGCACAGCATCCATAAAGGCGATCGCCTAAAATACTCACCCCAAGCCCTCACGCATGAGCAGCGTGAACCCTTAATTGATGGGTGCGTCCTGTGAGGGGCGTAAATTCTACGCGGGTGTAATCTTGTTCTCTCGCTATGACCTGGAAGTGTGTCAAGCTGGGTTTACCGTGCTGCCAATGAACTTTTTGCTCTTGTGAACCTGGCGTTGCTGAAACTGCTAGCTGAGTTACCCTAGGTGTCGGCGATCGCGTGCTAACACCTACGCACTTCAGTTGTTTGTAATTGTGCGTGTCCTTCAGCATAGCCGTTATCTACACGGCGATAGACTGTTTCTTCTTGATTTCTGCCCTACACCACTCGTGACTTAACATCAAGGAAAAGCATTAAATTATAATGGTTTTAATCAGCAATTAACTGTGCTAAAAAAAGAGATTGAATGGCTGAACGTTGTAGATAAGTTTGCTCTCCAGAAGTTACTCAAAAATTTATAACCAGCGTACAAATACTTTTTCACTAACTTAAAAAACTCAGTCAATAAGGTGTTGGCTTTCCTAAACTTAAAAAGAAGTAGAGATCCAAACAGTGAAGCAGGAATCATGTCACTTGTAGTGGTGTGAGGTTTAATTTAATTATTAACTGGTTGACTTTTGGTGAATATATTTGTAAATTTAACAAACAAACAAAAATTTACAAAAAAATAAAAAATACTATGCAACTGATAAAAGATGGTTTGTAAAAAGGTAAAATAACCTATTTACACTAATACACAAGATGATGTGTTTGTATAGTACGTAAATCTTAGGATTTCAAACTTTTTGAAATCTACTGATTGCTAGAACCATTCAGGTCAATTTCACAATACACCAATAAAGAAATAAAAGTGATAAAAATAACTAGACGAGAAGCCCTGAAGCTAGGAGCGCTTACAGGTGGTTCTTTGCTGATTCCTATAGGCTTGCTATCTCGTGGACAAGCAGCAACTGCTGGTAGTCCTCAGCCTAGTCGTTTTGGTGTTAAACTTCCCATACCGCCAGTACTTAAACCAGTGCGGAGTAATGCGACCACAGATTACTACCAGATCACGATGAAAAAAGCTCAGGTCAATATTTTGCCTGGGCGAACAACGCAGATATGGGCGTATAACGGTATTGCTCCTGGCCCCACAATTAAGCAACGTCAAGGGCGACAATCAATTATTCGCTTTATCAATAACAGTGTCGACACACCAACATCAGTTCACTTGCATGGCATGGCATCGTTACCGCAGTACGATGGCTATGCTGAAGATTTGACACCACCGGGTTTCTACAAAGATTACGTCTATCCGAACAAACGCGCAGCTACGTTATGGTATCACGACCACGCCATTCATAATACTGCGCGTAATGTTTATATGGGTTTGGCAGGTATGTACCTTGTTCAAGATGACTTTGAGCTTGGACTACCTTTACCCAAGGGTAAATACGATGTACCACTGTTTATCCAAGATAAGCAGTTTACTAATACTGGCAGGTTAGTCTTCAATACCCAGGGTGAAATTAGTCAATATGGTGATGTCATTTTGGTCAATGGTGCGCCTTGGCCGCGCATGGAGGTAGATACCTGTAAATACCGTTTCCGGATCTTGAATGGTTCGATTTCGCGCTCTTATAATCTTGCCCTGAGCAACGGCGATGATTTTATTATGATTGGCACTGATGCTGGATTAATGAGCGCACCAGTTAAAGTCAAAAATTTCCGGTTGGCGACGGCAGAACGTTACGAATTTATTATTGACTTTTCTAAATACCCAGTCGGCTCTCAGGTAGTGCTGCGAAATCTCGGACTTCCTAACAACACGAATTACGACGGTACGAATCAAATTATGCGCTTTGATGTTGTGCGGCGTGAACCAGATAATAGCTCTATTCCCCCCAGGTTACGTACAATCCAGCCTATCCCAGAATCTTCAGCAGTGCGAACCAGAGAATTTCAGTATGAGCGCTCTAATAATCTGTGGGTGATCAATGGCAAAGCCTGGAATAACATCCGAATTGATGCTAATCCTAAATTAGGCGATGTTGAAATCTGGAAATTGTCTAACCCATCAGGTCGTGCGTTTCATCCTATCCACCTTCACCTAATTGATTGCCTAATGCTTGACCGTAATGGTAAGCCACCTTTTCCTTACGAGCGTGGGTTAAAAGATGTCTTTTATGTTGGGGAAAACGAAACTATACGAGTAATTGGTAAGTTTGGCCCTAATACAGGTAAATATATGTCACACTGCCACAATGCGGTTCACGAAGACCACGATATGATGAATCAATTTGAAGTGGGACAAGGCGGACGCTCACCTTTTGCAGTGGCAGCAAAGCCACTTCCAGCCCCACCTTTATAGGCATTAACGCTTAGAGATAAGGCAGGGGGTAGGGAAAGCAGGGGGAGCACGGGGAGCAGGGGAGGCAAAAAAATTTGTATCAATTCTTTCGTAAAATGGTATGAGTACTTGCAACAAGTCTTTCGCCTTGTCCCCAAGTCCTCTTCGTTGAACGTCAAAAAGGTGTAATTGCTTGTAAATGCAGGGTTTTTTCTGACTGCGGATGCTCGAAGCGAAGTTCTCTGGCGTGCAGATGTAAGCGACTGGTGACTGCACAGCATCCATAAAGGCGATCGCCTAAAATACTCACCCCAAGCCCTCGCGCATCAGCCGCATGAACCCTTAATTGATGGGTGCGTCCTGTGAGGGGCGTAAATTCTACGCGGGTGTAATCTTGTTCTCTCGCTATGACCTGGAAGTGTGTCAAGCTGGGTTTACCGTGCTGCCAATTAACTTTTTGATAAGGGCGATTTTCAGGATCTCCCCATAGTGGCAATTCAATCACACCTTGTTCGACTGTAACAGCACCGGAAAGTACTGCTTCATAAACCTTGTGAACCTGGCGTTGCTGAAACTGCTGGCTGAGTTGCCGATGGATTTGACGATCGCGTGCCAACAACAAAATCCCAGAAGTTTCCTGATCTAGGCGATGCACAGATGCAAGCGTCATCCCATCCGGTAACAGATGACGAAAGCGACTCAAGACACTATCTTGGCGATCGCTATAACGCCCAGGTACTGAAAGTAATCCAGTCGGTTTGTTTACAGCAATCAGCCATTCGTCTTCATAAATAATGGGTATGACCTCTCCCCAAACCCCTCCCCTGATAGGGGAGGGGCTTCTTACTCCCCCTTCCCTTGCAGGTAGCGGGGTTGGGGGGTTGTAACTTAACCCAGAGAGCAAAAACCCCATCAATGGCTGACATCGTTCAGCACACGCTCCATAAAATTCTCCCTGAATTTTATCCTGATTTACTGAAGACATTCCCCACCAAAACTCCGCCATTGCCAATGGTTTTAAATTATGTGTTGCCGCATAATGGAGCAGCTTTGGGGCACAACAGTCTCCTGTGCCTGTGGGGGAGCCTCCTGGCATCAATTGCTGTAATGATAGCGATCGCCCAGAAAAATTAGTCAGGCTGTAGGTAGCGTGCATCTGAGCTTGTAATTGCCGGGACAGTGCTTTACGCTGTTGTTTCAGTTCGCTAATTCGCGCATCTGTCGCTGCAATTAACTGCTGGAGGGGCTGTAATACAGCATTCTGCTGACGTTTAAGTTGTCGTCGCTCAATTCCTTGCTGACGACTTTCTTCGTCAAGTTGTTCAAGAGCAATTTTAAGTGCTTCTTTTGTAAGTGTATTGCAGATTTGCTGACGTTTTTCCTGTCTTTGCTGTTTGCTATGGCGATAGCGATCGCTCATTATTTGCAACTGTTGTTTAAATTCATCAGACAGGGTTTCATACTGCTGGCGTTCGGTCAGTTGCTTTAAGGTAATAATTTCTTGTTTAATCGCGTCCAGCTGTACTAAAGTACGGGTTTCTTCTAAAGCAACTTCGTCTCGTCCTGGAATTGGTGGAACCCAGTCCTCAACCACACTGCAACCATTCAAAAGACCGGAGAAGGCTTTGAGTACCTTTTGTTCGCCATTAGGCAGTTCAACTAATAGTATTCCATACATCTTGCCTTCACGAGAATAACAGTCATTGTTGGCAAGTTGTTGCATTAGCCCGTGGGCGATCGCTTCAGATATCGAGGTGCGGGGTAATCTTAAGCTTGCGCCACTTTGGAGACAACGCCCTTCGTACCAATAACTAGGAGATGAGTCGCTGATCGCAAAATCGCAGTCAATGAAATCTGAAAGTGCGTGCAGAACTACCATACAAAGTATGCTTGCAAATCTAGCTGATCTTAACATCTGAAATTATTGCTTTTGCTAGCAAGTTCGTAGTAATACCGTTTCTTTGTGAAGCTGCATATATTTGGTTGATAATTATGGCAATATATCAGCGTTTACCTTATAAGGTAGCTGAGACTTTTAGAACTTTTCTACTGCGGGCAATACGTTAAAAAACCTTGTGGGAAACCTTAAAAAATTTTTAGGACTTATTGTTTTTGCCAAACCTCAGAGAACGACGAGTTAATAGTTAAAGCGTCATCAACTTACCCTCGTAAATTGGCAGAGGTATTGTTCTTAAGTAGCGTTTATTCTTTGCAAACCAGTGTAAATATTGAACCGTTTTCCGCGCAGGAATCCAATTAAGGTGATCCCGAATTCTTTGGCAACAGACACCGCCAAACTACTGGGAGCGGAAACAGAACAGACAATGGGAACTCCAGCAGTTGTAGATTTTTGCAAAATCTCAAAACTAGAGCGTCCGCTTACCAAAACAATACAATTATTTAAAGGCAACTCGTCACAGAGCAAAGCTGTACCAATCAATTTATCCAAAGCATTGTGTCGTCCAACATCTTCGCGCAGGTTTAACAGTTGTCCTTGAGCATTGAAGGTAGCCGCAGCGTGCAAACCTCCTGTAGCTGTGAAGATACCTTGAGCAGCCCGGAGTTTATCAGGTAGGCTGTAAATGATTTCAGGTGTTACTGTTGGGCCAGAAGGAATCACTGGACATCCCCGCAGACGCAAAGCTTCAAGGCTAGCTTTACCACACACTCCACAGGCGCTACTAGTGTAGAAATGACGCTCCAAAGGCTGTAAGTCTGGAATTAAACCATCTCGCAGTTCTACATTTACGATGTTATGGCGTTGTTCACCATCTACCAATTCATCCACACAGTAACTAATACGTCGGATATCTTCTCTGTGGCTAACGACTCCTTCACTGTAGAGGAAACCAGCAGCTAGTTCAAAATCTGCTCCTGGTGTTCGCATAGTTACAGCTACCGTCTTCTGAAGAGGGGCAAGGCGAATTTCTAAAGGTTCCTCGGTAGTAAGTTGGTCTAAACGCGATCGCATTTTACCATTTTCTACTATCCAAACAGTGGCTTTTGTCTTACTTGTAGTTGGCATTCTCATATTTATAAGAGTTGGTCAAAACAGGCAAGGGAGCAGGGGCGGAGGCGGAAAAACTGAGACAGAGCTTGTACTCCGTCTCGTTCAAGCGTCCTAGAAGGACGGGGCTTCTCTTCTCTACGAGACGCTCCGCTCCACCTCTTGGGAAGCGCTTGCTCCCCCAGCTAATAGCTCCCTCCCCCCTGTCTCTTCGGTGAATTGAAATTTTGATACTAATATTTATATTGATTGCAACTACATTCTTTTGGAACTGATTGTTGAAAATATCACTAGAGGAACTCTTGCACAAGCAATTCGTAATCAGATTTTAAATTTGCTTTTCCCTCCCATTGAGTTAAATCGTAGAGGAAATATTACATCATTTGATAATTCAAAATCTTTGGCGGCGGACATGGCTGCAAGTTTTGGAGTGATATAGGTGATATAAACTTACTGTAATCTAAGTTTGTTTTTCCAGACGCGCGATCGCATTATAATCAAGAACCTCTTTAAGCGATCACTTACTGTCATAGACGCTACTTTAAGTTTTAACATTTATCTTTACTCTCCATACATCGAAGCAGGCATTTTTGTAACTAGCAACTTGAGTTATCTATATCTATCTTATGTAGTGAGTGTTATACCTACCCTAAGTGGGGTTATCTATCTACATTTGTTCGTTAAGTTATATGAAGTACTCAAAGCAAACCTTCTCAGTAAGTAACTGAGGAAATCAAAATAACCTTAACTTAGTTGGAGTTTTTTATGACTTACACAGCCGATGAAGCAACAAAACCAGCTTTAGAAACCTTTAAAGGTTTTGATGTAGATACTCAGCTAGCCCTACTTTGGTTCGGTTACCTCGACCTTAAAGAACAACTAAACCCAGCACCTCCTTCAAGCGTTGAAGCTCTTGCTAAAGCAGTGTTTGACCAAATCCAGAACTTGTCTAAAGAAGAGCAACTGCAAGCACAACGCGACATTATTAATGGTGCAAATAACAATATCACCCAAGGCTATACTGCTCTAAGTCCTAATGCCAAATTAGACGTTTGGCTACTGTTGGCACAAGGAATGGACAATGGAAGCGTCATTCAAGTACCGTCAGACTATCAACTTCCTGGTGAAACGGATGAATTTGTCGCAATGATCAAAAAGCTAGAGTTTGAGCAGCGCGTTAATTTTATGTTGAGTGTGGTGCAAGCGTTCGGTTAGTATAAGTCTAAGAACTCTCAATACTTTCTAGAATTGAGGGCAACTGAAAATAGCAAATTAAGCTAAATCTGGCTCCTTTTGCTCTACTTTAATAGACGTTAATTTAGAACTACCGCACAGATACTCATCTTTGCGGTAGTCGTGATGTAATATCATGTTCGACTTAATACTTAGGGCTTGCTGAAAAAGTTATAAAAAAGCAATTATTTTGAGTTGACTAGTTATTTAAGCAGGGTCAAAGATAAGTTTTTGTTGCCTATAGATAGTAAAATTATAAGGCTTGTTTATATCAATCGTTAAAAAAGGTCTATTTTTCCAAAATAGACATAAAAAGGGTATCCGCTCAATAAATCGGGGTAGTGCAAAAAATAAAAAGTAGATAGATGCACATAGCGCCGTAGAATATATCACATGGCGCAAAAGCAATCTCCAGAAAAACAAGTAGAGGCATTATTGCAAACC
>NZ_JACJTR010000109.1 GCF_014698795.1 Nostoc sp. FACHB-892
ATCCTGCACCGTTAACGTATGCTTTTAAACATTCGTTTTTGATCTCATTTGAGTATCCTTTTGGGGGACTATAGATATCTATAAATTGGCGATCGCAGGTGACGCAAAAGTGATTTTGTTTACCTCGACGTTTACCATTTTTTCTAATCCTCGTAGACTTGCAGTATGGACAATGCACAGTAGAAGACCTCAATTCATCCCTCCATTATGCAACGCCGAATCTTTTAACTAATTTGATTGAAACAGAATTCAGGAGTCATACCAATTCACAATTCGCAATGACGCTCATTCGCGTAGCGTGCCGTAGGCAAAACTCGCTCTAAGCGTAGCCATGCCGTAAAGCCTGCGACATAGCTACGCTTAGGGCACAGCCTCTCTTAGAGTTGGCTTTACGCTGCGCTAACGCAATTAAAAAACTTAAATATAGCAATGCTTTCAAGGTTTACATCTGTATCAGATTTTTCGTGAAAAGTCTCGCAGTATGAGACGTTGGGTTTCTAACGGTATCATCTGGAGAATTCTGCACGTAACTGATTAACTACCTGATCTAGTCCCACGGAATGGGCAGCTTTGAATAGTAAACGATCGCCTGTTTGCACAAATGTCTTTAACCTAGCTACCAAATCAGCGTGAGTTGCAAAGCACTCCGATGGGATACCTTCGGCACTAATAGCGATCGCTTCGGCATCTTGTCCATCTACCAAAACCAACAAGCCGTCTAAATTCAAATTTTTCACTGTTTCTCCCACTCGCTGGTGCAACTGCTGCGATCGCTCTCCTAATTCTTTCATTGCACCCAATACGGCAATCTTCCGCTTTCCGGGTGTATCTGACAATAATTGCAATGCTGCAATCATAGCTTCTGGTGCAGCATTATAAGTTTCATCTAAGATTACCACATCGTTGGGTAAGATAAACTGCTGCGATCGCCCTGTAGGCATATCCACCATCACACCTGCTTTCAGGCTTGCCCAATCAATCCCCAAAACCTTTGCTACAGCTAAAGCTGCCAAGAAATTAGTTGCATTGTGACGACCAGGTAAAGGTAGAGGTAGTTGGATTCCGGCAACTTCCACCTGGTCGTTATCAATTAACTGCCCTTGGATATCCCCACCAGAAAAGCCGTAAGTTAAAACTTCTCCGTGCCAAAATTTTGCTGCTGTGGCCATTAATAAAGGATTGTCGTGGTTGAGAATTGCCACACTATCAGCAGACATTTCTGCTAACAACTCACATTTTGCTTCAGCGATCGCTTCTTCGGAACCTAATAATTCAATATGTGCCGTCCCCACATTGGTAATCACTCCAATTGTTGGACGCGCTATTTGTGTCAGTTCAGCAATTTGTCCCCTACCCCGCATCGCCATTTCAATCACGGCGTAGTCATCTTCTGCACCAAGTTGTAGGAGAGTTTTCGGGACACCAATTTCATTGTTGTAATTTTCATAAGTTTTGTGAACTCGTCCCTTTGTTGCCAAAACTGCGGCAATTAATTCTTTAGTTGTAGTTTTACCCACAGAGCCTGTTACACCAATTACAGGAATGTTAAAGCGATCGCGCCACCATCTACCGATTTGCTGATATGCTTTGAGAGTGTCTTTTACCTGCAATACCGGAAAACCAGGGTTTTCGTATTCAAAATCTACAATTGCAGCTAAAGCACCCTTGGCGATTGCAGTTTGCACAAATTCATGTCCATCAAACTTATCGCCTCGCAAAGCTAAAAATACTTCACCTGGCTTTAGGGTACGGCTATCTGTTTGTATACCGCAACTGACTTGTGTCAAAGTAGTTTCAGATAAGTTTATAGGACTGGCCAAAAGAATTTCAACCAGTTGGGTTAGGGTGGCAGAACAACGCATAGGTAATTTACAATTTAAAGTTCAAAATTAGAAACTCGAATTATGACACAATACTGCATTGAACAACAAGATTTACGACTTATCGAAAAAGATGCGAATCTAAGCCTAGTCACAATAACACCAAAAATAGTGCCAAAGAAGTTCAGCTTCTTTGGCACACTTTGTTTATAAGCTATTTATATAATTTAATTAAGCATATCTTTATCGCCTTATCCCCGGTTTTTAATTACACTTACTTGCATAATTTGTATTGCTATTTCACTAGAAAGACCTAAAGCTTGATATAAATCATTTAAGAAGTTTTTTTCTTCTTCAGCTACGATACCTTCAGCTAAGACTAAATCCGTGGCTACCGCAAAGGCCGATTCCCGCAAGTCTTGAGATAGAGAATCTTTGGCTGCATTAAATAAACTATTAAAGCCATCTCCTTGGAGAATGCCCAATATTTTCTCAAACAGCTTGTTCATCATCTCATGAGGATAACTTTTAAAAAGTTTCATCCGAGACAGCACAAAAGTGAGATAATTTGCCTGCTCAACAGAAAGGTGACCGTCTGACGCTGTTGCCACCAAAATAATAACAGCAAAAGCTTCTTCTGGATTGAGTGCCGTTTGGGTTTGGTTTTCTGTACCCAACACAGCGTCGAATAGACCCATTGTAGTAACTCCTTGTTAGAGTCTCAATGGCGCTACAGTTACCTGTATGTTTGGTGGATTTCCAGGTAAAGCTGCAACGCAGTGAGACTTTCATGCTTTAGTGTTCCCAGGATTTCTTCATGGCGAACACTTGCAGCCAATGGTTTTTGGCAAGAGCTACACTGCCATTTGTAAACTTAGCGTTCTCCTGTCTTTTCTATTGTTTCAATTACCGCCAAACCTATACCAGAGCCTGCTATTAACAGTACTACTGATATCAAATAAGCGTTGGTCAGCATCCGTAGGGCTTCATCGAAAAAAATGTAGGTGGTCATTGCTTCACCTTTTGAATTTTGTGTTGCTAGTACTTTTTATTTCTCCACACACCGACAGGTGAATTTCGCCGAGAAACTGCTAGCAATTGCATCTTAACAAAACTTTAGCTCTTTAAGAACACATTTTAAACTTTTTCTTTCTGAAGATTTGATGAATCATAGAAAGCCTTTGTAAAAGAAATTACTTAGTTTGAGTTTAGAGCAAAAGTTGTATCACCCTAGATTTACGTAAAGACACTTGTTAAAATAGTCAACTAACTCACGAATAATCATGACAATAAATATCTATAAATTGCTTATTTTTACGGACTATGTTGTGAAATCCAAAGGAAATATACAAGAAGATTCCCGCTTTTCTGAGAAACCGGGAATCTGAGCTACAAATAAAATAGGATTACTCTGATCTCAGTGCATATACAAAAGTGACTCGATTACGAATTCAGAGGTTTTACCTAAAAAAAGAGAAACTCCCTAAAGTAAACAATGTTCAATTGTCGCTACAACTGATTGAGAAAGAGAATCAAAGTCATAACCACCTTCTAAGCCAAACAAAATTTTACGAGTTATCCCTAGACAATAATCAGTAAATAAAGCATAGTCTTCTGGCTGCAAATTGATACTTGCCAAAGGATCTGCGGCATTGCCATCATAACCAGCACTTACAATCAGCAGATCTGCCTGAAAATCGGCTAAAAACGGTATTACTTGTCTTTCAAATAGTGGCTGATATACTGCAATATCACTACCAGGGCGTACAGGTAAATTTAATACATTATTATGAAAGCCGCGTTCTGTCGCTCTCCCAGTACCGGGATAGCATGGGTACTGATGTAGCGAACAGTAGGCGATGCGTGCTTGGGTTTCAACGATCGCCTGAGTTCCATTACCGTGATGCACATCCCAATCGAGGATGGCAACGCGGTTAATTCCGGGTTGTTCGAGGGCAAATAAAGCTGCGATCGCTGCATTAGAAAATAGGCAAAAGCCCATTCCCGCATCACTTTCTGCATGGTGTCCTGGGGGACGCGCTAGTACAAAAGCTGGATTAGCCGACTTTAACACAGCCTCAACTCCATCCAACCATGCACTAACTGCCAACAATGCCACATCATAACTAAGCGGGGAAACTGGCGTATCTCCATCCAAAGGGCCGCCGCCACTAGAAGCGATTTGCCAAAGTTTTTTGATATAGGCTGGGCTATGTGCTTTAAGCAACACAGACATTAGCGATGGCTGTTCTGATGTTGGTGTGGGCGATCGCCAGGCAATTCTATCTGCGAATGTCGCTGCTTTTAGGGCAGTAGCGATCGCACTCAAACGTTCTGGTTTTTCGGGATGGTATTTTCCAGTCTTGTGATCTAAAAATTCGTCGGAATAGATGACTGGCAACATAGGACGAAAAAACTTTGCAGCAAGACAATGAATGCTATTGTATCCTCACTCGGACAAACAGTTTTTCTTTATTGGGTTGATCGAGTACTAGAGCGTTGGTCGTTTACTTTCAAGAATTTCTGTTGCCTTCTGGGCAGAAAGCGGTCGGTAGAATAAAAAGCCTTGTACATCCTCACAATTGATAGATTTCAAGAAATCCAATTCCTCTTCTTTTTCTACCCCCTCGGCTGTCAACTTCAATCCCAAACTTTGTCCCAAGGTAACTATGGCCTTGATAATATGAGCTACTTTGACATCCAAAGTCAAATCATGAATAAAAGATTTATCTATTTTCAGATTGTGGAGTGGTAAAAGCTGTAGGCGCGATAGCGAGGAATGACCCGTACCAAAGTCATCAATGGAGATGTAAACACCCATCTGCTGTAGATTTGTTAACACCGTTCTGGTAAAATCTAAATCCTCAATGGCTGTGGTTTCGGTAATTTCTAATTCTAAAAAGCGTGACTCCAGCCCCGTTTCTTTTAAAACTGTGGCTACAGTCTCTACCAATTTAGGTTGGCGGAACTGCTTAAGAGAAAGATTAACAGCGATCGTCATGGGTGGCAATCCTGCATCTTGCCAGGTTTTGTTTTGGCTACACGCTGTCCGAAGCACCCATTCGCCGATGGGAACAATTAATCCACTTTCTTCGGCTAGGGGAATGAAGACACTCGGTGCAACCAATCCCATTTCTGGGTGCTGCCAACGCAACAGAGCCTCCATACCAGTAATTTCTCCTGTGGCGATATTCACACGGGGCTGATAGTACACCGTAAACTCTTCACGTTCTAGGGCGTAGCGCAAGCTCTTTTCTAAAGTTAGAAGTTCAGGATTCTTGGCGCTCAGAGAAACACTGTAGAATTGGTAGTTATTCCGTCCTTTGTCCTTGGCGTAGTATAAAGCGGCATCTGCGTGCTGAATTAGTGTTTCGGCGTTAGGACTGTTGTTATCAAACAATGCAATACCGAGGCTGGCAGTCACATAAAGTTCATGCCCTTGCAGATTGAAGGCATCCTCTAAAGCTTGTAAGATTCTATGCGCCACCTGGGTTACCTCTTCAATATCATTGACTCGCGGGAGTAAGATCGTGAACTCATCACCTCCCCAACGGGCTATGGTATCTCCGCCTCTGAGTGAGTCTTTTAATCTTTGAGCGACGCTTTGTAACAATTGGTCTCCTAGAGTGTGCCCCAGAGTGTCATTAATACCCTTAAAGCGATCCAGGTCGAGGAAGATCACAGCTAAACTTTCACCATTCCGACTGGCATTGGGCAGAGTTTTACTAAGTAGCTCATTAAATAGTAGGCGATTGGGCAACCCTGTCAGGATGTCATGAAGGGCTTGATAGCGAATCTTTTCTTCTACTTGCTGACGCTGCTGCGTTCCAATAATACTGGCGGCCATTGTCAAAAGGGTAGATTCTTCGTGCTTTGACCAGTGACGCTCAAAGGTGCAGTCTGCCAAGCCAAGGTAACCCCAGCACTCATTATCCAACCTGAGAGGCACTAAGAGAAGAGATTGAATGCCATCTCTAATTAGGAATTCTTGTTCGGCGACAGGAAATTGTTGGGTGAGTCCGCTAATCGACTGGCCGCTAGAAAGAACAGTGTACCAACGGGCTAATCCAGAATCTTGATAAGGCTGATTCTGCCAATGATGGTGTGTAGATTGAATAAAAGAGTGTGTCCATTCAAACCGTAGGCTGACTGCTATTTCCCCTGTAGTAGGATGGGGATGGTTTTGAAAGAGATAGGCTCGATCTGCCTTGGCAGCTTCACCCAGTACAGCTAGAGCTCGATCAATACCGGTTTTGTAATTCATTTCGCCTAGCAAATAATTGGCAGCTTCTGCAACTGCTTGTAGCAAGCGATCGCGCTGACGCAATTCGGCTGTGGCTTGTTTTTGCTCAGTAATATCCCTAGTAATAAAGGTTCTAATTAAATCACTTTCAGGAAGGTAGAGAACAGATTGTTCAAAAACTTCTGCACCTACTTCCACCTCCCGCACAAAAGAATTTTTTTCGAGATTCTTAACTTTACTCAGTAGTCCTGTTAAAATCGGGTGTTTCATCCCAACTTCCCTAAGCTTGGGAAACTTGAGAGCTGCGGCTGGATTGAGATAAGTAACTGTTCCCTCCAGATCCATCTCAATAATTGGATTGGGGATGAGTTCAGGGAAGGATGCTAGGCGAGCTAGGGCAGACTCACTCGCTGCTTCAAAGCTAGGATCAATAGCTAGGGTTTGAAAAGGATTGGCAGGACTGGCTTGCTCTGATAAAAAACCAGATAGGTCTTCTACATCACAAGATTCAGAAAATGCTTGTTCTGAAATGTTGGAAATGGCATAATATTTAGCTTGAGCTTGATTACTGCCAAAAGCAATGATATCTCCACTTCTGAGATTATGAGAGAAGCATTTAGCGCCATTGACAAATAAACCATTAGTACTTGCTTTCCCCTTGTAGTTGCCATCAATAATTTGAAAGCCATATTGGTCAGTCTCTGGAACAGTTACTCGCAATAAAATTGCATGTTGCATTGATACTGACCGGGAGGACAAGATAATAGTGTTGGCGGGATGCCGCCCCAGAGAATAAGTAGTCTCTTGCAAAGGCACAGTTCGCTGCCCTTGTAGGTCTTGAATGACCAACAGATGGCGTATTTTTTCCCGCTCATTTACTATCATGGCTGTTCCTTAAATTCTCATATTTTTATGTCTTAGTCTGAAAAATACTACTCCCATGAGTGGAGCCTGAAAGTCTGAACTTATAAGAAAATTAGTTTAATCAAATTTGTCACCGTCTATAATTCCAAAATGGGTATGAGGGTGCAAACTAGTACAAGTCGGCGTAAATAAACAGACCATTTTAAATCACTCAGAAGCCTACTGTATAATAAGCTTTTTGACTTTTGATTTTTAAACGCCAGTTGCTTCAAGTCGGGAAACCCGCCCAACGCACTGGCTCCTTTTGACTTCCGCTTTGCGGTACTAGCCCTTTGCTCCTTTCTCTATATCATGTAACTTGTCTTTATTTAGGATACCCAGAATAAAATCAAACACTGAATAGAATAGATGGTATAAGTAAGTCGTGGTGAAATTTTATAAGTATGTAACAAAAAATTAAGCAGAAGAATGAGAGTCAAATTTTACACGTTGTGTACTGTAGCTTCTCTTTTCACCTCTTCTTTGAACTCCATCAATGACA
>NZ_JACJTR010000011.1 GCF_014698795.1 Nostoc sp. FACHB-892
GTATTGCTCCGTCAGGCTTTCGCCCATTGCGGAAAATTCCCCACTGCTGCCTCCCGTAGGAGTCTGGGCCGTGTCTCAGTCCCAGTGTGGCTGATCGTCCTCTCAGACCAGCTACTGATCGTCGCCTAGGTGCGCCTTTACCACACCTACTAGCTAATCAGACGCGAGCTCATCTTCAGGCAGTTAACCTTTCACCTTTCGGCACATCCGGTATTAGCCACCGTTTCCAGTGGTTGTCCCAGACCTAAAGCCAGATTCTCACGCGTTACTCACCCGTCCGCCACTGTGTCCGAAGACACCGTTCGACTTGCATGTGTTAAGCATACCGCCAGCGTTCATCCTGAGCCAGGATCAAACTCTCCGTTTTGGAAAGCTTTTCAGCTCATTTAGCTGCTCTTTTTTAACTTCAGCTTAGTTATCTTTATTTTCTTAGACGCAAACTACTTGCTGTCTTTTCGCTTTCAAACTATAATATTTTCAAGGTTCAGTTCCCTCAAAGCGTCGCTCTTTCGCGCTCCGCTTCAGGCACTTATTCAATATAACGAACCTACTTCATTGTGTCAACTATTTTTCCAAAATTATTTGGAACTGCTTCTGTGTCCCCTTGAAACTCCCCACTGTGCCCGCTTCTAGGCAACAATGGTTTATGCACTGTGCCAACCAAACAAGGGGGAAGCGTGAATTTTCAGTCGGTTATTGCTTTATTCCATCAATAGACCTCTTGCAAAAGTCGCTAACACCCCACTCCCAACATCCTGACAGGTGTAGGTTTTTTACACAGGTGTAAGTATTCTTTAGTATTGCTGTAAAGATAGGTATGAAACCAGGGTCGATACAGAACTAAAAATGCTGAAAAATAAGCATCTTAGAGATTGGTCATGTGTAATGTCACAGCAAATGAATCATTTGTCGCTACCAGAAGTAGCAGGATTAGCGACATGGAGTTTTGGCATGGTGATGACCAAATCGAGTAGTTTAACTCAGGTATCTAACTTCATTGCCAAGGTAAATGGAGAAAAGCCAAATACGGTACGTCAACGACTAAAGGAATGGTATCAGGAAGCAGAAGCTAAAAGAGGAAAAAAGCGTTCTAGTCTTGATGTCAGGAGTTGTTTTGCACCATTAATACGATGAGTAATTAGTTTACTGCCAAGAAATATCAAGCAAATCGCCTTATGACAAGTTCGTAGTCTTATCGATGAATATTTTGCTTGCAGACTGTGGGATCCCGATATCGTGGTACGTTGTCAAAGGGACCGAACCTGGAAGTTGGAAACCACATTGGCAAAAACTCATCGAAAAACTTCAAAATGCCATTCCTTGCAGCTTTAATGTGATTGTGACTGCTGACCGAGGATTGTATGCTCCCCAAAATTTGGGTATTTATGGAACTAGAAGCGTTGAAACCTATGCGGGCAATACTTGGCAAGACTTGTGTGTACACCGTAGCCTTGGTAAAGGGAGGCAGGGTGGTTTAATACAAATAAAGAAAAAACTCTTTGTGCAGTTGATTGGAGAGGGCACGTTGTGCTTGAGGAATAGTTCGTAAACAGAGTTTGCGGGCTTGGCAAAGCTTTTAGGGCTTTGAGATAATGCTTGTCGGCTTACAGAGACACAGACATTGCCTTAACTCACAACAATGCTTCCACTTCCAGGTAGCGCAGCACATCTGTTAAATGCTCTTGTCAATACACTATGCTCAACACTATTGCAGTCGTCATAGGTAGTGTTCTACTTAATGGCTGCTTAAGAAAACCCTAATTGCAAACCACCATTGTCTCAGTCATCTTTTATTTCCCGATATTTCCCGACAACGCTAATTCTAATATCATTAGTTGAATAGGCTTTTGGTATTTTGCTTTCTCACAAGTCCTTAACGCCTCTTGGTATCTTCGTTTAAAGAAGATAACTTAATCCGCCGGCTTTCACGTGATAAGGGTGCTAAAACTGGCGCTTGATTTTGAGGATTGCTTTCTTTAAAGCCTTCCACTATCTTAGATATTTGTGCAATTGTCGGTGCTTCAAATACGCTACGCAAAGGTAACTCGACACGCAAGGCATCGCGCACTCTAGAGACAAGCTGAGTTGCTAGTAATGAATGACCGCCTAATTCAAAGAAATTGTCATAAATTCCTACGCGCTTAAGTCCCAAAACCTCAGCAAAAATTTTCATCAACACTTGTTCCACAGGAGTCCGGGGTACGATGTAATTTTCAGATAATTGGGGCTTTGCATCATAATAGAATGCTCTTAAGGCATGGCGATTGACTTTACCATTACCTGTTAGAGGTAAAGACTCTAATATTACAAAAGCTGATGGAATCATGTACTCAGGCAGTTTTTGTGCTGTGTAAGCCTGCAACTGTGGTACTAATTTACGCGCAGCTTTGGCTTGTAAGGGATTATTAGCGTAAGATTGCCAGGAATGAGAGTGAGTCGTGCTATGTGAAAAAATAGCTCTCTTATCTGTTCTATTTTTCCGTACAAAAACCACATCATAGCATCCTTGAATACTTGAACGTGACCAGGTAATATCAACTTTGTAATTTATATCTAGTATATAAAAATCTTCTGGTTCTATTCCTATATTGTCGATTTCTTGCAAAGCTTTACGCATTTGACCTACAGTTTTAAAACCTTCTACATTTGATAGCCATTCTGCTGTTTTAACTGCTCCCATCACCCGCGCATTAGGTACATTGTTAATACATAATCTTTCTGGTTTAGTATCAATTAATAACTGACGTACTGCTGATACTGTTAAATTATCTTCAGACCAATTCATCTCTGAATCATTTTTAATACTATTAATATTTTCATCATCAATATGTAAAATTACATTGTACCGAAATTGAGTTAATTCATTGCGATCGCGTCCCCGCAGCAGTTGAATGTCTACATGGCTAATCTGGGGAAAGCATTGCTTTATTGCACTAAAAAAAGCTGGGTCAATCACCAACTCTGCTTCTTGAAAAAGTTGCATTTGAACCCGTTGCCGTAACTCAGAACGAGTAAGGGAAGATTCAGCTTGCTCCAGTTGTACTGATGCATGGAAAGCTTGCAAAAGTGGCAAACTACGCACATCTCCTATGAAGATAAAGCCACCTGGAGCAGTTGCCTTCACAGCACCTTCTAATACACGAATCAGATAATCAATAGTAGGAAAATATTGTACAACTGAGTTCAGAATTACTGCATCAAAAGCTGCTGTTTCTACTTTCTCGAAGTCAGTAGCCATTTGATGATGCAGCGTTACCTGCGGGATTTCTTGCTTTTCTAATTGCTGCTGAATGTAGTTAAGTGAAACTGGGGAAAAGTCTGTTCCACAATACTTAGTACAGTGAGGTGCAATTCTGAACAAAATTAAACCTGTTCCACAACCAATTTCTAACACTCGTTTGGGTTGCAAGGCTAAAATTTGTGCTACTTGGTTATTCACCCACTCACGCATCTGCTCTATTGGAATAGGCTGATTTGTATAACTACTGTTCCAACCGATAAAATTGGATGTTGGATCTGAATCAGCAGCAGGCTGATTATAAGTTTCGTCATAGAGCATCTGCCATTGCAAAACCTGCTCATTCTGCAATTGCATTAATTCAACATTCTCTTGCTCACTGCTGTATTCAGCTTTTACTACCAGATAAGCTACTAGGCGTTTTTCCTTTTCATGTTCACGACTTATTACTACAGTTTGCTGTACTGCTGAATGCTGACTCAGCACTGCTTCAATTTCGCCCAACTCAATGCGGTAGCCACGAATTTTTACTTGCTCGTCAACCCGACCTAAAAATTCAATGTTGCCATCTACTCGATAACGGGCTAAATCACCGGTTTTATAAAGTCGTGCTTTTAACTTATTAGTAAAACTATGAGAAATGAAGCATTTGGCAGTTAAATCAGGACGGTTTAAATAACCTCGTGCCAATCCATCACCACTTATATATAATTCTCCTGAAACACTAATAGGTACTGGTTGTAAATGTTTATCTAGGATGTAAACTTGGGTGTTGGCGATCGCACGACCAATTGTAGGTGCTAAATTATCTTTATTCTTAACAGAAATATGACCAGAAGTTGTAACAACTGTGTTCTCTGTAGGGCCATAATTATTATATACTTGGAAGGAGTGAGAAGCTAAAGGATATTGATTTAGTTTGTCTCCACCTGTAAGCAATATTCGTAAAGCGGCATCTTCAGGAAAATCTAATAATAAAAACTTTTCTGCTATAGGTGTTGGTAAGAAGGTAATTGTAATTTTTTGCGATATTAACCAATCTCGGAGATATTCAGGCGATCGCCTGATTTCATCATCTACAATATAGATACTTGCTCCAGCACTAAGGTAAGGCCAAATTTCCCAACTGCAAGCGTCAAACGCAACCCCGGCTATCTGTGTTACTCGATCGCTACATGAAACTCCAAAAGCTTTTTGATGCCAAAATACTAAATTTAATAATCCTCTATGTTCAATTTGTACGCCTTTAGGTTTTCCTGTTGAGCCAGAGGTATAAATGACATAAGCAAGGTTATCCGCTGTAACTTCAGCAGGGAGATTATCTTCAATTTCTTGAGCAATAATTTTGGAATCTTTATCTAAACAGATTATATTTGAATTACTATTTTCTAAACGTTCAAGCCATCGCTCGTGAGTTAGTAAAACTGAGACTTGAGCATCTTTGAGCATAAAATCCAAACGTTCAGATGGATAGCTTGGATCTATAGGCAGATAAGCTCCACCTGCTTTTAGGATAGCCAACATCCCGATGATCATATCAAAAGAGCGTTCTACACAAAGCCCGACTAAAACTTCGGTTTTAACTCCTAATTTTTTTAGATAATGTGCAAGCTGGTTACTACGTATATTTAACTCTTTGTAGCTGACTGTATCATCGCCAAATACTAGTGCAGTTTCATCATAATTTTGTTGGGCAACGCTCTCAAATAATTGATGAATACACTTATCTTGAGAATAATATAACTGAGTATTATTCCATTCAAATAATAATTTATGTTGCTCTGATTGACTTAAAAGCGGTAATTGGGCAATTCGTTGTTCTGGATTTGCAACTATACTTTCCAATAATGTCTGGAAGTGTCCTAACATTCTGGCGATAGTAGCGTCATCAAATAAATCAGTGCTGTAAATTACAAAACCACTAATTCCTTCTGAGTTATCTACCCATAAACCATTTTGAGTATTTGGTTCCCACAGGTGGAACTCCAAATCAAAGCGTGTTGTTTCTGTATCAAATGGTAATGGGCTTAAAGTTAAACCAGTTAACTCTAATGTTGACATAGGCGCATTTTGCAGAGCAAATACCATTTGAAATAACGGGTTTTGATTCAAGTTACGCTCTGGATGCAGTTCTTCTACGAGTTTTTCAAAAGGCAAATCTTGATGAGCATAAGCCCCTAAAGCTATGTCTTTAACTCGACTCAATAACTGTCGAAAAGTTGGATTTCCTGATAGGTCGGTACGCAGTACTAAGCTATTGACAAAAAAACCAATTAATCCCTCTATCTCACTACGATTGCGATTGGCAATAGGTGAACCGATCGCAATATCTTCTTGTTGTGTGTAGCGGTAAAGTAAAACTTTAAATGCTGCTAGTAGGGTTATAAATAAAGTTACCCCCTCTTGCTGTCCAAGAGCTAAAAGTGCTTCGCTCAAACTTTTTGATAATTGCAGAGGTTGCCTTGCACCCTGATAACTTTGAACAGCTAGTCTTGGTCTATCGGTTGGCAGATTTAATATAGAAATTCCGTCTAATTGCTTTTGCCAGTAACCAAGTTGATTTTCTAATACTTCCCCCTGTAACCATTGGCGTTGCCAGTATGCAAAGTCTGCATATTGAATTGTAAGTTTCGGCAGAGGAGAAGGCTGATTGCTAGTAAAGGCTGTGTAGAGTGCTGCTATTTCTTGAATCAGCACTCCAATAGACCAACCATCGGAGACAATGTGGTGCATATTTAGCAGCAGGATGTATTCTGTCTCATCCAACCACAGCAGTTTTACTTGCAGCAACGAATCTGTTGATAAATTGAAAGGGCGTTGAGCTTCTTGATTAGTGAATTGTCGTGCTTGTACTTCTCGTTCGGCTTGTGGCAGTTGCCGTAAATCTATTATTGGTAAAGGTATTGTTAGCGTCGGATTGATGACCTGAACTGGTTGCCCTGACTGGATGACAAAATTGGTGCGTAAAGCTTCGTGTCGTCGCACAATTTCGTTAAAAGTTTGTTCTAATGCGGCTTTATTTAGCGAACCTGTTAAATGTAGTGCTACTGGAATGTTATAAAAAGGATTATTAGGAATTAATTGATCAAGAAACCACAGTCGTTGTTGAGCAAAGGAGAGGGGAAGATTTTCAGAACGCGAAATAGGTACGAGAGGTCTAAAGCTGTGGTTATGAGTACGATTAGTTGCTTTTAAAAATTCAATAATTTCTGCTTTACGCTCTTGAATCTCTGCACGCAGTTCTACTGTAAGAGTTCCTTCAGGCGCGTTACAACGAAATTTTTCACCATCAATAAAAATTTGAATATCTAAGCTGCGAAGATAAGATAATAGCTCAACTGTATTCAAAATCACACCCCTTCGGAACAGTTGTTATTTAATAAAAAGCTGGAGGCAGAAGGAATATTGTTTGTAAATAGTTATTTTTGCCACTTTATGCTGTTTATTAACTAACCCAGCATTTTTATCACACTTCCAACACTGTATAAATCATTCTTGCGAGTGAAAGTTGGATGATTCTAACTATGGTATGAAGCTAAAAGCAGTTAACAAGATATTACAAGGTTTAGGCTCATGATATTCATGCCTCATAATTTTCTACTTGTATGGCTGGTTCAACTGCTATCTGTTGGGGTACTTGGTGGGGGAATCTACATTCTCTATGAGTGGTACGAAGGAGAACTTGTAGGAACATCCTACTTAGTAGCTGGACTAGTAATGGTTTTGTGGACTTTTGGCGGTCGTTTTATCAGTTTGCCACTGCTGCGCCGTCCTGGAAAGGAGGAACCCAAGTTTATGCGTAGCAAAACCGTGCAACGTTTGCCACGTCCAGATGGGAGCGTGTTGCAAGTAGAGTTTTTTGGCCCTGAAGATGGTCAACCAATTATTTTGTCACATGGTTGGGGGCCAAACAGTACTATATGGTATTATGCCAAGCGACAATTGAGCGATCGCTTCCGAGTAATTGTTTGGGATCTACCAGGGTTAGGAAAATCCTCTAAACCGAAAAACAACGATCACTCTATAGAAAAATATGCCCGTGACTTGGAAGCTGTAATTGCCATAGCAGGGGATAAACCTGTTATCTTGTTGGGGCATAGCATGGGTGGGATGATTAACCTGACATTTTGTCGCCTGTTTCCAGAGCAATTAAGGAGTCGGGTAGCTGGCTTAATTCTTGTAGATACTACTTACACTAATCCGGTAAAAACTTGCATCTTTAGCAATCTGGTAAGTAAATTGCAGAAACCCCTACTCGAACCTGTGTTGTACCTGACTATCGTGCTGTGGCCGATTTTTTGGTTGATGACTTGGCTCTCGTATTTCAATGGTTCGCTGTATATCACCGTCGAACTATCTGGATTTACGGGTACTGAAACACGCGGTCAACTAAGTTTTGCAGGTCTATTATCAGCATTGGGATCGCCTGGTGTTCTGGCTCGTGGAACACTGGGAATGTTGAAATTTGATGAAACAGACACACTTGCAACTATTAACGTTCCTGTACTGGTAATGTGTGGAGCTTCAAATATAGCAACTAAACCTGTAGCGAGCGATCGCATGAAAGCAGAATTGCCTTATTCTGAACGAGTCACCCTAAAACCAGGCGGACACATGGCATTGATGGAACAAAACCAACAGTTTGCTGAAGCAGTCAGCACATTTTGCGCTGGCTGCTCATAGCTACCTGAATCCCACATTCAGCATCCATCAAAAAATATTGCTCCAGGGTTGACGTTTCGGTGTTTCGCGCAGCCTGTAGCAACATCCGTCTTCCCTGTAAGAACATCCGCTTTCACGTTTCGGTGTTTCGCGCAGTCTGTAGCAACTTCCGTCTTCCCTGCAAGAACATCCGCTTTCACGTTTCGGTGTTTCGCGCAGTCTGTAGCAACTTCCGTCTTCCTTGCAAGAACATCCGCTTTCACGTTTCGGTGTTTCGCGCAGTCTGTAGCAACTTCCGCTTTTCTTGCAAGAACTTCCACTTTTTTTGTAGCAACTTCTGGTTTGACCTTAGTTTTGCACTTTCATTTAACTTGCATTTATTAGTATCTTTTGATTACTTCCAAAGTAGAGGTCGCCCAATTCTTCCAAAAAAACATCGGTCTGCGATTCTGGGTTACGGAAGTAGGGATGAATGGGAAGGAGTTCAGCACGAGGGTGGGTTTCCGGTGAAGACAGAATCTGCTCAAGCAAAGTCAGATAGTTTTCAGCAGTAGATTCCCAAGTGTACTTCTTTAGCACCCGTTGCTGACCAGCTTGGGCAAAATACTCCCACTCCTGAGCATCACATAGCAACCGCTCTAAGCCTCGTGCAATATCAGCAGGATCTTCTGGGTCAACGAGTACGCCATATTCCTTATCTCCCTGTCGGAAGCTCTCGCTAGGGCCACCGTTCTTGGTTGCTACCACTGGCAAACCTGCAACTGCCGCTTCTAAGGGAGCAAGCCCAAAGGGTTCGTAAAGTGCCGTCAGCGCGAATACTGAGCGGCGTTTAACCAAAAACCGATAGGTTGCTGCCAGCGACTCTTGAGACTGATCTGATAAGCCAAAGGCACTGATCTTGCCCGACAAGTCTTTTTCTTTGACCACTTCCCGAATAGGGGCTAATACCTCTTCAGCTATGCCGTCATTAGCCTCATCTCGCAAAGGATCGTCCAGTCCCCCTGTAATTAGCATTAAGTTAGCTCGTTCCTGAAGCGTTGCACTCATTGCAAAGGCTTGCACTAGCCCCAATATGTTTTTTTTAAGCTCTAATCGACTGGATGCTACAATAACGGGCAAATCTCGACGGGTTTCTGCAATGTCCCGTGCCAATCGCTCTTGAATCAACTCTTGGGTAGCTTCCTCATTTTCGGAACGTGCCTTTGCACCGAAAATTGAGAAATCCGCTCCCGGTGGAATTACTGCAAAGCGATTGTCGTCGTCTACATCCACTGCACCATTATAGACTCGATGAGAATACTGTTCAAAGCGTTCTTGTCGTGTACTAGTGATATTAATGGCCGAGCGATTCATGCTCAGGCGTTCGGCTAAAATGCGATATCTAAAATTAAATTGCTCATCTATTTCCGTGAGATTTTCTGAGGTGACTTCTAGTTTGTCCATCTTTTGAGCGCCGAGAGAATGAGCAGTAAAGGTAAAAGGTATACCTGTCTCCTCTTCAATTAGAACGCCACAAAGTCCTCCATCGCCGTAGTGAGCAGTCATAGCATCGGGTAAGCCACCTTCCTCTTGATAAAATTTCAAGATGTTGGGTACCCAATCAGCGACCAGATGAGGCCATAACAACTCTTTAGGGAGAAATTCTTTTGGCCCAGCTGGTAAGCGGATAATGCGAACGTTATCGACCCCTGGATATGTCTCAAATGTTTCAGCAAACTCTGGCCATTCTGGGTCAATAATTTGACGGGTGAGAATATCAACTTTATGACCCATTTGAGCTATGGCTTGGGCGACTTGCTTAACGTAGATCAGCTGACCCCCAAAATCTGGGTGTTTCGTTATGTGACTATTGGCTGAATCAAAATTGCCTTGAGGGTTGAGAAATCCAATATGCATAGCCCACTTCCTAATACAGGTTAATTTCTACCAGAGATTTTTGCTTGAAAATGGCAGCATAATAGCTTAGTGAGCTTGGAAAAAACTCCCAAAGCTGAAAAACGCAGGCAGTGAGGCTATATACAAATGCCATCAAAAAGTAAGCCAAAGGGCTTTTATTGATTCCCTTTAGCTTGAACCCAGCCAGTTCGTGTATTTTCCTAATGTTTAAGTTAATCGCTACTGCGGCTGGCGCATATATACCCGATGACATAAATAGCATGGTAACTTTTAAGAAACAAGGCAGGAGGTGAGTAGGAAGTGGTAAGCCGTCGGTTGCACTGCTCTTAAAAAATACAAGGGAAAATTACTTAATCTACTTAACAACACTACGGTTTAAGGTAAATTAACTATTGTTTGCAATTTCCAAAAATGGAAATTGAGTGTAGTGTATCTAATCGGATTTTTTATTGCTGTCTTTTAATTTTTATCATCAATCGATAACAAATAATCTTAAGTCATGTCAAAGACAGACCATGAATCTTGCACTGTAGAAAAGGCAATCTTAAAAAGCTTTAATCGTCAATCTTTACTCTGCAATGACAATTCGGGTTGGAGCGGTATCCGCTTCCAGTTCACTCATAGCATCAGCGCAAGTGCATTGCCAGAAGAGATTGTCTTTCCAGAGAATGCAATTCATATTTATACAGATATGCCGTCTGACTACGTTGTGGAAGCGCGAATTAATGGACGGTTGCAAAAAAGCTCCCTTGTTACAGGTCATAGTCTGATCATTCCACGCGGTACAGTTTATTGGCAATCAGACACCCATAAAAGCAAAGGCATTACTTTAGGTTTTGACTCCGGCTTTCTTACCCGCACTCTCTCTGAATCGATTGATTTAGGTTGTCTGGAACTGCATCCTCAATTTCCGACGTTTGACCCACTGATTTATCAAATTGGACTAGCGTTAAAAGCTGAACTAGAACAGAACCGGCATTCTAGCCGTTTATATGCAGAATCTGCCGCAACGTTTCTCATCACCCATCTTTTCCACCATTACGCACTTCGCAAACAAAAGGAGCAAATCACAACCAATGGTTTACCTAAGTACAAATTACAACAGGTAATTGATTACATCCACGCCAACCTTGACTGTAATATTGGCTTGACCGAATTGGCTGACTTGGCTCAGATGAGTCTTTCCCACTTCTCGCGATTATTCAAACAATCAACGGGATACTCACCCCATCAATTTGTCATTAAGTGCCGGGTTGATTGCGCTAGAGAACTCCTCCTCAAAAGTGACTTGTCGATTGCGGATATCACTTATAAAGTTGGTTTTGCCAATCAGGGGCATTTAACCAATCATTTTAAGCGGCTGCTTGGAGTCACGCCTAAAGTTGTTCGAGAAAAATAGCCGAAACCTGTAAAAAAAGCAAAAACTTGTAAGACTAGATAAGAGTGCGATCGCTACCGTATAAATCAGGATGCACCACAAGTGTAATGAATAAACCCGCGTCCTAGCAAAGCTGTCTTGAAAAGTTGTTCTTGGAGGAAACTCCGATAATTAGACTTTTCGCTTCCAAGGAGAGATATTTTTATGGCAACAAAATTTACTGGCGGTTGTCTATGCGGCTCTGTCCGCTACGAATGTTTAGCCGAACCTATTGCAATGGGGAATTGCCACTGTCGTGATTGTCAACGGGCCACAGGAGCAGCCTATGCATCTGGACTTCTTGTACCGCAAAGTGCAGTCACCGTCACTGGAGATATTAAATACTATGACGTGATTGGTGATAGCGGAAGTGTTGTTGGTCGAGGCTTTTGCCCAAACTGCGGTTCCCGATTATTTAGCAAGCCTCCCATCCCTGAGCTTATGGGCATTATGGCAGGGAGTCTCGATGACCCAAGCTGGTTTCAACCTGCGATGGATATTTACACAGGTAGTGCCCAGCCGTGGGATTACATGAACCCAGACCTGCCCAAGTTCGCTAAGATGCCACCCAGGCAGTAGCAATAGGATGCGTTAATTTCCTTAAAATTCCACTTCTTCTCGTTCTTTTTCTGTAGTTCTAGTCTTATCTACACCCTTTGCTGCCCAACGCATTGTATCAACGCACTTAGCAAGTTGTTCAATAGTTGGTGCTTCAAACAAATTGCGTACAGTTACATCTATTTGAAAGGTATCTCGGATTCGGGAAACTAACTGAGTCGCTAGTAGAGAATGACCACCCAATTCAAAGAAATTGTCATGAACGCCTATCTGGTCTTTTCCCAGGACTTTAGCCCAAATTTCTCCAAGTAACTCTTCAACTTGCGATCGTGGTGCTACATAATCATATCTATCGAAAGCTACTATATCTGTTCTAGGTAAAGCACGACGGTCTACTTTGCCATTTGGTGTTAATGGTATTGATTCCATAACCAGATATGCTGTTGGCACCATGTATTCTGGTAACTTTTCTTTCAAGTATTTACGTAATGTAGATGCTATATCTAATACTTCTACTACATTAAGAACAATATAAGCCACCAAATACTTGTTATCAGGTATGTCCTCATCAGCAATTACTACTGTTTCTCTCACTGCTGGATGTTCACTTAACACCGCTTCAATCTCTGATAATTCAATGCGGAAGCCACGAATTTTTACTTGATTGTCAATCCGGCCTAAAAATTCGATATTCCCATCTGGTAAATAGCGAGCTAAATCACCCGTTTTATAAAGACGTGTTTTTAAATTATTACTAAAATGATTTGTGAAGAAGTATTCAGCAGTTAATTCCGGGTGATTGAGATATTCTCGTGCTAGACCATCACCGCCAATATATAATTCTCCAATAACGCCAATTGGCAAAGGTTGTAAATGTGAATCTAATATATAAACTTGTGTATTACTAATCGGGCAACCAATGGGAATAAATGTAGCTGATTCTGCTAATTCTTCGATATGATAATAAGATGAAAATGTTGTATTTTCTGTAGGCCCATATACATGAATTAAATGCTTTGGCATACCATGTTGGAGAATTCTTTTAACCCATCTTATATTGACAGCCTCGCCACCAAACAGTAAATATCGCAATGAAGAAAAAGCTTGAGGAACATCTCTAGCAATCTGTTGAAATAAAACTGTTGTCAAAAATAACACACTAATTTCTTTTTGTTTTAGCTGTAATGCAAACTCATGAGGCGAAAGGATTACATCTTTGCTAACACCTACAAGTTGAGCGCCGTTAAGTAACGCCCCCCAAATCTCGAATGTTGCTGCATCAAAAGAAGTGTTTGAGGCTTGGGCTATCTTATCTGATGGTGACAACTTTATATAATTTGTATTGCACACTAGCCGATTTACAGCTTTGTGAGTTATGGCTACTCCCTTGGGTTTTCCTGTAGAGCCAGAAGTGTAAATAACATAAGCTAAATTGTTAGATATAGCGCTACTTTTAAGGTTATTTTTGTTTTCTTGAGTAATAATCTCCCAGTCTTTATCTATGCAAAGAATTGGATTCAAGAAACATTCAAAATACTTGAGCAACTTTTCTTGTGTTAGCAATACTGAAACCTGTGCATCTTCCAGCATAAACTTTAGGCGTTCTTGAGGATAGCTGGGATCTAAAGGCACATAAGCTCCTCCTGCTTTCAGAATGCCTAATAAGCCAACTATCATTTCTATAGACTGTGAAATGCAAATACCTACTAATTTTTCTGAACCAACCCCGATTTTTTGTAAGTATTGTGCTAGTTGATTGCTACGATTATTCAACTCTTGATAAGTGAGTTGAGCGTTACCAAAGATTACTGCTATAGAATTAGGATGATACTGTACTTGTTCTTCAAACAACTGATAGATACACTTATTATGCGGATAATTGGTGTTAGTATTATTCCACTCCACTAATATCTGATATAGCTCTGCTTCACTTAATAGTGGTAAATTTGCAATTTGTTGTTCGGGATTAGCAACAATGCTTGACAACAGAGTTTTAAAATGTTCTAACATCCGGCTAATAGTAGCTTTATCAAATATATCTTTGTTGTAAACTATTACGCCACGAAGCCCTTCAGAGTACTCCCAGTTTGCACCCCATAAACTCCTAAAATCATCAGAACACTTCCATAAGTGTAGTTCTAAATCAAAGCGCGTTTTTTTTAAATCAATACTCATAAAGCTAGGCACTAATCCAGGTAGCTCTAGTGCCGACATTGGGGCATTCTGTAAACTAAACACTACTTGGAATAAGGCATGATAGCTCAAATTTCGCTCTGGATGCAGTTCTTCAACTAGCTTATCAAAGGGCAAATCTTGCTGGCTATAAGCTTCTAGTGTTACCTCTCGGACTCTGCCTAAAAGTTCTCGGAAACTTGGGTTTCCAGCTAAATTACTGCGTAATACTAAGCTATTGACAAAAAAACCAATTAGACCTTCTATTTCGCTACGATTACGGTTAGCAATTGGCGAACCTACCGCAATATCTTCTTGATGTGTATAGCGGTATAGCAAAGTTTTAAATGCTGCTAACAGCATCATAAAAAAGGTTACACCTTCTTGCTGCGAAAGCTTTTCTAATGCATCAGTTAGCTTTTTTGGTAACTCAAAAAATTGTGTTGCTCCTTCATAACTTTGTATAGCTGGCCTGACTTTGTCGGTAGGTAAATGCAGCATAGAAATACCATTTAATTGCTGCTGCCAATAAGTTAACTGCGTTTGCAGTACTTCTCCTTGTAGCCATTCGCGCTGCCAGTGAGCAAAGTCGGCGTATTGGAGAGGCAATTCTAATAGAGGAGAAGGCTGGTTTTGTGCAAAAGCTGTGTACAGTATTCCCAGTTCCCGAATCAGCACCCCAATAGACCAATCATCGCAGATAATGTGGTGCATATTCAGTAATAGAATATTTTCTGTCTTAGAAAGGACAAGCAACTTCACTCGCAGTAATGGCCCAGAGGATAAATCAAAAGGATGTTCTATCTCTGCGTTAATAATGCTATTTACTTCAACCTCCCTTTCACCATCTGGCAGTAGCTGGAGGTCTAATACAAAAATAGGTATTGTTAAGCTGGGTGCAATCGCCTGTAGAGGTTGTCCATCTAACACTATAAATGTAGTGCGTAAGCTTTCATGGCGATGTAAAATTTCGTTAAAAGTCTGCTCTAGTGCCGTTAAGTTAAGCGAACCTGCTAAGCGAATTACTGTCGGCACATTATAAATAGTATTGTCAGGGATCAACTGGTCAAGGAACCATAACCGTTGTTGGGCAAAAGATACTGGAAAGACAAAGACTTCTTCAGAAAACATATTGATCCTTATTTTAAAGTTTGTGCTTTCTCAATACAGGCTCTTAACTGCGCTGCGAGAACCTGAATATGGGGTTTTCTCAGCATGGTTAGGTGATTGCCAGGAATATGATGAATTTCAGTTCCTCCCATAGCTAACTTATTCCAACCCATACTCGACTCCTCTTCGGCAATGTTTAACTGAACTTTTGTTCTAAAAAGATTAATTCCCTTAGGGTAGACTTGCGGAACGTAGTTTAGAACTGCTTGGCTATTGGCGTAAAAAACACGAAGCATAGGAAAAATAGCTGACTCACTTAAAAGCCTTCGCTTGGATTCTTCAGATATCAGGTTGAGTGTGGTATCCTCTTTTTGGATGAAATGCGAGAACAGATTTGTTTTGAGCGATCGCATCAACTTCTTAAAATTAGTCAATCGAGAAGTTAAACTGTAATTACGGTTCTTACTAGGAGCAGTAATTAGACGCAAATAATCAAGGAAAAAGGGCCACATATATGGCACGACTGTAGTAAAAATAAACTTGAAAGCATTATTCAAAGAAGGTAGATTGCTCTTAATTGGTGCTACAGTGTCAAGCACAGCAAGTAGAGCTACTTCTTCCCCAGAATTTTGGAGTTGTTGAGCCATCTCAAAAGCAACCCAACCTCCAAAAGACCAACCTCCTATAAAATAAGGACCTTTCGGTTGTACTGAGCGTAATGCTTTAATGTAGTGGCTAGCCATATCTTCAATGCGATTTAGTGGAGTTTCTCCATCAATTCCAATAGGCTGTAGTCCATAAAAAGGTTGGTTTTTCCCCAATTGATGAGCTAATTCATAATAAGGGAAGACAACACCAAATATTGGATGGACGCAAAAGAAAGGGGGATTTGAGCCATTCGGTTGAATCGTAACCAAAGGAGACCACGCGAGAGAATCTGTTTTAGAAGATAGATAAATTGCTAAACTTTCAATTGTTTGATTTAAAAATAGATTAGATAAGGGTAAATCACGCTCAAACTGCTTGTTTATCTGGTCTAATAAACGTATAGCCAGTAGCGAATTTCCTCCCAAATCAAAGAAGTTATCATGAATACCTGCATTCTCAACATTAAGCACTTCAGCCCAGATTTTTGCCAAGGTTGACTCAGTTGGAGTACGAGGAGCAACAAAAGCTTTATCTATTGAGCGGCTCTGACTATCAATCGCTTTTAATGCATAATGATCCACTTTGCCATTAGCCGTTAACGGCAGAGAATCCAGAAGTACAAAAGCTTTTGGTATCATGTATTCTGGTAATTTTTCTTTTAAGAATTGACGTAGTTCAATAATTGTTTGCTCCTGGGATGACTTAGAAACAATGTAAGCTACTAAATGCTTGTTATCATATAGATTACCTTGAGCAATTACAATTGCTTTTTCTACTTTATTATGCTGTCTTATAACTGTTTCAATTTCTGATAACTCAATGCGGAAGCCACGAATTTTTACTTGATTATCAATGCGGTTTAAAAACTCGATATTACCGTCTATTCGATATTGGGCTAAATCACCCGTCTTGTAAAGCCTTGCTCCCTTTTTACCATTAAAAGGATTGGGAATAAATTTTTTAGCAGTTAATTCAGGGCAGTTTAGGTAGCCTCGTGCTAACCCATCACCAGCGATATATAATTCGCCTAAAATTCCAACTGGTACAGGCTGTAAATGCTTATCTAATATATAAATTTCAGTGTTAGCAATTGGGCGGCCAATAGGCGGTTTTTCACTCACAGATTTAATTTCCGCAACGGTTGACCAAACGGTTGCTTCAGTAGGCCCGTAAGCGTTAAAAAACTTACGGCTAGGATTCCACCAACTTTTTACTATATTCTCAGAACATGATTCACCCGCACTAATAATAGTTTGTAATGCAGGTAATGATTCTGTAGGTATAACTGCTAAAACCGCAGGCGGAAGGGTAACGTGGGTAATAGATTTTTCACGTAATAGTTGGAGCAAAGCTTTTCCAGATATAAGGCATTCTTTATTTGTTAAATAAAGGGTTGCTCCTATTCCCAATGCCATGACAATCTCAAAAATTGAGGCATCAAAACTTAGTGATGCGAATTGCAGAATGCGGTTACTCGGTTGCAATTTAAAAACCTCAATCTGATCTGCTAGCAAATTAGACAATCCTCGGTGTTCAATTAAAACACCTTTTGCCTGCCCTGTTGAGCCAGAGGTATAGATGACATAAGCTAAGTTTTGAAATGTTAGGTAACTCTTTGGGTTTTCTTGGCTATGTTGTGTAATAGCTGCCCAATCTTTATCTATACAAATAATTTGATTCGAGAATTTTGTAAAATTTTGAAGTAATTTTTCTTGTGTAAGCAATACTGAAACTTGTGCATCTTGCAACATAAAGTTAAGACGCTCTTGAGGATAGCTGGGATCTAAAGGAAGGTATGCACCGCCAGCTTTGAAGATGCCTAATATGCCAATTATCATTTCTGGCGTTCGCTCCACACAAATACCAACTAAAGATTCAGTTTGTACACCTATTTTTTTGAGATAATGTGCAAGTTGATTGCTACGTATATTTAACTCTTTGTAGCTGAGTTGTCGATTACCAAATACTAGTGCGATCGCATCGGGACTTTTTTCAACTTGTGCTTCAAACAACTGATGAAAACACTTACCATCTGGGTACGTTTTCTTAGTGTTATTCCAATCAATTAATAACTGCTGTCGTTCTCCTTCAGTAAGCAAAGCTAAATCTGAAATACGCTGTTTTGGATTGGCAACAATACTTTCTAACAGCATTTGGAAATGCCCCAGCATTCGCGTAATGGTGCTTTGATCGAATAAATCGGTGCTATACACCACTTCCCCTTTGAGAGTTTCCAAGTCTCGCCACAGATGGAACTCTAAATCAAGCTTTGCAATTTTACTGTCGAAATCGAATAACGAAAGCTTCAACCCAGGTAACTCTAGTGCTTCAATGGGAGTATTTTGCAGACTAAATACGACTTGAAATAAGGGATGGCGGCTCAAATCTCGCTCTGGGTGAAGTTCTTCCACCAGCTTTTCAAAGGGCAAATCCTGATGAGTGTATGCTCCCAAAGTTACCTCTCGCACTCGATTTAATAATTCTCGAAATGTCGGGTTCCCTGATAAATCGCTACGTAGCACCAAACTATTGACAAAAAAACCAATTAATCCTTCTAGTTCGCTACGGTTGCGATTAGCGATCGCTGAACCTACTACAATATCCTCTTGCTGCGTATAGCGATAAAGCAAAGTCTGAAACGCTGCAAGCATTGTCATGAACAAGGTTACATCTTCTTGGTAGCTAAGTGTCTCTAGCGCTTGAGTTAAGAAGTGTGGTAGTTCTAAAAATTGTTTTGCACCCCTATAGGTTGGAACTACTGGTCTTACTCGATCGGTGGGGAGATCCAGCACCGAAATCCCGTCTAATTGCTTTCGCCAATAAGCTAACTGCGTTTGTAAAGGCGAACAGCCGTTTTCCCCCACTGCTTGCAGCCACTCCCGTTGCCATTGAGCGAAATCTGCATACTGAATGGGTAATTCTGGCAGAAGCGTAGACATCAGACATCCCTTATCTTCTACAAAAGCTTTATATAATATCCCCAGTTCTCTAATCAGCACCCCAATTGACCAGCCATCGGCAACAATGTGATGTAAATTTAGTAACAGCACATATTCTGCTTCATCTACTTGTAGGAGTTTCACTCGCAGCAATGGCCCGGTGGTGAGATTGAAAGGATGTTGAGCCTCTGCGGTTGCAATGCGCCGTACTTGTATCTCACATTCTTGATCGAAATTGCGTATATCTATTAAGGGAAGAGGTATGGTTAAGCTAGGTGCGATCGCTTGCACTGGTTGCTGTTCTACGATCACAAACGTAGTGCGTAAGGTTTCGTGGCGACGAACAATTTCGTTGAATGTCTGCTTTAAAGCGGTAAAGTTGAGGGAACCTTTCAGGCAAAGTGCTGTTGACACATTGTAAAATGGATTGCCCGATGCTAATTGGTCGAGAAACCACAATCGCTGCTGGGCAAAAGAAGTAGGGAAGACAAAAACCTCTGTTTCATCAGAAAAATTCAGTTCTTCATCAGCCGTGAGGCTACTGAAAATATACTGGCTCATAACAATATCTTTGTTAAAAAAGAGTACGAAGACAGAGGGCTGATGTAGTAAAGTTATTTCTTCTACAACGATCGTGCATTCGCTAAAAGTAACCCATATTTGACATCTTATACTGTAGATCATGCCTGCGATCGCAGATAAATGCTACAACAATAAGCTAATAGAAAATCGATATGAGAGTTTCACAAAAGATGCTTTAAGTAAATATACACGCTGATATAAATAAATTTATTCATTTTGGTAGATGTAGCTATTTGCTATTTTTCGTAAATTTATGATGCTTAAAATATCTTGTAAATAGACTTGTTAACATATTTATGAGTCCAACAGAATAAGGACGCTCTCAATATTGTAAATTAATAATATAAAAATTTTATTAGTGTCCGAAATCCAAAACACTTCTTTTCATAGTTAATCTAAATAAATATATAAGCTTTAATCTTGAGATTAAGTTATATAAGTTATTTTTAAACACATCTTCAGATTCGTTATTAACAGTAAAATTATCTCTTGGTAATTCCTTTATGTATGTAGCTGTATGGCCTGGGAATGTATACCCTTTGGGTGCTAGTTGGGATGGTAAAGGCACGAACTTTGCTTTATTTTCCGAAAATGCAACAGGTGTAGAACTTTGTTTATTTGATGCTGATAATCATGAAATTCGCTTGCCTTTAACAGAAAAAAATAACTTTGTTTGGCACGCTTATCTACCAGGAGTAGGGCCTGGACAACGCTATGGGTTTAGAGTACATGGCCCTTGGGCCCCAGAACTTGGTCATCGATTTAACCCTAATAAACTACTAATTGATCCCTATGCTAAGGCAATTGATGGGGACTTTAGCGATAATCCAGCTAATTTTGGCTACTCTTTAGATGCACCAGAACAAGACTTAGCTTTTTCCGATTTAGATAATGCCGAAATTATGCCGAAGTGTATTGTTGTCGATCAGTCTTTTGATTGGGGAGACGACAAACTACTTTCCATACCGTGGCACGAAACTATTATTTATGAAACTCACGTTAAAGGCTTTACTAAGTTACACCCAGGAATTCCAGAAGAATTACGTGGTACTTATGCAGGGCTAGCACATCCAGCCGCAATTCAATATCTTCAACAACTAGGAATTACATCTGTGGAATTGATGCCTGTGCATCACTTTTTATCCTCTCCAGGATTTCTGGCGGATAAAGGACTCAAAAATTATTGGGGCTACGATTCCATTAATTTTTTGACACCCTACTCTGGTTACAGTGCTAGTGGCTCACTTGGACAACAAGTGACCGAGTTTAAGCAGATGGTCAAGGACTTACACTCTGCAGGCATTGAAGTAATTTTAGATGTAGTTTATAACCACACTGGCGAAGGCAATCATTTAGGGCCAACATTATCGTTGCGAGGCATCGATAATGCCGTGTACTACCGCTTGGTCAAAGATAATTCCCGTTACTACATGGACTTCACAGGCTGCGGCAACTCTTTAAATGTGCGTCATGCCCAAGTTTTGAAGTTAATCATGGATAGCCTGCGCTATTGGGTAACAGAAATGCATGTTGACGGCTTTCGCTTTGACTTAGCTTCAGCATTAGCGCGAGAACTATATGAAGTAGATAATCTCGCGGCTTTTTTTGATATTATTCATCAAGATCCAGTTCTGGCAGATGTGAAGCTGATTGCTGAACCTTGGGATTTGGGAGAAGGCGGTTATCAAGTTGG
Source organism: Nostoc sp. FACHB-892 (assembly GCF_014698795.1). Taxonomy (GTDB): domain Bacteria; phylum Cyanobacteriota; class Cyanobacteriia; order Cyanobacteriales; family Nostocaceae; genus Nostoc. The sequence goes on from NZ_JACJTR010000011.1 coordinate 20,916, forward strand.
CAATTTTCCTTTACGTTGGTCTGAATGGAATGGCAGATATCGTGATACTGTCCGGGATTTTTGGCGTGGTGAGGATGATAGCCTGGGACAATTTGCTTACTGTTTTACTGGCAGCCCTGACCTTTACCAAGCAAACGGGCGTAATCCCAGTGCCAGTATTAATTTCATCACTGCTCATGATGGCTTCACGCTCAATGATTTGGTCAGCTACAACGAAAAGCATAATCAGGCCAACGGCGAAGATAGCCGGGATGGGGAAAGCCATAACCGCTCTTGGAATTGCGGTGTAGAAGGAGAAACCGATAACCCAGATGTCATCCGTTTACGGGAACGTCAGCGACGCAACTTTTTAGCAACTCTAATGCTGTCTCAAGGCGTACCCATGCTACTAGCAGGAGATGAAATTGGTTGCACTCAGAAGGGTAATAACAATGCTTACTGCCAAGATAATGAAATTTCTTGGCGTGATTGGAGTTTACAAAAGTCTAATTCCGAACTACTAGATTTTAGCCGCGAACTGATTGATTTTCGTCATAAGCATCCAGTATTTAGACGGCGTAAGTGGTTTCAAGGCCGTCCTATTCACGGTTTTGGGATCAATGATATTGGTTGGTTTAATGCCGATGGTAGCGAAATGACTGAAAAGCAGTGGCTAGTTAGTTATGCCAAAGCTATGGAAATTTTCTTGAATGGCGAGGGCATTGTTACTCCTGGCCGCCGTGGTGAACGGATTATTGATGAAAGCTTTTTGCTATTTTTTAATGCTCACTACGAAACGCTTGAGTTTGCCTTACCCAATGTTCTCAATGACAGGGAATGGGAAATAGTTATTGACACCAACGAATCTCGCTTCCTTAGCCCAGGAAAATTAGTTATGGGTGAGCAAACTGTGCCAGTTACAGACCGTTCTATCATGGTGTTACGTCGTCTTGCTTAGTAGCACAAAAAGATCAAGTGTTATAACGGTTCTTCGTTCTAGACAGAAACCGCCCAGAACTGAAGTTCTTTGACTTTTAGCTAAAGTCCGTTTTAACGGACTATAACTTTTTCTCAGTCGTCTTTAGACGACTTTCGCTATTAGACTTAGAATTCATTCTGAGGCGGACTAAATGAGAATGAAATAGCCCTGGATTTAGGACTGCTATATCAATATGTCTAGGAATGGGGGGTTTCGTGCAATATAGCGCCCTGCTTTAGCCTGGCCACGTTTGTGCTGGAGTTTAAGCCGACTATGAAGCGATCGCTTCTGATACTGGAGGAAGTTTACTTCAATAGAGCTATATTTAACCTATTGAAAGAAAAGTTTCTAATGATTGGTTTTGTAATAAATTTTTATCCGAAAATCCGAAACAATAACATGATAAATGAACATTAATAATATCCAATTAAAAAATATTAAAACACAACAGAATATTATTTTGCAATCCATTTTTAATTTAGTATCTAATTCTACTCTAAAATCTGCACAGACTCAACAAATAACAAAGACTTTAGTAAAAACAGTAACAGCAATTGAAGAAATATGTTTTAACAAACAAGCAACACCAGCAAACCTAAGTCGTTCATCGCGGCAAATCTACTCTTGGATGAAGTTTTTAACGGACGAAGTTAACCTGCAACTTCACCTGGAAAGTACTTGTTGTATGCAGCAGATTGCTAGAAAAATGTTAATAAAACATAGAGAAGAGTCAGTAAAACTAATGATTGAATTCACTAGCTTTGCACTTTTATACAAAGTTAAAAGGTCTGGTGATGCTGCTCACATTATTGTTAATGAGGGATTCATTAATGCGTCAGAAGAAGTACTGACAGCATTAGTAGAATCTGCTCTTTTTGGGAGAAATCAAGATAATACGCGACTAATTAGATCGTTTGCCAGTTCTGAAGAATACAGTAATGTACTGCTAGAGCTTGATTTAATTGCGGAAGTAATTGCAGAAAACCCACAAGGTAAGTTTTATAACCTAAATGACTTATTTGACAAACTAAACCGTGAATATTTTGCTGCAACTCTTGCCAAACCGCGTCTTGCATGGAGCCAAATTAACACTTACCGGAAGTTTGGGCACTATGAGCCAGCTAGAGATCGGGTAGTGATCAGCTTGACCCTTGATAATGGCAGTGTCCCTGAATTTGTGAGTGAGTTTGTCTTGTATCATGAATTGCTGCACAAGTACCACGGCACAAATTGGGTTCAGGGCAGAAGAATGGTTCACACAAAAGAGTTTCGTGCCAGTGAAAGCCAGTTCAAACTGTACAAAGAAGCATCAACATGGCTGGAAAAATTGGCAACTGGCCAAACTAGTAAACGGCGGCATTTTTAAATAATTATTTGCTCGTCATTGCTTTGCTTGCTAGAGGTGAGGTGTCATAATGTGCTAACAAATCAGCAGGATCATTGTAAATTGCGATCGCATCTTTTAACTGACTATCATCAAAACCACCACAACGAAACGCAATCACGCCAATACCAGCTTTATTTGCAGACTCAATATCGTAGGGAGTATCGCCCAGCATTACTACCTCGGATGGCTGCATCTTCAACTGACTCAAAGCCGCTTCCACAATATCTGGAGCAGGTTTGGAAGCTTCGGCATCACTAGATGTTGCTGCCTCATCCTGACTGAGTAAATCATCGACTTGTGCAGCTTTGAGCAACACTGACAGTTCTTGACTCGTTGCTGAAGTAGCGATGATTAAACGCAACCCCTGATCCTGCATCTTCAATATTAGTTGCCGCGTACCATTAGCGGGAGTCAAATTTGCCCCAAACTTGTTGATGATCAGTTCTTTGCGTTTGTCGGCGATTTCCTTACCTTTTCCTTCTTGATCAGAAAGTCCTGGCGCAAACTTAGGAATAATCTGGTCGCCTCCCATGCCAATCAGTGGTCGAACTTGCTCAAACTCTACCTCATAGCCAAATGCTGCAAATGCTTCTACCCAGGCTTGAGCATGGGCATCATTACTGATAACAAGCGTCCCATCGACATCCAAAATTACACCCTGATATGCCATTGAGAAATTTCCAAGTTACTTTAAGCCTCTACACTACTGAAAAGTTGTTGCCATAACCTCTACCTTGGTTGTTACTTCCAATGGCAGAGTCAAAGAAGAGGAAAAGGGGCAGGGGGCAGGGGAGAAGAGCAACGCGAAAAGTGAGATCATCGTGAAATCAGCAGAGGGAGCAAAGAGAAAATTTTAGTAATTTTTACTACCTGAATATCCCTGAATACACTTATTTATTTCTCTCCCCCTTGCTCCCTGCCCCCTGCTCCCCTGCCTGTTCGTTCTTCCATACCAAAGAGGCGGCGAACAGCTGACTGCATCAAATTAGGAGACAAGTGATAAACAGCTTTCCAAAAGTTTGCTGTGCCTACTATGACATCAGAACGCTGATTTTTTACTGCTTCCCAAATTGATTTTGCTACATCTTCAGGCTTTTCTAGTACAGGAGCTTGAATTGCTTTACCTACCAACTCAAAACGCGCTTGAGCCGCTTCTTCGTCCTTACCGCGAAATATTGCTCGTTCCATCAGTTGAGTACTGATAAAACTGGGATAAATTCCGCTAACGTGAATGCCTTTAGGTGATAACTCTGCGTGTAACGATTTTGTCAACCCAGTTATGGCGTATTTAGTGGTTGTGTAAGGAATGTGATAAGGAATCGGTTCTATACCACCAATAGAACTAACATTAACAATGGTTCCTTTGCGACGTTCTAAGAAATGGGGCAGAATGGCATTAATAGTATGGATGTAGCCCCACAAATTGGTATCAATTATCTCATGCCAATCATCTAAGCTAAAATCCTCGACGGGACCTAAGCAAAAGATACCTGCATTATTAATTAATACGTCTATGTGACCAAAATGATCTATTCCTTTCTGAATCAGGTTGTTTACTTGTAAAGGATCTTTGACATCGCAAGAAATAGCGATCGCTTCTTGTCCAAGTTCCCGTATCTGTGCAGCAGCAGCTTCTAAACGGTCAAGTTGACGAGCTGCTAACACAACATTATAGTTATGACGGGCAAACAATAATGCTGTAGCTTTGCCAATTCCTTGCGATGCACCTGTAATAATTACTGTATTTGTCATAAAATCAATTACTTTTTCTTGTGCGTCTTAGAGGTTGTTTTAAAAATGGTACTTGAGGTAGCCAAAACTTTAAATCCTTTTTAAAAAGGAGAATTTTGAAAGGCTTATTCTCCCTTTTTAATCAACAACGCCAATTATTGCTGCGTTTTAATTTCCTTGAGTAACGCCTCATCAGAGTATTCTTCTTCCCATTTGCCTTTTAACTTCAGCCGTATAGACTGTGCGCCGCCACTAGGAGTACAGACAACCCAGTAAGTATCTGGTTCTCCTTCGACTTCAGCTGCATCTTGAGCTTTTGAAATGTCAGAAAGACCTGAAAATGCTTGAATACAAGTCCATGTAATTCCATGTGAATCTTTAATCTCTCTTTCCATGTCTATCCTTAATACAGCATTTCATTAATTCGTAGCGAATTCAATTTGGCAATAGCTTGCATTGTGAATGCGTCGGCTTGCATTCATATTGTTACATCTTCATTTATCGGAATTCGGAGATTGGTTGTATGCTTACCGCCAAGTTTAGCGATCGCCTGACCTACGGTTATCATATTAATCGGGCCGTTCAGCGCCCCAACTACATCAGTTTGGAAAATTTCATTTCATTCCCAAAAGTTTCCGAATAAAAAGCATCTCGCCCCAGCTTTAAATGCCAACCGAAAGGGCGTAGGAAGCACCATCAGAGAAACCGGCGATCGCTACTTGGTTCGGAGCGATCGCATAATGACTGAAAGTTTGTGCTAGTGCCCGATCGATAAAGGCAATATCAGGACCATAGCTACCCCGAATAATATCCCAAGTTTGTTGGCGTGAGTCTACTGCCAACAGAATTGTCGCAATGCGAATTGCTAGATGATAAAGGATTTTTAGCGCACCCTCCGCATCGCCTCCGGCTCCATGCAATATCAACACCAGTGGAGCAGGCTGATCTGTCCGATAGCTTTCAGGTACATAGACAAAACCATCTCGCTGCCCATCCAGCCCTAGTGAGTGTAACCCGGTCAAAGCAGTTGTTGTGGGGCGAGTTGGGCGGGATAACAACTGTCCTTCAGTAGCTCTATAATCAACTTGCTTTGAGCTTTCCATAACTAATAACTTCCACTTTTGGCAATTGGATAGTTGAGAGGCAGCGAGTGGTAAAGTCATCCCTGCTAACCCGAACCGGAGTAGTTGTCGTCTTGTCCAGCCAGGAGGATTGTTGTTTTGTGTCATTGCGATCGCCTCAATCAGCAACTAACTGACACTACACCGGAGGATATAAAACGAACCGCAGAGGCACAGAGAACACAGAGAGAAAAATTCTAAAACTTTGCTGGGTTTATTGGCTTGAGTTGTATTGCTTTAGTCCTTTGATTACTGCATACTGCTGCTTGCTGCGATGTTTTTGTCAGGTTTTCCCCGGAGGGTGCGAATAGCAGCAATAATTTCGGGTACTGCAAGCACTAACGACGCGATAGAACAAACTGTTGCAACTTGGCAGTACTCACAAAAGGCTTTGTTCTCGCTCCATTCTTCCTGAGCTAACTTGGCAGAAACCGCAGTGTCTAACACGAGCTTAACGCCCATTGCAATTGGTATAAATGGATTGCGCCGTGCCCGATCTAGTCCTCCGGCAGCAGCCAGCCAAGCAGTGAGCGCATAAGTAACTACCATGATTGACCCATCAGGTGAGTTAAATCGGCTGTAAGCGTAGTTAGATGCATCAACTCGATCTGCATCAAATATGGGGATTGGCGGATCAGGGAGGTGGTTAACAATCCCTGTTTGGTAGAGCGTCACAAGTTGTCCCATTGAACCCCCAAGCATAGACAAGCCAATAATTGCTCATCTCCGGCTCATGTGAGGGTTTTTTCCTTGACGCAGTTCTTGACTTAGTTGTTTTGCATCCATAAAGTTCAATTCTTGCTTAATGAATCTCTATTGATAGATACATCTGCCATGTGTGGGAGATTTTAGCAGCTTGGGATAAGATTTGGTAGCAGAAAAAATAATTTCTGCCACCAAATTTTATTGGATACAAAAAGATGTTAAATATTTTCGGCTACATTAACGCCCTTGGCTTTAGCTGGTATGACAAGGCTGTAATAAGCAGCTGCGATCGCTGCTAATGCATTGAGCAAAACATTGTAACCAAACAGTGGCATTAAACCAAAAGATGTCTTAGCGAAAGGCAACAATCCCATGACAGCTAGCAAAGCATAAGAAATTGCAAAAGCACGGTTAAACAAGCGTGCAGTGGTAACATTACTGTAAGAAGTAATTCCAAACAATCCTACAGCACAACGTATAAGGTTATGTAAGAAATTGGTAGGAATTAAGCCAAAGATATAACCAAAACCCGCAGAATAAGCGCCAGTAGATTCATCAAGTGGAATAAAAGATTCGTTTGTTCCTGGCAATGAAACTAAAGCTGGTACAAAGCCAGCTAAACCTAAAAGTAAATAAGCGATTCCAATAGCCAAAGCAGTATAACGCTCTGTCATTTTTGCCGCGTTGATATTTTCCATTGCAGTCAATCCTTTTATAATTCCATTAGTTAATACTGAGACATCTAAGGTTGTAACCCAAAAAAAATCTTTTATAATCTATCAGAAGTTTCAGCGTTAAATTAAGCTTTGTACACCTAGAGTGAGAAATTAAGATATTAGCCCTGCTGGAATTTTAGATTGCATAATCGTAGTATTTTTGCTTTGTATCAGTAGTTACATATAAACTTAACTTGTACGATTATCCATATATGCCTTCAACTACTCCATAGTTAGAGGCAAAGGTTTGGTGATAGAGGTAGCTTTTATAAAAGCAGATAACAAAGTTCCTAGTCTCTAACACCCTCTAGCTTAGAGGCTTTCTTATAATTGAAGAGGTATTTGAAATGAAGATGAATAAATTACGAACTTTCCTCTTGCTGTCTTGATAAAAATACTAGTAACAGAATAAAATAACGTTACGCACAAACAAACTTTTACTAAGGCAAGTCAAAAAAATTATCTAGACTTAATTTTCTATTAACTTTATAATGTATAGCAATCTTAAATCATTCGTGAAAGAGAAAATTACTGAGAAGCTTAAAAAAACCTACTTTTAATGCCCCTATTTTCTCGGTTTTGATTGTTATAAGTAAAAAAAACAGCTAATATATAAACACAGCGATAATGATTGATTTTGAACCTTGGGACAGGTTGTTGCGTCAGTATGTTGATCAAGAGGGTTGTGTAGACTATGTAGCTTGGAAAAAAGAGCAACCCCAAGCAATTGCAGATTGGTTATCGAGCGAAAGAAATCTGGTTTTTAAATCTAATAGCAACAATCTCGAACAATTGGCATTGTGGATTAATCTTTACAATGCGTTCACCATTTCGACAATTTTAGAGAGATACCCGATAGAGTCGATTCGTCCGCGAATTTTAGGGATTCCCAACTGGTTAGCTTTTTTGTGGTTCTTCCAACGTCGCGCTTATTATATCTTTGGGGAAAGTTATAGTTTAACTGAAATTGAGAACTCTATTTTACGGGACAAATTGCGGGAGCCGCGAATTCATTTTGCGATCGTTTGTGCTTCAGTTGGTTGTCCTTTACTACGTTCGGGAGCTTACTTTCCTGAGCAAGTCAGTCAGCAATTAGATGAAGATGCGCGTCGTTTCATAAATAACCCTGAAAAAGTCCGTTATGATATCGAGAGCAAAACACTTTACTGTAATAAAATTTTGAAGTGGTATCGTCAGGATTTTTTAAAAGTTGCACCCTCCGTTCCCGAATACATTCGCTCATACTTGAAAACAGACTATCCCCTTAATGCTTCAACGCGGATATCCTATCTTCACTATGACTGGAGCTTAAATCAGCGAATATCTTGATAAAACTGTTTAAGATAATTTGCATTAACGCCAATCCCCCATAAAAACCCAATATAAAGGTAAATTGCGGTTGCTTTGAAGCTGCCCCATTTGGCTACGCGACGATCTGAGGAATGAACAATACGATTTACCAAATAAATACGTCCTTTTTTAACTAACTTCAGACATAAATCTCCATCCTCCATAATCGGCAATCCCTCATCAAATCCGCCACAATCCCAAAAATCAATCCGACGGCAGAACATTACTTGATCTCCAAACAACAGACGCAATCCTCGAAAGAATAGGTGAGGCTTAAATAACAGTGGTGCGTAGTAAGTTTTTAGATAATTATGTAGAGAGATACCCCAACGAGTTGTTTGAGATCCTGACATCAGAGAAATGAACCCCCCACAGGCAACCGTAGGCTCTGCCAGGGTCTTGTTAATGACGATAATTAAATCATCTGGAACCCAAGTATCTGCATGAAGAAAGCAAAGAATATCTCCAGTTGCTGCTGATGCTCCATAGTTCATCTGAAGAGAACGCCCTGGTTGTTCAGATAAAAGAAATTGTACATTCAAAGTTTGATTAAATGACTCAAAAATTTGCTTTGCAACTTTCACCGTCTGATCTTGGCTGCCACCATCTACCACTATCACCTCAGAAGGAGGAGGATTAAGTAAAGTCAGTTGGCGCAATGTACGTCCTAAGTTAGTTGCTTCATTTAAAGTAGGAATGATAATAGAAACTTGAGACATACAGATTTAGTAGTTCTACCGTTATCTTTGATCTTTATTTTACTTGTTGCTATTAATAGTAAGCCTATTTCATTCTATACATAAACAACCTAAAACTAAAGTTCTAGGCTAATAGCTAAAGTCCGTTAAAACGGACTAGAACCTTTTTTCAGTCATTTTTTAGATGACTTTCGCTATTAGACTCAGAATTCATTCTGAGGCGGGCTAGATGAGAATGAAATAGGCCTGGTATTAATAGTCTTTAGCTCAAAGATAAATCGGGTAATTTTGAGATGTTTTCTTAATATCTCATACAAAGCATTTGTCACTAAAATGGTTGCAGTTATGAAAAAACCGAGAAGCCTTAGGCGCACCTAAATAACCTAGATGATTTTATCGTCTACAGTGAACTCAAATTCAACAAAAAAATTATTCAACTTTGGCACGGAGTGCTGAAGATGGAAAGAGACTTTGAAATCCAGCTTGTCGCTCATTTAAAGGTTCTAGAGCATCATTCCAAAGACTCTCATAATAAAAGAAGGTTACGCCTAGACCACGTTCTTGAGCAGCCCGCACCTGAGACTTAATTTGCTGCATGGGAACTGGATTATTTCGTAACCCTGTCATAATGCCAATTCCAGTTGGAATTATTTGTTGTGCTTCTTGAATTTCTTGGCGGGAAATATTTGCTACAAAACTTTGCAGATCAGGACGATAAACTTGCACAATTAACTCGTCAACAATATTTTGCCGTATCCAACTCAGCCAATCTTGCAGGTGAAACTTGTAAGCAAAATCATAGTAATTAGGAGAAACAGAGAAAATCGCCTGGGGTTTTCTCTGTTTCACAGCTTGGTTAAGTTGTACCATGAACGCTGTAATTTTATCTGCCCGCCACTTTATCCATGCCTCATCTTGGGTATTAGTTGGGGGAGGATTCTTCGTTTCTTTGGTGTACAAAGCAACTGTATATTTGTCGTAGCCAAATTCGTGGGGCAAACTCATGTGATCGTCAAACTGAATGCCATCGGCATCATATTGGGTGACAGTTTCCAACACTAGATTGGTGATGAACTGTTGCACTTGCGGATGGAACGGATTGAGCCACATAACCTCACCAGCCGCACTAATGGAAGTTTGGCTACCATCCCGCTTTTGTGTGAACCAATTAGGATAATTCAGTGCCAATTCTGAAGTTGGGGGAGCCATGAACCCAAACTCAAACCAGGGAATCACCAGCAGTCCTTTGCGATGAGCTTGGTTAATCAGGTCTGCAAGAATATCATGTCCATCTGAACCTTTGTAGACAAAAGGTTGAATACCTGCACGTTGTGCGATCGCACTAGGATACATTACATAGCCAGAATTCCACACCACAGGATAGATTGTGTTGAAGTTCAGCCGTCGTAATTGACTCACCGCATCCTGCACTTTTTCCCGATTTTTGAGGGTGTCAAAATCATTGTTGGTCATCCAAACCCCGCGAATTTCCTGACGGGGTAACTGTGCGACAGCAGGGGTGAAACTGTCCACCAACAATACGGTAATAAAAGATGTTAAAACGAGAATCGGAAAAAGAGACTTGAGTAGTCGCCGCCAATTCTGAACAATAAAAGGTGATTTCATAGATTTGAATGATGCATTAGCTACCCACACACGCCATTGTTCGCTTTTACGATTGAATCTACTAACCATATAGTCTACAAGTATTTATGCTTAGTACAGAATTGATGAGTTGGTAGTTGTTTGTTCCCTACTGATGGAACTTTTGCACCAGAAAAACTAAACTAAAATAGACAAATTAAGATAGTTGACGCAGCTAATAAGCATTTGTGCCCAATGTCTATAGGGCATTGTTTATACTCCATCTCCCTTTTGAACTTCCAAAAAATAAAATTACCAGTTTTTTAGAATGATAATCATTCATGCAAAAAGTTTCGCTAAGAACTTGATGTACACTTTGATAAATATGAGTTAAACTAATGAATAAAGTAAAAACACTTTGGGAGATTTAAACTATTGAATGAAATCTCCCATTTTATTGTAATAACTGATTTCTAATTTTTTTCGCTGATTATATTATTAACACTGTTATAAGCACGGAATTTGAAAAAAAATTTGATGGAGCGGCGAAGTTGTGATTTAGTATGATAACTAAGCTCTTGAAAATTAGGTTGATGAGAAAGTTCAGAAATTGCATGATTCAGATGTTATAAATAAGCTAACATTAATAAATCTATTTGCTCGTTTTAAGCGAGATATAATATCACGAGATGATCTAGCTTTAAGACCTACCTCCTTTTCTAACCATTGTTTAAATTTACTTTCTTCCATTAAATTTTCCATACTCAACTTTTCTTAAATAATAATAATCCCATTCATAAAATTAAGCTGAATCTATTAGCTTACATTTTATGGTAGGCTCAATACAATGAGCGTTTTTACTTTATACTCAACAAAACATTATTCTCAGACGTAGTTATAGATTTGACGTTCATATTTGAATTCGCAAAACATGATTTCATAAATAACGTAGACTAACATTGATAATGTTAACCAATAGCTAAGAAAATTTAGCATATTAGCTATCAGCTTGATGATCTGTTAGAAAAGATATAGTTGTTCAATTTGCTTATCTTAACTGAGTTCTAAAACATAAGTTTTTTCAATAGCTTTTATAGATTTATTTAAATTATCTTTAATATATTCAAGGATACTTTGAGCAACATACTCTGCAAGCTTAACTGGAACAGCATTTCCTATCATTTGTTCAAGGTCTGTTTTTGTTCCCTCAAAAATAAATGTTTCAGGAAACGTTTGCAAGTAGCTTCTTTCAATGGTAGTCAATGGGCGCAAGTTGTCTGTAACGGGGACTGGATCTTTAGGGTGTTTATTATAAGTTTTAGGAATAGGACGATTAACTCCTCTTACTGTTGGGCTGGGTTCATCAATACTAAAAATTCCTCTTCTTTGGTAACTTCTTGGATGTCTGTAGTAGTATTGAATTTCCAATTTATTTCCCAGATAATCTCTAATGGTCATTGGTTTATCTGCTAACCTTTTTTTCAAATAAGGTTTTAGACTTTCGTCTTGTCCTTGTAACTCTCCAAAGCAAAAAAACCTTTTTCGCTTTTGAGGTACACCGCACAGACTAGCATCCAAAATTATTTCACTTAAACCATATCCAGCAGCTTTCAAGATTTGTCTAGCCTCTTTATATTTATTGCTTTTATGAAATAGGTCTACGTTCTCTATCACAAACCACTGAGGAAGAACACTTGTAACTATCTCAGAGAATACAATACTTAAATTCCCTCTTCCTAAATCTTCATCACGTTTTCCGGCACTAGAAAAATCTTGACAAGGGGGGCCACCAATAATAATTTCAGGACGTATTTCTCTAAAAATTTGATAGTTTTTATTTAAGTTACTAAGATCGTAATCGAAAATTTTATGGCTAAAGTTTTTTTGATAAACATCTATAGCTTGTTTCCAATTATCAAATGCTGCTATAATATCAAAGCCAGCATTTTGAAAGCCTAAAGATAACCCTCCACAACCAGCAAAAAGGTCTAAAACTCTAAGTGAAGAACTTTTTATCTCATTTCTAGACTTGTCTTTCATACCTTTATATCTCTTTTAATTTTTCATCAAATATCTCAGGATTACTTAGGATAATACCATCAAATATTCTCTCAAGACTTAAGTAATTTTGTCCTCCACCTGAGATAATATTCCCAATCTCTTCTTTCCTAATTCTAGGTTTAATTAATTCATCACAAATCATATAAGGGTGAGTATTTAATCCACTTAACGCAAAAGCTTTATCATTCTTGGTATAATACGTCAGTATATCAATTATTGATGCGTATGGTATTTTACCATTTTTGGCAAATTCATATAACATTTTTGCCAGTCATATTACAGTTCGTGTATGACGTTGAATACTTTCTGTCCCAATTGGTAATCTTTTTGTAATATCAAAAAATAACCTAGTAAAACCAAAATCACTCCAAATGAATATATTTAAACAGTTTTCATATAATTTTGATGTTTTACCTACAGTTTTCCATACTGGCTGCATTACTAATGGAGATTGCATTTCTATATGGTCATAAAGGAAATGATTTAGGCTTTCTGTCAATTTTGAAATATAAGGAAGCATATTACGAATACTAATCCAATCACTAATTTCACTACAAACAGGATCAAGATATTTAAGTATTTCTTCTCTAGAATCTTGAAATTTATCGGCAATACTTAATGTTAAATATACTATGGTATCTGGACGAGTAACAATTTCACAGCCGTATTTATGATCGGGTAAGCGACAAGTTGAATTATCTGGTAAAGCTGTTAATTTAATTTCTATACTACGCAAGCAAGTATCACGATTAAAAGTATTTAATGTAACTAAATCTACTCTTGGTAATCTTCCTACTACTAGTTTTCTATAAGGAACATAATCGCTTTCAAATGCAAAAAATAAGTTTGAAGATAGTGGTGCAATACCAAAAATATCAGTTACATCGATTTTTTCATGTTTAATTTTTAGGTTTTTATCAAGAGTTAGATAAACTAGCTGTAGCCCTTGACTATGCATATAGCAAGCTAATGCAGCAGGAAAGGAATTATTGAATTGATTTTTTCCCCAACTATTCGCCTGAGAGAAATCCCTATTGGATCTAGCTAATCCAAAAAGACCAGGTTGTACTGTATTTTGATTCATTAGTTTTTCAGTTACATAGTTGTTTAAGTAGCATCTTCTACAATAAGCAATTTTGCCGCGACACAATATTATCTGTCTGTCATCAACTAAATTATTATTTTAGTAGATACACGTAAAAAAAATGTGCTAAAGAAGACTTTTAAATTTACTAAACTATTCCACGCCCGACCTGTGTCACAATAGAGAACTGTAATAAGAAAAATATTGTTAAGGTAATTTAGTGAGTCCAACTGCTCAATCCACGGCAAGTGCGCGTCGCGTGGTATTTCCTTTTACGGCAATTGTGGGCCAGGAAGAAATGAAACTGGCGCTCCTATTGAACGTGATTGACCCCAAAATTGGTGGTGTAATGATCATGGGCGATCGCGGCACCGGGAAATCCACAACTATCCGGGCGCTGGCTGATCTGCTGCCAGAAATTTCTGTGGTTGCCAATGACCCTTTCAGTAGCGATCCTAGCGACCCCGACTTGATGAGCGATGAAGTCCGCCAAATGTTAGAACAAGGGGCGGAAATTCCTATAGCTCACAAAAAAGTCCAAATGGTAGACCTGCCGCTAGGAGCTACAGAAGACCGAGTTTGTGGAACAATCGACATTGAGAAAGCTTTATCTGAAGGTGTTAAAGCCTTTGAACCGGGACTGCTGGCAAAGGCTAACCGAGGCATTCTCTATGTGGATGAAGTCAACTTACTAGACGACCACCTCGTAGACGTGCTACTCGACTCCGCCGCGAGTGGATGGAACACTGTAGAACGAGAAGGTATTTCTATCCGTCACCCAGCGCGTTTTGTTCTTGTGGGTTCTGGAAATCCAGAAGAAGGTGAATTACGCCCCCAATTGCTTGATCGCTTTGGGATGCACGCAGAAATTCACACCGTAAAAGAACCAGCTTTGCGGGTGCAAATCGTGGAACAACGGGCAGATTTTGACCAAAATCCTCCAGCATTTCTCGAAAACTACAAATCCCAGCAAGAATCACTCCAAGAGCAAATTGTCAATGCTCAACAGCTTTTGCCAGAAGTAAAAATTGACTATGAATTACGGGTAAAAATTTCTGAAGTCTGCTCAGAACTCGATGTAGACGGCTTGCGGGGTGACATTGTTACTAACCGCGCCGCCAAAGCCTTAACAGCATACGAAGGACGCACTGAAGTTACGGTTGATGATATTAACCGTGTAATCACACTATGCTTGCGTCACAGGCTGCGGAAAGACCCCTTAGAATCGATTGATTCTGGCTACAAAGTCGCCAAAGTTTTTAGCCGCATCTTTGGCGTTGAACTTCCAGAAAGTGATAGTGCACAAAAAAACGGCACAGGTCAAAAGCTAGGAGTTAGAAGTTAGGAGTTAGGAGTTAGGAGTTAGGAGTTAAAAGTTAGGAGTTAAGAATTAGGGGTTTTGAATGGAAAGCTGCTTCATAACTCATAACTTTAATTCCTCACTCAACACTGACTACATAACTCATAACTCCTAACTCAGCATTCAGCACTGACTATACAACTCCTAACTCCTAACTCCTCACTTATTATGAGAATTTGGTCTTTTTGGTTCAACAGCTTTATTCTATCTAGCCAATACAACCCACCCAGGTTTGTAGAATTATTGATGCTCTTATTAGCGATCGCTATGCTGGGAATAGCCAGTATTTTACCGGACAAACCGCCCTATTTAGTCTTAGGCTTGAGCTTAGTAGTTGGGGCATCTATTTCCATCTTAGTGCGGGAAGCGATCGCTCCTTCACCCGAAACACGAATTACCCAATTAACAGCATCGCTATTGCTTATCATCAGCCTCTATGGCTTTGCTGACTTAATGTACACTCTCTAGTTAGTCATTTGTTCACAGCCAATGACTAATGACTCCATTTTTGCATTTCTACCAATTCCATACACAACTCATTAATTTGCTCCAAATCAGGTTTGTTAGGTAGGGCAGATTGTTCGTAAACAATTTCCATTTCGGCGACCAAGTCTTCTGCTATTTCCATCACCTGCTCATAAGAATACTCACCCTTTAAAATAGCTTTTAAATCCTCAACATCACCAGCTATTCTCCTATCTACAATCACTTTACCCTGCCGCAGTATTTCTACTCCACTGCGTAACAATCTAATGCAGTGCATCCCATGTTTAAGGTCAAAACCCGACTTTCTTTCCATTTCTGCCCTAGCCGGATTTCTGTTTTCTTGCCAAGATAAATAAGCCTTCCATTCTCTCAAAGCTATTTGATAACTTTGGCTTTTCTGAAGCAGGCGGATGAAATCTTTACGGCTATTGGTTAACTGTTGGGTATATTCCAAAGTTTCATCGGGTAAAGTGTATTGTTTTAACACTCCTTTAAAATCAATATCCGCCGTCAACAATTGGTATAATTGTTCCGCTTCTTCTAAAAACTCAATCCGTCCTCTGATTAAGTTATAAAGATATTCCAGAAAAGCATTTAGCTCATCTTTGCTTAAGGGTACTTCGTCTTCTATGGCGAAGTCAGATGGTATAGGCTTTTTTTGTGGTGGCTTTAACAACCATTTACGATGAGTTTCCATCTTTTTAATTTGGGCAAAAGCATAACCAGTGTAAGTATGTTTTACCTTTTTGCTCAAAAATAGCTGTTTATGATTAATTAAATGCTGTCCGACTGCGTTTAAAAAAGGATAGTTACTTAACCAGAGCAATTCTAAAACATTGGGATTCGCACCTGCTAATAACTGAAGAATTTTTCTTAATTCGTATATAACTGTATCTTTGTTACCATCCACGAATGGAAATATTCCTGGTTCATCCCAACCAGTATCTTTTTGTTCTATGTGATCAAATCCTAAATAGTACCTTTTGGATGCGATAAATACTCCACGATAATCAAAGTCTGAATCAGGACGATTTAAACCATAGCTGTGGCTACCTGCCAAACCAATTAAGATAGTTCTTTGCTCAACTTCTATTCTTTTCATATCACCTGATTAAAATATTGTCATCCTAACTCATGAGTTAAGCAGGTGGAAAGTGGGCAATGGGGATGCAGAGGAGCAGAAGAATAATAACAATCCCATACTCAATAACTAATACCAAGAGTTGCTTAGTTTAACAAAAATGCCCCTAAAGGGTATGATGCAACGATATCCCCTTAAGGAGCAAAACTTGTCAATTTAGTTGTTCCTATATTTTCGCTTTCCTCAAACAGGAATTATCTAGGATTAATGTGCCGTCTATTCCCCCATCCTGGATTAATAATGGCGGCTAAATCTTCTTCAGACAGTTTGTTGATTTCACTGTCTAGTTCTTCGACGCTGAAATCATAGCCACGCTCTTGAGCAATCTTGACAAAAGCTTCTGGATTAGCTGTTGCTTTGAGTCTTTGCTGTAGTGCTTGATCTTGTTTTACGGCTTCAAAAAGTCGGGTAGCATTTTGCTGTGTCATGATAGTTTATCTCCTGTTTTAAATATCAGGTTTCAATCTAGTAATTTGACTCCTATGGAATCACTAAATTTTCTGAAGAACCTTTACATTAAGAGTGTAAGTTTAATTTTAAAACAAAGAAGAAAAATGTGTAGATTCTGATAAGAAAATACAAGTTTTAGTCTAAATATTTCTATTAATTTATAAAACTCAGTCCTAAGATGGAAGCAGTATTTAACTAAAAAAGTATTTATTCTGAACTGTAAATACACTTTATATTCTTTGCGCGGGCGATCGCCATGAGAACTTTTGGCAAAATGAAAGCTTGACTTAGCCCCTGTTAATAAAATAGTATGTTAGATTGTCTGTCTAATTCCTGCTCGGATCAGGTAGACATATTACAAAAGCTGGCAAAAGCGTCCCTACACGAGACAAAAACCAGCTACCTGTACGGCAACCTCAAGGACAATTCCATGACTTACGCGATTATTGAAACTGGCGGCAAACAAATACGAGTAGAGCCAGGGCGGTTTTACGATATCGAACTGCTTCCAACTGAACCAGATGAAAAAGTTACAATAGACTCCGTATTACTCGTGCAGCACGATGGCGAAGTCAGCATTGGACAGCCACTAGTAACAGGTGCAACTGTAGAAGGGACTGTAATGCGACATTACAGAGGTCGTAAAGTCTTGGTATACAAGATGAAGCCAAAAAAGAAAACCCGCAAAAAGCGGGGGCATCGTCAGGAAATTACCAGACTTATGATTGACTCCATCACCCTTAACGGTGCAGTGTTTGTTGCCCAAGAAGCACCAGAGAAGGAAACTCCCGTTTTAGACGAGACTCCTGCCGAAGAAGTTGAAACTGCTGCTGAATAATAATAAATAAGAAGAAGATACACAAGAGGAAATCATGGCTCATAAGAAAGGAACAGGTAGTACACGCAACGGTCGTGATTCTAATGCCCAACGTCTGGGTGTCAAGCGTTATGGCGGTCAAGTTGTGCGTGCAGGAAACATTCTCGTGCGTCAGCGTGGTACTAAATTCCACCCTGGTAACAACGTCGGTATTGGTAGCGATGACACTCTGTTTGCCTTAATCGACGGTGTTGTAATGTTTGAGAGAAAGGGCAAAACCCGTAAAAAAGTTAGTGTTTATTTACCTATAACTGCTGTTCAGGAAGCCCCTGTTGAGGCAGTAGCAAGTTAGAGTGTTAGGGTGGGTACTGTTACCCACCCTAATCGCTAGTTAGCCCTGGCATGATGGCCAGATTTTCCTAAATATTCCCAACAGTTGCTTAAAAGTCGCTTTGTTCCTCTGTTGCTCATAGATTAATATCAAAAGCATCAAAGCGCAGATATTCTTCACTAACAAAATATTATTTGCCCTGAAGATAGGAAGTATCCGTCTAGTTAAGTCTATGTTCTTGTAGAGGTGATATGAGTCTGATTCTTCCCAAACGCACCCTATCCCGTCGTCGGTTACTGCAAGTATCTGGACTTTCAGGAATAGGCTTTCTTTTAGGTGGCTGTGGGACAAATTTGTTCTCAGATAATCTGCGGCAAATATCTGAGCCACTGAACCAAAGTCTTGAAGCACTCCTACTAAGTCAGAAACCTGTACCTGAATTTCCTGTTAGTGCGATAGAACCAGACAAATTGCTGATTAATACCTTTGACTTCACCCCGCAAATTGATCCAGCGCAGTTTCGCCTGACGATTGATGGCGAGGTTAGTAACGCGATGCAATTGAGTATGGGGGATATTCAAAAACTTCCCTTGACTTCAATGGTAATTCGCCATGTCTGTGTTGAAGGCTGGGCTGCGATCGCTCAATGGGGAGGTGTGCGATTGCGAGACTTGGTAGCGCTGGTACAGCCTAAATCAAACGTCCGTTATGTCTACTTCAAATCTGCTGATGGCTACTATGAAAGTTGGGATATTGCCTCTGCTGTACATCCCCAAACTCTTATGGCTTATCAAAAAAATGGACAACCATTATCAGTTGATAATGGTGCGCCTATGCGTCTAGCATCCCCAATTAAACTGGGGTACAAGCAAAGCAAGTGGGTGACTCAAATTACATTCGTTAGCAATTTGTTGCCTCGTAAAGGCTATTGGGAGGATCAGGGCTATGAATGGTTTGCAGGGCTATGAGGGGGCAGGGAGCAGGGGAAAATTTTACCTTGTCTGTTTGCAATGGGATGTTTTTTTATTTGGAAGCTCCTTCCATCTCTACACTATAGAGGGATGGGGAATTATGAGAATTAGTTAAAAATCGTTTGGGAAGTGAGAAAAAATCAGACACCCAATATCTGAAACTCCTTATCTAGAATTGATTTTGCCGAGCTAACTCGGACACGGGGTTTAGTCCACAAAGCACGGAAAAGTAACAGCATGACTACAGAGAATCTAAGTACCTTGCCATCATCTCCAGCCCAGACAGAATTAGAATTAATAGATTCCCCTGGCTGTCAATCAACGAGTCTGCACGATTCGGATGTACCGGAAGTAGACTTATTTAGTCCACTGAAAATTCGAGATATCACCCTGCCAGATCGCATAGCGATGTCACCAATGTGTCAATACTCGGCAGAGGATGGATTCGCAAATGATTGGCACTTTGTCCATTTGGGGAGTCGGGCTGCTGGAGGCACTGGGCTGATTGTAGTTGAAGCTACAGCCGTGACAGCCCAAGGACGAATTACTCCCGGCGATCTTGGTCTTTGGGACGATATGCACATTGAGCCACTAGCTCGAATTGTACGCTTCCTTCGTCAACAGGGAGCGATCGCAGGAATTCAATTAGCCCATGCTGGCCGGAAGGCGAGTTGCAATGTTCCCTGGCTGGGTGGTACACCGCTAACACCTGAACAAGGAGGTTGGCCGGTAGTCGGGCCAAGCCCAATTCCGTTTCAAGAGGGCGGCCCCGTTCCCATCCCTCTCGATGAAGCTGGGATTGAAGAGGTGATTGAAGCCTTCGTTGCCACAACCGGGCGTGCCCTTGAAGCGGGCTTTGAGATTATCGAAATCCACTCGGCTCATGGATATCTACTGCATTCTTTTCTTTCGCCGCTAAGTAATCAGCGAACAGATCGTTACGGAGGTTCCTTGGAGAACCGAATGCGTTTGTTGCTGGAGGTTACAAGACGAATCCGAGAGATTCTGCCAAGCGGGATGCCGCTTTTTGTGCGCCTCTCTGCTACCGACTGGATGGAGGGAGGTTGGGATCTCAAGCAGTCAGTTATATTATCCCGTGAACTAAAGGAATTAGGCGTTGATTTGATCGATGTTTCCACAGGAGGTTTAGTCCCTCATGCCAGGATTCCCGTGCAGACAGGTTATCAAGTGCCTTTTGCTGCCAAAATCCGAGAAGAGGCTGGGATTAGGACAGGGGCTGTGGGGATGATAAAGGAGGCTGAGTATGCCAACCAAGTAATTACTCGTGGATGTGCAGATTTGGTTCTCATCGGTCGAGAAATGCTCCGCGATCCATACTGGTCGATTCGTGCCCGTTGCCATTTGGATGAAGAACCGAACTGGCCTTTGCCCTACGGCTATGCAGTTAAGCAACAGAGACGGGGGAAATAACAATTCAAAAAATTATTTGTAATATGTGATTGCGATTGCCACAGTGCGATCGCAGTTAATTTGTGCCTAACCGCAGATGAATATGATAGCGATCGCCTTAAGAAAAGCTATCTATTTATTTTAACTAAAAATTGGTGCTATTACAGCTTTACTTTTGGGTTGGCAAGCGCTTACAGTTTATCTTTATCCAGGCTTCCAGAAATCATATTGCTTATTTCTTGCAAACATATCCTGGCAAAATAAGTTAACCAACAAGTAATTCCTAATAACTTAAACATATCTTCTAAGACAAGATAAATATTAAGTATATTGTTATCAGTCAAAACATCACTGATAATAGATAAACTAAAAAACGCAATAGAAGACAATAAAATAAAAAACTCAGTTTTCTTGATGATTTTGATATATCTAATAAATAAACTTAATGCTAATGCAATATAAATAGTAAAAGTTACATGACTCTTAATACCAAAGTATATTGGGAAAAAGCTTTCATGAAGCAAGAAAAAGTCATCCAATAGCAATAAAAATGTTAATAATCCTGACAGCAATAAAAATGAGGCTACTTTATTAGCCTTAGCATCTTGTTTGAGTATAATATAACTAAAGAGACAAATTACTACAGAAGTACACCAAAGCAATACACCAATATTTGAAAATAAACCTGCATAAAAAGGGATGTCTCCTATTACGGCTGTATCTTTAGTTAAAATAGATGGAGATAAGTTAGGTTTTAGTGTAAAAATTAGTGAAACGAAAGAAAACGGTACTAATGTTGTAACAACTGTTAATAAAATAAGTTTTATTTGACTATGGATTGATATTCGGTAATTTGCGCTTTTCATAAGTTTCTCATTTAAACCTTGAGGCATTTACTACAAATGTTGTAGTATGTATTTTTAAGAAAACTTTAATTTCTGCTAACTAGCATTATTTTTATGTGTCAGATTACTACTTTGGATATATGAAGTTAACAGCTAATAAATATATGTATATTTGCTTAAAAGCTCAAATATTTACAACACATATCTAGGCATCCTCTGTGCTAGACAGGAATTCCTTTTGAGCTTGACTGATAGCTTCATTCAGTCGTTAAAACTGAAAGCTTTGATTGGTAAGGGTCTAATGTTAATATGAGGTTAAGTCTTTTATAATACGATTATCTATCATCTCATACAAAAGAACAATATTCAATCTATTCAAAAGATCAAGCAAGTAAGATACTGTGTAATAGGTTTCAGTTAAGGTTTTACTTAAAAAGTATATTGTCGGTTGTTCTTCGTCAGCGATTGGATTAAAGCCAAATATTATAGTATTTAACTTTGCTGGCTGTTGTAGGCTTTGCTTTAGTCCCATCTCGGATGGAGTTATTTTGCCAATTGGCGATACGACTTTCGCCTAATTCAGCAGCGGCTTATATAACTTTATTAACTTATTTTCGAGACTTGAGAGAGCATTTACATCCTGGCTGCAAGCCATCCAGAGTTCTGGAATGCTGATATGCAAACAATGAAGTTGCGATCGCATATTAGGGCAGATGGTGTATTGCAAATCCACTGAAATGCTGATTCTACCGTACAACAATAAGTAGTTATTATTCGCTGCAACTGAACTTGAACTCGGGCTTTTCTCCGATCGCATCCATAGGGGCTAATTTATCGCCCTTGAGCATAGATACAGCAGCGTGAATTTGTTCAAATTCTGTCAATAAAGTAAGCAGTGTCTTGGCTTGCAATAATCTGAGAATCCATCGTTTGATCAATCTTGAAGCCGCATGAAAATCTAAAATCAATATATGATTTTAGTTACTCAACAAAATGATAGAGGAGTATGGTTCGCGAAAACCAGCCGCAAATCGCGTTAGTTGATTTTATGTTGAAAGACCGAAAAACTATAGCCTAAGAGGATTTACAATCTGTATAGACAAAGTTTTTTCCACATCCTGTGAAAAGTCAGACGCTTGAGAGTATCATCGCAAAAAAAGTTTGTTACCAAAATTGTTACGAGTGCGTTGTCACTGGGTAGTTAATTTATAATGATATATAGTTAAACTCCTCACACCACACTGAAAGCCGTGAAACATAATGTTTCGCGGCTTTTTCCCTTTTTAAGAATGAGGTAGGGACAATCCTTTCTTAAGCATTATTATGTCCATAACTTTGTGTTCACCCGTTGCGCTAAAGTTGCAAATGAACGTGCATCTAAAGCCAGGAGAAAAGAGTAGTGAAAGCAGTCTTGATGACAGCAGTTGGCAGTCCCGAAGTTCTGCAAGTACAGGAAGTGCCAAACCCTGCTGTTCCCGTAGGAAATACTGAACTTTTAGTGCGTTTGCTGGCGGCTGGCGTTAACCCCATTGACACTAAACTTCGTAGCCGAGGCAGTTTCTACCCTGATCGCACACCGACAATTTTAGGATGTGATGGTGCAGGTGTAGTAGAAGCAGTGGGTACTAGTGTTCAGCGTTTTCGCCCAGGTGACAAAGTATATTTTTGCTACGGCGGATTAGGCGCACACCAAGGTAATTATGCCGAATATACCGTTGTGGATGAGCGGTTTGTGGCACGTAAACCCGCGTCTATCTCCTTTGCCGAAGCAGCAGCAGCACCTTTGGTATTAATCACTGCCTGGGAAGCTTTATACGAACGGGGAAGATTGGAACCTGGGGAACGGACTTTAATTCATGCGGGTGCTGGTGGTGTCGGGCATGTAGCAATTCAATTGGCGAAACTCAAAAGCGCTACTGTTTCTACCACAGTGAGTTCTGAAGAAAAAGCTAATTTCGTCAGACAACTAGGTGCTGATCATGTAATTTTTTACAAACAAACAAACTTTGTGCAAGCAGCATTAGATTGGACTGGCGGCGAAGGTGTAGACTTGGCTTTTGATACTGTAGGTGGTGAAATCTTTCACAAAACCTTCCCCGCAGTGCGAGTATATGGTGATATTGTGACGATTCTCGAACCTGATGCTAATACTGTTTGGAAAACTGCTAGACAACGCAATCTCCGCATTGGTTTAGAATTAATGCTCACACCAGCGTTGCTAGGATTAGAAGAAAGCCTCCAGCACCATGCAGAAATTCTCGAACAATGTGCCACCTGGATCGATGAAGGCAAGTTAAAAATCCATGTTAGTCACCAGTTTCCTTTGAAAGAAGCGGCTAAGGCGCACCAACTAATTGAAAGCGGTTCTGTGACAGGTAAAATTGTTCTACTCATTAGCGACGAATGATCGAACAATTTGCATAACTTATTTTTTAAACGCATAGGCGCTTCTCTACGAGACGCTACGCGAACGCTTTCCCGCAGGGTAGGAATGCAAAAGAAAGCGCAGAGGTATGCAGAGAAACGCCTTTGCGTTCCTTTGCGTTTAACATTTGCGCTCCTTTGCGTTTTATCAATTCTCCTCTTACTCCCCCTCCCCAGTTCAGCAGCACAAACGCAACCAGAACGCACACTTTTAACTCTGGAATTATTACAAGAACGTCTACGCACACCCACACTGCGCGAAGGCAATTTAACGGTGGATTTGCAAAAGATGGTAATTGATTTGCGCCCAGAAAATACTAGCTTTCGTGATGCTTTTTACCAACTGTTACGAAAAGACCTAGGTGCAAAACCTCTGGGTTTAGACCTCAGTTATACCTTAATTTTAGGGGATTTTGTGGGCAGCGATTTGGGTTTAAGAACACCCTTATATGCCCAAGCCATTGCTCCGATTTTCACCGTTACCGAACAAAAAGAACTAGAGCGTTTGCGCTTCGTTTGTCTGGAGTCACTCACGAACTCCAAAGATTGTCGATCGCTTTTGGGAACACAGTCAACTCCATCGAGTGAAATTGCTGTCTTTCGTGGTGTCTTGACACTGGTGCAAACTCGTTTCAATGGCGAAATGAAGTTCTCTAATACATTCTTTCTTCAGTCTGTGGATGCCCAAGGTGCAACTTTTCTCCAATCCACTAATTGGACTGAAACCCGATTTGGTCGTCCCGTTAGCTTTAGCGGTGCTAAATTCAAGCAACCAAGCAATTTCCAAGGCAGCATTTTTTTTGAAAAAGCTAATTTTAAACAAACCCAATTTCAAGAACTCGCTGATTTTCAAGGCAGTATATTTGAAAAGACTGCCAACTTCAACCAAGTAAGTTTTAAAGAGTTGGCTAAATTCAATAGTGTACAGTGGCAAGAGAACGCTGATTTTTCTGATGTC
The DNA here is from genome assembly GCF_014698795.1 of Nostoc sp. FACHB-892. Classification (GTDB taxonomy): domain Bacteria; phylum Cyanobacteriota; class Cyanobacteriia; order Cyanobacteriales; family Nostocaceae; genus Nostoc. Next base: position 45,504 of record NZ_JACJTR010000011.1, read on the forward strand.
CGCTTTGCGAATCAAGCGCAGTTTACTAAAGCAAATTTTAATCAGTTGCTCCTTTTGGCAGAAGCGACTTTTGAGCAAGCTGTCATTTTTCGAGAGGTGGAGTTTAATCAATCGGTAAATTTGCAAGGTGCAAGTATTCTCAACCAAGCAGATTTTAGCGATGCGAGATTTTCTCCAGATGCTTGTCTAAGCGTACCTGGTTTAACTTTTAACTCTAACCAAGCAAAAATTTTAGGTAATCCTGGTCAAATTGGTAAGATGTTTTGTATCCCTACACTGCAAGGTAATCAAAACATTTTACGGAATTTAGGGCAAAATTTCCGTCAGCAACAACAAGTTGCCGATGCTAATGAATTGGAATATACAAAACAACAACTGCGATTAGTAGAAATGAGTCGTCGTTTGACGGCTACAAATATTAATAGTGCCTCCGTTGCAAGTTTGATTAAACTGGGTTTTTCTGCAACTCAAGCCGAAGCGATCGCCCAGCGTCGTCTGATAAAATTGTTTCGCAGCAGCAGTGAGTTACTAACCTTAGCAGACATTGATTTAGAAAAATACACACAACTGAGTAAGCGCTTAATTGTTGGTGAACCCCTTTCCATCGTTGGGTGGTTACTGCAATCTTGGAGTTGGTTGGGGTTGAGTGTACTGTTGTTATTGAGTGGCTATGGTACGAATTTTTGGTTAGTGTTTGGTGTGGGAGGAGTTGCGATCGCTTATTTCGGCTTACTATTTTGGCTAGTAGATCGCTATCGTCGGCTGCATCCTGTACCAATTATTCCCACATCCTACGAAACCATTTCGATATTAGTCAGTTTTAGCGTTTTAGAATTCTTCAGCTTACTAGCCATCTTTCGCAATGCTCCACAACCTTGGTTGACATTGGGGTGTCTTTTAATAATTATCGTCCCCATACCAATGGCTTTATTGATTCGACTTTACCAACAAGGCCGTTATCACAACTTAATGGACATTTCTTACTTCACAGAAGACGGCACATTTCGCCAGTTACGATTGTTAATTGGACGTTTGCCGGTGATACCAAGGAATGAGACATTTCGGGAACGATATATGCCTCTGTTGTGCGATCGCCGTTGGAACTGGCTCAATTACTATGATTTTAGTCTCAACAACCTAGTTAAATTAGGATTTAACGACATTCGCCTCAGAGACGAACACCTACCTGGCATCATCTCTGCACTTGCTTGGTATCAATGGAGTTTGGGTTCAATTTACATCACTCTCGTTTTGTGGACACTTTCCCGCACAATTCCGGGATTGAATTTGCTGATTTATCTGAAGTAATCCTTGCACTTAACCTTTTTTCATTGCACTTCTTAGTGGTGCTAATATGATGCAATCTATCGCAGGGTAACAGTAAGGGTATTATTTATTATCAGTCTCGCGGTAGAAGTGAGTGGCGTAAATAATTAAAGGTTTGTGGTGAGGGCTGAAGCCTTTACTACGAAGTAATTTCAATGTATTTAACATTAGTTGATATAGTTTAGGTTATTCTCACCGACTTACTTAATGCCAGATAAAAGTGATAGAATTCCGGATAAATGCAGATTAATTAAATATCTAAATAATTGGCAAACTTATCAAAAAATTCTTCATTGCAATATAGTATTTAAACCGAATTAAATTTTATTATACAAACATCTCGGTTAACTTTTTAACTTATTGTCTCCAAGTATCTACAAGTTTGATAAATATATCAAAATATTTTTCATTGTCCTTCAAAATTAAATCATATACATTATAAGTGTGAAGTAGCATTGATTAAAAATTGATTATCATACACCTAATAAAGATAACCAAATAATTCAATAGCTACCAACTAGTATTGCTAACAATAAAAACAGCAAAAAAGTCATGAACTAAACTTAAATTTCTGTCTATTTTATGTTGCAATGCTAGCAAGATTTTTATCCAAACAATAAAAGGATTAATCCTAATGGCAGAAGATACGAGTAAGAGTAATAATAATAGCGGTAAATCCTCTAATAGTGGGAACAATCCGCTTGGACAATCACGCTTCAGTCGCTTGGGAGAAGTTCTCAGTGAGGAAGAGCAGAAAAATATATTCAGTGGTGTTGGTAATAGAGAAGGTGGTAGTGCTGGTGGCGATGCCGGTGGTGCTGGTAGCAAGAAGCCTGATTTACCCTATAATAATAATCCTTTCGCTGGCGACAACTTCTGGAATATCTTTGCAGGCGGTGTCAACCCAACAGACCAATCCGCAGGCGGCGGTGGTGGTAACTCATCCGCAGACGGTAGCGGTGCTGGCAGCCCTGGTGGCTTTGGTGGCGGTGCTGGCGGCAGAGACCTTTTGACTGGTGGTGGTAGCCCATCCGCAGCCGCAGGTGGTGGCGGTGCTGGTGGCTTTGGTGGCGGTGCTGGTGGCTTTGGTGGCGGTGCTGGTGGCTTTGGTGGCGGCGCTGGTGGCTTTGGTGGCGGCGCTGGTGGCTTTGGTGGCGGCGCTGGTGGCGCTAGTGGTGGTGATAACCAAGGTAGTGGCACCGACCGTGGTGCTGTCTATGGTATTAGCACAACTGAAATACCAAACCCGTTGGATTTGAGGCTTACTATTGACAAGCTAATTGATTCAAGGCTTGACAAGGAACTGGGTGGCGGTGCTGGTGGCGGTAACCCATTTGCTGGAAGTGCCGGTGGCGGTAGCCCATTTGGTGTTGGTGCCGGTGGCGGTGGCGGTAGCCCATTTCCTGGAGGTGACGCTGGCGGTGCCGATGAAAGTAGCCCATTGCCTGGAAGTGCCGGTGGCGGTGCCAGTAGCCCATTTAATAGCGGATTTAGCGGCAGATAAGGATTTGGTGTTCGATAAATTCCGTTCGCTTAATAGAATTATTGCAAAAATCAGCAGATAAGAGGAGAACAATAACGAGTTCTTTAGTACATAGTATGCTAGTACAGCTTGGCGCAAATAAACATAGCATTCGATAAAGCTGAAAAACGTGTATTATCGGTGATGTGCCTTCTGCCTTATTGTACTAGTTTGCTATTTTACGCTCTGGAACTCTTTATAGGTAAGTATTTAAGAAATATTTTCTGTTAGTTTGACAGTAAAATGATTAAAGCCTTTATTTTAGAGAGATTTTGGGTTTAACAAATTCATAATTGGTATAAGAAGTACTGAAGACCCCATAATTTTTTAACTAAAAATAGGAAAATTAATGCCAATGGAAGAGTCTGCTGTCAATCCCCTTAATGGTGGAGTTAATACCTCAAGTGCAGGTGGCGCTAGTAACCCGTATAGCGGTAGTTCCTTTGCTACCAATGGCAGTTTGTCTCCTGAAGGTAGGCCGTTGACGGGTGGTAGCAATCTGTTATTAGGTAACGGTAACAATCCCATTGCAGGTGGCGCTATTAACCCGTTTGCAGGCGATGGTGGCAGTGGACTTCAGAAGTTGATCTTTGATCGATTAAAGTCAGTTTTGGGTGATAACTTTTTCAAGGATATTGACAACACATTGGCGGGAGGTAGTAACCCGTTTGCAGGCGGTGCTAATCCGTTTGCAGGAGGTAGTAACCCGCTTGCAGGCGGTTCTAATTCGGTTGCAGCTGGTGCTAATCCCTTTGCAGGCGGTGCTAACCCATTTGCAGGAGGTGGTAACCCGGTTGCAGGCGGTGCTAACCCCTTTGCTGGCGCTGGTAATCCGATCGCAGGTGGTGGAAACCCCTTTGCTGGCGCTGGTAATCCGTTTGCAGGTGGCTCTAATCCGTTTGCAGGAGGTGGTAACCCGATCGCAGGTGGGGCTAATCCCTTTGCAGGCGGTGCTAATGGTAGTAACCCGTTTGCAGGTGGCTCTAATCCGTTTGCAGGAGGTGGTAACCCGATCGCAGGTGGGGCTAATCCCTTTGCAGGCGGTGCTAATGGTAGTAACCCGTTTGCAGGTGGCGCTAATCCGTTTGCAGGAGGTGGTAACCCGATCGCAGGTGGCGCTAATCCCCTTGCAGGCGGTGCTAATGGTAGTAACCCGTTTGCAGGTGGCGCTAATCCATTTGCAGGAGGTAGTAACCCGATCGCAGGTGGTGCTAATCCATTTGCAGGAGGTGCTAATCCGATCGCAGGTGCTGGAAGTTTGCTTCAACAATCACCTTTCGATCCGTTAAAAGAAGTCCTTGGTAATGGTAATAATATACCCTCTAGTAACGGTGGGAATACATCTAATCCTGGTAGCCAACGCTTTAATGAGGGCAACGCACCGGTTGGTAATGGTAACAGGAACTTTGGTAGTAATAACGCAACTATTGGTAATTTTAACTCGGATTATGGCAGTAACAGTGCAACCATTGGGAATGGTAACTGGAACTTTAATAATGACAACACAACCATCGGTAATGGCAACTGGCTATTTGGAAAGGGTAACACAACCCTTGGTAACGGCAACTGGTATTGGGACGACGGAAGTAATAATGCAACATTAGGTAATGGTAATTGGCACTTTGGCAGTGACAACGCAACCATTGGAAACGGCAATTGGGACTTTGGTACAAATAACACAATTATTGGTAATGGTAACTGGGTTTTTACTAGTGGAAATGAAATTATTGGTAATGGCAATTGGTTAGCGAATACTGATAACACAAAAATTGGAAACGTTAATAATATCAGCAGTTTACAGTTATCCCCACTAGGGATAAAAACTGATGTTAACAATCTAATTGACTCTCTTATAGGTAAAATAGGTCAAAATTTTCTTGGGTTCACAGGAAATTTTGATGAATCGAGTAGCCAAACCTTTAACCGCCTCATCTCTTCTAAAAATGTTGGCAATGACACTGATATATCTAGCGATATTGAGCAACTTTTGGCATCACTCAGCCCAATTCAAGAAAATTTCATCAATTATCAGCCTGTGCAAAACCCTCAGCCTGTCTCAGAACCTGCTTCTTCAGTGTCATTGGTAGTAATGGGACTTATGTGTTTGCTGTTGTCACTGTTGAAAAAACAACAACACTGTTAACGTAAATTCACTCTTTCTAAACTTATTGCGATCGCAACGCAGTCTTAATACTACTCGCTTCAGAAGATTTGTAGGTTGGGCTGCGCTTGCTTTTTTCACTCCCGTCTCTCTGCCCTAATCTGCTTATCCGCTTGTTGTCTTAAACTGGTGACACCTGCTTGGCTTAAAGTCATTGCAGTGATATTGCCTGTGTCATCCCTTTCAAAGCAAATACTTGTATTTACTGTTTTAGCAAAGAATTCTAACTCTGATGTAGGAAAAAACTGTAACGGTGGTTGCTGGTCAAATTGTATAAACAAATTTTCATTCTGGGTCACTACTTTGAACTGCAATCCAGACTTTGTTGAGTATAACCCTGAGTACTTCTCAGTTTGCGACAGGGTGATGATTGGTTTTTCTTTCTCAAACACGTCAGGCCAGTCATACTCAAGCGCGATCGCTCGCATTACTTCTTGTATCAGTTCAACTTCATTCGAGTTGAGCATGACAACAGCACCTTTTCCAATATGCGCGTAAACACGCATCAATGCTACAAATCCTTTATTTTTACCACTATGAAAAAAGTAGAAACCATCACCAATTCCACCACCCGCAAAGAATCCTAATCCCACAAATAATCCATTCCCTAAACCTACAAATGATTCATTTGCTCCTTGGGTTTGCTCGATCTGCTGGGGACGCAACATTTCTTCTACCGTCTCTTTACTCCACACACTAGGAGAGAACCCATGCAATACTCGCAACAGTTCAACGCCAACTTTGGCTAAATCTGATGCCGTTGTCCACAAACCGGCTGCTGCCATCTCAGGATAAATGTGGTACTTGCCTTCAAGTGGAACACCAGAAAACGGATGAGCCGTTGCTGCTTTTTCTGACCAATCATTGGGAAGCGGCTGCTGGTAAGTGCTATTTGTCATACCCAACGGATCGAGTACCAATTCGCGCATAATTTCTGAAAAAGGTTGCTTGAGCAAATCAACCAATACCTGTTGAGCAACTGTTATGCCGCCACCCGAATAGCGATGATGCAAACCAGGGATGATATTGACCTCCACTTTATCGGTATTGGCTGGAGGTTCGCCATTGAGAACTTGAAGTGTGGTTGGCAATGGATCTGAGTTGGAATAGCCTGGAAAACCATGCACCGTAAAGCCAGCAGTGTGGCTTAATAATTGGCGTAACGTTATTCGAGGTTGCCAATCTGCGATCGCAGGTACACGCCATGAGGTGAGATAGGTATTGACATCCTCATCCAGATTGAGACGACCTTGCTGTGCAAGATGCATAACTGCTAAAGCAAAAACAGGTTTGCTGATTGAGGCTGCTTGAAACAATGTGTTTGGTGTAACTTCACGAGTTGTTTTGGCCTCACACACCCCAAATCCACGCGCCCATTCGATTTTAAAATCATTAATAACTGCAATACTGATACCTGGGGTGTGGTGATGTGCTAATTGCTCACTCAATGTTTTCGGTAGACCAAATTTTCCTTCTAACGCCGTTGCTGGCAGAAGATTATTGATGACACCCTCAATGCGTTGCTCAATGGATTGCAGCATTGGTATACGCCACTTTTGCGTTCTAAATTTATCAGTGCTATCTAATTTTAACTCTGCGATCGCACTACAAAGTTAAGTTAATACATCGACCGCCTAGGCAATTATCCCGACAAATTTTCACCAGTTTCAAGATTCTGTTTCATTGCAGCACCTATGCCATGAACAGTTGATTCTGTACTTTGTAACAACGAATGTGCAACATTATTCTGGTCAAAATGACTGCGATTTTGGCTAAGTTTGTATTTGCCTTCCAACCGTGTCACGGTCATCTCAAAACCAATGATGCCGTTCATCATTCCTTCGCGAAAGTTATCGGATAAACTATGCCATTGAGATTTATACTCAGAACCATAGGTGTCAATCATCTCCTCAATCATCTTATCCATCAATTCTGGCGAATCACTGAGGGTAATAACTTGGGGCACACCATAAGCGTGTACAGCGATGTAGTTCCACGTTGGTACACTCTCTTGTTTCTCATACAAAGATGGCGAAATATAAGCATGAGGGCCAGTGAAGACAGCCAGTGTCTCGCCTACCCCAAAGACCTGCCATTGAGGATTTGGTTTAGCAAGATGACCCGATAGCTTAACCACATTATTTTGCACTGTGACAACTAGCGGAATATGTGAGGCAATAGGGACATCATTTAAAATAGACACCAATGTGGCAAAACTATTAGCATGCATGAAAGTGACAAGTTTTTCAATGTCATCTTCTCGAAAAGCGCTTGGGATGTACATGATGCTTTAACCTTACTCTCATTCCTTTGGACACATAATAACGAGAGATGTTGTAGTTTTTTAAGGTATAGGTATACTTTTATCGCTCAAACGCCCTTAGAGAAAATCATAGTCTTATGGTGCGATCGCTAATCTACAAACAATTCTGCTGATAATTCACCTTCAGCAACCTTTGTTACAGAACCTGTCATAGAAATCGTAAAATCATTGTTGATTTGGATCAAAATTTCTCCACCAGGCATTTGCACAGTAATAGAGGAATCGCACAAACCAAGTTTATGTGCAACAGCCGCGGCTGCACTGCTGCTACTACCTGAAGCTAAAGTGTAGCCAGCGCCCCTTTCCCAAATTTCAATTTGGATGGTATTTCGGTTCAAGACTTTCATGAATTGAACATTAGTACGATTTGGAAAAAGGGGATGAACTTCTAATATTGGCCCATACTGTTTGGCAATGGCGGGCTTGACTTCAGCTAAAGGAATTACACAGTGAGGATTGCCAATAGTCGCGGCACAAAAGGTAAAAGTTTCATCGCTAAGATTGATTCTTTCTTCAATTACTTCTCTGCGATCGCCAACTACTGGGATATCATTACTCCAAAAGCTAACTTTTCCCATCTCTACCCGAACCGTTTTCCCTGCATTTTGGATAACCGATTGAACCAATCCGCCTACAGTTTCAATTGAGAATGACTCTTCGCTTACAAGGCCTCTATCCCAGAGATAGCGAGAAAAAATCCGCAGTCCATTACCACTCTTTTCTGCCTCACTTCCGTCTGGATTGAAGATGCGTAATGCAAACTGGGCTGTTTCAGATGTTAATGGGCCCAACAATATACCATCTGAGCCAATTCCAAAATTTCGATGGCAAATTATTTTAATTTTTTCCGAAGTAAGTGGAAATAATAAATCCTGGGGATTAATAACTAGATAATCGTTGCCAAGAGCATGATATTTGTAGAACTTCATCAATTTAGGTTGATCACACACCACTACAAGGCAAAAAAAATGCTGTACTTAAATTAAACCTAATTGCATTATATTCCCTTCAGAGAAACCGATGCTGGAGTAAACTGGTTTACCCGATGGCGAAGCGTTAAGAAGCACTCGCGTGCAACCGATGACTTTTAAATATTCAATTGCTCTATTAGTTAGGCATTTAGCAATGCCTTGTCTGCGGTAAGATTGTTCAACGTAAACCCCCCAAATATATCCAAATTTGCGGTATTCATCTTTGAAAACATTCGGGTACAAACCTGCAAACAGTTGACAGCTTGCAGAACCCACAACTGTATTATCAACCTCTGCAACAAAAGCATTATAAAACAAATCTCGACGCGCCTCTTTTATGAATTTGAGAGTAGTATTCTGCCACTCCAAATGGATATTACTCTCATGCACACCAATATCTAGCCACATTTGATAAAAGTGTTTTGCAATCAGTAAGTCTTCTGTGGTTGTGGCTTCTCTAATATTGATATGTTGTTCTGTTAGCATGATTTTCCAACGAATTTTCGGAACTCACACTTAACTCCTCCCCTAATTAGGGGAGGAGTTTTTTAGCTGATGCTAAAAATAAGGTGCCGTGCTTTTATTATGAGCAGTTTAACAGATAGATTCTCAGACTTTCTGTGTAGATACTTCTTGCTTTTCTTGAGTTCGCAAAGATGCATACAACCTATTTAACGCATTTACATAAGCTTGTGCAGATGCCACGATGATATCTGTGTTCGCTGCATGACCAGAAAACACTTTAGATTCATAACGTAAACGAATTGTCACTTCTCCAATGGCATCAATACCTGCTGTTACTGACTGCACAGAAAACTCAATCAACTCGTTGGGCACATTCACCACACGGTTGATGGCTTTGTAAACTGCATCTACTGGTCCAGTGCCGATCGCAGCATCGGTTAATTCTTCACCTTCTGGGGTGCGGAGGGTGACTGTAGCAGTGGGGCGGGCGTTGCTACCACAGGAAACTTGCACCAACTCTACCCGGAACAAATCGGGTGCTTGTTGGATTTCATCGTTAACGATCGCTTCCAAATCCCAATCAGAAATATCTTTCTTTTTATCTGCTACCTCTTTGAATCTGACAAATGCTTTATTTAACTCAGTATCTGACAGTTCAAAGCCCAATTCTTTCAACCGGGTGCGGAAAGCATTTCTCCCTGAATGTTTGCCCAAAACTATTTGATTGTCTGTTAACCCAATCAATTGAGCATCCATAATTTCGTAGGTGAGCTTATTTTTTAGCACACCATCTTGATGAATTCCAGACTCATGAGCAAAGGCATTCGCCCCGACGATCGCTTTATTTGGTTGTACTAACATTCCCGTCAAATTGGAAACTAAGCGTGAGGTTTTGTAAATTTGTCGGGTGTCGATATTTGTCAGGGCTTCTTGAGATTCTTCTGGTCTTCCCAAATAGGGATTAAAATATTGCCGTCGCACATGCAGCGCCATCACCAATTCTTCTAGTGATGCATTTCCGGCACGTTCGCCAATGCCATTGATGGTACATTCTAGTTGCCGTGCGCCATTTTTGACCGCTTCTAAGAAGTTAGCAACTGCCAAGCCTAAATCATTATGACCGTGAACGGAAATAATCGCTTGGTCGATGTTGGGGACATTTTCGATAATCCCCTTAATGATTGCCCCAAACTCGCTAGGGGTGGTGTAACCAACTGTATCGGGAATGTTAACTGTTGTTGCACCAGCTGCGATCGTTCGCTCTAACACTTGGTAAAGAAATTCTGGATCGGAACGAGCCGCATCCATCGGCGAAAATTCCACATCTGTCACGAAGGACTTGGCATAAGCTACCATTTCTTCGGCGATCGCTAGCACTTCTGCCCGTGACTTCCGCAATTGATACTCTAAATGTATGTCAGAAGTCGAAATAAACGTGTGAATTCTGGCGTTAACTGCGGGTTTTAATGCTTCTGCGGCTGCTTCAATATCTGCTTTAATTGCTCTTGCCAAACTGCAAATTACCGGGCCATTTTCTGTCCCTACAATTTTGGCAATCTTGCTGACTGCTTCAAAATCTCCGGGACTGGCAAAGGCAAAGCCTGCCTCAATTATATCCACACCCAAACGCGCCAGTTGCTTGGCAATAACTAGCTTTTCATCTATATTTAGAGTCGCTCCTGGACACTGCTCTCCATCTCGCAGTGTAGTATCAAAAATGATGATTCGATCTGTTTTGTTTGTCATTTGCGGTTTTTTGTTTAGTTTTTACTTGTGGATCAAAATATCTTCAAACTTAGTTTTTCTTTATACTCTTGCCTTTGTAAATAATTGTTAAGAATACTAACCTTCTGTTTTTTCTATTTGATCTCTGATATCATTTAAATCTATATATCTGTCAGTAGCATTGCGTAGCTCTCTAGCTATCATTCCTTCTGTCGATACTACTGTAATATGTGTATTTTTTGATCGTAATAGTTCGATTGCTCTTTCAAAATCTCCATCACCACTGAATAATACTACTCGGTCATACTGGTCTACTGTATTAAACATATCTACAACAATTTCAATATCTAAATTCGCTTTTTGCGAGTAACGACCAGAAGTATCATCATAATATTCTTTAAGAATTTTAGTTCTGACTGTATATCCTAGACTAATTAGAGCATCTCTAAAACCTCGCTGATCTTGTGGGTCTTTTAAGCCAGTGTACCAGAATGCATTAATTAATGTTGTTTCTGATTGCTCATGTTTGAAGTATTCTAAAACTCGCCGCGGGTCAAAAAACCAACCATTTTTTTGTTGAGCATAGAACATATTGTTTCCATCTACAAAAATAGACAGACGATTCATTGGAGAACCCATACAAATTTACACCTAATAATATATATGAATTTAGATGGAACAATAGATTATAGCAATTTTCAAATGCCTTGTTTGCTAATATCTATAAACTAACTCTTCATCTGTAGCTTTTATCCTACCTCTTTCAAGGCATAAAAACGCCTGCAACATTGGAGTTGAGATCCTGGGTGCTAAACCTTATTCACCTCCGGCACTGCAACAGCCACCCTGTGATCAAAATCTACCAATAAAATTGAAGCAGTAACAGGATTCATAGCTGGATAACACTAAAGTTTACTCCTAAAGAGGTATGGCATAGGCTTAGGGTAGGATATAAGTTGATGCCTATCTATAGGTAAAGCTTTCATTATAAGGATATGCTTTATGGAGAGTACCAATATTGCGCCAAAGACAGAAGACGGACTTGGAACAGCTTCCGGTAATACACCTAGTCAAGAGAGTACTTGTTGGTTAAATGAAGCTAAAATATCGCCGCAACCAAGTACAGAGACGAAGCAGATCCAGCTATAATCTGTGAGACGATCACTAGTTGTAACTCACTCAACAGAAAAATAATAAGTTAGACAGTACCTGAGTAGGAATCTCTTGGAGACTATCTTTGCCAATAAAAGTTTGTTGATGAATAGAAGATACTTTACAAATGTATAAGATTGTCATTTAAGTCTTATTTCAATGTGCTTGTACTAAAACGTGGTCTGAATAAATAAAAGTGTTGGACTTAAATCAATCAGTAACACGATATGGCAGAAAAACCTACATCTACCTTAACTAAAAACTATGTCTCTACTGCCAATAGAGTGTCAAGTAAACCGACAAAAGTAACGTCAACAGCATCGGCTCGCCAGTCTAGGTGGATGCTTCGCTTAGGCCATCTCCTCGCTGGTGCTTGGGCAATAGGTGCAGGAGTACTGAGTGCTTCTGGTGGGGAATTGGTTCAATTGATGGAAAATAAGGCGCTTTCTGGCTTTTTTCAAGTGCGTGGACCGATTTTGCCTCCAGAAGACATCGTAATTTTAGCAATAGACGATCAGTCAATATCAGTTCCCGAACAGTACTATAGAACAAATCCGAAACAGTATGCATACTTAGAAACACTGAAATCTTATCCTTATAAACGGGCTGCATATGCTCAGATAATTACAAAGTTAATGAAAGCAGGTGTCCGTTCTGTAGGGGTAGATGTCGTTTTTGACACGCCAAGTAGTTATGGAGTGGCTGACGATCGCCAACTCCAGGCAGTATTACAAAAATATGGCAGCAAAGTTACCTTAGCAGCCGTCTACGAAAATTCCCAGATCCGCCAAGGGTCTTTTATGCAATTAATTGACCCACAAGAGATGTTTCGTATAGGGTCAGTGTCCATTGGCTCAGTTAATTTCCCCCTAGAGGTAGATGGTAAAGTTCATCAATTGGGAAGTGAGTTTTCTAAGTTGTTAGCTGAAGATAATTTGATCGAAAATCTACCCACTTTTGATGAAGCAACGCTCAGGGCAGCACAAGTCAATTATCCCCAACCAAAGGGCAATCGCATTCATTTTTGGGGGCCTGCTGGTACATTTGAGCAAATACCCCTTTGGCATGTACTCGACCCGGAGAACTGGAACACCTATTTGCAGCAGGGAAAGGTCTTCAAAGACAAGATAGTGCTGATTGGTGCAACAGATAAGTTACATAATGATTATTATCCAGTAGCTGTTAGCAACAGCACTAAACGGATGTCAGGCGTGGAAATTCACGCCCATGCGATCGCAACTTTGATGAAAGGTAAAGCCATCGCCCCAGGAATTGATAGTCGACCGTTGCGGGGTTTGTTTGTGCTAATTATAGTTGGCAGTACAGCCTTGATGATTAGCAGACGCAAGCATAGTATCAATAGATTTCTATATAGCCTTGCCCTCTCTGGCACTTGGGTAGGAATTAGCTATGGGTTATTTGTCTATGGTCAGTTAATTTTCCCCACTACTGTACCAATGATTGCGATCGCGATGACCGGACTTTGCTATCTGACAACCTCATTGGTGAGAGAAAGCATCAAAAAACGCCAAATAGTAGACATTTTTCAGAAGTATAAAACTTCCCCTGTTGTCCAAGAGATTATTAGCCAACAAGATGACTTGCAAGACCTAATTCAGCAACGAGATTTAGCCTTATCAGGAAAAGTCCTGGCTCGACGCTACAAAATTGTCAAAGTTCTCGGTTCCGGTGGATTCAGCGAAACTTACATTGCCGAAGATACCCAACGTCCTGGAAATCCACGATGTGTTGTTAAACAACTAAAACCAGCCAACACCAAACCAGAAGCTTTGCAACTTGCCAGACGTTTATTTAGCTCAGAAGCGCAAACACTCGAAAAATTGGGAACACACCCTCAAATTCCGCAACTTTTGGCGTATTTTGAAGAAGATGAAGAATTTTATTTAGTACAAGAACAGATCATTGGTCATCCTTTAAATCAGGAATTGCCAACAGGCAGAGCAATTGAGGAAATTGCAGTGATCAAAATTGTCAGAGACTTATTGCAAACATTAACATTTGTCCATAAAAACAATGTGATTCACCGGGATATTAAGCCCAGCAATATCATCCGCCGACATTCAGACGGTAAACTAGTACTGATTGACTTTGGAGCTGTCAAAGAAGTCAGTACAAGACAGCTTGATCATCAAGAGCAAACCCCCTTCACTATTGGCATTGGTACTCAGGGTTACGCACCAAGTGAGCAATGTTTTGGGCGTCCACATTACAGTAGTGATATCTATGCAGTCGGCATGGTTGGGATTAAAGCCTTGACTGGTATAACACCCCGTGAGCTAGATAGAGATGCTGATGGAGAGATAAAATGGAGCGATGCCTACGGCGGTAAACTACGCTCTCAAGTGAGCCACTCTCTAGCTAAGATTCTCAGTAAAATGGTGCTTGAAGACTTTAAGGAGCGATATCAGTCGGCATCAGAGGCTCTTGAGGATCTTAAAGTTTTTAACGATATTGTAAGTTCCCAAACCATATACCCCATGCAACAGGATGACTCATTAATGAATACTTTAGATGAATTAGGCGCTCCCACAAAATCTTGTTCAGAAACATCTTCAGAAACTACTTAAAGAGGACGCGGGGACATTAATAAGGGCGCAGGGGCAGGCAAAAAGGTATAAACCTCGCTTGTAGGCTAAAGCACTCGTGCTTCTTTTTTCGCTTGGTTAACGTGAGTTCGACAAGTCTTATTTGACCTTTCTCCGACACGGAGAGGGGAGCAAAAAGCTGAATTTTTCGTTGCTCCTCCCTCTCCGAAACGGAAAGGGAGGCTGGGAGGGAGAGATTCATCGAACTCACGTTAATTTAACGACAGGAATTCTTCTCCTGCTGTGGGATGAATGCCTATTGTTTCATCCAAGTCTTCCTTGGTAATGCCTTTGCGAATTGCCACACCCAGACTTTGAATGATATCTGCTGCATGTTCACCCACCATATGAGCGCCTAAAACTTTCCCAGAATCACCATTTATCACTACCTTTATAGTGGTTGATTGATTCTGTTCGATTAACTGATATAACAGTGGCTGGAATTGGGTGCAATAGCATTGTACAGATTCACCAAATTTTTCCCGTGCTTTTGCCTCCGTCATTCCCACACTAGCCGCTTCTGGACGGCAAAAAACAGCAGTAGGCACATAATCATAATTTAGTTTTTGCGCCTTGTTGCCAAAAACTGTATCGGCAAAGGCAATACCTTCTGCCTTAGCCACTGGAGTCAATTGCACGCGGCTGGTGCAGTCACCCACAGCAAAAATGTTTTCTTCACTAGTGCGGCTGTATTCGTCTACTTTGATTGCACCATGTTCGCCAAGTTCAACATGGACATTTTCTAAACCAAGATTCTTAGTATTTGGAGCGTAGCCTGTGGCAACTAAGATGGTATCTGCTGTAATTATTTCTTGGCTCTCACCAGTAATAGTTACCAAAAAACCTTCTTCTGAAAATTTGATTTCATCAACGGTGCTGTTGGTGAAAAACTTAATTCCGCGTTTAGTCAAACCTTGTTGTACCGCAGAGCAAATGTCATCATCAAACCCCGATAAAATCATCTCGCCTCTTTCAATTACCACCACCTCACAACCAAAAGCGTGCATCATGCTGGAAAATTCTACGCCAATGTAGCCGCCGCCAATAATTGCCAAACGTTTCGGTAGATAGGGTAAATGAAACATCTCACGGGATGTAATGGCGTATTCTATACCTGGGATTTTGGGCTTGAGGGGTTGCCCTCCCACAGCAATTAAAATTTTGTCTGCTGTAACTTTGCGTCCATTTATATCGATAGTATGGGTATCGATAAAAGTGGCACATTCGGAAATTAGTTCAATTCCAGCTTTTTGCAATTGCTGAAAATACGACTGGTTAATGGTGTTAATATGCTGATGTACTGACTTAATAAATAATGTCCAGTCAAAATATGTTTGACAGTCACTCCACCCATAACTGTGCGCTATTTGATTTTGCAGGGCGAAATCAGCAGCGTAGACAATAAGTTTTTTAGGAACACAACCGCGATTTACACAAGTCCCACCAACGGATTCTTGTTCGGCGATAGCGACACGTACACCGTAACTAGCTGCTTTTTTAGCTGCTGCCAATCCTCCAGGCCCAGCACCAATGACAAACAAATCGTAATCAAATGTCATAAAAATCTGTCCCTTTTTCACTTTTTGGAAAGCAGAGCTATTTCATCCCTTATAGTTATTCAAACAAAACTTCATCTACTGCCTTTGGGTGGACAATTTGAGATTAAACCAGGCTGATATGTAGCACATAGCGGCATTAATCGTAATTACATCCAAAAAGAACAGCATAGGCGCAGCCCGCCGTAGACATCGCTCGATTATTGCTAAGTTATATTACATTATGTTACCAAACAAGCATTTTGTCTATTCTACAAGAGGTAGATGTTTGCGTAGGCGTAGCCCGTAGTATACATCGCTTCTGTTGGGTGGGTATGCGATCGCACTTTTACGCAGCAACTGCACTGAAGAAGAAATTCAGCCGATTAAGCCATTGATGCCAGACATGAATTAGCCTTGCACGGTCAAATTCAAAAATCTCTGCTTCCTCACCTGGCAACACTACAACGATAAGAGCATGGTTAATTTTGCAGTTAAAGAGGCGATCGCTATAATACCGATTTATCGCACCACCATAAGCAGCTAGTTGTAAAGGCTTGTCATAAAGCTTATCAATTCTCAGTTTTGGTTCTTCGGCTGTAGTCCATTCAATTAAATGCGGAACACCTTGATAACGAGCAACCAAATCAAATTTCCCGGCGTAAAGTTCCTTATAGTTAGGCACGGCTTGTTCAACCAGTTGAACATCGCTAAGTTGGTTTAGCACAGATTGAACGCTATCCCAGTAAGGCTGAATCAGGCTGCTGTCAGGTTTGGGTGAGTAACCTTGCAAGTGTTCTTTAATCAACTGGTGCAAGGCATTTCCTCGGCGACGGCTGTTAGCAGCGATTCGATTTGCTTCTGCATCGCCAACTTTATTACGCCAATGGGAAAGGGCGGCTACAGACTTTGGTGGCTGTGTCGCTTTTAAAACTGTGGTGACAGCAGGAAGAAGAACACTACCATTGCCTTGATAGTAGCATCGTCCGTTGATGTAAGTAGATTTTATAAGTTGCGAGTAGTGAATTACTACATCAACTTTTGCGTTAGCCTAGTACACAAGTAATACACATACTGTGAGTCTTTGTAAATAGATAGAGTACACAGATGTGTACTATGGTTTGGATGTTCTGAAGAATATGAATAAACAACACTTCAATCAAGTATTTAATCAGCTAAGTGATAGACGAAAGGAAGTATTACTGAAATTGTTAGCGAACGAAAAAGATCAAGCGATCGCAAAATCTCTGAATATCGAACCAACAACGGTTAGAAAACATCGTCAGGAGATTTGCGAGGCATTTGGCTTAACGAATGAATTTCAAGATCAACGCCGTTCAAAGCTTCCCGAATTGATTACTCTGTTTGCCAAGTACAAGCCTGAGTTATTAAATCAAGCTAGTTTAGAATTCCCACAATCTGAAAATATCACTGAAGAGAAAACGAT
This sequence comes from Nostoc sp. FACHB-892, assembly GCF_014698795.1. GTDB lineage: Bacteria > Cyanobacteriota > Cyanobacteriia > Cyanobacteriales > Nostocaceae > Nostoc. The sequence continues at coordinate 62,737 of NZ_JACJTR010000011.1, forward strand.
ATTTAATAATTCTGACGCAGGCGTTAAGCTACAAGATGAAGTATTTGCTATATTGCAAAAGGCAACATTGTTGCAGATTACACCGTTTCCAGAAACTATCAAACAACTAGAAGATGCTCTTGAAAAGATTCCATCATTAATAAATGAAAGACAAATTCGCAAAGCTGAATTATTAGAATTAAATAAAAAGTCGAAAAAAGAAAAACTCAATGCTAAAGATGATGATAAATTAAGATTTCTTGAAAAAGATATTACCTTACAAGATAGACAAGAGTTTTTAGCAAGAGATACAAACTTAAATATTTTTTATATTAAACAGTTTTTTGATAAAATCCCAATAGAAAAGTCAAAATTTATTAAAATATGCTTAGTATTAAATATTGATTGGAAAAACCTTACAGATATATATTTTGTAAAAACACTAGTTTTATTAGTACCGCAGATACGGTTACAATACTCTCAAAGAATTACATATTTTTGTGGGAAGCTCAATGTATTATATCTCTCAAAGTCTCTTGAAATAGATGAGCTTTATGTAGATGTGAATATACTAGATAATCCGCCCAGTTACCAATGGTTGGACTTTACGGATATACCTCAAGTTTATAACCCACAGACACATGAATTTGATCGCTTGGGCTTAGGGAAAGTTACTCAAGAAAGAGTTGCAGGAGTTTTTGCTGTAGAAAAATATCAGAATTTAATGGTACTAGGTAAACCAGGCGCGGGTAAAAGTACTTTTTTGAAACATATAGCAGTCCAATGTAATCAAGGTACATTAGAAGCTGACAGAGTTCCTATTTTTATTGGAATAAAACAATTTGCTGATGATTCCAGAAAAATAGGACAATACGATTTATTAAACTATATCCGTAAAGAGTTTGAAATTTGTGGTATTACCGAAGCTGCATTAGTAGATAACCTCTTAGAATATGGCAGATTGCTTATTCTGCTTGATGGATTAGATGAGGTATCGCAAGAAAGTAGTAATCAGGCAATACAATGTATTAATAGTTTTTGTAATGTTTTCTTTAAGAATAAAATTATTATTACTTGTAGAATTGCTGCTCAAAAATATAAATTTTTTAGCTTTAAAGATATTGAAGTAGCAGATTTTACATTCGAGCAAATTAAGGTTTTTGCTAAAAATTGGTTTATGGCAGTTGACAATAAATCTGAAGAAGATGGAATTTTTAAAGCCTATCAGTTTATAGAACAGCTAAATTGCCCAGAAAATCAACAATTAAAAGATATAGCCGTAACACCAATTTTGCTAACTTTACTATGTTTAGCTTTTCAACAAAAAACACAATTTCCTTCTAATAGAGCAACTTTATACAAACGGGGAATAGAAGCTTTATTAATAAAATGGGATGAAGCGAGAGGAATTAAACGGGATGATGTTTATCGACAACTATCTCTAGAACATAAAATAGAACTTTTGACACAAGTAGCAACTAATACGTTTGAAAAAAATCGTTATTTTTTTACAAAATATGAAATTCAGGAAGAAATTTATAAATACATTTTTACTTTAAGTTTTATCTCAAATGATACAGCTACATTAAAAAATAATAGTAGAGTAGTTCTAGAATCTATTGAGGCTCAACATGGCTTGTTGGTAGAAAGAGCGCAAGAGCTTTATTCTTTCTCTCATTTAACATTTCAAGAGTATTTTACAGCAACAAAGTTCAAAAACTTGATTGATAATTGTGATATTAAAGTGCATAGTTTACTGTTGAATGTTTCAGATGAACGCTGGCGTGAAGTCTTTTCAATAGCTACTAATATGACCTGGAATTCTGAACAAATACTTTTTTTAAAGAGGGTAATTGATAATTTTATTAGTAGTGAGGGAGAAGATGAGTTACAAGAGTTGTTATTATGGTTAGAGGAAAAATCAAATTCAGTCGCAGTAAAATATAAGTTAGTAACTGCTCGAACTTTTTATTTTTCTCTTGCTTTAGATATGATTTATAACTCTAAAAAGAGTTTAACTAGTAATATAGACTTTACTCTAGTCTGTGACATAGATGAAGAATTTTCAATAGATATTACAGGAGCTTCCAATTATATTGATTCTCTTAATCTTACTAATTCTACAGAATTGGCACTTGACTTAAATCTTATCAATAAAATTAGAGTTACCTCTGCTGCTGCTCCTATAGATACTATTGCTATTTCTCAAAACTGTACCTCTAACTCCCAATTGAATAAAGAATTAATACAACTTGGACATAGATTACCTCAGTGGGATATTACAGGCAATTATGAAAGTGATAATAGTGAAACTGATGAAATAACAGAGTATGATAACTGGTGGAAAGAAAATGGTGAAGATTTTATAGAAAAATTAAGAAATATAATAATTCAGCATCGCAACATAGGACATAATTGGGAATTTATTAATTCTCGAAATTATAAATTATTGAAGAATTATTACTATGCTAATAAGCTTTTGGTTAATTGCCTAAATAATGCTGATAAAGCTAAAACTATTAGTTCCAAAATACGATCGCACATCGAAGACACCCTACTCTTACCCATCGCTGAAATAGAAAAACGACCATTCAAAAATTAAATCGCCTTCTTCTTTGCATGGTGCGGGGGTTGAACCCGCTAATCCCCACAATGGTGGAGATGTAACCGATAACCTTAAATTCTTCGGCCTCGAAAGGCAAGTTGCGAACAAGGATAACCCGCCATGAAGTAGGAAGGATAAAGGTTTTCATCCTTTACCCTTCAGCAATATCTACAATTCACCCGTAGCAAGCATCTGGATGATCCGAGGCGTACCTGGATCGAACCCTGCCAAATCCCAAGACAGCGAATCTTCAGGATCTACCAAAGTAATCTGGTAAGGTGTCAAGGTGACATACACCGCCTTAACTTCAGGATTTACCTTTTTCCGGTACTTCTTCAACGCTTGACTTGGATGCTTATACCCAGCCCAGCTTTCCGAGTCAGTCCAAAAGCAGACAACATCTGCTTTAAAGTTATTCTTGATCATCCAGTCGTAAGCTACAGATGCATCTGTTCCACCGAAGTTTTGGTTGCTTGCTTTGCGAACCGCAGAACTAAAGCTATCTTTGGCGGTAATATCTAATTCACGGAATTCGGTAGCAAAGCCGCGAATCATGTAGTTTTTCTCTGCTTTTGCTGTCACTAGTGCCATTGTGGTGGCAATTTCACAACAAGTTAGGCCCATATCTGCAACCAAGTTACCCATAGAACCAGAAACATCTACGGCGTGCATGAACACCTTACCTGTGGGTTGCACAACATCAAAAGATAGTTCAACCGCCTTTTCTAAAATGTCCACAATTCGAGGAACTGGGTTCCAAGTCTTTTTACTGCGTCCTAATGTCCCACCAGATTCATAAGTTTTTAGTGCTTTCAAAACATCAATCGGATGGATACGACCTTTACGCAGATGTTCTCTGCGATTAAGAACTGCTTCCACTTGCTGCAAATTAGTGTTTTCATCAGCTTGCAAGACACCCAGTTCAGTTAAAGAACCCAAGTTACGCAACATTGCACCTATTGGCATTTCCTGAAATAGCAACTGCCAAGCAAGCTTGTCCATTTTGCCCACTGGTGCAGCCATTTCGTGGGTTAAGCGTCCTAGGGAAATAGCTTCATGGGTTTGGGTGGGATTCCGCTTCAGCCACTCATACCACCAAATCTGCGCCAACGCCTCTGAGGGAATATCTGCTGGCAATTCTTCCCAGCCTCTAACTACCCACTCAAATAGTTGACGGTGATTTTCTGTAGGCGGTTTGACATGGAACAACCGCAATGCATCTCGGTGGGAAAAGCCTTGACGCTGTTGATATTTCAACAGTTGATAAGCTAAACCCTTGACATCTTCCCTTGAGAGCCAAGTTTTACCAGCTTCCCGTACCACCTTGCCAAATCCCCGCAAAGATTTGGTGTAGTTCAACCATTCGTAGAAGTGACTACCAGTGCGCACAACTTTCGGGAAGATTTCACCAAACGCTTGTTTTGCTTCTGGCGCTTCACCCATCGACAGCAACACCAAAGCTAAGATAGGCGCACTGTTATTGATGGCGCGTCCATCACTAGCATACAAAATTTCTTCCGCTACACGACCGGGATTTTCAGCAACAGCTTGTCTGACAACTGCCACAAAATCTTCAGTTAATTCCTGTTTACCAGCGTAGTAAGTGCTTTTTGCTGTGCCAACCAAAAGACAGCGACGCAGCATCTTCCAAATGCCAGCATCAAACATAAAGCCGCCGGAACGTCCCTGAACCATTTCGGCTTCCCGACCGGGGATAGGCTGATTTTGTGGTGTTGTAGTCTTCTTGTTAGTAAAAAAATTGTAATTCATCGTTTCATCTCCCGGCCCTTGTGGGCAAAATGAAAGGTGGCAGAGCAGGATTTGAACCTGCGACATCCGGCTTAACAGGCGATAACCCTAATTCGTCGGCCTTTTCAGGCAAGGTGTGAACAAGGATGTTTTTCAGCGCTCTATCCAAACTGAGCTACCTGCCACATGAAAATTTTGGATTTTGGATTGAATCTAAAATTGTTTTGGTGTAGCGGAGCGGGATTTGAACCCGCGACCTCTCGAACCCGATTCGATAACCCTAATTCGTCGACCTTTTCAGGCAAGGGGTGAATAAGGATGTTTAGCGCTCTACCTCTGAGCTACCCGCCACATAAAAAGTTAAAAGTCAAGAGTTAGTAGTTAAATATCTAAAACTTCTCACTCTTGAGTTTCTACTCAGCATTTAGTACTCAATTTGGTGTAGTGGAGCGGGAATCGAACCCGCGACCTCCTGCTTGGCAGGCGAGAAGCCTGCTGCGATAACCCTCAATTCGTTGGCCTTTTCAGGCAAGGGCTGAATAAGGATGTTTAGGCGCTCTAACCATTGAACTACCCATCACATATCAACTAAAGTTGACTTGTATTATTAATGTAGTACGTGTATTATAGGTTGTCAAGGAGTTGGCAATTTATTTTATACAGTTCTTGGTTGAGTCAAGAACCCTCTAATTTTCTCTGGTAAAAAAGTTTGCACGTCGTTTACCGCCGTAGGCATCGCAGACCAATCTTATATTAGTTGCAGATGCAAAAGGTCATAACAGCTACGATGGAAAGGTTTTGCCGGCAACTTTGCCAAAAGATACAAAAAAGTGTCCTAATTTTTGCCAATATAGATAGTATTATTTCCCAAAATTCACTTGGCAAAAATCGGCATGAGTGAGAAACCCATAGAAGATAACGGCAAGGCTTTTCTCGTTCTACTTTTGCCCATCTCGTTCTTGATTATTTTCCTAGTTACCACTTGGAGATTTTTACTGGCACTAATTGTTCTGGTAATTGGCTTCAAGCTTTGGCAGGAATATCAATGGCAACAGTGGACTCATCGAGTTAACCCAATTTTTCATCAGTTGGTTCGGGAAAATCAAGGCAGACTTACGCCAATGGACTTGGCAATGAGGGGCAATTTTCCTGGAACGACGGCAAAACGCTACTTGGATAGTAAAGCCTCGGAATTTGGCGCTAGTATAGTGAACTCCGAAGATGCTGGGCAGTCTTATTACTTTATAACTGCCAGCATTCTCGGTAATATTCTTGATAGTAGTGAGCCTGTTAAAGAACTTCCTACTCAACCAGTTACTAAAACTGCGCGATCGCTCTTAGCACCACCACCAGCAACCCCACAGGAGGAGGAACCAGAAACCGAATCACCACCACAGCCAACCCATGAGTCAGCTAAACAATCGCTGGAAAAACAGTTAATTTTTGGCTCTCTGATTCAATCTGAACTTGCCAAACGGCTAAATGTCTATTCCAGCACGGTTTATAAACGACGAAACGACCCAGAGTTTCCTGAGTGGAGTCGCAGCAAAGATCCTGATGGTATTGCCTGGACATACTCAGAAAAAACTAAGGAGTTTTTTCCAGTGGAAGAAGAAGGGTAAAACAATTCGTAATTCGTAATTCGTAATTAGAATTTTGGAATTTTTGTTTGTAAACCCACAGCTTCGTTGATGGAATTTAAGCCGCTTTGTTCTAGCTTGGAAAGCAAACCTGCTAGAATTTGGCGTACCATCAATGGGCCTTCGTAAATCCAGCCTGTATAAACCTGGATCAAGCTAGCACCAGCAGTAATTTTTTCCCAAGCATCTTCAGCAGAAAAGATGCCACCAACGCCAATAATCGGGATTTGTCCTTGGGTTTGCTGCCAAATAAAACGAATTACCTTAGTGGAGCGATCGCGCAATGGTTCACCACTAATTCCGCCAGCTTCTTCCTGGGGTGATTTGCCTGTTTGGTCAATCACCTGGGTTTTGAGTCCATCACGGCTGATGGTGGTGTTAGTGGCGATAATTCCCGCCAATTGGTAGGTTTTAGCAAGAGTTATAATGTCAGCGATCGCTTCCCATGATAAATCTGGCGCTATCTTGACAAAAATTGGTTTTTGTGCGGTATTTTCTTGTTGTAATAAATTCAAGATGGCACTGAGCATAGAAGCATCTTGGAGCGATCGCAATCCCGGTGTATTTGGCGAGGATACATTAACAACAAAATAGTCTCCCAAATCCTTAAGTAAGCAAAAACTATCGAGATAATCTTGTGCGGCTGCTTCTAGAGGAGTTACCTTCGATTTACCCAAATTTATCCCTATGGGTATTGACTGGGTTGACTTCTGCTTTTCCTGTGTTAAAAGTGCCGCCATTGCTGCTGCACCGCGATTATTAAAGCCCATCCGATTGAGAGCAGCTTTGTCTAACGGCAAGCGAAACAAACGAGGAGGCGGATTTCCTGGTTGTGCGTGAAAAGTTACAGTTCCTAATTCTGCAAAGCCAAAACCCAGGTTAGACCAAATGTTAGCAGCTACTCCATCCTTATCGAAGCCAGCTGCCAACCCTACCGGATTTGGGAAGTTTAGCCCAAACAAATTTTGTTCTAGACGTGAATCATACAAACATAAAGATTTTTGTAAGCGTTGGTTTGCCCAACTAACAGGGGTTTGCGATAGCCAGCTAAAACTGCGAATCGTCTGCTGGTGTAACCACTCTGAATCGGCTTTTACCACATTGAACAAAAGCGGACGAATGGCAAATTTATAAATATCCATTAGCTTTTCAAGAAAATTACCCACTTAGGCATAGTTGCATAAAAAATACCCTCACTTAGGGGTAAGGGTATTGGAATATTACTATGTATGAGATATCCTTGTTTTGTAACTTTGGGAGAATGTAATAGCCCAAAGGTTAAGGGGCTTTAGTTTCCAGTTTCTGTTTATAGTTTTTAGTTGATGTTAGAAAATAAAGCTTCAAACCTTTATAGCTTGGAATTTGGCTTCCATTCTTGTTTACCGAGAGTGACAAAACAGGGATAAAACATTTTTTTAGCTGTGTAACAACGACGAATTTATTCTGCTTGGGAGGCTTTTTGCTTGCGCTTGATCATCCATCCCATGACACCAGCAACTGCTATGGCACTAAGAGTACTGGGTTCAGGAACAGAGGTAAGCGCTACTTTCGTTCTGAAGATGGCATAATTGCGATCGCTACTAGAGTCATCGCCCAGCGAGTCATGCCATATAAAGTTTGCTTGCGAAGATATACCTGGAATGGTAAACCAAGGAGAAGTTCCTTGAGGAGCCGACGCTTGTGGAATACTCCAAGTTGCGTTACCTATTTCGCTAGCGACAGTTGTTAATAAAGGAACATCACCAAACACACCTGGATTTGCACCACTACCAATTGTGTATATCCAATCGCTAGTATTTGATAAGAGTGAAACGCCACTAGGCAATTTGAACTCGCCTATCCAGCTTTGTGGGAAGCCATCATCCCAAGCTAGGACGTACAAGTAGTCCCCGTTATTGGCGTTGAAATTGAAGGTTTCAGGCAAAGACCAGTTATATTGACCAGGATCGCCAGCTTCACCCTTCTCGTTTCTACCAACAAATGTCAACCCACTACCATCTTCTTGACCGTAGTAAAGGCCATAGTGATTATCTGCTGTCAGGGTTGCTGTAATATTGACAGCGTGCGCCGAAGTTGTTCCACTTAACAATAAAGCAACTGATCCTAATATCCCTGTTAGCCCAAGTTTGAGAGAATTAGGATTTGAAATGAAAGTAAAACTCATTTGCTCTCCAAAAAAGCTCAAATTTAGTCCGTCCTGACGTACATCGTCGGACAGCACAGATATATTACTGCTAAAAATACTTAGTATCAATCGCTAATTGAGCTTTTTACCAAATCAACATAATATCAACATCATGTATGATTTATTTTTTATGAAATTAAATATATTTAAACTATATAGCAGGGTTGCAGCTTTTTTACAGTGTCTTTACTTAAAATAAAGCTTTTATAAAGTTATAAATGTTTACTATTTACTGATTTAAGAGTATCGTCTAGGGAAAATGCGCGATCGCTTATTACTTAGGGTGCTTTTCTGGGCATCTTATATATTACAAGTTATGTAAACCAATAAATCAGATGGGGCAGCCGCAAAAACCTATAGCCGCCGAACAGCAGATCCTCTCATTGGGGCGCGTCCTCCAGAGCCTCAGAGAAGAAGAAGATGTTGACGTTCTGATTGAAACCACTATTTCTTATCTTAAAGAACAGTTTGACTACAAGCTGATTTGGATTGCTCTTTACGATCGCCTGAATCACATCTTATTCGGTAAAGGGGGCACCACACCTGATCATGACACGAGCTTTTTATGCCAAAGGGTTGTTCTCAGTCCTGGGGATTTATTAGAGCAAGTGGTGATTGAACAGCATCCCTTGGGCGTAGCCGATTTGCAAACTGAAATCCGCGCCGCCGAATGGCGAAAAATGGCAGAAAAATTCCATATTAAAGGAACGATTATTTTACCAATCCGCTATAAAGATCGTTGCTTAGGTTTGTTATTACTGGGTTCAGAACGTTGGGGCTACCTACTTCCAGGGGAAGCAAAAGCACGTTTGATGATGGTTTTAGGCGAATTGGGGGCAGTGCTTTATCAAAATGAGATGGATTTGCAGCATAAGCAAACCAAGCGAACCGACGAACCATTATTAGAGTTGCTAGAAAATTTGCGTACCCTCACTAACCTGAATCAAAGACTAGAAGCGGCCGTGCAAGCAACTCATAAATTTGTCTCCCCTAACCGGACAAATGTTTACTGGTTTGAGCGGGAGGGGCGCTACTTTTGGTGTCGGATGAGCAATCAGCTTGTGAAAATAGATCGCAATTCTAGCAGCCAGCAAGCGGCGGGAATGACGGTACAGGAGTTGAGCGATTTTTATTATGCTTTGACAGTTAACCAAATTGTCTCAATTGGTGATGCACGCAGTTCTTTAAAAAGCCATTTTACGGCAAAATTACTGCAACGGCTGAAGGTGCGATCGCTCTTGGCGGCTCCGATAATCTGGCAAAAGAACTTGCTCGGTTTTCTGGCGGTGGAAAGCAATGAACCTCGAATCTGGGCGGAGGCAGACAAAAATTTTGTCCAAGGTGCTGCTGGCTTAATCTCGCTAGTTGCACCCAATGAAAGCATGGAAAGCACTATCAAACAGATTCAAGAGGATGCCCAACTGACTGGCCAAGTTGCTCAAGGTATCTATAGCGAACATGACCTTCAGGAAACTTTACACAGCTGTGCTAAAAAAGTTTTAGCTCGGCTAGCTGCCACCCGCTTTCTGCTGTTGCAGTATGATTCTGAGCAGAATAATTATCAAATTATTTACCAAAGTCAGCCTCATAATCGCCGGCCGTTGGCATTTGCTCTTAATACTCTCAAAGAATTAGATGAACAGCTTTTGCAACGTTCAACTCAAGCGGTAGAAATTGAGAACTTAGATGAAGATTTACGCTTTTTTAGCTGGCGTTCCTTGTTGTTAGAAAGCGGGGTGCGATCGCTACTTGTTTGTAAATGCACTCATGGTCATATACCAGGAGCGCTTTTGGTCATCACTCACGAAACCCATCGTTCTTGGACAACTGTGGAAAAGGAATTGCTCTGGGCCGTAAGTCAACAGATTGGTGTAATTGTTCGTCAGTGGCAATTACATAACCGCACCACCCAGCAGCAAAAATCTTCCCAGGCATTTGAGCAATGCCTACGCATCCTGACACAATCTCAGAACAGCAAAATCGAAGTTGAAAAAAAGCATTTAGAACGTACAGCACTCGAACAAATAGCATCAATTTCAGGCTGTCCTCTAGCAGTAATGCTATCTTGGCCGCTTGGTGAAAGTTGGGCAGAAATTATCCCTGGAGTGGTTGAAAATAGTCAATTTGGGATTTTTTCTGATGCATCTATTCCTATCAAGACTGAAGCTTTAATTCAGTGGGCACTTGCTACGGAGAGTTACCTAACTTTGAAGGTAGATAATTTACCCCCCGAAACTCGAAAATGGTTGAGTGTTCCAGATAAAGGTCAAATTTTAGTAATGGCATTACGTACCAATGCTGATTATGAAACTACAGGTGTAGTGTTGTTAGCAGACTATCAAGAGCGTCGTTGGTCAGAACAAAGCCTCAGTGCAACAACAACTCTAATTTCTCAATTAGCCTGGTGGCGTCGTGAAAAGCAAATTACCCGACTTCTAGAGTCTACAACAGAAGAATTACGACAACTCAATTGGTACAAACATCGTCGTTTAGAGGAAATTCAAAGAATAACGGCGCTATCCCTTAAACAAATACATGATTTGGGTATTCCTGCTAATGAACTCACTCAGATGCGCTACCAACTATTGCTGCGGCAACTAGACCATACAGCTGCCTCTATGAGTGGAATGCTCAAACTTGAGCATTGGCAGCTACATCTGAGTTGGGAAACTATGCCCATAGCCAGTTTACTAAAGCGATCGCTCGAACGCATCGAAAATTTACTCAAACAACAAAAGTTGTGGATTGGTGTACATGGTTTAGGGCAACAGATTGAAGAGCAATCGCCAAAGAACTCTTCACTCGCCAGAGGTATTCCTACCTCCAACGCTCAATCCGCAATGGCGATCGCTGGTGATATTGTCAAAATTGAGTTAGTTATCCATGAATTATTAATCAATGCCTGTAACTCTTCTCAAAGCGGCGGCAGGATTGATATTTGGTGTCGTCGTTTAGATCCGTCAAAACCCTCAGATGCAAAGCATTCTTCTGCAAAGTTAGGGGCTGATCATCAGACATCGCTAGAACTGTCGATTACATACAACGGTGCGATCGAACCACAGCTATTAACAGAGCTACATGATAATACATCCAAAGATGTGCTTGCTTCCTGCAACCTCGATCAACCGCCAGGTTTACATCTGCTAATCTGCCAAAACCTCATGCAGGAACTAGGAGGAGAGTTGAATTTCTATCAGTTACCAGATAATCGAGTAGTTAGCCGTTTACTTTTACCGTTAGTTGGTAATGATTCTTAGTATTATTTTTCAAAAAAGCGTCTGAAAATAAGATTTAGTTTATCAAACCTTATCCACAAAGCAAAGTGTTATCTCAATTACAAAGTTTAGAGTTCGCAAAACTTTGCCACAACGGTCAGCTTATTCAATGCCTAAAATCATTGCCTCAACTTCTTGTTTTGTTTTCTCTAAGTCTACTTTGTCTGGCACGATCGTGAACTTCATCTATAAATTCGACAATTTCAAGCTGTCTATCGAGCGTTGGACACGCCTATTTAGTAATGGCGATCGGTTGTTACAACAGCAATTTTTGATAGGTTTAGCTATCCTAACAGTTTTGGCACTAATTCCATTTTTCAGAGGGTTAGTAGTTTTCCTAGTCAATCTGTTCGGCTTGGGTGTCATCTTGCTGTGGCAATTTGGTAGATAAAACCTCAAATAGCTACTTAAGAAGGGCGGCATAAATGTTCATACATTTCATATATGATGGGTAGATCGGCGTAAACAAGCAGTAAATGATTACTCAAGACAATTTTAAATCTTTTTTACTATCGCTAGGTTTTGAGCAAAATAGAGATGTATTATCAAAGCACTTTTTGCATCCTGAAGGTATGCTCAAGGTAGATTTTAATAAAAAACAATTAATTTATCCTGAAGATCATGGATTAATTATTAATGAGCGTCAGACTTGTAACTTCTCTCAAAATGAAAATTTTGTGGTTTTTAAGTGCGTGGATCGACTGTTAGCAAAGGGATATAAACCTGAACATATAGAACTTGAACCAAAATGGAAAGTTGGGCATGGTGCTAGTGGAGGTCGTGCAGATATTTTAGTAAAAAATCAACAAGGGAAACCAATGTTGATCATTGAGTGCAAAACTGCTGGTAAAGAGTTTGAGAAAGCTTGAAAAGATATTCAAAACAACGGCGGACAATTATTTTCTTATGCTCAACAGATTCAAGAAACTGAATTTTTATGTCTCTATGCTTCAAGCTTTTGTAATTCAACAAGCTAGAAATGAAATTGAAGAAAAAATAAATTCCATTTATCAAGATACTAAAGAACTAGTAGGTTTTTCTCTTCTTTACTTCTTCGTTCTCTGCGAGACACTACGCAAACGTGGTTCGTTTTTCCGTTGCTTGTGTATAAGCTCTGTAAGAGAGAGGTAAAAAATAATTCTAGAGATAGATTGACAATATATTTGTTAAGCGAAAGTTTCCTCCCTTCCTAGCAAACTGGTTATAATTATTTTCCATCTCTCTCAGAAATAAAATTCTCATATACATAGCATTTATATGGGACGCATCCGTTCTAAATCTGACCTACCGACAAAAATCTGTCCGGTATGTCAACGTCCTTTCACATGGCGTAAAAAGTGGCAAGATTGTTGGGACGATGTGAAATACTGCTCAGAACGTTGTCGTCGTCGCCGTTCTGAAGCGAAAACTTAAAGGGACTGGGGAATGAATTCTTTCCAATACCCAATCCCTAATCCCTAGTCCCTAATGAAATTAACCGCAACACAGACGCAAATAGCGCAAGAGATTAATGGAGTTACACGTGCAACCTAAATTAATTATTCATGGGGGGGCTGGTAGTTCTCTCCACGGTAAAGGCGGATTGGAGGCGGTGCGCCGATCGCTCCATACAGTAATAGAAGAAGTCTATTCTCTACTATTATGCGGAGCAACTGCCTCTGAGGCGGTGGTGCATGGTTGCCACATGCTCGAAGATAACCCCCGCTTTAATGCTGGTACTGGTTCAGTACTGCAATCTGATGGGCAAATCCGCATGAGTGCTTCTCTGATGGATGGCGCATTAGGGCGGTTTAGTGGTGTAATTAATATCTCGCGGGTGAAAAATCCCATTGAGTTGGCACAATTTTTACAAAACTCCCCAGACCGAGTGCTATCAGATTTTGGCTCGGCTGAATTGGCGCGGGAAATGCAAATTCCCAGCTATAACGCTTTAACTGATTTGCGGTTACAAGAGTGGATACAAGAGCGCCAAGATAATTTTAAAAGCGCAATGGCTGGCGTAGTAGCAGAACCCGAACTAGTAGAAACCAGCAATGCTGGACGTGGCACCATCGGGGTGGTAGCTTTAGATGCATCTGGTAGGCTCGCTGCTGGCACTTCTACTGGTGGTAAGGGCTTTGAGCGAATTGGTAGGGTAAGTGATTCTGCGATGCCAGCAGGTAATTATGCTACTAATAATGCTGGTGTTAGCTGTACTGGCATTGGCGAAGATATCATCGATGAGTGTCTTGCTCCCCGAATTGTAGTACGTGTCACTGATGGGATGTCCCTGAAGGAGGCGATGCAGCGCTCTTTTGGAGAAGCCCACCAGAACAAACGGGATTTGGGAGCGATCGCTTTAGATTGTAGTGGAGCGATCGCTTGGGGAAAAACCAGCGAAATCTTACTCGCCGCCTACCACGACGGCGAAAAAGTTGGTGATACTTTGGAATGGAATGATAGTGAATTAATTGGCTATTGTTGAATTCATTTCAGCGTTTCGGCTAAAGTTTCTTGCTGCTCAACCATTGCAGCTAATTCTTGGGCTTCATAACTCGAAATCTAGAAAAAACTCTGCCATAGTCATCTTAACTACGACAGAGTTTCGTGATCTTTTAGAGGTCGCTTGACTGATGAACTGCAAACCAAATCAAATAATTATTACCTTCTGCGGTAAATTAATAGATGTATTACATTTTGTGTTGATCTGTGGTTTCATTTTCAACACTTTTCCTTCGCCAAGCTGGTTTTACCACCTGACGACTACGGGCAATTACCAAAGAATCATCAGACACATCTTCGGTAACAGTGGAACCAGCTGCGATATAGACATCATCACCCAAGGTGAGTGGAGCTACTAAAACGCTATTGGCACCAGTTTTCGTACGATCGCCTATTTTTGTACGATGTTTCTTCACACCGTCATAATTGGCAGTAATTGTACCAGCACCAATATTCACCTGATTGCCGACAACGGTATCACCTATATATGACAAATGTGCAGCATTTGTGCGATCGCCTAATTGCGTATTTTTCAATTCCACAAAATTCCCCACACGGCAACCAGCACCCACTTGTACCTGACCGCGCAAATGAGTATAAGGACCAATTCGGCTTCCCGCCTGCACAGTACTATTTATTACCACTGAATATTGCACCGTGACATTTTCAGCCAACTGGCTATTTTCAATTAAACTTCCCGGCCCAATGTGACTTCCTGTTTGAATCACTGTATTTCCCCGCAGATGAGTTTGGGGTTCAATAATTACATCCGGCTGTAATTCTACAGTTTCATCAATGGTAATGCTGGTGGGGTCGATGAGAGTGACACCCGCCAGCATCCATTTTTCCTTGACTCGTTTTTGCAAAATTTCGTAGGCTGTGGCTAGTTGCAGGCGATCGTTAATGCCGAGAATTTCTTGGTAATCTTCCACATCCACTGCCATAACTTTTCCTACCTGAGTTACAGCATCAGTGAGATAGTATTCTTTTTGAGCATTGTTTGCTTGTAGGTGGGGAAGCACCTTTGCCAAATCTGGCCAACGGAAGCAGTAAACTCCAGCGTTAATCCGGTGATTTTCTCTTTGAGCAGCAGTACAATCTTTGTGTTCGACCATTTGCTGCACAATGTTTTCATCGTTACAAAAGACTCGCCCGTAGCCCGTGGGATCGGGTAGGTGGGAGGTGAGAATAGTGGCGGCGTTTTTATTTCGGGTGTGAGTTTGTAACATCTGCTGAAGAGTTTCACTACGTATCAACGGTAAATCACCGTTAAGTACTAGCAAATCACCTGTGTAATCTTCCAAGTGAGGAAGTAATTGCTGGATGGCATGACCTGTCCCTAGTTGCACAGTCTGTTCGACAAACTCCAAGCTGGGAATTGAATGCATGGCGGCTTGCACTTCCTCGGACTGATACCCTACAATCACGATTCGCCGTGAGGGGGAAAGGGGTTCTACACTTTCGAGAACTCTCTCGACTAGCGATCGCCCACCCAAAGAATGTAAAACCTTGGGTAAGCGTGATTTCATCCGTGTGCCGCGTCCCGCCGCTAGAATTGCTACAACTACCATAATTAGCTATCAGCTATCAGTGAAATTATGATTAATGCTGTTGGTACTTTGAAAATGTAGGCTCAAATCTCTACCAGCTAATCATAGAAGAGTGAAATATACAATAAACTCCGCAAACTGCTGCATTAATTTGGGATTACGCCAACCGGAATCAGCTTCTTCTTGCATCACTGAAAGTGCTTCTGCTGAAGTAAAAGCTCTTTTGTAAGGTCGTTCGCTAGTCAGAGCATCATAAATATCAATTAGCTGGAATATTTGCGCCAAGTAAGGAATCTCATCCTCCTTGAGTCCATCTGGGTAACCTGAGCCATCCCAGCGTTCGTGGTGATGGCGAATAATGGGAATTACACCCCGCATACTCCGTAGTGGCTGGCAAATTTTTTCTCCAATCAAAACATGCTGCTGCATGATTTTCCAATCTTCGGGGGTGAGTTTACCTTTTTTTAGTAGCACTGCATCGGGAATACCCACCTTACCAATATCGTGGAGATAACCACCCCACCTCAGATCTCGAATTTGGTAGCGTGAGAGGTTGAGGTATTCACCAAAAACTTGTCCCAGTTTTACCAAGCGTTCACAATGGTTGCCTGTATTGGGATCGCGACTTTCAATCGACATGGCAATGGAAAATAGTACTTGTTCGGCATGGTCTAAATCTTCGTTCAGACGCTTCTGCCGCACTAAGGACTTTACACGTGCCGCCAGCTCCACACGATCAAAGGGTTTGGTGAGAAAATCATCTGCTCCAACTTCAATTCCTCGAATACGCGATCGCCTGTCATTTAAGGCCGTTATAAAAATCACTGGGATTAGCCTAGTCTGCTCATCCTGCTTGAGCAATTGGCACACTTGAAATCCATCCATCCCTGGCATCATCACATCCAGCAAAATCAAATCTGGTTGTTTTTGAGTTACCAATCCTATAACACTGGAACCACTATCCGCCTCAATCACTTCGTATCCTTCCACCCCCAACAGCGCAACAGCAGTTATGCGACTGGCGGCATGATCGTCAACTACTAAAACCTTCGGCGGATCTAAATCAAACCCATTCACTTTAGAACCTTCGGCTTGTAGTGTTCTAGAAACCAATGAATCATCACCACAATTAACATCAACTTTTATCCAAGAAGACACTGCTTGGTTATCTTTAACCATAAGGTTTTCTTTAGATAAGCCTAAAGAATAAGCCTCTACATCATTTTGCGACCCTACAGCACGATTTGAACCGATACTCTTCACTGTGCTAATGGGGTTTGACCCACTAACAATTTGTTCTGTAAAGCCTGTATGGTTGGATTTCCATTGAATCACAAAGGCACTCCAAGTTTTTGCACAAGTTAACAGCGTCAGATTTCAAAAACAAATTTAATATTCAACTGTATCTGAGCCAGAGTTTTAATAGGGATTATGCATGATGTCAAGCTGCCGAACTAAGTTTTTCGCAGCGTGTATCTTTTATCTTACGAACAAGGAATATCTTGTTGTCAAATTTTTTTGCTTCTAATTCCAGTATGATAAATTTGCACAAATATTAAATCAGGCTTTTTACTGAGGTTTTTTACACAGTAGTGCCATAAATGTCTAAAATTGCTTGCTTTAGATCAAACTATAGGGTTTTTATTTAAAAGCATTTATGGTGATCATTAAGTGTACATATTTTTACTTACTCAATTATTGTAATATCCAAACACTGCTAAAAAGTATGTAAAATTGTATACTATCATAGTTCTTCTTCATTTACATCAAAAAAATTTGTTACTTGAGTATCTAAAAACAAAATCAAAATTTTTGGAAAATATGGATAATTTCTCTGAAATTAGGGAGTGAGGAACTAGTACCGCAAGGCGGAAGTCAAAAATCAAAAGTCAAAAGTATTATGAAATAAAATGTTCAGGGCTTTTCAATAGTCTGCTTATTTACGCGGTGCTGCACTAGTTTGTCGTTGCGTTAGCGTTAGCGCAGCGTCTCGTAGAGAAGTTTACCGTTCGCGTAGCGTTCCGCAAGAAAGGTATCGCTGCCTAATAGCAATGCTTTGTGAAACTGCACAAAATTAAGCTTAATCAGACTTGGGGCTTAAGCAACTTGTTTAGGAGTAACCTCACAGGTAATCGATATAATTAAAGACTACTTCCCATAAAATCCCTACCTTGTGTTCCCAACAGCCACCTTTTTCGCCAACGGGAGGTGGGTTCGAGTGAAGAGACTTGTTGCTCCTGTTGTCGCCGCATCACTATAACTTCGATTGAATCGCTTAATCCAGGATCGCGATAAGGAATGGCAGCACGGGTTAACAAGTGTTCTTTTTCGACTTGCGAAAGGGGAGTGAGCGCTAAGTGCTGATTGCTGTTAGCGCGGTATTTAGCCCGCACTGAGTGGTCTTTCAACTCAGCACTCCCAGAATGTGCTGCCACAGTACCAGGCGATCGCCTTCCTACAGGTGGCGTAGAACCAATTACTAAACCAGCAGACAAAAGTGCTGTGCGTACAGCAGCAGCACAAGAATAGGTGGCTAATAAACCATCTGAATGTAAACAGAATGATAGTTGTTTAATAAATTCAACAGTCCATAATTGAGGACATTGAGGTGGTGAAAAGGGATCGAGGAAAATTGCATCTGCACAGAAATCCGACTGATGTACTAGCGCAATCGTATTTCTAGCATCGCCAATTAGTAGCTTTGCTTTTAGACAAGGTGTTTGCACTTGATGTTCAAAAGCTAGCTGGGAGAAAATTTCAATATAGTTACAGTTCCAATTCTCGAACAAGTGATGAGCGATCGCAGCTTGTGGAACCGCTGGATTCACTTCTAAACCAATTACTTCAACGTAACAGTTGGGATTTACTGCCCAAATTGTCTGCAAAGCAGCAGCTGTATTATATCCTAGACCGTAACAAACATCCAACAGCCGTACAACAGATTTTTGCGCGGCTGTAGCCAATTGAGTAGGTTCCACAAACTTGAAAAAACTCTCCTGCCTAGCCCCATAATGGCTGTGAAAGGATTCACCAAACTCTTGAGAGATAAAGGTGAAGGAACCATCTGCTGTTTGCTTAGGTGTAAAATTCTCTAAGTCTGACATTTTATAAATAAAACTAGATAATGGCTAATGCCCCATGTCCAATTCCCAATTTGTTGTTTCGCCAGCTTGGCTATTTGAACATCTAGAAGATCCGCAAGTCGTGATTGTTGATTGTCGCTTTTCTTTAGCCGATCCAGAACTAGGACACCAACAGTACCAAACAAGTCATATTAAAGGGTCATATTACCTAGATTTAAATCAGGATCTTTCCAGTCCAGTGGGTAAGCATGGTGGGAGACATCCTTTACCTAATCCTAATGATATCGCTAACAAATTTGCAGCCACTGGGGTGAATTACCAAAAAACTTTAGTTGTAGCTTATGATGATTCGCGCTTTGCCTTTGCAGCTCGTCTATGGTGGCTTTTGCGCTATCTAGGACATGAGCAAGTCGCGGTACTGGATGGAGGCTTGGCTGGATGGCAAAAAGCTGGGTACCCTGTTACGGATGTCGTTCCTCAACCTCGAATGGGTACGTTTGTAGCTCAAGTGCAAACAGAAAAGGTGGTAGATATTACAGCAGTGAAAAGCCGAAAAGATAGCCACGAGGTAGTATTGGTAGATTCAAGAGAAAGCGATCGCTATCGAGGTGAACGAGAGCCAATTGATAGAATTGCCGGACATATTCCTGGTGCAATCAACTATCCTTGGCAAGAAGTTACAGACTCTTCCGGCTACCTACTACCTCAAGAGGAACAACGCCGTCGATGGGAACAACTAGAAACAGCCGAAGAAATCTTGGTTTATTGCGGTTCTGGCGTTACTGCTTGCGTAAATTTACTTTCTTTAGAATTAGCTGGCATTAGTAAGGGTAAACTTTATGCTGGCAGTTGGAGTGATTGGATTTCTTATTTATAGTCATTAGTCATGGGTTTTTAACAAATGATTAATGACAAATTTAAAACTGACCTAATTGCAAACTGTAATTAATACTGAAGAACCAGCCATCAAAATCAATGTTTTCAGCGGTTGAACTACCTAAACTTCTTCCAGCCTGTACATTCAAATTACTGGTATCAGATATTCGGTAATTTAAGTGTCCGAATAGGCGATGAAATTGGTCTTCTCGATCGCGCTGTGTAAAGTCCGAGAAGTTGCCCTGATAGTTAATACCAACCTGGAGAGGCTTTTGCAAGTAGTAGTTCAGAGACACCCAAAAAGTATTGATTACCCGATTACGACTTAGGGGGTCAGCAAAATTTACACTCAATTCGTAGAAGCTATCTAGCGTTAATTTCGGAGTTAAGGGATCTCGCCGTCCCAGAGATAGTTGCAGGGAGTTCTCATTTAACAAGCGATCGCCTGCTTTGAAGTTATCCGGGCGATCGCTATTGTTGGCATAAAATAACTGTTGATTGCTCCAACTCACTTCTCCAAACATTCGCTGGGATATATGCTGGTAAATACTGAGGTTAAATCTTACCTGGTTATAGTGGTATTGTGACTGATTTATATAACGAATAAGATTGCCATCAATTGAGCCATTTAAAAAAGTCTTAGGTCCCAAAGGGAAATATGCAGAGGCTAGTGTTAGTCCAGAAATAATTAAACCATCTTCTATGGGACTATCATTTGATGAAAAAATATTAGTCGTCTGGAAGTAACCTACACGGCCTTGTAGATAACCTATGGGTTTAAACTTAGGTATTATAGGTTGTTCTATCGGTGGTAGCTGCTGTTCTAGGGGTCGTAACCGCACCCGCAACCCCAATTCGCGATCGCTATCAGACTCAGGGGGTAGTTTTGGCGATCGTAGCAGTTGTATTAGCCTCTCTAGCCTTTGGGAATAATTTATCTCAGGTGCCTCTAATAGTTGCTCTTTTGAGTCTGAAGGAGATATGGGCAAATTACTTGGCTGCAATTCTAGCTGTGGAGAATCATTTTGCTTTTGAGTAATTGGTTCTTCAGTTTGACCTAGGGTTTGAGCCGTTTCTGGTGTTTGCTGTGTCAGATTCAACGGCATCTGAAAGTTTAAAGTATGCAACTCACCGGAATCCTTGCACAAAGAGTTAATTGCCTCTTGCTCCAAATTCTGACATCGCTGCCGATAAGTTACCTGTGTGCTTGCTAAATTTTTAGGATGCCAGATATCTGTAGTTGCAGATTCTGTCGCATCCACTCCAATGCAACACCAGCTTTCACCAGTGGATGCTAACAAAATACAAAAAAACAAATTTTTCCAGTTTTTGAGTCGCATCTGGTTAGATCGCATTGATCGCATTTGGCAAATGTAGACCCACAAGTTGCATCAGAAGTTCCGATTTAGAATATACAATTGAGTACATCTGTTTTAGCTTTGTAGGTATATACTGAAACTACAAATTAAAATTGCTGCTTTTCGGATTTTTTCTCAGATTGTTTTGCAAAGCTGAAATACCCCGATAGCATTTATCCTAAAATTTAGTTAAATATAGCCATTGAGTAATTCCACAACGAATCCCTAGCAACATATCGTCTTGCATAACTAATGACCCTGTGGCTGATTTGATTAGAAAGGATTATATGTAAGGGACTCTTTATTTAATTGTTTATATCAAACGCTAAGTTTTAAATTTGCCACAGGCTTGATTGCACACAATGTCAGTTTCAGCATAAAAACTTAAATAAACTAAATACGTATATAAATCAAATTAGATCCCTGAAAATAATTGCGTAGTCAAGGAGCAGGAAGTAGGAAAAAAAAGAATAGATATATGCTGAGTTGTTTCAAAAATTAAATATGAGCCATATAGTTGATTTGTTATCTATTTTATGTATTGAATGTGGAAGCTGAAATTCCAACTACATTTGCTTCAAAAAACCTCTGAAACAGTTAACCTTAGCTTAAATATTCTATTTTTTTGATATTAGTGAAACATCAAAAATTATCAAAATATGCTTTATAAATCGTTTCCACTATTAGTTATTAGTTTATGGGGAGTTATAGTACTGCCTTGGCCAAATCGGGTAAGTGCCATAACTCCTCTAACGCGAGCAGAGATTCAGGATCTCCGCAACATGGTACAACTAATACCCAAAGATAAACTGAAGAAACGTCCTGCACGCAAATTAGATGCAATGGCTCCTGGAGACGGGTTGTCAACTGGTCGAGCTTCCCTAGCAGATTTGCGTTTCAATGATGGCTCTTTGGCACGAGTTGGAGAACAGGCGTTATTTCAATTTTTACCGAAGACTCGTGACTTTAAACTCTCAAATGGAACTGTGTTGCTACTCATCCCACCAGGAAAGGGGCAAACACGTATACAAACACCAAATGCAGCAGCAGCAATTCGTGGTTCAGCATTATTTGTACGCTACGACCAAAAAACAGACACCACGATTGTGGGTGCGCTGACAAATAGCGGTATTGAAGTTTCTAATAAAGAAGCTTCTGAAACTCAAGTCCTGGAAGCAGGACAAATGGTGATTATAATTAAAGGGAAATTTCAAAGGTTATATGATTTTGATCTGAGAAATTTTTATGAAACAAGCCAATTGGTCCGGGAACTTGATTTGAACAGGCAAAGTCCTGTGCCTACACCTGATCCTGCAATCACCAGTGTTCAAGCCGAAACTGCTGCAGCTTTAGAAGCACAGCCACCGATAAAAGGCGAAGGAGTAATTGAAAACCCCTCTTTTGTGCGACTAACTCCTAGCCCTTCAAATTCGCCTAGTAGTGATGAAACCCTAACAACACCTCAAAACTCCTCAACGAAAAATCCTACAAATAAAAATTCACAAAATAACACATCACCAGCCACCTCAACTAAGACAACACCTGTAACCCCAACTCAGACAACACCCGTAATCCCAAATCCTACAAATAAAAATTCACAAAATAACACATCACCAGCCACCTCAACTAAGACAACACCTGTAACCCCAACTCAGACAACACCCGTAATCCCAACAGAGAAATTACCAGTCACCCCAACTGAACCAACACCCATAACCCCAATTCAGACAACACCCGTAATCCCAACAGAGAAATTACCAGTCACCCCAACTGACCCAGCACCTGTAACTCCAACTGACCCAACACCTGTAACTCCAACTGACCCAGCACCTGTAACTCCAACTGACCCAGCACCTGTAACTCCAACTGACCCAGCACCTGTAACTCCAACTGACCCAGCACCTGTAACTCCAACTGACCCAGCACCTGTAACCCCAACTGACCCAGCACCTGTAACCCCAACTGACCCAGCACCTGTAACCCCAACTGACCCAGCACCTGTAACCCCAACTGACCCAGCACCTGTAACCCCAACTGACCCAACACCTGTAACCCCAACTGACCCAGCACCTGTAACTCCAACTGCCTCTCCAAGCACATAAACTGCTAATGGGGGTACAAAAGGCTCTGCGAACACCAAACGTGGTTCATTTTGTCATAATTTTATGTAAGGAATGTGGATTAAATAAAATCCAAAATTATGACATCTTTGGCTTGGCAGTGTAATTCCATCGCGGCAAATAATCATCAAAGACAATTTCCATCGTTTGCTTTAAATCCTCTGTGATTTTAAGACCCGTTTTATATACTTTCTCCAAAACAGTGGCAAACACCGTAATATTATGTCCGCTTAAAGGCTTATCATGAAGGCCGCAGAGAGCAGGGGGAAAAAGGACTTTCCGGTTTTTGCACATATGTTGGAATCATAATTAATTAACTCGACATGATATAAGACCTGTTTGCGTCTTCGTTTTTGACAATCTCGACCGAATCGAAAATCACGCCTTGATAAGCACGGGAAACATGGGGAAATAGACGATGCTCAATCGGGTTGTATTTGGTTGAAGGTGTAGGGGGGATAGTGGGCAATGCGAATTTCAATCCCCAACTCATTGACTAGAGTTTGCAAATCCTGTTTAAACAAATATTGTCGAGAGCTATTACTGCCTTTACAGCAACCACAGCAAAAAGTGATATTCCCTACGACTAGAGAACATCGGCTAACGCTAGATTAAATCAAGGATAGGACTTACACAGGCTTCACCGGATATCCTTGTATAGAGTTCAATGACATTCTGTGTGTAAGTTCTCAGGAACTAACTTATTGCTAGAGAGAACATAAATTTATGACTTTTGATTACGACCTGTTTGTAATTGGTGCCGGTTCTGGAGGTTTGGCGGCTTCCAAACGGGCGGCTAGCTATGGGGCAAAAGTAGCGATCGCAGAAAATGATTTAGTTGGCGGTACTTGTGTAATTCGCGGTTGTGTGCCTAAAAAATTCATGGTCTATGCCTCTCATTTTCCTGCACTCTTCAGTGATGCCGCAGGCTATGGCTGGAAAGTAGTTAATGCTGAATTGGACTGGGAACATTTCATTACATCTATAGATAAGGAAGTTCGGCGACTGTCGCAACTACATATCAGCTTTTTAGAAAAAGCGGGAGTTGAACTAATTCCTAGCCGTGCCACATTGGTAGACTCCCACACAGTAGAAGTTGATGGACGCAAAGTTACAGCAGATAAAATTTTAATTGCTGTTGGCGGACGTCCCATCAAACCAGATTTACCAGGGATGGAATATGGCATTACCTCTAACGAAATCTTTCATCTAAAAGAACAACCAAAACACATTGTCATTCTTGGCGCTGGTTATATTGGCACAGAGTTTGCTTGTATCATGCGTGGTTTGGGTTCTCAGGTTACACAAATTACCAGAGGTGACAAGATTTTGAGGGGGTTTGATGAGGACATCCCTACAGAAATTGAAGAGGGGATGACAAACCAGGGAATTCGGTTGATTAAAAATAATGTGGTAAAAACAGTTGAACGCGTGCCAGAAGCTTTTAAACTGACTTTATCAGGAGAAGACCAACAACCAGTAATTGCCGACGTGTTTTTAGTGGCGACTGGTCGAACTCCCAATGTAGATGGACTAGGTTTGGAAAACGCTGGAGTTGATGTTGTCGATAGTTCTATAGAAGGGCCAGGGTACAGTACCACAAATGCGATCGCAGTCAATGAATATAGTCAAACTAGTCAATCGAATATCTTTGCCATTGGCGATGTCACTGACCGAATCAATTTAACTCCCGTCGCCATCGGCGAGGGACGAGCCTTTGCAGATAGTGAATTCGGCAATAACCGCCGCGAATTCAGTCACGAAACTGTTCCCACAGCCATATTTTCTACTCCAGAAGCCGCTACAGTAGGCTGGACAGAAACCGAAGCACGGGAAAAACTTGGTGATGCCGTCAAAATTTTTTGCACTCGCTTTCGCCCCATGTACCATAGTTTGACTGGTAAGCAAGAGAAGACAATGATGAAGTTGGTGATTGATAGTAACACTGACAAAGTGCTAGGCGCTCACATGGTCGGTGATAACGCAGCTGAGATCATTCAAGGTGTAGCGATCGCTGTGAAGATGGGCGCAACTAAAAAAGACTTTGACGCTACCGTTGGTATCCATCCCTCCGCAGCCGAAGAATTTGTCACAATGCGGTAATAAATAAGAGTTAGGAGTTAAGAGTTATGAGTTATGAGTTTCTTTCTTCAACTCATAATTTAAAATTTAAAATTCTTAACTTCTCACTCCTAACTATCTACAGCTTTGCAATATATATATCTTCACGGCTTCGCTTCCAGTCCTAATTCTGTCAAAGGGCGGGATATTAGCGATCGCTTTGCTCAAATTCAAACAAAGCTAAAAATTCCCGATTTAAATGCTGGCGATTTTTCCCAGTTGACAATCACTCGCCAAATTACTCAAGTTACCGCAGAATTCAGTAATAATTCTACGCCAGTAACACTCATTGGCTCAAGTTTAGGCGGCTTAACTGCTGCCCACTTGGGACAGCAAGATTTACAAGTACAAAAGTTGGTGCTGCTAGCACCAGCTTTTGGGTTTTTATCCTATTGGTTACCCAAGCTAGGCGATGAAGAAGTACAACGGTGGCAGGAAGAAAAATATATCATGGTCTACCACTATGGGAAGAAGCAAAAGCTTCCTTTAAGTTACGATTTCGTTACAGATGCTGCCCAATACCAAGAGGAGTTTTTGCAACGTCCTATCTCCACTCTAATTTTGCATGGGAAAAAAGATGAAGTCATTCCTATCGAAGCCAGCCGTAACTTTGGGTATTCGCGTCCTTGGGTGGAGTTAGTCGAACTTGATAGCGATCACGGTTTAGGTAATGTTATGGAAGAAATTTGGCAGGCAATTCGCCTCTTTTGCCAATTACCTTGAAGTTGTAAAATATTAAATCACATAACTAATATTTTTAGTCATTTCTTTAGTTAGTAATGACCAATTACCAATTACCAATGACTAATGACCAATGACTAATGACTAATGACTAAAATTATGCTTCCATTTATCCGGTCAGATTTAGCCCAATTTACCGCATACAAACCTCACCCCAGCAGCGATACAGCCGAATCTGTCCCAGCGCAATTTGATCGGCTAGATACAAATGAAAGCCCCCATGATTTACCACCTGAGTTAAAAGAGAAGCTGGCGTGGACGTATCAGCAAGTAATTGAAACAAATCGTTATCCTGATGGTGGACATGAGACACTTAAAGATGCGATCGCCCAATACGTCAATGAATCATCTGCCATCTCACTATCCAATACTGGTGCCAATATTTCTGTTGGAAATGGTTCAGATGAACTAATTCGTTCTTTATTAATCGCCACCTGTCTAGGAGGAGAAGGTTCAATTCTAATTGCCAATCCCACTTTCTCTATGTACGGAATTTTGGCACAAACTTTGGGCATTCCTGTAGTCGCAGTGGGTAGAAATGAAACAAATTTTGAAATTGACTTAAAAGCCGCCCAGGCTGCGATCGAACAAACTCAAAATCCACCCATTCGCGTAGTTTTCGTAGTGCATCCCAATTCTCCCACTGCCAATAGCTTAACTGCGGCAGAGTTGGCATGGTTAAGAAGTTTGAATGAGCATATTTTGGTAGTAATTGATGAAGCTTACTTTGAATTCAGTCGAACTACGTTAGTAGGTGAATTAGCACAACGCCCCAATTGGGTGATATTACGCACTTTTTCTAAAGCCTTCCGATTGGCATCTCTCCGTGTTGGTTATTGCGTAGCTCATCCCGAAGCGATCGCCATTTTAGAAAAAGTTCGCTTACCCTATAATCTCCCCAGCTTTTCCATAGCAGCAGCATTAGTTGCTTTACAAAACCGCACACTCTTGCTGGAGTCGATTCCCCAAACCCTGAGTGAAAGAGCCAAACTCATCGAAATTTTATCTCAGCAACCAGAACTACAAGTTACCGCAAGCGCTGCTAATTTTATTTACCTGCGTCTTAAACCAAATAGCTTTGATTCACAAGATGCTGCGTTAAAAACTTTCCACCAGAAACTTAGAACACTTGGCACCCTTGTGCGACACATTAGCGGAGGATTACGAATTACTGTAGGAACAATAGAGGAAAACGCCCGCACCATTAATCGAGTAAAAGCTGTTTTGGCAAATTTGGAATTTTAGCAATTTACTCAGTAATTAAATCGATTGTCCATCTCACTGCCCAAACGGCGTACTACTCCTACTGTTTGTGGCAGCACACCTACTAAAAGAGCAAAAGCAGCATCCGGCAAAAGAGCCACTATTTGTGGTGGAAAGTATTGTTCAAATTGATCAAGAATTTTCTGAACTCGCTGCCCAGCCACAGGATTTTCTGTAATTTGTTTGATCAATCGAATCCACTGTCGCCTAATTAAGTAAGCCTTCTGGCGTTCTTCATTAGATTCGGGAGTTAATAAAGACAGATTACCTATGGGCAGTGCCCTTTGGCAATCACAATCGTAATCTCCACCTACAGCAGCCCCAGGCCCGGCAAACTCTGCATGGTAGCGTTTAAAGAGGATTAATCCATTTCGTCTACGACTATTAACGATGAAAACTTCTCCACTGTGTAAACGTGTAAGGATATCCGAGCTTTGCGATTGCTCAGTTCCATCTGGCATGACAAGAGAGTCAAGGAAAGTAGTTTCAGGGTAATAGGTTGATACCATAGAGATTTGATAGCGCCGATGCTGTTCGCTATCCATGTTTTTTAAACTTTTAACGATTTTGGTAGTAATATGCACTTCAAAACAGAACTAGCTGTTATGTCAAATCAGGTTTTTGAATTCTTGATAATATAAAGAATCGTTTGGCCAATTTTACTAAGATAGTAATAAATAGGCATTGTTTAGTAATTGAGTAATCATATTTTATGAGATATAGCTAGATTTGTCTTCAAATTTGGAGCGTTTTTTCTTAAAGTTTTTATAAAGATGAATATCTTAATTAAAAAGTTCTTATGAGCTATTGCTAATTTTTTAAGGACAATTGTACAGCTATTTTTATTATAATTTATTTATTTGGATATATAAAATACTCTAAGATTTTTTATTTTAAAAATACAGAATTTAATAATATTTAACCATTTAAGATAAGTTTTTGATAGTTATAGTTTTATTAATATGCCGAATAAGAATATCCATAAAAAGTACAAAAAAATATTTTTAAAATAATTATCTAAATCTAAATTTAGATAATTATTTAGCTACATTTAGCTTATATTATAATGTTTCCTAAGCAATTAAGTCACGCTCATCTTTTCTAGCAAAATCAACAGCTTAAAAAAGTTACCTTACCCGGACAGGAACCGCTATAGCTGAGTTTTTGTTAGGTTAGTTTGTGCTTTGGTTGTCAATATTGGTCATAAATTGTTTCTAAAGTAATTACAATATTAAATATAATTGCCAAAATACAGCTCAAATAGTGGAATCAGCACTTAGATGCTTGTGCAATAACATTTGGCTTGAGCGTCTTAGAAAAAATTTATTCCAATTAGATTCAACCTTATGCACCCGATATCCCAGTTTGAAGTAAAGTTGCCTTGCTTGATGGTTATTTTCTAAAACGTGGAGATATAAATCTTGAAATCCCCACTCACGAGCAACTTTTTCACAACTAGTCAGTAAAGCTGAAGCTACACCATGTCTACGGTATTGTGGGTGAACAGCTAAATTGGATAAGTAAGGAAAAGCCATGCCAACCTGGCCCCATGAATCACTGTAACGTACACCCAGTTCTACACTTCCTACTAAGTTATTAGCCGCACCACTAGTAGCTTCAAAGGCAACTAAACAAATATGACGTGACGGAGGTGATGCCATCCGATGCCTTAAGTCTTCGTAAATACCCAAACGTAGTAATGGAAAAGCCCATCCCCA
Source organism: Nostoc sp. FACHB-892 (assembly GCF_014698795.1). Taxonomy (GTDB): domain Bacteria; phylum Cyanobacteriota; class Cyanobacteriia; order Cyanobacteriales; family Nostocaceae; genus Nostoc. Next base: position 91,481 of record NZ_JACJTR010000011.1, read on the forward strand.
TATACCCTGTTGGGAGTGAAAACTTTCAGCAATAATTTGAGAAATATCAATCAAATCAGCAGGTGCAGCTGTACGAATTTGAAATTGGCAGCAAGCTGGATCGATTGGCTTTTGCTGGTATGAATGAAAAAACCGATATTTCAAGGCTAGTTTAGTATTGATTCTATTCAATGGAAATTTTTTTAAATATTCTCAGACACCATTTAAACTGAAGAAAAATTTACATTTGCCCTAGAGATTGAACTGACCTAAGATTGGTAATTCGCTTTTCCTTGTAGAGCATACAAAGTTTTACACTTTATTCTGGGGCTTTATAGTCCGCATTTTGAAAAGGTCTTAAGACTGACAGCTTCATCAAACTACAATCTTAAACTCAGTAGATTCAGGTGTATCCCTTGGTTTAGGTAACGAGGATACCAGTATCTTTATCAGAAAAACATCTGCAAAGTCTTACAGGTTTAGGTTAATGGGTAGATAAATAGCATAACCTGTCCGTAGGCATTACCTAAAAAATTGTTAAGTAAGTACATTACCAAGAAACTCTAGCTACAAACCACCTTTGATTGCAGTACTAAACTTGTTTATGCAATTGCCGCTACACTAACACGACTGTAATACTAGGTTATAGTAACAGGCTGTATAAGTGCTAGGGAAGAATCTGCAAGATTCCTACTCCCTAACTTCTTGACTCTACACTTGTCTTAATGATAGTTCTGATTGCTAAATTAGAAAGAGGTATTTGTCTAATAGTATACTTTGGCTTTAAATCTTATTGTTTTAATATTTCTGACTCTACCATGACTACCATAAATAAAATTTACCTGCAAGTGTTAGTACAACTGTTGCGGAGGGAAAACTTAATATGCAGCTTCATCTGGATTTTTCAGCTAGCTATGAGCGCTGTATGTACTATCAGACATTGCTTACAGGAGGTGAAGTTAAATTTGGCAAGCAATCATCGGCTCTGTAACCCTAAAACTGACAATGAAAGCAATTACACTGCACCAAAGCAAACGGTAATAGGCATAAGCCATTGAGACGAATTACTGTGAGTAAACGCTCCTACACTCAGCAGTCATGTAGCCAAAGAGCCTTATTGGTCGAAATGCTCTGCTCTTACCTGACTCAGAAAAATTCTTACCTGATCAGATTATTCTTTATCCGACTGCCGTTGCAGCAGGAAAGCGGTGCATGAAACCCCAACCAAACAGTAAGCCTAAAATTTTGGTTGTCGATGATGAACCAGACAACCTTGACTTGCTTTACCGCACTTTCTATCGCGACTATAAGGTGCTAAGGGCAAACTCTGGCCCTGCGGCACTCGATCTGCTGGCTCAAGAGGGAGAAGTCTCAGTGATCATCTCCGATCAGCGGATGCCGATGATGAGCGGTACAGAATTTTTGAGCCTGACAGCAACTCAATATCCAGATATTATCCGGATTATTTTAACTGGCTACACCGATGTCGAAGACCTGGTGGAAGCTATCAACGCTGGTAAGGTATTTAAATATGTTACTAAACCGTGGGAAGCTGAGGAACTCAAAGCAGTGGTACGCCAAGCTTTGGATACTCACAACGTCCTCAAAGCTCGCACCCGCGAACTTACCCGCACACTCCGGCAAGAATCGCTGCTGAACACTGTCACAAATACGATTCGCAGTGCTTTAGACTATCGCCAAATTTTGCAGGCAATTGTAGATACAGTAGGTCATATGTTGGAGGTAGATGTTTGCCTGTTGCGCCCCTTCCAAGATGAGCAGTTAGCGGATAAAGGATTTATTTATCAGAAGGCTCTTTCTGAAGAAGCAGAGGTGCAGACAAATAATTCTTTTGCTATGCCCGTCTCACCCTCTACCCCTCTGCCTCTTTTGGCTCAAACTGTGTGGGAAACTCGTGAAGTCCAGGTGATTCACGATGTAACCGATGATGAGCGCATTCACGGTAATACTCCCGAACTGCGCCAACGTGGGGAAGCTTTTACTGCCGCTAACATTTGCTCTAGTTTAGTGGTGCCATTGATCTGTCAACAAGAACTGATGGCAGTGCTGGCACTGCATCAGTGTTCTCTGCCTCGCTTGTGGGAGGAGGATGAGGTGCAGCTAGTGTTGATGGTGGCGGATCAGGCAGCTTTAGCTTTATCTCAAGCTTATGCTTACGAGCAAGTACGTGCCCTTGCCAAGAGAGAAGCCCTAATTAATACAATTACTAGCGCGATTCGCTCTAGCTTAGACCCCCAAGATATTTTTGCGGCGATCACCCAACAACTGGGACAAGCCTTACAAGTTGATGGCTGTGTCCTATCTTTGTGGACAGAGGAAGATGAGTTTGTCCAGTGTGTAGGCTTGTATGACAGTTTTCAAAATTCGGAAAATTTGGGTAGGCACAGCCCGGCGCAGGCATTGCCAGACCCAGACAATAATTCCAGTAAGAATAATCACCTATTGCCACTGAGATTACCTTATGCTCAAGCATCCATACAGGAGAATCCAATCCTCCAACAAATGCTACAGACACATGAACCTGTAGTAATTGGGAATGTGAGCCATTCTCCCTCAAATGTGCAGGGTTTTGATTTGCCGTTAAAAATGCCAGCGCGATCGCTAATGGTTGTGCCATTACTGGCTGACGGTAAATGTATCGGTAGTATTACTTTACACGAAGGTAAAAAAGTACGCCAATGGTTGTCATCTGATATTGATTTGGCGAAAGCGGTAGCAGCTCAAGCAGCGATCGCAGTGCAGCAGTCACATCTGTATCAAAAAACTCGCCAACAAGCTGAACGCTTACTGGAGTTAGACAAACAAAAAACCGAATTTTTCCAAAATATCTCCCATGAGTTTCGCACACCCATCACCTTGATTCAAGGGCCTTTAGAGTCGGCGGTGGCAGCTGGTGAAGGATTATCTTACTCCCAAAGTGCGATCGCCTTGCGTAACTCCCGCCGTTTACTGCGATTGGTAAATCAACTCTTGGATCTACAACGTCTAGACGCGGGGAGAATGCAGCCTAGTTTCCGCCCTTGCAATATAGTCGAATTTGTCAGCCAAATTGTTGAGTCTTTTCGCCCCTACTGTGAGAAAAAAGGACTGCAACTCGTCACCCAGTTAGATGAATGTTCTACGGTGTACTTGGATATGGAAAAATTTGACAAGGTGGTTTACAACCTCCTGTCAAATGCCATGAAATTTACTCCCGAAGGTGGCACGATCAGTGTCAGGCTAAAATCTGAACATGATCGTTGCATATTGCAGGTAAAAGATACTGGGATTGGCATTGTTAAAGAACAAATTCCCCACCTATTTGAGCGTTTCCGCCAAGCTGAAGGTTCAGCAAACCGCTCCTATGAAGGCAGTGGTTTGGGTTTAGCTTTAGTTAAAGAACTAGTAGAATTACATGGTGGCCAAGTCACTGTGGAATCAGTTTACGGCGAAGGCACTACCTTTAGTTTATGGCTTGTTATTGGAAATACTCATTTACCGACACAGCAATTACTAGAAACACCTACTGAACTGAATACGAGCCGCGCTAGCGTAGAATTGGCTGATTTAGAACTGGTAGACTCAACAATAGACAATATTGAAGATATTACAATAAATTTCTCCTCTAGTATTGATACCCAAAACTCAGCGCTTAAAACTCAGCACTCAATTTTAGTTGTAGATGACAACCCGGATTTACGAACCTATGTATCTGAAATTTTCCGTCGCAACGGCTATCATGTACGCACAGCTCGTAATGGTTATGAAGGGCATAGTATAGCTAAGGAAATTATACCTAGTTTGATTGTGACTGACTTAATGATGCCCTTAGTGAGTGGACTTGAAATGATTCAGATGATCCGCCATGAGGAGAAGTTGAAGGGAACACCAATCATTCTGCTGACTGCAAAAATTGACGAAGAAACCCGCATCGAAGGTACAGAATATGGGGCAGATGCTTATTTAGCAAAACCATTCAATGATCGGGAACTCTTGGCGGAAGTTCGGAATCTTTTAGCATTGAAAGAAAATGAAAGGCGAATCGTGGAGTTAAATACTTATTTAACAGAATCGGTGTTAAAGCGGTTTTTGCCGGCTGTATTGGTTCAAAAAGCCGCAACCGGAGATTTAACGTTAGATTTGCGCCCAGAACCACGCTTAATTACAGTTTTGTTTAGTGACATCGTAGGTTTTACACAGTTAGCAAATACTCTTAGGTCGCGGCGAGTAGCAGAATTGCTAAATGAATATTTAGAAGCCATGACCAAGGTTGTATTTGCCAATGGCGGCACTGTAGATAAATTTATGGGAGATGCTATTTTAGCTTTATACGGAGCGCCGGAAGAACTAACCCCCAATGAACAAGTACGTCGTGCCATCAATACAGCAAGAGCAATGCACCGCTCACTGGCTGACTTAAACCAGCGTTGGCGAAACCAAGGTGTATTCGATGGGGACAAACTTACTAGCGTCCAGTTCCGGTGCGGTATCCACCAAGGTACTGCTGTTGTGGGGATGTTTGGTAGCGCTGAACGTGCCGATTATACTGCCATTGGACCAAGTGTGAATATTGCTGCAAGGTTGCAAGCTGCTGCTGTTCCCGGTACTATCCTAGTTTCTGCTGCTGTGGCAGATTATTTGCAAGAAGGAGAAATTACTAAAGGTAGTCCGCTAGAACTTAAAGGAGTAGATGAAACAGTTTTGACTTTTGCTGTTACACCAGAGCTAATTGTTAATCGCTAAAATTTAGACTGGTATTTTAAAGCATTACCAATGAGTAAGAGTGCCTAATCATATCCAGTTTATATAATATGACACCATCAATTGCAGATAAAACTCCAATTCCAGCCAAAGTCTGGAGGCGACACACTGACCCACCGGGTTTGTGGATTTCTGTCGTTATAGGTTCAATTTGTCTGCACTTGCTGGCTTTCTGGCTGATGCGCTCATCTAATGCATTTAGTCTCTGGTTTCCCCAGCAAAGTCAATCTACTGTTCCCATTGAATTGATAGACATTGCTCCTACAAAAAAATCAACAGCTAGAAAAGTTTCACCAAAGCCACTATCCTCAACTAAAAAGTCTGTACCAGCACGTTTACCACAAACAGCACGAACTACGCCTAAAAATCAGGATTTGGGCGCAATAAATTCTGCTGATAATCTCCAGCCAAAAAGCCGAATTTACGCCTCTAAACCTAATAGTCAACCCTTTAGGCAACAGAGAGTTTCTACGCCGACACCTACGACTACAGCCACACCGAAACCCACGCCGACGCCAACATCGACACCAACTCCTATACCGAAATCTACACCTACACCTACAATCACACCGATACCGACCTCAACAGTTCCAGTTGGTAATCTACCTTGGAACCGCCGTCAAGAAATTAAACTGGGAAGGGGAACGGCTCTACCAACAGGTATTCCATCAAATCCACCAGTTTCGGAAGCTGAAAATAGAGAGACTCCACGCACCCCCACTCAGGAAACTCCACTAACTCCAAGTAGAGAAACGCCATCAACTCCAAGTAGAGAAACGCCATCAACTCCAAGTAGAGAAACGCCATCAACTCCAAGTGGAGAAACTCCATCAACTCCAAGTGGAGAAACTCCATCAGCTCCAAGTAGAGAAACTCCACCAACTCCTACTGGGGGAGCATCGGTAGCAGTAGTAGCTCCTTTGCTTAGAGATGAAGTGAGTAACTTGATACAATCAGGAAGATTACGACAAGATGCTTTACCCGACGTTATCGCTTTATACAGGGGAAGCAATGCCAAACAATTGGATTCAAGTTTTCTCCCCCGCGATTCGGAAGTTAAGCCTGCACAGATCCTTGCTAGCTTAATAATTGATCGTAATGGCAATTTTCAACAGGCTCAAGTTTTAGAAATAGAACCGGCAACACTACAAAGTGAAAAAAGCACATATGAGCAACTTCTCAACGACGTTTTTAAAACTGAAAACTTTCTTGCTGCTCACAACAACGATGGCACAAAACCAGATTTGAGTAATTTATTTGTACGAATCAAAATCCAGCCTGCTAATTCCAACTAAATGCTTGAATTTTTCCGAAAACTATGTTATATTTATAGGGTTGGAGATTTGCGGGCGTAGTTTAGTGGTAAAACTATAGCCTTCCAAGCTATTAATGCGGGTTCGATTCCCGCCGCCCGCTTAGAAAAAACTTTTAAATGCACTAGTAAAGTACGGCATAAATCTCTTTCCAATCATAATTAACAAGATTTGGGGATTGAGGAAATTGTTAAAGATAAACAAACTCCCGGCATAGATTACTAGTGCAAGAAGTGAGTCTAGGTTTGCTAAAATAACCAGTTAAATAACTCTTTAAATCATGGAATACCTACTTTACAGTTATTTATCACAAGACCTACAGGTAGGTAATAAATAGCAAGTTGACACTTCCCCGCTTATAAAACATTTTATCCACCGAGTCAATGCAAGTTTTTTAACAAGCTTCATTATTGCTTTTCTTGACTAAACAACAACCATAATTGATCAAGCGATCGCCAACCTTGACAGACAAATAAAAACTAGAGGAATATCGTAAAGGTTTAATTTTCGACTATTCCTCCTTCCTCTAGCATCAACAATGTGTAATATTTATCTATTTATCCAAATCTGCCGCTAACATAATCTTTGGTATCTTGCTGCTGAGGATTGTTGAAAATTAGTTCTGTCGCATCGTACTCTACCATGTAGCCGTTACGCTCTCCTTTCTCTGTAGTCCGAACATTGAAAAAGGCTGTTTTATCAGAAACCCGCGCTGCTTGCTGCATATTATGAGTAACGATAACAATGGTATATTGCTCTTTAAGTTGGTGAATTAGTTCTTCAACGCGCAAGGTGGAAATAGGGTCGAGGGCGGAGCAAGGTTCATCCATTAATATAATTTCAGGTTGTACTGCGATTGCACGAGCAATACATAACCTCTGCTGTTGTCCACCCGATAAAGACGAGCCGTTTTGTCGCAGTTTATCTTTTACTTCATCCCACAAAGCTGCTTGTCGCAAACTCCGTTCCACTAATTCATCCATATTACCTTTGTAGCCGTTGATTTTGGCTCCAAAAGCAATATTATCATAAATTGATTTTGGAAACGGGTTTGGTCTTTGAAATACCATCCCAATCCGACGACGCACCTCTACAGGATCAATATCGGATGCATACAAGTTTTTATCGTAGAAAAGTATTTTACCTTCTGCCCGAAATGACTCAATTAGGTCATTGAGGCGGTTATAGCATCGCAACAACGTACTTTTACCACAACCAGAAGGACCAATAAAGGCTGTTACCTTATTTTTCGGTATATCTAACCAAATATTCTGTAAGGCTAAAAACTTACCGTAGTATACGTTAAGGTTTTCAGTATGTAAAACTGTTTCAGTATCATTCACTGTGCTAATGTTACTAGTCATAAATTAAGTGTAGTATTAGTTTTAGCGAGCTAAATTCGCTATGTAGATATTTGACTAAGCTTTTTTGCGAGTTACCCAGCGAGCGATAATACTTGTGATTAGAACCATCAATACTAAAATCAAAGACGCTGCCCAAGCTAGTGATTGCCAATTTTTAAACGGAGAAATGGCATATTTGTAAACCAAAACAGCAAGGGAAGCTGTTGGTTGGAATATGCCATCGGGCCAAAAGTTGGAAAATAAAGCTGTAAACAGTAATGGTGCAGTTTCTCCAGAGGCTCTGGCGATCGCTAGCGTTGCTCCAGTTACAATTGCTGGTAAGGCTGCTGGCAACACTACTTGTGTTACTGTTTGAAAGTTAGTTGCTCCTAACCCTACAGATGCTTGTCGTAAATCTTGCGAAACTAACTGCAAGGCTTCGTCAGTGGTTCGGACAATAATTGGCAACATCAAAATTGCCAGCGCAAATCCTCCACCTAAAGCAGAATATGATCCTAAGTTTAACTTTACCAGTGTCAAAACTACAATCCCATAGGCAAATACCCCAGCAATAATTGAGGGGACTCCACTCAGGACGTTAGCCGCAAAGCGTACCCATCTCGCGACTTGGGCCGAGCTAAATTCTGTGATATAAATTGCCGCTAAAACACCAAATGGGATACTAATTAAGGCAGCAATTCCTACCATTAATAGTGTACCCAAGATTGCATTACCAAAGCCTCCTCCCTGTTGTAACGCTTTGGGTGGCAGTTCAAAAAAGATGCTGGGACTCAAACTGCTAAAGCCTTGAATAATGACATAAGAAAGCACTGCTAGTAAAGGCACAAGTGCCAAGACCCCGCAGATAAATCCAACTACTGTCATTACAGTATTAAACAATGTTCTTTGAGACATGGCAGCGCGAGTTAGACTGCGCTCTGGAAAATTAGAAGTCATAATTTAATCCAAAAATAAGCTACAGTCGCTTGACTCTCAGAACGATAAATTCGGCCATGATATTGACTATCAAGGTCAAGAAGAATAGAACTAATGCAGCGTACATTAAAGCCGAAACTTGCAAACCACTAGCTTCTGAAAATTGATTCGCTAGTAGAGAAGAAATCGTATTACCTGGTGCTAACAGTGAGATACTAATGTTGTTGGAATTACCAATCAACATTGTTACGGCCATTGTTTCTCCCATTGCCCGACCGAGTGCTAACATCACAGCACTAACTATGCCCGAAAAGGCTGCTGGAATCAGTATTTGCAAAATCGTTTCCCAGCGAGTTGCTCCTAGACCTACGGCTGCTTGGCGCAAACTGGAGGGTATAGAAATTAAGGCATCGCGTGATAAAGCTGTGATGATTGGCAAAGTCATAATTGCTAATATGACTCCCGCCGGTAACATTCCTGGGCCTGTAGGGGGGGTGCTAAAAAATGGTATCCAGCCAAAGTAACTATTGAGCCATTTTCCTAAGTTAGTTAAGATAGGCACTAAAACAAAAATACCCCAAACCCCGTAAACAACACTGGGAATAGCTGCGAGCAGTTCTACCGCAAAAACCAGTACCAACTTCACTTTTGAGGGTAAAAAATCCTCGCTTAGTACAATAGCAGTACCAACTCCAATCGGTACAGCTATTAGTAAACCAATAAAAGAACTCAAAAGAGTTCCATAAATTTGAGGTAGCACCCCGTAGTTATCATTAACTGGGTTCCAAGTAGTGTTAGCTAAAAAGCTAGCACCAAACTGTTGGATGGCAGGCCAAGAAGCAATTGCCACCTGTAAGCCGATCCATAATAAAGTAGCAGCAACCCCAAAGGCGAAAATTTTAGTAATCCAAATAAAACCCTGATCTAGGGACTTTTCTACATCAGAGCGATTTTTTGTCGCTGATGAAAGGTTTTGAGTATTTGTAGCCATGACTACCAATTTTAACAATTAAATCAGAGAGAAATATGGATGGGAGGCAACCAGATTAGTAAAATTGCCACCTCATCATTTCTTGAAACTGAAACATTGATAACTTAGAGTTCCAAGTTACGAATGTCGATAAAACAATAAGTTTAACGAGCAGCCGACAAACTATTGTTTAGGAATGCCTCATGTTTTGACTGTAGTTACTTGCTAGCGCTAGTACCATCACCAACAGCGATTTTATACTCTGGACTGATTTGATCGGCAGCAGCAGCCACCTTTGTAATGACGTTTTGGGGTAAAGGAACATACCCTAGTGCCACAGAATTCTTTTGACCCTCAGTTAAGGCATATTCGATTGCAGCTTCAACTGCTTTAGCTTTTGCTGCATCGGGATATTTCTTGTAAGTCAACAGCCAAGTGTAAGTGACGATGGGATAGGAATCAGCTCCTTCTGGATCGGAAATGAAGACGCGGAGATCAGGCGGTAGAGTTGCTGATGCCAGAGTTTTAGAGGCTGACTCTTCAGTAGGTACAATAAACTGACCGCCTTTATTTTCTAAAGCAGCGAACTTGAGACTATTTTGTTTGGCATAGCCGTACTCGACATAACCAATAGAACCTTGTGTTTGTTGGATTTGGGCGGTAACACCCTCATTCCCTTTTGCACCAACTCCCACAGGCCAGTTGACAGTTTTGCCTTCACCAACTTTACTCTTCCACTCCGGGCTAATAGCGTTAAGGTGTTTTGTAAACACACCTGTTGTTCCACTACCATCTGAACGATAAACAACTGTGATTGGCTGGTTAGGAAGCTTTACACCTGGGTTAGCCTTGGCAATTTGAGGATCATCCCAAGACTTGATTTTGCCTAGTAGAATATCAGCGTAAACGGCTCGTGGTAGCTTTAGTTCTGCAACATCTGGCAAGTTGTAAGCTAGCACGATGCTACCAGCAGTTACAGGCAGTAAAATAACGCCCTTATCCGCTGGCACTTTTTGAATTTCTTCATCCTTCATGGCAACATCACTGGCACCAAAGTCTACAGTTCCTTTGATAAATTGCTCAACTCCAGCACCGCTACCAACTGAGGCATAGTCAACTTGCAGGTTTGGATATTTTTTGTTTAGATCCGTAAACCATGTATCATATAGTGGTGCTGGGAAAGACGCACCAGCCCCGCTTAACTTGACATTTCCACCCAAATCTAATTTGGTTGAGCTGGAGGCAGTAGTATCTTTAGCAGTACCAGGATTGGAGGTTGTATTATCTGAGTTTTGCTGTCCACCACATGCAGCCAAGCTGATTGTCAGTGCTAACACTGAAACTGAGGCTGTAAAGCTATGAACTTTTGTTACATTAAAGTGTGAACGCATTGCTATAAATATTTTAGTAACTTTTCGGGTGAGCGCTTCTAAGGATACCTCTAAAGGATAAAGTTTAAGGTAAAGGATTGGTTAATAGAGCTAAAAATGCTTGTTTTTTTTGATGAATAACAGACAATTGTTTCTAGTTTTGCTTGATAAAATTTATACTGCTGTCTTCTTCACACATTACATATAATACTAAAGTAATTTCGTTACAGATATTTACAATACTCTATTTAGTTATGTAGATTTATTGGTCAAGTCAGAAAAAATATGTAATAACTTAATAAAGCAGAGTGTCATTTTAGACCTAATTAATTTGGAAATTTATGAAATTTGTTTCTGTTTATTGAAAATAAGCAGACTTTAAGCCATAACTAAACGATTTAACTTTAGTCGGTGAGATTATTTTTTAGAAAAAGCAGAAAGAGAAACATAATAAATTGCATATTTTATGGAGAGAAAGCAGGGCGATCGCTAGAAATATAAGTCATTAAGGAACTATATTTAATATCTTGTAGCATAATTGGGCGCTGAATCTAAAAATTTATATTTAAGTATTAATTTGTGTTAAGTTAATTTTACCACAAGTTAAGTTAAATACCAGAATCACATAACACCTCGGTTAATAAAATTAGGGCATAAACACCTAAACCATAATTTGTAGAACTGAAAAGTTGCATATCAAAAAGGCAAAAAAGAATATGCTAAGTCTTAAAAATGCCATTACAATTGCATTTTAATACTAAATTAATATATTAATTGCTGTTCATTTTCCCTTTTGCCTTTCCTTGGTTGCCTGATAAATGTTTGCTGCTTCCAATCAATTACTATGGTCTATGATTGGCTTACTTCTGACAATGGGTGGCACCTTCCTAGAAGTTTATGGTATCACCTTACCTTGGAGTTGGAGTAAGCACGGAATTCAGACTTTTTCTTTAGGTGTCACTTTTCAAATTGGCGCAGTACTGTTGGTAGGTTGCTTAGGAGGCAAAAATGCCGGTGCGCTCTCACAAATTGCTTATTTAGTCATGGGTTTAACCTTATTACCTGTATTTGCTGATGGCGGCGGTATCGGTTATATCAAGTTATCTCAATTTGGCTATTTACTAGGCTTTATTCCTGGAGCTTGGATTTGTGGCTTGTTTGCTTTTAAAGCAAGACCTCGACTAGAAACTCTTGCTTTTAGTTGCATCTGTGGCTTGTTAACTCTCCACCTATGCGGTATTACTTATTTGATTATTAGTTATATTTTTCAGTGGAAAGGCACAGAAAATCTACCCTTAATGCAAGCAATCCTCAGATATTCCTGGTTTACACTACCAGGACAACTAACTGTGGTCTGTGCCGTTACTGTAATAGCATATGTATTGCGTCACTTAATGTTTTATTAGTTCATTGTCCTTCGTCCTTTGTCATTTGTCACAAGCTCATGACTAATGATCAATGACTCTTAAGAGTGACGCTCGTTCACCTTCTTTCTCCCACAAAGAGAGGTTAGCGCCTGCCGTAGGATGCCCGTTCACGTAGCGTCTCCTTTCGGAGAAGGGCTTTACGGAGAAGACTGTGCTAGCTCACTAATGACCAATACTTCTCTACGGCTACGCCGGAAGCGTAGCTATGCCCAGGTTTTACAGCTTCTCTACAAAACGCTACGCGTAGCTTGCTTCACCGTAGGAGTATGCTCAGTACAAGTGACCAATGACCAATGACTAATGACTAATTCGCCATGCGTTTAAAAAATCGCCTTTTTTGGATAGCTGCCTTCATAGCTTTTTTCTTAGACCAAATAACAAAATATTGGGTGGTGCAGACCTTTAGCTTAGGGCAGACACTACCACTTCTACCTGGGATATTTCACTTCACCTATGTCACTAACACTGGTGCCGCTTTTAGTCTGTTAAGTGGAAAAGTAGAGTGGTTGCGCTGGCTATCTTTAGGAGTGAGTTTAGTATTGATAGCGTTGGCTTTGTTTGGTCCAACGTTAAATTTATGGGATCAGTTGGGCTATGGCTTGATTTTAGGTGGAGCTATGGGCAACGGTATTGATCGCTTTGTTTTAGGCTATGTAGTTGATTTTCTTGATTTTCGCCTGATTAACTTTGCTGTATTTAATGTGGCTGATTCATTTATTAGTATCGGTATAGTTTGCCTGTTAATTGGTTCCTTGCAAAAAACACCGACTTCAACTGGCAGATCGCATTAAACTATTAAGCCTGGGATGATTAATCCCAGGCTATTAATTACTGAAACCCTTGCTCAGTAATATACGTGAATACTTGATTTATTAATTCCAGCGATTTTTATTTGTTTGCTATTTTACACCAGCTTGCATAACTGGTGTAAGAGGTCAAAATGTACTGACAATCGCTGATGGCAAACTAGTATTCAGACTATGCCCCAGCTTTTAATTTAATTACCTGTAGCAGGAGTATTTGGCGAACTAGAGCCTGGAGCTGTGCTGGGAGAATTTATACCTGGTTCGGTGGTGCTGCCAGGAGTGCCAGACTCAGGTGAAGTTGAGCTTCCTGGTTCGGTAGTGCTGTCAGGAGTTCCAGGCTCAGATGGGGTAATGCTTCCTGGTGCTGGAGTTAAATTGCTAGGAGCGCCAGGTTCAGATGGGGGAACGCTTTCGGGAGCGCCAGGTGTAGATGGGGTAATGCTTCCTGGTGCTGGAGTTAAGTTGCTAGGAGCGCTAGGTTCAGATGGGGGAACGCTTTCGGGAGTGCCAGGTGTAGATGGGGTAATGCTTCCTGGTGTAGTTGTGCTATCAGGAGTAGTGGTGCTAGGCGTGGTTTCTACTGGTGTAGTTGTGCTATCAGGAGTGGTGGTGCTAGGCGTGGTTTCTGCTGGTGCCGTAGTGCTACCAGGAGCGCTAGGAGTGACTGGTGTACCACCTTGACAGCGGGAGTTAAGCGGAAAATTCTGGCACAGAATTTTCATCCCTTCTGGCGACATTTTGATTTCCGCTGGCGCACTAGTAGAGTCGCCACCGGATTGGGCTATAGGGGATTTACTAGATTCGGCTACAGCAATGTTAGCGCTGAGTGCCAAAGATAGAGCTGTACCAATCATGGTCAGAGATTTTCCGATCATTCTGAAATTAATCCTCAACGGAACACTCGCCCCATTAAAACAGACAATAGGATTTAGAAAATCTTCCTAAATGAATATATTTAGGTTTGTTTCAGAATATGTGGATATGTAAATTCGTAAAAATTAAATCTGTTATTGCTTGGAAGCTAGTGTTTAATAATACAAAAGAAAAATTATGATTGTAGTTATTAAACTGGTAATTGTAGATAATGCGACCCTTGGAGAATGAGGATAAAATCTGTGTCCTTATTAACGAAGTGACAAAAATAACAAAACAATTATGATTACATGATAAATTTTAAGTATAAAATAGCTCAAGAAGTTCCGTATAACTAATTTATGCTTTGGCTTATGAGTAAAATGATGAAAGACTAACATCTAAATTGTAATTCGCCCGATTCTTCACTAAAAAGTGTGATGTAAATAGCCGATGAGTTTTCCCCAACCCCCTCAAAAGCCACAAACTTTACTTGGTCAACTGACTCAAGCGGTACATACTATTCAAGCTAGGGTCGATTTTTCTAAATTGGCGCTCAAGCCTAATGCCAAAGTACCGGAACTCTGGGTGCAGGATGCGGGGGCGGATAAGGCAGAGGTATATCCACTATTAGGCGATCGCTATATTCTAGGTCGTAGCTCCAAATCCAGCGATATCGTCATCCGTAACCCTGTTGTCAGCCAAATTCACCTATCGCTATCGCGGAATTCTACTCATAGCACACCAGTTTTCGTTATCAAAGACGAAAACTCCACTAATGGTATTTATCGTGGCAAGCGTCGTGTTAATTCCCTGGAACTGCGTCACGGGGATATTCTCACCTTGGGTCCCCCAGAACTCGCCGCTTCTGTGCGGTTGCAATACGTCGATCCACCAGCCTGGTATGTTAAAGCTGCAAGCTGGACAGCTTCTGGTGTAGGTGGTGCTAGTGCCCTGTTAGCGTTAGTGATTGGTGTCGAATGGCTAAAATTTCAAGTTAAACCCCTACCGACAGCTACACGCGCCCCAGTAGTTGTTTACGCCCGTGATGGAGCCACTCCCCTGAGAGAACCTCGGACTACCTCTCATGTAGACATGAAGCGATTAGAGGAATTTGGCCCTTATTTACCTGCTGCGGTGGTGGCTTCAGAAGATAGTCGTTATTACTGGCACTTTGGTGTTGACCCTGTGGGAATTTTACGAGCCATCTTGATCAATAGCCGCAGCGGAGATGTGCAGCAAGGAGCCAGCACTGTGACCCAGCAAGTTGCCCGCAGTTTGTTCCGTGATTATGTAGGTAGACAAGATACCCTTGGACGCAAATTGCGGGAAGCAGTTGTCGCTCTGAAGCTCGAAACCTTTTACAGCAAAGATGAAATTTTGCTGATGTATTTAAATCGGGTTTTTTTGGGGGGAGATACTTCTGGCTTTGAGGATGCAGCCCGGTATTACTTTGAAAAGTCGGCTAAAGAATTAACTTTGGCAGAAGCAGCAACGTTGGTAGGAATTTTACCTGCTCCCAACGCTTTCGATTTCTGTGGGGATGGGCCAAATAAGCTAGAAGCAGCCGAATACCGGAATCGCGTGATTAAGCGATTGCTGGAGATGGGCAAAATTAAACCTGAAGATGCGAACCGAGCTAGACGCTCCACTGTGCAAGTTAGTCCTAAAGTTTGCGAACAGCAAGCTAAGACGATCGCTCCTTATTTTTACAGTTACGTCTTCTCTGAACTTGAATCGATTTTGGGGGAAGGAGCTGCAAGAGAAGGAAATTATATCATTGAAACGAAGCTTGATCTAGCTATACAGAGGCAAGCAGAAGCAGCGTTGAATAATTCAGTGAACAACGCTGGTAGAAATTTTAATTTTTCTCAAGGGGCGGTGGTGACTCTTGACTCTAGTACAGGCAGTATCCTCGCAATGGTGGGTGGGACTGATTACAGAAAAAGTCAGTTCAATCGTGCTGTTCAAGCCAAAAGACAACCAGGTTCAACCTTCAAAATCTTTGCTTACACGGCTGCTATTCAACAGGGAATTTCAGAATCAAAAAGTTATTCTTGCGCTCCTTTAACTTGGCAAGGCTTTACTTATAAGCCCTGTCGTGCTGGCGCTGGCGCTAATTTAGATATCGCTATTGGACTGGCGCTTTCAGAAAATCCCATCGCCCTGCGAGTTGCTAGAGAAGTCGGGCTGGATAAAGTCGTGTCAATGGCGCAGCGTTTAGGGGTAAAGTCAACACTTGATCCAGTTCCTGGCTTGGTACTAGGTCAAAGTGTGGTCAATGTTTTAGAAATGACTGGTGCTTTCGGCGCTATTGGTAATGGTGGTGTACGAAATCCTCCCCATGCGATTAACCGAATTTTAGACAGTGGTGATTGCCGCGATCGCAATGATATCAAAACCTGCCGTGTAATCTACTCTTTCGACCAAGATCCAGATGCCAATAAACGAGTCCTGCCAAATGGTGTAGCCGATGAGATGACTAGTTTGATGCGTGGCGTAGTCACAAGGGGTACTGGTCGTGGTGCAGCAATTGGCCTGGGGGAAGCTGGGAAAACAGGCACGACTGATAAAAACGTTGACTTATGGTTCATAGGTTTTATCCCCAGTCGGCGGCTTGTAACTGGTGTTTGGCTAGGAAACGACAATAATTCCCCTACATCTGGTAGCAGCGCTCAAGCAGCTCAGTTGTGGGGAGATTATATGCGGAGAATTACAAGGTAAATTGGGGACTGGGGACTGGGGGCTAGGGAAAGGCAAAAGGTTACAGGGTGGGCAGAATTCACGTTTGCTACCTTATCTCTTCCTAATTTCCACCAATCCCCAATCCCTAGTCCCCAGTCCCCAATTATTATTGATATCCCCGCCAAGGAATAACTTCGAGCGTACCGCTAGGCTTAAATATCACTTGGAAGTGGGCGAGAGGTTCTTTATTGTTGGGAGCTGCTACATTTGAGCCGTAGATGGCGTTGAACATCGTGGGAAGCGGTGTTTCCCGGAAATAGTCAAAGGCAACTTGGTTCAGTGGTTCATAGTCAGCAATTACACCATCTTTGTTGACTGCTACCCGATATTTCAAATCTCGCGTAAAGGTTGGAGTACCACTCCAAGTTTGGCGAACTGTACTATAAAGCTTTTGGTTTAAATTTTTGACTATATTAGAGTCAGCAATTTTTGCACCCACTACCTCTGGCGTTCTAGCATATCCCCGCCAAGGGCTAACTTGCAGCACACCTTGTGTAGTAAATACTACTCGAAATTGAGCGATCGGTTCATTGGAAATGGGAGGGCGGCTAGCTGGATTGTAAAGTACGTTAGGCAGAGGAGTTTGACCGACTCCTAAATTCGCCTCTTTATTCACTGCTTTATAACCAACGATCGCTCCATCCGCAGCTACACCTAAACGATAAATCAAATCTTGTTGCAATCCAGAGCGATTAGTCCAAGCTGGATGAACTTGGTTGTAGACTTGACGATTCAATGCACGTAACTGGGATGGATCAGTAATTTCTGGAACTGTATTTAAAAGTGCTTCTAAATCTTTAACTACTGGCTTTGCATTAGCTGTGGGCGTTGCTGTGGGCGTTGCAGCCGCGATGGGAGTTGTAGTAGCTGATGCTGAAGGAGTGATATTGTTTATTGTAGAGCTAGTTTGCTCATCTGGCGTAGGCTGCGGTGGACGAATTTGGGGAGGTGGAATCAAGTTAAAAGCGATCGCTGCTACTGCTAAACTTGACACACCCACAGCAGCAGGTACAGCCTGCCTAATTAAAGCTTGACTAGCACCGCCATAGCGTCTGGTAACTGGTTGTAGTTCTAGAGAAAGTTCAGGTAAAGTTTGGGTATCAGCAAAAAACTGATCCACTGCTTCTACTAAATCAAACAACTGCACCGTATTCAAATCTATTTCAATAGGCGGACGTTTGGAATTGTTAGAGTGATCGAACCCCTCTGAAGCACCTTCTGAATGTATAATTAGCCTGTGTCGGTTGCTATCAACTTTCTGAAATTCTACTAGCTCCGATTCTTGGTTGTGTGCTTGCGGATTGGGTACACTACTTAAAAATTCTTGGGCATAGCCACTAACAGCCCTTACCAAACTTTCAAAAAATTCCCGCCCTCCCGTTATGGGTTGGTTGTAACCAGATAAATAGCATTCTGCATTTACCAATATTGATAATTCCGGGCGCATTTCCTGGAACTGTGCAGCCCTAGTAACATCACTTAAGCCTTCTAAAAGCAGTGTACAATTAGGCAAACTGTACTTACGTTGAATATTCATTCCACTTCACCGTCAAAAAGACTAATCCAGAACCGCTGCATTCCAGCTGTACCAGTACAAAATAGTAATTGTCCTAACAAATTTATAGCTAGCTCATCTAATTTTTGATCAGAAGTTAATGCCAGTACACCAGAACGTCGAGCATTCATCCGGCTCTTAAAATGTGCTCTAAAGCGCTCTAGGTAATTAGATAGGCGCAAATTCTGTTCTAATGGAATCTGCTTTTCTTCCATTTGTTGACATATCATTAATAACTGGCGAATGACAACAGTTAAACGCCGCGCTATGTAGCAAGCAATGACCACCAGAGCTTTTGCTTCCATGATACTTAAGGGACGGCGCATGTGCGCTCTCCGTAGCGGATTAGAGCTACGCATCCGCCATAAATTCACCCTGTCTTTAACAATTCCTTTTAGATCCAACTCTTGAGCAAAAGCCAGGATCGCTTCCGAACCACCAAGCTCTAAAGCTTCAATTGCCAGTAAAATCAGGTCAATTTGCAACCTGGTTCTCCGAGGGCATGTTTTGGAAGCGATCGCAGGATCTGGTAAAGTGTCCAGAACCATCGGCAGTGAGTCTTGAGTTGGACTGTTGAACGGCGTTAAACTTGCTGAGACATTCATTCTATAAATACCTTGTGCGGTTCCAACAGACTAGATAAACAAATTTAAGATCGGTAGCCAGACAAGAGTATTAGACGTGTAGCAGTAGCATGACTACCTGATATATACATTACTTAACTCTTTCTACTCAAAGTTTTCCCTATATTGAAATCAAAATTTTAAAACATCAGTTAATTCACCTCATTTACCTCATTTATTACTGCAATACCTCTTCTAGCTTGATTTAAATTCTAATTATCGTCAATAAAGGGTGAAGCTTCAGCCTCGACCCCAGCGTATGACATTATAGTGTACGATTTTTCAGGTATCGGAATATTGGCATTGGGGAGTGGGGACTGGGAGAGCTATGAATTTAATTTAAATCAATAACTCCTCACTCTTCACCCCTAACTTTCCCTACTCTCTACTCCCTCACTCCCTACTCCCCATTTTATGGATTTGAAGTCTCTCGTTCGTGACATACCAGATTTCCCCAAACCCGGAATTTTATTTCGGGATATTACTACGCTATTGCGTGATCCTGAAGGATTGCGCTACACTATTGACTTTTTAACACAAAAATGCAGTGAAGCTGGAATAAAGCCGGATTATGTTATTGGTATGGAGTCGAGGGGATTCATTTTTGGCTCACCTCTGGCTTATAAATTAGGAGCTGGTTTTATTCCTGTCCGCAAAAGAGGTAAGTTACCAGCAGCAGTTCACTCAATTGAATATCAACTAGAGTATGGTATGGACTGCTTGGAAGTGCATCAGGACGCTTTACAGCAAGGTAGCCAAGTTTTAATTGTGGACGATTTGATTGCCACGGGCGGAACTGCGAGTGCAACAGCAAAATTAGTGCAGAAGATTGGCTGCGAACTAGTAGGGTTTGGGTTTATTATCGAGCTACGGGATTTACAAGGGCGTAAATATCTGCCGGAAGTGCCGATTATCTCTCTAATTGAATATTAGTTATTTGTCATTGGTCATTAGTTACTTGTACTAAGCGTAGTCATAAAGCCTGCCGCATAGCTACGCTTCGGGCGCAGCCTCTCGTAGAGAAGTATTGGTCATTAGCAAAGGACAAATAACAAATAACAAAGGACAAAGGACAAATGACATCTACGAAAATTTCCTTGGAGACAGGTCGGGATTGGCTAATAACGCTAGTCACTAGCGAAACTTTTGTTTATGTAGTAAAGCGGATATTGCAAGCATTATTGACTTTGTTGTTGGCATCAGCGTTGTCGTTTTTTATTATTCAACTCGCTCCCGGTGATTATGTAGATACGCTGCGGCAAAACCCAAAGATATCGCCAGAAAGGATTGAAGAAGTCAAGCGGCAGTTTGGTCTGGATAAGTCATGGCCAGAGCAATTTGGGCTATGGCTATGGCGAATCTTGACAAAGGGGGATTTTGGCACGAGTTTTATTTATCAACGTTCAGTGGCATCGCTGTTGTGGGAAAGAGTGCCAGCGACTTTACTATTAGCGATCGCATCTTTAATTGTCACATGGGCGATCGCCATCCCTCTTGGGATCTTTGCTGCTGTTAACCAAAATAAGCTAGCAGATCGGGTTTTACAGGTAATTAGCTATGCCGGACAAGGCTTTCCCAGTTTCATAACTGCCTTAGGGCTGCTGGTTTTAGCCCAAATCACCTCGCCCTTATTCCCAGTGGGTAGTATGACTAGCATTAATCACTCAGAACTGACATGGTTTGGCAGAATCTTAGATATCGGCTGGCACATGATTTTACCTACGATCGCTCTCTCAATTACTAGTTTTGCTGGTTTACAACGCATTACTCGTGGCGAATTATTGGATGTTTTGCGTCAAGATTATATCCAAACGGCTCGCGCCAAAGGACTGCCAGAAAACCGCGTCATCTACGTTCATGCTCTCCGCAACGCCGTAAATCCCTTAATTACCTTGTTGGGTTTTGAATTAGCTGGTTTATTAAACGGTGCTTTCATTGCCGAATTTTTCTTCAACTGGCCCGGTTTAGGGAGGTTGACTCTACAGGCTTTACAAGCTCAAGATTTATATTTGTTAATGGCAAGCTTGGTAATGGGTGCAGTGTTGCTGATTGTTGGTAATTTAATCGCCGATTTAATGTTAAAAGCCGCCGATCCACGCATTCGCCTAGAAAATCTTAATTAGTCATTTGTCATTGGTCATTGGCCATTAGTTATTAATTCTTTTCCTCCTGCTCCCCCACTCTCTCCATCGCTATCCCCATGCTGTCCGAAGTCTATTACTTGGTGCGCTCAAAAACTGACGGTAATTATCTCATAGCTCGTCCTGACACCGAAACATCAGGTTATTTGTTGCTGTTTCAGGAAAACTTTGATGCCCTTAGCTATCTCAACACTCACGCAGCAGAAGTAGCCAATCGCTTTTCTGTGGAATCTATTGGGCGTACACAGCTAGGAAACTTGCTAAAACGTTGGGGTTTTAGCGGTGTGGGTATTGTGACTGACCCGTTATTGCCCAAGGTCGAGTTTTTACAACACAGTTAAGCCAATTATGTGGACTTGTATTAAGTAAATAAGGATGCGATTGCTCTGCAATTAAAAGTAGTTTTGCCATCTTGAAAAAAGTAACCTACTCAACTAAGAAAACCAATTCTCTAGTTGAAGTTCTTGAAAATCGGCATAGTCTGAAACATTATTTGTTACCAAAATTAGACCATTTACTTTTGCGATCGCTGCAATCTGTCCATCTGGATATGCGGGAGTTTTGCCTATAGTTACTAGTCGCGCTCTTTCTAAAGCAAACCATTCAGCTCCCACATTATCATAGGGCAGGATAGAAATATTTGGTTGGACTATATGCAAGAGATACTGCTCAATTCTCTCTCGCCTTTTAGAAGCGGACAGACGATAGCAACCAAATAGCAATTCATGCCAAGTAACGGAAGCAATAGCAAATTTTCCTTGATACTGTTGCAACCTTTGGATAACTGCTGGATTTGGTTATGGTCTTAATGGCTCAGAGATGACGTTAGTATCCAGTAAAAAGCGGCTCACAAGATGATCTCTCGTCCAGGAAACTTGTCGCGTACATCTTTCCAAACCTCATCAGGATCAATCTCGGTTCCTTCTTCCATGAGTTCTTGACGAAATCGCTCCACAGATTCCCAAAAACCTGGCTTTTCATGCAACAAACGCTGATATTCAGCCGCAGGTAGAATTACAGCAACTTGCTGCCCCTGTTGCGTAATTTGTACCGATTTGCCTTGTTCAATTCTCTGAAAAATTTTATCTAGATTCTTAGGAACTTGCTCAATTGAATACTGCTGAGACATTGCCTTTCACCTGTATGCGTCACTATTTATTAAAAATTGCGAGTAGTAAGAAATTACAGCAATTCTGCAAACTTGTATTAGGTAAATAAGGATGCGATCGCACAATTAAAATCAGGCAATATGGGTGAGTTCAACTCATCACCATTGAACAACGTAGCAATTAACTTTAAACTTGCTTGTTCACGTCGATAAACTTCCACCTGTTGCTTACGCCAATCTACAATCCAATATTCTCTGACACCTGTTGCTGAGTAAAGCTTTAGTTTAAGTTCCCTATCTCGCTTTTCATTTTCAATACCAGCAGATAGAACTTCTACTACCAGTTCTGGCGCACCAGTCAAATGCCCCGCCTCGTCCAAAAGCAGGGGCAATCTCTCATTGCTAGCCCAGACAACATCAGGAATCACGTTATCATTATCGCCAAAAATTATTCCTGGAGCAGTCACAACTTCTCCCAAACCAGTAGTTTGTGACCAATTATCCAAAGAAGTGCTAATTCTGACACAACTTTTTTGATGATTCCAGTGAGGCGCTCTGGTCACAAACAATTCTCCGTCAATAATTTCATAGCGGTTCCCGTTATCTGGAAACAACTCTAAATCGGCGGTAGTCCAGCGCACTCTCTCAGATATCGGCTGGTTCATAAACCATCTTTGTTAGGGGATTTACCTATTTTAGACGGATTGGGCATGGGGCATTAGTTGGGAGTTGGGAGTTGGGAGTTAGGAGTTAGGAGTTAAGAGTTATTACTCACCCTTTGCTCTTCCTACTCCCTCATCTCCCTAATGCTAGTAGCCTCTACACCACTACCTTTTCTAAACTCAATTTAGAACGTTTCACTTGCTCAGGAATCGCTACGGGATAATCTCCAGTAAAGCAGGCAGAGCAGAAACTATTGGTATCTTCTCGTGTCGCTTCTAGCATTCCTTCCCAACTGAGATAGGCGAGGCTGTCTACTTCCAGTTGCTTGGCAATTTCCGCTACTGACTTGGTAGCAGCAATTAGCTGATCCTGAGAATCGGTATCGATACCATAGAAGCAAGGATGAGTTACTGGTGGAGAAGAAATTCGCATGTGTACTTCCACTGCACCCGCTTCACGCAAAGTCTTAACCAATTTACGGCTGGTTGTACCCCGTACAATCGAGTCATCAACAATAATTACTCGTTTACCCGCCAGCACATCTTTAAGGGGGTTGAGTTTCATCCGAATACCTGACTCGCGCATGGTTTGGGTTGGCTGAATAAAGGTTCGTCCAACATAGCGATTTTTAATCAGTCCTTCGGCGTAAGCTACACCAGAAGCTTGGGAAAATCCGATCGCAGCTGGGATACCAGAATCAGGGACACCAAAGACAATATCGGCATCTACAAAAGATTCTTTAGCTAGTTGATGTCCTAAGCGCATTCGATAGCTGTACAAACTCTCGTTGTGCATGACGCTATCAGGACGGGCAAAGTAAATCATTTCAAAGATACACAGTTTCCTTTGGGGCTGTTGACTCCAATGATAGGAAGCTAAACCTTCTTCAGTAATCCAAACTAATTCGCCTGGTTCTACGTCTCGCAGGTATTCGGCTCCAATAATATCTAAACCACAAGTCTCGGAAGCCAAAACGTAACGGACTGGATTACCAGCCAAAGTGCCAATTACTAAGGGGCGAATGCCGTTGGTGTCCCGAACACCCATAACGCCGTTAGGAGTGCCAATAACTAAACTAAAGGCTCCTTGGCAACGATGGAATGCCTGAATTGAACCTTCTAGCCAATCTGCGCCAGCGTTGATTGCTTCTGCGATCGCAAAAGCGATCATTTCTGAGTCTGTTGTCGTGACTAAGTTGCATTTTTTCTCAAGCAACTCTTGACGCAGTTGTACTGTGTTGACTAAATTACCATTGTGTGCAAGTGCTAATGAACCTAAACGAGTTTCCAGGACTGCGGGTTGGGCATTAACTTTGCGGCTAGAACCTGTGGTGGAATAACGAGTGTGGCCAACAGCAAGGCTACCAGGCAACTGATCTAAAACGGATTCATTAAAGACTTGAGACACTAAGCCCATATCTTTATGCAGGTGTACTTGTGTACCCTCAAAGGTGGCAATACCAGCTGATTCTTGACCCCGATGCTGGAGGGCATACAATCCAAAGTAGGTCAGTTTAGCAACGTTTTCTCCTGGTGCATAGATGCCAAAAACACCACAAGCTTCTTCTGGCTTGTCAGGCTGATTTTCATGACTATTGATTGGGTTGTTGGTCTGGTCGGGGTATTCATCCGAAGTGACAGAATGAATAGAAATCATGCTAGCTTTGCTCCTGGTGGGGGGGGTCAAGTCACTGGGATTATGTCTGTCTATAGATAGTTGCAGCTTTCTTAATAAATCTTTAACCATCTATTAAAACAGTACCGTAATTATGATCAGAGACGCTACTAAAAGAGTTAGAAGTTTAGAAGTGAAGAGTTAGAGATTATGCTGTTTATTCCTAACCCCTGACTTGTTTAACTGGGATTAGTGGTATGGATGGCGAGACGCCTAGCGATCGCATGGAAATAGCGATCGTTCATATCTTCGATCCTAACTTTGATTAAGGCTTGGTTATCAGTGGTGAAAACCCCCAAACCCGTCTCGAAATTACCAACCTTACCCAGTTTTTGCCAGTCTTGACCCAAATGTTCCTGTAAATAGGATTCCCAAATTTCTTGTTGTTCTGATGCTACAGAAACAAAAATCCTGGCACCACCTTCGGCAAACAACACCTCATCCAAGCGGTTGAACTGTGTTGGTGCTATTTCTAAATTGATTTCGGCACCAAGGTTGCCAGCAATACAACATTCTGCTAATGCGATCGCTAATCCGCCCTCAGCAGAATCATGGGCTGAACGTACCCAACCATTACGAATTCCTTCACGACAAACTTTCTGGACGCGACGTTCTAAGTCAAAATCTACTCGTGGCGGTTTTCCGGCAACAGTACCGTGGATAGTAGCTAAATACTCGGATGCTCCCAAACTGATTTTGGATGCTAGAGGCAATCCGAGAAGATAAATCACATCGTCGACTGCTTGCCAACCTTGACCACAAATTTTGGTGATATCGGGAATCAAGCCTATCATACCCACAACAGGAGTAGGATAAATGGGTTGTGGAATGCCTTGAGAATCGAGGGTTTCATTGTACAAAGAGACATTACCCCCTGTGACGGGTGTTGCCAGTTCTCGACAACCTTCTGCCAAACCACGACAAGCTTCTGCCAATTGCCAGTAACCAATCGGTTTTTCTGGAGAGCCAAAATTTAGGTTATCCGTCACCGCCAGAGGTTCTGCACCCACGCAGCTAAGATTACGTGCAGCTTCTGCTACCACTGCCTTAGCTCCCTGGTAAGGGTCAAGATAAACATAACGAGGATTGCAATCTACTGTTGCCGCCACTCCTGATTTTATATTTGGGATTCGGGATTTGAGATTGGGGATTTCTTCAAGGGGGCGCAAACGGATAACAGCCGCATCTGCACCACCTGGTAGTATTACTGTATTATTTTGTACTTGATGGTCATATTGACGATATACCCAGTTTTTAGATGCGATCGTGGGTGTATCGAGCAAAGTTAACAGAATATCATTCCAACTTTGCACGCCTTCTTGGAGTTCTATTCCAGCAGTTGTGCAAGGAGGTAAGGAATCAGGTGTCCATTCCCAAGCTTGACGGGCGTATTCTGGCGGTTCTGTCAACAATTCCCGGTTATATAGTGGGGTATTTTCTGCCAAAGCCTCGGCGGGAATTTCTGCTGCAACTTCACCCTGAAAGAGAATCCGCACGATAGGTTCAGCGATGACAGTACCAGCGACAACAGCCTGAAGTCCCCAACGGTGAAAAATGTCGATTAATTCTTGCTCACGCCCTTTATAGGCAACGAACAGCATTCGTTCTTGAGATTCCGAAAGTAGATATTCATAGGGAACCATCCCCCTTTCTCTGACGGGAATCTTATCTAAATCCAGTTCAATTCCCACACCGCCTTTTGCCGCCATCTCTGAAGTAGAACAGGTGATACCGGCTGCTCCCATATCTTGGGCGGCAACAACTGCACCTGTCTTAAACGCCTCCAGACAAGCTTCAATTAACGACTTTTCCAAAAATGGATCGCCCACTTGTACAGCAGGGCGATCGTCTATTGACTGATCACTCAATTCTGCACTAGCAAAACTTGCGCCTCCCATGCCGTCGCGCCCAGTAGTGGAACCAACATAAAGCACGGGGTTACCTAAGCCAGATGCTCCAGATTTGACGATTTCTGGTGTTTCCATCAACCCTAGTGCCATAACGTTCACCAGGGGATTACCAGAATAAGCAGAGTCAAAGTAAACTTCGCCGCCAACGGTCGGTACTCCCACACAATTACCATAATGTGAAATTCCTGCAACTACGCCTTGGAACAGCCTTTGAGTTTTGGCATCTTCTAGGGAACCAAAGCGCAGTGAGTTTAAAAGGGCAATAGGACGCGCACCCATTGTAAAGATATCTCTGAGAATGCCTCCTACTCCCGTTGCGGCTCCCTGAAAGGGTTCAACAGCTGAGGGGTGGTTGTGGGATTCAATCTTAAAAGCTAGTTGGAGTCCGTCACCCAAATCTACAACACCAGCATTTTCACCAGGCCCCACGAGGATGCGGGGCCCCTCAGTGGGAAATTGTTTGAGTAGAGGTCGAGAATTTTTATAACAGCAATGCTCTGACCACATCACCCCGAACATTCCTAGTTCAGCTTTGTTGGGATGACGCCCTAACCGACGGACAATTTCTGCGTATTCTTCTGGTTTAAGACCTTCAGCAGCTATTTCTTGAGGGGAAAAGGAAGCAGGAGATGTGGCGGTCATGGAAATAATGCACCAATTGTACAGAGCATTATTCTATCGATTTACTTGCCCCATAGGTGGATTTCTAGGATGGTTCATGGCTAAATGTTAAAGATTAACTAAATAAATAGATTTACTTAATAAAATATTCGTAATACGTCTAAAAATAAATTGTATTACATCTTAAAAGAGTGGTAATTGTACTGAGTAAGAAGTAATAAAATTTTATTTTTTTGTAAGATGCATAGGTAATTTTCAGGCTATAGAAATGGCTATCAGCCTGTCAGACAAGACATTATTCTGAACGCAGAAACAATTCATAGAATGGGATGCCTGTAGCGAACTACGCCTACGCACCCACATAAATACAAGTATTTAAACTTAATTTAGAGGATTTTGATTATGCCTAGACTAACCGTTCCACCAAATTTCATTGGCACCACTGGTTCCGACACTTTAATCGGGGAACAGTTAAATGTATCTGTGGCAATTGGCATTGATATTTTAACTGGAGGTTTTATTTGTATGCGCTCAGAAAAAGACACGATTACTGGCATCGCTACAGGCACAAACGACCTCGAAGGTAGCAGCAACGGCGGTACTGGGACAGGCATTGCCAATAGTGGCAAACTGAATGCAGGCGATGGAGAAGACACGATCGCAGGTACTGGCCAGGGCGGCAACGGCGGCAAGGGCATCGAACTCACTTCTGGAGGCGATGGTGGTAGTGCGATCGGCATCGCCAATAGTGGCAGTCTGAATACAGAGAACCGAAACGACGCGATCGCAGGTACAGGTACTGGCGGCAACGGCGGCATCGGTGGCAACGGCGGCAATGGTGGTAGTGCGATCGGCATCACCAATAGTGGCAGTCTGAATACAGGGAACGGACAAGACACGATTACAGGCACTGGTCAGGGCGGCAACGGTGGCAGGACTAACGAAAATATGCTAATCCCTGGTGACGGTGGAGCTGGAACTGGCATCACTAATACTGGCACTTTAAATACAGGGGACGGAGAAGACACGATCACTGGCATCGGTACTGGCGGCAATGGCGGTAGTAGCGGAGGTGGAAATCCTGACGACGGGGGCGCCATAATCGGGGTCGGTGGAGCTGGGACAGGCATCACTAACAATGGCAATTTTAATACAGGGGATAGAAAAGATAGGATCGTCGGTACAGGGAAGGGCGGCAATGGCGACTATATTTTTGGTAATAGGGGCTACGGCGGAACTGGGATAGGCATCAGCAACAGTGGCAATTTTAATACAGGGGACGGAGAAGACACGATCGCCAGTACTGGTACGGGTGGCAACGGCAGCAATGGCCGCAACGGTGGCGGTCCCGGTGGAGATGGCATCGGCATCAGCAACAGTGGCAAACTGGATACGGCAGACAAAGAAGACACGATCACAGGTACAGGGAAGGGCGGCAACGGCGGCACCACTGGCAATGCGGGAGGTGGTGACGGCGGAACTGGGACTGGCATCGCCAACAGTGGTAGTTTGAATACAGGGAATGCAAAAGATACGATCACTGGTACAGGGAAGGGCGGCAACGGCGGCAGCAGCGTTGGCAGCGGTAGGGGTGGTACTGGCACAGGCATCAGCATCAGCAACAATGGCAGTCTGAATGCAGGAGACGGAGAAGACACGATCACCGGCATTGGTACTGGAGGCAACGACATCAACGGCGGCGTCAGCAACGGCACAGGTAGTGGGATCGGCATCACTAACAGTGGCACTCTAAATGCAGGAAACGGAGAAGACACAATCACCGGTATCGGTACTACTGGCATCCCCAACTTTATCTACTTCGACGTCATCAGCGTTACTGGCACAGGCATTGCTAACAGTGGCACTCTAAATGCAGGGGACGGAAAAGATACGATCGCGGGTACAGGAACTGGCAGCAACGGCGACAATGATGGCAACGGTGGAGCTGGAACAGCTGGGACAGGCATCGCTAACAGTGGCACTCTAAATGCAGGAGATGGAGAAGACACAATCACTGGTATCGGTACTGGTGGTAATGGCGGGATCGCCCGTAACGACGGCGGAACTGGGATCGGCATCACCAACAGTGGCAAACTGGATACCGGAGACGGAGAAGACACGATTATCGGAACTGGTACTGGTGGCATCGGCAACCTTACTTCTGATGGCATCGGCGACGTCGGTGCTGGAACCGGCATCCAGAACACTAAAGACGGCACTATCACTACAGGGTGGCGCAATGACACGATTACGGGTTATGGGAACAGTTCTGGAACAAACGCCACCGCCTATGGCATCGTCAACGATGGAGTGATTGAAACCGACAAGGGTTCTGACAATCTTACCGGACAGGCTACAGCCACAATTGGTGGTACTGCATACGGCATTTATGGAGAAGGAATCATCAAGACTGGCGATGGCAATGACTCTCTTATCGCTACCAGTATCCTAGATGGAGTTCAACAAAAAGTCTCTATTGGTGGCGGCATCAGCATTGATTTGGGCACTGGGGATGACTACTTCAAAGGCTTTGGGGAAGCAACTGTTGATGGCGGGGACGGTTTTGATACCCTCGATCTGAGAGCTTTCAATCGCTCTCAACTCCTGGTATCTGGTGTGATTTCTGGCAATACCCTTAAAAGTGCCAACCTCACTTTCAACAACAATGAAAGCTCCATTAGTTTATCTACCATTGGCTTTGAGAAATTTATCTTTGCAGATAGCTCTTTCTGCTACAGTACTTTAGCAAACGGGGCATAGGTTTGTTAAAGCAGAATTCAGAAGTAAAACACGCTTTATGCGTGGATAACAGACTTAGCTTGTGTACCTCACTAACTTTGAATCTGCTGTAATTCCTCTATCTCGTGTTTTAACCTTTAAATGTCTAATGGTGTTGTTTCCTCTGAAGCTGAAAAAGCATTTACCAGCGTATATATTCTTAACTAAGAATTACGTATATTTACTGCTGGAAAGAAAATATTCTGCTATATGCAGCTTACTTGTAACAATCATGTGACGAGAATCACACATATTTATGATTAGGATCGTTACTTTGCGATCGCTAACTAGGCATAATTAATGACAACTGAACTCTAGCCGAGTCATTAATAGGGAACACACTTAATAGCCGACAGCCTTTATCAAGGACTGTCGGTTTTTTGTGTCCGTATGTCTTTCATCCTTTGAGAAATGCCCCATAGTTATACTTAAATAAATTTCCCCACAACTGGTTAGTAACTTGACAGAGATTTTGCCACAGCCACTACCAAGTGTGGGGAGGGTATGATCAAATTGGGTATCTTATGCCTATGGAGCGCTATATATTGCACTCACTCTAGTAGACCGGAAGTATACTCCTAAAACCAGCACATACTTTGTATTAAGACATCGCTTGAATGATGTAATCAAAGTAAGGTCCAGCTTCGGCTGCGTCTTCTGCACTCAGTAAGCTAAGGGAGGCTATTTTGAGGGAATTGATCGCTTCTACCATTCCAGGCACGGGAACGCCCAATGAGTTGTACATTTCCCGCACACCAATCAAACCAATTTTTTCAATTGGCTCTTTATCGCCGGCAAGCACACCATAGGTAATTAGACGCAAGTACCAGCCAAAATCGCGGATGCATAGAGAGCGTTGGCGTTCTCCATAAGCATTACCTCCAGGGGAGATAAAGTCAGGACGCTTCTGCCAAAGTTGTTTGGTTGCTTCTTGAACTATCTTTTTTTCGTTTTCGGCTAAGGTAGCCGCAATCCGCGTCCGTTGTACGCCGGTTTCCAAAAAGTCTTTGATGTTTTTAAGTTCGCCACTGCTGGGATAACGCAGTTCGTCGTCGGCTTTGAGAATAACTTGGCTAATTACAGTCATGATTATTGAAATCACCTGAAATATTATCTGTTAGTTTAGCGAGTTGGAGGTACACAAGTGAAGGGATAGGAGCTACTTATGTATTGAATTTATCTTTTTAGGGAGTGGGGAGCAGAGGAAGCAGGGGAAGAAGAATTAATAACTAATGTCAAATGCTCCATGCCCAATAACAAATGACTAATGACTAATGACTAAAATAATTTGGCAACAGGGTGAATTAATTGAAGTAACGATCGCTAACCTGAGTGATACAGGTGATGGTGTGGGACGCGCTGATGAGCGTGTAGTGTTTGTCCCAGATACTGTTCCGGGCGATCGCGCCCTTGTCCGCTTGGTTCATGTTAAACCAAAATACGGACACGGGAAGCTCCAGGAGCTATTGGAACCATCCCCCCACCGTATCCGACCTAGTTGCATTGTGGCGGATAAGTGCGGTGGTTGCCAGTGGCAGCATATTAATTATGATTACCAGCTAGTAGCCAAGCAAAATCAAGTTATCCAAGCTTTGGAACGGATTGGCGGTTTTGTCCAACCACCAGTAGATCCGGTACTCGCCGCCTCTTCTGCTTTAGGCTATCGTAATAAATCTACATATCCTCTCTCGCTCTCGGCAACGGGACAGGTACAAGCTGGTTACTACCAAAAAGGTAGTCACCAATTAATTAATTTAAATCAATGTCCAGTCCAAGATTCACGATTAAATCCCTTGCTTGCCGAAGTTAAGCAGGATATCCAACAACAAGGTTGGCCAATCTATGACGAACAGCGCCATCTTGGACAAATTCGCCATCTTGGTTTACGCATTGGCCGACACACTGGAGAAATGTTGCTGACTTTGGTGGTAAAGGACTGGAATTTATCAGGAATTGAAACCCAAGCGCAAGAATGGTTAAAGCGTTATCCGCAGTTAGTAGGAGTGTCGCTCAACCGCAATAGCGATCGCACAAATGCTATCTTTGGATCAGAAACCCGTTGCATCGCTGGAGTCCCCCACCTGCGTGAGAATTTTGCTGGACTGGAATTTCAAGTGCGCCCAGATACCTTTTTCCAAGTGTATACAGAAACAGCAGAAGCACTATTGCAGGTAATTGAATCAGAACTCAATCTTCAAGGGCATGAGTTGCTAGTTGATGCCTACTGTGGTATTGGGACTTTAACTTTACCTCTCGCCAAAAAAGTACGTATTGCCACAGGATTAGAAGTGCAACCAGCAGCAGTGGAACAAGCTATTTTGAATGCTCACCGCAACGGAATTGATAATGTGACATTCCAAGTCGGCGCAGTAGAGAAATTGCTTCCGAAAATGGGCACAATACCAGAAGTAGTAATACTCGATCCGCCACGTAAGGGGTGCGATCGGGCTGTAATCGAAACTTTACGGCAATTGAAACCATCTCGGATAGTTTACGTCAGCTGTAAAGTAGCCACCCTCGCCCGTGACCTGAAATTGCTTTGTCAAGATGGGCAATATACTATCACACGGGTACAACCTGCTGATTTTTTCCCTCAAACTGCTCATGTTGAAGCTGCTGCCTTTCTTGTGCTATCACATTTGGACAAGGATAGTAATTCCTTTACAAAAACTGAAATTTGAAATTTTTAGTCTAGTGGATACTAAAGATGCTAAAATTGAATTAAGGCAAAAATAAAAATTCATTTTGTTTAAATAAATTCAAGTTGCATAGGTTCTTAGAAATATGAATTGGATTGTGTAAATTACAAATCGGCAATTAACTAGAGTATGCCAATACTCTGTCAAATTACTAGCATCTTTTTAAGTCGCTAAATTGATTATCAAAAGCATCCCAGCCGTTATATATCTAATCAATCCCAACTCATACTATAGAGCAAATGCTCCCTAGCATTTTCAAAATTTAGTTTTAAAGACGCAAGTTTGAAGGCAGCATGACCACCTCAATTTTATCAGGGTGCCTGTAATAGCAAACTGATGTCTAGCTAACTGAAAGCTATGGGGTTTCTCTTGTGATTACAATTTCACTCCGTCCAGTTGCACGTTATTGGGGCACTATTAGTTTTGCCTCAACCCTCTACCTTTGTCCAATCTTAGATTTACTGTTGGCAGAAATCCCAGCTAAATTACAAGCAGAACTGCGGCTAGGACTTCAAGAAGCCTTAGTAAACGCAGCTAAACATGGCAATAATCTTGATCCAAGTAAAACAGTTGTAGTTCGTTTTTCCTTAATAGATAATCAATATTGGTGGGTAATATCAGATCAGGGTAGTGGCTTTACTCCTTCATCTACTAGTGAAGAAGAGCCAACAGACTATTTACCACCAGATGAATCAGAAAGTGGCCGTGGTTTATGTCTTCTCCATCAAATTTTTGATCAGGTAGAGTGGAACCGCAAAGGCACAGAATTGAGGCTTTGTAAACAAATGGAAAATCGCCGAGGACTATCTCTGCGACGGGAACGTAATTAGGAGTTAGGAGTTAATAATTTAAAACTTTTAACTCCTCACTCCTAACTTTTAACTTTTTCCGTGAGTCGGACAGGGAGGAGCAGAAATGGAGCGATCTAACCAACCAATTGCCTGTTCTAATCTAGCTTGAGCTTCTTGTGGCTGATTCTTTAAAAGATACACAATCGCTGCTGCCACTTGTTCATTAGCGCGGGAATTGCGGTTAGACTTGAGGCGATGCCAATCGTTAGGGGAAATGCTCAGTCTTTCCATGAGGGCTTGAGCAAGTTCTAGAGTACTAAGTTCATTCAGTTGACTGGTTTTCGGCAGCTGGGTAGATTGGGACATAACTATTGGCACATTTGCATTTACTTCTACTGTACTACTTGTAAATGAAGCCGCCTAAACAATCACAGCCGTCAGCAGAAAATCCCGAACCAGATTTTGCACAAGAACTAGAGGAAGTAGAGCGATCGCTCCTATCCTTAAAAGAACGTTACGATCAAGTGCAACGCGATCGCCAACAACAGGCACAATGGCAACAGCGCCGGGATCAACTAAAGCACAATAAATCTCAGACACCAGAAATCAAAGCAGAGTTACGGCACATTCAACAGCAGTTGGAAATGCTAGAAGTAAACTTAGAAAGCCAGTTATTTTCTTGGCGTAGCCTCAAAAAACCTTTCTGGCAAGTCGTCCGCTTTGGTGGAATGGGCGTTATCATAGGCTGGATATTAAAGTCTTATGCTGGGTAAATATGGCAAATCGACGGATTGCAGAAATATTGCGAAGTGGTCAACCTGATGAGTCCCTCCAAGTGCAAGGCTGGGTACGGACAAAGCGCGAGTCCAAAGGGTTTGCTTTTATTGAAGTCAATGACGGCTCATCACTAGCTAATTTGCAAGTCGTCATCAATCAGGATTTGCCAGATTACGAAGCTATATTGAAAAAATTGAATACGGGTGCTGCTGTTGAAGCTACAGGGGTACTGGTGGCTTCTCTGGGTAAAGGACAGCGAATTGAATTGAAAGCCGAGTCCGTGAAAGTTTATGGTGAAGCTGATCCCGATACATATCCTCTGCAAAAGAAACGCCATTCCTTTGAGTTTCTGCGAACCATTGGACATTTGCGATCGCGTACTAATTCCTTTGGTGCAGTTTTTCGTGTCAGAAATGCTTGTTCGACAGCAATTCACCAATTTTTCCAGCAAAGAGGCTTTTTGTGGGTACACACACCGATCATCACCGCTAGCGATTGCGAAGGCGCGGGTGAACTGTTTAGCGTTACCAGTTTAGATTTAAAGAATATTCCCCGCACAGAAAATCAAGCAGTAGATTACAGCCAAGACTTTTTTGCGAAACCCACATATTTAACAGTTAGCGGCCAGTTGGAAGCGGAAGTTATGGCGATGGCGTTTAGTAACGTCTACACCTTTGGCCCTACCTTCCGTGCAGAAAATTCCAACACCTCCCGTCACCTAGCAGAATTTTGGATGGTTGAGCCAGAAATGGCTTTTTGTGACTTAGAAGGCGATATGGATTTAGCTGAGGCATTTCTCAAACACATTTTTAAATATGTGTTGGAAACTTGCCCAGAAGATATGGAATTTTTCAATGAACGCATTGATAAATCTGTGTTGGCAACAGCCGAAAATATTATTAATAATCAGTTTGAACGGTTAACTTATACAGAAGCCATTAAAC
Organism: Nostoc sp. FACHB-892; assembly: GCF_014698795.1. Classification (GTDB taxonomy): domain Bacteria; phylum Cyanobacteriota; class Cyanobacteriia; order Cyanobacteriales; family Nostocaceae; genus Nostoc. The sequence continues at coordinate 126,267 of NZ_JACJTR010000011.1, forward strand.
TTTTAGAAAAAGCTGATGTTAAATTTGAATATCCAGTGAGTTGGGGTTTAGATTTACAATCAGAACATGAACGGTATCTAGCTGAACAACTATTTAAAAAGCCTGCGATCGTTACAGATTATCCAGCGCAAATCAAAGCTTTTTACATGCGCTTAAACGACGATGAAAAAACCGTCCGTGCAATGGATATTCTCGCACCAAAAATTGGCGAAATTGTCGGCGGTTCCCAGCGCGAAGAACGCCTAGAAATATTAGAACGCCGTGTGTTAGCGCAGGGGTTAAAGCCAGAAGATTTGTGGTGGTATCTTGATTTGCGTCGTTATGGTACTGTTCCACATGCAGGTTTTGGACTAGGTTTTGAACGACTTGTCCAATTTATGACAGGTATGGGAAATATTCGTGATGTGATTCCGTTCCCACGTACACCACAAAGTGCTGAGTTTTAGTTTAAATTTTAGACCTATTATCGCGTCTACACAAACCAATTCTATCTGCACGGATTAATAAAAACTTTGAAACCCGCGAATGCGAGTTTTGTTTGTATAGCCACGTATTTTCTAAAACTATTAATGAAAATTAAGATTTTTGAATCTCCTCTTGTAAAACTTGAACTTGCTCAATAGATAATTCAGTAACTTGAGCAATTTGTTCTAAACTCATTCCAATTCGCAACAAATTTAAAGCAAACTTTCTTGTTGTTTCTGCTTTACCTTTAGCTTCCCCTTTGGCTTCGCCTTCTTCTAGGATTTGTTTATAAATGACTGATTCGCGCATAATCTCACTCCTTAAAATCTTGCTAATTACTTACATTTTTATTTAACACCAGACCTGCTAAAATGCCACTGGCAGCAGCCATATTTCTTTGTAGCTGGCGATCCTATAAACTACCAGTTATTTGTAAATAATGTATTCTCTAATTCGGACGTTATTTACAGGTTGCTACAGGTATTTAAGGGACTCTGGCACTCCCCAAATTTTAATTTTTCTATCAATGCTATAACTAACAATGAAGTTACGATCGCTACTCATGGCAACATAACCAATTGGCGCTGTATGCCCCTGCAATGTACATAATTTTCTGTTCATTGCCAAATCCCAAACAACTATTTCGTAGTTGTCTGTACAGTAGATTAAAACTCTACCATCTGAGCTTATAAGGCAAGGAGCAACACCCGAAGATGTATAGAGAATGCGATCGCTGATCAATTCCCACACACACGCCTTATTTTCCCGGATTCCGCAAGCCAAAACTTGCCCATCAAGACGATTCGCAAGTGAATTTACTGTCAGGGTAGGCAGATTATCTAATGTTTGAGTAAGTTCTCCTGTTTCGGTATTCCACATTTGTAGCCTATTCTGCAATCTCTGCTTGAAACGTGCAACCAAGAACTTTCCATCAGGGGTGAAGAGAAGGGGTGTAGTCAACCAAAGGTTTAGCTTTGATTGATTCCATGAATTATCATAAGGAATTAAAGCCACATCTTGAAATTGATGATGGAGGCGACGAGTATATGTTTGATAATCCCAGATATCTAACTTTCCTGTTCTGCCTTGAGTATAGCCAGTAGCAACTAATGGCTGTTTAGTTGGGCAGACAGCCAAGCAATGGGGATGGGCTTGAACAGTACGCATAAGGTAATCGGGATAAGTACCAATCGGCTCTTGTGTTTCTGTATCTAATGGCCAGAGAAAGTCCTGAAAGCTAATGATACACACCTTGCCGCTTTTGCCTAAACCAAATTCGTGAGCCATCGCCAGATCAAAATCTTTCTTACTTTGACCTGTTTCCAAATGCCAAATATTAACGAAAGATTGCTTATAAGACAGATCCCAATAACAAATAAGGGTGTTATTGTAATCTGCGATCGCAAAATAATATGGATGATGTTGTTCAGGTTTGTAGCAATCTAGATTAAATTCCGTCAAGGTATGCAGGCATTGCATTTTTGCAAAGGGCAGATAATTCCATAGGGCTTGTTCAGCAGTAGCTTCGCTGCTGTAGGACAATAACAGCAAAGCTAATTCCCGCACTTCTCTGACGCCATCGCCCAATGCCTGGATTACTAGATCAATTCCTTTAGGCCCATATTGAAATGCTTCTAAAAGAGCAGCGACTTTTTCTTTTGTAGAACCACCGCGCAAACGATATCTAATGCCCTTTAATCCCTCTAGTGCTGCACTAGAAGAAGAAACTAGGTCGTGTTCTCTCATAACCTCGCTGTTATCTGTGGGAGAATTTATCTAATAGTGTATGTCCATTAAATCTGCCAAAAGAAGAGAAATCTTGAGCGCATATTTTGCTAGTACAACTCCTTAGTCAGATTGAGCATACCCGTATTGTTTAGCTGACTCAAAACCTTTGCTTCGTACTTAAATAGTTCAATGGGTTTGGGGTTATTCTCAGTCAGCATTTTTAAAACTTTAGTTTTGCCACGCTCGTCAACTTCAAAAGTGTTACCAAAGCCACCTTGTCCTAGCGAGACTTAAACATTTTTGAGACAGAAACAAGGCTTAAACCTAGACAGGTAAAGGGAAATACACCGAAGGCTCAAATATTTAGAATATGCACCTGCAATAATATTTCTTTTATACATAATAAATTAGGGTTACAACAATTGTTGTAACCCTACAGATTCGCTATATTCAATTTGCTCGAAAGCCCTTATATAATAACAATTAACCTCATAACTACCGAATTATGAGCAATTCTTCACATTTACTACATCTAGTTTAATGGTTTGCAAAGGTAAATACTTTCTTGCTTGCCTACGTGGGATAAGTGACGCTAGTGTTAAAAGAATTGTGCAAAGTAAAACCTCCATCCCAGAAGTCGAGTAGGAAGCTAGAATGGCAATTCCAAATAAACAAGTAAAATCTAATACTGATATTTTAGATAATAGACGCACCCAAACTCGCATCCAAGTTCGCATTCCTAAAGACTTGTATGAGGAACCAGTCATTTCACGACTGGTTTCTCACTATGGGGTCATAGTCATTATTGCTGATGCTCAGGTAAGCGCAAACGTGCCACAATATAGCTGCTTCGATCTGGAACTGCGAGGTACTGTTTCTCAGATTGAAAGCGCCCTAACTTACCTAGATGAACTGGATTTAGAAGTTTTGCACCAATCCAGCCCTGAAGAAGATGGTTGGTAAATTTTAGTTAGGAGTTAGGAGTTAGAAGTTAAAAAATTCATAATTCGTAACTCCTAACTTTTAACTCTTAACTTTGTTTAAGCCATTTGATTTTCAATCGCCCACCGTGCTAGTTCAGTGCGGTTGTGGAGATTGGTTTTGCCCAACATATTGGACACATGGCTTTCAACCGTGCGCTGACTAACATTTAGTTCTTCAGCAATTTCCCGGTTAGCTAAACCTCTAGCAACAAACTGGACTACTTTCAGTTCAGTTGGGGTTAATTGCACATCGAAGGGAACCTGGATACGGGAACCGTTTTCGCCTCCTTTTGCTTGGTGTTCTTTCCAACGGATAGTTTGTTTCAGTGAGGATTCAACTTGCGCTACGAGTTCTTCTGGTTCAAAGGGTTTGACCATATAAACATCAGCACCTTTATTCAGACCTTTAACTCGGTCTGCACTTTGTCCCTTAGCTGAAAGGAAAAGAACCGGAATCCAGCTGGTGCGTTCGTTTTGCCGGACTTGTTCCACAAAAGTATATCCGTCCATTTCCGGCATCATCACGTCGCAGATGATCATGTCTGGAACATCTTGCTCTAAAATTTCCAGAGCTTCACGTCCATTTTCGGCGGTGATAACTTCATATCCCCGGAATTCTAAGTAATCCTTCACCAGCAAGATGAGGTTAGGGTCATCATCAATCAATAGAAGTCGTTTGTGATCTTTCATGCTGGGCTCTTTCATAGCAGTGGCACTTGTCGCGCTTCGGTCCATCAAAGTCTTGAATATTTATCCTCTATGGTGGGTTATTTGGAGGTGTTGTCCTTTTCCCTACTTAACTTGCCTTTGCTGTCTCGAAGTCTCAAAAATGCCGAGCATTTTTAAAAGACTAGTCGCTCGATAGCAAAAGTCCAGCAAGGATACGTATAGCAGTAGTATCTATAATGCGCTATTATATATCGCATTGAAAGTGGCGGGCGAGAAAACACTGATTAAATAATAATCCTTCTGACTCACAAGTAAGTATTGGCTTAAAGATGACCCTACCTCAAAACCAACCCGCACTTTCTTAAAGCTTACTGCAATAACATATCCTTCGGTTGTTAAACCTCTATGAGGTGTTCACAAGAAACTAAGGAAGTTTCTGGCAAAGGATGGGTTAAAAATGCATATTCTTGTACCACCTCATTGCCTATTAAGTGTTCTTGGATGATCCGCTCAATAACTTCCGGGCTTGCTTGGCGATACCAGACACCATCAGGGTAAACCATCATTATGGGTCTAGAACAACAAACGCGCAAGCAGTTGGCTTTAGTTCTATAGACGCAAATGGGATAACTCTGTTGTGGCTCATCAAATTTTAACTCTTTAAGCCGCTTTTTTAAGTATTCCCAGGATTCCAGACTAGCTCGTTTTGAGCAGCAGTTAGCAATTGTCTGGACAGCGCCAATAAAAATGTGTCGCTGAGTTTTTGCAAGTCCTAAACTTTCTACACAATTACTCAGGGATTTATGTTCTAGAGATTTAGTGGTTTTGGGGATTTGATGGCTAGACTGGATCACTGTATTGTTACTTATCGAGCGACTCCCTGATTACAGTTTTATAACAATTTCCAAGCTTTGCAAATAAAGTTGACTGAGTAGGGAATGGGGGATGGGGCATTAGACATTGTGAAAACTCTTCACTAGTCTTGACTCCCGACTTCCTTTGACCATATAGAAATATACGTAACTTATTGAACAAAACCTGAAGGGTAAAAATAATTAAGCATTTATACTTAAGTATATCTATGAGCTTCTAGTTCGGGAACCCGTACTCAAAGAATTCTTGCCATTGGATGCTACTTTTCGGTAAATTAGCACTCAGGAGTCGAGAGTGCTAAACTCTAAGGGAAAGAAATAATATGGCAGCTTTATCTTTAAGCGTTTCTACAGTTAAACCTTTGAGCGATCGCGTTTTCGTAAAAGTGAACGCCTCTGAGGAAAAGACCGCAGGTGGTCTGTATTTGCCCGATACCGCCAAGGAAAAGCCCCAAGTAGGGGAAGTAGTGGCTCTTGGCCCTGGCAAGCGTAACGATGACGGTAGCCGTCAAGAATTGGAAATTAAAGTAGGCGATAAGGTGCTGTACTCTAAGTACGCTGGCACAGATATTAAACTCGGCACCGAAGAATATGTACTGCTTTCTGAAAAAGATATTTTAGCAGTCGTTGTTTAGTAGGGAGTGGGGAATGGGGAATAGGGAATGTCAAAAATAAAGACAATGCCCAATGCCCGATGCCCAATGCCCAATGCCCAATTCAAGAAAAAATTGACTTAACTCCCAAAATTTAGACACCTATGGCAAAGCGCATTATCTATAACGAAAACGCCCGTCGCGCCTTAGAACGAGGCATGGACATCTTGGCTGAGGCTGTAGCTGTTACCCTTGGCCCTAAAGGTCGTAACGTAGTCCTAGAAAAGAAATTTGGCGCACCGCAAATTGTTAATGACGGTGTAACGATCGCCAAAGAAATCGAATTAGAAGACCACATTGAAAATACTGGTGTAGCTTTGATTCGTCAAGCTGCTTCTAAGACCAATGATGCCGCGGGCGATGGCACTACAACTGCTACCGTTTTAGCTCATGCGATCGTCAAAGAAGGCTTGCGGAACGTTGCAGCTGGTGCTAACGCAATTTCACTCAAGCGCGGGATTGACAAAGCTACTAATTTCCTTGTAGACAGAATCAAGGAACACGCCCGTCCAGTGGAAGATTCCAAAGCCATTGCACAAGTTGGTGCGATCTCGGCTGGTAATGACGAAGAAGTCGGTCAAATGATTGCCCAAGCAATGGACAAGGTGGGTAAGGAAGGCGTAATTTCCCTAGAAGAAGGGAAATCTATGTTCACCGAGTTGGAAATCACTGAAGGGATGCGCTTTGACAAAGGCTACATCTCTCCCTATTTCGCTACCGACGCTGAACGGATGGAAGCGGTTTTTGATGAGCCTTTCCTACTGTTGACTGACAAGAAAATTGCCTTAGTTCAAGACCTTGTACCAGTATTAGAACAAGTAGCTCGTGCTGGTCGTCCTTTGGTAATTATCGCTGAAGATATCGAAAAAGAAGCTTTAGCAACCTTGGTAGTAAACCGTTTGCGCGGTGTACTCAACGTAGCTGCTGTTAAGGCTCCTGGCTTTGGCGATCGCCGCAAAGCACTACTAGAAGACATCGCTGTTTTAACTGGTGGTCAACTAATTACCGAAGATGCTGGTCTGAAGCTAGATAACACCAAGTTAGATAGCCTGGGTAAAGCTCGCCGGATCACCATCACCAAGGACAGCACCACAATTGTTGCCGAAGGTAACGAAGCTGCTGTTAAGGCTCGTGTAGAACAGATTCGTCGTCAAATCGATGAAACTGAATCTTCTTACGACAAAGAGAAATTACAAGAGCGTCTTGCTAAACTCTCTGGTGGTGTCGCTGTAGTGAAAGTGGGTGCAGCGACCGAAACCGAAATGAAAGACAAGAAGTTGCGCCTAGAAGACGCTATCAACGCCACTAAAGCTGCTGTGGAAGAAGGTATTGTTCCTGGCGGTGGTACAACTCTGGCTCACCTTGCTCCTGAATTGGAAGAGTGGGCAAAGAGCAACCTTAAGGATGAAGAGTTGATTGGTGCTTTGATTGTCGTTCGTGCCTTACCTGCCCCTCTGAAGCGGATTGCTGAAAACGCCGGTCAGAATGGTGCTGTGATCGCTGAACGCGTCAAAGAGAAAGACTTCAACGTTGGCTACAACGCTGCGACAAACGAATTCGTCGATTTGTTAGCTGCTGGTATTGTTGACCCTGCTAAAGTGACTCGTTCTGCTCTGCAAAACGCTGCTTCCATCGCTGGTATGGTGTTGACAACCGAATGTATTATAGTTGACAAGCCTGAGCCTAAAGATAGCGCTCCTGCTGGCGCTGGCGCTGGTGGCGGCGACTTCGATTACTAATACTTTGTAGTTACATAATAAAACAGCTGCTTCCCTTGTGGAGGCGGCTGTTTTTTTGTGTCAAAAGAAGAGGAAAAGGGTGAGTTACGACAACGCTTGTAAATATTTAGCTGAACAGTACCCAGCCGAGTTTGCCCGTTGGTTGCTTGGGGTAGAGGTGCAACAAATTAAAGTCTTAAAAACGGAACTCACGCTTGAACCAATTCGCGCGGATTCTGTGACATTTTTGCAAGTAGCTAACCAAATTTTGCACATTGAATTTCAAACTTTGGCAAAATCTAATCCGGCGCTTAATTTCCAAATGCTCGATTATTCTGTGAGGTTGAAGCGTCAATATCGTTGTCCTGTAGTGCAAGTGCTAATCTTTTTACAAGAAACTACTAACGAAATCGTTTTTACTGAAGAATATCGGGATAACACGACGATTCACCAATATCAGGTTGTTCGTCTTTGGGAGCAAGATTCAACACTATTTTTAGCTAATCCGGCGCTGTTATCTTTAGCAAGTTTGACGCGAACTGACTCGCCGCAAACTTTACTGGCACAAGTGGCTGAACAAGTCTCTACAATTCCAGATAGAGAGGAGCGACAAAATATCGCGGGTTGTGTAGAAATTCTGGCGGGTTTGCTTGCGGTTTGAAAAGGATTTGGTTCGGCAATTTTTGCGGGAGGATATTATGAAAAAGTCTGTAATTTATCAAGATATCGTTCAAAAGGAAGCGTTTAAATTGATTAGTCGTCTACTTAAACGGCGTTTTGGTGATATTGATGGATCGTTAGTTGAACAGGTTCGTAATTTATCTGCTGAACAGTTAGAAAATTTGGGAGAGGAACTACTTGATTTTTCCGAAATTGCTGATTTGGTAGTTTGGTTAGAACAGCAGAAGAGGAATTAATAAAAACGATTTACTTTTAAAGCTGCATTATATTTTAGAGATTGAGACTGCAAGTAGTTTTCCACTTTTATCTTGAGCTTGCAATTTTTGAATAATATGCTCAATAATACTATTCAAATCCTTCCGGCGGCGCATAGAGCGTTTCAGGTCAAGTTGACCGTGTTTCAACAATTCTCTAACCTGTTCTCCTAGCTCAGTTAAATAAAACCTCAGTTGTTCTTCACCCTGTTCGCGTAAAACTTGCCGACATTCAGTTAGGATAATATCGCCATTTTCGAGAGTTTTACTAGCGTTTGACTGCTTTGGTATTACGTCAGATGAATCTTTACTTTTTTGAGCATTTAAACTGTTAGTTAGACATTTTTCTACAGCCTTGGCAAGTTTTGGATCAGCTTCTACGACTTCTGCGATCGCTCTTAATAAATCTGCAATTTGTGATGCTTCCATTATCTACCTACTCTCTGTATAAATTCTTTAGTTAATTTCACCATAGAATCATGAGAATCAGCATATTTTTGTTTATATGTCAAATAATTACTCAACTCTAACCCTTCTGCAATTTTGGCTCTTTCTAAAATTTTGGTTTCAAAAACTTGTGGATAGAAAGGGTTAACAATAATAGAGTTTAAATTTTCACTTTGGGCTATAGTTCGGTTGTAACGAGAAATTAATGTTTCAACTGCTTTTAAGTTATGTACATAATCTCTATTAAACTTTTCAATGTGTTCAAGTAATAAATCTAATCCATCCATGAATTGACATTCGGTTAGGTACACAAGGGATTATACAAGCATGGCTAGCTAGAAATGCACTTTTAACTACTGTGTTAATATTGGGAGCGCAGTCTATTAAAATATAATCATAATTATTTAGTAAGGGTTTAATGATTGTACGAATAAGATCAACAGGTTTAAAGTTAAAAGAATAATAACCGGATGGCAATTCTTCCTAGATTTCAAATAGCCTTGGGCTACTAGGTATCAGATGTAAGTGAGCAAAAGAATTTCCATTCCTAACATTTGAAACATTGTGTTTAACTATAAAATTTTCATTTTTAACATTTTCTAAAAAATATTCAGGATCTTTGAATAAATAAGGCAATGTCAATTTTTTACTTTCAAATTTTTTTTCCCAAATCTCTTCTGACATTAAAGCACTAGTCAAATTACTTTGAGGATCAAGGTCAATAGCAAGTACACGCTTTTTGTACATGGTATCGCCAGCTAAATATTCTGCTAATGCCATAACGATGGTAGTTTTGCCAACTCCACCCTTGAGGTTGCAAATGCTTATCACTTTAGCTGTCATAATTTCTGGTAGATTGACGCATTTCATAGGCTAAATCTCTATGTTTCCCTGAAAATATGCCCAGCTAACAAATTTATTTTTACTTTTCCATAAAAACTCATGAGCCAAATTAATCCTGAAACAACTCCTTTACATACCTTAAACCCACTCAAACGATTTTCTGACAGAGCAGAGGATTATGTAAAATATCGACCGAGCTACCCCGCAGAGGCAATTGATATTATTTTAGAAGGATTAGGCGAAAATTCAAAACTCGTAGCAGTAGATATTGGTGCAGGTACAGGAATTGCTTCAAGATTGTTAGCTGAACGCGGAGTTAATGTCATAGGCATAGAACCAAACGCGGCGATGCGAGAAGCTGCTAAACCACATCCTTTTATAGAGTTTCGTGATGGAACAGCAGAATTTACCCAACTACCTGATAATTCAGTTGATTTAGTTACTTGTTTTCAAGCTTTCCACTGGTTCAATCCCGAACCAACTTTATTGGAATTTCAGCGCATTCTAAAACCATCAGCACGCTTGGCTGTGGTGTGGAATAACCGCGATCAAGAAGATGCGTTAACTACAGAATATAGCCGAATAGTCCGTGAGGCATCTAATAATCATCCAGCAGAATCTCGAATGCAATCGGTAGAGCCATTGTTAGTAACTCCCCATTTTATTAATATCCGTGAATATAATTTTACTTATAGACAACAGTTAGATTTAACTGGACTTATTGGACGAGCAATGAGTGTTTCTTACCTTCCGTGTGAAGGCTCGGCATACGAACAGCTTATTGATAATTTTCAAGAATTATATCAGCGCTTTCGTGATAAAAGTGGTTTTATCTATATGGTCTATCGTACTAGCGTACACCTTGGCGAAAATCAATGATAAATTGCAAGTAAAGTAGTAGAGAATGCATTAAATAAATATAAAATATCTGAACTTTAATCTTGAATTTATAAATGGCCTGCAATTCGCAAGTAGCAGAAGGTTGGCATGGCAAACTTAATTTAGTCTATGCCGATCGCCAGGGTAAAACCCAATTAATTTACAATCACCAACAAGCGCCCCTGAAGGTACAACGCCCATTTTATCCAGAAGGGGAAAAAGTTTGTCATAGCGTAATTTTACACACGGCTGGGGGAATGGTGGCAGGCGATCGCTTATCCTCTAACATCCACCTCCAACCCCAAGCCCAAACCTTAATCACTACAGCTGCTGCAAGCAAGATATACCGCAGCAATGGCTTACAAGCTAGACAAACTATCCAGATGCAAGTTGATGCTGGTGCTTGTTTGGAATGGTTGCCGCAAGAGACAATTTTATTTAACGACGCGATTTATCGGCAAAATTTACGGGTAGAATTAGCAACCGGGGCTAGTTGGTTAGGCTGGGAAATTACCCGATTTGGTCGCAGTGCTAGAGGAGAAAAATTCTTGCAAGGAGAATGGCGATCGCACACTGAAATTTGGCAAAAAGATGTTCCATTGTGGATTGATCGACAATGGTTACGGGGTAGCGAAGAAACTTTTCACAGTCCGCACGGTTTGGCTGGAAAACCAATAGTAGGTAGTCTTGTTTGGGTTGGTAGTGCAGTTTCAGTAGAAATTGTCGAAAAAACGCGAAATTTATGGGATGGGAAAGGAGAAGCGGGTGTTAGTCGGTTACAACATGGATTATTGTGTCGATATCGCGGTGCTTCTACATCTGAGGTGAGAAATTGGTTTATTGATGTTTGGCAGATGCTGCGAGTTTCTTTCTTAAATCGTGGTAATTGTATACCAAGAGTGTGGCAGGTTTGAACAAACCGCAGAGGCGCAGAGAACACAGAGGAGGTAAGAATGCAACTTACGCCGCAGGAAAAAGATAAGCTATTAATTTTTACTGCTGCTTTATTAGCAGAAAGACGGAAAGGGAGGGGTTTAAAACTGAATTATCCCGAAGCGATCGCTTATATTTCTGCTGCCATTTTAGAAGGCGCAAGGGATGGGCAAACTGTAGCTGAATTGATGAGTTACGGTACAACTCTATTGACGCGAGATGATGTCATGGAAGGGATACCTGAAATGGTACATGAAGTGCAGGTAGAAGCAACTTTTCCTGATGGTACCAAGTTAGTGACAGTACATAATCCAATTCGTTAAATTTACTTAATACTGTGTTATTTTTAAGTCTAACAGTATAAAATTTAGCACTAGCTAAAATTTTACTGCTTGACAATAGTCAAGCATAAAGGCAATGAATACAGGAAACCCTGGCTTGACAGCAACCATTCTAACCACTGCTATAACTACTGCCTTTGCCATTGTAGCCGGAATAGTTAATCACATTATGTCTGGTAACAGAGACAGAGAAAATCAGCAGAAAATTGCATCCTTAAAATATACTGAGCAGCAGCTAGAAGAACTATATGGGCCACTCGCTTTTCTGATCTGGGAAGGTAGATGTACTTATACAGATTTAGTAAAAAAGTTTATAGAAATGCGCCATCAGAAACAGAACAATGGTGATAAAGATGAAAAAATAAGCCCCTTGCAAAACCAAGAAGAAATTAAACATAAAGGTGATAAAATAGGTCCCTTGCAAAACCAAGAAGAAATTGAACTCTGGATTTTTTGGATAGAAAAAGATGCTTTTCCTCGCCATGAAAAAATTAAAAAGCTTTTGATGACAAAGACACACTTAATTGAAGGTGAAATAATGCCAGAAAGTTATAGAAAATTTTTGGATTACCATAATTCTTGGAAAATGGAACATCTGCGGTGGCAAGAACAGCAAATTAAATATTCGGGGAAATCAAAATTTGACTTTCCATTACAATTTGAAACTGATATTCTTAATACTTTTACAAACCTTAAGCTTCAACAAGCAAAGTTTTTAAAATCTAATCATGACTTACGCAAAAATAGCTATATTTACGCAAAAATAGCCAAAAATCTTAATTTATTAAACCGTCAAGATGCTAGAAACGCCAAAAAATCGTAGAGTGTACGTAATTCCTATTTAAATTAAATATTGGATTAATTGAACATGATTCCTGGCGAAATTGTCACACCAGCAGGTGAGATTGAACTAAATGTTGGTCGTCCAACGATAAAATTACAAGTATCAAATACAGGCGATCGCCCCATACAAGTTGGTTCCCATTATCACTTTTATGAAGTTAATACCGCCTTAAATTTTCACAGAGAACAAGCGCGAGGAATGCGCCTCGATATCCCAGCCGGAACCGCAGTCCGCTTTGAACCAGGCGACGAAAAAGAAGTAACTTTAATCCCCTTAGTGGGTACTCGCCAAGTCTACGGCTTCAACGCTAAAATTAACGGTTCTCTGTAGGTATGAAAATGGAATGGTACAATGAACCACCTGTTTGGGAAGTAAAAGATGAAGTGATCGCTATCACTTCCGGCGCAAAAACAGATTTCTGGCGGGAAACTCATTACGGTTTTATTAGAGATAATGGTCACTTTTTTTATCAAAAGATTCAAGGTGACTTTATTGCTAAAGTGAAAATCAGCGGACAATATCAGGATTTATACGATCAAGCTGGACTGATGGTACGTTTAGATGAGTTTAATTGGTTGAAATGTGGCATTGAATTTGTCAATGGCGTGCAACAAGTTAGCGCAGTCGTGACACGTAATTACTCGGATTGGTCTGTTATTCCAATACCGCAAAATCCATCTGCAATTTGGGTGCGTGTAACTCGACGCGGCACAGCAATAGAGGTGGAATACTCTTTAAATGGAACTGAATACACAATGCTGCGGCTTGCTTATTTGACTTCAGTGGAAACATTAAGTGTTGGTGTGATGTGTGCCTCGCCTGAAGGGAATGGTTTCCAGATGAGGTTTGAAAAATTCCAAATTCGCACTTTGTGAGGAATAGTTATGAGTTACAAAATGGATCGCCGCGCTTACGCCGAAACCTATGGCCCAACGTTAGGCGATCGCATCCGACTTGCAGACACTGAGTTATTTATAGAAGTTGAGCAAGATTTCACCACCTACGGCGATGAAGTAAAATTTGGCGGCGGTAAAGTCATCCGCGATGGAATGGGACAATCCCCCATTTCTAACGCCGATGGTGCTGTAGATTTAGTAATTACTAATGCCTTAATTCTCGATTGGTGGGGTATTGTCAAAGCGGATATTGGCATTAAAGATGGCAAGATTTTCAAAATTGGTAAAGCCGGAAATCCTTATATTCAAAATAATGTAGATATTATTATTGGCCCCGGAACTGAAGCCTTAGCAGGGGAAGGAATGATTATCACTGCTGGCGGTATTGATGCCCATATTCATTTTATTTGTCCCCAACAAATTGAAGTTGCGATCGCTTCTGGAATTACCACCATGATCGGCGGTGGTACTGGCCCAGCTACGGGTACAAATGCCACTACCTGTACCCCCGGCCCTTGGAATATTTACCGAATGCTGCAAGCTGCTGATGCTTTTCCCGTCAACCTAGGATTTTTAGGTAAAGGTAACGCCAGCCAACCCCAAGGACTTGTAGAACAAGTAGCCGCCGGTGCAATGGGGTTAAAACTTCATGAAGACTGGGGAACCACACCCGCAGCAATTGATACTTGCCTCAGCGTTGCCGATGAATATGATGTGCAAGTAGCGATTCATACTGACACCCTGAATGAAGCTGGATTTGTCGAAGATACGATCGCAGCTTTCAAGAATCGTACCATCCACACCTACCACACTGAAGGCGCAGGCGGAGGACATGCACCAGATATCATCAAAGTTTGCAGCCAAGCCAATGTTCTGCCATCTTCCACCAATCCCACACGTCCTTACACCCTCAACACCTTAGACGAACACCTGGATATGTTGATGGTATGCCATCATCTCGACCCTGCGATCCCCGAAGATGTCGCTTTTGCCGAATCTCGCATCCGCCGAGAAACCATTGCTGCGGAGGACATTTTGCACGACTTAGGCGCATTTAGCATGATTTCTTCCGATTCCCAGGCGATGGGAAGGGTAGGTGAAGTGATAATTCGCACCTGGCAGACATCTCACAAAATGAAGGTGCAACGGGGAACTCTTAACCCACAAGGAAGTGAGCAAAAAGCAGACAATTTTCGGGCGAAAAGATATGTTGCTAAGTATACTATTAACCCAGCGATCGCTCACGGAATTGCTGAATATGTGGGTTCAGTGGAAGAAGGAAAATTAGCAGATTTATGTTTGTGGCGTGCTGCATTTTTTGGCGTGAAACCAGAGATAGTCATTAAAGGCGGAATGATTGCATGGTCGCAAATGGGCGATGCTAACGCCAGTATTCCCACACCGCAACCAGTGTATATGCAACCGATGTTTGGTAGTTTTGCAGGGGCGCGTCATGCCACATCATTAACTTTTGTTTCCCAAGCAGCTTTAGAGAACGAAATTCCCAGCCAGCTAGGTTTACAAAAGGCAGCAGTAGCAGTTTCTGGGACACGCCAATTGAGTAAGCGGGATATGAAGCTGAATGATGCACTACCCCACATAGAAGTAGATCCAGAAACATATCAAGTCAGAGCCGATGGTGAGTTGCTGATTTGTGAACCTGCGACAGTTTTACCAATGGCACAGAGGTACTTTTTGTTTTAATTGCATCCTAGATCAATTTACTGAAGTCAGAAGTTACCAAGAAAGGATTATCGAAACTTCTAAAGACGTGGATAAAGGTTTAAAATGCAAACTTAGAAAATATCTTTGTTATTTTCCGTTTCTAATTTACTTATTGGTAATAGCAAGTTATGCTCAATTCGTTGTCCAACTTTATTGCTAATATTACAATCGCTGTTTAAGCAGTTTACCAGGATCTTGTTACTATTATAATACTGCTGTAGTAGTTTAACTTGTTTATAACTGAACTGCCAATTATGACCAATATTACGATGTTCAATCATTAAAGCTATTAACTGTTCAGTCCAGGCTTGACTATTTTTCTCCCACCAGTCTCCAAATCCTTCTAGTTTTTCAAAAACTGCCCTTCGATGCAGTGCATCGCTAAATACTTCAAAAATGTAGTCTTTCCTGCGCCCGGTTTACCTAAAACCATTAGTTTATTGTGACGCTGCACTGCTTGCAGTCCTGGTACTCGATTCTCACTGGGTTCATGAAGTCCAAAATGATCAAAGTCCTCCCGATCAAACTTTTGCAGCAGTTGCCCAATTTTTACTCGCCTGCGCTTTGTGGTTTTCTCCAGAATGTTGACGTTTGTATAGATGCCTCGCTCTCCAGTTAATTCAATAGGCTGATCCATATCCAGCACACGCATCGTTCCACACTTTTGTTTGATGCTGGGTTTAATCTTTTCCCGGATTTCTTGAACTAGAGCATCAATATCATCCTCTGCAACGTCAGCAGTTGATCTACCAGAAGGTTTCTGCTGGGAATATCGCTTTTGTAGATACTCCCGCAACCGGGTTTCTTTCACAGGCCCGCTGCCACTGATACTGAACTTCTTGTAAATACCTGTCAGGCAACTTCTTAGATTGCTCTCAGAGATGTGAAACGCTTGTGTCACTTCGACTCGGCTCTTGCTATTACCAAAGATTTCCGCAAAAACTGCCTTTTCTTTATTTGACAGTTCGCTGTATTGCTCTAGTTGTGTAAAGAAGTCTTTTGGTAACGACATATACCTATTCTAAAATCGGCTTAAAGTTAAGTTTACTGTGCGTTTCAAGCGAATTATGGCAAGTCACGATATGTCAATACAAGCCAATGTAAGTCACTACAAGTCAAATAAATAACTACAAAACAAAATTGCGACATTGAACTCAGTCAAGCAACGAAGGCGATCGCAATGTTAGAAATATTAATTAATCTGATTCTCAAAAAATCCGTTGAAGTTATCCTAGTGCTACTGCTAAAACAAATCTGGGCATGACTGCTGAAGAATGAAAGCTTCCAACGACTCAACCACTTTTTGAAAATGCAGATTCTTATACTCTATCTCGATGGAATTTTGCTCAAAACATCTCTAAAATCTCTGCCGGAGCCAACAAAAGAGAATGATTGACACACATCTGGCTAGTTTTGGTGAGGAAGGTAACGGTTTTCTCTATGGTCTCACTTTGAAAACAAATTGCACAGAATGCTTAACAGGGATTATTCTACATACGGGAAAGCTCACTCTACCATAAAAAGTATGTTGCCTTAAGAAACTAAGAAGGCACTCTTAGTCTTGGGCGATCGCCTACGCAATTATATCTCCAGTTCCCTACCGAAAGCGATACATCAAAGACTACATAAGTCATTCAACCATTTACTGCATTCAAAGCTAAAATTCTACCAGCCATAATTTAATAGTAAAAAATACTTTTTAGGTAGGGAGGTTTAATAAAAAACTTGGCAGACAAATTGTTACAAATACAGCTAGTCTTACAAAAATTTACTTTTACCCCATACCTTGCATCTATATGACTTCACAATCTTCTCGCTCTGACAAAATTCTAGTTGTTGATGATTCTCCTGATAACGTGTTTTTGATCAAAACTATTTTGGAGGAAGAAGGTTACACAATTAGCACAGCAGAAAATGGAATTTCGGCCTTAGCAGAATTAAAAGCTTCTCCTTGTGACTTGGTTCTACTGGATCTAATGATGCCAGATATGGATGGGTACGAAGTTACCAAACACATTCGTGGAGAGATGAAATTGCCACAATATATCCCCATACTGTTAATCACTGCCCACGATGCGCCCAACGTCGCCCACGGTTTAGACTTGGGTGCAGACGATTTTATCCGCAAACCTGTAACAGTAGATGAATTGCTGGCACGAGTGCGATCGCTCCTGCGTTTGAAACATAGTATGGATGAACGTGATGAAATTGCCCGTCAGCGAGAAGATTTTGTCTCCCGCCTCACCCACGACTTACGCACTCCCTTAGTAGCGGCCGATCGCATGTTGATGCTATTTCAACAAGGTGCGTTGGGAGAATTATCATTGCAAATGCAGGAAGTAATCGCCATCATGGCCCGTAGCAATATAAACCTGCTTTCTATGGTCAACACCTTATTAGAAGTTTATCGTTTTGAAGCAGGTCGCAAAACTTTGGCATTTCAACCAGTTAATCTGGGGCAATTGCTAGAGGAAGTGACTGGAGAATTGGCACCTCTAGCTCAAGACAAAGCACTGTCCCTAAATTTGGACTTTACTGAGGATTCAAGCGCAAACACAGTGATGGGCGATCGCTTAGAATTGCATCGTCTATTTACAAATCTTATCGGCAATGCAATCAAATTTACCGACTCTGGGTCTGTGACTATTCATTTCAGTTCTCAACGCCAGTTAGATAAAAGTAGTCAATCTCAGTTATCTGAAAAATCTAATTCCGTTGAATATATTAGCATTGAGATAGCAGATACTGGCCCAGGTATTCGTCCTGAAGAACAAGCAACTATATTTGAACGATTCCGTCAAGGTAGCCACAAGAGTTCTGGTAGTGGCTTAGGACTCTATCTTGCTCGCCGAATTGTCGAGGCACATCAAGGCATTATTTTGTTAAATTCTGAGTTGGGCAAAGGTAGTGTATTTATTGTCCTTCTACCAACTACAAAATTAGAAAAATAGTTATTATAAATTATGAATTACCGAATCTACCCTGATAATTCATAATTTTATTGTTCTTCATTATAAAATAATAGAAATTAACAAATCAAGTGTACTGATATAGCAACGATAGCATTGAATAAATAGTTTTTTATGGGGCTAAACAATGATCACCACTGAATTATCTAATATTGGCAATATTATCCAGAATCAGCGTGAGTTTTTTAAAAGTGGCAAAACTAAAGATGTCACTTTTCGTATTGAACAACTTAAAAATCTTAGGCAAGCAATCATTGAGCATGAAGAGTCAATAGTCGAGGCATTAAAAGCAGATTTACATAAACCAACACTAGAGAGTTACCTTACAGAAATCGGTGTCATTAAAGAAATCGATTATGCTATAAAACATCTCAAAACCTGGACTAAGCCCAAAAAAGCACCCGTTTCTTTTGATTTTTTTTCCTATTCAGCGAGAATTTATCCAGAACCTTTAGGGGTTGTTCTAATTATCGGGCCTTGGAACTATCCATTTCAGTTAATTATCTCACCGTTAGTAGGTGCGATTGCAGCCGGTAATTGTGCAATTATCAAACCTTCAGAAATTGCTTCTCATACGTCTGATGTTATTGCTAAGATTATTGCCAAACATTTTGACCCTGCTTATATTGCAGTGGTTGAAGGGGGCGTTGAAGCTAGTCAAAAATTACTTGCAGAAAAATTTGACCATATCTTTTTTACTGGTGGCACAGCCGTTGGCAAAATCGTTATGGCAGCAGCAGCAAAATATCTCACACCAGTTACTTTAGAATTGGGTGGCAAAAGTCCTTGTATCGTAGATAGTGATATTAATCTCGAACACACTGTCAGACGAATTACTTGGGGCAAATTTATTAATGCTGGACAAACTTGTATCGCTCCTGACTACCTTTTAGTTAATAAAATAATCAAAAAGGATTTAATAAATGGGCTGGAAAAATGCCTAAAAGAATTTTATAGTGATAATCCTGTAAACAGTCCTGATTATGCTAGAATTATCAGTCAAAAACACTTTGAAAGATTGGTTAACTTTCTCAAAGATGGTGAAGTTATCATCGGTGGAGAAAATCAACCTTCAGAGCGTTATCTCGCCCCCACAGTGATTGATAATGTCTCCTTAGAAGATTCTGTAATGCAGGAAGAAATTTTTGGCCCCATTCTACCCATTATTGAATATACTGACATTGCCGAAGCGATAGCTTTGATTAACTCTAGACCTAAACCCTTGGCATTATACTTGTTTTCCCAAAATAAAAATCTACAAAAGCGAGTTTTGCAGGAAACTTCATCGGGTGGAGTTTGTATCAACGATACAGTAATGCAGGTTGGTGTTTCGTCTTTACCATTTGGTGGGGTGGGAGATAGCGGTATTGGCAACTATCATGGCAAAGCTAGTTTTGACACCTTTTCCCATAACAAAAGCGTGTTGCAAAACTCATTCTGGCTCGATTTAAAATGGCGATACGCTCCTTATGAAGGCAAATTACCAATAATCAAGAAACTTTTAGGTTAAAAAAAGTTAGGAGTTATAAGTGAGGAGTTAGGAATGAGAAATAAAAATCTATAACTCCTAACTCTGCTAATTTTAGATTTTGAATTTTGGATTGAATGAAAAATCTAAAATTAATAACTCCTAACTTCTAACTCCTAACTCTTAAAACCCAAAAGCGTTGCTGTAACGCTCCTCAGCCCAAGGTTCACCACGGCGGTGGTAGCCATTGCGTTCCCAAAAACCAAGTTCTTCACCAGCTAAAAACTCTAAACCATTAATCCACTTAGCACTTTTCCAAGCGTAAAGATGGGGCACAACTAGCCGCATTGGGCCACCATGTTCAGATGGAAGGTCTTCACCAAAGACTTTAAAGGCAAAGAAGTTTTCTTCGCGCATAAAATCTTCTACAGAAATATTGGTAGTATAGCCGCCGTAGCAGTGTTCCATAATATGGGCTACTTTCGGTTCTAGCTCAACCAGACCCATGAAATCTATAACTTTAATGCCAGTCCATTTAACATCGAGTTTAGACCAGCGCGTTACACAGTGAAAGTCTGCTGTGAATTCATGTTGAGGCAGCGCCATAAAGTCTGACCAACTAAAGGTAGCAGATTTTGCCAAACCCCAAACTCGAAACTCCCATTCCTGGGTGCTGACTTGAGGAGTTGCGCCGTAAGTTAATACGGGGAAACCTTTAGCTAAGTGTTGACCGGGGGGAACGCGTTCTCCCTCTTCATTCCCTGGTTTCTGAAAAAATTTTCCTAGCATAGTTGGAGGAAACTTATTTTTCTCAAGATATTTACAAGCTTTTTGCTGAGTTGCCAACAGCACCAGATTTTTTACTTTCTATATGATTACTTGATCATTACTCATCGATAATAGGTAATGGGTAATGGATATTCCCAATTACTCACTACCAATTTTTCTTGATCTAATGAGCTTGTTTAGAGTATCTATGATTCAAAATGCAATCAGGAAAGCTAATAAAAAGCGTTTATCCAGTGGCAAGAAGATTGGTGCTGTTTATGCTTTTCCTGACTGGAGAATTATGATTCTTCTTCCTCTTCTTCAGCAGTTGGATAGACAAATGTAGAACGTCCAGTCAAAATTGACTTACCCAAAGAGAGGGCTTTCTGAGCTTCGATGACGGCTTTGTGCCTCCAGGTAGCTCGACGTTTATCTCGTTTTGATTTGGAAGTTTTCTTCTTAGGAACAGCCATGTCAGCAGATATCGCGATTTTTGACAACCTTCTTATTCTAGGCCATCCAATGACGCGAAGAACAACAGGTAAATTTAATTGATCGGTTGAGACTGAAGTAGGACATGGGGCAGAGGGAATTCCAATTACCTCTTTGCGTCTCCTGAAGTCCGTGTCAAGCTAAACTCGTCATTTTTGGGTTGGCAGATTGCTAGCTGCTGGAACTGCATTAGAGCTATTTTCAAAGAAAAGTAGCGATCGCGCAGTTTTAAAATAAGTCGCCCAATTTTGAGCATCGGGACGCGATCGCCATTGGGGACGACTAACATCTAATGTCAGAACTGGTGCGATCGCTCCATAATTTTGTACGGATACTATGATTGAAACATCTGTTACCAGGATATCTTGGTCGAAGCTCCTCTGAGCGGCTGCCCTAGCGGCTGCTTCCGCCCTCCGGAGAACGGTTTCATAGTTTTCTTCCGGCAGGCGGTCAATAGCTAGATCAATTCTAGCGGTGTAAGCTCGCACAACTTGGGGTGCGATCGCTTCCGTCAAAAACCACGCAGGAACGGTAGATATGAGCAAAATTACTAAAGGAACTATCCGGATTCTTCTGGCAATTTGGCTAATAACTGAAAAGGGAGTGATCGATGATGGTAGGTGAGCATAAGTCTTGCTCATGACCTTTTATCTCCTTAGCGATGATCTGTTATTGAAATTAGGTGGAAGTATTTCCCGAATATCTAACGTAATAAAAATTACATTCTAACTTAAGATTCGATCAGAATCACCTAGACTATAAGACATAGGTTAGCTTTGTTTTTTTGGCAAAGCCAACCGCAATTTTAAGACCAGCAAACAATAACTGACAAAGAGCGGGATGGCAAATTACTGGGCGATCACGATTGGCATCAATCAATATCAGTTATTTCAACCTTTAAGTTGTGCCCAAGCAGATGCTGAGGCAGTAGAGGATTTTTTGGTGACGGAGGCAGGTTTTCTCCCCAAACACTGTCTAGTCATGACGGACACCTCGCCACCGATTGGCGACAGATCAACTTATCCGACTAAAGAGAATATTCTGCTGCTGCTTGAGGATTTGGCAGCGACAAGTTGGCAACCGGAAGATTATCTGTGGTTATTCTTTAGCGGTTATGGGGTCAACTACCAAGGCAAAGATTACTTAATGCCAGTAGAAGGTAACCCCGAACTCGTACAAGAGACTGGCATAGAATTGCAATCGCTAATGCAAAGCCTGCAACTTGCTGAGTTGAATGTATTGCTACTACTCGATATCAACCGCGCTTTTGGCACTCAAGCTGATGCTCCGGTTGGTGAAGAAACAATAGAATTAGCCCAAGAACTACAACTTGCGACAATTCTTTCTTGTCAACCAGAACAATTTTCCCATGAAAGTAGCGAATTAGGTCACGGATTCTTTACAGCAGCCTTGTTAGAAGCTTTGCGTTCTGGTAATGGCAGTAATTTGGCAGATTTAGAAAGCTACCTAAGCCTGCTTATGCCAAAATTATGCCACCACCACTGGCGTCCTGTGCAAAACCCTGCCACGATCATCCCATCAAGGACGCAGGTAATCTTGCCAGAATTAGCAATGGAAAGTGATTTCCAATCAGAAGCAGTGATTTATCCCGAAGAATCTTTTGCTATTGCCCGTGCGGCTCCTCCCCTTGACGATTACCCTAGAACTTCAGCAGAACGGGATAGATGGGGAGAAGCTATTGTGAATTCCTCCCAACACAAAGTCGAGAAGTCTAAAGCTCAACCAGTTCAGGAGTCAGCTACTAGCTTAGTTTCCCAGCCAATAGCGGAAACTTCTTTAGGAGCAAATCCAAGGGGAAGATTTATCCCCAATTCTTCCAAAGGTTACGTCTCTCGATTGCCATCGAATCAACCAAGCATCCCTTTTTGGAAACAGTTTATTTTATGGGGCGGAGGCAGCCTGCTGGTAGCAGGTTTAATCGCCGTAGTTTTTCTTCGTAATCAAGAAACTTTTAGAATTAAGCAAATATCAAGCACATCACCCAATGCTACTGTTAGCGATCGCCAGGTTATCGAGAATTTACCAAGCAATCGCACTCCGGAAGTTAGATTTAAAAATCAATCTAGTGCTCAAATAACTTCTAGTTCAGAATCAGAAAAGCGAAATCAAGCAGTCTTAGACTTGGCGAAAATGTCGCTCAAACAAACTCAAGCTAGTGATTTGAGCATGGCGATCGCTACAGCCCGGAAAATTAAACCCGGTGAACCACTGTACGAACAAGCTCAGGAGAATATTAAGATTTGGAGCCGGATGATTTTGGATTTAGCAGAGGGTCGTGCTAAACAAAGACAGTATGCTAGCGCTATCGCTGCCGCTCGATTAATCACCAAAGATGAAGCCCCCTACGCGAAAGCACAAGCAGCAATAAACCTGTGGCGGCTAGAGGGTAAGCAGTATGTGAGTAACAAAACTCTTTTAGATGCAGCTAATGCTTTAATTAAGCCTGGACAGGCATCTACCTACAATCGTGCGATCGAAGTTGCTAGGAAAGTACCACCAGGTCAACCTGGCTTCGATACTGCCCAAAAATCGATCAATAAATGGAGTGAGAAAATTTTAGACTTGGCCAAGCGTCGCGCCGCCCAAGGAGAACGTAATGCCGCGATCGCAACAGCTGCTTTAGTGCCAGAGGAGACGGCCGCTTACGAGGATGCTCAGGATGCCATCCAAAAATGGCAAAAAAAATAGTAAAAAAATAGTAAAAAATAGCAGGCAGTTAGGAGTTAGGAGTTATATTTTTTTTAATTCCTCATTCCTAACTCCTCAACTTTACTTTTAGCACTTAGCAGTACTGTGATACATCTTCGCCGCATTCATCAGCTAGATAGCACAGCGCTCGGAAACGTAAACCAACCACTTCTTCATATAAGGGGTTGAGCTTGCACATGGGCGGAATGTGAAACAAGGTTTTCCCAAATAATTTGACATCTCGCTCAAAGGGACACTGAGATGGAATCAATTTACACAAGCGGTGAGCTAGTTGGCGATCGCGGATTTGAATATTTTCTACACGCTGCCGTAGGGGTTGGAGAATATCCCAGTAAGGCTTGGAAATAGAAGGGTTTAGCTGGGTTGCTTTGTCGTCACTAGTCTCTGCTTGATTGAGCGATACCCAGCTTGCCAGAAAAATCTTTTTTGTGGTATTGTCGAATACCTTCATGGTTAATCCTCTGTGTTATTGAGGTTATTCATCTTTTTGATGAATATATACAACGTGGCAACGAACTTTCCCAGAAAAATCGCGTTCTGACTGCGATATAATGTAATACCTGATTAGCCACTTAAGTCAGAACCTAATTTATTACTACGTCAAGTTAATCGCAATTTTCTGGGGATCGGTAGTCTAATATTACGATCTTGTTCATAACTTGATATAGTTTAAATTTTAATAAAGACATCCACCATTGGATAGGTATTAGTGTAACATTTACAGAACTTAATATCAGATATTCTTCAGAGTATTTTTGCTAAGTATAAATATCAGTAAAACCCTAGCAAGCGGTTTTCCTCCCCGTATTCTCACTTCCCCACGTTCTCGCTTTTTATTGCTGGCTGAATTTCGTAGAAGCAGAGAGAAGTCTGTAGACGCTGCTACGCTTTAAAACGAAGTGGGTTGGCTTTCGCACTAGATGCAAAGCGGCTAATCATGAAACATCGGCCGTCGCAAAGCCTCAGTAAAGAAAGTAATTTTTCTTCAATTTGCAGTCTATAGCGTCTTAGGGCTAACTTATCTGGGGCTAGCATTGGGCTACATTCCTGGTTTACGCATGAACCGCGCCACCATTGCTTTGGTCGGTTCTGCCTTTTTAATTGCTTTGGGTGTTCTGAATTTAGAGGAAGCATGGCAGGCTATTGATGTCAATACCATCGTATTTCTCTTGAGCATGATGGTAGTTAATGCCAACCTATCCTATACAGCAACAACTCTAAGCTGAAAACACCTGCTGGGCTGTCAGAGTTAGTTCTGCGAATGTTTGAGAAATAATCTGCTGGTTTCCATTAAAGACAGTTTGTTTGTAACTACCATTGTCTAGCAAACACACTGTCACCTTATTTTTTAAGGGGTCAACAATCCAATACTCGACTACACCAATAGCTGCATACTCAGAGGTTTTTTGGTTATAGTCCCGGTCAACAGATTCAGGACTTACCACCTCAACTAATAGGGGTGGAGCAGTTTTAAGGATAGCCGAAGTACTCTCAATACTTTGTGCCTGTTGGTCGGTAATCACACAAATATCAGGTCGCCTGGGTTGTTTATTGGTCAACACCTCTGTACCGTTAGGGCGCGGTTGTAAAGGCAGTCCCATTTTTTGAATTTCTAAAAAAAAGCGAACTAACAGTAGGGTGATAATCGCCTCATGTTTCCCAGTACCAGGAGGCATTTCTACCAGCACCTCATCCTCAATTTCATAACGCTTGTCTGTGCCATCATCAAAATTGATGTATTCCTCCAGAGTATTAATTTTTATTGGTGTTTTAGTCATAGCGATCGCCTCCAAGAACTATAGGCAAGTACTATTTACTGTGATTTCTATACCCATAATAAAAGACTATATCTCACGCCAAAGCGCAAAGACGTTAGAAAAACTCTGCGTCTCTGCGCTTGTGCATAAGATTTTATCTTAAATTCTCTATGATGCTACCTGAGCAGCAGTCCGAGTCCGTCGTCTTCTGCCATCAGCAACTTTCACAGGTGGCTCATCAGGGATTTGCATCAACAGAGTTACAGATGGCTGACATTGCAATTCCCGACGGATGGAACGTTGCAATTCTCGTTCTAAAGTTCCTTGCAATCCACCCCAGTCTATATCTGCCGCCTCGCCTTCACTAGGTGCAAATTCTGACCAGCGCACAGTGAGGATTTCTTCAATCCTTTGTTTCACCCAGGTTTGTAAAAGCGATCGCTCTACACTTGTAACTACACCCCGTAAGTGAACTTCTGGTTTTGCCAACAGTTTACCATTCCAATCAATGGCAGCTGCGATCGTGATAATGCCTTCTGAAGCCATGCGTTGCCGTTCTTGCAGCACTTTGGCACTTACCATACCCGAACTAGTGGTATCCACCAATTCGATACCAGATGGCACTTTACCAGCGACGCGAATAGCATCTTCAGTCAGTTCGACAATATCACCATTCTGAATAATGATCATGTTTTCTGAAGGAATGCCCATACTCTGAGCCGTTTCTGCGTGCTTCACTAGCATCCGATGTTCGCCGTGAAATGGCACAAAGAACTTGGGTCGAGTTAAGGCAATCATCAGCTTTTGCTCTTCCTGACAGCCGTGACCGGAAACGTGAATCCCTTTATCCCGACCATAGACCACTTTTGCACCTTGAATCATTAATTTATCAATGGTGTTGACTACTGCGATCGTATTTCCGGGAATTGGGTTAGCAGAGAATACTACTGTATCTCCTTCGCGGATTTTGATGTGAGGATGTTCTTTGTTAGCAATGCGGGTCATTGCTGCCATCGTTTCACCCTGAGAGCCTGTAGTTAAAATTAGTACTCTTTCATCAGGCAGATTGCGGACTGCGTGCAATGGTTGCAGCAGATTATCTTCACATTTGATGTAACCTAAATTGCGGGCATGAGCAATCAAGTTCAGCATGGAACGCCCGACAATCGTTACTACACGGTTTTGCTTCTTGGCGATATCCAAAATCATGTTGATGCGATGGACGCTAGAAGCAAAGGTAGTGACAAATAATCGCCCAGTGGCTTGACTAAATACTCTCTCAAGATTTGGATAAACTGAACGCTCCGAAGGTGTAAACCCGGGAACTTCAGCATTAGTGGAATCACTTAGTAGACAAAGAACGCCTTTTTCACCATGTTCAGCCAAACGTTGCAAGTCAAACTTTTCACCATCCACTGGGGTATGGTCAATTTTAAAATCCCCTGTGTGAATGACTACACCCAAAGGAGTATGAATGGCAACAGTGAAACTATCAGCAATGGAGTGGGTGTTGCGGATATATTCAACTAAAAAGTTTTTGCCAATTCGCACCACATCGCGTGGTAGAACTGTTCTGATTTCTGTGCGATCGCGCACTCCTGCTTCTTCCAATTTACCCTCTAGCATTGCCATTGCTAGTCTGGGCCCATAAATCACAGGGATATCAAATTGCTTGAGATGGAAAGCAATCCCGCCAATATGGTCTTCATGACCGTGAGTAACGATCATCCCTTTAATTTTGTGGCGATTTTCCCGCAGATAGGTCGTATCTGGCAAAACAATATTTACTCCATGCATCGCCTCTGTGGGAAAAGCCAATCCTGCATCTAGCAGGATAATTTCATCGTCATATTCAAAAAGACAGGTATTTTTCCCAATTTCGTGTAAACCGCCCAAAGGAATAATTTTCAAGGCGGAATTATTAGCTTCGTTTTTAGCCATTTTCTCCTTAGATCGTTACTTGTGGTTAATTAAGTTGATAGTTAACGAACTTGTATTTAAGACAACATCATTTGTCTCTTAATTCAGTCCCAAAGCAATCAAGTTTTAATTGAAGATTTCAATTTTTTATTCAATAAAATCGACTTTACACTTAAGAATTTATAGTGTGTCTATCAGTCCTAGCACAGATTTTTAAATTGCAAATTATGAACAAACAATTATGGTCATTGTTTATATGTATCTTTAGAAAGCACCAGACTACCAGCGCTTAATTAAGTGGTGGCTAGATTAAACTAAGTTCTTTCAAAACGGCTTCTAACTTTTGACTTACTTCTAAATCAGCTTCACATAGTGGCGGACGAGTTGAACCAACCTCCCAACCTTGAAGTTTGAGTGCTTCTTTCACTGGAATGGGATTTGAAGTGAGAAATAAAGCTTTAAACAACGGGAAGAGTTGGAGATGAATCTCACTAGCTACCTCAATTTTACCCGCACTAAAAGCTTGGATCATCTGCTGTAGTTGGTTTCCTACCAGATGAGAAGCCACACTTACTACACCCTTTGCCCCGATCGCTAACAAGGGCAAAGTCATGTAATCATCACCAGAATAGATGTGGAATTCTTTTGGTGTCAAGCGACGAATTTCGCTTGCCTGATCTATATTACCAGTGGATTCTTTAATCCCGACAATATTGCTAACCTTAGCTAACCGGGCAACTGTTTCTGGCTGAAGGTTTTGTCCGGTACGACCTGGGACATTGTATAACAACAATGGCAAGTCAGGACAGGCTTGTGCTATTGCCTGAAAGTGCGCTTCCAATCCCGCTTGCGGCGGTTTGTTGTAATAAGGAACAACTTGTAAGGAACCATGTACTCCTATTTTAGACGCTTTTTGGGTGGCTGCGATCGCTTCTTTGGTGGAATTTGAACCACAACCTGCAATCACCTTGGCTTTTCCTGCCACGGATTTCAATACCTCGACAAATAACTGGTATTCCTCATCCCAAGTCAGGGTAGGGGATTCTCCTGTTGTGCCGCACACCACCAACGTATCTGTGCCGTTATTAGCTAGATGCGCTGCCAGTTCTGCCGCTACATCATAATTGACACTCCCATCTGCTTTAAACGGCGTAATCATAGCGGTTAAAACATTGCCAAAATCTCCCACCCTGTTTTCACTCCTGATTAGCCATATTTTTATATCTTGGTGGTTTTCTCTTGTAATAACCTATCTGCAAATTACTTTCAACAGTAATTTGCACATTTGCTTTTTTTCATTAGTTGTTTATTTTTACTAATGACTAGCTTGAAACGTAAGCTTTAGCAGGTTTGAGTAGGTTTTGCTCTACCAGCAACTCGGCGATTTGTACTGCATTCAATGCTGCGCCTTTGCGGATTTGGTCGCCGCACAACCATAATTCCAAGCCACAGCTATGAGAAATATCCTGACGAATTCTTCCCACTAAAACTTCATCTCTACCAGTTGCTTCAATTGGCATCGGAAAATAATTAGTTTCCCAATTTTCTACCAATTTTACTCCAGGAGAGGAATTTAAAATTTCTCTGGCTTCCTCTGCACTAAAGGGAGTCTCAAATTCTAAATTAATGGCTTCTGAATGGGCACGGAGTACGGGAACCCGTATACAGGTCGCAGTGATTCTGATTTGCTGCGTGCCAAATATTTTTCGGGTTTCGTTGACCATTTTCATTTCTTCCTCACAATAACCCAAATCGTTTAATGGAGAGTTATGGGGGAATAAATTAAATGCCAGTGGGTAAGGCAATACCTCAGCAACTGGCGGCTGTCCTTGTAGTATAGCGCTTGTTTGGATTTTGACTTCTGCCATTGCTCTAGCACCAGCACCACTAGCAGATTGGTAGGTTGAAGCTACGATACGTTGCACTGGTTTAACTTTATGCAATGGCCATACTGCCACACTCATTAAAATTGTTGTGCAGTTGGGGTTAGCAATAATGCCTTGATGATTAGCTGCGGCTTGTGGATTCACCTCTGGCACTACTAAGGGAACTTCCGGGTTCATCCGAAAGGCACTGGAGTTGTCAATTACCACTGCGCCTTTTTCGACGGCAACTGTTGCCCAAGTTTTGGATATAGAACCACCTGCACTAGCTAGTACTATATCAACATTTTCAAAAGCGCGATCGCTCACTGGCTCTACTGGTATATTCTCCCCTTTAAACCTTAGCGATCGCCCCACACTCCGCTGTGATGCCAACAACTTTAAGTCAGCAATCGGAAAATCACGGATTTCTAATAATTCCAGCAACTCTGTGCCAACTGCACCAGTTGCTCCCAAAATAGCTAAACGATAGGATTTTGACAAATTTGCTTCCTCCTTTAAGATAGTTATCTACAATTTTTTTGGAACAATTGACTATTTGCTTATTTTGCTTATATTAAAATAGCGATCGCAGCCTTGAAATCAAGTTTGAATAGATTTAGATTTTTTTCTAATTAAATCTATAAAGATAGATTTAATAAATTTATTTCCTTGGTTATTTAATTAAGTTAATTGATATTGCATTTTACAAAACCACCGTTCGATTTTTTCATGTATCTAAAACTAGATTATTGTAATATTATACAATAAAGCGCCATTTAGCATAAAATTATAGATATATCTGCACTTAGGCGTTTGACTTGTAAGGTGAATAAACGTCTTGGCTGTAAATTGGGTTGCCAGGATAATGAATGTATTATGATGCAAATGTTGTAAAATCGCCAAACCATCAAATCGAGCTATGTGGCTAGGCAGCAGATTTAGTTGCGTACCACAAGATAGCTAAACTCAGTGCTATAACTTTAAAGTACTAAACTACTGGCTGAAAACCAGGATATCACGGTGGTAGCCTACTGAAGAATTAATTCCTGGGTTTTCAGTGCTAAATTCAGACTAACTGAAGATTAGGATCCGGCGAATAGGGATTGAACTAGAGGCAAGCAAAAAGGGAGCAAAGGGGACAGTTCAAATGGGGATTCGATACTTCGGCTACGCTCAGTGACCACCCCACCTGAACCAAAACTACTTAACTAAAAGTGGGGGACTCAGACCCATGTTTCGCTCTACTTCACAACAGGAGGATGGGGTCATTTTCCCCAGCTAATAGCCCCCTTCTCCCTGCCTCTTTGTTAAACTCTTCCCAATCCGCAATAGATTCAGCAGTTATTACAAATATTAGGTAAGAAGCCCAGCTCTTAGCCCTGGAAGTGTCAAGAATTGTTATGAGAGTAAATTGTCAAGTCCTTGGCTATTGGCAGTAAACTGGATCTCTGTGGCAGGACACACTATCCATCCTTGGATGTCATGTCATGAAGCTTTGTGACAATTTCCCATCCTCCTTAAGAGACATCAAGCCATAAACGCGAACAATTATTATTGCGTCTTATGTGTACTCAGAGATTAAAATACCAGAAAACTAGAGACGAAGCATGAAAGTTACCCAGGAAAAACTTCCCGCCAGCCAAATTGGTTTGGAAATAGAGATTACGCCGGAAATTACCAAGCAAACTTACGAACAGGTCATTAAAAAATTAGCGAGTACTGCCAATATTCCTGGGTTTCGTAAAGGCAAGGTACCTCGGCCAATATTGCTACAACAGCTGGGTACAACTCGTATCAAGGCAGCAGCGCTGGAAGAACTAATTCAAGACGGCATTGAGCAAGCAGTTAAACAAGAAGCTATCTCGGCAATAGGTCAGCCGCAATTGCGCTCCTCTTTTGAGGATTTGATTACGAATTATCAACCTGGAAAACCTTTGACGATTTCGGCCGCTGTCGATGTTGAACCAGAAGTGAATCTAGTTCAGTACACTGATCTGCAAGCCAAGGCTGAAGAAGTCAAGTACGATCCAGAACGAGTGGAGAGTACCCTCGACAAGGAACGTCAAGAATTAGCGACATTGATTCCTGTGGAAGGACGTGCGGCCCAAATCGGCGATATTGCCGTAGTCGATTTTAAAGGTTCATTCGCCAGAGCAGAGGGCGAAGACGAAACAGCTGAACTAGAACCGATTCCTGGAGCCGAAGCAACTGATTTTCAGGTTGAGTTGCAGGAAGATAAGTTTATTCCCGGCTTTATTGCTGGAATAGTAGGGATGAATCCTGAAGAAACCAGAGAAATTGCAGCGCAGTTCCCAGATCCCTATGCTAATGAAGATTTAGCTGGAAAAGCGGCAACTTTCACAGTGACTCTCAAAGAACTGAAGGAAAAAGAACTACCAGAATTAAATGACGATTTTGCCCAAGAAACCAGCGATTTTGAAACCTTAGAGGAGTTACGCGCTTCTTTGGTAGAACAATATCAAAAAGAGGCAGACGAAAAAACAAAAGCAAATAAACAGGAAGCCTTGTTAACGGAACTGCTCAACCACGTAGAAGTTGACTTACCAGCGACCTTAATTGAGCAAGAAGTGGATGCAATGCTAACGCAAACAGCAATGCGGCTGTCTCAGCAGGGATTGGATGTAAGGAAGTTGTTTACTCAAGATATTATTCCTCAATTGCGGGAGCGATCGCGTACTGAGGCTATTGAACGCATCAAACGTTCCTTGTCGTTGCGAGAAGTTGGTAAACGCGAATCTATTGAGGTAACACCAGAAGAAATCGCAGCCAGAGTCAAAGAACTTTTGGAACAGTACCCAGATGAGCAAGATGTTGATGAAGATAGACTGCGCTCAATCGTGGAAAACGAACTATTAACTGAAAAAACCATTGATTGGCTCTTAGAACACTCCTCAGTTGAACTTGTACCCGAAGGCTCGTTGAATCCTCCTATAGAGGAAATAGAAGCCACAGAATCAGACGCTGATGCTGATGTACCCCAGACAGAGGAAGAAACCATCGAAGCTTCAACAGAAGTCCCAGAAGGATAATTAAAAACCCCACAGCCATCAATTCACCAGTTCTGAGTTAAAGTACTGGTGAAATGGGTAAGGTAAAGGAAATGAGGGAGCAGGGAGCAGAGGGAGAAATAACCAATGCCCCATGACTCTTGATTCCTGAAAACTCAGGGATAAAGGCAGAATCATTAAAGAACGAATAAATTTTCAGCAGATTGTGACACATATTATTGCCTGAGCTTGATACTGTGTTACACGAGAGGAAATTATATGAGGCATAATGGTTAACACGTAGCTATAAAAATCCTATTCGTCGAAAAGGCAGCATCTGCTGCTGAAACATTTGTCCTAAATTATCGTCAAAGAAAGCTTGTATGCTTGTATCGCAGTCGGGAAACTACCCCATCAGCAACCAAAGTCGAATCAACATTAACTCTCAGTTGAACAGCCCTAGCAACATCGTGCCGATGGTGGTGGAACAGTCTGGCATGGGAGAAAGGGCTTTCGACATCTACTCCCGCCTGCTGCGAGAGCGGATTATCTTTTTGGGAACGCCAATAGACGATACCGTAGCCAACTCAATTGTGGCTCAGTTGTTATTCCTAGACGCCGAAGACTCAGAAAAAGACATCCAACTGTATGTTAATTCTCCTGGCGGCTCGGTCTACGCAGGCATGGCAATCTATGATACAATACAGCAAATTCGCCCTGATGTTGTTACCATCTGTTTTGGATTAGCCGCGAGCATGGGGGCATTTTTGTTGACAGCAGGGGCTGCCGGTAAGCGAATGTCTCTGCCCGACTCCCGGATTATGATTCACCAACCACTTGGTGGCGCTCAAGGTCAAGCCATTGACATTGAAATTCAAGCCAGAGAAATTCTTTACATTAAGGGTAAGTTGAATGAGTTAATGGCTCATCATACTGGTCAACCCATAGAAAGAATTGAAGCAGATACTGAGCGCGACTTCTTTATGTCGGCAGAAGAGGCGAAGAACTACGGTTTGATTGATCAGGTCATTTCCAGGCAAAATCTTCCCACAGCAGGGGAGAACGTCACCATTCTGAAATAAGAGGCTGGTATGTCTAAGTACGACTCCCATTTAAAATGTTCATTTTGCGGCAAGTCTCAAGAGCAGGTGCGTAAATTAATCGCGGGGCCGGGAGTCTACATCTGCGATGAATGCGTTGACTTGTGTAATGAAATACTAGACGAGGAGTTACTCGATACTAATGGTGCGGCTGCACAACCCGCACCAAGAGCAGAACCACCTCAAAAACGACGTACCCAATCTTCTAGTATTTCGTTTAATCAAATACCCAAGCCAAGAGAGATTAAAAATTATCTAGACGAACACGTCATTGGCCAAGACGAAGCCAAAAAAGTGCTGTCAGTAGCCGTTTACAATCACTACAAACGGTTGGCGGTCATTCAGTCTAAAACCACTGGCAAAGCTGCGGCAGATGATGCTGTAGAACTGCAAAAGTCCAACATTTTGTTAATCGGTCCGACTGGTTGCGGTAAAACTCTCTTAGCGCAAACTTTAGCGAAAATCCTGGATGTACCCTTTGCCGTTGCTGATGCTACGACGCTGACAGAAGCGGGGTATGTGGGAGAAGATGTGGAAAATATCTTGCTGCGACTGTTGCAAGTGGCAGATTTAGATATAGAGGAAGCGCAACGAGGAATCATCTACATTGATGAAATTGACAAAATTGCTCGAAAGAGTGAAAACCCGTCAATTACCCGCGATGTTTCTGGCGAAGGCGTGCAGCAAGCCTTGCTAAAAATGTTAGAGGGAACGATCGCCAATGTACCACCCCAAGGAGGGCGTAAGCATCCCTATCAAGACTGCATCCAGATTGATACAAGTAATATCTTGTTCGTCTGTGGTGGTGCTTTCGTAGGTCTAGAAAAGGTTGTGGATCAGAGAGTTGGCAAAAAAGCAATAGGCTTTGTGCAACCTGGAGAAGGCCAAACGAAGGAGAAACGAGCAGCAGATACTCTCCGCCATCTAGCACCGGATGATTTAGTAAAATTTGGTATGATTCCCGAATTTATTGGGCGCGTGCCAATGGTAGCAGTAGTAGATCCGCTAGATGAAGAAGCGCTAATGGCGATTCTCACCCAACCACGCAGTGCCTTAGTGAAGCAGTACCAAAAACTGCTGAAGATGGATAATGTCCAGTTAGATTTTAAACCAGAAGCCTTACGAGCGATCGCTCAAGAAGCCTACCGCCGTAAAACTGGTGCTAGAGCGCTACGGGGCATTGTGGAAGAACTTATGCTCGATGTTATGTATGAGTTACCATCTCGTAAGGATGTGACACGTTGTACAGTAACACGGGAGATGGTTGAGAAGCGATCAACTGCCGAACTGATAATACATCCATCTTCACTACCAAAACCAGAGTCAGCTTAATAGTCATTAGTCATTGGTTATTAGTCAAAAACTAAAGACTAATAACCATTTAATAAGGGAAAATGACTAATGACAACTGACAAAGGACTAATGACTAATGCCTTATATTAAAGTTCGTGGCGTTGAGCATTACTATGAATGGGTGAAAAAACCATCTGGTTCTTTGGTAAAACCAGTGATGGTTTTCATTCACGGTTGGGCTGGTTCAGCTAGGTATTGGCAAAATACCGCTGACGCTTTATCGGAGCAATTTGATTGTTTACTCTACGATATGCGGGGATTTGGCCGTTCTGGTGGGAAGCCAACCATAGCCGAAGCAAGTGAAGCTGTTGCCGAATCTGAGTCCTTCAAGGAAGAATCACAGGCAATCAAAGACTTAACCTATGAATTAGAGGAATACGCTGATGATTTAGCAGCTTTGTTAGATGGGTTGCATCTTCAACGTGTTTATATCAATGCTCACTCGATGGGCGCGTCTGTTGCTACTTTATTTTTTAACCGCTATCCCGAACGAGTGGAACGAGGAATTTTAACTTGTAGCGGCGTTTTTGAGTACGACGAAAAATCCTTTAGTGCTTTTCATAAGTTTGGTGGCTATGTAGTTAAATTTCGTCCCAAGTGGTTAAGCAAAATTCCATTTGTTGACCGAATGTTTATGGCCAGATTTTTATATAGTTCTATACCACATTCTGAGCGTCAAGCTTTTTTGGAAGATTTTCTGGAAGCAGATTACGATGCAGCTTTAGGAACAATTTTTACTTCAGTCAGCAAGGCTCAATCTGAAGTGATGCCGCAAGAATTTGCCAAGCTGACAGTGCCGACTCTGCTCGTAGCGGGGGAGTATGACAAAATTATTCCAGCCGAGATGGGGCGTCAAGCAGCTGCACTAAGTGACAAGGTGGAGTTTGTGATGATTCGCAACACAGCGCATTTCCCAATGTTGGAAGATGCGCCAACTTACTTGCAACGAGTACAAGAGTTTTTGCAAATTAACACCCCACAACCACAAGTCGGATAAGTGATGACGGTTTTTTAAACGGTTAAGTGTACTTCTGTGATACCTTGACGCATTTTATATTGTCGCCTTAACCAAGACTTTTTAATTATTTTACCGAGTAAGGGAGCAAGTTGAATCAACAGCGATCGCAGCAGTGCATTTTTTCGCAGTAGTTCGCCTTGTTTAGCTTCCTCTAACTGGAGTTGCTGGGCGCGGATAATTTCTGGCTGACGTTCTGCTTGGATGTGCGATAGTGCCATGTCAATATCTTGGTGTCCAGCTTCTCTGAGCAATAGTGGCACAAGATGATTAGCAGCAACAATCACATCACGGAATGCTAGATTAATTCCTTGAGCGCGGACAGGAGACATTGGGTGTGCAGCGTCACCCAGAAGCAATACCCCTGGTGCGTGCCACTGTGGACAATAACCTACCACAACAGAAAGCCGAATCGGGGATTCGATGGTGTCTGCATGATTACGAAAATGTTCTGCTAGCCATGAGGGTGATAGTGAGGCAAAAATCTCTGCCCAGTTGGCTTGCTTCCAGTCAGTGTTTTCGGTTGCCGACATTACCCAGGCTAGATGCAGTTTCCCTTCTTCTGCTCCATGAAAGATGCTAAATGTGCGATCGCTATTTACAATAGTACGGAACACATTATCATCTGTAAACTCAGGGCTAGCGGCAAGCTTAAACCAAAGAATATCAATATTTTTGGGCTGGCGTACCAATTCTAATCCTATACGTTGTCGCACAAGAGAATTTCGACCATCTGCGCCAATCACTAAGTCAGCAGTTAGTTCTCTCCCATCGCTTAGTACTACACCTGCGACACGTTGATTACTCCAGCGTAAATCTTTGACTGGAACACCTTGGATAAATTCAAATCCATCATTGGTTTGAGCTTCCAAAATCAGTGCATTGAGTAGCGGTGGTTGTGAAACCAGTGTACAGGGTCGGGTTGCTCCCATTGGTTCATCAACTCGAAACAACTGCTTTTCCCCCAAAATGAATTCCCACGCGTCGAGTTGTCGATGGGGAATATGCTCCAACAATGGGGATAGCCCCATTTGCTCTAGTGCATCTAACCCACTGGGCATTAATCCTTCACCGCGAAAAACACGATGAAAGTCTTTTGCTGCTTCAATTAACGTTACAGCAATACCACGTTTTACAAGGAGCAGGGCAAGTGTTACACCTGTTGGGCCTGCGCCCACAATCACAATTTGCACTATCTTAGCCCTCCTGTATAGATGTTGGTCGAATTATCTTTGGATTAACCCAAACCCAGTTCTCGTTTTAGCAAGTTAATTGAGTTAGTACCGATATAATTTTCAACCTTAATCAGCTTCGGTGGACGAATAATATCTTCATCAGATGCTTGCACTGCTGCTTGCACTGCCGCAAAACTGGCTTGATCACTTATGATTACCTCAGCCCGTTTAACCATAGCTTGAAGTTTATAAACATCTTTTGGTTGTGCAGTCATCACTAATAGTTCATCTCCTCGCAGACCGTGGAGGATCACTTCTGCTGCTCGTGCAATCCCGGAACTGAGGCTAACTATGCCTACACAGTTTTCTTTTGGTAGGGTTTTCAATAGGCTGAGTTCTTTGCTGTAGTCGTAGATATCCAGAGGAATTACCCGTGCAGCTTTAGGAGCTGCGATCGCTTCTACATTACTGATAAAATACCGACTTGTGACTACTGTTGCAGAGGTAGTTTTATCTAGCACAGCAGTTAATTCTTCCATTGCTACCAACTGGACTGGTATTTTTAGCGATCGCTCTAATTCATATACCATTAACTCACCAGCACCAATATCATAGGATGGAACTGCAACCAGTACCCGCGCACTACAACGTAAGCGCCAGTCAATTTCTGCTAAAAATAGTTCTCTGGCTTGATTGAGTGAACATCCTTGGGTGAGCAAATCATCAAGTGCTTTCTGCACAACTTGATATGCATCAGGATTTTGTTTGAGTATTGGTGATTGCAGCCTGCTACCACCCTCATGACCTTGGGGACGAACATAAATTCCCGAACCAGCCATACTTTCAACAAATCCGTCTTCCTCCAGTTGACGGTAAACCTTGCTAATGGTGTTGCGGTGTAACCCAGTTTGCATTGCTAGTGCCCGTGTGCTTGGCAACTTGTAAGCAGGGGGATATTGCCGAGAAGCGATCGCAAACCGGATTTGATTAAACAGCTGAGTTGATGCCGGAATTTCGCTGTCTGGCTGAATACGGAATTGAATCATCAGCAAACCTCCTGAATACTAAGTGCTGAGTTTTGGAGCGGGGGAGAGACGCGATTAATCGCGTACTAGGAAGTGAGGAGTATACAAGTGTTGCTTTACTACTCAGCACTCAGCACTTTTAACTCAGCCCTCCTTTGGTATTTAGCTGCATTTGCTACATATTAAATATTTTATTTACACATAAAGTTTTTCTGGTACAAATTTCTAATGCGCTCATTATTGGTAATTGATAATTTAGTTTCGGAAAAAGCTGGGCATACTGGCATAGTTATATCAAATCAAGATACGGCTAATCACATAGCACTGGTAAAAATTATTATGACAGAGCAAGCAATAATTACCACAACCGTTAATCTTTTGCAAGATAATATTGAAGTGTCAGGTTATTTGGCAGAGCCAAAAGAACCTGGCTCTTACCCAGGAGTCGTGGTATTACAAGAGATTTTTGGTGTTAACGTTCACATTCGGGATGTTACAGAACGGATTGCCAAACTTGGGTATGTTGCGATCGCACCTGCACTTTTTCAACGGACTGCTCCTGGTTTTGAAACCGGATACACACCCGAAGATATTGAAACGGGCAGAGGCTACGCTATGCAAACTCAAGCCTCAGAGTTATTGAGTGATATTCAACTAGCAATTGACTACCTCAAAAATCTGCCCCAAGTCAAAAAAGATGGCTTTGGCTGTATTGGCTTCTGCTTTGGTGGTCATGTGGCATATCTTGCAGCCACCTTACCAGATATTAAAGCTACGGCTTCCTTCTACGGTGCTGGAATTACCACTCGCACACCAGGAGGTGTAGCTCCCACTGTTACCCGCACCAGAGAAATTCCAGGTACTCTCTATGCCTTCTTTGGCACAGGAGATGCTAGCATCCCAGCCGAACAAGTAGATGAGATTGAAAAAGAGTTAGAAAAATATAAAATTCCTCATCGTGTGTTCCGCTACGATGGAGCTGATCATGGATTTTTCTGTGACCGTCGTGCCAGTTATAATCCTAAAGCTGCTGCTGATGCTTGGGAGCAAGTCAAACAACTCTTTAGTCAGCTGAATTAGTCATTTGTCATTAGTCATTAGCAAAGGACAAATGACTAATGACAAATGACAATCTAAACTCCTGTTGCACCATATCAAATAACAATTAATCTTCAAAAGTCATGAATTCCGAATCGAAACTATCTCAAACAGCCAATTCGCCGTTTACAATGGACGATTTTGCTAAAGCACTAGAAAAACACGACTACCAGTTTCAAAAGGGACAGATTGTACATGGCAAAGTGTTCCAACTTGACCATGATGGGGCCTATGTTGATATTGGTGGCAAGTCGTCAGCTTTTCTGCCGCGCGATGAGGCTTCTTTGAGAGCAGTTACCGATTTATCGGAGGTGCTGCCATTGCAAGAGGAAATGCAGTTTTTGATCATCCGAGATCAGGATGCAGAAGGTCAAGTCACCCTTTCTCGAAAGCAGTTAGAAATTCAGCACATCTGGGAACGACTGGCGGAAATGCAGGAAAATGCTCAGACTGTGCAAGTAAAGGTTATGGGTGTGAATAAAGGTGGTGTCACCGTCGATATTCTTTCCTTGCGGGGATTTATTCCGCGATCGCACCTGGCAGAGCGTGATAATTTAGAAGCACTCAAAGGTCAAAATCTGACTGTGGGCTTTTTGGAAATTAATAAAAACACCAACAAACTCATCCTTTCCCAGCGATTAGCAACTCGTTCTAGCAACTTCAGCTTATTAGAACTAGGTCAACTGGTGGAAGGTAAAGTTACTGGTATCAAACCTTTTGGTGTGTTTGTGGATTTAAATGGTATGGGGGCTTTGCTTCATATCAAGCAGGTAAGCCAAAAATTCATCGACTCATTAGAAAAGGTATTTCAAGTTGGTCAGCCAATTAAAGCTGTAATTATTGACTTGGATGAGGGTAAAGGGCGGGTTGCTCTTTCTACCAGAGTTTTGGAAAACTTCCCTGGCGAAGTGTTAGAGAATATGGAAGAGGTGATGGCTTCAGCTGAGGCGCGGGCTAATAGAGCTAATAACAAAGCTGCTGAATAGTTTTGAAGTGGGCTGTTTGCACAAAGCGTTTAAATACCCATGTGAAACAATTTTGAATTTTAAATTTTGAATTGTTAATACTCCCTCTGCATCTACAAAGATGTGGGGGGTTTTAAATTGGGAAAACAAGAATTTCAGTCAGCTTTAGATGACTTTCGCTATGAGCCGCAGAATTTATTCTGAGGCGGACGTGTGGGCAATGCCAATATTCTGCAATGATGCAAATATCTGAGTTCAGAATATTACATTTTAATCCATCACCCGCCATAGGTTAAAAACCTACGGCTAATAGCTTGCATTCCTCTTAAGAGGACTAAACAAGAATTAATCAGGCCCCACTGCCAGATATCGGATCTCTAAAATATTGATTAACTTATAGAAAACAACCCTGTTACAAATATTTATAAAAGTCTGAATGTACTTAAATGTTACACTTCATAAGTCTCGATGCGAAAAAAGAGAACTCTTCTCCCTTAAGGGAAAAAATAGGGAGGTGTCCTTCATGTGCTGAAGTTTTAAAAGCTACATCTTCTTCACTTTCTATCCAGTTTCCTTTCACTCTCCATCCTACGCGATCGCCAAATTCTTCCCAGGCTTCTTGATTATATTCACCAGTCTTCCCACCAGATTCGAGATAAATTTTCTTCTGAACGCTAAAGCCAAAGCGCCCATTGCTGTATTTTACCCAGAGTTGATCAATGGTGCGTAAGTCAGTACAGGGAAAATTATTGATGGATTCGGTATCAAACTGACGTTCCTTTTCCCTGCGAGATGCCTTGAGCATGACAGTTAAAGTTTCCTCATCCGCTTCTTTCCACTTGCGTGCTGCTAGCAAATCTCGCAATCGTGTGTAGTTTACTCCCTTCTCAGAACTGACGTCATCGGCTTGAATTACTGGCTGTAGCTTTGGTTTTCGCTCTGGCGGTTTTCCAGTAATACCCCAAATTAACTGCTCCATAGCTTCAGAATCTGTCCGAAAGTCAACCCACGTATGACCCTTAAGAAAAATTGGGAGTTGAGGCTGCTGTGGTGTATTCCCAAGCAAAACGGGAATCACCGGACATTTTCTCTCTACAAATTCGTTTAAAAAAGCTCTCATCTCTTGACTTTGCCAGGGACCAAGTCCACTGCTACCTACAAAAACTGCTGCTGATTTAATATTTTCTATTTGTTCTTCTAATAAAACCTGCCATGCTAAACCAGGACGAAGTTCCCACTTATCTAGCCAAGGTTTAATTCCTTGTCTTGTTAATTCGTGAGCAATTTCTATAACTTCAGGTTTGTCTTTGCTGTTGTGGCAAAGGAAGACATCAAACTGATCTTCGTCACTCATCTATAAGTCTCCTTACATCCATTTATCTATATCGGCAATAATTGTCAACGCATTATACTCTGATCTCACTTCCATTCCTCGCTCCTAACAAGCTACTATGTACACACAAGTCTTCTAACATTTACCCATAGCTTTTGATCCCCCCAACCCCCCTTAACAAGGGGGGCTTTAGAGTTTCTTTTCCCCCCTTTTTAAGGGGGGTTAGGGGGGATCTTCGAGTTTGAAAACAGTCCCTATATGCCTACCCCACAAGAAGTAGCTGAGTATTTTTTATTTGGGAGTCGTTAAAGTCGAATTTAATAAGCAAAATGGCATTTGACTTACTCAAAAGAAGCTTTGACTTACTCAAAAGAAGCTTTTACTTTCTCAAACCCCAGTTTGCTTTCTCATTTGAGTGTTTTCCGCAAGCAAAAGCAGCTTTTACTTTCTCAAACCCCGGTTTGCTTCCTCATTTTGGTGTTTTCCGCAAGCAAAAGGAACTTTTACTTTCTCAAACCCCAGTTTGCTTTCTCATTTTGATGTTTTCCGCAAGTAAAATGAGCTTTTACTTACTAATTTCAGTGTTTTCAGCAAGCAATCAAGCATATTGAGAAAGCAATATGCTTAATTGCTGACTCATTTCAGTAATTCCCACATTCGTGACAACTATCCCTTTGAGATTACTTTTCTCTATCTTTATCTAACGCTTCCTGGATTGCACGACGGCAAAATTCTGGAGGATCATCTTTGGTAGATAGTTCTTCCTTCATAGTTTTTGTGACACGTAAATTAAGACGCTCACTTAACGGTTCTTCCCTCTCTGATTTAAATGGTTTTAAATTTTCTGAATGACCTTTAGGGTTAGGCATTTATGTAGAAATATAAATATAAGTTGAATCACTGGTAGGCAGCAGATTAGATTGTTTTTTGGTGGTTGCAACAACTTGCCGGAAGTACAACCACCAATATCCAATTTCAAAAATGGACACTACTATTTTATGTTCACGCGTTCCGAACTTGAAATCAAGACTATTAAAGAATTACGCGACTTGTGTCGTAGATACGGCATCAAACCAACTGGGAATACAGGATACAAAACCTCGTACATCGTAAGCCTGATGGCATTTCCACTTTTAGCATTGCAACAAATGAAGCAAGGTAAAGGGTTAAAATTCCCTAACTTTAACGCTATCCAGATCATCAGTTCTGCTATAGAAGAGATGAATTCACCCACAGATGAGCAAGCAGCACTAATTCGGATAACTTTAGAGGGCAGGAAAATGAGCTATCCTGACCGATACGACCAGGAGAACCTGCTGAATTTGCACAAGGCTAAGATGTCGCTTGAACAAGCTGTTGAGTTGTTGAGCCAGTAAAACTAATCCCATTTAGCCTATCCCCTGCATTTACAAAATGTGGGGGATAATTTTTAGAGTATTAAGATAAATAAGGCGTGACTTATTGGCTAATAGAGACTTAACCCCCAGCCCCTTCCCTAGTAGGGAAGGGGAGTAAGATTCAAAGCCTCTCTCTTTTTAAAAGAGAGGAATGGAAGTGAGGTCAAAGTGTATTGCATACAAACGAGCGAACCCCTATATAAACCCTGTAACT
Organism: Nostoc sp. FACHB-892; assembly: GCF_014698795.1. Classification (GTDB taxonomy): domain Bacteria; phylum Cyanobacteriota; class Cyanobacteriia; order Cyanobacteriales; family Nostocaceae; genus Nostoc. The sequence goes on from NZ_JACJTR010000011.1 coordinate 168,850, forward strand.
ATTCAATTTAGGTATTTATATGTTTCTAATAACTGGAGCAACGGGAGGAATTGGTCGCAGAGTTGTGCGACTCCTACGGCAACGAGAACAGTCTGTGAGGGCATTTGTCCGCCTGACTTCGCGCTACAGCGAGTTAGAACACCGGGGTGCAGAAATCTTTATCGGTGACTTGCTAGAAGAAAGAGATATCCAGAAAGCTAGTCGGGGTGTCAAGTATGTTATCAGCGCCCACGGTTCTGATAGCGATGCTCTATCTTTAGATTACCGCGCCAATATTGAACTAATAGACCAGGCGAAAGCCAATGGCGTAGAGCATTTTGTCTTCATTTCCGTACTGGGAGCAGATCGCGGATATGAAGACGCTGCTGTATTTAAAGCCAAACGAGCAGTAGAACGATATTTGTCAGCTAGTGGCTTAAATTACACTATTTTACGCCCATCTGGATTAGCATCTAACTTGCTGCCACTAGTAGAACAATTTCGGCAAACAGGAGTGTATTTGTTAATTGGCGATCGCAAAAACCGTACTTCAATTGTCAGTACCGATGATTTAGCAAGAATAGTCGTGGATTCTGTGACAGTTGAAGGCGCTCGTAACCAGATTTTACCAGTGGGAGGGCCAGAGATTTTATTAAGAGAAGATATTCCCCGGATTTTTGGTCGGATCTTCAATAAACAGCCAGTAATAATTAACTCACCACTATTAGCCATTGATGGGTTACAGAGTGCATTGGGTTTAATTAATCCCCAAATTCAAAAAGCTTTGGGAACTTATCGCACATTGCTAGCAAATGAATTTTTCTGTACAAAAGATGAAATTGCCAATTTAGAGGCGATTTATAACTTCCAATTAGAGACATTAGAAAGTTTTTTGCGGCGCTATTTAGCAGTTTAAATAGTCATTTGTCATTAGTCATTGGTCATTAGTGAATAACTAGGGCAAATGACGAATGACAAATGATAAATGATAAATGACAAAGGACAAAAATATATGGTAAATGCTGCTCAAGCACGTCAGACAAAAGAGCGATTCGCCCAACCAGAGGAACAACTAACCTATGAATTGGGGAAAGCAGTACAGGAATTACCACCCTTATACACTAGATTATTAGCGGGAACGATCAGTGTTATTGTATTTGGAGCGATCGCCTGGGCGTACTTCTCACAAATCGATGAGGTAGCAACAGCACCAGGGGAATTAATTGCTTCTACCCAGGTAAGACCGGTGACATCCTTAAATGGGGGATCAATTGTTGCTGTTAAAGTACGAGAAGGCGATCGCGTTACTAAAGGTCAAGTTCTGATTCAAAAAGATCCAGACTTGCAAATAACTGATGTTGCCCGCCTAACCAAGTCTACTAGATTGATTCAAGACGATTTGCAACGTTTGGATGCAGAACGTACCGGAGGCACAACTACTGGAACGAAACTACAAGATGAACTTTTAACCTCCCGCCTGCAAGACTACCAAGCGCGTCAAGCAGGAGCGGAAGCAGAAGCAAATCGCCAACAATCACTCATAGATCAAGCCAAAGTCCGCTTGACTAGGTTGCAAGACAACTTAGTTAATGCCAAAAGCAGCGTTGCCAATGCCAAAACAAACCTTGTCAACGCAGATAGCATTCGGATCAAAATTGAAAGTAATTTGGCACTTGCACAAGAAAGGGAAAAAAGCCTACGCAGTTTAATGACTCCTGGTGCTGTACCTCGTGTCGATTACTTGGATGCCCAAGAAAGATTAACTCGTACACAGACAGAAATCACTAAAGCACAAGATGAAGTGATTAATGTCCAGAATAGAATCACAGAGGCTCAAGATAGAGTCACATCATTAGAAAAAGATATTGCTGCTCAAGTCCAAGAAATTCGCCAAGCAGAACAAGCTTACAATGCTGCACGCAGCCAAGCCCAGCGTGTAGCATCAGAACGCCAAAGTGAAATTTTGACCCAGTTCAACAAGCGTAAAGAAGAACTAACAACTGTTCAAGGTCAATTAGAGCAGGCGAGGAAGCAGCAAGCTTTAGAAACGATTGAGGCTCCTGTTGCCGGCACGATTTACAGAGTTAAAGCCACTAAGGGGCCAGTGCAATCAGGTGAAGAATTGCTATCAATTTTGCCAGAAGGGGAAGAAATGCTCCTAGAGGTGAAAGTTCTCAACCGCGATATTGGATTTATTCGTCAAGGAATGAAGGCAAAAGTGAAAATGGCAACTTTCCCCTTCCAGGAATTTGGCACTGTTAATGGCGAAGTTATGCAAGTCAGTCCGAATGCAATCGTTGATAAAGAATTAGGCTTAGTTTTTCCCACCAGAATTAAGCTAAATAAACACTCAGTTAATGTGCGAGGTCAAGAAGTACAATTTACACCAGGTATGGCTGCTTCAGGTGAGATTGTCACTCGTAAAAAGTCAGTTTTGACATTCATTACTGAGCCTGTGACACGCCGGTTCAGCGAGGCATTTTCAGTTAGGTAGGTCTAGCCTCTCCTGATTTCATCACCACTTCAAAAGCTACGCCTAGCATCCACAAACCATGTTTAAGACATAAGGGTTTAGAATTACTAAACCCCTATCTATATTCATTCACGACAAACGAGCAAGTGGTTGATTTTTTAACCGAGCAGTATCGAACTAAACTGCAAATTGTGATAATTTTCAAGCGATACCTAAGAACTTTCTATACTGCTCCATTTGTTTTTGCATTCCCTCTAATAATTTCCAAAAATCAGGATTATTCTCATTTTTTTTATCATCATTGCTATCCATATTGATGCTGCTTAAAATCTTGTCATAGTTTTGGAATTGCGACCATAATTCTAGATTACTTAATCTATTATTCCCTTCGGCTGGTGCTAAATATTTTGTTTTTTCTGTAATTTCCTCACCGATTAGAGAACCAACATCAGTATTATTAAAACTAGTAATACTCTCTGGTGTTAGATATTTTGTTTTTTCTGTAATTTCCTCACCGATTAGAGAACTGACATCATAACTATTAAAATTAGCAATACTCTCTAGCGTCAGATATTTTGTTGTTTCTGTAATTCCCTGACCAACTAAAGAACCGACATCATAACTATTAAAATTAGCAATACTCTCTAGCGTCAGATATTTTGTTGTTTCTGTAATTCCCTGACCAACTAAAGAACCGACATCATAACTATTAAAACTAGAAATTGTCTGTGATGTAAGATAATTTGCAGTTTGTGCGCCGATAGTTAGCAGGTTGTCGCCAGATATCACCTGCTTTGCCAGAGAACTGACATTGGAAATATTAAAACTAGAAATTGTAGCTTGTGTATCATCTATTGCTGTGTCTGCAATCACCTGCTTTGCCAGAGAACTGACATTAGAAAGCTTTAAACTAGAGGTTGTACTTTGTGTACTATTTCCTGCGGTTTCTGTGACAATCTGACGGACTTGGGCATCAGTCAAGTTGGGGTTAGCACTAAGCATCAGGGCAACTACACCAGCAACGTGGGGAGTAGCCATAGACGTGCCGTTATAAGTGGCATACTGATTATTTGGAACTGAGGAGTAAACTTTGACCCCTGGGGCTGTAACATAAGCGATTTCATCTGTTCCAGAGCGGTTAGAGAAGTCGGGCATATTATTATTCCTATCCACTGCTCCAACGGCAATTCCCGACTTGGATGCATAGCGGGCGGGATAGTCTGGTGATGATTCACCATCATTACCTGCTGCCATAACGACAATTACTCCTTTGCTGCTGGCATAGTCAATGGCTGACTCTAAACTACGATTGGAAGATGCGCCTCCTAAGCTGAGGTTAATCACATTAGCCCCATTATCCACAGCGTAGCGAATACCTTTAGATATGGAACTATAGGAACCAGAGCCAGAGTCATTCAAAACCTTGACAGGCATAATCTTGGCATCATAAGCAATACCAGTGACACCGTAGTTATTATTTTCTCCTGCGATCGTGCCGGAAACATGAGTGCCATGACCATTGTTATCTAGGGTATTGTTGTTTTTATCAGAGAAGTTCCAACCATAATTATCATCAATATAGCCATTGCCATCATCATCTATACCATTACCTGCAATTTCTTTGGCATTTGTCCAGATATTATTTCTTAAATCCTCGTGGTTATAGTCAACTCCAGTGTCGACAACAGCGACGACAACGCTCTTACCTGTGTATCCCTGTGCCCAAACTTCTGGTGCTTTAACAAGGTCTGCTCCCCAACTATTGCCACCAAGATTAGGGACATCAGCAAAGGTATTCTGGCCAGTAGCTCTAGCCACTGCTGCTGCTCCATTAATTAAGCCATAGCCATTGGTGGAGTTATAATTTTGAGTGCTAAAAGCATTAGTAGTAGCGTTACTGCTATTTTCTGATTCACCATTTTTTAGCAACTGCACATCAGCATCGGCTGAGTTATAGCTACTACTTCTGCTGAAGTTGAGGCTGTAGTCATCCTTTGTATTAATGCTATCTAATGAAGAGATTGAAGTGACATTTAGCTGTTTATTTGACAACACATTTTTATTAACATCATCAATGAGCATAAGTATTTTCTCTCAAAGATAGCAATTATTTTTTTGACACTTTGAAGCCTTAAAATCTTTATAAGAAGATTTCAATGTATGAATAAGCTCCATTCTCAATAATTACTATGAAATTTGATAACAAAATGCTAATTTTATTACCAAAAATCATTCTGATAAATGCGGTTTTTATTAAGAATAAATTAATTATTTGAATCTTAAATGTTTTAGTTGTATTAATGGAGACTAACGTTAAAAATACTGCGATCGCTCGTTATAAAAGTATTTACACTACTCAGAATTATCAAAATAAAAATGGCGAATGGAGCATAACTCCATTCGCCAAAGGCTATCATTAAGCCGCTTTGCAAACGTTTATTTTTTCCACAAGCTTTGAGCTAGTTAAATCTACTAAATGTTTGCTTGCTGCCGTTGATATAGTGACCAATACAAACCCTTTTGTTGCAACAATTGTGAGTGAGTACCACGTTCAGCAATCACACCTTGCTCCAACACCAAAATCAAATCAGCACGTTTGAGGGGAGCAAATCGGTGAGCAATTAAGAATACGGTACGATTAGCAGAAATTTTTTGCAGGTTTTGCAGTACTTGTTGTTCAGTTTCACTATCCAAAGCGCTGGTAGCTTCGTCCAAAACTAAAATTGGCGCTTGGGAAAGAAATAGCCTTGCTAGGGCAATACGTTGTCTCTGTCCGCCAGATAAAGCAGTACCGCGTTCACCAACATTGGTTTCGTAACCGTAGGGTAATTGACTGATGAAGTCATGTGCTACTGCTAGTCTTGCTGCCTCTACTACTTGCTCTGCGGTAATGTCGGGACTACCGAGAGTGATATTTTCCAAAATAGAACCGTTAAATAAAAAGTCTTCTTGGAGAACTACACTAATTTGTTGCCGTAATGATGCTAAATCAGCACTTTTAATATCAAAACCATCAATAAGGATGCGTCCTGATTCAATTTGATAGAGGCGTTGTAATAGCTTAGACAGGGTACTTTTACCAGAACCACTGCGTCCGACAATGCCAACAAATTGCCCTGGTTCAGCAGTGAAAGAGATTCCCCGCAGAATTGCTTCAAAGTTTGGCCGGTAGCGGAAAAATACTTGCTCGAAGGTGACTTGTCCTTTCAGAGGTGGTAGAACTAAACCAGTCCCAAGTTCAGCTTCTGGGGAGACGTTGAGAATATCACCAATGCGATCTACAGAAAGTAGCACTTGTTGGAGATTTTGCCACAACTGTACTAGGCGCAAAAGCGGGCCTGTGACTCTGCCAGAAAGCATTTGAAAGGCAACAAGCTGTCCAACTGTAAGCTTTTGTTCGATGACTAACTTGGCTCCAAACCAGAGAATCAGCATGGTGGAAAAATTGGTGAGAAAGTCACCAATATTGCTGCTGATATTGGAGGTAGTAGATGCTTTAAAACCTGTGCGGATGAAGCGAGCAAATAAGCCTTCCCAGCGAGCGCGGGTTACTGGTTCTGCTGCATGGGCTTTAACGGAGTGAATTCCGGTGATTGTCTCTACTAGAAACGATTGACTATCGGCACTCCGGTTAAAGGTTTCGTTGAGCCAGTTACGCAGAATTGGTGTTGCAACTATCGTTAAAGTCGCAAATAGCGGCAGTACTGCTAAGGCAACAAAGGTGAGTGGGATATTATAATAAAACATCAATGCTAGGTATACCACTGCAAAGATGCTATCCAGAATCACAGTTAATGCTGTACCTGTGAGAAACTGACGTATTTGTTCGAGTTCCTGGACTCGTGCTACTGTGTCTCCGACGCGCCGCGACTCAAAATAAGCTAATGGCAGACGCATCAGGTGGCGAAATAGCTGTGCTGATAAACTCAAATCGAGACGACGAGCTGTATGGGTAAAGATGAATAGGCGGAGAATGCCAAGTATGGACTCAAATATAGCTACGCACAAAAGTGCGATCGCCATTACATCAAGAGTCGGCAAACTCTCCTGCACCATCACTTTATCAATGACGACTTGCGTAATTAGTGGTGTTGTTAACCCCAAAAGCTGCAAGGTAAAAGATGCTAACAATACTTCTGTTAACAATCCCTTATACTTCCAAACTGCTGGAGTGAACCAACTGAGGTTAAATTTTTCTTGCTGGGATATGAGTTCTACTTGCCACAATCGTCCATCCCAAGACGCTTCAACTATCGACTGCGGTAAGCTTTCACAAGTCCGTTCGGGATTTAGAGGGTTAGCGATAATGAGGCGATCGCCTTTAACTCCATAGGCTACTACCCAAGATGGACTCTGAGGTGAGTCAGAATTCCACAACAGTAAAGCTGGAAATGACAACTGTCGCAACTCACCCCAACTCACTTGTAAGCGCCGCAACACTAACCCTAACTTTTCTCCTGCTTCCACAACCTGTTTTGGGCGTTGTCCTCTGAGTTGGCGCTGCACCCATTCCAATTGCACAGAATTTTCTAACTGTTGCGCCACCATTGTTAAACAAGCAGCAGCAGTGTTCCAGCTGGCAACAAAGGGATAATTTGAGATGATCAGATTGGCAGATGGGAGTCCTCTTTGGGGTTGGAGGCTATGGGGGCTAGAAGTTCTCTCTGAGGCTGACGCTAGTGAAGGTGTGGAAGAGAAGGAAAATGTATCTCTTTCTCCCTCCGTGTTCACCGGTAACACTTGCCAGAACTCCTGAATTTGTGGATTAGAAAGTTCTGCCCACAGTGCTGTATGCCAACACACTACTACTACTTCTTTACTAGCAGCTACAGCTTTAAAATCCGCAGACAGCTTTTGCAAATCACCAAACCAATCGCCCACATCTAAGGCGGCTATTGGTTTACCAACCCCTTCTTCTCTTAAGCGAACTTTTCCAGCCACAATTAAGAATTGGTAACCGCCGACATCGTTTGACCAGATTTTCTCTCCAAGACGATACTGACGAGTTTGGCACTCCTTTTCCAAAAGGGATTGTTGTTCGGGAGTCAACCAGCATAGTGGTGGCTGATTCCAAGGTAAAGAAGCTAGCACTTTTAATCGTAAAGATTCATTATCCAGAATATTTAACTCACTTGTAATTTGACTGTCAGTTTTTGAATTTTCTCTGCTAGCCATTTCTCAAACAACTCATTTTGTAGTGCTTGGTTTAGTTGAGTATCTTCTAAAGACGCTGGCAGAAATTGTTCTACTCGAAACAAACCATAAGGTCCTTCTCCTGGGGGAGAGTCTTTGCCAACGATTTCTATTGGGCCTACCAATTGTCCAGGACTAGCCACATCAATAGCTGCCCGCAATATATCCGGCATACTTCCTCGGCTGACTATTCCCATCATGCCGTTCACAATTCGGTCATCTGAAAGTGAATACTCTTTAGCTAGTTGCTCAAAACTACCTCCTTCTTCAATCTGGGTTTGTAGTTCGTCTGCCAATTCTCGATTATCAACAACGATCCGAGAAAGTACTACCCGATCCAAAAAAATTTTGCGTTCAATAAAATATTCTTGGAGTTTTCCTTGGGTCACTACAGCTTTTAGCTTTTCTAACTTGTAACCAAAAGCCACTGATGTGTGAAAGGTAGCGTAATCTGTATTGTTGGCTTTTAACCATTCTTGGAAACTTTGAGGGTCAGTCAGTTGGTTTTTCAGCCTAAAGTCAATAATTGCCTGTTCAGTTATTGCTGTACCAATCTCAACATCGTCTCGGGTTCGGATTTCTTCCTCAATTACATACTGGCGGAGAATATCTCCAATGAACTGCCCCAATTTCCCAGAGGCTTGCAAGTACTTTACTGCTTCCTCAATAGAAATTATTTTGTCATTGATTGTTAAAAATGATAAAGATTCCATGAACTAACTATGTGAAAATGGTTAAACACTTATAGACTTTTAAATTAAATCATATAAAAATCATCTGGTCATTGATGAATAAATATGATAAAGATTTTATGAACTAATTACATCTAAATGGTCAAAAAATTATATACCTAGTAAATAAAATAATTTTCCATAATTACTTTTACGGTCTACTGGAGACAGAACAGGATTGAAAATATCAGTTATAAGGCAAAATAAGTTGTGTAACCAAATCTTTATAGATTCAGATAAATAATTAGGTATGTAGGCGAAAATAAAGCAAAACATATTAAGAATTGTTTCTTGCCAGTTGCTAAAAGTCAAGCCACTGCGTTGTTCATGTGACCAAAGTTGTAGCAACTGACATGGAAAACCCTTCCCATGCGGAACCTTAACGAGTAATTGTTTATTCTCACCGGTCTACTTAATTAGACTTATCCATGCCCAGGCAAGTAGCACTGCTGCGATCGCACCGATTAATGTATTAAAAATATTTACTACTTCATTGGTCAGCCAATTATACTTAGATTGTAATGTTGCCCCAATCACACTCTCTAAGTTAGTGGCAATAAATGCTGCCATTACACACCAAGCTACTCCCAATAGATCAATTAAACCAACTGCCCAACCAACAAATGCGATCGCTACAGAAGCCACAATACCTGCTAAAGTCCCCTCCAAGCTTATCGCTCCTTCTGTACCGCGAGGCACTGGTTGGAGGGTGGTAATTAGAAAGGTGCTTTTACCATAGGCTTTACCGACTTCACTAGCAGTGGTGTCAGCCAACTTGGTACTGAAACTCGCTACGTAGCCTAACAATAATAGAGACTGGGGATTGGGGACTAGAGATTGGGGACTAGGTACAACAAATCCCGAATTTATGATCCCTACTCCCAAAGCACACAACGCCCCAGTCAAAGCCGAACCCCAAACATTTTCTGGGCCTCTTGCCCCAGAGCGCTTTTCGGCTATTCCTTCAGCCTCCTTCTGCGCCATACCGATACGAGTCACGCCAGAACCAACTAAAAAATAGAACATGACAACTGCATATCCTTGCCAGCCTAGAGTTACCCAAATTAAGATGGCCAGAAACCATGCATGGAATGAGCCAGCAGGGGTAAGCAGTTTTTTCGGAGCAATCCAAGCTAAACCCAATAGAATTGTGTTTAATCCTACCGCCACCAACCAAGGATTAACAGAATTAATTAAAGATGACATCAGCAATTAATAAGTAATTTTGTCTGAATATCAACAGAATAACTAATTTGTTACCCCTAGTAACGCAAGGCGGAAGTCATAAAGTAACCCTTCGACTACGCGGCAGTTGAACGCAGTCGAAACTCAGGGTTACACCGAGTGGTCGCGTAGCATACCGCAGAGAAGCCGAGGTGTAAAAAGTCAAAACTCAAAACTATTATGGAATAAGCTTTTTAGGAATTTAAAATGGTTGCTTTATTTAGACCGTCTTGTATTAGTACTTAATTTCTGACACCTCCAAAACTAAAGTAATATGTTTGTATTATTAACTAAATTTCGTAGGCATCGCCTTGAAAGCTGAGTATAAAATTACAAACTATGTCTGAGATATACATTGCAATATGTCATAAAGATAAAGGATATAAGTTAATGCCAATTAAAACTGTGTTCAAGTTGACCACAATTAAGACTTAACAGCATAAATGCATAAACTGTAGATAATCCAACTACTAGTCTTTTCCACACAAGCTATGAGCCAAACTTTATTCCATCTTGCTTTCCCTGTAACTGACATTGCCAAAACAAAAGCATATTACGTAGATGGCTTGGGCTGCATTCCTGGGCGTGAAAACCATCACGCCTTGATTCTTAATCTCTATGGTCATCAACTAGTGGCTCACGTCACCAAAGAACCTTTGACACCGCAACATACTATATATCCTAGACACTTCGGGCTAATTTTTACCCAAGAACGTGACTGGCAAGACTTACTAGAAAGGGCGCAACAACAGCAGCTATTTTTTCGTGAGGAAACCAAAAACCGTTTTGTTGGCTCTCCTCTTGAGCATCGCACTTTCTTTTTAGAAGATCCCTTTTATAACCTCATGGAGTTCAAATATTATCGTTACCCAGAGGCAATTTTTGGGAGTTACGAACATACACAAATTGGGGATAGGACTTAAAAAATTCAAAATAAAAAATACAAGACAAGCGTAATAAGCACCCTAGCTACTAACTGGATACTTTTTTAAGGAAAGGTAGCTTAATACGCTCTGCTAAAGCTGCTGTTACTACTGCTAAACTCCTGGGGTCTGTTAGCATCCAAGGGTGTAGAGCAACTGGTACTATGACTTCGCTGCCTACAGACATTTGTGAACTATTTGCTGGGACAATCATCAAATCATAAGGTGTCCAGATAGATGTAAAATTTAGCTGCCCCAATACTACAGCATCAGAATTTAAATCTTTGAGAAAAATGCTGTCGGGGCGCATTTGTAAACAACCAGGACGCCGGGAACCATAAGCAACCACAGTTCCATTATGGGGTGAAGAGATTGTGATAAACCTCTGCACGCGGTTAATTCCTCCCAGTCGCTGGACATAGTAACGGCTCACAATTCCTCCCATACTGAAGCCTACTAAATCCAGGTGTTGTTCTGGCGCAAAGGTAGCTGTAACATAATCTGCTACTTGCTTTGCCAACTCATCAAGACCCACATCGCCATTATTAGGCACGAGATTTAGGGAATGTACAGACCAACCCTGTAGTCTTAACTGAGCCGCCATTTTATGGAAAACTGCCTCTGTGTCGTCAATACCGTGGATTAACAAAACGGGATTGCGTTGTTGATTTTCAATGTTCATTTACAAAATCTAGCTGAATTAAAAGGTGTATTTCAATTTCGTAGGTACTACTGCTCTACAAACTGAAGTTGTTGCTTTTCAGATTCTTTAAAAGAGATTTTTGCAAAACTGAACTGCTCTCAAAGCTAGTTCGTATAAAATTTAACTTATAACTATCACTATTAACCAACAGGCTATGACACTCCTTCCACTGGTTGAAAGTAAACCACTTGCTTTTCTCTAATCAATAATTTCAAACAAAGAAATGTTAATTTTTGTTAAGCTCGCTTTCAGAATCTTGCTCTTAGTTACAGTAAAATTTAATAATTAGTTCTCGTGTATGCAGGTCGCAAGTGCTTGCAAAAAAACATTTGCCCTGTGGTTTTACTAGAATGTTGATTAAGCACAAACCTATAACGGTTGTCACCTTGATGGGGTGGCACAAAGCAAAAAATGTAACATTTTGTCGTAATTTTTAACAATTACGGTTGATTTTCAAATATAAAAGGTAAAAGGCAGGAGTAATTGTAATGGATTTTATCAAAAACTTAATTTCGGGTATTTTGAGTTTTGTTACCGGACTGTTACGAGGGAAGAAAAGCAACGGCTATTTCTTGGAATTGGATGAAGCCAAAGATGCTGCTAAGGATGCTGCTAAAGAGGTAGCATCGAACGCAAAGAAGGTAGCAGAGACAGTTTCATCGAATGCTAAAAAAGTAACGGGAACAGCTGCACCAGAAGCAGCAGAAGCATCCAAGCCAGCTTCATTGAACGGAACAAAAACCGCCGCAGCTAAAACTAAAGAAAAACCAGCTAAAAATCCTAAACCAGCCGATGTTACGTTAGTGCAGACTGCTGAGGGTCTTAAAGTTGAACCTGGCAAAAAGGCAAAAGCCGCAGCAGCCAAAGTCCTCAAAGAGGAGCCAAAGGAAACTACCTTTGCGCCTAAATATCTCGCTCCTTCAGCGACTAGCTCTAATGGTCGTCGCCGTCCAGGGGCGAATATGAGCGCTTATTTAGATATGGCACGTCAGGTTAAAACCCCTGGTTAAATCACAGAGACGCGAAATTTCGCGTCTCTATACTACTGATGAGTTAAATGTGAATACGCAGTATTAAGACAAGTTTACCAGTTGTAGATGGAGGAACTCTCCAAATTAGGAGCGATCGCTTAATTTTCTCTACTACAACTGCATTTTTTAGGTTTGGATTAGATAATTTCTTGTCTAACTAATCGGCATCTTTAACAAACACTAATCCACTATATAAATGAAAAGCTGAGTCCCAATTAGTCTGTTCCCTGCGAAATAGATAAATGTAAGATTTGATATGACCCAGCATTTCTGTTTGATCTAATATTGTATCTGCAAACGATGTGAAATCTGACCAAATTTTTACTTTAGGTAATTGCTGGTCAATCCAACTCGATAAACTATTCCAATTAATTCTGATTGTATTTTGGCTAGCTTGGGGAATGATTTTTAAACCTTGCTGAAATTCATAGCAGTTATCATCAAATCGGAGAATGCAACGTCTAGCAGGTAGGTGTAAATCACAAAACTGTGCATAGTCTTGTGTTTGAGTTTTCCTTTCTAGTTTACCGCGCACGTCAATATCTACCACTTCCTCAAAAATCGGCAACAGTCCCACTACTCTTGCTGTGACTTCTGACCAGTCAAAGGTGAGAGAACCGAGTTGATTTTTCTCATTACGGCAAACAACAGTAGCTTGTAAGGTAGATTCTTGAAAATGTTTAACTTGATAAACTTGAATCTGCTGAATTTGAGCTATTGTTGCCCAAAAGCAAGGAATGCCAGCCTGCTGTAACTGTTTCCCGTAAAATTGTAGTTCTCCTACTTGGCCAGTGCGGTACAACCTCCAGCCACGACTTGGTAGTAACAGCCGTGCAGTGTAAGGGTCTAGCTGCATGATCTGGGCAAATTTTCGAGACGCTTCTGTTTTTAGTTCGTTACTAAGTGGCTCTAAAACTAGTACGCCAAGTTCGGTGTTATTCCCTTCGGCTGTAGCTTGGGAAATAGCTCTTTGTCTTTCTTCTAGTTCAATTTCTTGTAGCCGTCGCAAACCTTGCCGTGCGAGCGTCACTATTCTAGTATTCCTCGTATCTCGCAGCAGTTGCCGATAAACTTTTTCCGCATCCTGACGCTTTTCAGATACTTCATGCAACCGACCAAGATAATATTGTACCCAAGGATGTTCTGGCGATTCTGTTAGCAGCTGTTTCAGTAATTTAGCAGCTGTTTGATAATCTTTATGCTCAAAGGCGATCGCAACTTGCTCAATCATCACTTACTTTAAATACACGCTGGAGTGATGTCTCATGCAAAATATGTTTTGCGTGAGCTATAAATCATTTATACTTCACAACTTGCGGTAATTAAGGATAATGCTACTACTGGGGCTGTAACTGCTCTCAGGATACGGCGACCAAGGGAAACAGGTTGAAATCCAAATGCGATCGCATTCTCGATTTCTTGTGTTGTCCATCCTCCCTCTGGCCCAGTAACAATGACAATCGTTTCTTGTCCTATGTCATTTGTCCTTTGTCCTTTGTACTGTAAGCAATCTTTTAAATGGGGAAACTCACCACGTGCTTCACAGATATATTGTTGACTGTTTACAAATGACATAGGCGCTTCGCCTTCCCGCAAGGTATGACTAGTGACTAATGACAAACCCATATTAAAAGTGACAGGCTCTAAAATTGTTGGTACAAAAGAGCGCTCTGATTGTTCAGCGGCTTCCGCAGCGATGCGCCGCCAGCGTTCGAGCTTTTGAGGACTAGGATGAAGTAAAGTGCGATCGCTCAACACTGGTGCAATACAAGTTACTCCCAACTCTGTACAACACCGCACCACTTCATCAAATCCATTACCTTTGGGTAAAGCTATCATCAGCGTAATTGATACAGGTAATTCAGTTTCTACTAAAAGCGCTTCTAAAACCTGTGCTTGTTCCCCTGCTAGCTGTGATAACCACCATTTTCCTTTACCATCCATTGCAATAAAGCGATCGCCTTCACGCAAGCGCAACACCCGCCCTAAATAATGCTGTTGTTCTTTTGTAAGTAAAATTTGCCCTTGCTGGAGTTGGGAGGGTGCGATCGCAATTCTTTGCAGTTGAGACATTTTTCTTAATAAATTATTGTCTTGCTGTAGAGAACAAAACCTTCAATTAGACGGTTTGAGTTCTCATACGGCATTAACGGAGTCATAATTTCTACTATTCCGTTGTCATAAGCTAGCCTTTTATTTCGCTCACATCCCATATCTGCCAGCATAGCTTTGAATGTTTGCCGCTGATGTTTTGCACCACATCCCTAGTTTCTGCGAATTTTGCTATTGTTACCATAGTTCAGTTTTCGTGTGGATGTGTTACCTAACTGTATTAGGACTTACACAAAATAGACACAGATAAATCCATCTGTGTCTATCTGTAGTTATCTTAAACTTTTCGGCTTACGAAAGATTCTGAAAGTAAGCTTCTAGAGCTTCAGTCACCAACTGAGTCATCGGCTTCCCTTGGCTTTCTGCTACTTCTTTCAATTTGCCATAAACCTCTTCTTTCAAATTTACCCGGTGGCGTGATTTGTTTGCACCATTGGCTGTTTGGGGATCGTAGCTGGCAGCAAACTCGCGGATGGCATCAAAACCAACGCGATCGCAAAAATCACCAAATTTTTCTTTCGATTTCCGAGATTTCTTAAAGTAAACAAAAATCGGCTCTAAGAAGATTTCTAAGTCATTGTGATGCAGCTTATCTATGTAAGGTTGCGCCAGTCGAGTCTGATTTGGCGAACCCCCTAACCATAATTGGTAAGATTCTGGAGCGCTACCGACAAAGCCCAATTCTGCCAAGTAGGGACGAGCGCAACCGTTGGGGCATCCTGTCATCCTCACCACAAAATGCTCCTTTTGTAAACCGACTTTATCTAATAGAGCGCGAACCCGCTCTAAAATACCCGGTATTGCTCGTTCTGATTCCGTGATTGCCAAGCCGCAAGTGGGCAAAGCCGGACAAGCCATTGCATACCGCACTAAAGGTTCGATTTTTTTCGGGTCGTCTCCGACACCGTGACGGCTGAGAATGTCTTGAATCGCTTCCTTGCTATCTGGTTCGATATCGTAAAAAATCAGGTTGTGGTTGGCTGTTAGACGGATGGGCAAGTTAAACTGCTCGACAATTTCCCGCAAAGCGGTTTTCAGTTGAAACGAACCTTCATCTTTGATTCGACCATTGTCAATGGAAATTCCTAAGAATAGCTTGCCATCACCTTGTTCATTCCAGCCGAGGAAGTCATAATATTTAAACTCTGGCAGTGGTTTGAAAGCTTCGAGTGGTTTACCAAAATATTCTTCAACTTGGGTGCGGAATTTATCTACACCCCAATCGTTGATTAGATATTTTAATCTGGCATGACGACGGTCAGTGCGATCGCCATAATCTCTCTGGGTAGCAACAATCGCTTTCACTATGTCGTAAACGTCATCCTTCGCCACATAACCGATGGGGTCTGCTAACCTAGCAAAAGTTTCTTCTTTACCGTGGGTTCTACCTAAACCACCACCAGCAAAAATATTAAATCCTTCTAATTGCTTCTTTTTATTGGTAATCACTACCAACGTTAGGTCTTGAGAATACAAATCAATCGAATTATCCCCTGGCACCGTCACGCAAATTTTGAACTTGCGGGGCATATAGTACGTGCCATAAATCGGTTCTTCGTTGTCATGGATAATTGTGCCATTTCCATTGCGCTGTCGGGCTGCCTTTACCTCTGGGGCTTCTTCAGCACTAATTGCCTTTTCTCCATCTAGCCAAATTTCGTAATAAGCGCCTGTCTGCGCTGTCAGCAAGTCAGCAATATTCTGGGCATACTCCCAAGCATACTGATACTCTGGGCGATTCTTAAAGGGGGCTGGTGGTGCCATCACGTTGCGGTTGATGTCACCACAAGCTCCCAAAGTCGAACCCAAATTTTTGACAATTGTAGCGATCGCTGATTTAAGATTTTTCTTTAAAATTCCGTGCAGTTGGAAACCTTGACGGGTAGTTACTCGTAAGGTGTGGTTGCCATACTCATCAGCTATTTTATCTAAAGCTAGATACAGCTGCTGTGGTACTAAACCACCAGGATTTTTTGTCCGCAGCATAAACTGGTAATCTTTTTCCTGTCCCTTGGTGCGGTTGTCGCGGTTATCCTGTTGGTAAGAACCGTGATACTTCAAGAGTTGCACCGCATTTTCAGTAAAATGGGTAGTGTCTTGAAGGATCTCAGTTGCTACAGGTTCACGCAAAAAATTGCTATTTTCCTTGATTCCTTCTAGTTTAGAAGGCTTACGGGTTGCGATGGGGGAAGGAGCAGATTTAACCATTAGACTTGTATATTATTCTCAATAAAGCATTAGTAGACCCCGAATCAGCACCCTTCGGCTACTTGATCCCCGGTAATCCGGCCGGAATAATGAGGAATAGTTTAATTTTAGCACGGCAAAAGCAGGCTTTGTCAGTGATGTAACACTTAACAAAACCAGCTTTTTGAAGTAGTGAGTTTTAAGTGCTGAGTCCTGAGTACTTAAGTAAAGTATAGACTGACTGAGGACTCAATAATCATTTATTTGAAGCGATAGCCTAAACCACCATTGATACTAACAGCAGGAGTATCGCTATTTTGGTAAGCACCAAGTCCTACTTTGGCGTTAGTGTAGACGAGGAAATTGTTAGCAACTTCCGATTCAATACCAGCACCTAACACAACTGAATCTTTGTTACCTATGGGAGTTGGTGAGCCATCTTTCTCTACAAAAGAATAACCACCAGTTAAATAGGCATTAGTTCTATTAGCGATAGGCACATCCACAGAAACTTCTGGAATAATAGCACTTGTCTTATCACTCCAAAGGACATTACCGCGTGCAGAAAACGGGGTAGTTCCTAATTTCACGCGACCTGTGACATTACCACCAAATGTGGCATCATCGTTGATACCTTGTCCGCCACTAGTAACGCCACCTGCAACACCAGCACCAATATAGCTAGCATCAGTACCTTTTTTGGTTTCAGCAGAAGCTTGACTTGCTGATAGAAGAAAAGGAGCAACTATTAAGGAAGACAATGCAGAAATTGTCACTAAAGATTTGAGTAGGCGTTTCATAATTGTGTCCAAAATTTGTATTTTTTACTTATATAATTAAGGTCGAAAATCGTATAAGAATGTTCCAAATGTTTCCCAGATTTTATTAAATGAATGTTGCCGTTGATGCATAAAGTTTACAGCTAACTATCCCTGAGAATAATAAATTAGCTGTTATAATTAGATTCAACGTCTTTTAATCCGGGTTCTTTGTTCCAAGAATAGACGCTTTTAAAACTGGCACAATATTAGGAACTAAAACTAAGCCGGGATATGGTGAATAAAATACCCAATTAACATTTTTGCGGAGCTTTTCACATAGGATGAAAAATTAGGCTGTAGCATTCGTTGCAACAAGCTATAGAAGGAATATATAAAGTTAATTTTGAGCAATTATTGTGGAGATTGAATAATGCTAACCGCTGCAAAAACGTTATCTGGTTTGATGGGTTTATGTGTCGGTGATGCATTGGGTGTGCCGGTGGAGTTTACTAGCCGTGCTGAACGAGAAAAATCTCCAGTGACAACGATGCAGGGTTATGGCACATGGAATCAACCACCAGGAACTTGGTCAGATGATAGTTCCTTAAGCTTTTGCTTGGCAGAATGCCTTTGTAGGGGGTATTCGTTGGATGCTATAGCTAATTCCTTCTGGCGCTGGTACAAGGAGGCTTACTGGACTCCCCGTGGCGATGTCTTTGATATTGGTCAAACTACCCACACAGCAATTATGCGCCTGAAACAGGGAGTTGTTCCCCATCAGGCGGGTGGAAAGGTTGAAAATAGTAATGGTAACGGTTCTTTAATGAGAATTTTGCCGATGGCTTATTGTCACAGAAACTTAACTTTAAGCGAACTGCTAGCGCGGGTGCATGATGTTTCGGCAATTACTCATGCTCATGCGCGATCGCAGATGGCCTGTGGCATTTATATTAGTATTGCAGTGGCGCTCTTGGAAGGGGCTGACCTGCAAACAGCTTATTTACAAGCACTGCAAGATATCCAAACAATTTATTCTGTCCGAGAATTTTTGTTAGAAAAGCCCCATTTTGGCAGAATTTTCAGTGGTGAGATTGCGAAGCTACCAGTGGAAGAGATTAATTCTGGTGGCTATGTGATTGATACCTTAGAATCATCCCTGTGGTGTTTACTAAATAGCTCGTCCTATTCTGAGGCGGTGCTGAAAGCTGTTAACTTAGGTGGAGATACCGATACTACTGCCGCCGTCACTGGTGGGTTAGCAGGAATTTATTACGGCGTGGAAAATATTCCCAAACAATGGATGAACCAAATTGCTCGTAGACAAGACATTATCTACTTGGCAGAGCGTTTTGCAAGGGCTGTTTACGCTTAGAGTTATTAGTTAAAAGTAAAGAGTGAGGAGTTATGAAAATCCTAAATCTTCACTCTTTATTTTTAACTTGTTGAGAAATCCACTGCAAGTAGGCTTGAGAACCGGCAACAATTGGTAAAGCAATAATTTCTGGCATTTCATAGGAGTGCAATTCCTTAATTTTGCCCTCCATTGCCGGAAATTGCGCCAAATCAGTTTTAATCACTAATTGCCATTCTTGCTCTTTATGCAGTTCCCCTTGCCAGGTATAAATTGAATGAATTGGTAACAGACTGACACAAGCTGCGAGTTTAGCTTCCACAAGGGCATTAGCAATTGCTTCTGCCTCCTGCATATTGCCAGCCGTTACCAATACCACACCATAGCCAGCAGGTGTTTCCATAACTTCTAAACCGTCGTGGACAAGGAATAAACCTGACCATCAATCAGCAGTCGCGTGATGCCCTTAGCTTGCAAATGAGTCCTAGCCTTATGGAGCATTTTACTATCAGGAACTTTAATCACGCGATCGCGTTTAGTAGAAAAGCGCTTTGCCACCCGATGGTTATCGAACACCGGCAGAGTTCTTTGCTGGGTTTCCAGGTTAGGAATTTGCCCTAAGTCACCAAAGTCCTTGAGAGGTCGGGTAATTAATTCCGAAGAACGGTCAATTACCAAATAACAAGTTTTTGGCAAATTGGCTATCGACAGAGGTAAAACTTGAACTGATGCTTCACCTGGTCTTCGTTTTGTGACTAACGGTCTTTGGTCATCCAGGTCATCGTCGTCATAGTCTTCTTCCTCAAAGTCATCATCTTCTAAATCATCATCTTCTAAATCATCCAAATCCTCTGATTCGTCTAGCAAATCTTCGCCCAGCATCTGCGCGATGACGGCCGCTCCTGGATGCTCATTCTTTAGCGGTGGGATGGGGATGCTGACTATTTCCGGCGGCTTTTGCTCTGGAGTTTCTAATTTCTCTGTAACTCGGAGCTTGGGTTTTTCCGTCGCCGAGGGGCGTCGCCGCACCCGTCTACTAGCAGCTAGTGACTCCGCCGTTTCCTCTGAGTGAAGTTGCTCCTCTACATGAATTACCCGGCGTGGTAGTGGTTCCACTTTTGGCACTTCCAAGGGGTGGCTGTCGATGGGTGGAACTTCTATCTCCGGCTCCGGTTCCGGTTGAGTCAGCAGAGGTAACTGCTCGTAGCTTACCTGCGCCCTACCCTCAGGAGTTCTCGCAGCCCGCTTTAAGGAGACTAAGTATTCATACTCATCTTCTGGCAAAGTGCTTTTGAGCAGGCGACTAATTGTCGAGTTGCTCACACCATAGCGGTCTGCCAAAGTTGAGGTTGTTTCGGCAGTCTCTCGATATAACTTAAGAATTTCTTGCTTGTCAGAGTCTGTTAGTTTTCTCACGGTAGATACCAAAAATCTTTACTAAGCTCGTTTTCGTCCGCTGGTACGCCGCGTTCGTCTTAGTGATGCGTCATATTCTAAGACAGCGCCCATGCCAAATAACACTCCACTAAACACCCAAAATACTTCTAATATTTCCCCACTTTGATAATTGGGGCCTTGGGCGTATTTAAACCACATATCTGCAATGTAAAGCGAAAAGGCCGCTGCTGCAATCATTCGCCAAGACTGGGAAACTCTTCCCCCCCAAAAGGCTAGCAGCAGAGTGGTAGCAATAATTAACAAAACCACATCGCTAACTACGTAAAACCAATTCAAAATAGCGACTAGCAGTTCTGAGGGTGTTCCCTGTTGCATAGAAATCCACCATGCTAACAAACTACCAAACATTGCAATTGCTAACACAATTAGCCACTGCCATTTTTCCAGATTAATTCGCCTGGAAGCCACAGCTAAAATCATGCCTGCGCCAAGTAATAGATAACTAAGTACAAAAAATATATCGCCTACAGACACATCCGGTTCATCTTTTAAAATTATTTCCGTATATCCGAAAATTATCCCCCCAACGAAATAGGAAAGCATGCCTAAGCCAATTAAGAGCCAAACATTTCGCCCACTGACGATTTGTGGACTCAGCCAGTTCCTCAAGCATAAGATACTGGCACCCAAATAAGCTAAAGCTTCAAAAATATTTGTGCCAATCACATACCATTCGGCCCGGCTTTCTATGCCATCTGCTCCGGGAACTTTGGCACTAAACAACAAAAAGTATAGCAGTGCCAGTACGGCCCAGCCAATATTAGCTAAGACAATGTTCTGAGTAGTGAAAATGGATTTAGAAAGGAACGAATTCTCGTAAGAGTTATTCATAAAACTTGACTATGTAGATGCACTCTGGCAGTATTTTGAGTTAAAGGACTGTATATGTGGTGTGTCTGCTAAAAAATGCACAATCAGACACCAAAAGCAAGTGCCAGTGGCAGGAACTTTGTTAAAGAATTTCCATACTACTGCCATAGTTTACCCAGTGACGATTGATTTAACCAAACCAGAAATAGCGATCGCTCGGCTTCTGGCATATCTTCTAGCTTATAAATCACTTGTTTGGTAAAATTAGCGTTGCCAAAATAGGATTTTCCTAATCTATGTAGTTCTTGTAACAATATAACTACATGATTTTCTTGCCAATCAGGTATTTTGGCTGTCGGTAACGGATTAGTAGATACCAAATATTTAACTGCTTCTAAGGAAGATGTTTGGGGAAATTGTTTCTGCTTGAATACCTCTACAATATCTTTTTCAAATAATGCAGCTTGCCTAGTACCCAAAAACTCTTCAATGTCGATAGAAACACCTTGCAACAGCAAAATACTGGCTTGGATTAAAATTCCCGTTTTACCATGACTACCTGTGTCATTACCTAGCTGCTCTAAACGGATTTTACCCCAAACACTAAAGCGTTCCGGTTCCTCCAGCAAAACACAGGCTTTACCTCGGTTATCCGTTAATTCTCTCCATAAGGCTCTAGCTTCTTCTTCTTGACTAGCTTTGAAAACACTAATCAAGCGAAAAGTCTGCCCTTGATAACTGAGGATCGGCACTTGCTGATCCTTTTTTGGGTGCTGAATGCTTGATATTTCAACATCCTGCCGTTTGAGAATAAACATGGCACTAGCAAATAACTCCTCACAGGGGCACTCTTAATATGGAATATATAATGGCATTTGGCAGCATCGCCAAGGCTGAAATTACCTAGCATACTGTGGAAATGAGCCTAGCGATCGCCAGTTCTTTCCCGAAGGTAGCCGCCCAGAGGGCGTTGGCATTAACAGGCAAATAACTCATTGACAACTCAATATATCTAAACCAATACCCCATCTGTTTCGTTTTCGGTGTAGATTAACTAACTAGCGACTAGCATCTTAGCCTTGCTAGTGGTAAATCTGCAATTTTTGATTGCTTCTTAGTAGGTGAACACGATATAATATTGCAGGTGACTCCTTCGGGAGCCATTATTTTGTTTTGGGCGCGTAGCTCAGTGGATAGAGCAATTGCCTTCTAAGCAATCGGTCGCAGGTTCGAACCCTGCCGCGCTCGTTTTAACTTAATATGTACCCTCAAGCACCGTGAAGTGATACAATCATTTGCACATTCGAGGGTTCGTTTTGCTGCATCATACTAAGAACAAAGGCGATATTGCTGCTACAAAAGCAATCGCTGATCTAACCCTTAAAGGTTATTTAGTCCTCACGCCACTTGTTTGTGAACATTTACCTTTTGATTTTGTTGTCTACAAAGACGATAAATTTTATAAAATACAAGCTAAATACGCAGCAGACAATAGGGTAGTCAATAAAACTATTTGGGTAGATAAAAATGGAACTCATCAAAAGAAGTACAAAGTAAATGACTTTGACTTTTATGCGGTTTATCTTCCTGACATAGATAAAGTTGTTTATCCATCAATTAACTTTGATGGTTGCTACATAACTACCCAGATACCTAATTCAGCTACACCGTTTTACTGGTGGGAGGATTTTACAGACTTTACTGAAGCAGCCTCTAAGCGAACCTACAAGGAGTTTGGCGTTGATTTAACAAGTAGAAAGGTTAACCCAGACTCTAGGATTCATACCAGAAAAGTTGAAAGACCATCAAAAGAAGAACTAGGAAAACTAGTTTGGGAAAAGCCAACCGCACAAATTGGGAGAGACTTTGGCGTGTCTGATAAGGCTGTAGAAAAATGGTGTAAGGCTTATGGGGTAGAAAAGCCGCCTAGAGGGTATTGGGTGAAGAAGGCTTATGGAAAAGTAGAAGGACAGTTAACAACCCATAACGAAACGTTCTCTAGGTAAGAGGCGGTACTATCATACTTGTATCGTGGTTCCGTAACAATAATTGTGCTGATTTGTTAAGGTTTTGGCTGACTGACGCACCCTACCTACAAAAAATACCAAATCATAGCCAAAAAACAATCTGATACCCAAATTTCTCTCCTGATAGCAAAATCATAGTCAGAATAGCCACGAATGCAAGGAAGAGACTTAGCTTTTAAACATCTAAATCTATTAAAAAGGCTGAAACACTTGAATTTACGTTGATTATTCTGTCAATTTAAAAAGCCCGTGACGAGGATTGAACTCGTGACCTCACCCTTACCAAGGGTGTGCTCTACCACTGAGCCACACGGGCAAAATATAACTTTGGTTTTTAGTTGTAAGTTACAATGCTGGGAGCTTTGCTCTTAACCCAGTCATTATAACTTATAACTTCGTAAGTGGTGGGCCGGGCTGGATTTGAACCAGCGTAGGCGCTAGCCAACGGATTTACAGTCCGTCTCCATTAACCACTCGGACACCGACCCGATTTGTCTCACGATTTAAAATCTTAGCACCATGTTTTATAAATTGCAAGTGATTATAAAAAATAACTTGCAGGTAGAGATCGCAACAAAAATGCATCTCTACCATCGGTATAAAAAATACTGGTTACACGCTCATATCCAGCATTCGTTGCATTGGTCGCAGTGCAGCAAGGCGAATATCCTCTGACATGGTAATTTCGGGAGTACGATTTTTCATTGCCCAGTAAAGCTTTTCTAGCGTGTTTAACCGCATAAACGGACATTCGTTACAAGCACAGTTATTCATCGGCGGTGCAGGAATAAAATGTTTGTCAGGAGCTAGTTTTTGCATTTGGTGAATGATTCCCGGCTCCGTAGCAACGATAAATTCTTTGGTAGGGCTGCTTTGACAATACTTGAGTAAGGCGGCTGTGGAGCCAATAAAACTGGCGTGGCGCAATACACTACTTTCACATTCTGGATGTGCGATCGCCTCTGCTTCGGGATGGGCAATTTTTAACTGAACAATTTTCTTTTCCGAAAAGGTTTCATGGACAATACAGCTACCTTGCCATAGCAGCAAATCTCGTCCAGTCTGTTCCATGACATACCGCCCCAAATTCCGATCTGGAGCAAAAATGATCGGCTGTTCCTTCGGTATCTGCTGCACAATTTTCACAGCGTTGGAACTAGTACAAATAATATCGCTCATCGCCTTGATATCAGCAGAACAGTTGATGTAAGACACCACCAAATGATTCGGATGCGCTGCTTTAAAAGCTGCGAATTCGTCTGCTGGACAACTGTCGGCTAAAGAACAACCAGCATCCAAATCTGGTAAAAGTACTAATTTATCGGGATTAAGTATCTTTGCTGTTTCTGCCATAAAGTGAACACCAGCAAAGACGATCGCATCCGCATTGGTTTTTTCGGCGGCTTTTGCTAGTTGTAATGAATCCCCAATAAAGTCTGCAATATCCTGAATATCTGGCTCTTGATAATAATGCGCCAGGATAACAGCGTTGAGTTCTTTTTTGAGACTCTGAATTGCGGCAAACAAATCTAGTGGTAGTTCACCCAGTTGGGTGTTTTCGCGTTGAGCTAGTGCAGTAGTAAACACAGTTTAGGGGTGCTTTATGTTGCAAATGTATGTCCTGTGGATTCAATTATAGTAGTTTTTACCAAAAATAGTGGACGGTTGATATTTTGGGGTTGTGTCCAAATCGGGCTGAGTTTCATATCCTGGAGATAGACGGCAAGGAAAGTGGCATGACCAGTCAGAAAACTCAATCGATAAACCTCAAAATTGCTGTAGTTGGAGATATTCACGACCAATGGGAAGTGGAAGATGGCGTTGCACTCAAGCATTTGGGTGTTGACTTAGTGCTGTTTGTCGGGGATTTTGGCAACGAGTCGGTGGAAGTGGTCAGAGCGATCGCATCTCTCGATATTCCGAAAGCAGCCGTGATGGGCAACCACGATGCCTGGTACACCGCCACCGAATGGGGACGCAAAAAGGCTCCTTATGACCGCTCTAAGGAAGACTGGGTACAGGAACAACTCGATTTATTAGGTTCGTCCCATGTCGGTTACGGTAAATTGGATTTTCCCGCTTGGAATTTAACTGTAGTGGGGGGTCGTCCCTTTACTTGGGGTGGCCCAGAGTGGAAATTCGCGGAAATCTGTAAAGAACGTTACGGTGTGACGAGTTTGGAAGAATCCGCCGATCGCATCTTCAAAGCAGTTAAAAGCGCCGCTTACGAGACAATTATATTTTTGGGTCACAATGGGCCTAGTGGGTTAGGCGATCGCCCCGAAGACCCCTGCGGCAAAGACTGGCATCCAATTGGCGGCGACTTTGGCGATCCAGATTTGGGCGAGGCGATTTCTCAAGCCTTGACTGCTGGTAAAACCATTCCTCTGGTGACATTTGGTCACATGCACCGAGATTTACGCCATACCAAGAAGGTACAGCGCAAGCCCATCTTTAGAAGTCCAGAGGGGACAATTTACTTAAATGCGGCTAGTGTCCCCAGGATTGTGGAAAATGACGGCGAGAAGTTGCGTAATTTTTCCATTGTCACCCTAGAGGCGGGTGTGGTTTCGCAAGTTTCCCTACTTTGGGTGGGGAATGACTTTCAGGTGGCTAAAGGGGAAATTTTGTACGAGCGATCGCGTATTGTGTCCTAGATATTCGCATGCAGTAGTGCAATCTGCGTAGATGATACGATATAGTATTATCTGTCAGCTTTAGTGCTAACCAACAAAAGCGCCTGAATCGCCTCTAAAACTAGGATAAGCACAAGTTTGACAGATTTACTGGAGAGGTGGCAGAGTGGTCGATTGCGTCCGACTTGAAATCGGATGAGGCTAAAACCTCCGGGAGTTCGAATCTCCCCCTCTCCGTTGAATGAATGTTGTTATCAAGTAGTACATCTGTTTTGCATCTACAATATATCCAAATAGATGCATAAACAGTATTTGGTTAACTACTAATGAAAAATCTAAATATTAAAGAAGAAGCCCGCAAATTGATTGACAAATTGCCAGAAAATTCCACATGGGATGATTTGATGTACCAAATTTATGTTCGACAAACTATTGAAGCTGGACTAGCGGATAGCAAAGCTAGTAATGTTATTTCTGTACAAGAAGTACGGAAAAAATTTGGACTACCAGAGTGAACGTTTACTGGACAGCAACAGCAGTAGAAAATCTCTCAGCAATTTATGCTTATATTTCCCAAACTTCTCCGCAGTATGCGGCTAGAATAGTTGACCAGATTACTAGGCGTTCTGAACAAATTGCTAATTTTCCTTTGTCAGGTCGAATTGTATCAGAGTTTGAAACTGAGCAAATCCGAGAAGTTATTGAAGGTTCATACAGAATTATTTATTACATTAAACCAGAGCAAGTTGATGTACTGGCTGTCATACATGGTTCGCAGCAAATTATATTGAGTTCTGCGGATGCGGCTGAGTAATGTTGGGTTTCACTTTACTTGATGCAAGTTCCAATCTAACTAAAACAGCCGTGTTTGCCACCAAGGAGTATTTTTAACTTCCTTTTCTAAATTTTGAATTTCTTGTTGAAGAGTTTGCACTTCACTCACCATCGATTGTTTAGAAAAAATAGCAGATGCTTGCTTGAAATCTGCTATTGCCTCTTTCTTTTGTCCATTTTTTTTGCGAATACAACCCCGTTTTACATAGGCAAAAACGTAATCTGAATCTAATTTAATTACTTGATTATAATCCGCTATAGCGCCTTTAAAATCTTGTATTAGGCTACGAACACATCCTCTTTTAAAGTATGCTTCAGTATTTGAGTTTTTATTGATGACTTGACTATAATCTGAAATAGCGTGATTATATTCTTTGATATGTGTGTAAGCATTTGCTCGATTCATTATAGTGATTAGATCATTTGGATTTATGTTAATCACTTGATTAAAGTCTTGAATTGCACCTTCATAGTCCTTGATCTCTAAACGAGCATTGCCACGATGCAAGTAAATATTGCATTCATTAGGTCTTAGTGCAAGTACTTGAGTATAGTCTTCTATTGCACCTTTGTAGTCTTTAAATCCCGAACGGATATAACCTCTGTTTAAGTAAGCATCAATATTTTGAGGATTAATATTGATAGCTTGGCAAAAGTCTGCTAAGGCTCTTGTATAATCAGCGACTTGAATATATAGCATACCACGCCTGTAGTAAATATCGTCGTTGCTATGTTCAATTCTGATGCTCTGTGTGTAATCTAAGATTGCTCGTTTATAATTTTTTTGTCCAGATAGAATGTGTCCCCTATTGCGGTAAGCCACAAGATGATCTGGATTAATTTTAATTGTCTGAGTATAATCTTCAATTGCTCTTTGATAATCTCGCCTGTCAGAATAGATGCAACCTCTTAAAAAATAAGCTTCAGCATATTTAGGATTCATTGCGATAACTTTAGAAAAATCCTCAATAGCTTCCATGTACTGTTTATTTTCAAGTCTTTCAACACCTCGCTTGAAAAATTCATCATCACTTTTAAATACATCAAGTAAACCGGAAATTCCTCCTGTTATTCCCTTAGATACATAGCCAGCAAGAGAACCTGCTTCATTAGCTACATTTTCGACTACAGAACCTATATTTTTTGCTGTCTTTTTGACTGAAGATTCACCTTTTGCACCAGCTAAAACTCCTGTGGCTATAGCTATAGGGATAGCAATTGGGCCAGTCAAACCCAAAGCACCTATTGTAAATAATGCTCCCACACCACCTGCAATAGCCCCTGCTTTATTTTTCCCCGTAAAGTCATTGAATACAGCTTCTTCAGCAACATCAAAAACAAAGTCTTCTATGCTCATTTGTCCTCTATTTTATGAAAGTAAATATTATTTAAAATTAGACTGTTACTATTGACAGTACGCCTCTACTTTAGAAATAGTAGCTGTACTGTTTATTTTTTTACATTTGTAAAAACTCGGAATTATTTTAAGATAATTTTTTCAGTTTAACTAAGTAATAACTAGGTTAAAAATAGTAAAATAAATAAAGTTTTATGTCAAAATTGCTGTACGTACTTACAAAACCTACAAGTCCACTCTCCCTTATGCTTGCATTGTGCTATCATTTTGATAAATTCTACTTTGAGGTAAAGCGATGGCTACCCTTTATGTAAGAAATTTACCCGATGATTTGTATGCAAAGCTGCAAGAGTTAGCGGCATCTGAACACCGTTCAATTAACGCCCAAGTTATAACTCTGTTAGAACAAGCTTTAAAAACTGAAGCACAGCAGACAGAAGACGAAAGACGAAAAAATGTCCCAAAACTGCTAGAGGAAATCCGCCTTCGCCGTGAGAGTCGCCAGACTGATGTCGAATGGCCTGATAGTACTGCCTTAATCCGAGAAGACCGAGACAGATGACTATCCCTCTCAGGTGTGTTGTAGACGCAAGTGTTGCTATCAAGCAATTTGTACCAGATGATCCACTAACTCCGAAAGTTAATCAACTGTTTGCTCATCTTGGCAATCCTCAAACTGCGATCTTTGTCCCAGACCTGTTTTACATTGAGTGTGGCAACATCATTTGGAAGTATGTCCGCGCTAGACTTTATGCTGTTGCTGATGTGCCAGCAGATTTAGCAACTCTCAAAAGCTTCCCTTTGCGTGTTGTCTCCACGGCTGACTTGATGGCGGATGCAGTTGCGATCGCATTAAATTATGGAATCTCCGCCTACGATGGATCTTATATCGCGCTTTCTCAACAGGTAGGTGCTACTTTGCTGACTCTCGACGGTAAGCTGGTGAAGGCTCTAGCAGCTTCGTCTTATAATGTTTGCTCGTTTAATGACTTCGAGGTTCCGCCGTTAGAGTCAATGTAGAAGCGATCGCCTTTCCTCACCATATATTTAACCCCAAAGTATTAGATAAGACTAAACATCTCGACATAAACTCAGAATTGGGGGAATTTAATTTTTCTCACCGACTTAACTTAGTTGCAATAAAATTAGTTTGTAAAGCAGGGTATAAACCTGCTGTTTTTTTAATACTCAATTGTCAAAAATGTCTTTTACTTATAACCGCACGGTTCGTTTTCAAGATACTGATGCTGCTGGAGTAGTTTATTTTGCTAATGTTTTGGGTATTTGCCATGAAGCTTATGAAGAATCTCTAGAAGCATCAGGTATTAATCTCAAAGATTTTTTTACTAATCCTTCTGTAGCTTTCCCCATTGTTCATGCTAGTGTCGATTTTTTGCGCCCTATGTTTGGCGGGGACAAGTTACTGATTAGCTTAATTCCCCAAAAACTAGGTGCTGATAAGTTTGAAATTACTTACGAAATTGCAGTGGCTGAGGTAGTAGTTGCTAAAGCTATTACTAGGCATGTTTGTATTGATGCAAGTAGTCGAAGTAAGCAGGAATTACCTGATGAGATTATTCAGTGGTTGGAAACGAACCGCAGAGACGCAGAGGGCGCAGAGAGAAGAAGGTCGAGAGAGATTATGTGATAGGATTTTGGAGGAATTCTGCGGCTATTTGCTGTAGCTGTTGGCGGTTAATCTTACCTTGGGAGTTACGGGGTAAGTTTTGCTGGGGAATCCAATATTTTGGAATTTTAAATTTGCTGAGTTTGTCTTTGAGTAGGGTTTGGATTTTTAAGGCAGAGATATCTGATTTTTTGGGAATGTAAATCGCTGTTAAAGCTTGTCCCCAGTGTTTATCTGGGATACCGATGACACAAATATCGGCAACCAGTTGAGTTGATTGTATAGCTGATTCAATCTCTACTGGGTAAATATTTTCGCCACCTGTAATAATTTTTTCGCTGTTACGTCCGAAAATATTTAAATGTCCTTGTTCGTCTAAAAAACCTAAATCATCTACTGTGAAATCAGCTTGATTTTCTCTAGTTTTAGGATAGTAACCAAGGGCTAAAGATTGAGCATGAATGGTGATATTTCCGATTTGATTGGAATTTAAAATTTCGCCTTGCTGATTGCGAATAGTTACTTTTGCATGGGGAAGAATTTGACCACTGCTAATTTTACCACCGAGAAAATCATCCGGTTTGAGGGTAGCAATTTGAGAGGCGGTTTCTGTCATGCCATAAGTAGGTGCTAACCGGATGCGATGAAATCTGGCTTTTTCTAGTAGTTCGTTCCATGCTGGCGCACCTCCTAAAAGTACGGTATTAAATTGAGATAACCATTCAGTTAATTCTGGATTTTGCAGGAGGCGTTGTAACTGTGTTGGTACTAAAGATATGAAAAATTCTGATTGTTTAATATTTAATATTTGACTAGATTCTACGGCTTTAAATGGTTGAATAGCTACTTTACCTTTGGTGGTGAAAGAACGCATAAATTGCATCAAACCACTAACATGATATAGCGGTAATACACAAAATGAATTAACTCGCTTTAGTTGAAAGTATTCAGTAAATCCTTTTACAGATGCTATGAAAGTTTCCCAAGTGTGAATGGCAAATTTAATTTCTCCTGATGAACCACCTGTAGGAATCATTATGCTATTGGGAATTGGGCATTGGATATTATTATTTCCATGCCCCATGCACCATGCCCCATTCCCCATTCCCAAAATAATATCTGGTTGTACTAAATCAAAGACTTGTTGCCATTCTTGTGTTCCCCAGTCGGGGTTACAAAGAAAAACTGGACAACTAGCTGCACAAGCGGCAATAAAACTTGCTAAAAACCGCACTGGTTCGCGTTCGGCTAAGATGATTTTTGGTGGTGTTCCAGACGCTGATAGTTGTGTTAGTTCTAAATATAATTTTTGAGCTATTTGATTAAATTGACGGCTGTCATAACCAATAAGCCAATCATCCTGAGCCAGATTGTTAAGGCAGTCTAAAGGTCGTTCCATAAACTTTGAAACCACGTTTCTTCTTGTTCAAAAAAATGGTCGATACCAAAACCAATTGCCCTGTTGTTTCGGGATAATTCGGCTGCGAGTTGGAGTGCTGCAAGTCTACCGATCGCAGTTTCAAATACTGAAGAAAATACAGTATCAATTTGATGTTGGTGGCAAAACTTTCTCAGCCGAGATGGTGATCCAACTATTCCAGGCTTTATGACAAAAATTCCTCGCCAACCTTGTTGATAACAGGAGGCGAGTTGCCCAAGTGTGGCGACAGATTCATCTAAAGCGATCGCAGTTTCATAACTCGTACTCAATTCCAACATTTGCTGAAATTGCTCCACGGGTAGCGGTTGTTCGATAAATTCAATTTCTAGGGGTAGTTCTGGATTTGCCTTAAAATTGTCGCAAGTCCGCAGCCATAAGTTTGCTTCGTCATAGCTGAGTCCACCGTTGGCATCTAATCGCAGTTTGGTAAAGGCTGGTAATGTCTGTATTAATGACTCAAAAATTTCTAGTTCATTAGCGATCGCATACACACCAATTTTCCACTTAAATGTGTGATATCCCTGCTCCCACAAAGTTTCCCACTGATTTAAAGCCGCTTCACCGGCTGGTAATAAAGCACTGTAGAAGAGTGAATTAGGAGTTAAGAGTGAGAAGTTAGGAGTTATGATATTTGCCTCACTCCCCCACTCTTGCGCTGACTCAAAGCCAAATTGACAAGCAGGTAATTTATCTGGGATGGAGAAAATTATCTTGTCTGTGATTTCTTCTGGGAGTTGGCAACAAAAGTCTAAGGCTTGTTCTAGGGTTTCGGAACCAAACCAACTAATAGGGGCAATTTCTCCCCACCCGACTTTACCTGATTCATCGGTAAGGCGAAGAATAATACCTTCACGAATATCCCACTTACCATGATTGGTAGTCAGCGATCGCAAAAACTTTCGCTGATATGGACGAAATTCAAATCTGTAGTCATTAGTCATTAGTCATTAGTTATTTTCCCTTTGTTTCAATGCCCAATGCCCCATGCCCCATGCCCAACTAAAGAATAAATCCCAGTCCGAACAGCAAGCAAGCCCAGAAATGCACGGCTACAGCGATGAATTTACAGTTACTAACTTTATCTGGTTGATTATGATTTTCTTGAACGTGGCGGCATAATTTGAAGGCAAAGGGTAAACTCACCCAACTCAGCAATGTCCAAATTGGAGAAATCCCCCACAGTACAAACAGCAAGGTGAGGGGATAAATGCTACCAGTGAACCAAACTAGGAGTTGCGCCCCTTTTTGGGTTCCTAGACGGACGATAGGCGATCGCTTACCTGCGGCTATGTCATCCTTAACTTGGTGAAAGTGGGAGCAAAACAAGACTAAGGTTGTGGCAATCCCGACAATCACTGAGGCTGCTAAACTTGTGAGTGACCAAGTTTGGGTTTGGCTGTAGTAGGCTGCCTCTACTGCTAAGGGACCAAAGGCAAAAAAGCAAAGAATCTCGCCTAAACCCTGATATCCTAAGCGAAAGGGAGGCCCTTGGTACATATAGCCCAATCCGCAGCATAGTAGAATTATGCCGATAACAGTTAGGTCTTGTTGCCAAAAGGTGATTGCTAGTATGCCCAGCAATCCCAAACCTAAACACAAGTTTCCTAACCAAAATACTAATAGCTTATCGCCTGTTAAATTAACCAGAGAATGGTGCTTATTTTGATCAATACCTGTTTCTGAATCAAAGACATCATTACTGATATTTTCCCAGGCAAGAATTAAAATCGCAGCAGCTACAAAAGTAGAAAATACTGTACTATTGAACATTTTAGTTTCTGCAAATGCTACTGCTGTTCCTACCCAAATGGGCATAATGGCAACGCTGTACATTGGCGGTTTAATCGCTGCCATCCATAACTTAGTGTTGGGATATAAAATTTGCTTGGTAGTCATCAGTTGTGATTAATTAAATTGCCGGAATATTACTCACTCTTGAGATTTTATGATTTAAAGAGATGCTAGATATACATGAGCTAAAAACAACTACTACTTTGACTGTGGCTCGTTCACATCGCGTTGTTAACATTCCACCCTCACCTTGGCAGTCTAAGGCTGGAACTGTCTTGTCCGGGTCTAGGAACACCACAAACAAGGTAAACTCTACGCTGGTGAAATAGCAACTTAATATGTTACCTGTAGAAATACGACCACGATTTATTACACTTTAGGAAGTTAACTTAAAAAAAATTTACTATAGAGCCATGACAGTTTCACCATGTCGTAGCAACCTCTTTGTAGAGGACAAAGATTTATATCAATTTTTGGTAGCGGTGCAAGAAAAGTGCGTCAAAAATAATTGCAGGCAAATTGTCAGTATCTCTCAGGAGATCGATTTAGTTGACCCTTTACTTGTACTAGATAAACTTACACAAGCAAATGAAATAAATTTTTACTTTGAGGACAAAAGTAAAGGAGAAGCGATAGCAGCAATTGATGCTGTAGCAAAGTTACAAATTGATGGTGCAGATCGTTTTACTCAAGCTGAACATTTTATCAAATCTTGTCTAAAAAATATAATTAATTTTGGTAACACTAGCCAAGGTTTTTCTGGCCCTCACTTTTTTTGTTATTTCAGCTTTTTTGATAAAAATGCCCAAGTAGATTATCCATTTCCATCTGCTACCATCTTTCTTCCACGCTGGCAAGTAGCTGTTAAAAATCAGCGTTGCATATTAGTAACAAATATAATTATCAATAAAAGTGTAAATATTCAAAGATTATTGGAGAATGTGCAAAATAAAATTGATTTTGTCCAATCTTTAGAATATTACTCTCCTAATATTAATCCTTTTTCAGCAAAGTTATACAAGAAATCCGTCACAAATCCTGCCCAATTTAAACGTTCAGTAACATCTGTTTTGGAAAAAATTCGGTCTAGTCATTTAAGCAAGATTGTCTTAGCAGATATATTAGATGTAAAATCAAGCAATCAGTTTGACTTAGTTCAATCCTTAAATAATCTTAGGCAAATACATCCTAATTGTTATATCTTTTCTACAAGTAATGGCAAAGGACAAAACTTTATTGGGGCAAGTCCAGAAAGATTAATTAGTATTAATAATCAACAGTTAATTACGGATGCTTTGGCTGGTTCTGCACCACGAGGTAAAACCCCTGCTGAAGATGCAGCTAATGCCAATCGCTTACTTAATAGTGAAAAAGAAAAGCACGAACATTCGCTGGTACTTGATTTCATTACACAACGCCTATGTCAACTAGGTTTGTTACCACAGATATTAGCACCACGGCTGCGACAATTATCGAATATCCAGCATTTATGGACACCAATAAGTGCTATGGTTCCCGCTAACATCCATCCATTAAAGATTGTTGCTCAGTTGCATCCTACACCAGCCGTTGCCGGTGCAACACGAGATGTTGCTTGTGCTGAAATTCGTCGTTATGAAAACTTTGAGAGGGGTTTGTATGCTGCGCCTCTGGGTTGGATAGATTCTCAAGGGAACTGCGAGTTTATTGTGGGAATTCGTTCAGCCTTGATTGATGGCGATCGCGCGAGATTGTATGCTGGTGCTGGTATCGTGGCTGGCTCCGATCCTGATAAGGAGTTTGCAGAGGTGCAACTGAAACTTCAGGCGTTATTGAAAGCGTTAGTTTAAAGAGACTTCCAAATTAAAAAACATCCAAAGATTTCTCTGCATGAAAGCATATCTTTTAGTTCCAGTATTGTAGATGCTTTATGAAAATTGAAGTGGTAAAAGCTACTCAACAACAGAAGTCAGTACTGTGTAATTTAATGGAACTATACCAGTATGATTTAAGTGAGATAGAAGCTAAAGATGTAGATGCCTGCGGCTTATTTGGCTATCGATATCTTGATTACTATTGGACAGAACCTGAGCGACACCCATTTCTAGTTAAAGTTGATGAGAAACTGGCAGGGTTTGTACTTGTTAATCAGCATACTTGCCTTCATCAAGATAACAATGCTATGTCTATTGCTGAGTTCTTTATCCTCAAGAAGTATCGAAGTCAGAATATTGGTAAACAAGTAGCTACTCACATTTTCGACCAGTTTCTTGGCAATTGGGAGGTACGGCAGACTGCTTTTAACTTAGGCGCACAAGCTTTTTGGAGTAAGGTAATTAGTCAATACACTAATGGAGCTTTTAAAGAGGCTTTCTTAAATGATGAACGATGGCATGGCCCAATTAAAACTTTTGACAACTCAAATAAACTATTTAATATAAAAAATACACCGGAGAAATCGGTGTATTTCTAGCATTACTAAAGCATATACTTTTGATGATATCTTACACTAAATCCTGATGAGTAAAAGCTTTAGCATTGGCCCCAGTGTAAGTAGCTACAATATGTCCATCACCAGCCATTTGATATTTGTATGTCACTAACCCTTCTAAACCAACGGGGCCACGGGGAGGCATTTGTTGCGTACTAATCCCTACTTCTGCACCGAAACCATAGCGGAAACCATCAGCAAATCTGGTAGAACAATTGTGAAATATATTAGCTGAATTTACTAATCCAAAGAAAGTTTCCACAGATGTTGAATCTTCAGTAATAATCGCGTCAGTATGACGAGAACCATATTCGTTAATATGCGTGATCGCACCTTCTAAAGAATCTACAATCTTTATCGACAAAATAAAATCGCTGTATTCTGTTTCCCAGTCTTGCTCTGTTGCAGCTACGATATTAGGCAAAAGTTCTAAGGTGCGTTTATCACCTCTTAATTCTACATGACGTTCTTGCAAAGCCTCAGCAACTTTTGGTAAAAACTCTATAGCAATTGATTGGTGAACTAGCAAAGTTTCAATTGCATTACAAACAGCAGGATATTGAGCTTTGGCATCAACGGTAATCGGAACTGCTTTAGAAATATCAGCCGCTTTATCTATATAAAGATGACAAATCCCGTCCGCGTGGCCCAATACAGGAATCCGTGTATTTTCTTGCACAAACCGCACAAAGTAATTAGAACCTCTAGGAATAATTAAATCTACATATTTATCTAACTTCAAAAGTTCTAAAGTTTCTTCTCTAGTTGTCAGCAACTGTACCGCATCAGGGTTAACGGCAGTTTGAGATAATCCTTGCTTAATTGCCTTAACTATCGCTTCGCAAGAACGCACCGCTTCCTTTCCACATTTGAGGATTACACCATTTCCCGATTTGATCGCCAAGGAGACAATTTGAATCGCCGCCTCTGGACGTGCTTCAAAAATAATCCCCAAAACACCTAAAGGACAAGTAATCCGCTTGAGAATTAAGCCAGTATCAAGTTCGCGGTGAATCTGTACTTTACCAATTGGATCGGCTAGTTTACCAACATCTCTTACTCCAGCGATCGCGTCTCTTAATTTATGTTCATCCAACTGTAAGCGTTTATAAAGTGGTTTAGGAATTCCTTCGGAAGTAGCAGCTTCACAATCAGCAATATTTGCTTGTAAAATTTCATCTCTAGCTGATTCTAAAGCTTGAGCGATCGCAACAAGTGCTTGATTTTTTGCTTCAGTCGAGAGAATTGCCAACTTACTTGCAGCTTGGCGAGTTTGTCCTGCGATCGCAATTAGGGGAGTAGCAATGTTAAAAATAGTCATAGCACAAATCTTTACCTTTTCTTCATCTTATCAATGTGAGTTCATCATTGCTTATCGTCTTCCCCCAATCGGGTGAACCATTTGGGTAATCAATAATTACTCTGATCGGGTGAAGCAAGACTTGGTTCAAAAAATTTATTCTGTGATTATCGAACACAGGGAAATACGAGGTGATAACTTCACCATTATTTAAATATTTTAGGTATTATTGCAGAGTTTATTTGAAAAATTAAAAATGATTTATGCGTACCAGGGGCTAGAGAGACATCGTAATTTATGTTTTTCTAGCCTTTTTACTTAAGTAAATAATTTATACCGCCATTATTTAAATTTTTACGAAATTGCAGTGACGATCGCTGGATCTATTGAGTATTGATAGATCAAATACCACTCCTTTGCTAGGGAGATCCTATGTCATTGCAATCTGGATTAAACGCCTTAAAACAAAAACGTTATCAAGAAGCGGTTGAATTACTAGAACAATTCTGCCGCGATTGTGTTGAGCAAGATTCCTCAGATTATCTTTCAGCACAGATGTGGCTGATGAAAGCCTATCAAGCCATAGGCGAAATCGAAAAAGCCAAGATGCTGTGTCAAAAGTTAATGATGAGTGAAAACCCACAGGCTCGTAGTTGGGCAGAACAAGCTAGTCAATCCTTCCGCCAAACCTCAGCAACCAAATCTAACGCCGGACAAAAAGCTGGTCGCGCCACTACTACTGGAATAAAATTAGCGATGGGCGGTGTGGGTGGTAGTTTAGTGTTAGCTTCTGGTGTCACCATGACCTTACTATTTGGCATGGTCTTGGCTTTAGGTTTGAGTTTAGTATTTATTTTGGGTAGTAACGATCCACTCCAAGGGTTAGCGATCGCTATTGGTTTTACCCTAGTTTTTAATATTGCTGCCTTTTTCCTGTCTCCCTTTCTCATGGACTTAACCCAAAAATGGCTTTACCAAACTCGCTGGGTAGAGTTAGCAGAAGTTGAAACCCTCAGTCCAGAGACAGCTAAAGTTATTCGCCAAGTCTGTCAGCAGAAAAACCTGAAAACCCCACGACTAGGAATCATTAACGACCAAAACCCCACGGCTTTTACTTATGGTTCGTTACCTAACAGCGCCCGTTTAGTCGTCAGTCAAGGACTTTTCACTTATCTGGATGACGATGAAATTGCTACCGTTTATGCCCACGAATTAGGGCATATCGTTCACTGGGATTTTGCAGTGATGACTGTAGCTTCTACCTTAGTGCAAATTTGCTACCTAATTTACAGCACAGCCAGAAGATTTGGGCGTGGTGGCGATAGCAAAATTAAAGATGCTATGCAAACTGCTGGTCTAGTTGCCTACATATTTTATATCATTGGTACTTATCTACTGCTGTACCTCTCTCGGACACGAGAATACTTTGCTGACCATTTTGCAGCCGAAAGTACAGGTAATCCCAATGCATTATCTCGCGCTTTGGTAAAGATTGCCTATGGGATATTAGAAGAAGGTTCGCGGACACAAGAACCCAGTCGTTTAATTGAAGGGACTCGCGCCTTGGGTATCTATGACCATAAAGCCGCCGCTTCCACAGGAACCGCCTACCGCCTTGCATCCGATACGCAAAAAATTGGTCGCGTCTTTCTGTGGGATATGTTTAACCCTTGGGGCTGGTGGATGGAATTGAATTCAACTCACCCATTGACAGGTAAACGAGTTCGTGCTTTGAGCACCTATGCCGAACAATTGGGTTTACCGACTGAGTTTGATATGGGGCGAGTTATTGGAGAAGGTAAAACTCTGAGTAAGAGTAGGCTTTACGGCAATTTCTTTTTAGACGTTGTGCTGTATGGTGCTGAAACTATAGGTTTCTTCGTTGGCTTGGTAATGGGTGTGATTCTGTGGTCAAGTTCGCCAAATACAGGTTTAGCAATTGGTGCGCCATTTATTGGCTTAGGAATGGGGATTATTGTTAAAGCCTTGGTGATGTTCCCCGACTACAAGCAAGCGCCAGAAACTGACATTCTCACTCTGATGTCAGACCCTTACGCCAGTCCGTTGCGTGGACAACCAGCAAAACTTGAAGGTCTACTAATTGGTCGTGGCGACGCTGGTTATAAGTTTGGTTCCGATTTAAAAATTCAGGATCGTAGTGGGATGCTTTATCTCCACTACGCCTCACGCTTTGGGCCAATCGGCAATTTCCTGTTTGGGATGAAGAGAGTCCAAAGCTTGATTGGTGAACAAGTAGGGGCTGTGGGTTGGTTCCGTCGAGGTGTTGCACCTTGGATGGATCTGATTCAACTCCAAAGTAAAAATGGCACTATTGTCAACAGTTACCATCGCTTCTGGTCATTCATCCTTGGCGGTGGATCAATTATCGTGGGAGTGGTCTTGATTATGTTGTTGAGCAGCTAGTCTGCTGTCAAAGCATTTCTCAGTCCATCCAAGCTGTGAAATCCCCTACACTTTCCTTCTCTGCGAGACGCTACGCGAACAGGTAAGTGTAGGCTTCTGTGCGACTCCTCTATCAGGGCATTAACTGAGCTTTAAGACCTGGCGCTATTGTTTTCAACTCTCATGAATGAGCCTAGGGTGATGAATTTACCAACGAGATTATCAAGCTTGATAACCTTAGTTGAATCCTGTTGTAGGATCTCAAAGTTAGAAACAATGCTGCTGTAGTCTAGTGTGGCATTACCAGGGCTAGAGTTGAAAATGCCGCCACCATGCCCAGACTCGTAACTACCAGAGATAAGTTCAATCCCGAAGGCTTTATTGTGTTTGATAGTGCTATTGCCCACTGTTAGGGTGGCATCATTATAGATGCCACCGCCAAGATGTGCCTGATTGCCGCTAATGCTGCTATAACTCACGTCAAGGATGCCAAAATTGTAGCCGTCTCCCGGAGCAGAATTAGAATTATAGATGCCGCCGCCTTCATCATTGGCATAGTTATTACGGATGGTGCTTTTACTCACGGATAGGCTGCCTGCGTTATAGATGCCGCCTCCAGTAGATGCATTATTATCACTGATGGTGCTATTTTCCAGCGTAACGCTGCCATAGATTAGTACATCTGGTCCACGGTAACCAAAGATGATCTCGCCTGCGTTATAGATGCCGCCACCGTTATTTGTTGCCGAGTTGTCATTAATGGTGCTGTTACTAACGGTTATAGTACCTTCGCTGTAAACCCCGCCGCCGTTGTTTGTCGCTGAGTTGCCAGTGATGGTGCTGCTACTCACAGTTATAGTGCCACCAATTGTAGTGCCACCGATTGCAGTGCCGCCAATATAGATACCGCCGCCATATTCCGCAATGTTGCCAGTAATGGTGCTGCTACTCACGGTTATAATGCCATTACCCTCGTTAAGACTGATACCCTCATAGACACCACCGCCATTATAGATACCGCCGCCGTATTCCGCAGTGTTGCCAGTGATGCTGCTTTCATCCACTGTGAGAGTAACACTACTGTAGATGCCGCCGCCGTTGCTGGCGTGATTGCCAGTAATACTGCTGTTACTCACGGTTATAGCGCCTTCATAGATACCATAGATACCGCCGCCGTATTCCGCAGTGTTGCCAGTGATGCTGCTTTTATCCACTGATAGAATGCCAGAGCTGAAGATGCCGCCACCACCGTAATAGCTGGATCGGAAGTTGACACTATTACCCTTGATGAGGCTGTTATTCACTGTTATGGTGCCAAATTCGGAACCATAAATGCCGCCACCGTCGTATTCCGCAGTGTTGCCCCTGATGGTGCTGTTACTCACAGTAACAATACCGATATTGGGGCTGCCGTCTTCCTTAAAGATATAGTTGAAGATACCGCCACCCTGATTGGCGTTGTTGTCAGCGATGGTGCTTTTATCCACCGATAGGGTACCAGAATTGAAGATGCCGCCACCATTGTTTGTTGCCGAGTTGCCAGTAATGGTGCTGTTGCTCACCGATAGGGTGCCAGAGTTGAAGATACCACTGCCGTATTCCGCAGTGTTGCCAGTAATAGTACTGTTGCTCAAGTTAAAGATGCCTTGATTAGAGATGGCACCGCCTCCTCCAACCTTTTTGTAGCTATTGGTAATATTCAGCCCGCTAATTGCAGCTGTTACACCATTGCCAATGTCAAAAACACGAGAAGCACTATCACTACTAATAGTTAGTAAGTCTGGATTTGTGCCTTGAATAGTCAAGTCATCTGTGATACTCAGACTACTACCACTCAAACTGATGGTATGAGCGAGTCCATCATTAAACAGCCCACCAAAATTGATGATGTCTTTTCCTGCTAAGGCATTA
This sequence comes from Nostoc sp. FACHB-892, assembly GCF_014698795.1. Lineage (GTDB taxonomy): Bacteria > Cyanobacteriota > Cyanobacteriia > Cyanobacteriales > Nostocaceae > Nostoc. The sequence goes on from NZ_JACJTR010000011.1 coordinate 209,583, forward strand.
GCATCTAGAATTGCCTGCCGTAGTGAACCTGCATCACTGTTCTTGGCGTTAGTAACGGTAAATATAGACACTGAGGTTACTCCAATGTTTTTGGCGGTGTAAAATAAAACGACCCTGGGTCGTTTTATATCTGAATTTCACGGGATTTGGAAAATCTTTCTCATAGAAGAAGAGAAATTTTGAATTTTCTGCTTCTGCTATCGGGAAGGGGGTTAGATTTTTCGTGGGCTTTTGCAGATGACCTAAATAGTTAGGTAGTTACCTGTGCCTGAATTGCTAAAATCACCGCCGTCGGTGTTAGTACCCATTGGCACTCAAGTCTTTTGCTTTCAAATGCCAACACAAAAAAACATCTCAGTATATGGCTGAAACCTAGATTTTTTCTTGCAGTTGTTTTAAGTAAGAAGTGCAAAATTATACGCTTCGGAAATTTTAAAACATTCTTTAAGAGTGTTAATAAAGAAAAATAATCTATTATTCGACACTTGAAAATAGGAAACATCCAAATAACCTGATAATAGTTAAATACCGAAAACTTGTTTGTATGTCTATATTTCAATAAAGATGTTTGCAGAATCTTTATGTTATGGCTAATAAATCTAAGTATGTTGGCGTAAATAATTAAAGGTTTACAATGATAATCTTAGTGCTTAAATGCGGGCGAAATTCTTACATAAAAGCTAATTTCAAGATATTTTATATTACTTAATATAGTTTGATTTATTCTCGCTTACTTACTTACTATACAAGCCCTGAGCTTGATGTATTCTTTATATTTTGCTATATCTCATTTGCGTAATAACCTGAAACCTGACTGATTAGACTATGCTCCAATTGCTTAATTACAAGCAATATCTCTAAGCTGCTAAACGTAAGCAATAAGTAGTATATGGGGTTAATTTTGTCAAAATCCCTGCTTGGAAGAGGAGCCTAGTACCACAAGACGGAAGTCAAAAGTCAAAAGTACTATAGGATAAGTTCTTTGAGGATTTTCAATCGTTGCTCTATTTATGCCGTAACGTACTAGACTGAGCCATCGTTTCCCTATAAACTTCCATTTTTGGGTGGCTGATTATCTGGGAAATCAAATTGGTCAGGAAAATCGGTCAAATCTGCGATTACTTCCCAATCAGACTCAAGCGTTAGTGCTTTACAAATTTCTTTAAACTTGTCAACTTTAATTTCCTGTCCTTGAAAAAATTTTTGAATAGTACTGCGACCGACTACACCTGCTAAGTAATTAGCAAAACTTAATTGTGTTCCATGCAATCTTTTAAGAGCTTTCTCAGCTTGTTCTAAACCTTTGGGAGTGGCTTTGAGCGTTTGTCTCTTCTTGCTCATGCGTTGCAGTTGGAGTGGCAGCTAACAAAGTGAAGGTAACTGATCATGATTTTCGGAAAATGGTGTTAGTAGTTAGGAATTGTCAATCTTGCATACTTTTTTTACTCTGGTATCGTTTGTCTAAAGTTTGCACCAGTCAAGCTTTGACTGGATGAAATCCTCGGGTATGGCTGGGCTGGTGAAAACGAGGCTTTATGTTAGATACAGCTTGATTATGAGATTTTACGGAATGTAGCACAATATTTTTTCAGAAGTGAGTAAATAACTGGCTGTAGCAGAATTTCAATGCAGCAGTTTTCTTTTGCATGAGGTACAAAGTCACTGGTTTTGAGGCAAGAGGCAGATCGCGCAGCGTGTCGTAGACAAGGCAGGAGGCAGGAGGGAGAAGATTGAAGGAGGCAGGAGGCAGTTGGCAGAAGGCAGGAGGTTCAATGTTTTGTAGGGGATTCAAACTCCCTCCTAAATTGGGGCCACCAAATTAAAAATTGTCATTTCAAAAGGATTAGTACAGTTTGCTATTGATTTTGGAATGGGATTGCGGTTTGAAGATTTGTCTGGTTGTCGTCAGACGATGAGGCAAAATAAAAAGACAAAATCTGATAGCGAAGCGGTAGCGAGTCTTCGAGCGTCTGCTGCAAATAATCGTGATGCATGGGCATTCTATCAGCTTGAATTGTTTGCTAGATATAAAGCAATTCGTGCAGGCATACCTGTTGAGTCTGTACCAGCACCATATACCAGTAAATCAGATCACCGCAATGGTGTACTCAAAGTCCGAAATGGAGATTGGTTTAGGGGATTTGATGGCTATAGGTGCAATGCTGATTGGAATGCTTTTCAGAATACTGGTCAATGGTTAGGTTTTTCATGCCCTCTGGGTCTTAAGGAAACTGTGGTTGCAATGGCTACAGTTGATGTAGAGGGTGCGGTCAATGACAGTCCGTTAACTGGCGTTGCGTCTTAGCGGGTGGATTTATCCCCCGCTAAGACAACCGCTAGAATCGCCGTCAATTTATTGACGGCGAGTGTCAATCATCAACTTTCTTTGGCAAGTTGGGCTTTTGCCTGTTGCCACAACTTTTCTAACTCATCTAAACTGTAATCAGAAAGGGGGCGGTCAACAACTGCCTCTATTTTTTCTAATCGCTGGACAAATCGCTGATTTGTGCCTTGCAAAGCAGCACTAGGATCAAGATTATGCCAACGGGCTAGCTGAATAACTGCAAACAGTAAATCGCCTAATTCTGCTTCTTGTCGTTCTGGTGTTTCCTCAGCTAAAGCCTGTTGAAACTCCCCCAACTCTTCATGAAACTTATCCCAAACGCCCTGAATATTCTCCCATTCAAACCCGATAGCCGCAGCCTTTTGAGAAATTTTCATCGCCGCCGTCAGTGGGGGAAGAGTGCGCCCATAACGACCGAGTTTAGCACTAAGTTTTTGCGCCTCTGGAGATGCTTCGCCTTTTTCTGCAGCTTTGATTTGTTCCCAATTTTGCCGCACCTCATCCACACTTGTCACCGAAACATCACCAAAAACATGGGGATGACGGCGAATCAACTTTTGGGAAATCCCCTGAGTTATTTCTTTCAAAGAAAATTGTCCAGATTCGCTAGCAATTTGGGCTTGCAATACCACCTGTAATAATAAATCGCCTAACTCCTCTGCGATCGCACCCTTATCCCCACTCTTAATTGCATCCACCACCTCATAAGCTTCCTCAATCACATAAGGAGTAAGAGTTTCAGGAGTTTGCGCCAAATCCCAAGGACAACCACCATTAGGCGATCGCAACTTCGCCACCACCTCAATCAACTCCTGCAACGCCGCCAAACTCTCATTTTTATTTTCCATACCTCTGCGTACCTCTGCGCTTTCCTTTGCGTCCCTTTGCGTTAAAAAAATTATTTCTTTACTCTTACCCGACGACCACCACCCCTCACTTTCCGCCTCTTAATTTTGCCACTAGGAAGCAACCCCCGAACCCCCTGCTTTTTAAAACGCTTATAAGCCGAACTCCCCCAATCGCTCAGAGAATGACTCATTGCACCGAGTTCCAACCCCAAAAACAGGGCGATGTATTCAGTATCGTATTGCACGAGCGATCGCCCCACACTTTGTCCCAAATCTTGCCAAGTAAAGCTTAGATTCCATAACCTTTCGGCGACCGCCAAAACGAAAATTGCCACAATAGCAAGCAAACACCCCAGATAAAGTATCCGTAGAATCGTGCCAATAATCGGCCCGTGGGATAAAAAAGAACGATGCCGCAGACTTTTTTGATAAGGTAGCCAAATCCAGCGCAAGAAACCCCAGCGTTGAAATTGCACAGAGTAAATATCCAAATCGGGGCCAAACATCAGCCCGCCAAAGAGAAACCCAGCTGCAACTAACAAAGTCGCATTACTACTGCGAGTTTGCCAGAAAGTAATGCCCGCCACGAACGGCAGAGTATACATAGTAATGCGATCGTGCGTTCGGCCAGAGGGCATCTTAAATCCTTCCTCTCTGAGTAACAGAATAATGAGTCAGTATAAGAGAAAAAAAGAATTTCTTAAAACTACTAGCGCAATGCGAAATCTTTTGCTATATTAATTAAGGATTAGTCAAACGGGCGGTTAGCTCAGTTGGTAGAGCGCCTGCCTTACAAGCAGGATGTCATCAGTTCGAGTCTGGTACTGCCCATTAAGTCAATTAAGGCTAGAAACAACTTATATGTGGTTTCTAGTCTTTTTTAAATGGATTCGCAATATTTAATTAACCAGCCACTACTAACCCATCTTCCATATCTTCAGAATAGAGAATGCTTGCTCTTGCCGATAGGGCATAAAAAATAATTAGACTCTCCTAAAACAATTAATCAGTAGTTAATACTGAAGCAAGAAGGTCAGGACAAGACAGATGCGGGCAATGTCCAGAAGGTAGCTCAATGGCATCGACTCCTAAGCGTTTTCGTGCAGCGTAGCGTGACCATGTAGGAGACAAGATTCGGTCATTGGTACAGACAATATATTTACGTTCAATATGCGGCAAAGCTTTTAAAGAGTTAGTTTCAAATATATATGCCATAGATTGTTGCGAACGACTTTTCGAGATTGCCCACTGTGCTACATCCGGTTGACAATCATGATAGAAAAACTCCCTTAATACTGCTTCGTCTGAATAATCTTTGCCTACGGAAGCTGGTTCAAACATATCAGGCTCATCGTAGAACTGTTGGAGTTTACTTGGCTCTTTTGGCTGGTAATTGAATGATTTGAGCGTATCAGAATCAAGACGATGAGCAAATTGGTCGAGTGTACTGATTCCGGGATAAGGTATCAGCGCAGCCACAAACACTAGTTGACGCACTTTTACCGCTTCAGCAACCAGGGGAATGATACTACCAGCCATTGAGTGACCGACTAGGACAATATCATCATCAGTTTTTGGCAGCGCTTGAATTACTGTATCTGCAAATTGAGACAAAGTAGCAGATGCATTTTCAATTGGCAAATCCATTGCTACGGCTTTGTGACCCTGTGTTTCTAAGTAGGGAATTAGCAAATCCCAACACCAAGTAGCCTGGAAAGCACCGTGAACTAGACAATATAGACTCATATAGCAATCCTAAATCATTTGTGAAAATTATATATCTCTTTCTTCTTTCTTCCCTTTGCGCCCAAAGCCAGTACTTTGCGGTAGCCTGCGGCAAGCCGCTTCTCTACGAGACGCTCCGCGAATGCGTCTACGTTTTCTTATTTATATTTTTCACGAATCAAATAGGACTGCTATAGGATTCCTATATGTATTCAAATAGCAGTTAAAACAGGCTGAAAAGGTTGCAATAAAATAGCCAAAATTTTATCAACTTCTTTAATATAGTATTCAGTCAAATCTATATAAACAGTCGCATCTTCTAAAAATAAAAACTTCCAGTTAGTTCCACTAGTAACCGAGCCATAAATCCGCCCAACTTCATTACCTTGATTTTAATTGAACAGTTGCGCGGCAATCATCGCTGCTACACATTGACCCAGACCGCCGATAATATCTTCTTTTTTCGTTTCAAAAATAAACATTACCGGAGCAGAAATAAATAATTGCTCTTGCGAATTGCTGATGATGTAATCGCAAAAGCCTTGTAAGCCTTGAGTTGCATCAACATTAAATTCATTTCCAGAGAACAGTGAGATTTTATTATTTAATAATCGTCTGACCTCTGCGAGGATTGGTGCAATTAAAAACTCCGACCTTGCTTTTTCGGTTGAGATTGCAGTTGCTAAAGGGATGTAATCTATTAAAATCGTTTTGAGAGTACACCCGTAAGGGCACGGCAGTGCCGTGCCCCTACACCTTGCAATATAATCTTGTACCGCATCTGAATGGGAACCGCCATAACAGGTTTTGTATCAGCAAATAAATTCCGAGTTTCATCGAGTGTTAAGTCAAAACTCTTTTTCACCTTAGCGAGACTAAAATCGCTGTATAGCATCCTTCCACCTTGTGATTATCTATAGCGCTTCTGGGTTGAGTTCAATAGAGACCTAACCCCCAACCCCTCTTCCCTACAAAGGAATGGGAGTAAGACTCAAAGCCTCTCCCCTCTTAGGGGAGAGGTCATAGACTTATTTTTGCAAAAGTGAGATGACTTAATTTTTGGCTCAATTCTCTAATTCTGTAGCTTCTTAATCTCTGCATCTGTAAACGGATTCTTCCCGGCGCGTAAATCTTTCACCCAGCGTTGCCGTTGTGCTTTACTATCTTTATCTTCAGTTTGGGCGATGTATGCCTCAAAGTCTTCAATTGCTCCTTGATAGTTGCCTGTTAGCGCCCTAGCCAAGCCACGAACACTACGAATATTGCCATCTTCAGGTGCAAGGGCAACGGCTTGTTCACAGGCTGGTAAAACATCGGCGGCTTGTTTTTGCAGACTCCCGCGCCAGCATAGTGTATTCCAAGAATCAGCAGGAATTTCGACTTTTGGATCAAGCTTGAGGGCTGCGGTATAAGCTGCTAGTGTTTCTTTAAACTTGTTCTCTTGTAAGCGACTATTTCCTTCAGCAACTGAGCGTTCAGCTTTGCCTTTGTTGAGAAACTCTTGTGCTTTTACGTTAGGTTCAAATCTTAAATTAGCATCCCACTGCTGTGCTTTGCGGAATTTGACAACAGCATTATCAATGTCTTCATTTCGCGCTAATTTCTCACCTTGGATGACTAATACTGTAGCGGCTTGCACCAGCCGAGGCGGAGTTTGGCATTCTGTTAGTTCTTGCAGGACTTCAGGATAGACAACCAAATAATTGTTGAGCAAGCCACAACCATCTTTGACTAACTTATTTAAATCCAAATTCCATATAATTATCGTCTTATCAGCACTTGCAGAAGCCAGCCTTTGCTCATCGGGGCTGAACACCACGCTAATGACCGGACTGCTATGCCCAGTCAGGGTTTGCACAGCTTTGCCAGTGGCGACATGCCAGAGTTTGATGGTGTTATCAGCACTTGCAGAAGCCAGCCTTTGCCCATCGGGGCTGAACACCACGCTATAGACCGAACTGCTATGCCCAGTCAGGGTTTGCACAGCTTTGCCTGTGGCGACATCCCAGAGTTTGATGGTGTTGTCATAACTTGCAGAAGCCAGCCTTTGCCCATCGGGGCTGAACACCACGCTATAGACCGAACTGCTATGCCCAGTCAGGGTTTGCACAGCTTTGCCACTGGCGACATCCCAGAGTTTGATGGTGTTGTCATAACTTGCAGAAGCCAGCCTTTGCCCATCGGGGCTGAACACCACGCTATAGACCCAACTGCTATGCCCAGTCAGGGTTTGCACAGCTTTACCACTGGCGACATCCCAGAGTTTGATGGTGTTGTCAGCACTTGCAGAAGCCAGCCTTTGCCCATCGGGGCTGAACACCACGCTAATGACCGTATTGCTATGCCCAGTCAGGGTTTGCACAGCTTTGCCAGTGGCGACATCCCAGAGTTTGATGGTGTTGTCAACACTTGCAGAAGCCAGCCTTTGCCCATTGGGGCTGAACACCACGCTATAGACCCAACTGCTATGCCCAGTCAAGGTTTGCACAGCTTTACCACTGGCGACATCCCAGAGTTTGATGGTGTTGTCAGCACTTGCAGAAGCCAGCCTTTGCCCATCGGGGCTGAACACCACGCTATAGACCGCACTGCTATGCCCAGTCAGGGTTTGCACAGCTTTACCACTGGCGACATCCCAGAGTTTGATGGTGTTGTCAGCACTTGCAGAAGCCAGCCTTTGCCCATCGGGGCTGAACACCACGCTAATGACCGCACTGCTATGCCCAGTCAGGGTTTGCACAGCTTTACCACTGGCGACATCCCAGAGTTTGATGGTGTTGTCAACACTTGCAGAAGCCAGCCTTTGCCCATCGGAGCTGAACACCACGCTACTGACCGAACTGTTATGCCCTTCTAATGTATTCAGTTCTTGGAATTTGTTTTCTGGTTGTAAGTACACAGCTTTCCGCAATGTTCCCACAACCCGCATCTGGGTATCTACCGCCACCTTCCCGGCATTTTTCAGTTTTCCGCGTGCTTTTAAGCTTTCTGTCAGTGCATCCCAGGTTTGTCCAGAGGCAGAAAAGGTGGCTGAAGAGTTAACAAGGGCGTTAATTTCACTGATTTCAGCTTGTTTTTTTTCCTTTTCTGCCCTTTGTGCTGCATCCCAGGCTGTAAATGTTAGTCCAGCTAAGACTAATCCGGCTGCAACTGAACCAAAAAAGGCGCGTTTGAGAAAGTTATTTAGTTTCGCTTCACTAATTTTTCTTTGTTCTCGTTCTTTTTCCAGTTCCGCCATTACCTGCTTTAACTTCGGTTCTTGTTGCTGGCGGATAAAGGCGGCGATGTAGTCATGTACCAGTTGATAACGGTCGGCGGGGTTTTCTGGTAGCAAAACCACCAAGCCAGATTGGACAAAAATCTCTAACACTAAATCTAATTTACTGATTTCAGAAGCTTGTTCCGCCCTAGCCTCTGATCCCCCCGCCTTTAAATAATTCGTAATTCGTAATTCGTAATTCGTAATTAAGTTTTGGAATGGAGATTTGAACTTAACTGCAAAAGATACTATTGGTTGAGGTAGGGGAATTAAACGCTCAAATGTTGTTAAAAAGGGGGTAGAAAGAATAAAGCCCCCCTTTTTAAGGGGGGTTGGGGGGATCTCCGATAAGTACGGCAACAAATCGCGTTCCAATTCAGCGCGAGTCTTCAGAGGGCGAGTTCCTTTTTCATCGGTCAGCAAATAGAGTAATATGTCTGCTGCTTGCTGATTTTCTTCACCGCAATCATTAACAACTTCATTCAAATAACGCTTAACCAATTCGTCTTTAGTGCCACCCTTGCGATATTCTGCCAGAGTTGTAATATTCTCCGTTTGCAGTTGCGCCCCCACAACCTGCAACTCAATGGGACGAACTTCACCCAATTCCCCGGCTAAATCTTGCACCAGTTGTTGAACTAAAGCACATTCCAAGCGGAAACTAGTATTTTCAGTTAAACGCTGAATAATTGACTTCGCATCAGCACGCGAGAAATTCCCCAACTTGTAAAGCACATTATTACTGAGAATGTCATTGCCAATAATCTTGAGGCTGGACAAATCATTGCACTCTAGCAAGTAATGGATGTAATCTACCCGCAGTGATAAGATAACTTTCACCGATAGAACATTCAGACACTCTCCCAAAAACTCAAAGAATTGCTTTCTTTGTGCAGGTTCGGTGTAAACAAAGAAAAATTCCTCAAATTGATCGAAAATTAGCACCGTTCGCAGGTTGCGCTGTTCGTTTTCCCGTAATTGAGTGATTAGAAACTTTGTAGAGACGCGATTCATCGCGTCTGCACTAGGACGTGAAGAAGACGAGAGAACTAAGGAGTGGGTATTTTGAATATCAAAGGTCGAAGTTCCGAGTTCTGAAGTCGAAGTTCCGAGTTCTGAGGTTGAAGTTCCGAGTTCTGAGGTCGAAGTGCCGAGTTCTGAGGTTGAAGTTCCGAATTCTGAGGTTGAAGTTCCGAGTTCTGAGGTTGAAGTGCCGAGTTCTGAGGTCGAAGTGCCGAGTTCTGAGGTTGAAGTGCCGAGTTCTGAGGTTGAAGTGCCGAGTTCTGACTGTCGCCAATCAGGAAAGACGCGATGAATCGCGTCTCTACAAACTCTCGATTCCTCACTTTTTCTTAAAAGCCTGCTTAATTCTTCTACCCAGTTGGTGTAAACTCGCATTACTACGGGCAAATAATCTTGAATACCGATCGCTTTATTCTTTAAAGCTGGTATTAATCCCGCATTTACCAGAGAACTTTTGCCGACACCCGATTGCCCATGAATTACTATCAACTTATAATCAGGGCGACCCATGCGTTCAATTAAACGTTCTACATCCAATAGGCGACCAGATGCAGCAATTTCTGGGGCAATGTTTCCTTGCGGAGAGTTTGAGCGCAATGTCTCTACAAATGCCTGTTTGGTAGCTTCTAATCTACCCGCACCAATAAAAGCCCGCAAGCCAAATTGCTGTTCAATAGAACGCTGTTGCTGTTTGATGTTGTATGCTTTGAGATATTCTTTTTGCTCAAAGTAAAGCTGCTGCAAAAACCTGAGAATATCCAAGTAAAGCCTGACATCTTCTAGGGGATTACCCACATCCCTAGCAGTTTCTAAGCTGAGAGTTGCCTGTTGAGTTTGACCTAAATGGTATTGAGAACGACTTAAAATAAACTGATATAAACTCAAATCTTTTGACTTGAAATCTCTTTCAGGAATATCAGATAAAACCTGACTTTTCACCTCATCCGCGAAACCTAACCCCCCAGCCGCCTTCCCTACGAGGGAAGGGGGAGAATTCAAAGCCTCTCTCCTTGCAGGAGAGAGGTTTGGAGAGAGGTTTTTCAGATCCTGTGAAAAGTCAGCAGCTAAAACCCCTGATATATTCGCTGATTCCAGATTAGGAATTGCCGCAAAAACTTCCAAGGCTTGCTTAACTAACTGATTTGCTTGAACCCAATTATTTTGAGCCAAAGCCACTTCAGCTAAAAAACCGTAATCTTTGGCTAGTTCTCTTAATTGATTGTTATTTCGATGGATTACTAAAGCTTGTTCTGAAAGACTTTGTAATGTTTCCCACTTTTGCAATTCTCGCAAGATATCACCAAATTTAACTACTGCATTAGCAATTAAATCTGGACTTCTAAACTGGCTAATAAAATTTATATACTCTTGAATATAATGCCAAGTCGTTTGCCAATCTGAATGATTGATATCTTGATGTTTAAAAGCTTTTAAATAATAACAAAAGCCAATCTCACCAAGGATTTTTGTCTGTCGTTCTAAATTATGATTTTGCTGCCAAAGTTCTAAAGCTTTGTGATAATGCTCTAATGCCGAATCTTTTTGATTATTTATTTGTTTAACAAATCCTAATAAAGATTCTAAATTAGCTTGAGTTTCTAAATTATAAATATCTGGCTTGCTGAGTAAATATTTACGCGCTGCTTCTAACTCCTTCTCCAGTTTAATATATACATCAACACTAAACTTTAAGTTATTACTAAACCATTGATTAGCCGTTTCGCTGATAAAATCTATCAATTCCTGTGTTGATATGGCAAAATCTCTTGTAGTTGCCCAACTTTCCAAATCTGGTGCAAGCTGTATTAGTTGCTTGTAGATTTCATCGTCAATCCACAATACTAAGGGGAAAGCAAAATTCTTGCGAAAGTCTTCCCGCACCTGATTTGCAGAAGTTAACATCACAGATAAATTCTGCACTGATTCTAAACCCACAACCATTACACAGGCTGGTATTTCTGCGCCAAATTCTTCCTGAATCGCAGTATAAAGAGTTTTGTTAGATTGCTGCACTGCCAAGACACGAATTTCAACTTGACAAATTTCCCGCAGTCTAGAGATTAAGCGATCGCGCAAGCTAGCATAATTACACCGTGCCAAAATCAGCTTAAACTGTCCCACGGAGGATTCGATCGCCCAAGCTAATTGTTTCAGAGAGCGTTGGCGTAGCCCGTCGTAGACATCGCTGTTTATATGGTCATTTTTTGGTGATTGCGAGTCTGTCATAAGTTAAAAGTTAAAAGGGCGGTTAGAAACCGCGTCTACACAGGCAAAACCCACCTCCGTGGGTTTCAAACCCTTGATTTTTTCTTAGTCCACCTCTGTGGACTACCCTCCGGGAAGCCGCAAAGCGTCTATGTTTGTATAGCCACGTTCGCGTCAGCATGCCGGAGGCTCTAAGTTGACTACAAAATTAAACTTCCTGGCATTTTAACTCCTGTATTAATACTTGAGCGCGTTTGCTAGCTTCTCTTGCTTGTTGTCTAAAATACTTGGCTTGCTGACGGTTACTTAAGCATACTTCAGATGCTTTTCTACTAAATTCAACAGCTTGTTGACTGAGTTCTTTAATCCGAGTCTTTAACTCTTGGATTGTTTTCACTGCAACTCCTTCGCTTCCGCCAAGATGGGATTAACATCAAACCAAGACTGGCCACCATCCCGATATTCAAAGACAAACCGACTGCGGATCAGTTTTTGATATCCGTGGTCATCACTCACCTTTTTCCTTTCCTTGACATGGCGTAACAATTGCCACTCATCATCAGAAATTGGCAACATGATTTCATTCCGCCGAGAACGAATCACTTCCTCTAAGGTTTCACGGGTTAAGGGAAGGCTCATCTCTTCCATAATCCAGGTATTTAGGAGCCTCAGCACATCCCGCACATGACCACCGCTCATTTGACACAAGCGTTCTAGGCTAGCAGCACTATCAAAAATTTCGGTAACTTTATTTAAACGCTCCTCTGGTGTTATGTCAGGAAAAGCTCTAGCAAGTACCATCTGCTGCATGAGTGCCATTCCTTGTGTATGAACACTGCCATCAGTCTTTTGTACAGGTACCATTGGTAACACTTTGGGGTCTTCTGGGAAACGCTGAGTCAGCATTCCGTAATCATTGGAAAACTTCAAAGACAAGGGCATGGTGTAGATGAGATGACAATTCAGCTTGGTCAAAAACTCACCTTGATCGACAAATAAATATTCCTGCTGCGGACGACCCCAAGGTTTGACACGATTATCTATGCGGTCAAGATTATCGACAATTACCACTAGACCATTTTTACCCTGCTGTTTGAGTTTAGCCACGGCAGGTTCTAATAATTCTTGATTAATCGCTTCTAGCAGCTTAGTTTTTTGCGGTGCTAAATACTGATTAAGTTTTTCTCGCAGGGTTGGGTCATTTTTCATCTTGCTAGTGATTTCACCAATGCCCATAGACAAAGAAAGTTTTTCTTTATCTGCGGATAAACCAACATCACCAAGCACCGGAACCTTAACTTTTGCCCCAGTCACCTCGGAGTTTAAGACCTTCCAAGCACCTTGCAGCAACTCATTAAACTTGTTGGGTGACTCTAGAGTAATTTTATCCAGACTTTGACTTACACGCCGAGCGATCGCTAGCAGCACATCAGCAATATCAACATCGGTCATTTCCAAATCGTCACTGGACTCAAAATAGACCACATGGAAGCCTAACTTTTCTAGTTCTGCTTGTAATCGCAATAGTTCTGTCGATTTTCCACAACCAATATGCCCAGTAAATAACGTGCAAGTGGGTTCATTAGGCTTAAAAAAAGTAATCTTCTGCTTCAGTTTGCCAAGAATATCACCACCTCGGACTGAGGAAAAATCTATATAATACTTGCTATCAGAGCTATGGTTGACAAACAGAGTTCTGCTGGGATCGCTAGCCTGATAAAATTCCCGTAAATCTATGGGCATAATGCTGGTAGTGCAACTATCTCGTATTTTATTAACATATCCTTGTGCCAAAGGATAAAGTTACTTACATCATTGCATCTCACTATTTCGGAGAATTTTCGCTTTTACCTCTCTTCCTCTGTGTTCTCAGCGCCTCTGCGGTTCGTTAAGGAAGAATAAAACCACAGAGGCACAGAGAAATTAAGAGTACAAAACTGTAAGTAATATTTAAGTGATCTGCAAAAACCGAGATTTTTTTTGATACTATTTAAGACCGGACTCTTGAAATATTGATTGACGTATGAGCAAAGGTACCCTGTTTGATAAAGTTTGGGACTTACACACCGTTGGTACACTTCCCTCAGGACTGACGCAACTATTTATCGGGCTTCACCTAATTCATGAAGTCACCAGTCCCCAGGCCTTTGCTATGTTACGTGAGAGGAGTCTAAAAGTACTATTTCCAGAACGGACTGTTGCCACTGTCGATCATATTGTGCCGACAGAAAATCAGGCGCGTCCTTTTGTGGATAGCTTGGCAGAGGAAATGATTCAGGCGCTGGAAAATAACTGTCAAGAAAATAACATAACTTTTTACAATATCGGTTCTGGTAGTCAGGGTATAGTTCATGTAATCGCTCCAGAACTTGGGCTGACTCAGCCAGGAATGACGATCGCTTGTGGAGATAGCCACACTTCCAGTCATGGAGCATTTGGTGCGATCGCATTTGGTATTGGTACTAGTCAAGTCCGGGATGTTCTCGCTTCCCAAACGCTTGCCCTATCAAAACTGAAAGTCCGCAGAATCGAAGTTAATGGCACCCTCAACCCAGGAGTTTACGCCAAAGATGTCATCTTGCATATCATCCGCACCCTTGGTGTTAAAGGTGGCGTGGGCTATGCTTACGAATTTGCAGGTACGACATTTGAGCAAATGAACATGGAAGAGAGGATGACTGTCTGCAATATGGCGATCGAAGGCGGTGCTAGATGCGGCTATGTCAATCCAGATCAAGTCACCTACGATTACCTCAAAGGCAGAGATTTTGCACCCATTGATGCAGATTGGGATAAAGCAGTGGTTTGGTGGGATTCCATTAAAAGCGATGCTGATGCCCAGTACGATAATGTGGTGATATTCGACGCTACAGAAATTCCTCCTACTGTTACCTGGGGGATTACTCCCGGTCAAGGTATTGGTGTCAACCAGTCAGTGCCTCAACCGGAAGAACTACTAGAAGAAGACCGATTTATTGCCGAAGAAGCTTACCGCTACATGGATTTATATCCTGGTCAACCGATCAAGGGCACTAAAATAGATGTCTGCTTTATTGGCAGTTGCACCAACGGCAGAATTAGCGATTTGCGAGAAGCTGCGAAAATCGCCAAAGGTCGCCACGTCGCGGAGGGAATCAAAGCCTTCGTTGTTCCTGGTTCTGAAAGGGTAAAAGAAGAGGCGGAAGCTGAAGGATTAGATAAAATCTTTCAGGAAGCCGGATTTGAGTGGCGTGAACCGGGATGTTCCATGTGTCTAGCCATGAACCCCGATAAGCTACAAGGAAGACAAATCAGCGCTTCTTCCTCCAACCGCAACTTTAAAGGAAGACAAGGTTCCTCTTCCGGTCGAACATTGTTAATGAGTCCGGCAATGGTCGCTACTGCTGCGATAAAAGGCGAAGTCTCTGATGTACGCGAGTTGCTGTAATTTTTTTGTCATTTGTCATTTGTCATTTGTCATTGGTCATTTGTAGAAATTAACAGGCTGTCATTGAAATGATGGGTAAATAAAGTTTATGGTGAGTGAAGTTAAAACAGTTTCAGGGCGGGGTATACCCTTAGTAGGGAATGATATAGATACCGATCGCATCATTCCCGCGCGATATTTGAAAGCCGTTACCTTTGATGGGTTAGGTGAAGGTGCATTTATTGATGACCGGACAGCACTTAAAGGTGAACACCCCTTTGACCAACCCCAGTACCAAGGCGCGAATATTTTAATAGTCAACCGCAACTTTGGCTGTGGTTCATCACGAGAACACGCACCCCAAGCGATCGCAAAATGGGGAATCCAAGCTTTAATCGGTGAAAGCTTCGCGGAAATCTTTTTCGGTAACTGTGTAGCAATGGGCATACCTTGCGTGAGTGCCGATGCTGTTACTGTTAAACAACTGCAAGAGTTAGTGGCTGCCAATCCCCAAGCCGCCGTCACAGTAAATCTGGAAACCTTGCAAGTGCAAATTGGTGATTACACTGCCTCAGTTGCGATCGGTGAAGGAACAAGAAGCACATTTATTTCTGGGACTTGGGACGCTTGCGGTCAGTTGGTGGCGAATGCTGACCAAGTTCGGGTAACGGCTGCAAAATTACCCTACGTGGGTTGGGGCAATTTAGCCGCGAGTTAGTTTCTCTCATTCTCTGGTTGTCAGCCAGGGAATGAGAAAATGCCAATAATTTTATAACCGCTCCATAAAAACATCAAAAATTAATCATCAACCCAAGTTGCAGGTTATCAACCTCTAGGTACTTTGCAACGATAAAGTGGTGCGTTCAGTGGCGCTTCATATCAAGTTCGGTTGACTACTTATTATATCGCTGCATATCTTAACACCCCACACCCAACCCCTCCCTGGAAACTGGGAAGCAGGGTGGTTTCATACAAGCAGAGAAAAATTAAAACTGCGTTTCAAAGCCTCTCCCCCCGTGGAGGAGAGGAATGGAAGCGGGGTAAAAAGCTATGCCACAAAACGAGAAATCAAGACTTATGTATTTTTCTTTTTTCGTATGAAATAAATCTGCTCCCTGCAAACTATGAAGGGATATAAAGCACAGCTTTGGTGGGGTTCTTCGACAATGAAAAGCAATTTACTGAACATGATATCACTCCACTAGAACTAACTTTAGAAAAAAATATTTAATTATATTTAAAGTATTACATTTTACTCCTTAAATAAATGCTCATTTGAGAGTAAATGCAAAAACGAATGCTTCAATCTTCAGTAAAAACCCTTCCTTAGTAAAAGTATGAATACCAATTCATACTTGCGTTTAGATCACTGGCACTTTTATATACTATGGATAAAAACTCACTATATTTTACAGATAAATACTCACTTATTAATACTGTTAATTCATTAATTATTTGTCAATAAAATCACAACATAAGCACGGGTTACTATTTAATTCTTATTTATTGTTCAAACTTTATTTAAAATCATTCAATTAGCTGAAAGCCTCTTCAGCAAAGGCATTTACGAGCCATTTTTCTTTTCTACATGACCTAAAAATTCAGTATGTAGTAAGTTCTGTCTGCAAATGTCATAGTATAATATACTCGTATTAAACATTTATTTCTTCTCTCTGCGCCTTCTCTGCAAGACGCTGCTCGTTAGCAGAAGCCTGTGGCATCTACGTTAAAAAATTGACTTTGATAACAGACTTTTAGCCTTACCTTAACCATATGGTTTTATAGTAAGGAAGTTTTCCAAAAACCAATATTCTGCATAAAAAAGGAATACACCCCTGAGTAATACTTAGCAGCTAAAAGCTATTAAGTTTTGTAGTTCATAAATAGAAACTAGTATTTTCATACTTTTCTTAAAACTGAACTACTAGTAGCTCATTGTTCACTTAGAAATCCAGAATTAGGAGAATCAATCATGGCAGTAATTTGGACCCCAGGATCAGGACCAACCAATAGAGC